>NC_015177.1:2400000-3600000 GCF_000190735.1 Pseudopedobacter saltans DSM 12145
GCTGTGTTTTAAACGACACAGCCTTCGCTTTTTATATTAATCTGAAAAACAACGAAATACGCAACACCTCATTTCTCAGTAGCCCACCTGTAATTACGAAAAATTCAAACAATAAATAAAACCGAAGATAGCGTCTTAAAAAAAACCTAGGAAAGATATAATTATCGTAAAAGAAATAACAAACAAATTGGAAAAACTCAATTAATTACCGATATTTGCGGTTTAAAAATTAGCGGAAATACAATCATGCTTCACCCCCTACAGGTAAAGATTTCTATTTGAAACAGAACTTCTGATTCAGTTTTTCATATGTAAGATAGGTTTCCCATACCTAATATACAAAAAAAATTGGAATGTAAAGAGAAGCATCAATTTAATTTTAATAATGAAAAGTAACAATTCAAAATTTCCAAGAGTCATTATTATTGGTGGAGGATTTGGAGGAATACAATTAGCTAAAAGGCTAAAAGATAAGGAAGTTGAAGTCTTAATGATTGACAGACACAACTACCACACCTTCCAACCTCTATTATACCAAGTTGCGACTGGTGCTTTAGAAGCAGACTCTATTGCTTTCCCTTTAAGGAAGATTTTCCAACACCAAAAGAATTTCAAATTTAGGGTTGCAAACGTTACGCAGATAAACAGCGAAAGCAACACGATTTCTACTTCGATTGGTGATTTTGAATATGATTATTTGGTATTGGCTACCGGATCGGAAACCAACTTCTTTGGGCAAAAAGAAATCGAGCATTATTCTATGCCGATGAAGACGGTTCCAGAGGCTTTAAATCTGCGTTCTATGATTCTGCAGAATTTTGAAGAAGCAGTTATGGAAACGGACGAGCAGGTGAAAGAAGCCTTGTTAAACTTCGTTATTGTTGGTGCGGGACCTACTGGTGTGGAAACAGCGGGTGCTTTGGCTGAATTGAAAAAACACGTTTTGCCATCAGATTATAGTGAACTGGATTTTTCTAAAATGAAAATTTATCTGGTTGAAGGTGCTAACCGTGTGTTACCTCCATTCTCTGAACAAGCATCAAGAAAAGCGCAGTCATTCTTAGAAGAAATGGGCGTTGATGTGTTAACCAATACCATGGTTGATCAGTATGACGGAAAAGTAATCTCTTTTAAAGACGGTAAAACAATCCGTACTAACAATGTAGTTTGGAGTGCTGGGGTTAAAGGCGCTGTTATTCCGGGTATCGACAAAGCACAGATTGTTCGCGGGGGAAGAATTAAAACAACTACATATAACCTGATTGAAGGATACAATAATATTTTCGCCATTGGCGATGTGTCCTACATGGAGGTTGAAAAATTCCCTAATGGACATCCTGGTGTTGCTCAGGTAGCCATCCAACAGGGGCAACAATTAGGCGACAATTTAATCAGACTAATCAATAATGAGGAAGTAAAACCTTTTGATTATTTTGATAAAGGATCTATGGCTACGGTAGGACGTAATAAAGCGGTAGTTGATTTGAAATTCTGGAAATTCCAGGGATTTTTCGCCTGGTTAACCTGGATGTTTATCCATTTATTGTTCCTGGCCGGTTTCCGTAATAAACTGGTAACATTGATGAACTGGATTGTAAACTATTTCTCTCAGGACAGAGGAACGAGATTAATTATCCGCAGATTCAATCGCCAAACGATGAAAGAAGAAGCGGAAGCATTTTAACAATATATGAAGCTTATAAAAAATCCCTGTCATTACAATAAATGACAGGGATTTTTTTTATGATCACTCTTTATTGAACAGCCTTTAACCAAGCTTCTGCCATTAATTTAGCTCCTGCCAAAGAAGGGTGTACTCCATCATGAGTCCAGTAAACTCCAGGGGCTTGTTTCTGAGCCTCATCGAATACTTTTTGATAAGGAATAAATACCGCATTGAATTCCTCGGCCAATGCTTTTGCAACAGCTCTGTATTCGTTAAACTGGGGGTACCAACTCTCATCTACAGCCTTAATTCCTTTTACCGCAAATGGTTCGCCGATTACCAGCTTCACATTTGGTAAAGCATCTACTGTACGTTTTAAAAGAGCTTTTAAATCGTTTCTGTAAGTTTCTATTGTTCCGTCGTATTTACCATTATGTTTATGCCAATAATCGTTTACACCGATAAGAATACTCAAAATATCAGGCTTAATACTTAAACAATCATTATCCCATCTTTCGGCTAACTGATAAACTTTATTCCCGCTAATTCCTTTATTGTAGATTTTCAGATTTTTAGTGGCATAATTTAATAAGAGTTCTGCAGCGGCCTGATTCACATAACCAGTACCCAAATTGGCAGGTGTGTTAAATTCGTTAGTATCCTTTTTTCTGCCTGCATCTGTGATTGAATCACCTTGAAAAAGAACAGTCATATCCTGACTGATCTTGATTGCCTTTGCATTCCCCGGCTTTGTAACAGCAGCCTGAACAATTTCCGGTATACTTAATGCCAATACTCCCGCCAGGGAGCCTGATTTGATAAAATCTCTACGTTTAATCATGTTATATAATTGATTTATGCGCTATTGGATATAAATTTATAAATCTCTGTGGGAAAAAGAATATCAAATCTTTACAAAAAAATATAAATTCTTAGCAAATAAAAAAAGCATCCCTTATTAGGAATGCTTTTTTGTCCAAAACTGTAATACTTCTAGAGTTTTGAGTTTACGTCAACACAGTTAAGATCTGCAAACGCTATTTTTAAACGCTCTACAAAACTGTCTTCGCCTTTTCTTAACCAAACTCTAGGGTCATAATATTTTTTGTTAGGCGAGTCATCACCCTCCGGATTTCCAATCTGTCCTTGTAAATAACCTTCATTCTTTTTGTAATAATTTAGCACGCCTTCCCAAAATGCCCATTGCATATCTGTATCAATGTTCATTTTGATCGCTCCGTAAGAAAGCGCTTCTCTGATTTCTTCCTGAGAAGACCCTGATCCACCGTGGAATACAAAATTAATTGGCTTCTCTGCTGTCAGATTGAATTTCTGTTTAACATATTCCTGAGAATTATGTAGAATCACTGGCTGTAACTTCACGTTCCCTGGTTTATAAACACCATGAACATTACCAAAAGCAGCTGCAATAGTAAATTTATCACTTATTTTACTTAATTCTTCATAAGCGTAAGCCACCTCTTCTGGTTGAGTATACAATTTTGAAGAATCAACATCAGAATTGTCTACTCCGTCTTCCTCTCCTCCGGTTACACCTAACTCAATTTCCAAAGTCATCCCTATCTTACTCATGCGAGCCAGGTAAGTTTTGCATATTTCGATATTTTCTTCAATTGGTTCTTCTGAAAGATCAATCATATGGGAAGAAAACAAAGGTTTGCCGTGTTGCGCATAAAACTTCTCTCCTGCTTCTAAAAGTCCATCTAACCAGGGTAATAATTTCTTAGCACAATGATCGGTATGTAAAATAACAGCTACACCATAGTGCTCTGCTAATAGATGAACGTGTTGTGCTGCAGAAACACCTCCTAATATACAAGCCTGAAGTTTGCTATTATCCAAAGACTTACCTGCATAGAATTGGGCTCCCCCGTTAGATAATTGTACAATCACTGGAGAGTTCACTGCTTTTGCCGTTTCTAATACTGCATTTACAGAATTGGTCCCGATAACATTTACAGCAGGCAATGCAAATTGATGTTGCTTGGCAATCTCAAATAGCTCTTGAACTTGGTCTCCGGTAATTACACCTTTAAAATCTTTTAAACTCATTTTATAACATTTTTCTTACCATCGAAGTTATGAAAATTTATTTTAATAGGGTCTTTCAAGTAGAAATATTAGACTAAAATGCGATAAGAAAAAGTAACTCATTTACAATTCACCATTTTTTCGTTTATTTGCAGTCACACTTTTTTTGAGAATGGCTTGGTTTAAAAGAAATACAAAAGGAATATCTACCTCAACAAACGAAAAAAAGGAAGCTCCGGACGGAGTTTGGAATAAGTGTCCTAATTGTAAGAAAGCCTTACATTACACTGAACAAGCAGAGAACAAACATGTTTGTATGTACTGCAACTACCATTTAAGAATAGGTTCTAAAGAATATTTCGAAATATTGTTTGACAATAATGCATTTGTAGAATTATTCCCTAATCTTACTTCGGGAGACCCTTTATCTTTTGTTGATACAAAGTCTTATAAAGACAGAATTGTAGAGAGTACTAAAAAGACAGGTTTAAAGGACGCTATCAGAGCGGCTCATGGACAAATAGATCAGCAGGATTTGGTGGTAGCTTGTATGGACTTCAATTTTATTGGTGGTTCTATGGGTTCAGTTGTAGGTGAAAAAATAGCCCGCTCCGTAGATTATTGCATCGAACACAAAATCCCTTTCCTCATGATTTCTAAATCTGGAGGGGCAAGAATGATGGAGGCTGCATTTTCTTTGATGCAGATGGCTAAAACATCGGCAAAGCTGGCCTTGTTAGCGAAAGCTAAAATTCCTTATATCTCGTTATTAACGGACCCAACTACAGGTGGGGTTACTGCTTCTTACGCTATGCTGGGCGATGTTAATATTGCAGAACCCGGAGCTTTAATTGGCTTTGCCGGACCTCGTGTAATTAAAGAAACAATTAAAAAGGATCTCCCAAAAGGCTTTCAAACATCAGAATTTGTTTTAGAGCATGGTTTCCTTGATTTCATTGTAGACAGAAGAGAGCTTAAGAAAAAACTATCTTCTTTTATTCATATGATGAATAACTAAATAATTAATAGCTTCTGAACGAGACATTATGTTGAGCTTCAGGAGCTATTTTTTTGGCTTGTACGTAAATTATTACATTTCTAAAGCAATTCCCCTCTTTTCTTTTTAAAGACTTACCGTATTTTCGTTTACAAAAAATTTTAAAGCTAGAAACTGTGGATTTCATTACGAATATTATTGACATACTTCTTAACGTAGATCAGTATTTAAATGACATTATTAAAAATTATAAGTTCTGGACTTATCTGATATTATTTATCATCATTTTTGCTGAAACCGGTTTTGTGGTTACCCCATTTCTTCCAGGAGACCCCCTACTATTTGCTGCTGGTGCTTTAATTGCAGGAGGTGATACTGGCCTGAACATCTTTTTATTAGCCTTTATACTTATTCTTGCGGGAATATTAGGTAATACGGTCAACTACCACTTAGGCAAATATCTTGGCCCCAAAGTGTTTAAACCTCAGAATAAAATACTGAAGTTAAGCTATTATCAAAGCACCCAGGATTTCTTTAACAAACATGGAGGGAAGGCTGTTATTTTCAGTAGATTTTTTGCCATCTTAAGAACGTTTGTACCTTTTGTTTCGGGAGTAATTAAGATGCCTTTTGGCAGATATACTCTTTTCAATGTTATCGGTGCATTTGCCTGGATCGTCAGCTTTCTAACCCTAGGTTACCTTTTTGGTAATATCCCAGCAGTTAAGGATAATTTCAGTTGGGCTATCTTATTTATTACATTCTTGAGTACGCTCCCTCCAATTATCGGAGCAATTTACTCAAAAAAGGAAAAGAAAGCCAATGGCTAATAGTTCATTAGTCATTAGTAGATAGGCATTAATTTATTATTCGTTCATCGTTGTTCGTTTGTCGTTACTCGTTGTTCGACAAACGGAAGACGACAAACGACAAACGACAAACTACTATCTAACAGCTTCGAAAATCAAAGACTTAAGTTTAAAAAGTTCTTTTCCATCTTTTAAAGGTCGGATATTAAGTTTATATAATCCCTCTTTGTCAAATGTAGTAGTTGCAACGCTATGCTGTATTAAAGGAAGTGGTGCTCTTCTGTCAAACTCTCCCGTTTTCAATGTCCTAAACAAAAAGTCGGTATTATTTAAGGTTAAAACACCTTCCTGTAAAGCAGACTCTGTTCCGCAATTATATTCAAGTTTTATTTTATAGGTTCCTGGTTTTGTGACCCGAATATCAAAGCTAATTTCGTCACCGGAATTTTTAGCATCCACTACACAATTCGTGTGCTTCCAATCTCCATAGTAGTGACTATAGGTTAAGCTCTTTAAATTGGCATTCCCTTTTACTTTAGCAAAGTATGCAGGTATCTCTATTTCCTGAAAATTGTCTGAAACTACATTATAAGTTTGCGATGCTTTAACCTGACCAGAATATTCCAGGACAACCACCTCATTTAAAGATTTTTTCATCTCTCCAAGTGGTAAATTCAATATTATATCTTTTCCTCTCTTTTCAAAATCAAGTTCTTTTCCCCCGTCTAATAAATAGACTTTTTTTATTGTCACGTCAAAATCCGGAATCAGCACTTCTCCATCTACTGGTCTATTTAAAATATGCAAATACTGTTTACCGGGTTTAGATGTACTTACTCCCCAAGGTTGTTGCCCCAAAAGCCCAGCCGTAGAAGCATAAATACTCTCTCCGTTTATTTTTAGCCAATTACCAACTTCTCTTAGATATTGAATGGAATAAGCTGGGAAACTACCTTCTCCATCCGGCCCTACGTTCAACATCAAGTTACCTCCCCGGGCCGCCGCATTTGCCAGTAAATAGATAATCTCTTTAGGTGTTTTGAAGTTCAAATCATGTTTTATATATCCCCATGAATCATTATGGGTGTAAATAGACTCCCATGGGCCATTAATTGTAAAAGGAGGAAGTTCCGAATCTCCAAAATCTCTGTAATCTCCTAAACCATGTCCTACCCTACTGCTAAACAGACATTCGGGCTGATATTTTCTTAAACTATTTACAAAGTCTTCGGTTTCCTGTTTAGTTAATCCTCCCGGAGTATCAAACCAAATCGTCCCTAATTTCCCATAATTGGTCATCAATTCTTTTAGCTGAGGAATAGCTTTTTCTTTATAATATTTCTGGTAATCCTTTTCTGCTTCCTTAAAATCCCAGGTATTTCTGCCTCCGTTAGGTTCGTACCAATCCTGAAATTGAGAATAATAAAAACCAAAATGGATATTTCTCTTGGCTACCGATTTAGCCAGCGATTTCATAGGATCTTTCTTGTAAGGGGTTGCATCAACGATATCAAAATTTGTATATTTTGAATCAAACATTGAAAACCCTTCATGATGCTTAGCGGTAACGACCATATATTTCATTCCTGCATCTTCTGCTATCTGCGCCCATTCTTCCGCATCGAATTTTATGGGATTAAAGCTTTTAGCTACTTTTTCATATTCGGCTACCGGGATTTTAGCCTGATTCATAATCCATTCGCCACTTCCATAATAACGCTTTCCATTCCACTCGCCAGCTAATTTCGAATATAGTCCCCAATGAATAAACATGCCAAATTTGGCATCTTTGAACCATTGTACATTTTTATTTGCTTTATTGTTAGATCTGTTATCCCACATTTCATCCATTTCCTGCCCAGAAACATTATTGTATAAGACAAACAATGCGGCACATATTGTTAAAAACTTCTTCATTTCTTAATTTTTTTCGCAATATATATCCTCTCATTCACAATACATTGAATGATATTGGCCATTTTTTAAATCCTATTGACAATTTCTCTTAACTTTATCTTTTTGCCAATTTAGCTTAATAGTCTAAACTTTTTTTTTTGTTTATTGCTGACTAGAATTAAACCTTAATTATGAATATCAAAAAACCTATTTCAACTATTTTACTTTATATCGCTTTAGCGCCGTCCGTCGGTTTTTCGCAAACTAAAGAATGGCAATCCAAATTTGTGAGTATAGACCAAACCGGAAAACTGACTTATCATCCAGATGCGAATGGAGACATTATTCCTGATTTTAGCAAAGTAGGATATTACCATGGTTCCA
Source organism: Pseudopedobacter saltans DSM 12145 (assembly GCF_000190735.1). GTDB lineage: Bacteria > Bacteroidota > Bacteroidia > Sphingobacteriales > Sphingobacteriaceae > Pseudopedobacter > Pseudopedobacter saltans. The sequence continues at coordinate 2,407,805 of NC_015177.1, forward strand.
AACAAATTCCAACTGTTAAAATTGTAAAAAGTATTTCTCCGGTTGCTGGTGACGCGACTGCAGTACTACAAAAAGCCATTGATGAAGTTTCTGCTTTACCTAAGGATAAAACTGGTTTTAGAGGAGCTATTCTAATAAAAAAAGGGAGATATAATATTTCCGGATCACTGAATATAAACACCGACGGAATTATATTACGTGGCGAAGGTGATCATGATAATGGTACCGTTTTAGTAGCTGCTGGAAAAGGACAAAGAACTTTGGTAAAGATTTCTGGCAAAGGTAAGGTTACTGAAGTAGCTGGAACAAGAACGAAAATCACCAATAACTATGTAAGCACTGGTTCTAAATCTTTTGAAGTTAACAATGTCTCCGGATATAAAGTGGGAGATAAAATTATACTATTTAGACCAGGCACAAAGAAATGGATAGAAGATCTTCAAATGGATAAAATTGTAGCCAGAGAAGGAACCAAGCAATGGCAGGCTGAGGAATATAACCTGTCTTTTGAGAGAGAGATTACTCAAATAAAAGGAAATACGATTTTTATTGACAACCCGGTTATGATGGCTCTAGACAGTAAATATGGTGGTGGAGAAATTTTCAAGTACACATACAATGGTCGTATTACAGAAGTTGGTATCGAAAACATTTTATTCGATTCTGACTATACAAGTGATACAGATGAAGACCATGGATGGGTTGCTGTAGGTTTTAACCATATAGAAAACGGGTGGGCTAGAAATCTAACTTCCAGACATTTTGGAAATTCTTGTGTTAGTTTGAGCCAGGGAGCAAAAAACATTACTGTTATGGACTCCAAATGTTTTGACGCTATTTCGGTTATAACTGGAGGACGTAGATACTCTTTTAATAACGACGGCCAACAAAATCTTTTTATGAATCTGATAACGACAGAAGGTAGACATGATTATGTAACAGGTGCAAAAGTTTTAGGACCTAACGTTTTCTATAATTCCTCATCCACAAAAACCTATGCAGACATTGGACCTCACCACCGTTGGGCTGTTGGTACTTTATATGACAATATTACAACTGATGGGGAAATCAATGTTCAAGATAGAGGAAATTGGGGTAGCGGTCATGGCTGGGCTGGTGTTACACAAGTTTTATGGAACTGTAAAGTAAAAGGTGCTGCTGTACAAAACCCTTGGGTTTCTGGTAAAAATTACGCTATTGGCGTTATTGGTAACAAATTGAGAGGAAGATTAGATGGCAAACCTGAAGGTGAATGGGAAGGCAATAATAAAAATGGGCTGACTCCTAAATCTCTATTCGAAGCACAAAGAAAAGAAGCGGGAATTAAATAATGTTGAATTTTAATGTTGATGAGTTAGGTGATTTTTAACATATAGTCAATCTAAAGTTTGGGGTTGTCTCATAAATAGAAATTGTCACATAGTCGAAATATACCTTGTATAGCACCAGAGAGGCTTCGACTGAGTTTATACTGAGCCCAACGAAGGGCTTAGCCTGACAAAACACACTAATTTGAGACAACCTCAACTTTGTAAAAACTCCATTCGTCAACTACCCTAAATCTTCCCATTCTCCTAAATCAGTGCAGCAACAGCATCAAGATGGTAGCCTTTAACCTAAATGATTTTCATCAATAAAACCTTAGTCCATTTGCATAAAAACAGCCTTTGCTATTTAAGATTTACCATTATTGAATTCTCTTTTTGATCTCTAAAAATCTTTAAAACAGCTGTCTTTTTTGATTGGGAGTTTAATTTCGCGGTTACCAAATCTTTGACATTATTGATCTCATATTCTCCCATACCTAAAATAACATCATTAATTTTAAGCGTTGCACTCATCAGGCTATTAGGCGCTATATCTAATATCAATACTCCCGTTTCTGAAGGCATACCTGTGGCAGAACGTTCTGCTAATGTGTTTAAGTTCTTCACTTTTATTCCTAAAAAATCATAGGTAGCATCTTCTTTCCATACCAAAGGTAAGATTTGGGGTATAGCTACTTTCTTCGCCCTATTTCTCAGGTCTTCAGAAACTACCCCAAAGTTCATGTCAAAATTCTTAAATCCTGTATCAAAAGCTTTAGAACTTTTATCGATCCTGTAATCTCCAACTATGGCATTTTCAAATGTGATTTCTCCAGCCAAAGAGTTTTTATCTGTTCCAAAAGCCTGTGCTTTCTTTAAAGAAACTTCATCCGGAAAATAATTGCTATCAATATTATTCCCCCAATCCGTAATCCTTATGGGAAAATAAGCCGAACCCAATATATTATGCTTAAAAACATCGTCACTATTTTTAAACCATACATGCGGATGGAAAGAATTGTTAATGATGATATTATTTTCGACCGTTCTTTTAAAACCTTCTCTTAGTTTCAATCCGCCATTCAAACAAACGTTATTTTGAATCATGTAGTTGCTGGATCCATCATCCAAATCAATATCCCAGCCGTTATCACAACGAAACCTATTATTAAACAATACAGTAGGTTTTACCGCGTCGAGGAAGATAAGTTGAGGATGTTTGGCAACCAGCGTATCCATCACTGCCCTTGTAGGATGCCAAAACCTATCTCGGCCCCAAGAGTTGAATGCCCCGTGATCGCCAGTTTCCAAAACTGTATTAAATACATCATTAAATTCTATGATATGCCCACCCCAGGTTCCTTCATTTATATTAATTCCGGCTCTTGGAACATCATAAATGGTATTATGACTAATTTTTATGTCTTGAGCCATAGAAATCTGCACCCCTGCGGTTTGCTTTTCTACCTGACCAATATCATGGATAAGATTATCATATACTGTACATGAAATAGGGTAATTATTCCCCTTTGGACCAGCTGTCTTGTCCATATTCTCATACGCTACAAATTCGCTGTACTGAAAAGAGGGAGACCGTACCGCTTTGGGATCTCCAACAAAGACAACTGCATTACCTCCAGCGTTAAAAATATGTGAGCCCGATAGCGTGTTGTTTTTATTGTAGTTACTATATACGATAACATTTGCACCATTATCTTTAAATATACATTTTTCAATATTAATATTTTCAGCTCCATCTAAAGTTATAGCCCCCTTACGGTATATGGTCCAATCACTTCGCAACAGTTGCTCTTTATTCTTCATGAAAGTTCTAAGAGTATGACTAAAAGTAATCCCCCTGATAATGATATTTTTAACGGGTTCTTTTGCAGATCCTCTTACTTCTAAAAGTGTTTCTATTTGCGGAACTTCAACTACAGCACCAGATAAATCTATATCAGTTTTCAAAAAAACAATCTGCTTCGTTTTATCATAATACCACTCATTTAAGGTATCTAACTCTTCAAATACATTTTCTATAAACCTATATTGTTTATGAATGGCAGATGGTCTGTTATTTTGCCATCCGCCTTCCATTTCTAATTCACCAGCATTCGTCTTACCTTTTATTAAAAAAGAAAAACCACCCCACATACTGGCCTGCATAGCATGCAGATAAGCCCCTTGTGGCTTTGCCCATTTCTTGATACGGTCTGGACCTAAAACATCTTCCGCTACTCCTCCAAAAGGTAGTCTCCCTTTCTGATAATTTGGATATCTGGCCATTTGCATCAACTGACCATTAACATATAACTGATCAAAAATTAGCTGATCTCTTGTTATTTTCGCTGTATATACACCGTTGTTCAAAATCCAATTAAGGTCCAATTTTTTGGAACCTTTCACTACTACTTCGTCCCCCATATAAGGGCTTATTATCACCTCTTTTCCTTCTTTACGGCTATCTGCAATTGTAAAGATCAGTGTCTCGTCAAGGTAATAGACTCCGGCTCTTAGAAAAATATTTACGCTTTCATTTTTAAATTTTAAGGCTTCTAGTTTTGCTTTGGCTATTGTCGCAAATGGCTTTGATAATGTCCCAGGATTACGATCACTCCCATTTAGGGCGATATAAAAATCTTTTGCGCTTAGTTTGGCAAATACTGAAAGTGATATTAAAAATGCGAGGATAAATTTCATTCCTTAATTAAGCATTTTAAGCTCAAATTTCAGTTTTACCTATTGGCGAAACATTCAAGTAAATTGGCTAAAAACAATTCTTAAATTTTAAAAGCTTTCAATCGATAATAACGATTCATTTTGCCAAAATACTTGAATATAATCCCCGTATTGTTAATTCTTATAAGTATTATTTTTTATAAATTACGTTAAAAAACCTGATGTATACAGCTAAAAAATTGCAGCGCATTTTACTCCTAACTTTACTTGGTAATAGTTTTTATTTACTAAAAGTGGCAGCACAAACTCTTCCCAAGCCCAATATAGTTTATATTTTGACTGATGACTTAGGTTACGGTGATATTAGTATCCTGAATAAGGAATCTAAAATACATACTACTCATATTGATAATTTAGCCAAGAACGGCATTTACTTCACCGATGCACACTCTAACTCTTCGGTATGTACACCAACAAGATATGGTATATTAACAGGTAGATATGCTTTTAGGTCATCTTTAAAGAAAGGAGTATTAAATGGCTACTCTCCATCCTTAATAGAACCTGAAAGGGCTACTATAGCCTCATTCCTCAGGAAAAACGGATATACTACGGCATGTATTGGTAAATGGCATTTGGGATTAGATTTTACCAAAAAAGATCCAAGCAAAGCCATTGGCGGTAAGTCCATAACAGAATCACCTCAAAATGATGATGATAATGTGGATTATACTAAAGCTATTAAAGGAGGACCAACAGACCATGGTTTTGATTATTCTTATATTATACCCGCCTCCTTGGATATGAATCCATACGTTTATATCAGAAATGGAAAAGCGGTAAAAGAACCTACTTCATACACCACAGGAAAAAGTGAAAACCAAGAAAGAGGTTCTATGAGGAGACCCGGAAAAATGGCTCCCGATTTCAATTTTCAAGAAGTATTACCCAATTTCATTAACGATGCGGTGAATTATATTCAATCTAGCACACAAAAACCTTTCTTCCTTTATTTACCGCTACCTTCTCCTCATACACCATGGGTTCCTAGTAAAGAATTTAAAAATGTATCAGGGGCAGGAAATTATGGCGATTATGTAGCGGAGACAGATTATATGATTGGAAAGGTTTTAAAAGCGTTAAAAGATAAAGGTTTGGATAAAAACACCTTAGTCATCGTAACTAGCGATAATGGGTCTGACTGGAAGCCTGAAGATATAGAAGCTACAAATCATTATGCCAATTATATTTACAGAGGAAGGAAAGCAGATATTTACGAATCGGGACACAGAATTCCATTTATAGCAAGTTGGCCTTCTAAAATCCCTATGGGTACCATGAGTAACCAAATAATGTGTACCACAGATTTATTTGCTACAGTAGCTGCTATTGTAAACCAACCTTTGCCACAAGACGCTGCAGAAGATAGCTATAATATGCTTGATGCTTTTACAGGAAAGAATAAAACAAAACAAATTAGAGAAGCTATTATCCACCATTCTTTGGGTGGTATCTTTGCCATTAGAAAAGGGGACTGGAAATTAACTACCGCCTTAGGCTCAGGAGGTTTTACTCAGCCCAGAACTTTAGAGCCTCAAGCAAATGAAGCCCCTATGACTTTATATAACATCGCTAATGATCCTCAAGAGAAAAACAATCTATACAATAGTCAACCAAAAATTGTTAAAGAATTAATGACCCTACTTACCACCTATAAACAACAAGGTTATAGCAGACCAAAAAAATAATACAAATAACACTTCATCTCTACCATTATATTTTAGCCGGTAGAGGATATAATATAATGGTAGAGATGGTGTTTTTTTAAGAGATAAACCACATCACCAAATTTTTGATTAAAAAGTTTAAGTTTGGCCCCCAGAAAAATCTATCAAAGTTCCGTATTTATTATTTTTTCCAGTCTATCCATCATACCTTTTCTTTTCTAGAAAATAAACTCCTTGCAAAGCTTTATAAAGAGCTACACCAACCCTACTACAAATTAATTTCTTGTAGTAGCTAACCATAATTGTACCAGTGGCCAGAAAGTGAGTTTATAGAGCTTTACCTCTATGAACCCTCTATAAACCCTCTATTTAATCACTGTTATATCTCTATTATCAGGGGTGCTTTATGTACTATGTGTTACCGGAGAGAGGTATGAAAAGTAATGCTTTTTATTATTAATTATTTTTCGGGGGAATCGAAATAACACCGTCATGTTGAATCTGGTGAAACCTGCCTGCAACAGGCTGGCCCACAAATAAGCTTATAGATAAAAGTAGGTTTACATGTGTGACCTTTCCTTGCACCCAAGGTGACGAAAAGTTGGCATGGCGAACTGATAAATAGAGCAGGTTCAAAATCCGAATAACATGGTTTAAGGGCCCATCGCTAACTCTTAAACCAGATCATATTTCAATATTTAGACAATAGGAATTTTAATTTACCACATTATATAAATTCAATATTATAGGTTCTTGTAACTGAACTGGGCTATCTATAACATAACCTCCAAATGAACAATAGGTCTGTTCGCTATTTTTCACATTATATTTCCCCTTACACTCCTCGCTTTTATTTATGAAAAATACGGGAAATATCAGATCTACATGCTTACCATCGTTTTTATTCTCTTTTAAAGAATTGATATCCAATTTATTTTCTATCCGTTTTAACTCCGCTTTTAATTCGTTTGAAGCATTATCAGAAAACGCTATATGACTTAATGAAACACGTAATGTAATCACTTCATAAAAACAAGTCTGGATGAAAGAGTCTGGTAATTTAAAGTTTTTTTCGAAAGACCTGACGAAAGCAGTATTACCATTAACCTTTTCCTGTGCAGTTGCTAAAATAACGTGAATTCGGTTTAAGCGGTCAATAACATCTGTCTGTCATTAAAGTCAAAACCGATATTAAGAGAGGGCTTTTTAGGAAAGAAATGATAGGCACAAAGTGCGCCCATTGTGTTCATCAGGAAGTTATTTACCGAACGGTGCCTGGTATGCTGCAGCTTGCATATATTCTTTAATTCATCGTTCACACATTCGATTAAGGCTCTTTTTCTGAGCATAATCTTATCAGCTTGCGAGATGTTAAAATCCTTCATATTCTTTCTTGGCTTGGTAATCATTTGAATACCATTTCCCCAGAGCAGATCAGCTAATGCTTTTGATATGTAACCTTTGTCCCCAAACAGCTTGCCGAATATCTGCTGTGTCATAGAGGTCATCAATTTAATGTTCCGGTCATCCACATTGCCCTTTGTAAGATAAAAGGATAATATTTCCCCCCTGTCATTGATGATCAGGTGAAGCTTGAATCCATAGAACCATCCGATGGAACATTGCCCTCGCTCTGCAACCAGGGAAAACACTTTATGGCTATGTATGCGCCTGTTATGGCATACCTTGATATGTGTAGAATCGATAAAGTTGATACCATTTGACTGTCCCAGACATCTGTTTTTCAGAAACAGCATCATGGGTATTGCTACTCTTTGCTGCAGTTCTACAAAACGGTTATAGGATACAAGTCCAGGAAAATAATCTCTGTAATAAGAACAGATGTGACCAATGTAAAAGTGCTTGAGATTGGTGAAATGTCCGGTATGAAAAGCTATCAGAATAGTGATGATCTCACTATCAGCAAGTGAGGCCTTACGGTTTCTGGCTTTACAATTTCCCGCATTAAGCTTATGTTGGATGATCTCAAGTTCAAATTCTTTGCAGAAATCATCAACTTGAACAAAAATTTCGGTAATTTTAGAAGGAGTAAGCATATCAAGTTATAGTTTTAATTTGGTACTTAAATATAACAAAATATGCTTACTTATTTGATAATCAGTAATTTAATCTCTTTTTTGTTCTTTAAAAAGACAATTCTATTATCCCGAACTCACGTTAAAATACTAATCAGTAAGAGAGAAAATATTAGAGAAATTCTTTTAAGAACATGCGGCGCCATTACTTCTATTTTTATAATTTGTTTAAACCTATTTTCAAACTGTTCGCCATGTTTCGCAGCACATTACTAACTGATAAATAAAGGCAGATTTCAAAATCAGCAACATTTAAAGTTCGAGTTGCCTTTTCAAGAACAACTCGAACAGCTTTGTTACATGACAATATTAATCCTGATAAAATTAAAAGCAGATAATATTTTAAGTGGTTCATATACTGGTTACAATTTATTATTTTAAAGATTTTTAATCTAACATAAACCTCACTTCACCTCCATTTAGCAAATCCTTATAACGATAAGACCAACTTTTATGAGTCTTACCATTCCAAATAATCTTGTTTATTTTCCCGGATTTTTCATTAGTCTTAAAATTTTCTATATTCAATATCCTATCATTGGGCAGGGTTAAACTTACTTTTTTGAATAATGGTGCAGTAATTTGATATTCTCCAGAAACGGGATTAACAGGATAAAATCCCATTGCAGCAAATATGTACCAGGCAGACATTTGCCCGGTATCATCATTCCCACTCAACCCTCCTATTCCATTGCCATATTCTTCCTTTAAGATCTGATGAACATATTGCTTTGTCTTCCATGGTGAACGGGTATAATTATACAAAAATGGAATATGGTGTCCCGGCTCATTTCCATGCCAGTATTCATTTTTTTTAAAAAGACTATCCAGGGCTTGTTCAAATTTTTTCTTGCCTCCCATCAACTTTATCAAACCATTTACATCATGCGGCACATAAAACATGTATTGTCTGGAGGTGCCTTCTGTTATGAAACTATGCTTTATGTCGGGATTAAAGTCCTTATACCATGTTCCATTCTTATATCTGCCACGGACAAAGCCTGTTGCTTTATCAAATACGTTCTTATAGTTTTTTGATCTATTGAGTAATATTTTCCAGTCTTTTTTTTCTCCCTTTTGTTTAGCGAACATAGCGAGGGCGTAATCATCAAAAGCATATTCCAAAGTTCTTGACACTTGCTCTCGTTTATGAAAGGCATCTAAAACTTCATCTTCTAAAGGAATATATCCATATTTGAGGTATGATTCCAAACCACGTCTGCCTTTTCCTGTCAAATAAATTTCTTTGGAAGGAATATCAAAAGCATTTTGCCGCATCAAACGATAGGCTTCGGTGATATCAAAGTCCCTGAATCCTTTAAGGTATCGCGAGGTGATAAAACTTGTTGCATGATCTCCTATCATTGCACCGGTTATGCTATTCCAACAAGGAAATATAGGTAACCATTTTGCTTGTTGTCCCTTTATAATCAATGACTTCAACATATCATTAGTCTCTTCTGGTGCAATCAATTCCAATAAAGGTAACTGCGCCCGATAGATGTCCCACATCGAGAAATCATCATAGTAATTTCCTTTGGTAGTTGCGTTTTTATAATGACTATCAAACTGAGGATAAGTTCCATCAACATCATTAAACAAGCGTGGATGTTGCAAACTGTGGTATAATGCAGTATAGAATATGGTTTTATTCTCCCGACTCTCATCCTCGATCTTAATCTTATTGAAATATTTCAACCAATTGGCTTCGCTTTCTTTTTTTATCTGTTCAAAATCCCAATGTTTAATCTCTGCATGAAGATTTTTTATTGCATTTTCTATGCTGGTAAACGAGGTTCCCACCCTTAGCTTTAATTGTTCATTTTTGTTCAGTTTAAAACCAACATAGGCACCTAAATCCTTCTGTTTAGATAGGCTATCTGTAGATTGTAATTTATTATCGGAAAAGACACCCCGAACCGTAAAAGGTCTATCCATTTCGATAACAAAATAACCATTAAAGCCAGCGGGTTTGCCACTGCCCTGATAAATTCTATAAGCGGGATTATATCCTGATATTCTATTATTTTTCTGGTCGACTTTTATGTAAGCCTGATTCTTATCACTATTTGGTGTTATTAAGATATACACACTATCTGTTGCATTGGCCGTGATATTGAAAAAAGCACTTCTTTGTTTTGCCGTAAGCTGAACTTTTAATTGGTATGCGGGTATATCTGTCTGATAATAATTGGGCGTTGCTATTTCGTTTTGATGCAAGTTATCAAAGGCATAAATTTCAGGATTGATTTGCAATTTCCCACTTATGGGTGTAATGGTAAAGCTGCCATAATCTTGAGTACATGAACCGCTTAACCAATGCGTTCCTCTAAATCCGTATAACTTTTTATCATTATAATAATATGGGGCTAAACATTTTTTTTCTGTTTGTTGGGATTGTGGTGTCCATTGTGTCATTCCAAATGGGACTCCCACTGCAGGGATGGTATTTGCTAAATTTTCGGTTCCCGAAGCATGCTTTTGTGAACTTAAAGTTGTAGAAGCTCCGGTGCCAATAAAGGGATTTACGCAATCCAACAAATTCTGCCCGAAAACATGGCTACCAAAACAACAAACAATGGCTAAATAGACTAGTGCTTTTTTCATAAATATGCAACTTTTACTTATTGTTTTTCAACAGCGTTCAGGATAAAATCTACAATAGGTTTTGGATCTTTTAAGCTGTGCGGATGATGTTTACCTCCAGGCTTCATAATTATTTCAATATGGCCTCCAGCTTTTTTAATCTGCTCCGCGAAGGGCAAGGTATTTTCATCTAGCGGAACTACTTCATCTTCGGAACCACAAACATGCAGCATCGGATACTTTCCTTTTACTATCTGTATAATTTTGTTGACGGGACTACCATCAAAATCTGCTATTTTTTGATCTGTATCCAGCTGATAGTCCTTCAAGAAAATCTGCCAATCTTTTGTGCTTCCCGGTCCCTTTCCTTTTCCTCCGGGCCAACTTTTAAGATCCAGTACGGGATTGTCTGCATATATACATGCTACCTTTTTGGGGTTTTCCGCAGCCCAATTATAAACATAGACACCGCCTCTGCTCATTCCTTCTAAAACGGCTTTTTTCGCTAAACCACTTTTCCTTAGAAAATCATAAAAATCATTCCATATAGTTATCGCCTCTTTATTCCCATATAGCTCCACCACATCGCAATAGACTACATGAAAACCTTGTTTGAGCAAAGCAATATCTGTCTGAGGCTCATGCCCCCAAAAACGCGCTCTCCAAATCCATGGCTTCCACTTGGCTACTGTAATGGGTTTAACTATTTTAGCTTTTCTTCCTTTAAAAGTAAAATCTGCACAAACGAAACCATGGAAATCGCTTTGCTTAAAATCGCCTTCAATTTTTGAAAAGATATCGAACTCGGTTTTTCGTTTAAATTTTGGTTCAGCTGAAAATAGTTCTGTGCTAAAACTGGCTAGCAAGAACGAATATACATACAGCGTGAAAATTTTTATTGTTTTATTGTTTGTATTCATCATTTTTTTATTGTAGGTTCTCTATAGGCTGCCTCCAAAATGGAGATACTGAAACAAGTTCAGTATGACCGTAACGAACCCTTTAAAACTATCACTAATTTTAGCTTCATCTCCGAAGAGACAATCCGCAGTAAAGATGTTGAAATAATCCCTCGACTAAGACTGGACATAGTTCCGCATGATCATAAATATAAAAACTAAAAAACCAGAGAAGAAAACTCTCCCCTAGCTCTATCTATCCGCATTAAAACTCGCTTCTAATCTAATTCTCCGGTTTTCATATTTGCCCCAGAGAAATGTTTGTCTTTTATCTGTCCTTTTAGAGTCACTTTTATTACTGTCGCATATTTACCATTCAATGCATTCAGCTGAAAATCGTAGCCGGATTTTGCCTTTTTAAAAGCCACCTTCTGTCCACCTGCTAACAGATTTGCTGATTTTACCGGAGCATTTAAATCAGGTATAGACAATGTTCCATTTTTCGGCAAATCAAATACTGAAAGGTAAAGCACACTTTCTTTTTTATCATTTAATTTGGTGGTTATTCTTCCCCAGGATACTTCATCCAATGGATTTGCTTTGGTTGCATAAATTGCTTCTTTATTTTTATCCATCCATGCACCAATATCTTTTAAACGGTCTATACTTTCCTGCGGGAATGATCCGTCTGGTTTAGGCCCGATATTCAATAAATAATTCCCACCTTTTGAAGCAATGTCTATCAGGTTTCTAACCAAGATTTCCGAACTTTTCCAATTGTGATCCCAGCTTTTGAATCCCCAGCTGCCGTTCATGGTCATACAGGTTTCCCAATCTTTGCCATCCAACTCTTTTCTATCCGGTATTTTCTGTTCTGGTGTTTTGGTATCTCCAGGGAAATTAGGTCTTTTCAATCTATCATTAGTGATGATATTCGGTTGTAGCTTTAAAACATTTTGCAATTTAGTTGCTTGCTCATCATTAATTTGCATCGGTGTATCCCACCAAAGCACAGAAACCTCTCCGTAATTAGTCAATAATTCTTTTACTTGCGGAACAGCCACGTCGTTAATATATTGATCAAACGTTTTTGTCTCCTGAGCAGGATCCCAGTGTCCTCTGTGTGCTTCTGTGTAGGCATTTATTTTGGTCGAATCCGGATTAGGCCATCCTTCGGCCATCACCTTTCTTGCTACAGCCCCCCCCGGGTTTACCCAATCCTGAGATTGTGAATAATAAAAACCCAATTTTATTCCATATTTTTTACATGCTTCTGCCAAAGGCTTTATCAAGTCTTTACCGTATTTAGAAGCTTGCAAGGAGTTCCAATGACTCACTTTAGTATCGAACAAAGCAAAACCGTCGTGATGTTTGGTCGTAATGATCAAATATTTCATCCCGGCATCTTTTGCTGCTTTCGCCCAAAATTCGGCATTGTATTTCACAGGATTAAAATTCTTTGCTGTATCAATATATTCCTGTACAGGAATTTTAGCGCGGTTCATAATCCATTCTGCTCCACCCCTGGCTTGTTGGTGGCCATGATATACCCCGCCCCATTGTGCATAAGTCCCGAAATGGATAAACATACCAAATCTGGCTTCGCGCCACCATGCCATCTTCTCGTCCTTGCTTAAAGCCTGAGCAGATAAATCTCGCTGCCCAATCACAGCGATTAGCACTATCAGGAAAAATCTTCTTAACATCTTGTAAAGTTTAAAGTCAAAAGTTTATATAGTCGAAATCAAAACTTAAGCACTGGAGCTTCAATTTACATTTCTAAACAATTTTCAATATAAACGAATTTATTTAACAAAATATTCAGCGTTAATTACATTTTTGAATGTGATTTTGGCATTTTGTTGATAGCCAGTCAATGGTCCTTAATCATATGTTATGATTTATGTTTAATAAACTATCATTTTGTTTGAAATGACCTCCTTATCAGTATTTATTTCAGAAATGTAGACTCCCGGTTTGAGTGTTATTTTGAGAGGTATTTCGGAACGAATGCCCTGATTGTTAAAATTTTGCATAAAAAGTTTCCTACCGTCTATATTAAATATAGATATAGAAATATTTCCGGATGACAATTCATTAGTGAGAAATAATTTCCCATCTCTTGAATATACGGTCAATCGATTATGATTAAAATAATCTATTGCAACGATATCGGAGTCTGAAAATTCGTAATTAGAATTCACTTGTCTTATTCTGTAATAATTTGTTCCAATAGCCGGGAATTTATCATTAAACACATAATAATCCATATCAGAAGCTGTCACTTCTTTTATTATCTGAAATGCACCTACGCTGCTATTCCTTCGTAGTACCTGAAAGAAAGTATTCGGTTTTATATTATTCGCTCTCCATTCCAAATTGATTCCATTTTCGGTTTTATGTGCTTTGAAAGAATTTGTAACTATTGCCATTGTATTTACCCGATACAGATTCCATTCCGAAAACTGAATTTGAGTAGCCCCACTATTTGCTGTAATATCTAATTTATAATACTTGTATGCAGTAGTAGCATTAACCACGAAAAACCTTCTTTCATATCTATTGTTAAAGCTCTGATTAGTTTGTACATCCAGTGCATCCCAAACTGCTCCATCATTAGACCCGTATAATGTCCAATCTTTTGGATCTCTTGTCGGCGTATCATTGGCCGATGCTACCTCATAAAAACTTAATATCTCGGACGTGGGGGACTGGTATTGAACCCAAAGCTTATTTTGGCCAACAAAGTATTTGGTGGCGGTGTTTACATCGATCAGATTAGGATAATTTTCAGTTTGTTTACTGCTGGTATATTGAGCGGTCAGTATTCCTCCATTTCCTGTAATCCGATAACTGGAATTAGGATCGGGGATTGTTGCATTCGCAGACAAAGTTTTAAACTCGTTGATTTTACCTGTTACCGTCCCTTGCTCATTGATGGCGTCTATCCTCCAAAAATAAGTTGTAAGTTCCTCAAGATTTTCTACTCTAAAAATATAATCCCCCACTTCCACTTGTTCCTGTAAATTGTCTTTGTCTTTACCAAAAAAGACTTTATATGATTTCGTATTGGTGGAACCTGTCCATTTTAAATCTATATTAAGAGGAATTCCAACGCTTTTATCTCCCGGTAAGAGTCCATAGGCCTGCTCTGGTAATTTTGATTGGTTGGGTAATGACTCCAGGTACCTCTGCTGTTTTTGCCATAAGAGTCTTGCGGTTCCCTGAGGATAGGATGCAATCCTTCCAGCGTTAATATTGATATTAACCATCCGTTCAAATTGATCAGGTCTGAATGTTGGCAAATAGAAATATTCATCGCGAACATACTTATCACCACCTGAATTTCCTGAACCGACAGTACCATCTATCCTCCCGGCATAAGTACCATCAGGTTGTGGTATCCCTAAAACCATATCTATATAAGTATTCGCAAAAGGTACCAGATCTTCAAATTTGATTCCATAACGGCCGGTTTTATAAGCAATATATAATCCCTCTACATCGTAGGCTAAATGGTTAGCATCTTCCACAGAACCACCTATCGCATATAGAAATAACTTCACGTTATTTCCTTCTTTAGATTTCTTCGACTGTGTTTCTGAAAAAAACCACTCCAGATTTGGATTAACAATATTATCATATAATACAATCCTTGCAGGATCATCATTTAAAATGAGGTGACATTGTGTTAATCTTACAAAAGCATTGGTTAACATAAATGCCTGGTTCCATGGAGCGGGGTCATTTGGTTTATAAGTGTTTGGCGCTCCGGGAAAGTAGTAGCGGTTTCTATCACTGGTACGAATAAAACGTGGGAGTATCCAATTGTCCATTACATAATTGGATTCCCGTATGTATTTTAATGCCCTTTCTTTATAGGTCTGATTCAAATCTCCCTGTTGATTGGGAATTGATTGGTCCCAAATACCCGAGTTTTGCAATATTAACAAAGAACAATAAACCATATGAGATAAGACCTGCCCCTGCTCTATTCCTGCTCTTGCGGGCACCTCTGTAACATCAGATGGCCATACAGGTTCTATATTACCTGTCCACACTATTTTTTGCCCACCTTCGCTTTCCGGCTTTAAGTCATTTCTTCCCGACAATGCCATGTCGCAATAATGTATCATTCTGTTTAGGATCTCTATATCTCCTGTCGCTTCATACATCAAGCCACAGGCCTCTATAGCTTTTCCATTATTGCCATAGACCCAAACATTTCCTGCATTCTGATTTGGATCAGGATTTACCTTACCATTCATGTAATTTTTGAATGCCTGAATTTCCTTTGGAGTGATAGGTCCGCTTAAATTTTCTAAGAGGAGGGATTGTGCCCTTGTTTTCCAGGCTACAAATAGAAAACAAATTATAATAGCAGCTTTTAGGATTGTTTCTTTCATAAAATAAGATTTATGAAAGACAAATTAATAATTTATAAAAAACTATATATCAATACATTTAGCTTTATATTAAGCAATTTTGGCGATTAGAGAATTTTAGAGATTTACAAAGTTTAATTACCATTGGTCTTAAAACTTAATAACACAATCGATTTTTTGAACTTGTAAAATAATTTTATGATATGCAAAAAAGGTCTGAACTAAAGTCCAGACCTTCCCTATTAAGTTACTTGTTCGGCTATTATAATGGTAATGCCGGAGAAAAGAACGATCCTATCACATGTACAGTCCCGTTTGTTGCTAAAATACTACTTGTTCTAACATTAAGAACATCATTGAGCTGAATTGGATAATCACTTGTATTACTTGGAGAAGAGTTTAATACTTTTATCGTCATTATCGATTCAGGATTTGTATTCGGAATAAAATTTGCTAAGGTTATTCCTGTGGGCAATGTATTAAAGTATCCTGCGGGGCACAAAGTATTTGCATTGATGGTTTGCAATGCCGGAATAGTGTAGTGGTTATATTCTCCCTCTACTATCAAATACTTAAGATAATTCCTAACAAACTCTTTTGGATATTGATTCCAATTAGTAGCGTTTGCATTATTAACCTTGAAATTTGTCCAGAATGCAGGAGCAGAGAGAGTTGGAGGATTTCCTGAAGAAGCCCCATACATCAATATAAATGTTCTGTTAGGCTTAGTATACTCCAAAGTGTCTATCTCAGAATAGATAATGGCATCCATCATTCTGGCAAACACCCTTGTTTCCGCTGTATTTCCATAAGATCTTTCCTTTAAATATTGCCACACAGTCTTATCCATCTTAGGATCTAGTGTATGTGGCGTTCTGTTATAATCTTTCTGTACATCCAAACCAAAAAGAGTGCAACCAGAAAACAATGCCAAGGCCGCTATTCCGCCCCCTACTTTTTTAAAAATTCTATATATCGTTTTCATAATACTATCTGTAAAAAGAATTTTGCTCTAATTTTTTATTATCTTCCAAATTGTTACGATGAATAGGCCACAAAGCTTTTTCGTCAACATTTGTCCCGAAACCTTCCGTATAGGGAGCACCCTGAATTTTCGATATTCTACGATTGATAACTGGGTCTAATACTTTATTCAAACTACGAGTTCTCACTAAATCAAACCAACGTTTACCTTCTCCAAAAAGTTCTAATCGCCTTTCACGTATAATTTCATCTTCCAGCCCTACAACTCCAGCTATAAGAGGATCAGCATCTAGCAAGGCTACTTTTCCTGCTCTTTGTCTAATGAAGTTCAAATATTTCAACGCATTCGGTCTATCACCAGTTCTATTTAAAGCTTCCGCATAAGATAAGTAGACATCTCCTAATCTATACATTACCAAATACACTGGATAATCTGTGGCTTTCGGCGCATTAGTTCCACTTGGAAAACCACTTGCAGGTACATTATAATACTTCAACACTTTATCATAGTGTCCCAGACCTGCTAAAGTATCTATACTAAGCGTAACTCTCATATCCGTTTTATCCTTTTTCCAATCAGCATGTAAAACCGAATCTACTCTAACTTGATTATTTGAACTACCTATAGAAATCGGGATACAAGCACACCCATTATTTGCCGCGTCCCAATTGATACTCCAAATAGATTCTTTCGATTTAGATGGATCCAAAAATAACTTTGGTCTCCAATCGGCAGCTACTTCCAAATCTGCAATAGTAGTCCCAGTGTAAACCTTGCCTGTTGGTGCCTTAGCTTTGAACACATTTTTAAACCAGTTTATTGCTTCAGTATAGGAAGCATTATCACTATTCATCCCTGCTTTCCACATGTAAACATCTGCTAATATAGCTGCTATAGCACCTTCATTAATATTCCACACGTTTGAGGTTTGATTCTTTTGGATAAGATTATAAGCATTTTTCAAATCCGGGATGATGATTTCTTCCATGATTTTTTCTTTAGATTCACGGGGTCTCTTGCTTTCAACCATATAATCTTCATAAGGTTCTATCCAAATCGGCGCATCTCCCCATAACCTAACGATATAGAAGTAACACATAGCTCGCATGGCATAACACTGTGCCAAAAAATTATCTCTTAAAGTTGGTGTTACCGCATTATCTAATTTCGCCGCATTAGGTATATATTTTATCGCAAGATTAGTTAAACCTATTGTGCGATAAAAACCCGTCCAATCACTAGCACTATTTCCAGAAGTTAAGGTATTTATTGAAAGTTCTCTCACTAATGCGCTTGTATACTGCCCATTAAAATCAAAGTTATCTGCCCTTCCCTCTCCCCAATAATGATATTTTCCTGTAAAATTTTTTGTTCCTCCTTCTCCGGTCATCTCTTGCTGAAACGAACCGTAAATTCCCGCCATAGATGCATTAACATCTTTAAGCGTTTTATAATAATCTTTTGTATCTACTGCAGTCAAAGGTTTCTCTTCTAAGAATTTCTGACAACCAGAAGTGGCTAACAAGCCTACAAATACCGTAGCGTATACAACTATATTATGTTTCATTAAGTGCATATTATTAAAAATTAACATTTAAACCCAAACCAAACTCTCTCACCTTAGGATACTTTCCTGTATCATTTCCAGGTTGCAACTGATTAGAGGTGCTAAATTCTGGGTCAAACCAGGAATAATTTGTCCAGGTAAGTAAATTCTGACCAAAGAGATATACTGTAGCGCTTTTTGCAGCAATTTTACTTGCTAGCTTTTTATCTAATGTATAAGCCAATCTTGCGCTGGATAGTCGAATAAACGAACCATCCTCTAAATACAGACTATTATAGTTATTTCTAATACTTCCTCTAGTATCTTGTCTACTAACAAGTGGATATTGAGTTATGTCTCCTTGTCGAAACCAAGAAGTAGTTGCCATATCCCAAATCGGAGGAGTGTAGGTAGACGATGTTGTATTCTGTCCATTGGCTACTGCATTATAAACCTTATTGCCAAACTGGCCATTGAATAAGAAACTCAATGAAAATTGTTTGTATCTAAAAGTATTATTTAAACCAAAATAGAATGTTGGTAATCCATTACCGGCGATAACTTTGTCATTATCGTCTATAGTACCATCATTATTTGTATCCTGCCAAATGGTGTCTCCTCCCTGAAGTTTAACTCCATTGTAATATTTACTTGTTATTGGTCCTGTATACGGTTGTCCATTCAACGTGTAACCTCCAACACTTTCTACCGATTTACCATCTGCACTCACTACAACATCTACTGGAGTTAAGCGCTGATTGTCCGGAGTATACGCATTAGAGACATCATATTGATATACTCCTTCATTAATAAATAAGTAGAAATCACCAATTTTACCACCTTCTTTTACTAACCACTTATTTCCGGTAATAAATGAAGTACCATTTGCCAGCTCTTTAATTTTAGACTTCGGAAGAGTCATATTTGCATTTACATCCCAAACAAAATCTTTATTAGCAATCGGGGTACCCAATACGGTTAACTCAAAGCCTTTATTTTGAATTTTGCCTAGATTAGTAACTACCTGGTATTTGCCAGACTCTTTACCTAATTCTGAGGTATACAGTAAGTCCTTTGTTATTTTATCGTAATATTCAGCTGTTAAGGTTACTCTTCCTTTTAAAAAAGACAAATCAATACCATAATTTGTTGCAGTAGTTGTTTCCCACTGTATAGCACTATTTCCTAAAACGCGATCTGCAGAGGCCCCAAGCTGTCCATTATAATAATAATCTCCAAATTTAACGGTCGTATAAGACATATAGTTTCCAATGGCATCATTCCCTGCTGAACCCACACTAAATCTCAATTTTCCATCATCAATTATACCTTTAGTCCATTCCATAAATTTCTCAGAAGTAAATCTCCAGGCTGCTCCAGTAGAAAAGAAATCACCCCATTTACTGTTAGGCCCAAATCTGGAAGAGCCATCTCTTCTAAATGTTCCTTGCAACATGTATTTTCCCTGATAACTATAGTTAGCTCTGGCTAAGATAGATACATTTGAATTTGCCGTCGCAGAAGTACCTGTTTGTGCAGTATTAACGTCTATTGTACCAACGTTAGACATAAATATATCTTCATTTAACAGGTTCGTAACTCTAATTTTATAATTATCTGTTCTTCTTCTGTCCAACGTGAAACCTGCTACTGCAGAAAAGTTATGAACTTTATTAAATATCTTTTCATAATTAAACACAGATTGTGATTCCCAGTAAACTTTTCTTTGACTAGAGCCAAATCCTTCAGAGATACCGTTAGTGGTTATCCTTGCTGGAACTACTTCTCTGTTATTGTTGTTATCCAGATTTGCAGTAAACATTGTCGAAAAACTTAAACCATCAATAATTTTGTATTTAAATTGGGTGTTGAACTGCGAAACATAGTTATTGTCAAGATTTTTATCTAACAAAGCATAGGCTACCGGATTTCGCTTTGACTCAATAACTCCTGCCAATTCTCCATCTGGTCTATATAAACTTGTCCATGGATTACGTTCAAAAATTTGCTTTGCTGAATTACCTAAATTAATGATATTTCCTGTTTGGTAAGCAAAAGCAAGATTATTGGAAACCGAAAGTTTCGGACTTATCTGATAAGTAACATTCACCTTTGATTGTACTCTTTTCATCCAACTATTTAATACCAAAGCTTGATTGTCAGTGTAATTCAATCCGGCATAATAGGTCAAACCTTTTTGTCCGCCACTTAAGCTTAAATTAGCAACATGTTTTTTCGAAGTCCTGAATAACAGATCCTGATAATCGTTGTCTGCATTTAAATACGGATTTACAGAGTCCACATTACCAGCAAAATTTATCCCACCACCACGAATCATTCTATAGTATCTTAACTCGTCTGCCGAAGTAGTTCTGATTTTATGGGCCAATTCTCCAAGCGTAAAGGTATATTGCCCTGCTATTAAAGGTTTACCCTCTTTACCTTTCTTTGTGGTAATTAAAATAACCCCATTAGCACCTCTTGCTCCATAAATTGATGCACTTGCAATATCCTTTAGAATCTCTATTGATTCAATATCCTGAGGATTAACAAAATTCCCATTTTCACTAATCACCCCATCTATTACATATAGCGGACCAACTCCCGTCGCATTAATGGAAGAAGCTCCTCTAATTTGAATAGTCCCTTGTCCCATTGGGTCTCCATTATCATTCACTACCTGAACTCCAGAGGCTTGACCTTGCAACGCGTCAAATAAAGTAACGGGCTGTCTTTCTGCGATATCTTTGCTTGTAACGGATGATTGAGAACCAGTTAAATCTCTTTTTGTACTCGTCTGACCATAACCAAGAACAACTACCTCATCCAGGTCATTAGCATTTTCAACAAGTGTCACATTAATTGCCGTCTGATTACTTACTTTTACATCTTTGGTTACAAAACCAATATAGCTAAAAGATAAAACTGCATCCGGGCCAGGGACAGTAAGACTAAACTGTCCGTTAACATTGGTTTGGGTTCCCGACTGACTTCCTTTTACTTTCACGGCAACACCCGGAAGCGGATCACCATTACTTTCTTTCACTACCCCCGTCACTTTTATCTGCGCCACAGCTTCTATTACAGAAAGACACAACGCAAACGCCGTTATAAAACATATTTTGAATAACCTGGCTTGGCTATCAAAAAATGCAAATGGCAATTGTTTTTTTGATTTACTCATGTTAATAATGATTAGTATAATTTAAATTCAAAACCTTATAACTCCTCTCTCTAAAAATTAAACAAAGGACTCCCCTTCGCTTTTCTGGAACAGACTTACACATAAATTGCTTCTTAAGTAATTGGTAATTTAAAGTTATGCAAAGGGAAGAGTACTAATATTAATAATATTGGCGTTCTATTAAGCGATTTTAGCAAAATGTATAAATAAACAATTTGGCAACTGCTTATTTATACATTTTATACCTTTTTAGTGCTTCCAGATAATAGTAATCCGCATAATTTAAAGGAACATCAACTTCTGAATTGGAAGGTTTAGCTCCAGTGCTATGAGATAAAATAAATCCTTTATTTCCGCCGAGTTTGCTCTTATACTTTTGGGCAATGTTGTTTAAAATAGTTTGTGAATACTTATAATATGCGGTCTTATTTTTACTGTAATTTGCCAATTCTAATAACGCCGATGCCGTTACCGTAGCAGCTGAAACATCCCTCGGTTCGTTAGGAATATTAGGAGCATCAAAATCCCAGTAAGGGATAAGGTCTTTTGGCATATTCTTGTGGTTGAAAAAGTAATTCACAATATGTTCCGCCTGATCTAAATATCTTTGGTCTTTAGTATAACGATAACACATGGTGTAACCGTAAATAGCCCAGGCCTGACCTCTTGCCCATGCAGATTCATCGCTATATCCCTGATGAGTGTTACGCTGTAAAACTTTCCCCGTTTCTGGATCATAACCTATTACGTGATAGCTACTATAGTCCTTTCTAAAATGATTTTTCAGAGTAGTATTGGCATGGTTTACAGCAATTTTATAAAATGTAGAATCTCCCGTGAGTTTGGTGGCTTCAAATAAAAGCTCCAGATTCATCATATTATCTATGATAACTGGAAAACTCCATTTTTGGCTATTATGGTCCCATGAACGGATAGCCTTTACTTTGTCATTATATCGAGTTGACAGCGTTTTTGCCGATTCTATGATAACATTTTTATAATATTCCTTTTGAGTTAATCTATAGGCATTACCAAAACTGCAATATATTTTAAAACCCATATCATGCGTCTTTCCATTATCTTTTTCTTGTTCTAATGGTCTGGTGTAGTTGTCTGCATCATCCAACCAGTTTTTATCCCTGGTAAGTTCATATAAATACCATAATTCTCCAGCAAAAAAACCACTTGTCCAATCTCTTGACGGGACCAGCTTTAACTCTCCTTTTTCTAATGTTCTAGGGGCAACCAGATCCTTTTTATTACTAGCAAGTTTTGCTTTGTTTACCCCATCTAACATAATCATTGTTTGAGACCCAGCAAAAGCAACTTCTTTTTTCACATTCAATTGCGCGTTAACGGAAAACACCGTAAAAACAAAGAAGCCACATAGGCTTCTTTGTAATGTTGTGGAAAATTTCATTTTAAAACTTTTATTTACTAATTGGAATTAAATCAACTTCCAATACCTTCATTAATTCTTGTCCTTGTACATCTAAAGCCTCCAATTTCAAATTGTTAATGCCTTTCTGAACAAATGCATTTCCAATTTCTATTTCGGCCGGCTTACCATTTCCTGGTTTTATAGTTATATTTTCTGATAGATTACCAACACTTAAATTCATTTTACCAGAATTTTCTTTCTCACCAATATATTTCAAAACAACTTTAAAAGTTTTAGCATGGTTAGTTTTAAAACTCCATGATAAGCTTTGATTTTTCGATTTCCATCCGTGAACATAATATCTATTCGTCTTACCGTCACCAAAACCAAAACCTTGACCTTTTTGTTCGGCGTCAAAAGCTAATAAACGGTTAGTACTTTCTGTATCGATATATCTTAAATGTTCTACTTTCACAGGAGATTTTAGTTCTGCTACTAAAACCGCATCAACTTTATCAAACGGCTCGTTAGGCAGAGAAACATACAAATTATCTCCTTCCTTACTCACTTTTAAAGACTTCTTAGCAGGATCGTTCATGTTATACACTTTTAGTATATCACTTTTCAGCCCACCTATTAAAAGCTTGTTGTTTTTTGGCCATTGAAAAACGTGTAAGTATAAAGTATTCCCCTTACTGGTAATTGCTCCCCAACTTTGTAAAGGTAAAGGAGAAGCTGAAGCTTTATAAATTGAAGCCTCGTACTTTTTCATCCATATAGCTAGACTGTCTAATATTTTTTGATCTCTTTGATCGAAACTACCATCACCTTTGGGACCGATATTCATTAGAATATTTCCACCTCTACCAACTCCATTAGCCAATAGCTGTATAAAATGGCTTGTTGGTTTATGGCTATGATCGTATTTACTGTAACCGTACGATTCGTTAGTTGTTGGAATTGCTTCCCAATCACCGGTAACAGGAAAAAACTCAGCAGGTCTATCGGCTGTATTTAGATAGTCTCCAAAATTCCCTTGTGAATTCCTGGCCAATCTTCCATTTACAACCAAATTGGGGTCAGTTTCTCTTATTGCTTTTAATATTCTTAAGTTTTCAGAAAAAGGAAGTTTGTGTGGTGTATCAAACCAAAGCATATCCGGGTGATATTTTTTAATCAATTCTTTTATTTGAGGAATTGATTTTTCGTCAACATATTTCACAGCTTTAGGTATCAATTCCGGATGCGCATCAAACCAATTTCTTCCACCAAAAAGATTCAAATCTCCTCCCGGATTTTTAAACTCCCAATCATTACCCGGAGCATCGGGATGTTCCCAGTCAAAAGCATGCGAATAATAGAAACCAAATTTTAAACCATACTTTCTACATGCCGCCGCTAATTCGGCCATTGGATCTCTTTTAAATGGGGTTTTATCTTTGATATCGAAATCAGAAACTTCTGATGGATACATCGCAAAACCGTCATGATGTTTTGCGGTAATTACCATATAATGCATTCCCGCAGCCTTTGCTGTTTTTACCCACTCGTCGGCATTAAATTTAATCGGGTTGAACTTTGAAGCTAAATCCAGATAATCTTTGCGAGTAATCTTTTCTTTCCTCATAAGATGCTCAGCATATCCCCCTACTTCTCTTCCTTTCCATTCTCCCCCGGCTTCGGAATAAACACCCCAATGTATAAACATTCCAAATCTTGCCTCTCTCCACCATTTTATACGGTCTTCTTTACCTTTCATAGAAGCAGACCACCAACCCTTTTTAGCTTCTTCTATAGCTATTTTATCTCTGTTTGCTGAAGTAAGATTACTCATGTGTCTATCTTCGTCTCCAGCATCTTGCGAAAAAGCTGATAGAGATATTGCTGCTAATGCCGCAGAATACAACAATACTTTTAAATGCATATATTATAAAAATTTAATTTGCTTGTAATTTTCCTTTCCCTGCCCACGATTTCAACAGTTGATCGATATTTCCAGCTCTTTGAGCCGGAATAGTAACATTGTCAACAGCTGTACTTCCTAATCGGTCTTTCAATTGAGCTAAATAAATACTTCTTGGCTGAACTGCAATTCCCCAGCTCTCCCAAAATCCCGTCCCATTTTTTGTTAATCCTATGCATCCGATTCCCCAATTCATAGCTCCTTTGGGACTCTCCACTTTAATGTTAGATTTAGTAGATCTGCAATTATAAAACAGTGTCTGTGCACCCGCCCAGCCATGTCCAGACCCCATATCCTTTCTGTTTTGAACTTGTAATTGCCCACAGGAAATATTATCCAGGAGAAGTCCTGTAGCCCATCGATGATGAGGACCTGCATCTGCATTGGTTTCTATCGCAACACAATCTAAAAATACATTCGGCCCAGGAACTCTCGATCCCGTAACAAAATCATGTCTTCCCCCTCTGGTAAAACATCTTTGAAATAAATTAAAACTTGCTCCTCCTTCCAGATTAAAAGAATACTTTCTGCTTCCTGTTGTAATTGATTTTGGATCCAACATGGCACAATCTTCTACCGTATTGTAATGAGAATTCGAGCTGATACTTACCGCTGAATAACCAAAATATAAAGCTGTCACCCCTTTTACCCAACAGTTTTCTGCATTATTCAACTCTACAGCTATCCAACCATGTTCCTCATCATCATTTGAATCATATACCGATGAAAGTCTTAGATTTTCTATTCCTATCTGAGTTACACGTTGATGGGCATTCAATTTATAAATAGACCCTCCACCATATTTGGTTTGTATTGGATCTACAATAGGAGCATTTAAGGTTATACTATCACCAACAATCCCAACAATTTTTCTTTCAAAATCTGTATTATAAC
This sequence comes from Pseudopedobacter saltans DSM 12145, assembly GCF_000190735.1. Taxonomy (GTDB): domain Bacteria; phylum Bacteroidota; class Bacteroidia; order Sphingobacteriales; family Sphingobacteriaceae; genus Pseudopedobacter; species Pseudopedobacter saltans. The sequence goes on from NC_015177.1 coordinate 2,433,437, forward strand.
CACTCGCTGTCCATCCATACTGAGCCATATCCAAATCATTTATCCACTGATCGTTAGGCGTTTTATAAACAGATATACGATCCCCAACAGCTAAACCTGAGCTAGAAGCTACTCTAAACCCTTTCTTACCTGTTCCAACATAAGGTGTTGTTATTTTATTTAATACCCTGGAAGTCGATACTGATACACCAGATACTTCTATTAATGTGTGTTGAGATTTTTTAGTAGCCTTTAAAATTGTTCCATCTTCACCTTGCCCTTCTCCCCTAAGAATAACGCCACTTTTAGTTATTTTAATGGTATTACTCACTTCATATAGCCCAGCTTTCAGCAATACAACTCCCCTTATTCCTTCGCTATTCCCCGACATAGCCTGAACTTGTGCAATGGCATTCTGTATTTGGGTTAGATTATCTCCTGCAATTGGTGTCAACGTAACTTTTACATCTGTAATATGAGGCAGAGCAATGCCCCCACCCTTATATCCTGCCGTCGAAAAATCAGGAATTTGATTTACTTTACCAGTCTCTCCTTCGTTTGCAAAAAAATTATAACCTAATTTACCATCATTTTTTAGGTAAACCAGCGCTTTTGAAATTGGCTGTTCAGGTTTAGGTTCCTCCTTTGGAGGTGGACTCACTACTTTTTCCTCATCGCTATTCTTCGTTTTTTTACAAGCTTGCAGGAAGAAGATAGCTAAAAACAATGTAAGGATATGAAATACGTTTTTCATACAAAAAATCTTTAATTGGTTAGACTTTATTTTTTGCAATTAAACGTTTTTTTTAAAAAACACATTAAGCTTTATTGGCTTTTGATTACCAGTATTTTGGCTTTATAATGTAAATTTTTCTTTCAATCTAATATCCTCGGAAGAACTGCCTATCAAAACTTCGAAATCACCTGGTTCTACTGCCCAGTTCATATCCTTGTCTAAAATTGCCAAATCTTTTCGGGCAAATTTTAAATTAAGCTGCTTGGTTTCCCCTGCTTTTAAATGAATACGTTCGAAAGCCCTCAATTGTGTGTCATAAGTGATAACACTACTTATAAGATCCCTAAAATATAATTGCACCACTTCATCTCCGTCTCTTTTTCCTATATTTTTCAAGACAAAGCTTGCGGAAATACTATCTGGTTTCGAAAAGTCAAGTTTCAAATCGCTATAAGAAAACTTTGTATAACTTAATCCATATCCAAAAGGGTACAAAACACCATTTACTCTGGATTTTCCAAAGCCATTATCTCCTGATGAAGGCTGGTTCGCATGAGATCCTGGTTTAAAAGGGAAATTCATTTCAATCTGACCAATAGATTTAGGAAAAGTTACCGACAATTTTCCTCCCGGATTATAATCTCCAAAGAGTGTTTCAGCTACCACTTTTCCAGCCGATGGCCCTAAAAACCAAGTTTCTAAAATTGCCGTTAAATAATGGTTTTCCCAGTTTATAGTAAGAGGTCTGCCGTTTACCAAAACCATTACTACCGGTTTTCCTGTCGCATGTAAAGCCTTTAATAATTCCAGTTGTCTTCCTGGCAAATTCAAACTTGTACGTGATAAACTTTCGCCTACTATTTTCTCATTTTCGCCTACTACGGCAATAATCACATCAACATTTTTTGCTTTAGCAACAGCATCTGCAATCATTGCTTTTTCTTTTTCTGTAACAGGCTCATCTATAATCTCTGTGCCTGGCCAGCCTTCGTTTACGATTTCACATCCTTTAGCATAGTCGATATTCAGCTTACCGTTATTATATTGCTTTAATCCGTCTAAAATTGAGGTTGATGGATTATTAGAGGGTCCGTATCTGCTAATGGTATAACCAACTTCTGCCGCTAAAGGTCCCGTGACTAATATTTTTTGATTTTTATTTTTATCCAGAGGTAAGAAATCATTTCCGTTTTTTAAAAGAACAATAGACTCCTTGTTCATCTGCTCGGCAAACTTCTTGTCTTCTGGTGTTTGTACTTTTTTATCAGAAGCAGCAGGGTTCTCGGTAAAAGGTCTATCAAATAAACCTAATCTGAATTTCACAGATAAAACTTCTCTGACCCTTTGGTTAAGCGTTTCCATGTCTAAAGATCCATCCGCTACGGAGGCCCTTAAATTATTGATATAGTTATCTGGTTGTCTGAAATTTGTCCATACATTTAAACCCGCCTTCAATGCAATAACTGAAGCTTCTTTAAAATCTTTGGCCACTCTGTGTTTAGAAGCAATAAATTCTACAGCTTCACTGTCTGACACTACATAACCATTAAAACCATACTGCTTTCTCAACAATTCGGTCAGAAAATAATAGCTACCTGTAACTGGAATACCGTCCCAATCATTATAGCTACTCATTACCCCTAAAGGCTTAGCTTCCTGAACCACTTTTTTAAATGGATAAAGATGAATTTGGTGTAATTCTCTTGGGGTAACATGCGGATCTGTTCGGGCATGACCATCACGACCACCTTTAGGCACAGAGTAAACCGCATAGTGTTTTAAAGTTGCGGCAATGCCATTACTTTGCAAACCCGAAACCATGTTTTTCCCTAATTCTCCAACTAAAAAGGGATCCTCTCCATAACATTCTACTACCCTTCCCCATCTTGGATCTCTCGCTAAATCCAAAATAGGAGCATAAACGTTGGTGTATCCTAAAGCTTTTCCCTCCCTTCCTGCGATTTCGCCAGCTTTTCTGACTAAATTTTTATTCCAGCTACTTCCTATTCCAATAGGTGCACAAAAAGGTGTTGCCCTATCGTGACAAAGACCATGGATTCCTTCATTTGTAAAATCAACGGGTATACCTAATCTTGTTTCTTCAATAAACCATTTCTGAAGCGTATTAATTGCGGTAGCGTGTTTGCTGTATGGAAAAGAATATTCTGTTTGTGCTTTTTTATTATTTGGTAAACTATTTAATGCCTCGTCCATATTAGCGATACCATCTTTCCAGATCGATTTTTTCCATTCTGAAGTTGGCATTTCGTCTTTCAAAACGCGACCGTATCCATATAAAGTTGCTGTCTGATTAGTTTTTTCTGCAACAGTCATCTGAGATAACAAGTCTTCAACCCTTTTTTCAATGGGTTGGGATTGATCTTCAAATACGTCTTTAATTCCGTTCTTATTGAAATCTATCCAATTTTTATGGTAGATATTTTTCGGTTTCTGCGCATAAATATTTTGTGTCGCTACGGCTAATGCTAGAAGACTAGCACACTTAAGAAGTAAAGGTTTATTGATCATAATATTATTGAGTCGAAAACTCTTTTTGATAAATTGAAGGGCTCTTCCCGGTTATAGTTTTAAAGCATTTATGAAAGCTGGCAAAATTATTAAATCCGCTTTCGTAACAAATTTGCTTGATATTCATCTTTCTATCCATTAACAACCTACAAGCTTGTCCAACCTTTATTTCCATCAAAAACTGAGAATAAGTCTTATGTGTTCTGGATTTAAAATAACGGCAGAATGAGTTAGGACTTACTTTTGCAACCTCTGCTATTTCTTCAAGATTGATCTTATTTCTGAAATTCGCATAAGAATATTCATAGATATCTTTCATTCGGTCTTTATCCACTTCTTCCATATTACAAGCAAAACCTAAAGAAGATAGCACTTCTATTTCTGTAGATCTGCTGATTTCAAGTAATGCCTGAATCATATAAATAATCCTTTCTGTGCCAGAAGTTTGTAGCATCAAATCCAAGAGCTCGGCAACTTTCTTTTTGTCGCCTTCAATAATCCGGATTCCGCGTTTAGATTTCTCTAAAATATCTTTAATAGGCTTATTCTCAGGTAGATTAAGAAATATACTTCCTAAAAAATTTTCTGAAAAATGAGCGACTTTAATATCAGCATCATCAGTATAATTGGTTAAAAACGATTCTTCAAACTTCCAGTAATGAGGTAAGTTTGATCCGATTAGTAAGATATCACCGGAATTAAATTTAGTAATACTATCTCCTACAAATTGTGTACCTACACCTTTGTTAAAATGTATAAGTTCAACCTCCGGATGGTAATGCCATTTGTTATTCATCACCGGACGAGAATCTTGACGTACACTAAAAGACTGTGCAGGTCCCACGGAAACTTTAAGTAATTGCGGTTTCATGTCAATTCATTTAAAGGTTTAACAATCGTTTAACAAACTAATAGACAAGCCAATACAATTCCACCTCAGGTTAAACACCTGATTTTTTTATTTTATTTAATAAGTTGCGCTATAGGTTTCTTTATATTTTTTTGCCTATAATTGATTAATGTAAAGTACACAAACTTATTTTACGTTTTGTGTATATATATCATTCATATTTGTGTACAAAACAAACATCAAATGAAGGAAAGAGTTACCGAACAGACCAAAAGAGATCCGTCGCAAATAATTCAGGTTTTTAATGATGTCAATATCAAACTTTTATGTTGCCGATATTGGGTTCTTGACGAATGGGAATGTAATGACTTCTCGGCTCCATTTTGGCGTATTTATCACAATACTATAGGCGGTGCAAAAATATATTTCGAAAATATGGTTATAGAACCTCAAAAGGGAAGTCTCATTATTATTCCACCCCATACCAAGTTCATTACCCGTTTGAAAAATAGTAATAGTAATGAAGAAAGCATATCAGGTCGAAAAATTAGAAATAACGAAACTTTAGAAACTATCGCATCAGAAAATAGAATAGATCATCTTTTCATTCACTTCTCGCTTGGCTTTCCATTAGACTTTGCTAAAAAGAACATAAACGTTATCTCTTGTACAGACTATATTTATGAGCTTATCCAGAAAATACAAAAATCGTGTAAGAATGATACGGTGTTCAGTTTTAGTGAATGTTTACAAATCAAGCAGCTTATAAACGAAGTTATTCTAAATATCAAAAGTGATACCTGGCGGTATGAAACCATAGATCAGCGAGTATTTACCGCGATGAGGATGATTGAAAAAAACTTTCAATCCAAAATCAGCAATGAAGAGCTCGCGGAAAAAGCGAGTATGGCGGTAAATTCTTTTTCAAGGTTATTTAAAGTAAGTACGGGGATATCTATTCAGCAATACCTTATTAAGGTTAAAATAGAAAACGCCTGCAGTATCATGCACCACACTGATAAGACTATAGATGAAATTGCTTATGATTGCGGTTTTTTTGACAGGCATCATTTTTCAAAAACATTTAAAAAGGTTATGAATATAACGCCTGTTTATTATAAAAAACGTCTTACAATGAATCAATGACTTTCCAGTTCTGCTAAAGAAAATATTTTTTCCATCAGAACCCATTTTTCACCAGGCTTAGATCCTGGCATTTCTTTTTGGTACCTCCACATTATCCTTTCCCATTCCTGCACTTTTTCACTTTCCTGATCGATAAGTTCTTTCTTTTCAAAAGAAAACATCTCATCGGTTTCCATTATCATAAATAGTCTGTTTTTATAGCGATATATCTCCATATCCAATACTCCAGACATCTTTATACTTTCTAACACCTCAGGCCAAACACGCGCATGCCACTCTGTATATTCCTTAATTAGAGGGGGATCATCCACCAAATCGAGAGCCAAACAATATTTCTTCATTTCGTTATTTTAGAAAGATTCAGTTTTTAAACTTCCTGCAAATAACTAATTTGATAAGTAAAAAAATTTTGCAAAATATACCAATTAGTAAACGTTATTGGCTTTTTATAAAAAAGCAGCATAAATATTATGCTGCTTTTAATCGTTTTACTTAAACACCGGGACCATTACTGGAGTTTATCGGCCCTCTATGCCTTCTTAACTTTTCTGATGGCATATCAGTAAAGCTTTCCATCTCATCTATAACAGACGAAGGATGGCTACTTTCTTTGCTTCCTTCGGATTTAACCGGATGTTTTTCCCTTTCCTTAAGCTCTCGTTCTTTTTCTTCATTGAGCTTATCTAACATGCTTTTCCTCATATCCCCTCCTATTCTAAATTGTCTCTATTTATTAAAATATACACAAATATTCTGCCATCCTATTCAGTATCCCTATATACTTCTTTCACTTTTTGGATTACGTAATCTATTTCTTCCTTCGTGTTATATTTAGAAAATGAAAAACGAACAGCCGGTCTATCAGGCGATGCTTTTATTGCCGTAAGTACATGGGAACCAATGTTTGTTCCGGATGAACAAGCACTACCTCCGGATGCCGAAACTCCTCCAATATCTAATTTAAACAATAACATATCTGCCATTTCCATTTCCGGAAAAGAAACACTCAGCACCGTATAAAGACTTTTTTCAGGCGATATTTCACCATTGAATCCCACTCCCGGAATTTCTTTTTCCAATTGGGTTTTCATATAATCTTTAAGCTCCTGAATGTATAAATGATGTTCTCCCATATGTTCATAAGCTAAACTTAAAGCTTTAGAGAGACCTGCAATTCCGTATATATTCTCCGTTCCTCCACGCATGTTCCGTTCCTGCGCTCCACCATAGATCATAGGATTAATTTTTATTCGCGGGTTGATATAAATAAATCCAACACCTTTTGGTCCATGAATTTTATGTGCCGAACAAGCTATAAAATCAACCTTAAGAGTGCTTAAATCATGTTTGTAATGTCCAACTGTTTGAACGGTGTCGCAATGAAAAAGTGCATTGTATTGCTGACATAATTCTCCTATCCGTTCAATATCTGTTAAAGTGCCTATTTCATTATTTGCCTGCATTAGCGAAACCAGGCTTTTTTCATCGGTTTGAAGCAGATTTTCCAGTTGCTCATAATCTATATTACCTTTATCGTCTACGTTAACATAACTTACTGTAACACCACTTCTTTCTAACATTTCTACTGTATGCAAAACAGCATGGTGTTCTAAAGGAGATGTTATAATATGTTTCACGCCGAGGTCAACGACAGATCTTCTTATTGCAGTATTGTCTGCTTCGGTACCGCTGGAAGTAAAAAATATATTGGCAGGAGCTGTATTTAATAAATTCGCGATATTTTTTCTTGCTTTTTCGATAATGGTTCTCACTTCTCTACCATGAGCGTGTATAGAAGAAGGATTTCCAAAGTTATCCTCCATAACAGCTATCATCACTTGTTTTACTTCATCATCTAACGGAGTTGTCGCTGCATTATCTAAATACACTTTCCTTTTCATAATTTTAATATCAATCTGCTGAAATACGGCTCAAAATTACTGAATTAAAAAGTTTGTCGATGGTGAAAACTTTAAATGCTACGTAAAATTGTTAAATAACTATATTTGCAAAATACATTCAATACTTACTATGCCAAAAGAGTGGTTTCAGAATTGGTTCAATTCTCCATTTTATCATATACTTTACAAGCAGAGAGATACGGAGGAAGCTGAGCTATTTATAGATAACTTATGTACTTATTTAAAACCCGGTGAACATACAAAAATGCTGGACATTGCATGTGGCAAAGGTCGGCATTCTATTTATCTGAACAAAAAGGGATATGATGTCACTGGAATCGACTTATCGTACAACAGCATTAAATATGCGAAGCAATTTGAGAACGATCAATTGCATTTCTTTGTTCACGATATGCGAAAATTGCTGTACATCAATTATTTCGATTTCTCTTTCAATCTCTTTACCAGTTTCGGTTACTTCAAAACAGAAAAAGAACATGTAAGTGCGCTTAAAGCCTTTGCAAAAGGATTAAAAAAAGAAGGTAAGCTGGTTTTAGATTACATGAACAGTCAAAAAATCATTAATAATCTCGTCGAAAAAGAAACAAAAAACATCGATGGGATTGACTTTCATATTACCCGAAGTGTACAAAACGGTAAAATTGTAAAAACTATAGATTTTTATAAAGACGGAAAAAACTATTCTTACAAAGAAGAAGTGAACGATTTTAAATTGGATGATTTTGAAAAACTTTTTTCCTTATCAGGATTGAAAATTGAAAAATTATTTGGAGACTATCATCTAAATGAATTTGATATAAACAGTTCTGATAGATTAATTTTTGTTTGTACCAAAATATGATAAATCAGCTTTTACATTTCGATCAGGAAGTATTCTTTTTTGTTAATAAAGCACTTGGCAATGCCTTTTTCGATTGGCTGATGCCTATTTTAAGAAATAAATATACATGGATCCCACTTTATATTTTCATTATCGCTTTTTCAGTTGGTAAATATAAACTTAAAGGTTTCTACCTGATTTTATTTCTGAGCGCTACCGTAGGCCTTGCCGATTTTACAAGTGCAAAACTTTTAAAACCTACTTTCGAGAGGGTAAGACCTTGCAATGACGAAACCATTAAAGATCAGGTTAACGCAAGGGTTGGTTGTGGAGCAGGAAAAAGTTTTCCCTCTACACATGCTACAGACCATTTCGCAATAGCAATGTTTCTTATAGGAATTTTTAGAAGAATATGGAAACATATTATTGCCATAGGAATACTTTGGGCCGGATTGATATCTTTTGCACAGGTTTATGTAGGTGTCCATTATCCCATAGACGTTACCGTTGGTGCTTTATATGGCTCCTTAATAGGATTTTTATTGGCAAAAATTTACAAACGCTATTTCCAGCTTGAACCTAACGTTGAACAAATTGATTAGCACAAAATAACCGGACATGAATTATTTATTCATATTTATTTTAACAGCAGGGGCTCTTATTGGCGGTTTGTCAGTATTTTTTGTTAAACAGGAGAATACTTACAGATTAAAGCTTATTCTTTCTTTTAGTGGAGCTTATTTATTTGGTATTACGGTACTCCACCTTCTTCCTGATGTTTACGAATCCCACAATCACTATGTCGGCCTATTCATATTGGCAGGCTTTATCCTTCAAATACTTCTGGAACAATTCTCGCAAGGAATTGAACACGGCCATATACATGCACACAATCATGGTTCTGCATTTCCATGGGGAATAATGATCAGCTTGTGTTTACATGCTTTTCTTGAAGGTATGCCCTTAACTACCAAAGAACAGAACCATTTGGTTTTCGGTATTGCAATACACCATATTCCTGCTGCTTTCGCATTGGGAAGCGTTTTATTAAGTAATCATGTAAGTAAAAGTAAAACGATTGTTTTATTGATTGTATTTGCACTAATGGCTCCGCTTGGCTATATTTTCAGTTACAGTCTAAAGAGTGGCAGTTTAATAAACACGGCTTATTATCAATATATAATGGGCATTGTAATTGGTATCTTCCTACATATTTCTACAACAATTCTGTTTGAGGCCAGTGTCGATCATAAATTTTCCATCAAAAAGACAATTGCAGTTATAGCTGGTACTTTAATCGCTTTATCTGGTTTTTTACTACACCAGCATTAAAAAGGTCTGGCAGTTTCAAATGATAACATTTTGAAATTGCCAGACCTTTTTAATCATTATTTTTACCCTCTCAGTTTATCCAACAGATCACTTAATAAACCTGCCTCTTCTTCCGTTAGATTCTTCGATATAATATCCCTCGTCATCTCATCAAGGCAAATTTTGTCTAAAAGTTCTAGCCCTTTATCAGAAATAGTAATATCTACGGCTCTTCTATCCTGCTCGCAAACCTTCCGCACCACCAGTTCTTTTGCTACCAGTCTGTCAACTATTCTGGAAGCATCAGACATTTTATCCAGCATTCTTTCTTTAATCAAATTAACAGTAGCCGGGTTCGGACGCTGTCCTCTCAAGATACGCAATACATTATATTGTTGATGCGTTAAATTGTACTTGTCCAATCCAGATTTTAGACAATTATTTACCCAACCATAAGTATAAATAATGTTAACCACTACCTTGTTAAAATTGCTTTCAAAACGGTTATTCCTAATTTCTTTTTCTAACTCCATGAAACTCTCTATTTTTAAATTCACTACAAAATCTTTGTCCTCACTTTTTCCTTTAAAAACACTTTTAAATGATTGCCATCTCCATGCAAAGTCCATACTTCGGTTGGTTTTACTATACTTATAGTATTTAAAATATCTTCCCAATCCACATGATCAGATATATACAAGGATAAATCATTCCCTTGCTGGAGATATTCCCATCCAGAAGCAAAAACTCTTGCCACACCGACAGCTCGCCTATAACTATTAAAAGTCAATGGAGGTATTAAATAAATCTGATTTTCACCATTTTGTTTTAAAGATTTTCGATTATACAAGCTGTACTTACCTATGTTTACGTCAAATCTATTATAAAGTTGATGAATTGGAAAAATGGAATAATGAACATGAACCTCCTTAGTCGGACAGAATTCATTAATTAAAGCTGTTATTCTTTGTGCCTTGCCCAATCCGTAAACGCCTAAAAGGATATTGGAAGAAATCGCGTTAAGTTTTTTTATTTCTCCTGTAGCATCTGGATGCTTAACTTTAGGGTTCGCAAATGTACTTTCTGTAATAAGCACATCTGCCAACGGCAATTCTATTTTTTCGCAGGTACTATCTTCCTGCATTTTATAATCTCCCGTATATAGATATCTTGCTCCATCAAACTCCATTAGAACCATTGCCGAACCCAAAATATGACCGGCGGGATAGAAACTAAGCTTAACATTATTAAGGCTAAATTCCTGCTTATAACCTTTGATGAAAAATTCTTTTGCAGCTTTCTTTTTGTACCTCAATAACATTAGTTCTTTGGTGAAAGCTGTGGCATACACGTTTGCGTTGCCAGCTCGGGCATGGTCTCCGTGTGCATGGGAAATAACAGCGTTTTGTACTGGCAATTCCGGATCTAAATAAAAATCTCCGTAAGCACAGTACAATCCCTCCGGAGTTTTCACTAGAAAATCATCTTTTATCATTAACTAAACTCAAAACTTTCTGATGAATACTTAATACCTGAGTAATCAGAAACTCAGATTCATTATTATAAATTATAAATGTTGCCAACCTTTCTTTCTCTTCTTCAGGCATTTGTTTAGTAATTCTGGCTAATACTTCTTCTCTAGACACATGATCTCTTTTCATCACTCTTTCTATCCGCAAATCTAAAGGAGATGATACTAAAATATTAAAATCACTATCCAGGTAAGTTCCGCTTTCGAAAAGCAAAGCCGCCTCCTTAAGCGTATATACTGCACTTTGTTGCTTTACCCATTCTTTATAATCCCCTATTACAACGGGATGAACTGTCGCATTTAGTTTTTCCAACAAGGTTGAGTCATTAAAAGCTATTGCTGATATATGCTTCCTATTAAGCTCACCGTTTATATAAGATTCTTTACCGAATAACTCTATCACTTTTTCTCTTATCGTTAGGTTGCTAACCATTAGCTTTTTTGCTTCGATATCTGCATAATATACAGGAATGCCTAATAGCTCGAAAATACTACTCACTGTCGATTTACCGCTACCTATTCCTCCTGTTATACCTACTTTCATTTTACTTGCTTATCATGAAATCCACCTGCTGTGGCACTATACGACTAATTTGAACAAAAGGGTTTCTGTTAACAATAGTTACGGGCAACCGGGTTGCCTGTTTATCCGCCCAAAGAGAAAGGTCTACAGTTGCAGAAATATGATTTTCATCGACCGATGAATAATCAGATAAAGATGTCATTGCATAAACTTTAACTATAGCCGGCACCAATTTAACTTTATAGTAGTTAGGATTATTGATAACTTTTATAGGGATTTCGATCTCTTTTTCAGTAAATTCTTCAACCTCGAGCTTAAATTCGACCCGATTTGGAAAGATACTTATATTGGCTTCCTTAGCCTTTTTCAATTCTATATTTGAAGATATATTGCCGCTAATTCCTTTAGCTTTAAAAGTATCGGTATCCCAATGGCTTATTTCTTTTATAACTTCCGCCGGTCCCGTTACAGTAACGTGTGATGGTTTAAGTATGATTTCTTTAGATTGGCCAAACTGCTTTTTATACTCCAATTCTGATTTGAACCTAATCGGCACCCGTTTCACCGTCCTTGTTGTAAAATCAAAAAAAAGCGTATCTGGTAAAACTTTTATGATAGTCTGATTGGAAAAAAACTGATTATTAATATCAGCCATTTGCTCTTTTATACTTACAAAATTCCTTCTTTCCAAAGAATTCAAGTCTACCTTAATTTCAGACACAGACTTGCTTAACTTATTGAAAAGCAATTGCCAGCCAGTGCCCCTAATTATCAGGACAACGGTATCCGACTGTAAAGGATAAAAAGCCTTATTTTGCGGAAGGCTTTTAAAAGAGGCTATAGCTTTCACATTGTAATCGTACTTCATAGACAAAGAATAGATTAGCCAGGCCGCAAAAGCTAAAATAATACATGTAAAAAACATGCTTATTCTTTTTCTTTCACCTAACGATAATCTTATTAATGCCATCTATTTAAAGTAAGTTTGATTAAATAGCCAAAAGTTACGAGTTTATTGATAATTACTGTCTTTAACAATTTCAAGTTACTTATTTAAGCTCTCTCAATTCCTATCAAAGATATGAAATAAAAAATGCCACCCGTTTGTTTTGACGAAGTGGCATTTAATATTTTAAAACGGGCTATTACGCGTTCAATCCTTTGGAAGCGTCTAAAGAAACTGCACTTTTGTCAAAACGGATCTTACCTCCGCCTTCGGTTTCTAAAACAATTGTTGTTTCATTTAAATCAACTATTCTGCCATGAATTCCAGCAGTGGTAATTACTTTATCTCCTTTTTTTAGCTCGGCAACAAATTTTTTATGATCTTTTGCCTTTTTCATCTGAGGTCTGATCATAAAAAAATAGAAGACTACTATGATCAATAACATTGGAAGAAAGCTCATTACTCCTCCTGATGCCTGTAATAAAACGAAATTTAACAACATAATATATATTTTACTTTATTTAACTATTTCTCCAATTAAACGCACCACAGTTTCAGCAGGGACTGTATTTGCTCTAATTGTTATCGGTTTATCTTGTAAGCCACTTTTTCCCGTACTGTTAAACACCACCCTTATTTTTCCTTCCTTTCCTGGCAAAATTGGCTCCTGTGGAACTTCCGGAACTGTGCATCCACACGTTGCTGAAGCGTCAGAAATGATCAAAGGTGACTTCCCTTCATTAACAAATTCGAAATCAAAAGAGACTTTCTGTCCTTCCTGAATTTTCCCAAAATCGTAAACGTCTTGTTTAAATTTTATAACCGGCGCTTCTTCTGCATTTACAGCTACATTTGCCGAATCTGCTTGCTCTGATGCTTGTTTTGAGGTGTTGCTGTTACAAGAACTGATAATAATTGCGCCAGCAACCAATAAAATATATTTTTTCATATTTATGGTTTAAAATAAACAGATACAATTATACTAAGCCTCGGCCGTATTTCCTTATTTTATTTTGAGCCTGTAATTCACCTAATATCTTATCCAATATTCCGTTGATAAATACATTACTCTTTGGAGTACTGAATTCCTTCGCTATTTCCAAATATTCGTTTATGGTTACTTTAACTGGAATACTTGAAAAATAAATAAGTTCTGCTAAGGCCATTTTCATTATTAAAATGTCCATCATCGCAATCCTATCCGCTTCCCAGTTTTTAGTTTTTCCTGCGATCATTTCCTGACAAGAAGCATCATTAGCCAGCGTTTTATGGAATAAATCTATAATAAACTCTCTGTCCTCTATCCAGTTAGAACTGATTTGTGCTAGTTTACTATTACCATCAACTTCATCAAAATTCTTTAAAGTTTTTGCAACCATGGCTTGCAATACATCCTGATCTACCTGCCAGTTGATATGCTTTTCTTCTAACGCATTCTGCGCCAGTTCGGATTTAAGAATTACCTTTTTGAAAATAAATTTGATGATGTCTTTGTCTGAATGGAGATCATGACCTTCCGCAGCTAAATAATCTTTATATTCTTGTGAGTTCTTTAGCGTAAAAAACAATGAACGAGCTAATTCCGGATCAAAATCCCAGGAAATCTTATACTTTTTAACTGCCTGAATATATTCTTCATTTTCCAGGAGCAGTTTTATAAAAAGATTATCTAAAATTTTCAAATTAGGGTTTAAATCTTCTGTTGATGGCAAATGTTTATTAGCCCTTTCCTCTGCGTCAATTTCGGAATACTGCACAACATCATTAATTAAAGCCAATAGGCTGATGTACATTTCATAAACCTTATCTACACTAGCAAGCAGACCTTTCTCTTGTTTTCTGTAATCACTTCCTTCAGACTGCAGGTACGCATATAGCGACTGCATTACTTTTATCCTTAAATGCCTTCTATTCAACATAAATTTTTAAAGAACGATGGTTAATAAACCCTTTTATATATTTTTTTGGTGTTTTTATTTTAAAATGAAGATTTAATCTTCTTAATATCCTGAATTCTTTTTTCTGCAATTTTATCAGCAGCGATATTGGTCGGAATACTTTCTTGTTTTGATTTTTTCAGAACCTGAAGTGTAGCATCATAAATTTTTTCTGCCATCTGCATTGTTCTCTTTTTAGAATATCCTTCCAATTCAGAATAACAATTAATCAAGCCGCCTGCATTGATAAGATAATCCGGAGCAAACAATATACCTTTATCTAAAAGCAATTGGCCGTCTCTTTTTTCATCTGCGAGCTGGTTGTTTGCAGATCCGGCTATAATAGCACATTTCATTTTATTAATAGTTTCTGGATTTACTGTTGCCCCTAAAGCACAAGGTGCGTACACGTCGAAATCTATATCAAAAAGGCTATTATTATTTACCACTTCAGCACCGTATTTCTTAGCAACCTTAATCATTCTCTCCTGACTAATGTCACTCACATAAACCTTGGCGTTTTCTATTCTTAATAAATTTACCAAATGCTCTCCCACATGTCCAGTTCCCTGCACAGCCACACTTCTTCCGGCCAAAGAATCTGTACCAAACAATTCTTTTACAGAGGCTTTTATCCCCATATAAACACCTTTAGCAGTAACCGGAGACAAATCTCCCGCTCCTCCTAAGACCTCCGGAACACCTGTCACATATTTGGTTTCCATACGGATAAATTCCATATCCTTAGGACTTGTACCCACATCCTGCGTGGTGATAAAAGATCCATTTAGATTTTCAATGAATCTTCCGAAACGGCGCATTAAAACCTCAGTTTTATCATTTCTGCTGTCACCAATGATTACCGCTTTTCCTCCGCCCAGATTCAATCCGGTGATCGCAGCTTTGTAAGTCATTGCCTTTGATAGACGCAAAACGTCATACAGTGCTTCAGCCTCGGTTTCATAAGACCACATTCTGGTGCCACCTAAAGCCGGGCCCAAAACCGTATTATGAATCGCAATAATGGCTTTCAGGCCTGTATCCTCATCATGACAAAAAACTACCTGCTGATGTTCAAAAGAAGCTAACTGATTGAAAACTGAACTTTCTTCAAAACGAATCGATGACATATTACCTTCGGATGTTTATGTTTTGCAACAAAAGTAGCTGTTTTTTTCGAAACTTTTTTTAGATTATTTTAAATGTGAAGTTTTATCACACGAGGCAAAGTAATTTTTATAATACACAGACAGATTTCAATAGCATTTTTAGCATTGTTATGATTTTTTATATCTGTAAATTGCAATTGCAATGAGTACTTTTGCATTATTAAGATGAAAGATTTAGCCTACCTCAATAAATTTTTACTAAAATACAAGTGGAAGCTTATACCCGGAGTTTTCTTCGTTATCACTTCCAATTTCTTTGCCGTTATACCAGCGCAAATTATAAGACTTGCTTTAGATATGGTAACCGAAAACATTGCCTTGTACAGGTTATTTAATGGTTTCGAAAGGCAAGAGATTATCTATAAGATTTTTGCTTTTGGATTGCTGTTCTTTGGTGCTCTGGTTTTACTTATGGCTCTTGTGCGCGGCATATTATTATTTTTCATGCGCCAAACTATTATTTTAACATCCAGGCACATAGAATATGACTTGAAAAACGAAATATATGAACATTACCAAAAACTAAATCTAGCTTTTTTTAGAAGGAACAATACCGGCAACTTGATGAACCATGTGACCGAAGATGTAAGCCGGGTTAGAATGTATTTGGGACCAGCTATAATGTATACTATTAATACGGTGGTTTTATTCCTTTTGGTTATAACCTCTATGTTAATGGTAAATGTAAAATTGGCTTTATTAAGCATTGCACCTTTGCCCATATTAGCTCTTATCATTTATAATGTACACAATAAAATCCACAATAAGAGTGAGAAAATACAGGAGCGACTAAGCAGTTTATCTTCATTTGTTCAGGAATCTTTCTCTGGAATTAGAGTAATAAAGGCGTATACCCAGGAACAAAGAATCAGGGAAGGTTTTGCT
Organism: Pseudopedobacter saltans DSM 12145; assembly: GCF_000190735.1. GTDB lineage: Bacteria > Bacteroidota > Bacteroidia > Sphingobacteriales > Sphingobacteriaceae > Pseudopedobacter > Pseudopedobacter saltans. The sequence continues at coordinate 2,449,721 of NC_015177.1, forward strand.
AATGAAAGCGAACATTATAAAGAGGACTCGATGAGCTTGGTTAAAATACAGGCGCTATTTTACCCTATAATGCTTCTTTTGGTTGGTATCAGCACTATTATTACCGTATACATTGGAGGATTAGATGTAATCAGCGGAAAGATAACCGCAGGAAATATAGCGGAATTCATTGTATATGTAAACCAGTTAACATTTCCAGTTTCATCTTTAGGTTGGGTAACTTCCTTAATTCAGAGAGCAGCTGCTTCACAAAAACGAATAAATGTCTTTCTACATACCAAACCGGAAATAGTCTCTTTAACAACAGAAACCCATACACTTTCAGGCCGTGTAGAATTTAAAAATGTTGATTTCATTTATCCCGATACCGGAATACATGCTTTAAAAAATGTTTCTTTTTCTATAAACCCTGGAGAAAAACTTGCAATAATAGGCAGAACCGGCTCTGGAAAGTCAACTTTAGCGAATATCCTTTTGCGAATGTACGATGTTAGTAATGGAGAAGTCCTTATCGATGGAAAAAACATCAAGTTGTTAAACCTAAATGATTTCAGGAGCCAAACAGGCTTTGTTCCTCAGGACGTCTTCTTATTTTCCGATACAATTGCTCATAATATTGCATTTGGCCAAGATACCGTAAACATGAACGATGTAGAACAAGCTGCAAAAAATGCTGCTGTTTATAATAACATTATGGAGTTTGAAAATCAATTTGAAACTTTTATAGGCGAAAGAGGAATAACATTATCCGGAGGACAAAAACAACGGGTATCTATAGCACGAGCAATTATTAACTCTCCAAAGCTTTTAATTTTCGACGACTCGCTTTCAGCTGTGGATACTAAAACCGAGGAATCCATTCTTCGGAATCTGGGTAAGATTATGCAAGGCAAAACCAGCATAATTATAGCTCATAGGGTTTCTACGATCAAAAATTCAGACAAGATTTTAGTACTCGATGATGGCAAAATTATTGAACAGGGTAAACACGAAGAATTGATTGAAAACCGGGGTCTATATTTTGAACTGTATGAAAAACAACTTTTAGAAGAGGAAGTTTTGTAAATTTCGTATACCTTCTTCAAATTCTATAATTGGTTGTACAAATTTAAGGCAAACCTAACTTTTCTCACTTTTTCCTTAACTTTATTTGGTTAATATTTGGAAGTTTAGTTTTTTATTTCTTTATTTAGGCAATCAAAACTTAAACAACTTATACACAGCATGGGAGATTACGAAAACAAAGAGAGAGAAGAGGTATTTTCGAAGAAGGTAAGAGCTGGAAAAAGAACTTATTTCTTTGATGTGAAATCAACGAGATCAAATGATTATTACATCACAATCACAGAGAGTAAGAAAAGGTTGGAAGATGGTATGTTCGTGAAACATAAGATTTTCCTTTATAAAGAAGACTTCGAAAAATTTGCAGAGGGATTATCTGAAACAGTTGAGTATATCAAATCTCATCAGGAAGTTGTTGAGAAAAGATATGAGTATGCTACAGAGGAGACTTTGCAGAAAACTGATGATGAGTTCTCATTCTAACTTTACTAAATTCTAAAACGAAATACAAAGCCGCAAAACATTGCGGCTTTTTTTATTGAAAATAATTTAGGAAAAAATTTCCGTTTTATAGAAAAATTATGTATACATTTGGTAACGAATAATTTTTTTTTTATAATAATGAACAACGGAACAGTAAAGTTCTTTAATGCAACTAAAGGTTTTGGTTTTATTAAAGAAAACGGAACAGACAAAGAATATTTTGTACATGTTTCTGGCCTAATCGATGAAATCTCAGAAAATGATCAAGTTACTTTCGACCTTAAAGAAGGAAGAAAAGGATTAAATGCAGTGAATGTAAAATTGGCTTAATCTCCAATATTAGATATACTTAACATTTAGAAAAACTTCGATTTTAAGCCATCGCAATAGCGATGGCTTTTTTATTTTAATTACTATCCCGCCTTTTCTTGGTTCCAATAAGTCGACTAAAGAAACAATACACTCCCATTAAAAGCTTTATATTTGTGTTTATGGGATACAAAAGTTTAGCCGAATGCATAAATGATCTTGAAAAACACGGTCATTTAATCCGTATTAAAGAAGAGGTTGACCCTTATTTAGAAGCCGCTGCAATACATCTGAAGGTGTATGAGCAAAAGGGACCAGCACTACTTTTTGAAAACCTCAAAGGAAGCAAATTTCCGGCAGTTTCCAATTTATTTGGAACCATAGAACGTTCTAAATTTATGTTCAGAGATAGCCTTGACAAGGTCAAGACTTTAGTTGATCTAAAAGGTGATCCCATGAAAGCTTTAAGATCTCCAATTAAGTATACCAGTGTTTCTTTAACGGCTTTATCCGCTCTACCAATGAAGGTAAGTAGAAAGGCTCCGATCATGTATGGCAAGGCAAAAATATCTGACATCCCCCCTATTGTGAATTGGCCAATGGACGGAGGTGCTTTTGTTACTATGCCTCAAGTTTATAGTGAAGACATAGAAAATCCAGGGGTAATGAATTCCAATCTTGGCATGTATCGTATTCAGTTAAATGGCAACGACTATATCCAAGACCAGGAAATAGGTTTGCATTACCAACTCCATAGAGGAATCGGCATTCACCAATCCAAAGCAAATGCACTTGGGAAACCACTAAAAGTGAGCATTTTTGTTGGTGGACCGCCATCACATGCCCTTGCTGCAGTTATGCCTTTACCAGAAGGACTTTCTGAGACTACATTTGCCGGTGCGTTAGGAAACAGAAGATTTAGATATTTTTATGACCAAGAAGGTTTTTGCATTTCTGCTGATGCAGATTTTGTTATAACCGGAACAGTTTATCCTCACGACAATAAACGAGAAGGTCCGTTTGGCGATCATCTGGGGTATTATAGCTTAATCCACCCATTTCCATTAATGAAAGTCCATAATGTTTACCATAAAAAAGATGCGATTTGGAATTTCACTATTGTAGGAAGACCACCACAGGAAGACACTAGTTTCGGTGCCTTAATCCATGAAATTTCTGGAAAAGCAATCCCTCAAGAGGTACCGGGAGTAAGTGCAGTGAATGCTGTTGATGAGGCCGGAGTTCATCCCCTACTTTTTGCTATTGGCAGTGAAAGATATACACCATATATCAAAGAACGTAAACCTCAGGAAATCCTTACTCAGGCGAATAGAATCTTGGGTTCAAACCAATTGAGCTTGGCTAAATTTCTCTTTATCTGTGCAAAGGAGGATAACCCTAATTTAGACATCCACAACGTCGAAGCATTTTTAAAACATGTATTAGAACGTATCGATTTAAGCAGAGATCTCCATTTTTATACTAAAACTACTATCGACACCTTAGATTATACGGGTACAGATTTGAACTCGGGTTCAAAAGTTGCATTCACGATAGCCGGAGAAATAAAAAGAGAATTATCAAAAGAAATTCCACAAAACTTTTCTTTACCCAACATTTTCAAAGGAGCAAAAATGATCATGCCGGGAATAATTGCTATTGAAGGTAATAAATTCAAAAATGAACAAGACGCAAGTAAAGAAATAATGGCTCTTAATGATGCTCTTAAAAACGAAAACTTAGATTCGATTCCTTTATTGATTATTTGTGACGATGCTAATTTTACTGCAAAAAACTGGCAAAATTTTGTTTGGGTGACTTTTACCAGAAGTAATCCATCACATGATATACATGGCATAAATTCATTTACCGAACACAAACACTGGGGATGTAAAGGTCCTTTGATTATAGATGCGAGGGTAAAACCGCATCATGCACCACCATTAGTAATGGATCAAAAAACAGAAAAAAACATAGAAAAATTATGGAGTAAAGGCGGTTCTTTGTACGGAATTATTAAGTAACTTTCCATTAAAAATCGACTTATGACCACCAATAGACTAGAGGCTTTTAGCGACGGCGTTTTAGCAATAATTATTACTATTATGGTACTGGAATTAAAAGTACCCGAAACTTCAAACTTCATTGGTTTAAAGATTCTTCTTCCAAAACTAATATCTTATGTTCTCAGCTTTTTATATGTAGGTATTTATTGGAATAACCATCACCATCTGTTTCAAACAATAGAAAAAGTTAACGGGAAAGTATTGTGGGCAAATCTTTTTTTATTGTTCTGGCTTTCACTGTTGCCATTTGCGACAGGTTGGATGGGAGAAAACCATTTCGATAGTCAACCGGTTATGCTTTACGGATTGATTTTAATGATGTCCGCTTTTGCATTCTTGTTACTGGAAAAAACATCGATTCTTTTGGAAGGAAAGTCTTCTAAAATTAGTATTGCTCTGTCTTCAAAAAGAAAGGAAATAATTTCTGTGATAATATATATGGCAGGAATAATCCTCGCTTCGTTCGTTCCTAAAATAAGTATAGGTTTATATTATGTAGTTGCGTTGCTATGGGTTATTCCTGACCAAAGATTTGAAAAAGTTCTGAATGAAAACACTTAAAATCTCATAGCGCCTAACATACCAAACAATATCGCAAACAGAATAGCTACCACATAAAATATAATAGCTACCACAGCCATGATACCGATAAATTTGTAATGCGATTTCAATCTTCCGAAAGCGTATCCAAGGGATTCCTGATCTCTAAAGTAAAGTGCTTGTTTTACGAAAGTTGTAAAATCATAGAGATATTTGGCCGGAAAATAGTAAAGAAGAGACAAAGCAATATAAACTATCCCTAAGAATCCTCCCATAAATGGCACCATTTTAAATGATCCAACAGTCCCACCTATCGTTATAAAAACACCTAGCAATGCAATAAATCCAGCCATAATAAATATTATTACAGCGACTAATTTGGCCCATTTCGCTGTCTCCATTAAAAATGCAGAAATATCTGTATCTATGATTAAACCTGCTTGCTCTGTCGGATGAGCTTCTTCATTCCGCGGTTCTTCTGGTAAATTCGGGTTTTCTTCCATTTAATTTTATAATTGATTTACTTAAATATAATTATTTCATGTCGAAAAGTAAATTAAACAGAAGGTTTTTAATATAACAGAAAGCATTATCTTTGCGCCATCAATTTAAAACAATTGATAATCTCAAATAAACAGTAAAAAATAAAATAAAAGATATATATGGCGTTGCAGTGTGGGATTGTAGGTTTACCAAATGTTGGAAAATCCACCTTATTTAATTGTTTGTCGAATGCTAAAGCGCAAGCTGCAAACTTTCCTTTCTGTACAATTGAACCCAATGTTGGAGTAATAACTGTTCCTGATGACAGATTAACGAAATTAGCTGAGCTGGTTAATCCTCAAAAAATTGTTCCAAATACAATAGAGATAGTTGACATTGCTGGTTTAGTAAAAGGAGCTTCAAAAGGTGAAGGTTTGGGGAACCAATTCCTGGGAAATATAAGAGCTACTAATGCCATTATTCATGTTTTGCGTTGTTTTGATGATGGTAATGTTGTCCACGTAGATGGCTCAGTAGATCCAATCAGAGATAAGGAAATCATTGATACCGAACTACAGCTTAAAGATTTGGATACGGTTGTTAAACGTATCCAAAAGGTTGAGAAAATGGCTAAGACTGGCGGAGACAAAGACGCTAAAAGAACATTTGAAATTTTGTCTCTAGTAAAAAATCATATAGAATCCGGTAAGTCTGCAAGAACTGCTCCGATTTCGGAAGAAGATTTTGATTTTATTTCTGACCTGAGTTTATTAACAGTAAAACCTGTTTTATATGTTTGTAATGTCGATGAATCTTCTGTGAATACGGGAAACAAATATGTGGATTTAGTAAAAGATGCTGTTAAAGAAGAGAATGCAGAGGTATTAATTATTTCTGCAAAAATTGAATCTGAAATTGCTGAATTAGAAGACTACGAAGAACGTCAAATGTTTCTTTCAGACTTAGGCTTAACTGAATCTGGTGTATCAAAATTAATCCGAGCGGCTTATAAATTATTAAATCTTTATACTTATTTTACAGCCGGAGTACAAGAAGTGAGGGCATGGACTATAACTAAAGGTTTTACTGCTCCACAGGCTGCGGGTGTTATCCACTCGGATTTCGAAAAGGGATTCATTAGAGCGGAGGTTATAAAATACAATGATTTTGTAACTTTAGGTTCTGAGTCAGCATGTAAAGAAGCCGGAAAATTGGGCGTAGAAGGAAAAACTTACGTAGTCGAAGACGGTGATATAATGCACTTTAGATTTAATGTCTAAAAATATTAGGGAATAAAATTCCGCTTTGCATCCTTAGTTTAATGGATAGAATGTGAGATTCCGGTTCTCATGGTACAGGTTCGATTCCTGTAGGATGCACTTTTCCAATTAATAAATCTATTGTTGAATATTTGTTACTATAACAAGTGCTTCTCGATTTCAGGTTAGAAAACATCTCTTTCAAAAGGTAGTGTAAACTCACTCTATCGAGGCTGAGTTAAATATATTTTTTCAGGCATTAATTTTGTGGTATTTTCAGTTATAAACTGTAACCTGAGTATACGAGGAAATTATATGAAACTTGTAGAGATATCAGCGAAAATAAACGCTCCCATAGAAAAAGTATGGAAGTTCTGGAATGACACAGAACATGTTAAAAAGTGGAATAAAGCTTCACCAAATTGGCATACTCCACATGCAGAAAATGATTTAAGGGAAAATGGAGGATTCAATATCATCATGGAAGCTAAAGATAAAAGTTTTAGTTTCGATTTTTCGGGAAGATATACTAAAGTCATCTGCCAAAAAGAAATTGCCTTCACTCTAGGAGATCAGCGTAAGGTAGATATTATCTTTAATGATAAAGGTGATCATATTGAAATTATTGAAACTTTCGAAGCTGAACAAGAAAACCCTATCGAAATGCAACAAAAAGGTTGGCAGTCCATATTAAACAACTTCAAAAAATACGTGGAAAGTCATTAGTTTTTAACCCCCGAAATCACAATTTATAAAAGGAAACGGGGATTAGATTCCTAATATAATTAATTTAAACCGTTATGAACCAATTTATCTATCCTTGCCTATGGTATAATCAGAAAGCAAAAGAGGCTGCTAAATTCTACCATTCATTGTTTTCCAATTCTGAAATAATTTCAGAAAATATGCTTGTAAGCGTATTAGCAATTGAAAATCAAAAGATCCTGCTACTGAACGCTGGTCCCGAATTCAAAGCTAATCCATCTGCCTCCTTATTTGTCAACTGCACATCTGAAGAAGAAATTGAGCGATTATGGAATATTTTTACACAAGATGGCAAATCCTTAATTAAATTAAACAAATATAATTGGGCACAAAAATATGCCTGGATTGAAGATAAATATGGTATGAGCTGGCAATTGTTTTATAACCCCAATAAGGAACGAAAAAAAATCAGGCCATCATTTATGTTCCATGGTGAAAATGCTGGAAAAGCAAATAAAGCTATCGAATTCTACACATCTATTTTTAAAAATTCGGGAGTAAAAGAAATCATAAATTATTCAGAGGAGGACAAGCAAATTACATCATGTATAAAATATGCTGATATTTTTATTGATGATTTTGATATGATTGTATTTGATAGCGTCCTGAAACATAAAGGACAACTTAATGAGTCATTTTCTTTAGTTATTGAATGTGATACTCAAGATGAAATAGACTATTACTGGTCGGGCTTATCTGTTAAAGGTTCAGAAGGCCAATGCGGATGGGTAAAAGACCAATTTGGGATATCCTGGCAAATAGTACCGAAAGTTTTGCATAATCTTGTCTCTGATGAAGAGAAAGCGCCCAGAGTTGTACGAAAATTGATGAAAATGGGAAAATTAGATATCAATGAACTGGTAGAAGCATAATTCTTTTCTCCCAAAAATCGTAATTTTACGTATGCAGTTTGGAAAAGTTAATAATCCGGAAGATATCGATTTTTCGATTCCTTCCGATCATCCGGATACAACCAGTGTCTTAAACAGTTCGAAAGGTAAAGATTTTAATGCCTTTATTGGCTGTGCCAAGTGGAATAAACAAGATTTAAAGGGCTTCTATCCCCGAGGAACAAAAGATGAGTTAGCTTATTATGCCACCCAGTTTAATTGTATAGAGCTAAATGCTACTTTCTACAAGTCACCAAGCAAAGAACAAGTGAAGATCTGGTATGACAAAACTCCTCCTCATTTTAAATTCTTTCCAAAATTACCAAATACCATTAGCCATTTTAAAAGACTTGTAAATGCAAAACAACCTACAGAAGAATTTTGCGATGCAATCGCCCATTTCGAGGAGAAGTTAGGTATGACTTTTTTACAACTTCACGATAATTTCAAACCAAAAGATTTTGAATCCTTAAAGAAATATTTAAACGAATTCCCTAAGGTTATTCCTTTGGCTGTTGAAGTTAGAAATTCAGAATGGTTTAGTGATAAGAAATATGCGGACGAATATTATGAATTAATCAAATCTCATAAAATCACCAATATACTGGTAGATACTGCAGGCAGAAGAGACATGATGCACATGCGATTAAGTACTGACACTGCTTTTGTAAGATGGGTGGGAGCAAATCATCCGTCAGACTACAAACGTTTAGACGAATGGATAGGTAGAATTACAAAATGGAAAAACGAAGGGCTTAAAAATCTTTATTTTTTTATACATCAAAATGTAGAACTAGAATCACCGCTATTATCGGCTTATTTTATAGAAAAATTAAACAAATCACTAAAATTGGATTTACAAATTCCCAAAACCTTAAATAGCAACGGAACGCAAACTTCTAAAAACGAAACAATATGAAAACGCTAATTTTAATTTTTTCGCTGCTTTTTGCAGCCCCGACTTCAAATATTTATGAGTTCAAAAATCTAAAAGACTTAAATGGAAAGAAACTGGATCTTTCCAAATATAAGGGTAAAAAGGTTTTAATTGTTAACACAGCTTCGAAATGTGGTTATACCAAACAGTATGAAGAATTACAACAGCTATCTGAATTATTTAAAAACAAGGTAGTTGTTATTGGTTTTCCTGCTAACAATTTCAAAAATCAGGAACCAGGAACAAATAAAGAAATTAAAGACTTTTGCGAGCAAACCTATGGGGTAAAATTCCCTATGAGTGAGAAGGTAAGTGTCAACGGAGATGATATCCACCCGTTATTTAAATATTTAATTTCGGCTCCCAACCCAGATTTTACTGGAGATATACAATGGAATTTTGAGAAATTTTTAATAGATGAAAATGGAAAGTTAATCCATCGATTTCGTTCAAAAACAACTCCTCTATCTAAAGATATAACACAATATCTTTAAAAAAACAGGCGCTCCATATGATGGAGCGCCTGTTTTTTTTAAATGTCCCAATATTTCATTCGGGCCTTTTTTATGTAATTCCTTATATCCAACGTAAAAGCTGCCAAAAAATAAAAAACCAATGGAAAACCTACCGCCAAAAAAGACGTATAGATAAAGAACAGTCTTATTTTAGACGAGGATATATTGAACTTTTCTCCCAAATAGGAACAAACCCCGAAAGAATACCGCTCAAAAAAAACAAATATTCGCTGAATCATCTTTTTAGATTTAAGATTTTCGCTCCAATGGCACAATTTAAGCATTTTTTCTGATTACAATAAAAATTCTTTAAATGAAGAATCCCCTGACTATCTGCCGCAGACACAATTTCAAGTCCTAATTTTCTAAAATTGTTTACCGGACTGTTTTCTTCGGCTTTTAACTTTTCCAAAATATTCAAAGCGCGGCTTTTGAATAAATCCCTCTGCATATAATTTCCATAAAAAAATAGCATAGGGACAATCGAATTAATCAAAAGATTATCTACCGATCCTGCCCCTATTTTCACCAAAGTTTCTCGCTTTCTTTCTTTTTCAAAATCATAGTTGTAAAACCAATAGTTATTGATTTCCAGATTTGAGAAAAAAGCCTTATAATCATCTATTTCTCTGCTTTCCAATAATTTTGAAAAAAGATGCGAAGATCTATGAATTAGTGCAGCAAATTGTGCTAGTCGTATCGTCGGAAAATTATCTGGCCTCGTTTTTGAAAACTTCCAGATAAATTTATCCAACGTCGTCAACCTATATTTACGTTTTAAGAATTCGAATTCCTTCTTTAACGAATCTGGATACGTATCTATAAATTCTTTATCCAAAAATCCTGCTACACCAAAAACAAGAGCTTCTATTTGTCTTAGATTGCTTTTGTGATGCCCAAATAGACGCTGTGGAAGATTTCGAGCAAGCATTTCGAAAGGCTGTTGATTTATTTTAAAACCAAAATTTCTTGCCAGCAATATGTGAAAAGTATCTTCCCAACTTCCTTTATTTCCATCAAATAGTCTTTTAATATGAGCAATTTTATAGTCTAAACGCTCCACCAAGACCCTGTCTAGCCAGTTCCGGTAAGTAAATTTATCTACTTTATGAATTTCTTTCTTACAGGGAATCGAAGAATTATTATCTTTTAATCTTTCTATTTTTTCTAGAATATCTTTATTTATTAAAGACTTTAACTCCAGAGCGGGAACTAAAGTTCCATCTGTTCTAAAGATTTTCTTATCATCATTCCAGACAACATGAAGAATAACGTTGTCATACGCCTTATCCTTTTGATGGTGGTGCTTTATCCAATCGGAAGCATTGATATGTATTTCTACAGAACCAGCCCAGAGTGTTTTACCAATTCTTATTCTGGATTCATAAAAGTCCGGTCCGGCATCATCATTTTGCTGTCCAACTCTAATAATCTTTAAGGACTCACCAGATTTTAACCGAAGATCTTTAACAGGAAATAATTTACATTTCCAGATATAATGCAAGATACTTTCATCAGAAAACATCTTTCAATATAATGAAAATTTCTTATTAATATAATTTATGTTTTAAAAACCAATTCTAGATAATTCCTGACTCATTTCTTCTTGAACCTTTTTTGCTTCTTCTCTGGCTCTTTCCGCGAAATCTTCTCCTGGAGAAGCATATATTATCGCTCTCGAAGAGTTTACTATCAATCCGCAATCTTTGTTCATGCCATATTTACAAACTTCTTTTAGAGATCCTCCTTGGGCACCAACGCCAGGTACCAACAGGAAGTTATCCGGAGCATGTTTCCTTATTTCTAAAAATCCTTCTCCTCTAGTTGCTCCTACTACATACATCATTCTCGACGCATCTGCCCACTCACTTGATTTGCGGATAACGTGTTCAAAAAACTTATATTCTCCATCTCTCAATTGTTGAAAATCATAACTTCCTTCGTTAGAAGTTAATGCCAGCAGAATCACCCATTTGTTATCAAAACCTAAAAAAGGGGTTACAGAGTCTTTCCCCATATACGGAGCTACCGTCACAGAGTCAAAATCCATATCAGAAGATTTTGGATCAAAAAAAGCCTTTGCATACATAGCTGAGGTATTCCCAATATCGCCACGCTTCGCATCCGCAATAGAGAATGTATCTTTTGGCAGATAATTATAAGTATCGATTAAAGATTTCCACCCGGTAATGCCATTGCATTCATAAAATGCCGTATTTATTTTATACGATATACACAAATCCTGCGTTGCATCTATAATTTGCTTATTAAATTCCAGAACAGGATTCTCATACTTAAACAAATGCTTGGGTATTTTGTTAATATCGGTATCTAAACCTACCGAAAGAAACGATTTTTTTGATTTGATTTGATTGATAATTTCTGACCTGTTCATTTTTAATTATAGAAAATAAGCTTTTAAACGGCTCAAAAATACAGAATAACACTCAAAAAAATATTTTTAAAAAAATTTGGCATTAATTTTTTATTTAACTAAAATTGCACAGAAAATCTCATTTATCCTTAGTCTACGTTATTAGTTAATAAGTCTCATTTGTTTTCAGAATAAGTTTTAACAATTAATTACCATAAGGGTAAATCTTTTAAAATAACAATCCTTGAAAATTCATTTTTAATGTTTGATATAAACGAATTGAACGACAAGCTTGTATCCGAGCTTCGTGAAATTGCTAAAACGTTTGGTGTAGGCAATGCTGATGACTTACGTAAGGCAGAATTGATAGCAAAAATAAAAGAGCAACACGAATTAATCAGTGCGGCAAAATCTGCGGGAGCTATTGAAGAAATCAAAGAGGAAAAGCCTAAAAAAAGAGCTCGTACGGTTAAAACAACCACTACAGTTGAGGAAGTTAAACCAAAATCTCCTGTTAAAGAAGCTTCATTATTTGACAATACTGAATCTGAAAGTAACACTCCATCTGAAGCTTCAGCCGGAGAAAAGAGACTTAGAAAAGCTGCGCCTGTAAAAGAGGCCGCGACTGTATCAGAAACTCCATTGGTTACTAACGCTCCTGTTGAAGAGCAAAAAAGTACGGAAAGTGAGCGTCCTCAACAACAAAGACCTGGAGGAAAAAGAGCTCAGGACTCTGTTTTTGATTTTGACAATGTAATTACTAATGAAGGTGTTTTAGAAATCATGCCTGATGGTTATGGCTTTCTTCGCTCTTCTGATTATAATTACCTAACCTCTCCTGATGATATTTATGTATCTCAATCTCAAATCAAATTATTTGGTTTAAAAACTGGTGATACTATTAGAGGAAGCATCAGACCGCCTAAAGAGGGTGAGAAGTATTTTCCTTTGGTTCGAGTAGAAGCTATCAACGGAAGAGTTCCTGCTGAAGTTAGAGACAGAATCCCTTTTGATTACTTAACACCTCTTTTCCCTTCTGAAAGATTGAATTTATTCACAAAACCTGGAGATTATTCTACCAGAATTATGGATTTGTTTACTCCTATCGGAAAAGGACAACGTGGTTTAATTGTTGCGCAGCCTAAAACTGGTAAAACCAATTTATTGAAAGAAGTTGCCAATGCAATTGCAGCAAACCATCCAGAAGTTTATTTAATTATCTTATTAATAGATGAGCGCCCCGAAGAGGTTACAGACATGGCTAGAAGCGTAAGAGCCGAAGTTATTTCTTCTACTTTTGACGAGCCAGCAGAACGCCATGTTAAAATCGCAAATATTGTTTTAGAGAAAGCTAAAAGAATGGTTGAATGTGGCCATGATGTTGTAATCTTGTTAGATTCTATCACCCGTTTAGCGAGAGCCTACAATACTGTAGCACCTGCGTCTGGTAAGATATTATCAGGTGGTGTTGATGCAAATGCTTTACACAAACCAAAACGTTTCTTTGGTGCCGCCAGAAATATCGAAGACGGTGGTTCTTTAACAATATTGGCAACTGCCTTAACTGATACAGGATCTAAAATGGACGAAGTTATCTTTGAAGAATTCAAAGGTACGGGTAACATGGAGCTACAATTAGATAGAAAATTATCTAACAAACGTATTTTCCCAGCTATCGACATTACAGCTTCAAGCACAAGAAGAGACGATTTGTTATTAGACAAAGAAACACTTCAAAGAGTTTGGATTTTAAGAAACCACTTAGCCGATATGAATTCTCAGGAAGCTATGGAGTTCTTATTGACTCAAGTAAGAGGCACCAAATCCAATGAAGAATTTTTAGTTTCTATGAACAGCTAATAGAAAGTTAGACTTAGTTAAAACATATTTGGCTAAAGAAATTCAGGTAAACTCCTTTATTTCTTTAGCCTTTCTTATTTTTGTGTAATTATGATAAAAAAGCACATCCCCAATTTACTTACATCAGCCAACCTATTTTCAGGCTGTGTTGGTGCTATGTATGCTTTTCAGGGGGACCTGAAAACTGTAGCTTATTTTGTAATTCTTTCGGGTATTTTTGATTTTTTTGATGGATTTGCTGCCAGACTTTTAAATGTAAAGTCGGAGATTGGAAAAGAACTGGATTCACTTGCTGATGTCATCAGCTTTGGTTTTGTTCCTGGGATTATATTTTTTCAGTTACTAAAAATTGAAAATCCTGACAACTTTCTGCCTTATTTCGGATTTATTATTACGGTATTTTCTGGCCTTCGTCTAGCTAAATTCAATATAGATACCAGACAAACAGAAGACTTTATAGGACTAAACACTCCTATGAATACTTTTTTTGTAATTTCCTTACCTTATATTTTAGATAGTTCGCCATTTATAACCAATACCTGGTTGCTTTATGGGCTAATTATCGGACTTTCTTTATTACTTGTATCAGAGTTAAGACTATTCTCCATGAAATTAGGTAAAGATTTAAGCTGGAAAACTAACAAATACAAATATCTGTTTTTGATATTTTCATTAATAAGTATCGTAACAGGCGGATTCTCGGGACTCCCTTTTGTGCTGCTACTTTATATTGCTTTTTCGTTATTGCATTTCAAACAAAAGAACGAGTTAATAGCTTAAAAATTAGCTATTAACTCATTCTTTTTTATTTCCAGACTCTTATATGCAATATCAAAAACCTGACAAAGGCTATCGAAGCTTATTTTTATTCCTTCGTAATTTTCCTCAGATCTAGCTTGGCGTTCAATATTTGCCATTTCTTCCTGCTCTTTTAACAATCCAATAAAAGTAAGCGTAGGTTTGATTTTATGAGCTGTTTCTGCTATTCCCTTCCAATTCTTTTCATCAATCGCCAATTTGAGATCATTTACATACTTTGGAGTCTGTTGCAAAAATATATCGATCATTTCAACAAGAAACTCTGCATTTCCTCCAGCAACCTCATCCAAATATGATAAGTCGATTCTAATATCATTCAAATTCATAATGATTCATTTAATTTCATTACAGGCAGTGTATCATTACACTCTCTATAAATAACTTCTACGGATTTTTTTAAAATTGGATGTACAAATTTTGGACAAATTTCTTTCAATGGTTTTAGAACAAACATTCTATCCTGTAAAAGTGGATGAGGAACTGTTAACACCTCTGTTTTAATAACTTCATCTCCGTAAAAAAGAATATCTATATCTATCGTTCTTGCTCCCCAATGAGTTAATCGTTCTCTCCCCAAATCTTTTTCAATAGACTGCAATTGTTTTAACAATGCTCCTGGTGAACATTCGGTACTTATCATCAGAGCCATATTTAGGAAATCTGGCTGTTGTTCATTCCCCCAGGCTTTAGTCTCATAAATAGAGGATCTTAACTTAACCTGTCCTGCCCTCGCATTTATTAGCTCAATACATGTTTTCAGATTACTTAATCGATCTCCTAAATTTCCTCCTATGCTTAAATATACATTGAACATTAATGCTGTAACAATTGTTAGTAATAATTATCTAAAGTTATATTTGTAGTATACAAAATTAAAAAACGCTAATTAATTCAGATGAAACAATTCTTTAAATTTGTTTTTGCTTCTATGTTAGGTATATTCCTATCCATAGTTTTATTTATAATCTTCATCTCTATCATAACCGCCGGACTAATTAATAGTTCTAACAGTAAAGTAGAAATCAAAGATAATTCGATACTTCATATCAACTTAAATTATCCTATTCTGGAGCGAGCAAATCCAAACCCTCTCGAAGATTTGGAAATTGGCCCAATAAAGAAAGAAAAAACATTAGGTTTAAATGATATTTTAAAAAGTATCCGATATGCAAAAGAAGACGATCAGATAAAAGGTATTTACCTCGATGCTTCGATGGTTCAAGCAGGAATGGCTACTGTCGAAGAAATCAGAGATGAGCTTTTAAATTTTAAAAAGTCTGGGAAATTTGTAATTGCCTATAGTGAAGTGTATACTCAAAAGTCATATTATTTGGCTTCCGCAGCTTCTAAAGTTTATTTAAATCCGGTTGGTTATTTAGAATTAAAAGGCTTAAGCAGCAATACTATGTTTTTTAAAGGCGCTTTAAATAAATTGGAAATAGAGCCGCAAGTAATAAAAGTTGGTACTTTTAAAAGTGCTGTCGAACCTTTTATTCTTGATAAAATGAGTGATGCTAACAAACTTCAAATGTCGAGCATCTTAAATTCAATTTTTGAAGATTTCACCGGCAAAATCGCGATAGAAAGGAAACTGGCTAAAGATTCTGTTGTTTCAATTGCAAACCTATTAAAAGTTAGAACTGCTGAAGATGCATTAAAATACAAATTAGTTGATGCATTAAAATATAAAGACGAGGTTTTAGACGAACTAAAGTCAAAAACCGGCATAGATAAAAAGAAAAATCTGAATACAGTATCGCTTTCAGACTATGCAAATAACGTTAAACCAGAAAATACAAGTTCTAATCGTATAGCAGTTATTTATGCTAACGGAGAGATTAATAGCGGTGAAGGTGATCAAAATACAATAGGATCAGAGGGAATTTCAAGGGCAATCAGAAAGGCTAGATTAGATGACAAAGTTAAGGCTATTGTACTCCGTGTAAATAGTCCCGGAGGTAGTTCTTTAGCTTCCGATGTTATTTGGCGTGAAACCGTATTGGCAAAAAAAGAAAAACCTTTTATTGTTTCAATGGGAGATTATGCAGCTTCTGGTGGATATTATATCTCTTGTGCAGCAGATTCTATTTTTGCAGAACCAAATACAATTACCGGATCGATAGGCGTTTTTGCCATACTTCCTAATTTAAAGCCGTTCTTGAATAATAAATTAGGAATTACATTCGATGGTGTAAAAACAGGAGAATTCGCCGATTTCGGACAGGTAACTAGACCACTTACATCTGCCGAAAAAGAGTTATTACAACAGGAGGTGAACAAAATTTATTTTGATTTTACCAAACGTGTGGCTGAAGGAAGAAAGATTTCCCAGTCTTATGTAGATAGCATTGGTCAGGGTAGAGTTTGGACGGGAAAACAGGCTATTGATTTGGGTTTGGTAGATAAAATTGGCCATATTGAGGATGCAATTAAATCGGCTGCAAAAAAAGCTAAAATTGAAGATTACAGAATAATGAGCTATCCAGAGAAAAAAGAAGGATTATTAAGTATTCTTGATAAATCTGGAGATAAAGTGAAAGCTTATTTTCTGGAAAAAGAACTGGGCGAAAGTTATAAATATTATAAAAAACTAAATGAAACGCTGCATCTTAAAGGTGTCCAGGCTTTAATGCCATATAGTTTGAATTTCGAATAGCATAAAATTCTTAGGAATATGTTCACAACTCCCATTTCAGCTTGCTTAAATGGGAGTTTTTATTTCTATTACAATCGTTAAACAACTCAAATATCCTAAGTTCTATAGATATTCCCTAACTTAGCGACTCATATCCCAAGACATGGAGAACAAAGAAATTTCTAAGGTATTAAAACTTCTTTCCCAGTTAATGGAACTTCACGAAGAAAATCCATTTAAAATAAGGTCGATAGCGAATGCTTCTTTTAAGGTAGACAAGTTGCCCTATAAATTAAAAGACAAAAGTTTGGCCGAACTGGAAACCATAGACGGTGTTGGCAAAAGTACTGCTTCTAAAATTTGGGAGCTTTTACAAAACGGAAATATAGAAGAGCTTAACAACCTGGCAGCTTTAACTCCTGCAGGTGTTTTAGATATGTTAGGTATAAAAGGAGTTGGTCCTAAGAAAATAGCTATTATATGGAAAACTTTAGGAATAGAGAATATCGGGGAACTTTATTATGCCTGTAATGAAAACCGATTAATTGAAGCTAAAGGATTTGGTTTAAAAACTCAGGAGGACATAAAAAAAGCTATAGAATTTAAAATGGCCAGTAAAGGCAGGTTTCTATATGCTTCTATAGAATCTGTTGCATACAGCTATCTAAATTCCCTAAAAAAAATAGCTGATAAAGTTGATCCAACCTGTCTGATCGAAATTACAGGAGAATTTCGAAGAAAATGCGAAATTATTGACAAGCTAGAATTCTTAATTGCCGGAACAGATATCCTTCAGATAAAAAATGTTATTGAAGGCAGTTTATCGGGAGAGCTCAATACAACGGAAAATTCCATCTCTCTGAAAGATGAAAATGGCATAAATATTCAAATTCACTTTTGCAATAAAGAAAAGTTTGCTTATACACTTTTCGAAACTACGGGGGCCGAAAAACACGTACAGGAAGTACTTCAACTCTTAACAAATAAAGATTTCGATTCTGAAAGTACACTTTATCAATCCGCTGGATTAGATTTTATCGAGCCGGAACTTAGAGAAGGCGATAAGGAAATTGGCTGGTCAAAAAACCACGAATTACCAAATCTGATCACTTTTGCTGATCTGAAAGGAACTTTGCACAACCATAGTACGTGGAGTGATGGTGTCCATACATTAGAAGAAATGGCATTATACTGTAAAGATGAGCTTAAATTGGAATATCTTGGCATCTGTGATCACTCTAAAACAGCGGTATACGCAAACGGGTTAAGTATAGAACGCGTTTTACAACAACAGGCTGAAATTGATCTTTTAAATGAAAAATTAGCGCCTTTCAGAATATTTAAGGGTATAGAATCTGATATTCTTAGCGAGGGAAGTCTGGATTACCCGAATGAAATACTTGAAAAGTTTGACTTTGTAGTGGCTTCTGTGCATTCTAACTTAAAAATGGACGAAGAAAAAGCGACAGATAGGATAATTAAGGCTATTGAGAATCCATATACAACAATTCTAGGCCATCCAACGGGGCGATTATTACTAAGCCGCGGAGGTTATCCGATAGATTATAAAAAAATAATAGATGCCTGTGCCGCAAACAATGTGGTGATTGAAATAAATGCCAACCCTTTGAGGCTGGATTTAGATTGGCGCTGGCATCAATATGCTTTGGAAAGAGGCGTATTGTTATCCATAAATCCGGATGCACACAGGAATGAAGGTTTTTCCGATATGCATTATGGTGTTTATGTAGCAAGAAAAGGTGCTTTGACTAAAGAAAAGTGCTTAAACGCCTTTGATTTAAATCATATTTCTTCATTTTTTCAGGCACAAAAGCGAAAAAGATAGCCCGTATAATTTCCTATAATATTTAATTTAGCAGAAACAAATCGGAAGCCAGGACTTCCAAATATTTAAAATATGTTTAGTAATCTTTGCAATCAAATATTTCAACAAGCTGTTGTTGATTATCATAAAGTAAATGAGATAGATCAAGATTTCTCGAATCCTTACGCTCCGCAAACTATCGAAAATCTTTTGTATAGAAAAAACTGGATAGACACCATGCAGTGGCATATGGAAGATGTTGTTAGGAACCCTGATATTGATCCGGTTGAGGCTTTAAAATGGAAAAGAAGAATAGATGCTTCTAATCAGGACAGAACCGATCTGGTTGAATATATTGATAGTTATTTTTTAGAAAAATATCAGGAAATAGAACCAAAATCAACTGCAAAAGTTAATTCGGAAAGTCCTGCCTGGGCGATCGACAGATTATCGATTTTAGCATTAAAAATCTATCATATGAATGAAGAAGCTACCCGACTAAGTGCTTCTGAAGAACACAGACAAAATTGCCAGAAGAAATTGGATATCCTTTTGCAACAGCAGGTAGATCTTTCTTCGGCAATTGACGATTTATTAACTGATATCGAGAATGGAGACAAATACATGAAAGTTTATAAACAGCTAAAAATGTATAATGATCCTAGCTTGAATCCGGTGTTATACAATACAAAAGCTTAAATGAAAGGACAAAAGATCCTAATTATAAGACTTTCTGCGATGGGCGACGTTGCTATGACGGCGCCTGTTCTTAAACAACTAGCACAACAAAACCCGAAAAGTTCTTTTGTTTTTTTAACCCGTCCCTTATTTAAAGCTTTTTTAGAAGATCTTCCAAATGTTACAGTTTTCCCTTTTGATCCTAATACCTATAAAGGAATAGCGGGATTATACAGATTATACAAAGAATTAAAAAAACAAAAAATCGATGCGGTAGCAGATCTCCACTATAATCTTAGATCCAGAATACTTTCACTTTTTTTCTGGCTATCAGCTATTCCTATAGCTCATCTAAATAAAGGCCGAAAAGAAAAGAAAGCCCTTAGCAGAAAAGAAAATAAAACGAGACTTCCATTAGAGCCCACATGGAAACGATATACAGAAGTTTTTAAAAATTTAGGACTTGAAGCCTCTATTGAAAACAAATTAATTCGGCAAAAAGAAGATCTAAGCCCAGAAATATTAAGTATCACACAAGGCAAAAACGCACCTTGGATTGGTATTTCACCTTTTGCGCAACATATGCAAAAAGTCTACCCCCTAGATAAAATGGAAGATGTTATCCGGCAATTATCAAAATATAAGATTTTTATTTTTGGCGGCGGAACCGAAGAAAAACAGACTGCAGAAGTCTGGGAAAGAGAATATGAACACGTAACCTCTACAATTGGAAAGATAAAATTACAAGAAGAGTTAAAACTAATTTCCAATTTAGATGTCATGATTAGTATGGATTCTTCTGGAATGCATATGGCATCTTTAAAAGGTGTGAGAGTAGTTTCCGTTTGGGGAGCTACACACCCATATGCGGGATTTTTAGGTTTTGGGCAGCAAGAATCCGACTGTGCGCAGATAGATCTGGAATGCAGACCGTGTTCTATCTATGGCAATAAGCCATGTTTCAGGGGCGATTTGGCCTGCTTAAACTGGTTAGCACCGGAAATCATTGTTACGAAAACAAAAAATATTCTACAAAATGTCTAAACAGTTATTGATCATCAGACATGCGTCTGCCGCATGGCCGGAAGATGTAAAATCTGACTTTGAAAGGCCCCTAAAGAAAAAAGGAATTAAAGAAGCTGAAGATTTAGGAGTTTTTCTAAAGCACAACCATATAGTTCCAGATCTGATAGCTTGCAGTCCTTCCAAGCGAACAAAGCAAACATTCAATCTCGTAAATCAGGAGTTAAAAATTCCGGTATCTTCTATCGTATTTGAAGAAACCATCTACGAAGCTTCTTATAAAACCTTATTCAAAATTGTCAATAATCTGAATAATTCACATCATCTCGTTGCCTTGGTTGGACATAATAACGGTATTTCCGATTTGCTTAATTATCTGTCTAATGGCGACGAAATAAATCTCCCTCCCGCTGGTATTGCTCTTCTGGAATTCCCGTTTCATGACTGGAAAATGGTGAGCAACGGCTTGGCAGAAATTAAATTGTTGCATTACCCGGAAGACTAAATCCTTAACTTTGTTCGCATGGACGTTTTCGACACCCAACACACACCTGCTGAAGCTTTTAACAGACTACTAAACATAATGGACGACCTAAGGCTTAAATGTCCCTGGGACAAAAAACAGACATTAGAATCGTTAAGGCATTTAACAATTGAAGAAACTTACGAGTTGTCTGATGCCATTATCGACAACGATATGCAGGAAATCAAAAAAGAGCTTGGAGATATCATGCTGCATCTGGTTTTCTATGCTAAAATAGGGTCCGAAACTAACGATTTTAACATTACTGATGTTTTAAATAGTGTTTGCGAAAAGCTAATTAACAGACATCCGCATATTTACGGCGACATTCAGGCAGACACAGAAGAAGCTGTAAAACAAAATTGGGAAAAAATTAAGCTTAAAGAAGGTAATAAATCTGTTTTGGGTGGAGTTCCATCTTCGCTACCTGCTTTAATAAAAGCTTCCAGAATTCAGGAAAAAGCCAGGGGTGTCGGATTCGACTGGGAAAATAAAAACCAGGTTTGGGAAAAAGTGCAGGAAGAGCTTCAGGAATTTAGGGACGAATGTGAACAAAAAGATGCTGATCCGGAGAAAATAGAAAGCGAATTTGGCGATGTTCTTTTTTCATTGATCAATTATGCTCGTTTTATCAATATCAATCCTGAAAACGCTTTGGAAAAAACCAATAAAAAATTCATTAAACGTTTTCAATATCTCGAAGAAAAAGCAAAAGATAACGGTAAGTCTTTGGAGGATATGACCTTGGCAGAAATGGATATTTTCTGGAACGAAGCCAAAAACTTATAAATTCTTTTAAACAGCTGTATCATAAGCAAATATTTATACGTATTGCCCATAAAGGGCAATGCTATGTATTTAAACAATTTACAATCTTACACATTTGCATCAATTCTGTTATTATTTGTAGCATTTATATCCTGTGAAAGGAGTTCATCGCTCACAAATGATAAAACTTATTCAGGTTCTTTTTATACCAAAAATTTAGCAAAGGACTATGCTCCCACTTCATTTACCTTAATTTTGGAAAAAGGAAAATATATCTTTACACCTCTCGAAAATTCTCCAATGAAACCCAGTAGCGGAACATATGTTCTTAAAGATAAACTGATCTCTTTTACAGACGAAAACATGTGGACAGCGGATTTTGATTGGAACCTTATTTTTACAGGCGACTTTTATATTTCCGAAAACAATAAAGAGATTATATTGACGAAAAAACGAGACGATAATTTTAAGTATATTTATATACTGGAGAAATAGCCGAGATTGATGAAAAGTTCTTATAGCAAGTTTAGCGATCAGGAATTGATCATAAAATGCCGTAAAGATGATTACAAAGCGCAGGAAGCACTTTATAAACGTTTTTACGCCTATGCTATGGGAATTTCTTTAAGATACTGCATAAATAGAGATGACGCCCTAGAAGCCGTTAACGACTCTTTTATTAAGCTTTTTAAAACAATCAAAACCTTTGAGGATCATCGTTTAATAAAACCCTGGTTTAGGCAAATTGTCGTTAATTCGTCCATCGATAATAGGAGAAAGAACCTAAAACATTCAGCAGCTTTAGATATTGAATATGCTGATGAAAAACCCACAGACTTTAATGCTATAGCAAAAATAAATGCGGAAGACATATTAAAACTATTAGACTGTCTTCCCGAAATACACAAAGTAGTATTCAATTTATATGAGATTGACGGATATTCACACGAAGAAATAGCAGACATTTTAGACATACCGTCAAGCAGTTCCAGAGTATATTTATCCCGGGCGAAAGACAAGTTGAGAAAATTGGTTAATAGTAGATTTTTAGATCATGAAAGAGCAGTTTGATAAGGTTTTAAGAGATCATATAAAAGATACTTTTGACGAGTATGACGATGGCATGGCTCATGATGGCTGGTTACATTATCAAAAAAAGTTGCGAAACAAAAGGCGTAGAACAGTTTTATTATGGACATTGCCTTCGGGTATCGCGGCTTCTTTGTTATTTTTAATGTTTTTTAGTACAAGTGATCAACTCCACATCGATGATGGAAATAAGCTTGTCGTGAAAGAGAAGCCATTGAAAGACATCGTTGATAAAGAAAACAATAGTCCTGTTCTTTCTCCCCCATTACATAAGGAGTCACAAAATCGTGTAGATAAGTATTCTGCAGATAAAAGGAATCACAAGCTTTTACATAATCAGGAAAGCTATTTATCAAATAACGTTAGGACCGCGGATAATGAGATAATAGCTCCAATAGATAACCATGAAACGCTTGTAGAGGAATTTTCTTTAAATAATAAAGAAATCCCTGCTAGTAATAAAACTGATTATAGAGACGTTTCAAACGAAGAATCACTTATCGCTATAGAAAAACCGAAGAGTTTACTTGATGAAGAAGAAAATGCTCCGGTTTATGCAGATATAGCAAATAGCAGATCTTCTTTTGCTTACGACAAAAGTCAAAAAAACAGTGCTTCGTTTAAAAATAAATTGAGGAATCTCCGATTGTCATTGGACGCCTCTACTTATATGAACTTTTCAGATGCTGGTATAAACGATCATATTAATATTTCTATTGGTATTGTATCCGAATATCAGATTAGCAAAAAACTAAGTATATATTCTGGCATTAACGTCAATAGGCAGTCCAGCTCTTTTTCTCATGAAATATTAGCTACACCGCAAGACAATACCATGCAAGCCATGGCCCTAACTAATTCTATAGCTTCTATTGTCAACGGTCAATTTACTGATGCTAAATTAGTAGGTTTGGATATCCCAATAAACCTCAGGTATTCCACAAATAACAAAAAGATAAATTGGTTTGTCAGTTCCGGATTGAGCTCTTATGCGCTAATCAGTGAGAAATATCTTAATAATTTTTCTGTAACCAGATTTGCATTCAGTGGTGTGGAGACAAGTACCGTTTCTACAGTAGAAGAGCATTCTGAAAGCCCGATATCAAGTTTTCAATTCGCTAGAAGTGTAAACTTTTCTTTTGGAGTTGCATTTCCGCTAAAAAAAGTCACCACACTTTCTATAGAACCTTTTATGAAGTATCCACTTAAACAGTTCGGACAACAAAATTTATCACTTGGAGCAAGCGGAGTTAGTGTAAAAATGCACTTAAATAAAAACTTATTTAAAAACTAACGCCCTTATCGGAGAGATTTTGCTCACTAGCATAGAAGGAATTAATAAAACTAAAAGGCAGACAAAAACTGTCCCTAAATTAATCGCTAATACATCCACCCATTCGAAATGTATAGGAATAAAACTCATATAATATGAAGCCTCGTCCAGTTTTAAAAAATGGGTTCGTTCTTGTATATAACCTAGCCCCAAACCCAACAGATTTCCCAAAAACAGACCTATTACGATAAGATAAAATGCATTATAGAGAAATATCTTTCTGATTCCCCAATTCGATTCGCCTAAAGCTTTCAATAAACCAATCATTGATGTGCGCTCCAATATCATTATTAATAAAGCGGAGATCATATTAATTATAGCTACTATTAGCATTAAAATTAATACAACCTGTGCATTGATATCCAATAAAGAAAGCCATTCGAAAATTGTTGAATACATTTCTGTTATTGGCACTGCTTTTAAAGACATTTGAATCTTATCCGAAATTTCATAGGCATTCTTTTCCAGTTGAGTAAAATCACCTATCCGGACTTCATACCCACCTACTTCGCCCTCCTTCCACTTATTTAATCTTCTAATAAGATCTAAATCGCCAATCACATAGGTTTTATCAACTTCTTCTACTCCCGTACTATAAATGCCAACTATTTCAAATTTTCTTTTTCTTAGCGATTCCTGTACAAAATACATCAGAAAACTATCTCCCACTTTTAAATTTAAACGGGAAGCCATATTTTCCGAAATAACAATTTGTTGTCCAGAATTAACTCCTTTGAAATTTATTCCTCTTCCTTCTTTCAAAATCTTGTCAAAAGATTCGGTATCATAAGTTTCATCGATACCTTTAAACACCACTCCTTCTACTTCTTCGTCTGTTTTTATAATACCCGGCTTTGTGGCAAAAGGTACTACACTTCGTATATTTTTATCTTCGGATAACTTAACCTTACTCGAATCATCCAAAACAAAGGGCTTATTTTCGTAAGAAGTATTCAGATCGTAATTTTGGATTAGAATATCGCCACTAAATCCTCTAACTTTATCTCTGATTTCGTTTTTAAACCCCTTCATTACTGCAATAGACAATAGCATAACGCTTAGTCCCAGCATGATTCCGGCTATTGCTATACGCACAATCAACTTTGAGAAAGTACGCTCGGCTTTAAAAGAGATTCTTTTGGCTATGAATAATCCTAGATTCAACGGCTTTTTATTTATTTTTACAGTAACAAAGATGCAATCATTTCACGTAAATAGGAAAAGCTTAACCAAAGAGTTGTTGCTTTTTCAAATAAAAAAATTGATATGAAAAAATCACTTTATCTCTCGCTTATTATCAGCTGTATTTCATTCAGCTGCCAATCCTCCACTACAAGGAATAAAAACCAACAGAAAAGCGTAATTCCAGTTGAGCAACCTGCTAAGAAAATATTAACCGGAGCAGATCAAACAGAAAAATATCTGCCCCTTTTAAAAGGTAAAAAAGTTGGGCTTGTTGTTAATCAAACTGCTCAAATCAACGGAATCTCTTTGGTTGACACTTTACAAGCGAGAGGCGTGGATATAAGAGCAATATTTGGACCAGAACACGGATTCAGGGGCGATGCAGATGCTGGCGAAAAAGTAGGGAATTATATAGATAAAAAATCTGGACTACCTGTAATCTCTTTATATGGCAAAAAACACGCTCCTTCTAAAGAAGATTTAAAAGGGATAGACATTTTGATTTTTGATATTCAAGATGTTGGCGTACGATTTTATACCTACACCATTACAATGGCTTATGTGATGCAAGCCTGTGCTGACAATAATATTCCAATGATGATTCTGGATAGGCCGAATCCTAATGGATTGTTAATTGACGGTCCTATATTAGATCCGAAATTCAAGTCCGGAGTCGGAATGCATCAAATCCCTATCGGTCACGGTTTAACAATCGCCGAATTTGCACAAATGGTAAACGGGGAAAACTGGTTGGAAAATAAAAAAAAATGCGAATTGCAAATTATAAAGTTAGCAAATTATGCCCATGGAATGAGATATTCTTTGCCTGTAAAACCTTCTCCAAACCTTCCTAATGAACTTTCGATCTATCTCTATCCTAGTCTATGTATGTTTGAAGGCACTGCCATAAGTCAGGGAAGAGGAACTACATACCCTTTTCAGGTTTTAGGCCATCCACTTTTAAAAGGAAAATATCAATTTCATTTCACTCCTGTAAGTATTCAGGGAATGAGCAAACAACCTCCTTTAGAGAATCAGATTTGCTATGGTATAGATTTTAGAGAGACAGACATAGAAAAAACAAGAAAACAAGACAAACTGAACATAAAAATCATTCTGGACTTGTACAAAGCCTTTCCTGAAAAAGAAAAATTTTTCACACCATTTTTTAATAAACTCGCTGGAAATGACATTTTAATGCAGCAAATAATAGATGGCAAAACTGAAGAAGAAATCAGAAAATCATGGGAATCGGATTTAAAAAAGTACAAAGAGACCAGAAATAAATATCTTTTGTACAACTAACGAGTTTGTTTTAAAATATTCATTTTCGCATATCTATAATATTTTATATAAAATGAGAATTGTATTCATGGGAACTCCTGATTTTGCTGTGGCATCTCTTGATGCTATGATAAAAGCAGGATTCGATATAGTTGGTGTAGTCACTGCACCTGATAAACCTTCTGGTAGAGGACAAAAAATAGCTGAATCTGCCGTGAAAAAATATGCAACAGAACACAATCTAAAAGTACTACAACCGGTAAAATTAAAGGATCCAGGTTTTATCAGCGAATTAAGGGCCTTGAAAGCTGATCTGCAAATCGTTGTGGCATTCCGTATGCTTCCTGAAATTGTCTGGAATATGCCTCCAAAAGGAACAATAAACCTGCATGCTTCATTACTTCCTCAATATCGTGGTGCGGCACCTATAAACTGGGCAATCCTGAATGGAGATAAAGAATCCGGCGTTACTACTTTTTTTCTGCAGCATGAGATAGATACAGGAAATATTCTATTTAAAGAAAAAATAGACATACAGGAGGATATGACAGCTGGCGAACTACATGACAAGCTCATGTTTGTTGGAGCTGAACTACTCGTGAAAACTATAAAAGCAGTGGAATCCGGAGACTATGTGGAAAAACCTCAAGATCAATTCGCCGCAGAAACTTTGGTTCATGCCCCGAAAATATTTAAAGAAGATTGCGAGATTGATTGGAATTCAAACACCAAACAGGTCTATAATTTAATCAGAGGCATGAGCCCATATCCTACTGCATTTACTTCACTAAATGGAAAAGGCTTAAAAATATTTGCTGCTGAAAAGCAGGAAAAAAGTGTAGGTATAAAAGCGGGAGAATTTATTACAGATAACAAAACCTATCTGAAATTTGCAACTTCTGACGGACTAATCTCTATAAAAGAACTCCAACTTGAGGGTAAAAAAAGAATGAAAATAGACGAATTCTTACGGGGAACGAAGTTATAATCAAGGTACTTTTATTTAGATTTAAGGGAAATATTTCTTTTGGGAATGACCGAAAGAAATATTTCCCCTAATCGAACTGAATCACTCTAAAGTAGCTTAAATGGCAACGTTTTTAATTTGGCATATTTCCTTTTATACCTTATTAAATGAGTTCAGCCTTTCCAAGAGCATTTTAGAAACTTCATTAAAATAGCGTTTCCGGTTAAATCCCATTACCCATTGTATACCATTAATCGCATTGGTTACGAAAACTTCCTCTACTTCATTTAAAATTTCGGGGTTAATTTGAGCTTCTATGATATCCAGTTGATGCTCAGCTGCCAAATTAATCACAACCTGGCGCATTACTCCGGCTACGCAACCTTCACTTAAAGCTGGTGTGTAAATTTGGCCTTTATATACCAGAAATACATTGGAACTTAATGCTTCACAAAGGAATCCGTTCTGATTTAAGATAAAAACATCGTCAAGTCTATGCTGCTGTTTGTAAAGTCCTGCCATTACAAATGGCAAAGCACTACAAGTTTTTAAATTTGAAAGCTTATTAATGGGTTTCAGAATGTCATCATAAACATCCATAATTAACCCCTTACTGTTGATATTATAGTAAGCCGATTCTAAAGGACTAACTTCTAAACTATATCCATTTTTATTGTCAGTCGGTGTATAAAGCCCATCTGAATCCCTAAAAACTGTAAGTCTGAATCTCGCATTCTGACTAATCTTATTTCTTTTAGCCAAGTCCTCGGTAACTTCTTTTAAGAAATAAGCATCCAGATAAGAATACCCTTCTATCTTCAAGGTTTTCATCCCTTTTTGAAGCCGCTCAGCATGTTCTTCAGGAAAGTTTAGTTTTCCTCTGCTCATTCGCATAGTTTCAAATAGGCCATCACCATATTTAAACCCCCTGTTTGCTAAACTTAATACTTTCTCCTCTTCCTGTAAAATCTCTCCGTTAAAATTTATAAATCGTTTCGACATCTAAGCGCTAATAATTACTGATTCTTTATATAACTTTCCCATTTCTCGAGTACCTGACTAAAATCATCAGGAAGCTCACTTTCAAAATAAACCTCTTTTTTTGTTGTAGGATGAATAAATCCCAACGATTTTGCATGAAGTGCCTGTCTTGGCATAACTGCAAAACAATTATCTATAAACTGTTTGTACTTAGCAAATATTGTTCCCTTACGAATTTTATCTCCTCCATAAGCAGTGTCATTAAATAAAGGATGCCCTATAGCCTTCATATGCGCCCTTATTTGATGAGTACGGCCAGTCTCCAATTGACATTCAATTAGGGTAACATAATTCAATCGCTTTACAACTTTATAATGAGTAACAGACCATTTCCCTTTTTCGGGATCGTCATATAGATCCATCACTTTTCTATCTTTTATACTTCGTCCAATATAGCCACTAATTATACCATCTTCAGGCAAATCCCCCCAAACTAAAGCAAGATACTTCCTTTTGATAGAGTGATCGAAAAATTGCTTAGCCAAAGAAGCCATTGATTTTTCGTTTTTAGATATGACCAGCAAACCCGAAGTATCTTTATCTATTCTGTGAACCAAACCTGGTCTACCGTCGTTTCCAGGTAATTGAGGTAATTGAGAAAAATGATGAGTAAGTGCATTCACCAAAGTTCCAGACCAATTTCCGTATCCTGGATGAACAACCATTCCCGCTACTTTATTTACAAGTACAACATCATTATCTTCATATATAATATCAATAGGAATATCTTCAGGATAAACTTCCGTATCTCGCGGAGGATGCGGCAGAACTATAGAAATATCATCTAGGGGCTTAATCTTATAACTGGGTTTAATGGCCTTTCCATTAACAAGTACATTTCCCTGCTCAATTGCATTCTGTATTTTATTTCTTGAAGCATTTTCCAGACGAACCATCAAAAATTTGTCTATTCTAATTGACGATTGCCCTTTATCCACAACAACTCTAAAATGCTCGTAAAGGTCACTTTCCTCCGTTTCTACATAGTCTGGAAATTCATTCATAGCACAAAAGTACCTTTTTAAATTTTATCAAAAAAAAAAGCTACAACTGGTATCACTTTTGCTACCGCTTGCGTATTTAAAAGAAACATCCGCCATGAAAAAAGTAAGAAAAAACATAATGTTTGTAGTTAATTTTATACCTTTCCTTATAAAAACTATTTACTTCAAACATTAGACAAAAATGAGAGTACAATTATCACTCGCCAAAAGTATTTTATTAAGTTCCATTATTTTTTTATCTGCCAAATCAGCATTTTCCCAAGGAGATGCTATAGATTTGATTAAAGCAAGAGAAGATGCTACAAAAATAACCCAGGCGTATCTAAACCCTTTTTTTAAAGGGCTTGGTTCTGGAATGAACAATGGTTGGTTTAATTCCGCTAAAGCTAAAAATCTGGGGAAATTCGATTTAAGAATTCAAGCCAGCGGAGCATTCGTTCCAACATCAGATCAGACTTTTGACGTCAATTCTCTGGGTTTAACCAGATTCAAACCGGCTTCCGGAAGCAGTTCAATAACTCCCACAGTTTTTGGTAAAGACGACGGAGGTATTACCTTAACAGATAAAAACAATTCAAATATTGAGTTTCAAATGCCGTCCGGAGCAGGGTTTCACATTGTTCCGAGCCCGCAGATACAATTAACTGTAGGGCTAGTTTACGATACCGAAATTTCTGCAAGATTCACCCCAAAAGTCGGAAATGATGACTTTGGAAAAGTTGGATCCTGGGGAATTGGTGTAAAAAAAGAGATAACAAAGTTACTCCCTTGGAAAACTGAAAAAATCATCCCTATCGATTTAGCTGTAGCTTTAGGGTATAACCAAATTAATTACGACCACAAAGTTGCAGTAAAAGATCAAATTGGCGATGATGACACTAACGATCTAAAACAAAGAATTGAAGGCAAGTTTTCTGGTGTTACCGCCGATTTAATCGTATCTAAGAAATTAGCAATATTTACTCCTTTTGCTAGTATTGGTTATAATTCCGCAAAAACGGATATCGGCATCTTAGGTACTTATAAATTTAATGGGGAAAATGATTTAGTAGATCCGGTAAGAATTAAACAAACAGATGTTTCTGCATTTAGAGGATCTCTTGGTTTTGGGCTACATCTTGCTTTTTTTAGATTATACGGAGCATACAATATCAGTGATTACCAATCTGTAACAGCAGGTATCGGTTTTGGTATAGGTAAATAAGCAATAATTCATATCAATGTATTTAGGCTGATCTTATGATTAGCCTTTTTTATTTTATATAAATTTGCGAATGTTTGATTTTGAAATTCATAGCCCCGAAGAAGAGATACACCTTCCTATACTTAAAGATAATAATGTAAGATTATTCATCAAACGGGATGATTTGATACATCCTTTTATTTCTGGAAACAAATGGCGTAAATTAAAATATAACCTGATAGAAGCAGAAAAGCAGGGTAAGAAGCACCTCGTAAGTTTCGGTGGAGCATATTCTAATCATATTTTAGCCCTGGCTGCTGCCGGCGCCAAATTTGGCTTTAAAACTACAGGATTTATAAGAGGAGAAGAGATCTATAACCCCATGCTCTCTCTTTGTAAAATATTCGGCATGAGCCTATGCTTTGTAAATAGAGAAGCCTATAAGCACAAAATAAAGCTTTATAACGACATTTTCACAGAAGAGACCGACACTTACTTTATAGACGAAGGTGGTGCCGGAAAACTGGCGGAAAAGGGATGTAGAGAGATTATCAAAGAATTAAAGAGAGCATATAATTATATTTTCTGCGCAGCGGGTACAGGAACCACCGCATCAGGAATAATCAATGAAATTGCACTAAAAAACTTAGAAACTGAGATTAATATAGTCTGCGTTCTGAAAGGATATGAATCAATTTCCGAAGATATCAATTTACTTCTGGACAAACCGTATCGATATAATATACTTCACGATTACCATTTCGGCGGTTACGCGAAAACCAAGCCGAAACTCATAGAGTTTATTCAATACGTTAGTAAGCATACTGGCATGCTTACCGATCCTATTTATACAGGAAAAACGCTATTTGCTATCATAGATCAGGTAAAACAGGGTAAAATAAAACCAAACAGCAAGATAATAATGATTCATACAGGAGGAGTATTTGGGATACTCGGAATGTTAGACAAATTTAATAAAAAAGGCTCTTGAAAATTCAAGAGCCTTTTAAATCAAAAACAGCTTTTTTATTATTTAGCCTCTTCTGTACCTTCTTCATTAGATTCAGCTACTTCTGGAGTAACTTCTTCTACTTTCTCCTCCGCAACTACTTCTTCAGCAGCTGGAGCAGCCTTCTTAGCTTTAGAAGAACCTCTTCTACGAGTAGTTTTCTTCTCAGCTTTAGCTTCAACACCGTAAACTGTATTGAAATCTACTAACTCGATAAGCGCCATAGAAGCGTTATCTCCTAAACGATTTCCTAACTTAATGATACGAGTATAACCACCTGGTCTGTTAGCGATTTTTTCAGCTACTTCACGGAATAAGACAGTGATAACTTCTTTGTTCTGTAATTTAGAAAAAACCACACGACGAGAATGTGTAGTATCATTTTTTGATTTAGTCAAAAGAGGCTCTACATAAGTACGTAAAGCTTTTGCTTTCGCTAAAGTCGTAGTAATACGCTTGTGAAGAATTAAAGACGAAGCCATGTTAGCCAACATTGCTTTTCTGTGGCTATCTGTACGTCCTAAATGATTAACCTTGTTTCCGTGTCTCATTACTTTATTTATTTACGCATACCGTCAGCTCTAGCCCCTATGGCGAACCGGGAATTATGCGTTATTTACATTTTATTCTTCGTCTAATTTATATTTAGACAGGTTCATTCCAAATGATAAACCTTTTGATTTAACCAGTTCCTGGATTTCTGTTAAAGACTTCTTACCGAAGTTTCTGAATTTTAACATATCAGCAACATCATAAGAAACTAAATCGGCCAAAGAACGGATATCAGCTGCTTTCAAACAGTTTAACGCTCTTACAGAAAGATCTAAATCAACTAATTCAGTTTTAAGAATTTTACGCATGTGTAACACTTCTTCATCAACTTCCTTAGTCTCTTCTTTAGCTTGAGATTCCAAAATCAAATTCTCATCTGAGAATAACATGAAGTGTTGTATAAGAATCTTAGCTGCTTCCTTCAAAGCATCTTCTGGATGGATAGAGCCATCTGTAGAAATATCAAGTAACAACTTCTCGTAATCGGTTTTTTGTTCAACACGATAGTTCTCAATAGTGTACTTAACGTTCTTGATTGGCGTATAAATAGAGTCGATAGCAATAACGCCTACTGCTGCATCAGCATTTTTGTTTTCTTCTGCTGCTACATAACCTCTACCTTTGTTAATAGTA
This sequence comes from Pseudopedobacter saltans DSM 12145, assembly GCF_000190735.1. GTDB lineage: Bacteria > Bacteroidota > Bacteroidia > Sphingobacteriales > Sphingobacteriaceae > Pseudopedobacter > Pseudopedobacter saltans. Next base: position 2,482,815 of record NC_015177.1, read on the forward strand.
AGTTCTATTTCCAAAGTAACAGAACTTTCCATGTTACAAACAACAAAGTCAGGGTTTAAAACCTCAAAATTGTTAGAAAACTTAGTGATATCACCAGCTTTAAAACTCTCCTGTCCATTGATGATAACAAATATTTTTTCTGAATCACCAGACTCTCCTGTCTTTTTGAAACGAACTTGCTTAAGATTCAAGATGATATCAACAACGTCTTCAGCTACACCTTTAATTGTAGAGAACTCGTGAGAAACACCTGAGAATCTTACTGAGGTAATTGCGTAACCTTCTAAAGACGATAACAAAATTCTTCTTAAAGCGTTACCTATAGTAACACCAAATCCAGGCTCCAACGGACGAAATTCAAACGTACCGTCGAAGTCTGTAGACTTCTGCATAATAACTTTATCAGGTTTCTGAAATGCTAAAATTGCCATTTATTGCCTTGTATTTTATCGTTAATTTTTAGATAAACAACCAATGCCAACTTTAAAAGTTGGCAAAGGGGAGTATCATTATTTAGAGTATAACTCGACGATTAAGTTCTCTTTAATGTTTTCAGGGATGCTCTCTCTGTCAGGAAATTGAATAAATTTACCTGTCAAATTTTTCGAGTCCCACTCCAACCAAGAGTACTTATTAATAGTACGTCCAGCTACAGAATTTGTGATCGCTTCTAAAGATTTAGATTTCTCACGAACTTCTATAACATCACCAGGTCTAACAGAGAAAGATGGAATATTTACCAATTCACCGTTTACCAAAATGTGCCTGTGAGAAACCAATTGACGAGCTGCAGATCTTGTTGTAGCAATACCTAAACGGTAAACAACATTATCTAAACGAGCTTCTAATAATTGCAATAAGTTAGTACCAGCAATACCACCTTTTGCAGATGCTTTTTTAAACAAGTTAGAGAACTGTTTCTCCAATACACCGTAAGTGTATTTTACTTTTTGCTTTTCTGTTAACTGAATAGAATATTCAGATTGTTTACCTCTTCTTTTAGAAGGACCGTGTTGTCCTGGAGGGTAATTTTTTCTTTCTAATGCTTTATCTGGTCCGAAAATTGGTTCTCTGAATTTACGAGCAATTTTCGATTTTGGGCCTGTATATCTTGCCATTTCTTTTTCTACTTAAAGTATCTTCTCGACTATATCGAGAGAATCTTATCTTTAAAATTATTAAACTCTTCTTCTTTTTGGAGGACGACAACCGTTGTGAGGTAGTGGAGTGATATCTTTAATAGTTGTCACTTCTATACCTGCATTTTGTAATGTACGGATAGCAGACTCACGACCTGAACCTGGACCTTTTACAAAAACTTCAACTTTACGTAATCCTAAATCATATGCAACTTTACCGCAATCACTTGCAGCTTGAGAAGCAGCATATGGAGTATTTTTCTTAGAACCTTTAAAACCTTGTTTACCTGCAGAAGACCAAGAAATTGTTTGACCTTGGTTGTTGGTTAAGGTAATGATAATGTTGTTAAAGGTAGCGTTGATATGTGCTTGACCTACCGGTTCAATCACTACTATACGCTTTTTGGTAACTTTTTTTGACTTAGCCATTTCTTACTATCAAATATTATTTAGTAGCCTTTTTCTTATTCGCAACAGTTTTCCTCTTTCCTTTACGAGTACGAGAATTGTTTTTAGTTCTCTGACCACGTAATGGTAATCCTTTTCTGTGACGTAATCCTCTGTAACATCCAATATCCATTAAACGCTTAATGTTTAATTGAACTTCCGATCTTAGTTGACCTTCAACTTTGATTGACTCAGAAATAATGTTACGGATGGCTGTTAATTCTTCATCGGTCCATTCTTGAACTTTCTTATCGAAACTGATACCAGCTTGAGTCAAAATATTTTGAGCTGTCTTTCTTCCAATTCCGTAAATATAAGTAAGGCCGATCTCTCCTCTTTTGTTTTTTGGTAAATCTATACCTGCTATCCTTGCCATTTATTATTTGTTGATAGTTTAAAATTACGATTAACCTTGACGCTGTTTGTATTTCGGATTCTTTTTGTTAATCACGTATAATTTTCCTTTTCTACGGATTATTTTACAATCAGCGCTGCGCTTTTTGATTGATGCTCTAACTTTCATTTTCTTATTTATATCTATAAGTTATTCTGCCCTTTGTAAGATCATATGGTGACATCTCCAATTTCACTCGGTCTCCTGGTAATATTTTGATGTAGTGCATCCTCATTTTACCAGAAATATGTGCTATGATCTCGTGGCCATTCTCTAATTCAACACGAAACATTGCATTAGATAATGCTTCTTTTATTACTCCGTCTTGCTCTATAGAGGACTGTTTAGCCATATTTTTCCTTTTATTACTTAATTTCCACCGCGTAAAGCGGGACGCAAAATTAAATAATTTTTTTTATAAAATTAAACTTTATTCAAAACTTCTTCTATGTAATCAAAAGTTGACAAGATATCAGCCTTTCCTTTCTTAATTGCTACGGTATGTTCGAAGTGAGCCGAAAGCTTTCCATCTGTAGTAGAAACTGTCCATCCGTCATTCCAAAACTTTACTCCCGCTTTCCCCCCATTAATCATTGGCTCTATTGCTATCACCATTCCTTCCTGAAGTTTCATTCCCGAACCTCGGCGTCCGTAGTTAGGAACCTCCGGCTTTTCGTGTAAGTTATGTCCAACACCATGCCCTACCAATTCTCTTACTACACCAAAACCATTTCTCTCTGCATAATCCTGAACAGCAAAGCCTATGTCTCCTATCCTGCTTCCGGACAAAGCCTTCTCTATCCCCCTATTCAAACACTCCTTTGTAACATCTAATAATTCCCTGGCTTCAGAAGAAATGTCACCAACAGCAAATGTATATGCAGAATCTCCAAAAAAATTATTTTTAATAACCCCACAGTCTACAGACACAATATCACCTTCTTTCAGTTCGTAATTACTAGGAAAACCATGAACTACCTGATCATTCAGTGATATACATAATGAATAAGGAAAACCGTTGTAATTTAAAAAAGCAGGTATTGCTCCGTTATCTCTAATAAACTCTTCTGCTAAATTATTCAGCTTAAGAGTAGTGATACCAGGAGCAATAACTTTTGCTACTTCTGCCAAAGTCTTAGAAACTAACTGGGAACTTTCCCTTATCAATTCTATTTCTTCGTCAGTTTTAAAAATTACTTTTGACATGATATTAAATAGCTGAGCCTGCTGAAGCAACACTCACATCGCTACGTCCTTTAATTCTGCCAGTTTTCATTAAGCCATCATAGTGACGCATCAGCAAATAACTTTCTATCTGTTGTAATGTATCTAAAACAACAGCAACTAAAATTAACAGAGAAGTACCACCAAAGAAATGTGCAAATTGAGAGTTAACTCCCAAAATAATCGCTAATGAAGGTAAAATCGCTATTAATGCCAGGAAAATAGAACCGGGCAAAGTTATCTTCGAAATAACACTGTCTATATAATCTGATGTGCTTTTACCTGGTTTAACACCTGGAATAAAACCACCGTTCTTTTTCATATCATCCGACATTTGAGTTGGATTGATTGTGATAGCGGTATAAAAGAACGTAAACAATATAATCAATATAGCAAATGTTAAATTATATGCAACTGATGTATAATCACTAAAAGAAGCCAGAACAGAAGATTGCGCACTTGGAAAAAACTGTCCAATTGTTGACGGTATGAACATAATTGCTTGGGCAAAAATGATAGGCATAACCCCTGCTGCATTAAGCTTTAAAGGAATATACTGTCTAACACCACCATATTGTTTATTTCCAACAATCTTCTTAGCATATTGTACAGGAATTTTACGTGTACCCTGAATAATAAGTACAGTAAACATTATCACTGCAAAAAGGGCAACAAACTCAATAAAGAATGCTATTAAACCTCCTTGTCCTGTATTTCTGCTAATAAATTCTGCTGAAATTCCGTATGGTAATTGAGCAATAATTCCTACCATAATTAGTAAGGAAATACCGTTACCGATACCTTTATCAGTAATCTTCTCACCCATCCACATTACAAACATAGTTCCGGCAGTTAATATCGCCATAGCAGAAATGCTGAACAATGGATCTGATATTAATCTAGCTTCCGGACCAATTTGAGATTTAACATAACCAATAGCTTGTAAAGCTGTAATTGCGATTGTTAAATAACGTGTAATCTGAGTGATTTTTTTTCTTCCGCTTTCACCTTCCTTCTGCAACTTCTGGAAATAAGGAACTGCTATTCCTAGTAATTGGATAACAATAGACGCAGAAATGTAGGGCATAACACCTAATGCGAAGATTGACGCTCTAGAGAACGACCCTCCAGCAAACATGTTTAATAGACCTAACAATCCTTCTTTTGCTTGTCCTTCAAGAGATCTTGGATCTACACCGGGTAATACTATAAAAGACCCGATTCTATAAACTAAAAGAATTAAGAGCGTGTATAAAATACGCACTCTTAATTCCTCAATTTTCCAAATATTGGATAAAGTTGTGAACAGCTTCTTCATTAATTATAGTTTAACAACAGAACCACCTGCAGCTTCAATAGCTTTTTGTGCAGTTGCTGTAAATGCATGTGCTTTAACTTCTAATTTAGCTTTTAATTCGCCTCTTCCCAAAATTTTCACGATATCATTTTTAGATACCAAACCGTGAGCTTTTAGCGTTTCAAAATCTACTGCTGATAAATTAAATTTCTCAACAAGTGCTTGAAGAATATCTAGATTCACACCTACGTATTCTACTCGGTTAGCGTTTTTAAAGCCAACTTTAGGAACACGACGTTGTAAAGGCATCTGACCTCCTTCAAAACCTACCTTTGAAGAATAACCTGATCTAGAACCAGCTCCTTTATGACCACGTGTAGAAGTACCACCGCGACCAGATCCCGTTCCACGACCTATTCTCTTTCTATTTTTTATTGAACCTTCTGCAGGTTTTAAGTTACTTAAATTCATGGTAATTAAATTTTTTCAATTGCTACCAAATGATTCACTGCTTTAACCATTCCGATGATTGCCGGAGTAGCTTCAACTTCCACGCTCTGATTAACTTTTTTTAACCCTAAAGCCTGGATAGTTCTTTTTTGGCGCTCACTTCTATCGATCACGCTCTTAATTTGAGTTATTTTGATCTTAGCCATCGTATTATCCGTTAAAAACTTTATCTAATGAAACACCTCTGTGATGCGCTACTGTACGAGCATCTCTCATTTGAGCCAGAGCAGCTACCGTAGCTTTAACCACGTTGTGCGGATTAGAAGAACCCTTAGACTTAGCTAATACGTTATGAATACCAGCTGACTCCAAAACTGCCCTCATTGCACCACCTGCAATAACTCCAGTACCATTCGCTGCAGGTTTAACTAATACATAACCTCCAGAAAATTTACCTTCTTGTGCATGAGGTACTGTACCGTTGATTACCGGAACTCTAACCAAGTTCTTTTTAGCATCATCTATACCTTTTGCAATAGCTTCAGTAACCTCTTTTGCTTTTCCTAAACCGTAACCTACCACACCGTTCTCATCACCTACAACTACGATAGCTGAAAAACTGAAAGTACGTCCACCTTTAGTAACTTTAGCAACACGTTGGATGCTTACCAAACGATCTTTTAACTCAATCTCGTTTGCTTTTACTCTTTTTATATTGATAGTTGACATCTGCTTCTGAAATTAAAAGATTAAACCTGCTTCACGGGCACCATCTGCCAATGATTTGATACGGCCATGATATAAGTAACCGTTTCTATCAAACACTACTTTCGTAATTCCAGCAGCAATTGCCTTCTCAGCAACTTTTTTACCAACCTCTTTAGATTGATCTACTTTATTGCCCGTTGCACTGAAATCTTTTTCCGATGATGAAGCAGCAACTAAAGTTTTTCCAGCATTATCATCAATTACCTGAGCATAAATTCCCTTGTTACTTCTGAAAACAGTTAAACGAGGGCGCTCTGAAGAACCAGAAACTCTTCTTCTGATACCTTTTTTTATTCTATCTCTACGAGATAATCTAACTTTTCCTGCCATTACAATTATTTTTTAGCTGCTGATTTACCTGCTTTTCTTCTTAATGTTTCACCAACAAACTTGATACCTTTACCTTTATACGGCTCAGGAGCTCTCAATGAACGAATCTTAGCCGCAACCTGACCTAGCAATTGCTTATCTATCGATTCTAATGTGATTGTTGGGTTTTTACCTTTCTCCGAAGTAGTCGTAACTTTAACCTCATCTGGCAAAGCAAATACTACGTGGTGAGAGAAACCTAAAACTAGATCTAGGATATTACCTGTATTAGAAGCTCTATAACCAACACCCACTAACTCCTGAGTGATTTTAAAACCTTCTGTAACACCTAAAACCATGTTATTAAGTAAAGCTCTGTATAAACCATGTAAAGCTTTATGTCTTTTTTGGTCTGAAGGACGTTTAACTAAAAGAGTTCCCTCTTCTTGTTCAACGATAATATCAGAATCAATTTTTTGCGACAATTCACCTTTAGGGCCTTTTACTGTTACAACGTTATCTTTAGATACCGCTACAGTAACACCAGAAGGGATTGAAATTGGGGCTTTTCCTATTCTTGACATATCTATCTCCTCCTATTAATAAACATAACATAAAACTTCACCGCCTACATTTAACTGTTTGGCTTCCTTATCAGTCATTACTCCCTTAGAAGTGGACAAAATTGCAATACCTAAACCGTTTAATACTCGTGGCATAGTACCTACTCCTGCATACTTTCTCAAACCTGGTTTACTCGCTCTTGTGATTGTGCGAATAGCAGGAACTTTAGTTATCGGATGATATTTCAAAGCTACTTTAATTGTACCTTGAGAATTCGTTTCCTCAAACTTATAGTTCGTGATGTAACCTTTTTCAAAAAGTACTTTTGTAATTTCCTTTTTGATGTTTGATGCAGGAATTTCAACAACCCTATGGTTGGCCTTAATGGCATTCCTTACTCTTGTAAGATAATCTGCTATTGGATCTGTATACATTTTATTATATTAAATAAAAAGATTTTTTTGGACTGCAAAAGTACAAAAAAATCTTTTAGTTTTTTTATTTTATTACCAGCTAGCTTTTTTAACTCCTGGTATCTTACCTGCTAAGGCCATTTCACGAAAAGTAACACGCGAAATACCGAATTGACGCATATAACCTCTTGGACGCCCTGTTAATTTACAACGGTTGTGCAAACGAACTGGAGATGCATTTTTAGGCAATTTGTCAAGCGCTTCGTAATCACCAGCTGCTTTTAGAGCCTCGCGTTTAGCAGCAAATTTAGCTACTAATTTTTGACGCTTAATTTCGCGGGCTTTTAATCCTTCTTTAGCCATTGTTATTTATTTTGATTTTTAAATGGTAAACCGAACTGTTTTAGTAACTCTAACGCTTCAACATCAGTTTTTGCACTAGTTACAAAAGTGATATCCATACCTTGAATCTTATTGATTTTGTCAATGTTGATCTCAGGAAAAATGATTTGCTCAGATACACCTAATGTATAGTTACCTTTTCCATCGAAACCTTTATCGTTAATACCTTTAAAGTCACGGATACGAGGTAAAGCAACAGCTACTAAACGATCTAAGAATTCGTACATTTGGTTATCACGTAAAGTTACACGAACACCTACAGGCATCCCTTTACGTAATTTAAAGTTCGAAATATCTTTCTTAGACTTAGCAGCAACCGCTTGCTGACCGGTAATTGTAGTTAATTCAGAAATAGCAAACTCGACAACTTTTTTATCAGTTACTCCAGCTCCAACACCTTGGTTGATAGCTATTTTCTCTAACTTAGGAACCTGCATAACGCTTTTGTATTGGAATTTATCCTTAAGCGCTGATACGATTTCCTCTTTATATTTACTTTTTAATCTTGGTGTATAAGCCATTACTTAATCTCCTCCCCAGATTTTTTTGCTACTCTAACTAACTTGCCTTCAGAGTTTTTCACTCTGCCAACTCTTGTCGGTTTACCTGATTTAGGATCTACCAACATTAAGTTAGAAATATGAATTGGGGCTTCTTTTTTTATAATACCACCGTTAGGGTTAGAAGCACTTGGTTTAGTATGTTTAGAAACCATGTTGATACCTTCAACAATAGCTCTGTTCTCTTTAACCAAAACCTCAACTATTTTCCCTTGCTGTCCTTTAGAGTCTCCAGCGATAACCTTTACTAAATCGCCTTTGCGGATCTTTAATTTAGGTGTTGTTTTCTTCTTTTCCATTTTACAATACCTCCGGTGCTAATGATACAATTTTCATGAATTGTTTTTCACGCAACTCTCTTGCAACTGGACCAAAGATACGAGTACCTCTCGGCTCGTTTTGGTTGTTTAACAATACTGCCGCGTTGTCGTCAAAACGAATATAAGAACCGTCTTTTCTTCTGATTTCTTTCTTCGTTCTAACTACCACAGCTTTAGATACAGTACCTTTTTTGATGTTTCCTGAAGGAAGTGCAGATTTTACACTTACTACGATCTTATCACCAATTGAAGCGTATCTCTTGCGGGTACCACCTAACACACGGATAACTAAAACTTCTTTAGCTCCAGAGTTGTCAGCTACGTTTAATCGTGATTCCTGTTGTACCATCTTACTTAGCCCTTTCTAAAATTTCAACTAATCTCCAGTTTTTGTTCTTACTCAGAGGACGTGTCTCCATGATCAAAACAGTATCACCAATACCGCAATCATTTTTCTCGTCATGAGCCATAAATTTGGTTGTCGTTTTTACGAACTTACCATAAATCGGGTGCTTCACCTTTCTTTCAACTGCAACTACGATAGATTTCTCCATTTTGTTGCTAACCACTAACCCAATTCTTGTTTTTCTTAAATTTCTTTCCATGTCGACTCTAAAATTATGAGTTACTTTCAGAAGCTGCCTCAGCCTTACGCTTAGATAATTCTGTGTTCAAGCGGGCTATTTCTTTTCTAGCCTTGTTGATTCTAGAAGGGTTCTCTACAGAAGAAACTGCATGAGCAAATTTCAACTTCGTTAGAGTAGCTTTGCCTTCCTGAATCTTGGCAACGATTTCCTCGTTAGTCAGCGCTGATATTTCTGCGTATTTCATTTTATTAATAGTTGTTAGTTAAAGTTAATCATAGCTAGGTAACGGCTAGCTATGAAACTAAAAACCGATTTTATGCTTCTACGTAATCTCTACGTACAACAAACTTAGTTTGTACAGGTAATTTTTGAGCAGCTAAACGCATAGCTTCTTTAGCTATTTCGTAAGGCACACCTTCTGCTTCGAAAAGGATTCTGCCTGGTCTAACTACTGCTACCCAGTACTCAGGAGCACCCTTACCTTTACCCATACGTACCTCAGCTGGCTTTTTAGTAACCGGCTTGTCTGGGAAGATACGGATCCAAACCTGACCCTCACGTTTCATAAAACGTGTTACCGCAATACGGGCAGCTTCAATCTGGCGGCTGGTAATCCAACACTCTTCCATTGATTTTATTCCGAATGAACCGAATGCAAGCTCAGCGCCACGAGTGGCAAGGCCTTTCATTCTGCCCTTCTGCATTTTTCTGAACTTCGTTCTTTTTGGCTGTAACATTACTTTTTTCTTTAATCGTTAAACGATAGTGTTTACTGAATTATCTTTTTCCTTTACCTCCACGGTGGTTACCGCCACGGTTACCGCCTTTTCTGTCTCCTCTTTCGCCTCTTCCGCCGAAGTTTGAAGAACCTTCAGATTTTCCACCTTTTCCAGTATTAGCTCCGATATTTGGAGATAAATCTCTCTTACCGTAAACTTCTCCTTTACAAATCCATACTTTGATACCAATTTTACCGTAAGTAGTTAATGCTTCACCTAAAGCATAATCGATATCTGCTCTGAATGTATGTAATGGAATTCTACCTTCTTTGTATTGTTCAGAACGAGCCATCTCTGCACCGCCTAAACGGCCAGAGCACATAATCTTGATACCTTCAGCACCCATTCTCATGGTTGAAGCAATTGAAGTTTTCATAGCTCTTCTGAAAGAGATACGAGCCTCTAATTGTTTCGCTACGCCGTCAGCAACCAATTTCGCATCCAGTTCAGGACGTTTAATCTCGAAAATATTGATTTGAACATCTTTCTTAGTCAATTTCTTTAACTCTTCTTTGATCTTATCAACTTCCGATCCGCCTTTACCGATAACGATTCCTGGACGAGCAGTATGAATTGTTACTGTAATACGTTTTAATGTTCTTTCGATAACAACTTTAGAAACTCCACCTTTTGCAACACGTACAGAAAGATATTTACGGATTTTCTCGTCCTCAACTAATTTGTCAGAGTAGTTATTACCTCCATACCAGTTAGAATCCCATCCTCTGATGATACCTAACCTATTTCCTATTGGATTAGCTTTTTGTCCCATTTCTGATTAGTTAGTTTGAGGTTCAACAATTTTGCTATCTACTACTAAAGTTACGTGGTTAGAACGCTTACGAATTCTGTACCCGCGACCTTGAGGAGCTGGTCTTAAACGTTTCAATTGACGTCCACCATCTACAGAGATGTATTTCACATACAACTGAGCGTCTTCAGTGCTTTGACCCTCGTTTTTTACTTCCCAATTTTTTATTGCTGACAATAAAAGTTTCTCAACTTTACCAGCAGCTTCCTTATTGGTGTATTTTAAAATATATAAAGCCTTCTCAACGCGTTCACCTCTGATTAGATCAACAACTAGTCTCATTTTACGAGGCGAAGTAGGGCAATTATTTAATTTTGCTATTGCTTCCATTTCTTAATTATCTTTTCTTATCAGAGTGACCTCTAAATGTTCTGGTTGGAGCGAATTCGCCTAATTTGTGACCAACCATATTCTCGGTTACATAAACCGGAATAAATTTATTTCCGTTGTGTACTGCAAATGTATGACCTACGAAATCCGGAGAAATCATTGATCTTCTTGACCATGTTTTGATTACAGTTCTTTTGCCAGAATCGTTCATGGCAGTAACTTTTCTATCTAAGTTATGATCAATATAAGGTCCTTTTTTAATCGAACGAGACATTATTTCTTCCTCCTTTCAACGATGAAACGATCTGAGTATTTCTTTTTATCACGGGTTTTGAAACCTTTAGCTAAAACGCCATTTCTAGAGCGTGGGTGACCACCAGATGATCTACCTTCACCACCTCCCATAGGGTGATCAACAGGGTTCATCGCTACACCTCTCACTCTTGGACGGCGGCCTAACCAACGTTTTCTACCTGCTTTACCTAATACTTCGTTAGCGTGTTCAGAGTTAGATACTGTTCCGATTGTTGCTATACAAGTAACCAAGATTAAACGGGTCTCTCCTGAAGGTAATTTTATGGTTGCATATTTACCATCTCTCGCTGCTAATTGTGCATAAGATCCGGCACTTCTTGCAATCTGACCACCTCTACCTGGTTTTAATTCAATGTTATGAATAATAGAACCTAGAGGGATTTTTGCAAGTGTTAAAGCATTTCCTATCTCAGGTGTTGCTGTATCACCAGAAACTACTTTTTGTCCTACTTTAATACCTTCTGGAGCGATGATATATCTTTTCTCACCATCTGCATAATGTAATAAAGCGATACGGGCAGTACGATTTGGATCGTATTCTACTGTAGCTACTGTTGCGGGGATATCTTTCTTGTCGCGTTTGAAGTCAATTAATCGGTACAATTGCTTGTGTCCCCCACCGATATAACGCATAGTCATTTTACCAGCACTGTTACGGCCACCTGATCTCTTTCCTTTTACTACAAGAGATTTTTCAGGAGTTTTGGTCGTGATTTCAGTGAAATCATTTCCAATTCTGAAACGGGTACCCGGAGTTACTGGTTTAAATTTTCTTAAGCCCATAATTCAATTAAATATTGCTATAAAAGTCAATAGTTTCGCCTGCTTTTAAGGTAATGATAGCTTTTTTATATTTTGCTGATCTACCTTGTACAATTCCAGTTTTTGTTGATCTCGTTTTATTTTTTCCAACGATAACCTGTGTATTTACGTCCTCAACAGTAACACCATACATCGCTTCAACAGCAGCTTTGATCTGGATTTTGTTAGCTCTATAATCACACTGGAAAGTGTAACGGTTTAATTTGTCAGTTAACAGAGCGGCTTTTTCTGTAAGCACTGGTTTTTTTAAAATTTCCATATTACTTTGCTAATGCCTCCTCTAATGTTTTAACAGAACCTGTTGTTAATACTAATTTCGCTGCATCCAATACATCGTATGTATTTAAATCAGAAGCAACTACAACTTTTGCTTTAGGTAAATTTCTGCTTGCTAAGTATACATTTTCATTTCCTTCGGCTAAAACAACTAATGTTTTCTCGTTAGAAGAATTTAAAGCGCTTAACAAGTTTAAGAAGTTTTTAGTCTTTGGAGTTTCGAAATTGAAATCCTCTAATACTAAAATACTGTTACCTTGTGCTTTGTAAGATAAAGCCGATTTACGAGCAAGTTCTTTTAATTTTTTGTTCAGCTTAAAGCTGTAATCACGTGGTTGAGGACCAAAGATTCTACCACCACCATTAAACAATGGAGATTTAATAGATCCAGCTCTTGCACCACCTGTACCTTTTTGTTTGTACAATTTTCTGGTTGAACCAGCAATTTCGTTACGCTGTTTAGATTTGTGAGTACCTTGACGTTGGTTAGCCAAATACTGTTTTACATCTAAATAAATAGCGTGATCGTTAGGCTCAATACCAAAGATTCCCTCAGGAAGTTGCACCTTGGCACCTGTTTCTTTACCTGAGATGTTTAATACTTTAACTTCCATCTTACTTCTCAATTAATACGTACGAACCTTTCGCTCCCGGAATAGAACCGCTAACAACCAATAAGTTTTGCTCTGCAAAAACTTTAACGATTTGAAGATTTTGGATTTTCACTCTGGAACCACCAGTTCTTCCAGCCATTCTCATTCCTTTAAATACTCTTGAAGGGAATGAAGAAGCACCTAATGAACCCGGAGCTCTCATACGGTTGTGCTGACCGTGAGTTTGCATACCCACACCACCAAAACCATGGCGTTTCACAACACCTTGAAAACCTTTACCTTTAGAAGTACCAACTACATCTACATAGTCACCTTCTTCAAAAAGAGTCACATCAACTACTTCACCTAAAGTCTTCTCAACTTCGAAGTACTTGAACTCAACCATTTTACGTTTAGGTGCAGTACCCGCTTTCGCGAAGTGACCTTTTAACGCAGCAGTCGTGTTTTTCTCTTTTTTCTCGTCGTACGCTAATTGAACAGCAGCATAGCCATCTGTCTCGACGGTTTTAACTTGTGTAACTACACAAGGCCCAGCCTCGATCACAGTACAAGGAATATTCTTTCCTTCTGCATCGAAAATACTGGTCATTCCTACTTTTTTTCCAATAATTCCTGACATTTTTTAAAATTTAATCACCCATCGAAGCAGTAGGGCTTCGCTCAAGGTGGACACACTTATCCCAAAAGGGACGGCAAAGATAAGAAACGATTATTAATAATCAAATACTTAGCTATTTATTTTTATTTATTTATCCACATATTTTGTTCCGGCCAAACAAAGAAAAACCGGACATTAAATCGCAGCTTATGAGAAGATATTTGATTTTTTTCTTACCGTTTACAATATAAATCTCGAAACGATGTTTTTAATAGTAATCAAAACATTCTGCTCATTATGAATATATCTAAAAAGATTACTAGTGTTTTTATCTATTTTGCTTTCCTTTTTTCAATTAATAGTAAAGCTGCAACTCCGGTTTCCCCTTCTTTAGATGAACAATTTAAATCCTTATTTGAAAGCTCCAATAACTACCAGGAGTATAAAGTCATTAAAAGGGCAGCGTTCGAAAAATTATGGAGAAGTACAAGTGACTCAATAAAAGCAAAAGAAAAACTGACTAAAAATAGCTCCAGCCTGATTAGAGAAAGAGATAACGCGATCAACAAACTCAAACAAGATTTATCCAGGAAAAATGAAGAATTACAGCAAGCGATTAATTCTAATAATGAAATTTCACTCCTGGGTTTTATTCCTCTTCAAAAAGCAAATTATAATATTTTAATCTGTATAGTAATCGCATTATTGATCGTAGCTTGTACATTTCTTTACTTAAAAACAAATTATGCAAACAAAGTAGCCTCTGAAAAAAGAAATCTTTACGAAGAATTATCTGAAGAATACAGGCTATTTAAAACCCGATCACATGAAAACGAAAAAAAACTAGCCCGAGCCTTACAGGACGAACGAAATAAACTGGCAGAACATAATATATTATAAAAACAATGCCCGTTTTAAACACATTTTATATATGCTTAAAGCGGGCAATAAATTAGCTAAGTTTCTTTATCAACTCGGCACTTTGTATTCTTCCATGATCCAGCAATTCTGAAAAAAACTCCTTTGTTTCATTAAAATGGGTTTTATACCCTTCCATATCTTTATATTTTATAATTGCAGCCCATTCTCTCACCGCTGTATGAAACTCCAGATCATCTCCCCTAATACTTTTATCATACAAAGCTGCCAGTATCGTATCCTCTAATAATTCATCATTCTTAAATAAATACTCAACAATTCCCAATCTTAACCTAAAGGGAGGAGTTTGTCCGACCAAGTTATCATAGGGATTAATTTTTAACGAGTGCCAGGCATCTACCATAGCGAGCAGGCTTAAATGAGAATTTGGCTTTCTATGATCATTTGCATCTCCTATTCCAAACTCTTTCATAATTTCATAATCAAACAAGATCAAGTTCTTTTGTCCGTGAAAAACAAAATCCCGGGCTTCATAAATCCTCTTTCTAAAATTAACCTCATCTTCTTGAATCATCATTTTGAATAACTCAGACTCAGATTTTGCATAAGCGCTAATTTGTTCCTGCGCATATGGATTCAATATAGCCAAGCCCGCATAGACATGGGCTTTATATCCATATATCCTCAACATGGTCAATATCTTTACATTATCAATACCACTGGTATACACGCCGTTTGTCCATGGGTAATACCCGGCATTTTTCCACGCTGTCCCCATACTTTCAAAACCCATATGGGTTAACGCCTGAGTATCTGCCATCATTCTGTCATGCTGATGGTAATCCTCCAATTCAATAATAATAGATCCCAGTACTTTCAATACCGCCAAAGCCTCTTGATATCTTTCTTTACTAATTCTATGAGGAGCAACAATAAGTCTTTGACCTTCGGTTCCAAATCCGGGACCATGGAGAGAATGCGTAAGGATTAGCGAAGTTTCCTTAGGTAAATAACGTTCAAAAGCCTCTACCTCTGGTGTCTTCACAGATGTCATTCCCGTTACTATCGCATGATGGTTAGTATATAAAGCACAAGAAGCAACCACCTCTCCTACTTTTTCCGCTTCCACCGCATAAAAGATAAAATCCGACTGTTTAGAAACTTCTCTACCGTCCGAAAGCACTTTAACCCCGTAAGGGGAAAGTTCTCTATTTAACTCCTCTTCTCGCTCGGGAAGATCGCAACCTAAAACATCAAACCCCTCTTGGGCAAACTTTTTAGCATAAAGCTTACCCATATCTCCTAAACCTATTATACCAATATTCATTAACGGTAAAAATAAGAAAAACAAAATCAGATAGATAATTTCTCATTAGAAAAATAAATAACTGATTATCAAAACATAAAAACTAAAAAACAAAAAATATCAAAAGCATTATATAAATGGCATAGTTTATGTTTAGATGGGGTTGGTATAAAATTTAATAACACATGAAAAGATTTTTTCTATTATTTGCTGCATTATTTGCTTTGTCTTTGTCACAAGCTTCAGCACAGGATTACAAAAATGCGATTGGTGGTCGCTTTGGATCTGCTAACGGTGTGAGTTTTAAAACAGGTTTAAATAAAGGTGCTATGCTAGAACTAGTTGGTAACTTTAGAAGTCACGATCATGCAAACTGGTTTAGAATTACTGGGCTATATGAAAAATACAATCCAATCAATGGAGCTCCGGGCTTAAACTGGTACTATGGAGGTGGTGCATCTATAGGATCTTACAAAGTAAAAGGCTATGATGGAGACTTCTATTTAGCAGCTAACGGCGTGTTAGGTTTAGACTACAAATTTAATGGCGCACCTATCAACATTTCTCTTGACTGGGTACCTGCATTGGAATTAACTCCCAATACTGGCTTTTGGGGTGGTGATGTTGGTTTAGGTTTAAGATTTACTTTTTAACAAATTAACTCACAAAGAAAAAGGGCTTCGAAAATTCGAAGCCCTTTTTCTTTGTGTATATTAAAGCAAAATCACACTTTGATCTCCACTTCAACACCTGAAGGTAATTCCAATTTCATTAAGGCATCAACAGTTTTCGCAGAAGCACTGTAGATATCTAATAATCTTTTGTAAGAACATAATTGGAACTGCTCTCTTGCTTTTTTGTTAACGTGAGGTGAACGTAATACAGTATAGATTTTTTTCTCTGTTGGAAGAGGAATAGGTCCGCTAACTACTGCACCTGTAGGTTTAACTGTTTTTACGATTTTCTCAGCAGATTTATCCACTAAATTGTAATCGTAAGATTTTAATTTAATTCTGATTCTTTGGCTCATTTTATTATTTAATTAATGATTTACGTTAGAGCTATTTGTAACGCAAACCGGATTTACTTATTAAGTTTAAAGTAGAAAGTTAAAAGTGCAAAGCTACTTTAAACTCTCTACTCAAAACTTTAGACTTTTATTATGCGTTTGCTTTAGCGCCTTTTACTTTAGCTACAACCTCTTCCTGGATGTTTTTCGGTGCAGCTTCGTAGTGATCAAACTCCATAGTAGAAGTTGCTCTACCTGAAGTAATCGTACGCAACTGAGTTACATAACCGAACATCTCAGAAAGTGGGACTAATGCTTTAATTACCTGAGACCCATTTCTAGAGTCAAGACCTTGCATTTGACCACGACGACGGTTTAAGTCGCCCATAACATCACCCATGTTCTCTTCTGGAGTTAATACTTCAACCTTCATGATTGGCTCCATTAAAACTGGAGAACATTTAGGTAAAGCCTCACGGTAAGCCATTCTAGCTGCCAATTCGAAAGATAGAGAATCTGAATCGACTGCGTGGAATGATCCATCGATCAAACGAACTTTCATACCTGACAATGGGTAACCAGCTAATACACCATTAGACATTGAAGTCTCAAAACCTTTTTGAACAGAAGGAATATATTCTCTTGGAATAGCACCACCCACGATTTCGTTAACAAATTGAAGAGGTGATTTAACAACATCCCAATCCTCATCTGCAGGAGAAATAACAACTTTAATATCCGCAAATTTACCACGACCACCTGATTGTTTTTTATACACTTCGCGGTGTTCTGTAGTTCCGTGAATCGACTCTTTATAAGCAACTTGAGGAGCTCCCTGGTTAACTTCAACTTTGAACTCACGTCTTAAACGATCAATTAAGATATCTAAGTGAAGCTCACCCATACCTGATATAACAGTTTGACCAGTATCTGCATCCGTTTTAACAACGAAAGTAGGATCCTCTTCTGCTAATTTAGAAAGACCAATACCTAATTTATCAACGTCAGCTTGTGTTTTAGGCTCGATAGCTAAACCAATAACTGGCTCAGGGAATACCATAGATTCTAACACAATAGGGTGTTTTTCATCACATAATGTATCTCCTGTTTTGATATCTTTAAAACCTACTACTGCACCAATATCACCTGCTCCAATTCTCTCGATTGGGTTTTGCTTGTTAGCATGCATTTGGAAGATACGAGAGATACGCTCTTTATTACCTGAACGAGTGTTCAATACATATGAACCAGCCTCTAATACACCTGAGTATGCACGTACGAAACATAAACGACCTACGAATGGGTCAGTTGCAATTTTGAAACCTAAAGCAGCGAATGGTTCAGACTCAGACGGTTTACGTATAATTTCTTCACCTGTATTAGGATTAGTACCTTTTACCGCTTCAATATCAAGAGGCGAAGGCAATAATTCCATTACTAAGTCAAGCATAGTTTGTACACCTTTGTTTTTGAAAGATGAACCACAAACCATAGGAACGATTGCATTATCTAAAACAGCTTTACGTAAAGCATCCAAAATTTCACGCTCTGTTAAAGAGTTAGGATCTTCGAAGAATTTCTCCATTAACGACTCATCATAAGAAGCAACAGCTTCTAATAATTTTTCGCGGTATTCAGCAACTTCATCCAACATATCAGCAGGGATAGGAACTTCTGTAAAAGTCATACCTTTATCAGCCTCGTTCCAAACCATACCACGATTGTTGATTAAGTCAACTACTCCCTCAAAGCCGTCCTCAGCTCCAATTGGCAATTGTAATGCTACTGCATTTGAACCAAGCATGTCTTTAACCTGCTTAACTACTTTTAAGAAGTCAGCACCTGAACGGTCCATTTTGTTCACGAAACCAATACGAGGAACTTTGTAACCATCTGCTAAACGCCAGTTAGTCTCAGATTGAGGCTCAACACCGTCAACAGCTGAAAACAAGAAAACTAATCCGTCTAGTACACGTAAAGAACGGTTTACCTCTACGGTAAAGTCAACGTGTCCAGGAGTATCGATTACGTTAACCTGATATTTTTTATTACGGTAGTTCCAGAATACTGTTACAGCTGCAGAAGTGATCGTGATACCACGCTCTTGCTCTTGCGCCATCCAGTCAGTAGTAGCAGAACCTTCGTGAGTTTCTCCTAATTTATGGTTAACACCAGAGTAAAATAAAATACGCTCTGTTGTTGTAGTTTTACCGGCATCAATGTGGGCAGCGATACCGATATTTCTAACTAATTTTAAATCTTTTGCCATTATTTGATTTTTATATCTCTGATTTTTGATGTCTAAAGTAAAACACCGATTATCTGTTTAGAACAAAGATATCGGTGTTTTACTTTTCTATCAATTCATTCAGTTAAATTAGAATCTGAAGTGAGAGAATGCTTTATTAGCTTCAGCCATTTTGTGAGTATCTTCTCTTTTCTTAACCGCAGCACCCTCACCTTTAGCTGCAGAAATGATTTCACCAGCTAATTTTTCCATCATAGTTTTCTCACCACGTTTTCTTGAATAGGTGATTAACCATTTAATACCTAAAGCAATTTTACGCTCAGGTCTTACCTCTGTAGGTACCTGGAAGTTAGCACCACCAACACGGCGAGACTTAACTTCAACTCCAGGCATAACGTTATTTAAAGCTTTTTTCCATTGCTCTAAACCATTTTCGCTTGTTTTAGTTTCTACAATCTCGATTGCTTTGTAGAAAATATCGTATGCGATAGATTTTTTACCGTCATACATCATATTATTCACAAACCTAGTAACCAAGGTGTCATTAAACTTTGGATCAGGCAGGATAATTCTCTTTTTTGGTTTCGACTTTCTCATGTTCTTTTCCTCCGTTTAATTATTTCTTTTTACCTTTTGCTGGAGCAGCTGCCGCTTGTCCTGGTTTAGGTCTCTTAGTTCCGTATTTAGAACGACGTTGATTTCTACCAGCTACACCTGCTGTATCTAATGCACCACGAACGATGTGGTAACGAACACCCGGTAAATCTTTCACTCTGCCACCACGTACCAGAACAATTGAGTGCTCTTGTAAGTTGTGTCCTTCACCTGGAATATACGCGTTAACCTCTTTTCCGTTTGTTAAACGAACACGGGCTACTTTACGCATTGCTGAGTTTGGTTTTTTAGGGGTAGTAGTATATACACGTGTACATACGCCTCTTCGCTGTGGACAGTTGTCCAACGCTGGGGATTTACTCTTATCCTCCAGAGCTACTCTACCTTTCCTAACTAATTGTTGAATAGTAGGCATTAAATAATCTTTATTTTTTTATTTATTAAATGTTTACCCTTTCAAATCAATGCTTTACACACCTAACATAAAAGGACTGCAAAGGTAAATTTTTATTTTTTGATTTTCAATAGATTATGAAATATTTTTTTGAACACCAACTATATGAAATATCATTGATTTGATTTTTCACTAAAGTCGCAATTAGGAATGCAGCGAAAGCCCCCTACCTAGTTCAGTTGTAATAAGAAAACGAAAGTATGGCTTATCTTTACACTACTTTCTGATATTTAATAGTTACAGTGCTAATACCGGAACCGGGAAACTACCTGATTATATACGTATATATACGTGTTAATAGCGGAACCAAAACATAGATAACAAAAAAAGTATAGGATGGCATATGCTTTGTATCAGGGCTAATAAATAAAACTATTAAAAACATGCCGAACACAAAAAATCACGACTCAAAAAGCAAGGCTTCTAAAGAGTCAAACGATTCAAAAGGAACAAAAGGAAAAGCTTCTTCTGAAAAAGAAATGAAAGCTAGTTCTAAGAAAAAGTAAACATACAAAAGGCTTTCCTTAATCGGGAAAGCCTTTTGTTTAACCAATTATTCTTAAACTATCAGCATATTTATTGATAAACCATTCAATCGCGGGATGCTGATTTATTCGCTGATGAGCCAAAGCAACTTCGGTAAAAATGAAGTCCATATTTAAAGACGTAAAACATAAATCCAGATAACGATATTGTAATGTAGATGACAGTGGTAGTATCGAAACCCCCAAACCTTTATCCACCAGCTGTAAAATAGAATGAATATTATTGACCTGATGAGCAACATCTGGATAAAAACCAATCCTTTGACATAAATCCATTAATTTCTCATGGAAATGAGGAGCGTAGCCATGATTAAAAAACACAAAAGATTTATCATGTAAATACTTAAACAGGTCAGCCTCATTTGCACAACTAATCTTTTCTTTGGTCACCAAAACAAATGGATCTGTAAACAAATGTTTTAAACTTAAAACTCCGGAATTTATCGGCGTCCTGAGAATTCCTATATCCAGTTTTCCCTCCTCCAAAGCTACAATCTGCTTTACAGAAGGAATTTCGTAAAGTTTCGTTTTAACAAATGGAAACACGACGAGCATCTCTTTTAGAACTGCTACTAAATTTTCATGAAATGTAGAACTGATATACCCAATCCTTAACTCACCACTAACCGAATCGTGAATTTGTCTGACAACAGCCTTACTTTCAGACAAATTATTAAACAATTTATCAATCTCCTTTTTGAAATAAGCCCCTGCATCAGTTAGCTCGACCTTTTTGTTGTTTCTGGTAAAAAGAACTACACCAAGTTCGTCTTCCAATTCTTTAATCTGCCTGCTTAAAGGCGGTTGCGACACAAATAACTTAGCTGCTGCTTTCCGAAAATGTAATTCTTCAGCCACTGTTTTAAAATAAAGCAAATGTCTCAATTCCATATTGATACTCCAAAAGAATCACAATAATACAAAATAAGTATTTCCAAAGTATCATATAACATTTTAAGTTTGAGAAAATCATCACACAATGAAAAAATCAACTATAGAAGAAATCAGGAAACGGTTTGACCATAATGTTGAACGCTTCTCTAACCTGGACACAGGGCAGCAAACTATAATAGACGCCGGACTCTGTTTAGAACTTATTACCGATGCCGCAAAAATGACTATCCCAAAGGCTAAAAAAATATTAGACATTGGTTGCGGTGCTGGTAACTACACAATAAAGGTGTTGCAACAGCTCCCAAACCTGGATTGCACTTTGGTTGATCTTAGCCTTCCTATGCTAAACAAAGCTGTTGAAAGAATCAGTAAGTTAACAAATGGAAATATAGAAACCATTCAGGGTAATATTTTAGAACTACCTATTCGCGAAAATGAATATTGTATCGTAATGGCCGGAGCGGTTTTGCATCATCTAAGGAGTGATGACGATTGGTATACCGTATTCAAAAAAATTTATAACGCTTTAAAGCCTAATGGAAGTTTTTGGATATGTGACCTGATTTCTCATGACGTCCCAGCGATACAACATTTGTTCGAAAGAAACTACGGAGAATTTCTTGAAAAACTGGGCGGAACCGAATACAAAGAACATGTCCTTGATTATATAGACAAAGAAGACAGTCCGAGATCAGTAACTTTCCAAACAGATCTTTTGAAAAAAGTAGGCTTTAAACAAATAGATATCCTACATAAAAACTCGTGTTTTGCTGCTTTTGGAGCAATAAAATAGAAAAAGGCCTTTCTGAAAATCCAGAAAGGCCTTTTAATTGATTAATTTATCTATGGTTGATTAAACTACACCTTGAGCAATCATTGCATCAGCAACTTTTACGAAACCGCCAATGTTCGCACCTTTTTCATAATTCACATGACCATCTTCCTCTGTACCATATTTCACACAGATTGCGTGGATATCATGCATAATTTCTTTCAATTTAGCATCAACTTTTTCTCTTGACCAATTGTAACGTAGAGAGTTTTGCGCCATCTCCAATCCAGATACAGCTACACCACCTGCGTTAGCAGCTTTTCCAGGAGCGTAAAATACTTTTGCTTTATTGAAAGCTTGAACCGCTTCTGGAGTACAAGGCATGTTAGCGCCTTCGGCTACACAGAAACATCCGTTAGCGATTAGCTTTTCTGCATCTTCACCACCTAATTCATTTTGAGTTGCATTAGGTAATGCGATATCACATTTAACACCCCAAGGCTTTTCTCCTTCGAAATATTGAGCATGTGGATACTCGTTAAGATATTCTTTTATTCTCCCTCTTAAATTATCTTTAAGATTTTTGATGAATTCCAACTTCGCCAAATCAATACCTTCAGCATCGTAAATATATCCTGCAGAATCAGACATTGTTAAAACTCTAGCACCTTGTTGAATACATTTCTCCGCAGCAAACTGAGCAACATTTCCAGAACCTGAAATAACTACATTTTTACCTAGTAAGCTTTTTCCCTGAGTTTTGAAAATCTCTTCAACAAAGTAAACCAAACCATAACCAGTAGCTTCAGGTCTAATTTGGCTACCTCCCCACTCTATACTTTTACCAGTTAACACACCAGTAAATTCGTTTTGTAATCTTTTATATTGACCGAATAAATAGCCAATTTCTCTTTTACCAACTCCAATATCTCCAGCAGGAACGTCTAAATTAGCACCGATATGACGAGATAACTCAGTCATAAAGCTTTGGCAAAAACGCATTACTTCGTTATCTGATTTTCCTTTAGGATCAAAATCAGAACCACCTTTACCACCGCCCATTGGAAGTCCTGTTAAACTATTTTTGAAAACCTGCTCGAAAGCTAAGAATTTCAATACGCTTAAAGTTACAGATGGATGAAAACGCAAACCGCCTTTGTAAGGCCCTATCGCGCTATTCATTTGGATACGGTAACCTCTGTTTACTTGAATCTCGCCTTTATCATCAATCCAAGGCACTCTAAACATAATTACCCTTTCTGGCTCCGCTATTCTTTCGAATATTTTGTTGTTTTTGTAAATAGGATGTTTTTCAATGTAAGGTAGCACAGACTCAGCAACTTCTGTTACTGCTTGCAAAAATTCAGGTTCAGAAGCATTTCTTGCTTTGATAATGTTTAACGAAGTGTTATTTTCAAGCATGACTTTTATACAGTTTTATTTTTTGGGTGGCCAAAAATACAATTTTATCAATGAAAAATGAATTTTATTAAATTAAACTCACCAAAAACATTGATTTTTTTAAAATTATCAATTTCAACATCATTCCTTAAGAATAAATTATCAATTTGATAATTTTAAGGATGAAATATGCACATTTCTCATAGCTTTAAAAAGAATTAATTAAAGTTTTTCTTTAGAAATTATATATTTGAAATAAAAACGGTATTTTGAAGAAGAGAATTGCAATTTTCGCCTCGGGGTCTGGATCCAATGCTCAAAAAATAATGGAGTACTTTAAAAAAAGCAATGAAGCGGAGGTTTCTATTGTTTTAAGTAATAATCCAGATGCATATGTTCTACAAAGAGCAGATAATTTTGAGATCCCTACACATGTATTTGATAAAAAAGAGTTCCGGGATACAGACGAAGTGATCAATATCTTAAAAAATCTCCAAATCGATCTGATTGTCCTTGCTGGATTTTTATGGTTAGTACCTAAAAATTTATTAGCTGCTTTCCCTAATAAAATTATCAACATTCACCCAGCGCTACTACCTGCTTATGGAGGAAAGGGAATGTATGGAGATTTTGTTCATAAGAGTGTTTTAGCTAATAAAGAAACTGAGTCTGGTATTACAATTCACTTTGTGAATGAACATTTTGATGAAGGGGAAACCATTTATCAGGCAAGGTTCAAAATAGAACCTGGAGATGATTTGGAAATGATCAAATTTAAAGGACAGCAACTGGAACATCAACATTTCCCAAGAGTAATAGAAAATTTGCTTAAAAAGATGAAAAGCAATCTATAAAACAAATACTTAACATTCTGTGTTGATTATTTTGAGTAATAAATCGACACAGAATGGAAAACAACACACCACAGGCTCCCAAAAAGAAAAGTAAATTTCTCCTTTACTTTATCATCATTTTAGTTATTGCTACAGCAGGACTATTTTACTATAGATACTATTTTGTTTTTGGCGAAGGTGTAAAAGCCGGACAGCTCAATTATTTTGTAAAAAAAGGTTATTTATTTAAAACATACGAAGGAAGGTTAATACAATCAGGTCTCAAACCTGGTGCTTCAGGCGGAATAAGTTCTAATGAATTTAGATTTTCTGTAACAGAAAAAAAAGTCGCGGAGGTATTAAACAAGAATGCGGGTTCTTATTTAGAACTACATTACAAAGAGTATTTTCATACTTTACCATGGCGTGGTACAAGCGAATTTGTTGTAGACAGTGTGGTTTCCGTTAAACCTGTAAATAATTTGGGAAATTATTGATAGCCTGAGTTCGACCGTTATTTTATTGTTCGAATAACCTTGAATGAGATTACATATCGATCTGGCAGGCAATCTCTGCCAGGAAAAACAGATATAAGCAACTTACTATCAATATTATTAATTGAATTCAGGTTGGTAAAGCAAAGAACAATCCAGAAGAACAACTAACTAACTAACTAACTAACTAACTAACTAACTAACTAACTAACTAACCTACTCCAAATTGGAATGTCTTTTAAACATAATTTGTGGCTTCTGACCGCTCTGTTGCCACAAAGTGTGAAATATAGCATCACAAAGCAGAGATAATGCCTGTTCAAACAATGTTCCTGCATATTGTTTTGAAACTTTTTCACCATAGTCATATTTACTGGAAGCTGGCAAAAGAATTGTCTGATCTGAAATTTTAGCTAATTCGGAATTCTCATCAGTTGTATAGCAAACAACATTCGCCCCTTCCGCTTTTGCTTTTTGTGCAGCTTTAATTACAGAATGTGTTGTCCCAGATCCAGATGCTACTAACAATAAATCCCCTTCAGAAATAGCAGGGGCACTAATTTCTCCAACAATACTTGCATGAAACCCTAAATGGATCAATCGCATAGCAAAACCACTTAATGCCAAGCCAGAACGCCCAACTCCTTTAACAAAGATTCTATTTGATGTTTTAAGATATTCTGATAATAAGGTTATATCTTCATAATTCAGATTATTGGCCAATCGAAGATTTTCCTCCAATATCATCTCCAAATTATCTTTCAACGCCTTGGTATTATCTGCTTTTTGTCTGTTCATAATCGGAAGCTTTTTATAAAGTATCTAGTGTCCTGTCAACCACATTTTGTCAGGCTTTCCGACTTTTCGGGATCGAAGCCTCTGCGAATAATCCTTCGATAAGCTCAGAGCTTGTCCCGCCCAACGGGAGTGACAAACGCATATAACATTTTATCGGTGACACGACACTAGTATCAAAGTATAAATATGTCCGAATTCGGAGAACCAAAGACGGAGTTTGGATTGATAGTCCATAGTCGATGTTAAAATCTACTAATGAACTAATGACACCAATGAACCATCTAACTTCGAGAGCTTACTGTCCTTTGCTGTTAAAACCCTTTTATTCAAAAACTATCGTCTTATTGTTAAAAACAAAAACCCTGTCTTCAAAAACAAAATGCAAGGCTTTGGCCAAAACCGAAGTTTCAATTTCTTTTCCCGCTCTTATCATATCTGAAAGCGAATAATTATGGTTTACAGGGATAGTTTGCTGAACGATAATTGGCCCTTCATCCAAGTCATTTGTTACAAAATGTGCTGTCGCACCAATTAACTTCACTCCTCTATGAAAAGCTCTTTTATAAGGATTTGCTCCTATAAAAGCCGGCAAGAAAGAATGATGAATATTAATTATCTGATTAGGATATGAAGCTACAAACTCAGGAGAAAGTATTCTCATGAACTTAGCTAATACCAGATAATCAAACTTATATTGTGCTAATTGCGCTTTAATTTCATTCTCAAAAGCTACTTTATCCTTTTCCTCGTGAGAAATTTCGTAAAAAGGAACTCCAAATCTTTCGCAAATATTCGACAGATAAGAATAATTGCCAATCACAGCTTCAACACTGGCACCTAAGGTTTTAAAATGGTTGCGAATCAAAATATCACTTAAACAATGGTACTCTTTGGTAACAAGGACAACAATTTTCTTTTCAGGTTCAGGATTAACTTTCACCATAGCATCCGATGGAAGTCCTTTCTGTAAAGCATTCTGTAATACAGCGATATCGTTGTAAGGTTCGACAACCAATCTTGCAAAAAACGCCCCCTCGTTAATATCAACAAACTCTCTCATCGTAAGAATGTTAATATTAAACTTAGCCATAACTCCTGCAATATCTGCAACCAGACCAACCTTATCTTTGCACTGTATTACTATTACCATTTTATTTTTAAAATTAAAGCGCCTAAAATAAACAAAATCCACATATTGCGAAGTAAAGCCAGCGAAAAAGCACCCTATTAGGGTGCTTTCGTTGTGTATTTAACCTCTTTTGGATTTAAGCTCCTGCAGTTCTTTTTTCAGTGCATCGAGCTGTTCCTGTTGTTCTTTTAATGCTTCAACTAAAACAGGAATAAGATCATCTTTATTTACCTCTTTATATTTAGCCACTTTAGTATTTCCTTTATTGATATTGTAAACAGAAGACGATTCATAAACCATGGCGGGAAATACTTGCTCTACATTTTCAACCAGAAAACCATATTGATTGCCCTGCGGCAATTTCAAATACTTGTATTTATCTACATTGTATTTAAAAGTCACTGCCTGTAAACTCTTAAGCTTCGATGTAGGATTCTCAATTTTATTTATTGCTAATTTTAAATCATTTTCGCTAATAGATTGTGCATTGGCAAGATTTGTTATTAGCAAAAACGCCATAACTAAATATAACTTTGAAATTATTTTTTGCATTACTGTAAGTTTAAATATTGAAAGATAAATAATATTTACCACTGGTAGACCGGACTATTTAAACTAAACAGTTGGGCGGCGGGTAATGCAATGGAATATGAACTTCGCTTAATCTTTTACTGAAGTAGAAGTTGAATAATACACCGGTTCCGCACTCTGTCAACTTTAGTAGGGAATTTATTATAAATTCTTCTTCAAAAAATCTCCCAGAACCGTTATCCTCTTCAGTTTCGCTATTTGCCACCGTATACTCCTTTTCAACATTCTTCTTTACAGCCAACATTATGCTATCTATAAACAGGAAGTTTAAAAGTATAAAACATAAAAAAATGCTCAGAAAACGTTTCATTAATACACAGCTTTTTACAAATATATTTTTTTTGAAAGTAGCTCCAAAATGGACACAAAACACTTATGTTGCTTTCTCAACATCGATTCCCAGTATACTTATCGATAAAAACAGAAAAATCAATAGAACTTACTAAAAAGAGCATAAATACCACCTTTAAAATATTTATATCTCTGAAAAAATTCTTAAATAATCATATACATCCCATATTAATAGGATATACCTGCAAAAAAACTCTTAAAAAAAGCACTAAACCCGTTAGTTTAGAAGTTAAAACATCAACCAATAAATCTCTCATAGCAATAAGATCCTATATCAGCTAAATATTAACACTTCTAAGACAGAAAACGGACAATTTCTAATTAATTTTATACAAAATCGTTATAATCTTAAACAGGCATTTATTTTGATTATGACATTAAAATGAACAAAAGAAGATGACAGAAAATCATAAAATTGCCGTTTTTGGCGGAGGTTGTTTCTGGTGTACAGAAGTTATATTTACTACGTTAAAGGGCGTTATCGACGTAAAACCTGGTTATATGGGTGGCTCTACAGAAAACCCAACTTACAAAGATGTGTGTACCGGTGAAACTGGCCATGCAGAAGTAATTCAGATCGTCTACGACGAGAAACAAATCTCATTCTCTGAATTGCTATTGGTATTTTTTAAAACTCACGATCCCACCACGTTAAACAGACAAGGTAATGATATTGGTACCCAGTACAGATCTGTTGTTTTTTATTATGATGAAGATCAAAAACAACAGGCGGAAGAAATGATTGCGCAGCTGACTAAGGAAGAAGTATTTGATTCACCTATTGTTACCGAAATTTCTCCTGCAACAAAGTTTTATGTTGCGGAAAATTACCACCATAACTATTATGCGAATAATAGAAGTCAGCCTTATTGTTTAGCGGTTATTCAACCTAAAGTATTGAAATTCGCTGAGAAATTTAAGGACAAGATAAAACCAGAGCTATTGTAGTCGAGAGACACCGACAGCGCAGGCTTTTAACAAAAGTAGCTAATCTGTTTACTGAAATCACAGTAAACAATATTAGCTACATGCTAAGCAAAATAAAATAATATCTCACTCTCCCTTATTTTTTATTTGCCCAAAAAGCCAGGGTAACAGGTCCTTTTCTGCAAAAGCGGGATTCCAGCTGTTATGATTTGCATTTGGATAAAAAGTATATCTTGGAGAAGCTCCGCGTTTTTGTAAAGCTGCTATAACATCTCTGGAAAACTGAGGAGAAACGATATCATCTTTTTCTCCGTGAAATATCCAAAGCTTTACTTTTCCGGCGTACTTTCTAACGTTAGCAACATTATCGCCGCCGCAGATTGCAACCGCAGCTGCTATATCATTAGGTTTTCTACGCAAAATCTCCAACGTACCCATACCTCCCATCGAAAGTCCCATAATGTAGATTCTATCAGGATCTATATATTGGCCCCGTTTTACACTATCAAAGTACTTCAATAAAAGTGACATTGACTTTGTTGGCTTTCCACCTTTTCTGAAAAAGAAATGTCTCTTACCTTTTTCATCAGTTTCTATTTTCACATTAGCCCAATAACTATCGGTTGCACATTGTGGAAAAACCACTACTGCAGGAAATGCTTCTCTATTTTTATTATCCAGAAACAAATTGGCACCGTTTAACAATTGCTTCTCATTATCATTCCCCGACTCCCCTCGTCCATGTAAGAAAATCAGCAAAGGGTAGTTTTTACTTTTATTAAATCCTTCGGGGTAAAGCACCCGAAGTGGCAAAGTATCTTTATTTATCACAAAGTACTCTTTTTTAAAAAGCGTCTTATCTTGTGCAAATGCTACAAGCGGAAATAGAAAAAGGATAAATAATAATGCTTTTAGCCTCATTGCTTATTCAAATTTAAAGTTAGCTTCCTTTACATTAGAAGAACTATTTCCTACAAAAACCTTGAAATCACCAGGCTCTGCTACGAACTTAAGATCCGAATCATAGAATTTTATAGTTTCTTCTGTGATATCAAAGCTTACATTTTTAGCCTCTCCTGCTTTGAGAAATATTTTCTTAAATCCTTTTAATTCTTTAACAGGTCTTGTTACGCTTCCTACCATATCTCTGATATAAAATTGCACAACTTCTTCACCATCGTATATACCGGCATTTTTAACATTGGCCTCAACAGTTATCTTTCCTCCGGACCTAAGTACCGAATTATTCAACACGGGTTGAGATATCTCAAATTTAGAATAGCTTAAACCATATCCAAAAGGATACAAGGGATCATTACTTACATCTAAATAATTCGATCTGAATTTCTGGAACCATGCACCTTCCAATGGCCTGCCGGTATTCTTATGATTATAATATAAGGGCACCTGTCCCACATTTTGTGGAAAAGTCATACTCAATTTCCCAGACGGATTAACATCTCCAAAAAGAACATCGGCTATTGCATTTCCGGTTTCAGAACCGCCAAACCAGACGTTCAATATTGCCGGAACGTTTTTGTCTTCCCACGACAAATCCAAAGGCCTTCCTGTAAATAAAACCAATACAACAGGTTTACCTAATTTTAAAAGTTCGGATAAAAGTTCTTGCTGATTTTGTGGAATTCGGATATCTGATCTGCTGGAGCTTTCTCCACTCATTTCCGAACTTTCGCCCATCGCCGCCACAATTACGTCTGATTTCCTGGCTACAGACAAAGCCTCTTTCAGCATGATTTCTTTACTTCTGTTATCTCTTGGGATATCTCTGCCAAACATGGTCGCTCTTTTCTGATATTCCGGGTCGTCCAAAAGATTGGTACCCATAGCATAGTTTACTTTAACTTTGCTTCCCAACGTATTTTCCAATCCTTCTTTAACAGAAATGGCTTTACTTAAATCTGTAGAAACACTCCAGGTACCTGGCATATTTTCTTTGGTATTGGCTAGCGGACCTATTAAGGCTATGGTACCTTGTTTTTTTAATGGAAGTACATTTTCATTTTTCAATAACACAAAACTTTTTGTAGCAACTTCCCTTGCAAACTGCAGATTTTCCCTGGTATAAATCTCTGTTCTTGCCCGCTCTTCATTACAATATTTAAACGGATCTTCAAAAAGCCCCAGTTTATACTTCGCTTCCAGTACCAATCTGCATGCTCTATTAATTTCCCCCATACTCACTTTTCCCTGTTCATAAGATGATTTTAAAGTGGTTAAAAAGCCTTCTCCCACCATATCCATATCTACACCTGCATTTAATGCTTTTGCAGATACCTGTTGCAGATTACCAAAACCATGGTCTACCATTTCATTGATTCCGGTGTAATCAGTCACAACAAACCCTTTAAAGCCCCATTGTTCTCTCAATACATCCGTAACCAACCACTTATTTGCCGTCGCCGGTATACCATCTATTTCGTTAAATGATGTCATCACACTACCTACACCAGCATCTACTGCTGCTTTATAAGGCAGCATATATTCGTTGAACATTCTGTTTCTGCTCATGTCTACCGTGTTATAATCCCTACCTGCCTCTCCTGCGCCATATAAGGCAAAATGCTTTACACAAGCCATAATGGTATTTGCCTTGGAAAGATCATCTCCCTGATAGCCTTTCACCATTGCTTTCGCAATTTCTGCTCCCAGGAATGGATCTTCTCCGTTCCCTTCAGATACACGGCCCCATCGGGGATCTCTGGAAACGTCTACCATCGGCGAAAAAGTCCAGTTCAATCCATCCGCAGTTGCTTCCTGAGCCGCCATTCTGGCTGTTTTGTAAATCAGGTCCATATCCCAGGAACAGGATAAACCCAGAGGAATCGGAAATGTGGTTTTATAACCATGGATAACGTCCAAACCAAATATCAAAGGAATTTTTAGTCTTGTTTCGTTTACTGCAATTTCTTGAGTCTTTCTGATCTTAGCTGGTGTTGTTAAACTAAAAAATCCTCCTACCTGTCCATTCTTTATTTTCTGTTCGATATTTGAATTGACCGTTGTTCCTGTCACCGCATCTCCTCCTGTCAATAAATTCAACTGCCCTATCTTCTCCTCCAATGTCATTTTCGACATTAACTCACTAATGAACTTGTCCATTTCAGATTCATTTTTAACGGCTTCAACCTTATCTTGCTTTGCTATTTTAGGTGTACATGCCATTAAAACCGAAATACCTACTGCTATTATACTCATTTTTAGAAATTCCATAACCTAACTATTACTCGTCCTATCCTTTATTTTTCATATTGAAAGCCTAATTTGTTGAGGCCGTTCTGTACATCGCTATCGCTCATAAAAAGCTTCCATAATAATTTTGAACGATAATTTTCCAGCATAACCACTACAGGCCCCTGATCTATCCCCAAATACTTCTGCGGATACCAGTTGTCAGTTTCGCTAAATGCGTCATAAAAACCATATTCTCCCCATAACCTATCTTTCTTATTTTCATACCAATTTCTCATAGCCGAAAGCGATTGTTCTGGTGTATAGACAATAGAAGATATTGCGGCAGTTGGTGCAATAACGCCTAAATCCCTTTCCATCGCAGGTGCATGACCGGCATAGCCTTTTACAGAATAACTGGATGTTAAACCCCAACTATCTTTGCCATATCCTTTGTATTTTAAAGGATTGTTTACACACCATTGATAATTTATTAAAACCTGATTTCTATTTTCTTCCCAATAAGAAGCATACGCGTCCTTCAATCCGTGAGGATTTAAACCTAGATAAGAATAATGCGCCCAAAAAAGAGGGCCTCCATTATCTACTCCCTGATGGCGTAGCTGTAACTTGATCCCTTCATATTCATGTTCTTTCTTGATTTTTCCGTTTTCCGCCCAGCCTTCATGATATACTGCCGCCTCTACACCATGGGTTGGGGATGCTGCTGCCAAAACATACATAACCAGACACTCATTATAGCCATGTATGGGAAAGTTCATATCCCATCCATAATTTGGGCTCCAATGCCAATAAAGAACATTTTGACCTCGTGTGTACCATTTAAAATCAATTCCCTTCCATAAATCATCAGCTAAAGTCGATAATTTCTTTTCTTCTTCTGTTCCGTCCTTAAAATACTGTTTCACACAGATTAAGCCTTGGGCTACGAAAGAAGTCTCTACCAAATCACCTCCGTCGTCTTTTTTGGAAAACGGCTTGGTTTCTCCGGTTTCTCCCTGCAACCAATGCGGCCAGGCTCCGTGAAATCTATCGGCATTTTTAAGAAAGTCCAATATTTTACTTAATCGCTCTACCCCCTCTTCTCTTGTAATGTATTTCCGCTCTATAGCACTTATAATACCCATTATACCAAACCCGGTCGCGCCGGTAGTCACCACATTTTTATCATTCTGAGGATATACTCCGTCTATGTGTATTCTCTCTCTAGCTGCACCCGAATTTGGTTCAGCTCCTTCCCAGAAATAACGAAAAGTTTGTCTCTGGACAACATCTATCAACTCCTGGTCTGATAAGTGCTTACTATCACCTTTGTTTTTTGACGGGTTACAAGCGCTGAATACTACCAAAACAGCAAATGCATATACAAATATTCTATTCATTATTTCTAGATTTTTGAACTTTGAAAACCTAATTTTATCAATCCATTTTTTGCTTCTTCACTACTCATAAACAGATCCCAAATTAATCCTGTCCTGTAATTTTCAATCATAACAATAATAGGCCCCTGATCTATCGCCAGGAAAGATGAAGCAAACCATTTTTCCTGTATTGAGAAAGAATCGGTAAAACCATACTCTTTAAATATTTTATCTCCAAGTTTATAATAGAAAAAACGCAAAGCTTTCATAGCTTCCCCGGGCACATAAGGTAAAGAAGCAATTGCAGCTGTTGGAGCTATAAAACCTCTATCGTTCGTCGGCGAACTCGCAGTATATCCGTTTTTTATATCACTGGCAGTTAATCCCCAGCACTCTTCACTGTAACCATCAAACTTATTGGGATTTTCCTTGCAATGGTTATAGTTGGTTAAGGCATGCGCCCGCGTTTGCTGCTCATAATTCGCATAAGCGTCAGACAAACCTTTGGGATTAATACCAAGAAACGAATATTGATCTAAAAACATAGGCCCGCCTTTTTCCGGTCCTAATGGCAACTGAATGCCATAATATGTTTTCCCATTTTTAAAATTTGTTCCCGAAGCCCAGCCGTTATCATATACTGTTTTAGGAATTCCATGGGTTTTAGAACCCGCTGCCAGAACATAGGTAATCAAACATTCGTTATATCCTCTGATAGGCAAATTCATCTCCCAGTTATAGTTCGGACTCCAGTGCCAATACAAAACATCAGAACCGTTCTTCCTGAAAAAATCCCAATCAACATTATTATACAATTCAGAAATATCATTTCTCAACTGTGTTTCTTCAGGGCTGATATCTTTAAAATATTGTTTAGCTACAATTAGCCCCTGCATCAACAAAGATGTTTCTACAAGATCAGCTCCGTCATCTTTATCACTAAACTTAAGTACTGTTCCTGTAGTTCCATCCAGCCAATGCGAAAACGCTCCATGAAATTTCTGGGCATCGTTCTTCAAAAAAGAAACAATCTTTTTGATTCTTGAAAATCCATCTGTCTTCGTCACAAAACCTCTTTCTATTCCAACGATAATAGACATGATACCAAAGCCGCTTCCTCCGTTGGTAACCAAATTTCCTGAAGTATTGCGTTCTCTAGCCATTCCACTAACTGGATGCCCGAAATCCCAGAAATACTTAAACGTCTGTTTTTGTACCAATGTCAATAACTCTTCGTCAGAAATACGTGGAAATTTATCCGTATTGTCAATACCTGTGTTAAGTGTTATGGTTAAAGGATTAACTATTCTACCTCCGTTTTTTGTTTTCAATGATCCTGAGACACTTAGGATATAAATAGTAAAAGATTTTAAATCAGTCTGCAAATTTAATTGGACAGTTTTTCCCTCGTTAGAGGTATCAAAGCCCATCTGGATCAAATCTCCGTTATCACTCTTCAATATGATATTCTTTTCCAGACTTTCGCTTGTTATGGCTTCCGTAAAATTGAGTACTATTATCGGCTTCATCCCAATGGCATAGGATAAAGTCCCGTTATATTGCCCATCTATTGTAAAAGAAACGGAACTATCTTTTACCTGAGGAGTCTCTTTTTTTGAACAGGAAGTTATAAACAATATTAACAGACAAAGAAAGTATCTCATAGTCACCTTTAAAAACAAAGGATTTCGGATGTAGCCATCCGAAATATCCCTTGCATAGCCTAACCTTATTTACCCGCTTTACCTAAATTGTAAAGTGCTTTTATATGTGCATCGGGCAACACTCTGTCATATATTCTCAACTCATCTATACTACCACTCATAGTTGAAAAAGAGGCATCTGTACTAACCGTTTTTCCCGGTATATTATTATAATTTGTTCCTATTATAAACTCATTAGGTTCAAAACTATTAAACAGGTTGTTACCAACACCTCTATTATTATAAGAGCCGATATCTTCCCCATTAGCCCACATCTTAAACGTTCCTGAATTAGTATCATATGTTAGTAATAGATGAGTCCATACATTTGCCCCGAACGTAGGGTTTTTGTCTGCATTCAAATTATCCTGGGAACCTCCACCAACAGCGGTAAATCTCGGACCAACTTTCAATAACTGATCTGTTCTATCGGTGTTCAGCCTGAAATCAAGGTTTCCAAGAAACATTCCTGGACGGGCAATAGTCATTAACATTGTCTTTTTCGATCCATTGTTTGCTATTTGTACCCATACACTTATCGTGAAACTTTTAAGTGCTGCTGTTTTAAAGGCATCAAATTGTTTGGCATAATACAAATAGCCACCGCTAAGCTTTAGAGCCTTTCCTTTTACTCCCTGGATATAAGTGTCATTAAGCTTTTGTGTAGGTGCTGTATTTGATTTCAATTCATTTTCAGTATCATCAAATGACCAATAAGCTTTTAAATTATTAGGAAAAATTTGGTCTGCACTATCATAACCATCTACTTTTCCTTCGTAATCTGCCGGATTAACACCAGGGAGATTATTCGGATTGTCACTTTTCTTGCAAGCGCTAACCAAAACAGTTGCCGCCAAAAAGAAAATCCACTTTATCTGATTTATGTTCAATTTTTTCATCGCATACAAACTTTAAGATTAATTATACAGAGGATTTTGTGTGAGTTTATAAGGCTCTTTACTTAAATCTATCTGTGCTTGCGGGATAGGCAATAAGTTATCTCGGGCTGCAACAAAATTAGGTCTGCCTGCCGCTGGTAATACCGAACCTGAAATTCCCCATCTTACCAAATCAAAGAAACGATCGTATTCCATTGCCAGTTCAATTCTGCGCTCGTGTCTGATAGCTTCTCTTAACACCCCTTGATCCGTTGTTGTAATATCTGGTAAAGTTCCCGCCGGGGCTCCTATTCTTGCTCTTGCTCTTACACTATTAAGTGCTTTTAATGCTTCTGTTGTATTACCAGTTCCCCCTACCTCATTTGCAGCCTCTGCATACATCAAGACTACATCTGCATAACGCAACAGCCGTATATTCATCCATCTGCCTGCTCTATTATTATACAATGCCCTATATGTGGGATTTGTGTACACTTTATGATTATATATTGGATTTTCCCATGTAGTACCTGTATTTTCGCCATACACTGTTTTATAAGTATTATTAGCATCGCTTCGATAAAGGAACGTCCTTGCCTTTCTCGGATCGTTAGGCTCATAAGCATTTGAAAGATTGTTATTAGGCACATTAAAACCGTATCCCAGGTTCCAATCACCAGGCCCCCTTACACCCTGCCATTGCGTAATTTCGGCTCCATTCGCAGTAGGAACAGCCGCGGAAGCCGTGGCCTGAACTTCAAAAACAGACTCTTTACCATTTTCTCCACTTTCGCCAAATATGCTGGAATATGACATAGATAAATCATATTGACCCGAAGTCATTACCATATTTGCGGCAGACATAGCTGCTCCCCATTTTTGTTGCGTTAAATAAACTTTTGCAAGTAATCCATTCGCTACACCTTTCGTTAAACGACCGACAAACTTTCTATCCCAATTCACAGGAAGATTGGCAGCCGCGAACTGTAAATCATTCTCTATAAAAGGATACAACTGATCTGGCCCCACCTGAGCTGTATTAGGCTGATCTGCGGAAAGAACCTTATCTATTAAAGGTACTCTCCCAAAAAATCTCACCAAATTAAAATAAGCATATCCTCGCAAGCATCTGGCTTCTGCTTGTGCCAATAATTTTTGGTCCTCACTTGCAGTAATTCCAGTATTATTCGCTATCTGATCTAACGCAATATTACATTTAATAATTATGGCAAAATGTCCCTTCCATAATTCATTTATAGCCCCGTTATTTGGTGCTACCGGAAAATTATCCATGGTAAGTGCATCAGCGCCACCATCAGTAGGGCTACTTCCTTTGTCTGCATCGTCACTTCTAACACTCGTTGCTAAGAAAAACCCTCTGCAATGCATATCATAAGAGCGTAAATCATTATATGCCCCAAATAAGTATTCGTCATAGGGTCCAGATCCTCCCGGATAAGGGTAATTATCTGATGTATATTCCCCCTGCTTAGTTGTATCCAAAAAGTCTTTACAGCCCAAAATCATGGAAAATACAACCCCGACCATCAACAGGTAAGCTGGATTTTTCAATATTTTATTATAAGTTTTCATGTGTTTACCAATTAAAATGTCAGATTTAAACCAAATGAATAAATTGAAGGTACTGGATATACACCATTATCTGCACCGCCTGCAGTTATACTACTTAACTGTGCTTCAGGACTATAACCACTTACCTTACTCCAGGTCTTAATATTCTGCCCGCTTAAATAAATTCTTAATTTTTGAATTCCGGCCTTTGTTAACATTTGCGGATTAAAAGTATATCCTAGTTGAACATTGCGTATTCTGAAATAACTTCCGTCTTCGAGAAAGTAGGAACTAAAAAGCAAATTGTTACTTCTGGAATTAATGATTGGTTCTATATTAGTTGATCCTGGGCCTGTCCATGCATTCAATCGGTTTGCCGGGTAGTTTAATTGTGTAAAACTAGCTGTTTTCCATTGTGCATAAATCTTATTGCCGGCCACTCCCTGTCCATCTATGCTTGCGTCAAAACCTTTATAGGCAACGGAAACGCTAAAACCATAACTATAAGGAGGGAAAGGTGTACCCAGATATGTTCTATCTGCAGGTGTAATCACACCGTCGCCATTTGTATCTTCGAAAGCGATATCTCCCGGTAATGAAGTCGGCATAGCCGGCATTCTATCCAAATCAGCTGTAGTCTGGTAAATACCTACCTGTCTGTAACCATAAAAATAACCGATTGATTTCCCAGTTTCTGTCAGGTTAGCCCCTCCATTTCCGATTAATTGAAAATTAGAAGTATTCCCTATTGAAACCACTTTATTTTTAACGTATGAAAAATTTCCTCCTACGCTGTAACTGAAATCTTCGCCCAAATTATCGTTCCACCCCAAAGAAATCTCCACTCCCTTATTAGTTACTTTTCCCAAATTAGTATAATAAGGTATATCATCATTACTATTTGGAAGAATAACAGTGGTAAAAAGATCTGTTGTTTGCTTATTGTAATAATTCAATTCGGCACTTAATCTGTTCTCTAAAGCCCGTACATCCATACCAATATCTAAGCCCTGAATCACCTCCCAATGCAAATTCGGATCTGGATCGAATCTTCGTTTTATAGCAGGATAGATATAATCACCAAATACTGCACCGGAGCCAGTGTTTAATAATTGCTGATAAGCGTTATCGGTGAAAGAATTAGAGTTTCCTAATTTTCCCCAGGCCGCTCTTAACTTCAAAAAGTCGATTCCTTTAATGTTGTCTTTGAAAAAATCCTCTTCACTAGCTACCCAACCTAAACCAACACTGCCAAAAGTTCCCCATCTGTTTTCTGGTGCAAATTTGGAACTTCCATCTCTCCGAATAGTAGCGTTTAATAAATATTTATTCCTATAAGCATAGCTTAAACGTCCAAAAACACCGACGTTAGACTCTAGCCTTCCCGTTCCGCCTACCGAGGTAATATTGTCTTTACTGATAATATCAAGATACCATAAATTAGGATCGTTTGGTACCACCAACGTAGAATCCGTCCTGGATCCGTTTAAATTTGTATTCGAAATATTAACCGTCGTAAAGCCCACCATCGCATTAATCCGATGATCCTCTTTCAAAACCTTATCAAAATTCAACGTGTGATCTTGTTGAAACATTCTTCTTTCGAATGCTTCCTGAAAAACTGTGGTTCTGCTAGATTTGTCAAAAAAAGTAGTTGTAGGACTTGTTCCTTCACCAAGATATACTACTGTATAGGGAAGAGGAGTATATGACCGTAAATTATTAAACCTTAAATCGGTATATACTGTAGATTTCCATGTAAAATCTTTAAGGAATTTAATTTCACCAAATAAACTTCCGGTAGCACGGTATCCCCTATCTACCGAAGTATTTCTTAACCTTTCGGCTGCATAAACTGGATTAGCTACCTGTATTCGCTGAAAAGAAGGCATGGCGTTAAATAATCCATCTTCACTTCTAATTGGGACAATTGGCACAGCCCAAACAGCGGAGTTAAGATTTACTCTCATAGGCTCATTCCTGAAATGATATCCTGTTATATCACCACCAACTCTTATGGCATCATTAACTTTAGTTTCCTGACTTAAACGAGCTATAAACTTTTTAAAGTTACTGTATTTAACTACACCGTCCTGATCACTATAACCAACGTTTACCAAAGTGGTACTTTTCTCTCCTGTATTTGAAATGCTTAGGGAGTTTGTATTGATATAAGCATTCCTAAGAATTTCCTTTTGCCAATCAGTATTGGCGGTATAATTTTTAAAATCGAAAGGGGTTGATCCCAAATTAGCTAATGTTGCAGAATATAGTTTCTTAAATCCTTCTGCATCAGTAACGTCAATTTGCTTTTGGACATGTTGTACACCCACGGTACTGCTAAGGTTCACTACACTTTTTCCCCTCGCTGCCCTTTTCGTTGTTATTGCTATCACACCATTTGCACCTCGTAAACCATAAATTGCTGTGGAAGAAGCATCTTTCAACAAATCAATGGTTTCTATGTCTGCCGGATTTAAATAATCTATATTGTCCTGTAATACCCCATCAACAACATATAAAGGATCCGAGTTATTCGTACTTGCAATCCCCCTTATTCTAACAGTTCCCGTAGCGCCAGGTGTGCCTGAATTAGAAATGGTCAATCCCGGTACCTTACCTTGCAATGCATTTATCGGGTTTGTTACCGTCATCTTTTCAATTTCTTCACCCTTTACACTTGCTACTGTACCTGTTACATCTCGCTTTCTTTGCGTTCCGTAACCAACAACAACTACTTGTTCCAACTCCTGAAGGCCGGAAGAAAGCGTCACATTAATATTGGCTTGGTTGTTAACCGCTACTTCTTTGGTTGCATAACCGATGTAGCTAAAAACTAGCGTTCCATTTGCCGGAACGTCTATCGTGAAATTACCATCCACATTGGTCTGAGTAGCTGTAGTGCTACCTTTCACGCTCACTGCAACTCCTATTAGTGGTCCCTGGTCAGAAGCGTCTGTCACTGTGCCGCTTACTTTTATGTTTTGACCAAAAACATAACTAACGGAAATCAGATAGAAAAACAGTAATAATTTCCCTTTCATAATAAATCAATTAATTAGTTAGTGTTATGATAACTGGTGTTTTGTCTTATAAAGTTGAGTAGAATTATTGCTCTTGTAAAAAAAATAAACTCTACAAGACTACATCATAAATCATGCAGCTTTTTAAAGAAAAGAAGAAAACACGTATTTAAACACCTGATAAGCAATAATTTCAAGCATTTCAAACTATATCAGGGACATAAAAAAAACCTCTCATCGAGATGCTCATAAATAAGCCGATGAGAGGTAATGATGTAGTAAATGTGTAGTGAATTATAGCTCCATTAAAAACTCAACGAGATTCTTATCATGAGGAACCTGCAATTTTTTACGTAATCTATATCTTCGAATTTCAACACCTCTTAGGGTAATGTTAAGTAAAGAGGCCATTTCTTTACTACTCATATTCATTCTTAGATAGGCACAAAGTTTTAAATCATTAGGAACTAAATCAGGGTGATTCACTTTCAGCTTATGGAAAAAATTTTCATGAGTACCGTTAAAGCTTTTTTCAAATAAATCCCAATCCCTTTCATCTGTCATTCCTTCGTCTATAACTTTCTGAATTCTCCTTAACTGGTCTTCAGATAATTTCTTACCATTCTCATCTTTCAATTCCTGAATTTCTTCCCGAATTTTTTGTAATAATTCATTTTTATAAACAATATTCATCGCCGAATTTGTTGCCTCCCGAGCCTTGCTCATTAATTCAGCTTCCAATTTCTCAGCTTTTAATTTTATCAGCTTTTGCTCATTAATGATACTTTCTTCCTTTAATTGTTCTTCCTTTTCCCTCTGCATCCTTTCCTCTATTTTTTGCTGATGTCTGATCAGATTCTTCTTATACCATCGTGATAAATAAAAAGCAATGAATATCAGAAGTATAATATAAATCAGAAATGCTAATTTTGTTGCGTAAAACGGTGGTTGAATAGTAAATTTAAGTTCTGAAACTCCTGAAATTAGCTGTTCATTAAATTTTGCCCGAACCTTAAATACATAATCTCCCGAAGGTAAATTGGTAAAGTCCTTTTGTGCCTGGTTACTCCATTCTGACCATTGAGAGGAATAACCATCTAAAGCATATTGGTATTTGATATCTCCAAGCTTATAATAAGGAAGAGAATAGTTGATTCTGATATTTTTATCCCGATTGTTTATGGTTATGTCTCTACCAAGAAGTCCCAAATTGGATATAATAGAGAAAGCATTACCGGTTGTCTCCATTTGACCAATAATAACCTTTGGTAACTTTTCTCCTTTTCCTATTTGATCAGCTTTATTAAATACTACAAAACCATCATCAATACTGATCAGATAAAAATCATTATTGATTTTATTGACATTTTCATAGTCTCTAAACATTCTGTCTTTAAGAACCCTAAACATATTAGAATCTATGTCCAGCTGTCCCGGCTTTCCAAAATCAACAAAAGAGATATTTCCTTTTCTGATGAACCAATATTGGTTGCCGTCTGCCTTTATAATCTTATTTGATTTTGAAAAGGATCCCAGTTTACTATTCAGCTGGCTATAATTGTGGAAGTTATCGTCTATTTCGTCATAAATATAAAATCCCTTATCGGTGGAGAATACGATTCTCCCGTTAAGATTAAATATGTTGATCTTATAATCACTTGGTAAGCCATTATTTATACCATATTCCCTGAATTCTGTAACTTTTGAATAATCTGCAGACAGCTTCAGTTTAAATACTCCTTTATAAACATGACTAACCCAGAGGTACCCTTTATCATCTTGTTGAACATATCTTAATGGTCCCGAAAAACCAGTCAGTCTATGTAACATTTCAAATTTCCCCTGAGGGTTTCTTTTATAAGTAACCAGTCCCGTATATGTGCCCTGAATAAGAATCTCAGGATTAAGATTGGATCGCGTAATAAACCATCCTCCATTTACAGGTGATATTTTTTCCAATTCGGTACCATTTACCAAATAAGTTCCTGTATTGTGACCGCAAATCAGGTTATTATCAAACACGGATAAATCCCACACCTGTCCCTGGCTATTTTTCACCAAATTGAATTCAAAACTTTGCTTTTTCTGGTCCTTACCAATCCAGCTACTATAAAACAGACCTTGATTAGTACCCAAATAGATATAGCCATTATGTATAATGCTGGAGTAAATCGTACCAAACTTCCCGGACTTATCTAAATAAAAATATAATGGTGAATTGATTTCTATCCTGTCTATTCCATTATCCAGCGCACACCAAAGATTCTGCTCCTTATCTACTAATAACCCCAAGATTGTGTTATTCTGGAGTCCGTTGGATTTTTCGATTTGCTGAACCACATTTCCTTCCTTATCCAAAATAACCACTCCTTTTAAAATAGTTCCAAA
The DNA here is from genome assembly GCF_000190735.1 of Pseudopedobacter saltans DSM 12145. Taxonomy (GTDB): domain Bacteria; phylum Bacteroidota; class Bacteroidia; order Sphingobacteriales; family Sphingobacteriaceae; genus Pseudopedobacter; species Pseudopedobacter saltans. The sequence goes on from NC_015177.1 coordinate 2,525,615, forward strand.
TGCATAATAGTCTTCAAAAACCTTTACTCCATTGTTCAGTTGATAAGTTTTTAAATAATCATCTGCTTTATTTTCCCATTTTTCAAACTTACTGCCATCGTATAAAAACAATCCATTTTTTGCTGTACCAATCAGTATCTTTTGATTTTCGAAAGGTAGCATACTTAAGATTCCGGTTTGTCCCAAAAACTCGCTTCCATTAATAGGAAGTATCTTATTACCCTTTAACTCGTAAAGCCCCCTATTAATTACCTCTACAAAGAATTTACGTCCAACCTTGTGTAGAAACAAATAAGGCTGACTCTGGGCTTCTTTGTCATCCACAGTTTTGATTTTTCCATTTTCATAGATAAAAATTTTTGAGAATGACTGAAACAATACACGATGGCCGTCTATATATATTTTCCAGATTTCATCGGTTAAACTTACGCCTTTTGGTAACAAAGGAGTCAGACTTTTATACCGTAAAATACCCTTAGAGTCGTAGTGCCAATAGCCAAAATCTTCAAAACCGCCGGTAAATACTTTCCCCTTCCCATCTGCGGCTACCGCTCGAAGAATAATTTTATTATTGGCTTCGAAATGCTTCCAGATACTTCCATCAAATGTTAATAGGCCTTCATTATTTGCCACATAAATAATGTTGTGCTCATCCTGCGTTATCGCCCAATTCTGATTTGCTGCTTTGTACTGGGATTTGGTATAATTCTCTATAAAAGGTACTCCTACTTTTTGGATATCAATACCTGCGTAAAGTTTCGGATAAAAAAATAAAAGGACTGCTAATAAACTGTAAACTGAAAGGTTCGTGTTAAATCTCATGGGCCATTGACGCTTATATATGTTAACAGGTTAAGGATATTGGTTCCACTAAATTTCCGCAATAAACATAAGTTTATCAAATAATAAATTTGCTACAAAAAATAAAAGGTTCTGACCATCATCCAGCCAGAACCTTTTATTCGCGATTTAAATATTCTTAAAATAAATCCAGCTGCCCGTTATCCTCCAGGTCTTCTGGATTAGTTATTTCAAAGTCTACTTTTTTTGTTTGTTTAAAGTCGGACACAAACTTAGGCTTAGGGGTTTCCAAAGGAGTTTCAGTCTCTTCTTCAGCCGATTCGTCCTCGCTTTCATCAAACCCTCCCTCTACGTCAATGTTTTCCTCGTCTAGCTCTTCTTTTTCTTCCGTTTCTTCCTCTGTTAACAAGGTTACTTTTTGCACATCGTTAGGACTCAACCTGTTTCCCTGAGCCTTTATTCCTTTAACATCTATCATTTCTGAAAGATCAACTTCCACTTCGTCATGAAGCTGGGTTTTACCTTTTAGAGACTCTATTTTAACGATCGGATTTTTAGCCTTTGTCAGGATCAATAATTTAGAGCCCGGGTCCTCGTTGATAAAGCCAAAACGTTTACCTATTGCAATATCCTCGAATTTAAAACGCTTGATGTAGTAATTTTTAGACTTGCCATCGAGATGGATTGCAGCGTAAATTCGCTCTGGATCATACTTTTCGATTCTTATCATCTTATCATCAAAATGATTCGTTAAATCGAAACTGCTCAATTCATAACTACCATCTTCAAAAACGCAAAGTATTTTATCTTCCGCCTGAAATTCTCCTAAGAATTTACCGTGACCATTTTCATTCAAACGTTTTACGATATCGTCATACCAAATCTTTCTTCCGGCAAGTGTCGACACTCCTTTTGATTTCAGGGTGATTTTCTTAATAGCGAATTTGGTTGCAATATTTCCCTGCGAGCCTCTTCCTTTGATTGCTATTTCTGCAAAATCAATATCAAAGCTTAGCTTCCTAAGTTTAGACATCGGTTTTAATGCGATATTAACAACCTCAGCCTCCCCATTAGGATTTGCCGTAAAATACAATACTTTCGATCCCTTGGTGCCTTTAGTTAAGTCGTATTCCTTATCCCTGGTAACCCCACCTACAGCAAAACGTTTGATATAAGCCGTCCCGGATTTACCATCGCGATAAATCATGTTATAAGTTGTTCTGTCATCATTCTTCTTAAAGATTCCGACATGTAAAATCCCTTTCCCAACGAAAGTTTTATCCTGTACCTTGGTTACTATAAAACTTCCGTCTTCACGGAAAACAATGATATCGTCGATATCAGAACAGTCGAATAGATATTCGTCTTTTTTTAAGCCGGTTCCAACAAATCCATCCTCACGGTTTACATAGAATTTAACGTTCGCCAGGGCAACATGCGCTGCTTCTACTCTATCAAAAGCCCTGATTTCTGTTTTACGTTCCCTTCCCTTACCAAATTTATCTTTCAGTCTCAGAAAGTAATCTATAGCGAAGTCTGTAAGGTGTCTTAAGTTTTTCTTAACCAGAGTAATATCTTTTTCTAAAGCAGCCATCTGTTCATCTGCCTTCTTCACGTCAAACCGTGTAATACTACTCATTGGTTTATCAATCAACTTCTTAAAATCTTCTGCCTCTATCTCGCGATATAGAGAAGATTTAAAAGGATCGAACAAACGGTGTAATACTTTAACTACTTCTTCAAAGTTTGATGAATTTTCATATTCAGGATTTTTATACATTCCTTCCTGAATAAATATCTTTAATAAAGAACTGAAAAAAATCTTCTCCTGCAGGTCATGAAGTTTAATTTCAAGCTCTCTCTTCAGTAATGCTTTTGTATAATTTGTGCTTTCTATGAGTATATCATTAACACTCATAAAATGCGGCTTGTCTTTCTTTATTACACAGGTGTTTGGTGATATGGAAGTTTCACAAGCGGTAAATGCGTAAAGTGCATCTATTGTCAGGTCCGGAGAGATACCAGGAGCCAGATGGATAACTATTTCTACGTTTTTAGCAGTATTATCCTCTATTTTCTTGATTTTTATCTTTCCCTTATCATTGGCTGCAATGATACTGTCAATTAAGCCAGTAGTGGTAGTGGAGTAAGGAATCTCACTAATAACCAAAGTCTTTTTATCCAGTTCTGATATTTTAGCCCTAACTCTGATTTTACCGCCTCTTTGACCTTCATTATATTGAGAAAAATCAGCCAGACCTCCGGTGGGAAAATCAGGAAGTATATTTGGTCTGTTTCCTCTAAGCACTTCTATTGATGCATCGATGAGTTCAATAAAGTTATGAGGCATTACCTTTGTCGCTAAACCTACCGCAATACCTTCCGCTCCCTGAGCCAGTAACAAGGGAAATTTTACTGGCAATGTAACGGGTTCCCTGTTTCTACCATCATAAGACAACTGCCAGTCTGTAGTGTCCGGATTAAAAACTACTTCTAAGGCGAACTTGGATAAACGTCCCTCGATATACCTCGCAGCAGCAGCGGAGTCTCCGGTAATAGGATCTCCCCAGTTTCCCTGCGTATCTATCAGAAGATCTTTCTGGCCAATCTGTACCATCGCATCTCCGATAGACGCATCTCCATGCGGATGGTATTTCATGGTATTACCAATAACGTTCGCCACCTTATTAAAACGACCGTCATCCATTTCCTTCAGCGAGTGAAGGATACGACGCTGTACTGGTTTTAGTCCGTCATTGATATGAGGTACTGCCCTATCTAAAATTACGTATGAAGCATAATCTAAAAACCAATTTTCGTACAATCCGGAAATAGGTATTACATTATGTAATATTTCGTCTTCGTTTTCTTCCATCAACTTTTAATGTTTAATGTTTGATGTTGAATTTTTAATGTCTTAATTATTTTGATTTAAACTTGCTTGAGCAGTTTTTACTATAGATGTCAAAATTCTAATTAGCTCTGTTGCTTTTTGAAGCTCTATAGAACAGTCTATATCTACGATTTTACTTTTCTCTATTAATAAAAGCCAATATTCACTTTCTCTTGCTTCTTTTGAGGCTATTGACATTTTTGCTATAAAATCTTTTTTTGTTTGTGCTGCAGAAGCCTCTCTAACATTTGCACCAATACTTGTTGAACTTCTTAACAATTGCTTGGAGAGTACAAATTCTTTATGAACAATCATTGTCTTATAAAACGCTATTATTAACAATGAAAATTCAAAGGATTTATCTAAAATTAGATTATCAGGCTTCATTAAGCATTAAACATTTAACATTAAGCAACCACTAACGTCTCTGCTTCAGCGTCAGCCTCTGCTTTCGCTATAATGTCTGCTTCGTCCTTTTCTATTCTCAAGTTCTGAACAATATGCTTTTGTCTTTCCGGGGTGTTTTTTCCCATATAATATTCCAGTAAGTTCTTAATCTTTACATCAGAAGAAAGAATTACCGGATCCAAGCGCATATCTTCACCTATAAAGCCTTCAAATTCATTCGGAGAAATCTCTCCTAACCCTTTAAATCGGGTTATTTCTGGTTTATTACCTAATTTATTGATAGCCAGAACGCGCTCTTCATCACTGTAACAATAAATCGTTTCTTTCTTATTTCTTACCCTGAATAAAGGCGTTTGTAAGATATAAACATGCCCTGTTTTTACTAAATCGGGGAAGAACTGCAAAAAGAAAGTCAGCAGTAGCAGACGAATATGCATACCGTCAACGTCGGCATCTGTTGCAATCACAATATTATTATAGCGCAAACCGTCTAAGCCGTCTTCGATGTTCAAAGCATGTTGAAGCAGGTTAAACTCCTCATTCTCATAAACCACTTTTTTTGTCAAACCGAAAGAGTTCAGCGGTTTACCTTTCAAACTAAAAACGCCTTGTGTATTTACATCTCTTGCTTTGGTAATAGATCCAGATGCAGAATCACCCTCTGTAATAAAAAGCGTAGTCTTTTTTCTATTTTCCTCGGGTTGCTTTTCATCGTCTAAATGCCATTTACAATCTCTCAGCTTCCGATTATGTAAGCTGGCCTTCTTAGCTCTTTCATTGGCAAGCTTCTTAATTCCGGCAATATCCTTACGTTCTCTCTCCGACTGTAAAATACGTTTTAAAAGGCCATCTGCCACATCAGGATGTTTATGCAGATAATCATCCAGCTCTTTTTTTACGAAATCGTTAATAAAAGTCCTTACTGTTGGACCGTCCGGACCAACATTCAAAGATCCAAGTTTAGTTTTGGTTTGAGATTCAAACACCGGTTCCTGAACCCGGATAGAAATAGCGGCTACAATGGACGCCCTGATATCCGATGCGTCAAATTCTTTTTTATAGAATTCTCTGATAGTTTTTACAACAGCTTCTCTAAATGCTTGTTGATGCGTACCACCCTGTGTTGTATGCTGGCCGTTGACAAAGGAATAATACTCTTCTCCGTATTGTTGTCCATGAGTCATTGCTATTTCAATATCCTCACCTTTTAAATGAATGATAGGATATCGGTTTGTTTCCGCGTCTGTATTTCTTATCAAAAGATCATGCAGACCTTTTTCAGAAAAGTATTTCTGGTTATTGAAATTAATAGTAAGCCCGGCATTAAGGAAAACATAATTCCAAATCATGTTCTCTACAAACTCCGGTATAAATCTAAAGTTTCTAAAAATGGTATCGTCGGGAACAAAATGGATTGAAGTTCCATTTCTTTGTGTTGTCTCTATTTCAGGATTATCGCCAATTAACTCCCCTTTGGTAAATTCGGCCTTTTTTGATTTTCCATCACGATAAGACTGTACGGTAAATGTTGACGATAGTGCATTCACAGCTTTAGTACCAACACCATTCAATCCTACCGACTTTTGGAAAGCTTTGGAATCATATTTACCTCCGGTATTAATCTTGCTAACACAATCAATCACTTTACCTAAAGGGATTCCACGACCATAATCTCTGACATAAATTTTGTGGTCATAAACAGAAATGTCGATTGTTTTTCCAGCTCCCATAACGAACTCGTCGATAGAGTTGTCGACAATCTCTTTTAAAAGAACGTATATACCATCGTCATAAGCCGAGCCATCTCCTAGTTTTCCAATATACATACCGGGTCTTAACCGTATATGTTCTTTCCAATCCAGGGAACGGATACTATCTTCACTGTAATTTACACTAAGTTCTGCCATGCGTTTAAATAAAGTAAAAAGGTGAGCATGAAAAGTAAAAAGCTAATCGCAAATTCTATTTAAGAATTTTGTTTATGCAATACAATATTCAAAACTTTTTAGCAAATCACAAAAAACACCAGATACAAAGCTAAAATTTTAAGCAAAGTACGCAAAGGAGTTTTTTGAACATTTAGACATTTTTTACATCAAAAAGGTATTTATATTTAAAAATGACTTATACTTTTAAAAGTTTTATAAATATGTTCTTGCAATTCAGTTGTATTCTTGCCCAATAAAAAAGCTGCTTCTTTGTATACCGATTGAATGGAGAGATCAGCCACATCTGTTTCTAAAAAAACTTTGTTTAACGGAATTTGCAAAAATGTACGCTTTACTTTATCATGATTGATTAAATCTATGCCAAAAGAAAAAAACACATTATCTAATTGCAATAATTGTCTGGTTTGCTCCTCATTCCCTCTATATTGATGTAAAATAAAGGTTACAGATGATTTTTTCAGATAGCGTATTAAATCAGAATACGTTCTTACCGCATGAATAATAACTGGTAAGTTATGAGTTTCTGCCAATTCAATCTGTATTTCAAAAGCTTTTCGCTGAAGGTCAAAATCAACAGTACAAGCCCGATCTAAACCAATTTCACCCATAGCCAGCACATTAGGCAAGGTTAAAAGAGTAGTAACATGTTCGATCTTCTGCTCAAACGTTGAATCAACATACCAGGGATGCAATCCGACAGAAACGAAATAATTCAGTCCTTTAACCCGATCTGTAGATAGTTTGTGAAAAGCATTTCTCAATACCCACTCATCAGCAGATTGGGGCTTTCTATGTGAATGGATATTGATAAATTTCTTTTCTAACGGCATCTTCACGATTCAATTTTATTGAGTTATTAGTAAGTAGATACAAATCTCAGACAGCTATTTCTACTGTTAATTCATTATAGGCATTTATTCCCTAATCCCCGGTCATTAACGCTCTCTCAGGAAAGAATACTTTTGACACTGCAACTTATTACCATCGACTATGGACGATAAGACTAACAGCAAAAAGATCAATCCATTCCCTCAATCTTAATATTTACTTTCCCGTTTGCAGTTACCATAGCAACAATTGCATTCGGTGTGAGTATAATCTTATCTGGACTTAATGTCCCTAAAGTACCGTTGACTATAATTCCTTTTGCTGGCTGATAATTGTTGAGATACCCTTTCATTGCCTTCTCCCCATCAGAAAGCTGGTTAGCAATAGAAAATCTGCAATTTTCAGCTATTTTCTTTACAATCATACCATGCGCTAACCAGTCTGCTGTTCTTAAAAGCTTGCTTTTTGAGTCAAGTATAAAATCAACCTGATCTAAAATCACTTCCTTTTTAACCGCATCATAAACGGGTACACCAACAAGATAAAATGTTCCGTTTACAGAACCAATCATGTCGGCTGCAACAATCATTTTACCTTCCTTTCCCCATAAATCTATTTTGGTTATGCTTACATATTTTTTACCTGATTCAAATTTTTGCCCAGACAAATTCTTTTGAATTTCCCCTGCAGCATAACGATAAGTGACATAAGCAGCTACGTTAGCTTTAAACTGATCCTGAATTTTGTCTACCGATTTCAACGGAATGTTTTTAACTGATACCTTTTCCGGCTTCTGCCCTACTACCGTTTCAAAATAGGTTTTGGCCCCTAGCCCAACCTTAACTTTCTTATTCGCAACTACGGCCCTTGTACTATATAATTCCTGCGCTTGCACAGAAAACCAGGTATTGTATTCCTGATTGACCTGAAATGGCTCGGCCAACTTATCTAATGCTTCTAAAACATAAGGTTTAATATCTAAAGTCTCAGCAATAGCATCATCTACTTTCTTTGCCACGATAGATTTAAATACCGTTATCGCGGGATTAATTAAATAAGTAACAGGCATGTTTTTTCCTGCGATCTGTACAGATGGGCTTTCCTTCCATTTTATATCTGAAATTACAGTCCTCGTATTCAATTTCCAGTCCTTAAAACCCACAGCAGATATCAGACTAATTGTCCCGTTCATATAGAAATCACGAGTATCATACATAGACAATCCTAACTTTTCAAACCCATACCTTACTTTTCCATTTACCCGTAAAGGAAGATCAATATACAAATTCCCTCCCTGTTCTCTTATCGTTATCGGAGCCTCTTTAGTTACTTTAACTGCAATATTATCATCGTTAATATTCTTATCCTCATAAAGAATACCATTTAAGTATTTATTGGTTTGACTTTGAATTTCCGCAACTCCAATCTCAAGCGGAATATTGATATAAGAAAGTTGTTTATCGTAAATAACTTTATCTGAAGAATAATCAGCAAGTGGTTTTATTGCCTCTATTTTTTTACTTGTACTACAGGCATTTAGAAGAATCCCTGAAATAACAAGCAGGGATGAGATACGCTTATGCATAAGGTCTTTTATTTCCTGCGAATATAAATCATGTTTCAGGAAATTTAAAACCTTATGGAAATTGGTTAATGGTAGTGATCTATTTCCAGCGCTCTTATCATATCAGAAGAAGCTCTTTCTGCATAAGCGCCATATGCATTTACCAGTACTCCTTTAAATGTTCCGTCGAGCGATTCAATCGCATATATAATGGAATTATCTTCAGGATCGGACATTCCTTCGAATCTATAGGTTTCAACCACTTTGAAATGCTCGGGATAAAGCATCAACTGCTTTTCCTCTTCTTCTAAATAATGTTCTCTAAGTTTCAGATTTCCAGAATACCCTCTGGCCGCTAAGTCATTTAACGCTTCGACCATCGTGTCGAATCCCTTTCTATGATGTTTTAGATTATCCATAGCAGTGTTCTTTTACTTAAAACTTCGTCTCACATTTCAATGACGGTTTTCTATCGGTTCATCTATAATTAAGAAGTTTATCGCTAAAGTAAACACTCCTAAAACCAACAATATATGCACCAATACTTTGTCATTAAAAATAAACATCCCCAACACCCAGCCACATATAAAAATTATGGCTATCACATTCAACAAAATTCTCATTTTTATAACATTATATTAACAACGAAACACAAAGCTGATGCCAAAAAGGTTTATCCGGAATAAGGCCTATTCTCCTACAAGTGGCTTATTTTCAAAAGAACCGATTAGACCGAAAAGAATAAGAAACCAAATATCATTAAAAGAAAAAAGCAAGAGTCAAAAACCCTTGCTTTTTAAAAAATATCATTTTTAGAAATGATTTTTTTTATCTTCCCATCCAGCCGCCATCTACTGTAAGTACAGTTCCGTGAACATAATCTCCGGCTTTTGACGCTAAGAAAACTACAGGACCTTTAAAGTCTTCCGGCTCTCCCCATCTTCCCGCAGGAATTCTTGAAAGGATAGAAGCACTCCTATCTGCGTCTTCTCTCAATGCCTCTGTATTGTCTGTACTTATATATCCGGGAGCAATTGCATTTACATTTACACCTTTAGAAGCCCATTCATTAGCAAAAGCCTTTGTCAACGAGCCTACAGCACCTTTGCTTGCCGCATATCCCGGAACATTGATACCGCCCTGGAATGTCAATAGAGAGGCTGTAAAAATAACTTTACCATAACCTCGCTCAACCATATCTTTACCAAATTCTCTGGTAATTATAAATTGAGCATTAAGGTTTACATCTATCACTTCGTCCCAATATTCATCCGGATGCTCAGCTGCAGGTTTTCTTAGTATAGTTCCTGCGTTGTTAATTAAAATATCTACCTGATGACCATCTGCCTTTACCTGATTTATAAAAGCATAAACATCATCACGCTTAGAAAAATCACATTTATAAGCTTTAAAAGAACGACCTAATGCTGCCACTTCTTTTTCTACCTGACTTCCTGATAACTCTAAAGATGCAGAAACACCAATGATATCGGCGCCCGCTTCTGCCAAAGCTACAGCCATTGCTTTACCAATACCTCTTTTGCATCCGGTTACCAATGCTTTTTTTCCTGTTAAATCAAATAAATTCAATACACTCATTTTTTCTAAAATTTATTGACCAAACTTATTGTTTATTATTGATAATTGCCAATATATTTTTCTAACTATCATTGCCAGAGACATAGGTAACACGTTTGCACACATACAATAAATTTATTGAGCCACATACGTTTTCCCCCATGCCTAGCTAAAATACAAATACAATCCAATCATCACTATCCAAAGCGCTCCCCAGGCAATCTTCACTTTATTGCTTGTAGGTTCGGTGTGGCTTTTTTCTTCTGCTGTCATCTGGTAAGAAACAGGATTTCTGTCTAATAGAGAAACGACTATGGCTACAATTATTAAAAAGGCAAAAATCAGGAACGACAGCAATAAATAGTGCGGCCATAACCCGGGATATTCTTTTGATGGAAAAACCCATAAATAACATATTCCAACACCTAAGCTAAAAATCGAACCTGCGGAAAGGATCAGGTTTACTGCTAATCGGGTTGTTCTTTTCCAGAAAACACTTAACAGGAAAACTACCGAAAGCGACGGTGCAATAAAACCTAATACGGATTGAAATACGTCAAACAGATTTAACCCTTTAATACTATCTATAGCTAAAGCCACTAGAACCGCAAAAGCCGCCCCTGCTACAACCGTATAACGCCCTACCTGAATAATCTTCTGGGTACTTGCATTTGGGTTTATACGTTTAACATATAAATCCATTGTAAAAACGGTACTTAATGAATTTAAAGACGATCCGATTGTTCCTACTAATACCGCTATCAATACCACAATCACTAAACCGTTCAATCCGGCAGGAAAAAGGTTAGTTACCATAGTCATGTATGCTTCGTTCGGATCTTTCAAACCAGGAAATAACACATAACAAATTACTCCTGTAAGAATGAACAATGGCAAGGATAATATTTTCAGCCAACCAATGAAGTTTACCCCCAATTGTCCCTGTTCTAAATTCTTAGCACCTAATACCGACTGTACCATGGCCTGGTCTGTACAGAAAAAAGCGATTGCAGCTACCGGATATCCCAATAAAATGGCATACCACGGATAATCCGGATTATCTGCCGGTTGAATTAAATTCCAATAGTTTGCCGGAACAGATTCGTAGAGCTTCGTTATTCCGCCTACTTTGTTAAGACCAAGGATCATTAGTAAAAACGATACCGCTATCAATAAAATCATCTGAAAAACGTTCACTTTAGCAATAGCTTTCAATCCTCCGGCAAACGTAAAGAATCCGGCTAAGGTCACCAAAACAATTACCGATTGCCACATAGGAATCCCCAGAATTTGTCTTACCAAAAAACCTCCGGCGAAAAGTCCTAATGATAACCAGGAAATTAACATTTTAATTAAAGAATACCAGGCCAGAATATTCTGAGTGGAATCTCCGTAGCGCTTTCCCATAAATTCTGGCAAAGTACTTACTTTTGCCGCCAGATATTTAGGTGCGAATACTACTGCCAGGAGAAAAAGAAAAACGAAGGCATACCAGTCGAAATTTACCGCAACAATACCGGTAGTATAACCTATACTGGCAAAGGCCAATAACATAGACGGGCCAACATTTGTCCCCCACATATTGAAACCTATACTGGGCCAGGTTAATGATTTGTTTGCCAGAAACAAAGTTTCTTCCCTATTCTTTTTAGCCGTTAATGCCGACTTAAAACCTATAAAAACTAATACCAAGACATAAAGCACTACAATCAGGTAGTCCAGCATGGTTAGTTTTTCTAAAATATTAGATGCCATTTTATGGGTTGTGAGTTAAAGTTGAAAGTTCAGAGTTGAAAGTTTTCTTATAAGTCGGATTAATTATTCGCACTGTATTTTTGTTTATTTCTTTATGAGATTGCTTCGTTCCTCGCAATGACAAAAACAGGAGCGTCATTGCGAGGAACGAAGCAATCTATTACCTTAACACCATTTATATTGATTCTACACAACATATTATTCATCAAGAGGATACAGTGCTTTTCTCTCAAACGCAATGTCCCTTTCAGGAGACATTGCTTGGAAGTAAAAATGCTTTTAACTCATTTATAATTCTACCTGATTTTCCTCTAACAAACTCTTCACTTTTACAGGTATCCCTGTTTTCAGCGATCGGTCCATAGCCTGCAATAACGCAAAAGTGCCAATACCTTCTTTCATATCAGGATAAGCAGTAAAACCTTGTTCTATACTATCCGCAAAATATTCGATATAGTTCTGATATTCTCCTGCGTGATGGCTTTGGCCTTCGAAACGGTAATAATATTTCAAAGTAGCATCTCCCCAGGTAATAATTTTGTCTTCACCAGTTCTATCTGTAACGGCATAACGCAATTCATGGTAATCTGCCTGACTTGCGCCTTCTGTACACCTTAAAATAGTGCTCATTCCGCTATCACGATAAGTTGGCTGTGTCGGGCTGGTATAAACGCCGCTTACACGAGCAATTCTTCCATCTGTAGCTTTGAAAATAAAGTGCATAGTGTCTTCGTTCTTTAAGCCGCCAGCTTTTCCGTTTGAGCTTAACATTCCGTACCCCATCACTTCTTCGATATTTGGTAAATACCAACGGATAAAATCTACCGGATGGCTAAGTCCTCCATATAACCATTTAAAAGACGCATCTAAAGCCCATGGCTTTTCTAAAAACCAACGGTGATCCGCATGGTAATGGGCCTCTATAGTAATTAAATCTCCAAGTATGCCTTCTTCAAAATCCTTACGCTGTCTTTTTGCCGGCTCGAAGAATCGTGAACTTTGTCCAACAAAAACCTTCTTTCCGGTCTTTCTAGCTAACTCTAATAACTCATTCGCATCTTTTAGGTTATCTATAAAAGGTTTGGTGCAGATAACATGCTTATCATGAAGCAAAGCTTGCTTAATATGCTGAGCATGTAAATGATCTGGTGTATAAATCGCTATGATATCAATTTCCTTATCATTTAACATTTCTTCATAACTTGTAGTATAAGAATGAAAATCAAATTCTTTAGCTCGCTGTTTACAAGTTTCTTCACTTAAATCGCACATGGTTTTCAATTGAACCTTTTTGCTATTTAAGACAGCAGAAATGGTACTTCTGCCCTCTCCTAATCCTAATATTCCTATTTTAAGCATTTTTAATATTTATTTTTAACCACAAGAGCACTATAATTTAGTACTTAGTATCAAGTATATAGTATCAAGGCTGGTAGGCTAAAGCCTTTATATTAAAACCAAACTTTCAGCATTAACTCATTCGATAAACAACGAAAGAACAACATCAACCCTACCTTTCAGACTTAGTGAACCATCAACCATGGACCATAGACTATGAACAAACTTCAGTCCTCGGACTTCGGACATCTCAATACGTTATTTAAAAAACACCCAGGTTTCATCTTTCTGTGTTCCTGGTATTCCTTCCTGATATTTTGCCATAATGGCGTTCCATTCTTTCACTTTTGGATTGTCCTTTTCTGTTAATGGGTTCAACTCATCCAACGTTTTTCCTTTCGGAATAGCGATAATCAGCATCAATTGCTTTCCGTTCCTGAACATGATTAAATGCTGAAAAGAAGCATTACAAAAGCCTTGCGCAATCTCTGGCCATTCCTGATACTGCGTTTTATGATATTTCATGTATTCTTTTTGCAAAGTTGTATCTGCTACCAAATTTGCTGTAAGAATGTAATACTCAAATTCTTTTACTGTTGAAGTATCTGCGCAATGACTTCTTTCAAAATGATAATAGGGCTGATTGTAAAACTTAATTGCATTGCTTTTAAAAGAAGCCGTTAAGGATGTTTTAACCACCAAGCTATCGTTACTTTGTGCAAAAACGATATAATGGTCTTTCCATCTTTTAATTACCGCATCTTTTAAATCAGCTTGTGCTGACGCCCAATTTTGCAAGCTATCGGTAAAGCGTTGCGTGGTATCCCTTGAAAGGATTTCCCACAATACCGGTTCGAATTGCTTGTGCGTTTTTTCCTTTTGTTTGGGTTGACAGGCTGTAAAAACCAGAAAAAGCGCAAACAAACAAATTTTTGAAAACACCAATAACATATTATTCTGTTCCGGTTTTTCCTTAAAGTATCGGTACATCTTTTTTCTATGCTTCCCCTTATCCGCCCTTTGGGCACCCTCTCCCTCAGGGAGAAGGAGAAAAACACAATATTTTGCTATAAAATACAGCTTCCTCAATTCGCTCTTCCATTTTCCCTCTCCTGTGGAAGCGGGACTAAGGGTGAGGGCTCGGTTTTGATTTTCTCTCATCAGCTTATTGACTACCTGTTTTGACAATCGCCTTATTTATCTCCCAATTTTTATCAGCAGCTGCTTTATATTTTCTTAAATGCTGATAGTCTTTTTCCAGACCCGCCTTTTCTTTAATTTCTGCTTTTACCATTGGACCGTTGTTTTCCCATACATTTCCCGGACCGTTGGCATTCTGTAGAAACTTTTCTGCAGGGCACCAGTTATCCTTTACATTGAAATAGGCAGAACCTTCGTCTGTGTACAAGTAAAACCAATGATCTGGAATATGAGCAAAAGGTGCTTTATAAATACTATCAATATAATTTTCTTTGATAGAAGATCCAGGTTGCGCCGATAAGGTATAAACCGCCGCCACATCGTACATATGTTTTCCATAATGCGTGATCTTATTGGCTAAAACATGATTGTTGCTCATGGCATTGATGGTTTTAGTCCATCCCCAGCCTAAAGAAATCCCGGTATAAGAGATCTCGTTAATTTCGTTATTTCTGATAGTGGTATTCTTGACATAACCTGCTCCTATTCCCACACAACCCCAATCGTCATTGGTTACATCTGTAATCAAATTATTCGCTATAAGCGTATTTCCGCTAACTTCTCTGTTATCTTTAGGATTATAAGGTAAGTGAGTTTCAAAAGCTTCATCGGAAAAAACGCCCAATAGAATGGCCGAACCACCGATATCTTTAAATAAATTTCCTTCTATTTTATCAAAATGATTTCCTCTATGATAATCTAATCCGGTTGAAGCCAAATGCATGAATTTACAATTCCTGAAGGATGTGTTCTCGCTATACTTCACCTCTACCGCAGCTCTCGGACGACCTATCCAACCTTGGTTTTCTAATCCGGCTTTATCCGGTGTTCCCGGTTGTTTCAGCTTATAAGCTTCTAACAAATACATTCCAGCCTGTAGGGGCACATGCCCTTGCTGAGAGGGGCGTAACCAGGAGGTATGCGAAAAAGTAATTCCTTCGAAATGCAAATGCTTTACCGGTTGGTCTATAGTTCCCTCTATTCTAACCAAATTCTCCAGATAAGGAATGATTACATTGGCCTTTGCCAGATCTTCACCTTTTCTTGGCCAGTAATAAATTTTACGATTTAATTTATCCAGATACCATTCCCCTTCCTGATTAAGGAATTGGATTGAATTGTTCAGGTAAAAACCAGAATTACCAGATTCCTTACTTATCCAGGGTGCAGGCCAGGGATGTTCTGATTGCACTTTGCTTTCCGGCTCGTAAAAAGAAAGTTTAATACTATCGCCCTGAAATTGCATGTGCTTAATCCTCAAGTTTGCGATTGCCCACCATTGATGGATAAACATTTCCATTCCCGCCTGAAACTTAAAACCTTTGATCTTAGGCTTAGGAATCCAGCAGGTTTGCTCTTCTTTATTCCATGACAATATCCTATCCATATTGCCATAAGCAGTACTCATGCTTCTAATCCCTTTAACATTATTTACCCAAAACTGCCTGAAGTCCAGAACCTGATCGCCAATTACAGGTGCATCTGCCACCCAAACTTTCCCTTTAGCTTCGGCAGGTAATCCACTCACATTTCCGGCTTTCTTCCAGCCTTTTACTTTTATTCCACCACTTAGTACAACCTCTTCATTCGAGGCATTTTTTATAATGGTTTTACTTTGCTCTGTCCCTGCATCTTCCGGTTTAATAAAGACAGATTCTTCCAGAAAGTAGTTTCCACCTTTCAGAAAAATCGTAGCACCATTTTTTACCGATTCATCATTTAATCTCCTTTGCTCGCGAACCTTTCTAATAGCCATGGACAATGTCGCCAGAGGTTGTTCTTTAGTTCCTGCATTTTTATCACTTCCGTTGATAGCCACCCAAATTTCAGAAGCCGAGCATAGTCCGGTACTGAATAAGGCAATACAAAAAGTAATGTACTTTATCATTTCTTTGTTAGTTTTCAGTAAGCCTCACCCCCAACCCCTCTCCTCCAAAGGAGTCCCTTCGGGACGAAAGAGAGGGGAGCAGGGCAGTGCTTGTATTTATTTTCAATTTATCGCTTTGGATATTTGCCTTTAGCCTTTCTCTTTCAGCTCTCTCAACTTCGGTCCTCGGATACCCAACTCCGGAATTTATAGCCTCTTAGCAAATCGCTTTAAGCCTTATGCTTTTAGCTTTTAGCTTATTTCACTGCTTTAACAACCACAGACGCTCCCTCTAATCCTTCCGCAGCAGCTTTCAAAACAATATTTCCTTTTTCATTTTGTTGCGATTTCACAATGGCCAGAGCTTTTCCTTTGAAAGCCTTTCTTTCTGGTTTTGATAATGAAGTCAAATCGGCCTGATAACCGTTATCAGTTCCGACAATTGCCCCCTTCCCTGTTATTGTAAACTTAATCAGGTGGTCTGCATCCGGAACGATATTACCGTCTTTGTCTACAATTTGAGCAGTGATGAAAGAAAGATCTTTTCCGTCCGCTTTTATATTATTCCTATCTGCGATTAATTGAATTTTGTAAGCCGAACCTGCTGTTTTCACTTCCTTTTCCAGAACGGTCTTACCTCCTTTTCTCGATACAACTTTTACGGAACCCGCTTCGAAAGGCACTTTCCACGAAACATGCAAGTCATCGCCATCCTCTTTCCGCTTAATTCCTTTTGATTTTCCATTCACAAAAAGTTCAACCTCATCTGCCTGACTGTAATATGCCCAAACACTAACCTCTTCTCCGGCTTTCCAGTTCCAATGCGGCAATACATGTAATACAGGTTTATCTGTCCATTCAGATTGATACATATAATACACATCCTTAGGGAATCCTGCCAAATCCACAATTCCGTAATAAGAACTTCTTGCCGGAAAAGGATAAGGAACCGGTTCACCCAGATAGTCAAAACCTGTCCAAACAAAAGTTCCCGACATAAACGGTCGTTTCTTGACCTCTTTCCAGGCTATTTCATGAGTAGTTCCCCAATACGCCGCTACATTATCATAAGCAGTAACCGTGAAATCAGGATTGCCACCAACTACATATTTATCTTTGGAACTTGCCGGCCATAATCTTAAGGTATCTGCCAAATCGTAAACTCCTCTTGTTGCCAAGGCAGAAACAGTTTCAGACGCCAGTAAAGGATAGCCTTGGAATCTCTTTGGCAAGCTATCGTAATCAAAATATTTATAGTTGAATCCTAAAACATCTAATGCTTTACTTTGGAAAATAAAATTCTTCTCTGGCTCTGTTTCTGTCAGCGCTGCAATAACCGGTCTTGTCGGATCTATTGACTTCACAATAGCTGATAATTCTTTTGCGATAACTGTTCCTGTAGCATCAAACTGCTCTCTGATTTCGTTTCCAATGCTCCACATAAACACAGATGGATGATTTCTATCTCTTTTCACCAAATCCTCTAAATCCTGTTTATGATTTGCTTCGAAATCAACATGATAGTCGAACTTGTTCTTTCTTTTCTTCCACATATCGAAAGCTTCATCCATTACTAAGAAACCCATTTTATCGCATAGCTGCAGAACTTCTGGCGCTGGCGGATTGTGTGCCGTTCTGATAGCATTAGCTCCCATATCCTTCATAATCTGCAACTGTCTTTCCAGAGCCCTGGTATTCATCGCAGATCCTAAAGCTCCTAAATCATGATGCAAACAAACTCCAAATAATGTATAAGATTGTTCGTTCAGGAAAAAACCTTTATCCGCATCAAAACGGAAACTTCTTAACCCTAAAGGATTTTTAACTTCATCTATTTGCTTGTTTCCGTCATAAATTCGGGTAATCACTTCATATAGATTTGGTTTTTCTGGTGACCATAAAACTGGATTATTTATCGTTAAACTTTGATTCAACTTAGTTACCGAAGAGCTTCTAGCCTCTACAGAAGTTATATTTTTCTCTACTAGTTTTCCCGCTTTGTAAACTCCAACTTCAACCTTTACGGACTTAGTTTCTCCCGCATTTTTAATTTCAGTAGCCACATTTACTTTCGCTTGCTGTCCATTAACCGATGGAGTGGTAATAAAAGTACCGTAATTTTCTACCGCAATTTTATTTGTAGAAATCAGATAAACATTTCTGTAAATACCTGAGCCCGTATACCACCTGGAATCTGGCTGTTGCGAATTATCTACCCTTACTGCAATGGTATTCGGTGTATTTCCAAAATTCAGATACTTGCTGATTTCATATTGGAAAGAAATATATCCGTTAGCTCTTTTTCCTAAGTATTGACCGTTAATCCAAACCTCAGAATGTTTGTAAATACCGTCAAATTGTATGTAAAAAAGCTGATCTTTTTTAGAAGCATCAACCGTAAAGGTCTTTCTATACCAGGCAATACCTCCCGGAAGTGCTCCCCCATCGTTTCTAGCAGGAAATTCTGCTTTAAAGTCCGATTCAATACTCCAGTCATGCGGCAATGCCAATGTCCGCCAATTGTTTGTATTAAAGTTTAGATTTTTCGCCTGTGGTTCGTCACCCAGATAAAATTGCCAGTTATCGTTAAAATTTTGCACAATACGAGACTGTGCATATGTGGCTATGGCAAGTAAAATAAGGTAAAAAGAGAATAAGATTTTCTTCATAATAATTCTGATAATGACTATAATACAGCCAAATGGTTCTCGACAATCTCCCTAACAAATATATTATTTGGCACATTGTGGAATTTATAACAAGTTCTCCAGGTATTGTAGGATGTTATCTTTGGATGAGTTGAAAATATAGGAATTATGAATATTGATTGAATAAATAAACCGTATTAAATTGTGATTTAATCATTACAAGAAATGAAGGAGATTTCAAGAATGCTTTAATTCCTGTAATGAATGCGGATAGCTATTTACAAACGCTTAGAAAGTGATGATTTAGTATGCGTCCATACTGGTGCCAGTTTGTGGAGCACTAACTGTCCGTAGAGTTTAGTGAAACGGCTCTACGGATTTATTTAATGTATAGGAGTTTCTAACTCCTGCTTCACTAAACCTAAGTCAGAGACTCTTTTTTATTTAATAAATCCGTAGTCTCTTCTTACTCTTTCCCTACTCTCAAGACTCCGGACAGAAATGCCAGTTTGTGGCCCCCTCTAAGACATTTAATGCATAGGAGTTTCTAATTCCTACTTCACTAAACCTAAGTCAGAGACTCTTTTTTATTTAATAAATCCGTAGTCTCTTCTTACTCTTTCCTTACTCTCAAGACTCCGGACAGAAATGGCCAGTAGGCTTCTAAGACATAATGAACTATTTCAATTAATGAACTATATTGCTACTCCCACTTTACCAGCACTATACTCCCAGTATACTCCCACCTTAGTACCACTGATCGAGTAAAATAAACAAAAAAGCTGTTCCTTCTGCTATAATGCATCAGAACAGCTTTGCAAAAACCGACCAAAGTTTTTGTATCTTTAATTTCTAAAAAGCAGGCTTTTAACTTTTAGCCTTAAACTTTCTACTTCATTTAAATTTCAACTTACTTTTCCCTAGGTCTTTAGAAGTAGCAATAGCTATGCCTCTATGATCCGATTTGTCCACCGCACAATAAAAATGGTAGACAATCCCCTTATATTTCACTACAAAAGATTTATGTGCATACAAATTGTCGTAATCTTCTGACGACTCTATTAAATTATCACCCGTCCAGTCCGTCCAGTTTACCAGATCTTTGGAAACCGCAAATCGGTTGAATGCCCCTTTTCTATCTTCCCAAAACGCACCAAAATAAAACATCACGTAATCACTGCCCATTTTTTGAATAACGGCATCACCCGTGATTCCAACCGGATGGTGCATTACCGGATCTTTCTGAAATCTCTTCCAGTGTACCATATCTTCGGATACAGCCATACCAATACGTTCGTACCATCTGGTTTTTTTGTTATTCTTCAAAGAATCCCCAACCGCATTATAATACATCAGGAAACTATGTCCTGTTAATCTCTCCTTATCCTCTATTACCGAGCTTTTAAAGAGCTTATTTCTATTCTCCCACCACCTTACATCAGGGTCATGGCTGGTTAAAACCGGAGCATCCAGTCTTGTCCATTCATGCACTTTCGAAGGACTTTTTGTAGTATAAGCTATTCCAATTGACAAAGGTTCTGGCTCATATCCCTGCGAGTTTCCACCAAAATATGACATCCAATATTTACCCTGATATTTATTCAACTTGTAACTACCGCCCCAGGTTAAATCCTGCAGCGAATTATAACCTGCTTTTTGCACATCGTCCCATTTTCCGTCGTGGGTAAAAGACATTATTTTACCTTTATTTTCCCAATTTAAAAGGTTCTTACTGGTTGCGAGCCATGTTTCATACCCTTTTCCGTCAAAAATAATATAGGTCATAAACCATTTATTACCCTTGCGAAACACCGTAGGACAATCTATTTTTTTAGAAATGGTATCGGTAATCATTACCAGTCCATACTTATGAGGGGTTTTTATTTCTTCATAAATTTCCTGCATCCGCTGTTGCGAAATCTGAGCAATGACAGGCCCTGCTAAGAAGGATATTATTAATGCAAAAATGTATCTTTTCATTTTATTGTATCGTAAATTGATAGCTTCCTGATCCAATTTCCACCAACATCTTATCGGCTTTCTTAACCCAGGATGTAACTCCACCACCTTTTTCTAAAGCCTTTCCTGATTCTAAAACAGTACTCGATTCTTTAATTGGCAGATAAACTGTTGCTTTAGCATTGGCTGGAATCTGTACATTTAAAACCGTCTTCTCATTTTCTATCTTCCAATCGGAAACAATTTCACCATAAACAGACTGGTAAGTTCCTTTGGCAAACTTAACATCGTCAACTATTTGAGGCGCAATCTTCACATGATTGAAGGCAATTGAACTTTCTTCCTGACCAATTCCTGCCAATCCACTATAAAACCATTCCATCAGATGCCCCAACATAAAATGGTTATTGGAAACGTTAGGTAAAGCCTCCCAGGATTCCGTTAGAGCAGTTGCCCCTTTCGCTATCTGATAACCATAGCCCGGAACATCCGAACGGCTGTTCATATCAAAAATCACATCAGACCGACCAGCTTCTTCCAAAACTCGTAACAAATAACGATAGCCAATATCGCCGGCGGTATGAGCATTATTTCTCGTTCTGATATCCTTAATAATATTTTCTAAAACCGCAGCGCGATCCTTTTCATCAACCAGATTCATATAGATAGCCATAGCATTCGCTGTTTGGCTGCCGGTCGCATATTGTTTTGTTGCCGGATTAAAGAACGAATCATTAAATGCCTTCTTTACTTTATCGGCCAAATCTCTATAATACCGAGTATCGTCATGATGTCCTAGTTTAGTTGCAATCTCTTTCAGGATATTTAAATCATAATAGAAAATTGCTGTTCCTGTAACACCCATTGGCGTAAGCTGAGAAACTCCCGGTCTTTTAGGACCCAAGTCGAACCAATCGCCTAGCCCTTGCTTAAGGATATGATTTTCTGCTTTTCCTTCCAAATACTTCACATACCTTTTCATCATCGGATAGGCATCCTTCATGGTTTCTTCATCACCATACCATTTGTACAAATACCATGGAACAATAATTCCGGCACTTCCCCATTCTGGAGAATCTCTAAACATATCGCCACCCCAGGTAAATTCTACAAATTCCGGAGCAATTTCTGGAATCAGACCATCCTCAGTCTGACTAGTCATCATATTTTGAATAGTCCTTCTGAAAAGGCTGATAAAGTCATAGTTATAACTTAAAGATGGTCCCATTAAATGGGTTTGTTCTAACCATCCCAGTTTCTCACGATGCGGACAGTCAGTAAATACACTTACCGAATTACTTCTGATTGCCCAATCGATTAAACGTTCTGTTTGGTTGAAAACCGTATTCGACGAATTAAAACTGCCCACAGTTTGTGCCGAATTTCTAATATGCAAGCCAATAATATTTTCCATCACCGGAAGCGATTTTGTATTTTCTTTTCCTTGCGGAATCGCTCCCCTGACTTCTAAATACCTGAAACCGTAATAGGTAAACCTGGGTTTCCAGGTTTCTACGCCATCTCCTTTTAACACATATTGGAAATAGTATGGCGAACCGGTATGTTTTTGCGTAACAGCATTTTCAGCTAAAAGCTCTCCGGGATAAACTCTTACGGTATCCCCTTTTTTTCCTTTCACCGAAATTTCAACTACTCCGGACGCATTTTGTCCCAGATCATAAATCCAGTTTCCCGCAGCCGTTTGATGAATGGATTTTGGACTAAAGCGATCCATCACCTTTACAGGTTCTGTGGTTTGCGGATGTAATTCTGGACCGGTAGTAACTAAGGCCTTTTTCCATTTTTTATCATTAAAGCCTGGCTTGTTCCAGTTAGCCTGTACCAAATTGGCATCAAAATCTTCGCCTCCATACAAACTGGAGAACGTAATAGGGCTATTGGCGGTTTTCCATGATTCGTCAGTTACTATTATTTCACTGCTTCCGTCTGTATAATCTACCTTCAGCTTAGCAATCATTTTGGGATAACCAAAAGCAACCTTTTGCTTTCTGAAACGTCCCTTTACTGGTGGAATGTAATAGAAACCATTACCCAGCATTATACCGAGCGCATTTGCTCCATTGTTAAGTTTGTCGGTCAAATCAAAAGTTACATATAATGCCTCTTTATCGAATTTCGCCCAGCCAGCATCCAGAAAATGATCGCCAATTTTTTCACCGTTCAAGCTTGCCTCAAAATGCCCTAATCCGCTAATAAAAAGCTTTGCTTCTTTAATTTTCTTTGACTTTAGCTTGAATTCCTTTCTGATTATCGGCAACTGATTGTTTCCCCAATACGTATCTTTCTTTTCACTTTTGGGCAAAACATCCACCAGGCTGTCTGGCATAATAGCATTTGTAATCCATTTCGCACCATTCCAATCAGCAGCTTTCAATCCTATACCAAATTTCGCTATCTCGCTCCAGCGACTTTCTCTGTTGTAATTATCCTTTATCTGTACTTTCCAATAATAGGTTTTGCCTGGTGTTAAAGCTTTTCCTTTATAGTCAACCCGTATGGATTCCGAGGAATTAATATCTTTGGAATCCCACATATCCCCTGTATTTAACTGTAAGTCCGCCTCTTTTTCAGAAACTAATATCCTATAATTAGATTGTTTGATATTCCTCTTATCCGAGTTTATCTTCCAGCTGAATTTAGGTGAGTTTCCAAGAATTGCCAACGGTTCCTGTCGGTTGTCTGCTTTTAAATCATAAGCTTCCAGCCCTTGTCCAAAAGCATATACATGAGAAAAAACAACGATCGTTATTAAATACAGATATCTCATTCAGGCAAGATTTAAGAACGGTTGATTTAAGAAAAATTGAGTTTAAACCAACCGTCTATATTTAGTCACAAATATAACCTTTACAAGCTCGGGTTATTTGTACCAAGTTCTCTATATTTTATAGGATTTTAGCCTCACCGATAATGGACCTAAATGATAAACAAGAGTATTATTCCCTAATATCTCCAATTGTAATTTTATCTTAATTTATCTTGATAGAAGTATCGCTTCACTTTGATAATGCTTATCTTTCGCCGCATTTTGGCAAAAGTTCAGCTTATAAACTTCAATAAGCTGTATATCAGATTTTAAGGAATGATCAAGAAAAGAATATCAGGTATCTGGAATTATTTGAGAGGTGAAGCTCCTCAATTTTCCCTGCAAAGCAGAATTTACCATTCTATTTGCATAGTTACCATACTTGTTATCTTTTATACTATCCCTTTTAGTTTATTAAATGATCTTCACTGGCTTGCATTATTGTCATCTATACTTTTATGTCTTCAGATCTTTTTATATTATTTATCCAGATACAAAAACAAGCTAAACATCAGTATAATTATTTATTCAGTTGTCTTTAATATTTTTTTTGCTATTAGCTATTATTTTTCATCAGGAATTCAGGGTTCTGTACTTTTTTCTTTTATTACAGCATATTTCCTGATTATAGCTACAGCACAAAAGAAACATTATTGGATATGGACACTTGGAAATCTAGCTCTCGTTGTCTCGCTTGTATCCTATGAATATTTTCATCCCGATTTTATTACAGACAGCTATGGCGATCGGGCTACACGTTTTATTGATATCACTTCCACTTACATAGTGACGATTATACTAATATTCGCCTGCCTCACGTATATTATTAACAACTATAATGACGAGAAACGCCTGGCTGATGAAAGCCTGCTTAAACTGAAACAACTTAATAATGAAAAAAACAAATTATTGTCTATCGTCTCGCATGACTTTAACTCTCCCTTAAGCAATATACAAACGTATCTTGACATCCTGGAACGTACCGATTTAACCAATGAAGAACGGAAAGCCTTAGAAGAAGAATTAAGAAGGGTAACCAACGATACACAACATTTTTTGAATAATTTGCTATCCTGGACGAAGAAACAAATGGAAGGTTTCGATTTTTCAATTGCGGCTATCGACGCTAACAAATGTTTATATGGAACGCTTGAAATTTGTAAAAATCTGGCAATAAATAAAAATCTTTCCTTTCAATACAATATACATAAGGATACCTTTATTAAAACAAATAGTGATATCTATCAACTTATTGTACGAAACTTAGTAAACAATGCCATTAAATTCACTCCATCCGGTGGAAAAGTCGAAGTTTTATCTGTTTTAGATAAACACTCTTTAACACTGAAGATAATAGATAACGGTAACGGTATTCCTCAAGACAAACAAGATCAGATATTTACCTCCAAAATCAAATCAACATTCGGTACTAATAACGAAAAAGGCACAGGGCTGGGCCTGAGAATGTGTAAAGAGTTTACAGAGGCATTAAATGGGAAAATATGGTTTGAAAGTGAAGATGGAAAAGGCACTACATTTTTCCTGCAGATGCCACTGGGATATCATTTTGAATAAAATCCCCCAACTGTTTAACTCAACAAGAGCGCAGTCTATTGTTTTCCCCAATTCTGTCTCATTGCTTCGATATTTTTCACAAACTGAGCTTGATTTGATTTTCCGACTTCTGTCGCCCACTTTTCAAACCCTTCTTTATCTGCCTTCACATAATAACTATAAGCTAGATTGTAAGCAGTTTCATAAATATACGCTTTATCCCCAGCCTTATCTTTAAAGTCCTTATAGACTTTCTCCGCCTTATCCAGCTTGTCTGCCTTTGTATAAGCGTACACCAGCTCTTTATAAAACAGGCCATTATTTGGTTGGACCTTCAATGCATCAGACAGTACATTTATAGCATCGTTATATCTTTTCAATGCATTATAAGAATATGCAAGCTCAAAGAGCAGCTTTTCATTCTTTTTATCTTCATTATACGCCTTGGTTAAAATATCCAGAGCTGTATCTGGTTTTCCATTAGCATTGTACATAGATCCCAAAGCCGCCTGATAACTTATTTTATCAGCTTTGTAAATTGCCAGCCAATCAGGTTCTGGTTTTAGATCTAACTGTTTGGTTTCCGAATCTGATAGCACATGTATAACATTGGTATTAGGGCCTAGTCTATACTTGAAAATTGATGTTTTAGTATTTAGATCTTCTACTATCTTTTGCAGCTCTTTTCCTCTCGCGTCTATCCTTCCTTCATATTGGAATGTAGGTCCGGCCATTACATCTAGATATATAAATCCAAAAGAATACAATGAATCTTTATCTGATTTAGGAAAAACTACCCATTTATCAATTGCATCATAAAACCTGGTATTGAATTGAAATGCAGTCTGAGCTTTTAAATGTAATGCTCCAAAAAGCAGAACGATGAAAATAGAATAAGAACGTTTTTTCATTTACATTTGGTTAGGTTTATGCAAATTAACTATTCCGTTGTTGAAAAAGAAATATTCTAACCTAAATTTATTATCATTAAAGAAACTGCTTTTTTCATCAAAATAATTTGATACAGAGATTGCTTTCTTTCCTTTCCGAAAAATCGGCAAAGGCTCTCGCAAAGACAAAATAGGAATGTCACTGCTCCTAAGGAGTTCCTTTCGGAACGAACCCGCGAAGCAGTCTTTATTTGGTCCAACACTAGCCTTTATTATCATTTGTCTGTTAAAATATTTTTACTGTATTTTGATACCAGGCTAATTAAATATTAGAGTACATGAAATTGCTCATTATAGAAGACGAAGTCGAGCTTTCAAAAAGCATAACGAAATATCTTTCTGATGAAAGTTATTTATGTGAACAGGCCTACACTTACCAGGCAGCTATCGAAAAGGTAGAGCTTTACGATTATGATTGTATTTTATTAGATCTGATGCTACCTGGCGGAAATGGTCTGGAGGTTTTAAATATCTTGAAAAAGCATAAGAAGAATGCGGGAGTAATCATCATTTCAGCAAAAGACTCGCTAGATGATAAAATTAAAGGACTTCAGATTGGAGCCGATGATTACTTATCAAAGCCTTTTTTTTTACCGGAACTTGCCGCCCGTATACATTCTGTAATACGCAGAAGAAATTTCGAAAACTCCAATATCATAACTTACGAAGAGTTAGAAGTTGATGTCATTTCCAAGACCGTAAAAGTTAATCATATTCCCGTCCCTTTAACCAGAAAAGAATTCGACTTGCTACTTTTTTTAATGGGAAACAAAAATAAAGTAGTCACCAAAACCGCAATAGCAGAACATCTTTCAGGCGATTTAGCGGAAATGCTGGATAATTATGATTTTATCTATGCACATATCAAAAATTTAAAGAGAAAATTGGCAGACGCTGGTTGTCAGAATTATCTTAAAACACTATATGGCAACGGATACAAGTGGGAAGCATGACAAAGTTGCTCAGTAAACCCCTAAAAGCTTTTACGCTATATGCCTTATGTATTCTTTTGGCAAGCATTCCTGTATATTATTTCATAATAGATCAGATCTGGACACATGAGCTTAACAAGCATAATGAAATTGTGAGTTCTTCGATCATAAAGAATCTGGAAAATTTGCATTTGAATAATCAGGAGCTGGAATCAAGTATAGCATTATGGAATAAAATGCTTCCGGACACAAAAATATCTCATGTAGAGATGCTACGCCCGGATAGTATATACGATGTGTACAGAAAGTCTGCGGCTCTTTATGGTCATCCTATGGACAGGTTCCACGGGTTGGTCACTTATTTTAGTTTAGATGGAAAAAACTACAGCCTGACAGTAGAGACCAATATCGAGGAAAGCTATGAAACTATTGCCGCAATAACAGTTATAACGGTTATTTTCTTTTCATTGATATTAGTCGGTTTCATTCAGCTTAACAAAAGGATTTCCGGTTCGTTATGGAAACCATTTTATGAAACCCTGGAAAAAATAAAAAACTTCGATATAGATAAACAACAGCCTATTGACTTCAAAAAAAGCGAGTTTCTGGAATTTGAAGAAATGAACCATAGTATCAGTAGGCTTATTGAGAGTAATTTAAAAGCATATAATCAACAAAAAGAGTTTACAGAAAATGCTTCTCATGAACTACAAACTCCACTGGCAATAATTCAGTCCAAACTTGATATCCTGCAAAATTCCAGTATAGATGAAGAACAATTTCATATTATAGAAGAAGCAGGGATGGCACTTACGAGAGCATCCAGAATTAATAAAAATCTGCTCCTTTTAGCCAGGATAGAAAATCAACAATTTCCGGAAACAGAAGAAATTAGTATTAACGAATCTTTAGATGATTTATTAAGTTTATTATCGGACTTTCTTAAAGATAAAATCCTTAAATTGGATTCAGGTAATGAATTAATTATCCACAGTAATAAAACACTGTTAGACATTATGCTAACCAATTTAATGATGAATGCCATCAGACATACTAAACCAAATTCCGAAATTCAAATCTCTTTATACAACAGGAGATTAAGCATCTCTAATACCGGAGACTCTCCCTTAGAAGAAGAAAAACTATTTAGAAGATTTAGTACGGTAAACAAAAACAAACCGGGAAGTGGCTTAGGCCTTTCTATTGTCAAAGAAATCGCCAAAAGGTACCATTGGGAAATAGCATACTCTTTCCAGAACAGCATGCACACATTCACAATTGACTTCTAAAAATTCAGAATTTATTCAGAATTGGGCTATAATCTTGTTCAACGAAAAGCTTTTCGAATGTTAAAACAGTTTTTAAATAGCAGATATGCTCTGCTAGCCTATTTTATTTTGGGTTTTGTGTGCGTTTCTTTTTTATTACGCACCGGCCTGCTCATGTTCTCTCTGGAGAAAACAAAATTTAGTGTCCCGGGAATTTTAAGAATTTACGCCCAGGGCTTAATTTTCGATCTCACAGTCGCCTTACTACTATCGGCAACTTACCAGTTATATCTATTGCTGCTACCCGAAAAACTGATCGGTTCTG
Organism: Pseudopedobacter saltans DSM 12145; assembly: GCF_000190735.1. Taxonomy (GTDB): domain Bacteria; phylum Bacteroidota; class Bacteroidia; order Sphingobacteriales; family Sphingobacteriaceae; genus Pseudopedobacter; species Pseudopedobacter saltans. The sequence continues at coordinate 2,554,259 of NC_015177.1, forward strand.
TCTTCAATAAAGTAGCTACATATAGCTGGCTTACACTGATGTTGTTTATCTGTTTCCTTTCATTTTTTGCTGAAGTAACCTTTTGGCAGGAGTTCGAAAGCAGATTTAATTTTATTGCTGTTGACTATCTTATTTATACTTACGAAGTCATTAATAATATCAACGAATCTTATCCTTTACCAATACTTATTGGATGTATTTTGCTTCTGGTGTTATTTGCATTTTTTCTTCTGAAAAGATTGGGGGTATTTCAGCGAGCTTTCAAAAAAGGAATGCCTTTCAAAAAGAGAATCGCTATATCAGGTATATTATTAATTGTAACCATTTTAGCTCCTCTGCTATTAAGCAATTCCAATGCAGATATTAGCGAAAACAGATATGAAAATGAACTAGCGAAAGCAGGTATTTTTTCCTTTTTCTCGGCATTTAAAAACAACGAGCTAAACTATAATGATTTTTACAGCCTTATTCCAGATAAATTAGCTTTTCAATTGGTTCGTTCTGACCTAAAAAACCCGGAATCAACCTTATCAGACCAATGGAATGCTATTAAAAGAACGATAAAAAGTCCTGCGACAGCATATAAACCCAATGTCATTATGATTACGGTCGAGAGCCTGAGCGCCGATTTTCTTGGCTATTTTGGAAACCAACAGCATCTGACTCCGGTTTTAGATTCCCTGGCACAAACCAATCTGGTATTTACCAATATGTATGCTACTGGAACACGTACTGTCCGCGGTATGGAAGCACTGTCTTTAAGCATTCCTCCCACTCCCGGAAGCAGTATAGTGAGAAGACCCAATAATGATAAATTAACAACCATTGGCCATATTTTTGAACAGGAAGGCTATACGCGAACATTTTACTATGGAGGTGATGGCTATTTTGACAATATGAACGAATACTTCGGTAAAAATGGCTTTGACATAACCGATAGAGGTAGAAAATTAAACTTGGGAGATTCTTATACCACTCACCGCAAATTAATTACGGATAAAGATATACAATTCGAAAACGCATGGGGAATTTGCGATGAAGATCTATTTAATGCAGTTATCAGAGGTTCTGACGAATCTTTTAATAATGGCAAACCATTTTACAACTTTGTGATGACTACTTCTAATCATCGCCCTTTTACATTTCCTGCCAACAAAATTAATATGCCGCAAGGAAATCGAGAAGGTGCTGTTAGATATACAGATTATGCAATCGGTCAGTTTTTAAACCAAATTAAGAGTAAACCCTGGTATAAAAATACGGTAATCATTATCGTCGCCGACCATTGTGCCAGTAGCGCCGGTAAAAATGAGATTGATGTTAGCAAATATCACATCCCTTGTATTGTGGTGAATTTGCCAGATCAGCAGCATAAGACTATAGACAGTATGTGTTCTCAGATTGACCTTTATCCTACTTTATTCAATATTTTAGGATGGACTTATCAAAGTAATCTGTATGGACAGGATGTTTTGGAAAAAACATATAAACCAAGAGCATTTTTAGGTACCTATCAGAAACTGGCCTATTTAAGTGGAGATAGTTTAGTAATATTAGGACCGCAACAGCAAATCGAAACCTTTAAATATAACAAGTCGGATAACGAACAAACAGCAACAAAGCTTAATAAAGAAACTGTAGAAAAAGCTATCGCTTATTATCAGACAGCTTATGATCTGTTTAAACAGGGTGGCTTAAAACAGTAAGGTAAGTAAGACAAACAGAGCGCATAGGTTTCTGCTCTCTAAAAAGAGTCTCCAACTTTTAGCATGTAATAGCCTGAGTTCGATTGTTATTTTAAGTGTTGTATTTCACTAAACGGGATTGCTTCGCAGGCTCGTTCCGAAAGGAACTCCTTTGAAGCAATGACGCTCCTATTTTCTGTCATTACGAGGAACGAAGCAATCTCTTGGAATCACATACTTATTGTAAAATATCTATCCCCTCCAACCCCATATCTTTTCAATATCATCCCGCTGCTCTCAGACCGCCCCTCTGTCCGTAGTCTTGTGCACTGGAATAGAGCCAGGCAGACTACGGATTATCAAATAAAAAAGAGTCTTCGACTCACTTTAGAATGTAATAGCCTGAGTTCGATTGTTATTTTAAAGTGTTGTATTTCACTAAACGGGATTGCTTCGCAGGCTCGTTCCGAAAGGAACTCCTTTGAAGCAATGACGCTCCTATTTTCTGTCATTACGAGGAACGAAGCAATCTCTTGGAATCACATACTTATTGTAAAATATCTATCCCCTCCAACCCCATATCTTTTCAATATCATCCCGCTGCCCCTCTGTCCGTAGTCTTGTGCACTGGAATAGAGCCAGGCAGACTACGGATTTTCATATAAAAAAGAGTCTCCGACTCACTTTAGAATGTAATAATATCCCTCCTAATTCAAACCTTAGCCTGAACACCTATTTTAAAAAAGAACAAGCCTCCCTTTACTCTATTCTTAACTTGAAAAACTTCCTCTAGTGAAGCATGTTTTTGACCAGATGCTATTTTTTATTTATTTAAAACACTACTAATCAAAACATAAATCATTTATCTCACAACACAAATATTTCGAAAACCACAATATGATCTCACTTCTCCTACACCATTTGATAGACGATAGCCCTGGGTCTGAAATAATGAAGATTGTCTGTTTATACACACCCACCATATACCGAATCCGACAACTCATTCCCTACAACATCATAAACCCCAACATATATATGAAGATGAGGATAGCTTGCAAAAGAGGCCGCTTCACCGAGGTTCCATATAAAACTCCCATCCGATATTTTCGCTCCGCCTTCATCAAACCAAATCTGTCCATTTTCAATGGCATAAGCCATAACCACAAGAATCCCACGCTTGTACTCATATTGTACAGTGTCCCATTGTATATAGACATTGTTTTCTTCACGCGTGACTGCCAAAAGAAGAGGCTCCATCAAATCGCCCCTAAAAACCAATACCTTTTCAGGATTAACATAAGGTACATTGTCTTCATCATAATCGATAGCATTCCTGAAAGTGTAGGATTGTGCAGCTTGGAAAGTACCTACCCTGCTCCCCCGGGGAGCTATATTCCTATAACCAAAATCGATTACCTGTTTTAGGGGTTTCAAAAACTCCGACACCGCCTTCATCCTCGCCCTATTGAGCGAGGTCAATGCTGTGGGTTTTCGCTTGACCACTTTAGGTAAACCACGGATAACAGTTTGACCATTCAACTGATAACCTACGATACTGCCCACTTTCCCCGAAAACGGACCGTTAATACCTTCTTTAAGTATAGCCATAATGTAAAGGTTTATAAAGGACTACCCCAGTTAGCGAATGGGTATACTTTAAATATACTAATAATAGTATTAAACTATAAATAAAAGAATGAGAAAACAGTGACTTCATAGAGTTTTACCTCTATGAACCCTCTATAAACCCTCTATTTTACCACTAAAATCTCTCTGTAAAAAGAGACTGAATATCGAATGAATTATTAATCAATGATGGAGGAAAAAACTATAAAACACAGAGAGCTTTAAAAGGCCGCCGCCGATTAGACTGGCTCGTAATCCTTTCCGGCAAAGACCTTGGCGTATGGACACATCTTTGCGATGGCTTTAAATTATTGTTTGCCGTTTATCGAACAACGGATTAAAGGATTTCACAGAAACTGGACATTTGCCTATATGGCTCGCCAATCCATCTCGAAGTGATTCCTAAAGACTCCTTTGATTCTGATTCCCTGAACTTTATGAGTGGGCTAATATAGTCTTGTTTTCTGTTATCCCTTCCTTCAGGCAACAGGTTCCGAATCAAGTTCGGAATGACATCTTTATGTACAGCTATCTGATGTACATGAGAATGTCTTCGGGAAAAGAATTCCTCTATTTTCAATAAAAGGACGACATTCCTAATAAGATTTACAGATAAGACAAAGACGTAGCTACCTTACATTGGCAATCTGTCTACATCTTCAAGAATTTATTTGATTTTTAACTCGGTATATTTATCCCCGTATAAGAAGCGATATCCATTAAAGAATTCACCACTTCTTTATGTAACGGAATACCGTCACGCATCCTTAACTGATAAGCCTCTCTTTCAGGATCTCCCGGAATTAAAACTCCAGATGTACCTGGTCGGGGCAGCGTATTCCTCATCGTGTGAATCCACTCATCGATATTTGTTTTAAATTCGTTTTTATCTCTAAAGCCATCTATTTCCCAAGCACCAAAAAAATGGCCTATTCCCTTTCCTACCTGTTTTTCAGGTAAAGCGGAATTTATTGCAAAGGGAACGGTAAACGGCCCCCAATTGGCTCCGCTTAATACTGCAGACAGAATATCAACCATACTTGCCAGACAATAACCTTTATGTCCACTTCCATCTTTATCTGATCCTAATGGCAATAATGCTCCGCCATTTATCATCTCTGAAGGCATAGTTGTTGAATAACCGTTTTTATCTATACACCAGCCTTCGGGTATTTTTTCATTTTTTCTATCGGCAATCTCTACTTTACCATATGCTACTGCGCTAGAAGCTAGGTCTATAATGATAGGAGGTTCTTTATAAGCAGGAAAAGCTATTGCTAAAGGATTTGTTCCGAGCATTTTTTCGGCACCATTAAAAGGAGCTACACCTTTAGTAGTATTAGTCATTGAGAGCCCAATGATATCATCTTTCAATGCCATAACTGGATAATAACCTGCGGCTCCGTAATGGTTGGTATTGCATACACTAACCCAGCCCGAGCCATGAAGTTTAGCTTTTTGAATAGCTATATCCATACATTTCGGACCTACTACCAATCCTAAACCATTATCTCCATCTATGGTGGCTGTACTACTTTTTTCTCTTATGATTTTAATCTCTGGCTTCGGATTAATTTTACCGGTTCTTAAAAGGTCAAAATATGTTTTTAAACGGGCTATTCCATGCGAATCAATCCCATGTTCGTCACTATAGGCCAGTACGTCTGCAGCAAGTATTGCATCGTCATAAGGAACATCAAAATGAACAAATACTTCTGTAGTAAACTCTCGTAATTGCGTGGATGAAAAAATTGTAAAATCCGTATTACTCATATTCAACAGAACTGTATAGAGTCAAATTAAAAAATGCAGTAGACTCGTTTATGAATATTAGATTGCTTCGCAGGCTCGCAATGACACAAAATAGGAGTGTCATTGCGAGCTCGCGAAGCAATCTCTACTCACTATGAAAAACTATTATTTATTATTTAGAACTATTATTTAATCGAACTCAGGCTATTATTTTATTTATCCTATTTCACTTCCGCTTTACTCTCTTTCTTACCCAGTTTCTCTAAAAGATCTTCTACCTTTTTAGCAGTTTCTTTACCGAATTTTTTTTCCATTTCGGTATTTTTTTCCTTCCTTAGTTTTTCTGTAGCAGCTTTTTTGGCTTCATCTGCTAAACTTTCGTTCTTTCTAACTTCTCTGATTTTAGCTTTATAATCGTCCTGTACCGCAACAATCTGATTGATAACTTCATCACTCAATTTCAGCTCCTGTTTTAAGCCCTCTTTAACTTCTGCTTTTTTCTTAGCAGCTCCGCCCTGAGCAAAAGAAGTTCCGATTAAGCATAGGCTCAATCCGATTCCTAAAAATATTTTTTTCATGATTTATATAGTTTGTGCAGCTTCTACTGCTCGTTTTACAATTTCTAAATCCGTTTGTCCTCTAAAACCACTAAACCCGATGGATAGCATAGTTCCATCCTTTAAATAAATGGGTTGTCCTCCTTCCCAGCCTATCATATCAGGTTTCCTTATTCCATTTTCATCTTCCTGCAATTGATTGGTAAAAATCAATTGCTCATATTCTCCGGTTTGATATCCAGTTATCCAAACTTGACTGGCCTTTAACCATGCGACTCTAAAAATATCTCTGCCCTTTATTTTATTCTCTCCAAAGATTTTTCCATGGACTGTTCCATCTCCTTCTATAATACAAACAGCAACATTTCCGTTAGCTTTCTGCCTGTCTTCCGGAATTTCCATATACTGCGGAACCATACTTTCTATATGGAAAATAATCTGCTTTACCGTGGACTCTAAAATATTTTCAATAATCATAACCTCTCCTTTCTATAAAAAAATCCTGTTCGTTGTTTGTTGTTCGATACTCGTTGTTCGTTGTTCGTTTCTCGATGAGCGATAGACGATAAACGACAGACGACAAAGTTTATCTTCAAATCATCATCCACCCGCCTTTTGCACTACTTTCAAAAAGCTTATCTATTACCCTCATGTTAGCAACAGCATCCTTTATACTGTATTCTAAAGGTTTGTTATTTAAAACGGAATTAGAAAAACTATCAAATTGCAGTGAGTACTGATCTACGGGATTGAAAAACTTTTCTTCAACTCCATCTGGCCGATATATTTTCACGCGGCTTTGCTGATCTGGGATGGCATTGAAAGGTATTTCTATTTCTAATCTGCCCTTGTCACCAAATATATTTACCCGTTGATAAGGCATCAATTGCGTAGAGCATGTAAACGTAGAAATCCCTTTTTCAAATGTTAACATTCCCGATGTTATCACATCTGTTTTTAAATCCGGATGTCGCTGCATTTGAGCCACCACCGAAGACGGCTCTTCATCAAAAACGTGTCTGCTCAAAGAAACACAATAACAACCGATATCCATCAATCCACCACCGCCTATATCCACCTTATTTCTAATGTTATTCGGATCCTGATTGTTGTAGGAAAAGAACGACTGTATGACTTTCACAGTCCCCAGTTCACCTTTTTTTACCAAATCTCTAGCATATATCCATTGAGGGTGAAACCGATACATAAAAGCTTCCATTACCAATAAATTGGGATAAGCTTCTGCCGCTTTTTCTAATTTTATAGCATCTTGTTCATTTAACCCTATTGGCTTCTCACAAAGGACATGTTTACCTGCCTGCAAGGATTTAATTGTCCATTCTACGTGTAAATGATTGGGTAAAGAAATATACACCGCATCAATATCTTCATCCATTAATAATTCATGATAACTACCATAAAATTTAGGTATATCAAATTGGTTGGCTAAAGTTTTTGCTCTTGCTATATCACTTGACCCTATCGCTACTATTTCAGCAGTATTTGCCTTTTTTATTGCCGGTAAGAGCTTTTCTCTTGCTATTTTGGATGTATTTAAAAATCCCCATCTAATCATGCTGCTAATGTTTAGTCTTTTATATAGAGTCTATTGATTATTTTCATATTAAATTTCCACATCTAATTATACAACAATGATTTCAGCCTTATGCATTTTGCTTTTTGCCTTTAGATCGTCAAACTTTGGTTACTATTTATTTTGTGTGGCCATTTTTAATGCCTGGGTAGTTGTGTAATATTTCGCGATCATATTTGGCACTTCCCATTCTGGCATATTTTTCTTTTCCAGGTAAGACAAATACTTTTTCGTTACCTGTGCAAAATGAGCTTCATGCCCTTCGCGGTAGGCTTTAGGGATATAAACTTCCCACCCCAGCTTGGTTTCTTTCAATTGGATTTCCGGATATTCTTTTTGAACTTCTGCTATCTTATTGTCCAGAGCTGCTTTTACAGATGCTCTATCTGCAGCATTTAACGGCTCGACATATAAAGTGGGTTCAAAGTTTTGCTCTGTTCCCTGCCTGATTACAATATTAGATTTACTTCCTCTAATAATTGCAAAATGTGTATCGCCGCCTTTTGTTGCTTCATAATCCCATAAAGCCTTTATTTTTACATGAATACCTTTAAGCTTATAATCAATCTCTCCGTTCGCAAAAACTTCCAATACATTATTTTTAAGATATGGATTCAACGATTCCGGGAATGCGGTAAGATTCGTAATCTTTGTAAATTGTGGCAATGTCATGCTTGTTGGCCATCTTTTCGCTTGTAATAATTCGATATCCTTTCTATAATCCAGAACCTGATTTGGAAAATATCCCCATTGCGCTAAATCAACCAGATGCACAGCCACATCAGCTATTCCTTCTCCTTGTTGAGCTACATCCATAAACCAATAGGGACGTATCAAAGGTTTACCAGATACCACTTTTGAGAAATAATGAACACTTTCCATCTCGATAGACGGTTTTTCTAAACTCCCTTCCGAAAGCCTACCGAGTATGCCCAGATCTTGTGATAACTGTGCCTGAAGCGCATTGGTAATTTCATAGCGCTCGGTCATGATATCATACAACAGAACACCCTTGTCTTTTGCTGCTTTAAATGTTTTTTCTAAGGTTTCAAAGCCATTTTCATTAATTGCCATAGGTTTGTCTGCCAGAACATTAAAACCCGCATCTATAGATTTTTTGATATATTCTGTTTTATGCAGGTTATTACCCGCGATCACCACTACATTTCCTTTTTTATCGGAAAGCATCTTTTCCAAAAAATCCGGACCTTCGTACACCTCTTCTTTCCAGGACGTTTTATTTTCTGTACTCTGATTATAAGATTCTATTTTTTGGAGATGTTGTTCTAATTCAGGTCCTTTCGGCGCATAAACATATACCGTAGAATCTACATTTTCGTACATTGATTTTTGTACTAATGCCGCGTGAAAATGACCTGGATCCAAAGTAATTAACCTGATCTTTTCTTCGACTGCTGTCTTTGGCTTACAAGCTCCCATGGACAATACGATCATTGCCAACATTATTTCTTTCTTTCTCATTTAATTATTTTTACGGATATATTCTAGTCTTGTTCGCTTTTACCACATGAATTAATCCTTTATTAGTTGATTACCTAATTATTCGACTTATTCATATTCTTAGTTAAGAAATGTATGATAATCCAGGCTACGAAATAAGCACATCCACAAACAATAAACAAAATATTGTAACCTGCAGAAATATTTCCCGCTTGTTTATAATATGCTAATAGGGATCCAACCAATAATGGAAATAATGTAGATGCGATTGAACCCGACATTCCCCCAATACCAACCACAGAACTTACTGCATTCTTCGGTACTATGTCAGAAACGATTGTAAAAATATTTGCACTCCAGGCCTGATGGGCAGCCGTTGCAATACTGATAATGGCTACTGCGACCCATATATTAGTAGCAAATTGTGCAAACAAGATAGGTGTTACAACTATTGCTACTATCAGCAAAGTAGTTTTACGAGCTTTTAATACGGGCCAACCTATCTTTATAAAATGAGAGGATAAATATCCACCGCCTATACTTCCAATGGTTGTTGCCGCATATACCACTGCTAAATGAGGACTGGGTTTAGTTAAGTCTAATTGAAAAGTATCTGCAAAATACGCAGGTAGCCAGAATAAGAAAAACCACCATACGGGATCTGTCAGAACTTTACCCACAATGAAAACCCAGGTTTGCTTTAATCCAAGCAAACTCGTCCACTTTAGCTTTTCCTGTTTTTCTTCAGAAACTTCTTCAATATCACTATGGATATAGTCGTATTCTTCTTTTGACAGACGTTTTTGTCTCGATGGAATTTCGTAATAAATGATCCAAAATATCAACCAGACAAACCCTAAGGCTCCGGTAATCCAGAAAGCTTCTTTCCAACCGTACAAACCTAAAAGCCAGGGCACCAAAAGCGGCGCTACAACTGCTCCAATACTCGTTCCTGAATTAAAGATACCTGTAGCCAAAGCTCTTTCTTTTTTTGGGAACCACTCTGCTACGGCTTTAACACCAGCAGGAAAGTTTCCAGATTCTGCCAAACCTAATAATCCACGGGCAAAACCAAAACCTATGGTACTTTTAACCAAAGCATGCAAAATAGCCGCTATACTCCATACTACAACTGAAACAGTATAACCTATCTTCGTCCCAATTTTATCTATCAATCCTCCGAAAATAACATATCCAAGAGCATACATTGATGCAAAACACATTACGATATAGCTATAGTCGACTTCAGTCCAATGAAATTCACTTTCTAAAGTGGGTTTTAATAAGCCTATTACCTGTCTATCAATGTAATTGATCGTTGTAGCTACAAATAACAGAAAACAGATTCCCCATCTATAATTACCTATTTTTTTATTTTCCATAACATTGTATGATTATAATATTGTAATTTCTACCTCGGCACCGTTTCTTTCTGCGGAAACATAACCAGCATAAACTGTTGCCATAACATCCGAAGCCAGTTTACTATTACTTTCTATAGGAGTTCCAAAAGCCGCTGATTTATAAAAAGCATCCATTTCATGCTGATAACCGTTAAACCAACCTTCGTCTGGCGACATGGAAGACCAACCTTGTTTGGTTTCTGTTTTTTCTACTACATATATGTCATTGAAATAATCGCCGTTTGGTGTGTATGCCTGAATTGCATTATTTGGCATGATATTACAAATAGTCCTATGATTATTGGCATTAACTTCTAGTTTGTTATTAACGCCACCGAGAACCAATTCACTAGCAAAAAGATTCGCTATAGTTCCATCCTCAAAAACAATATGTAACATGGCAAAATCTTCTATATCCTTATAGGTTGTTTGAAGATGCCCCTTATCTTCATAATTATCCATTCTGGTAATGGCATGCACTCTGGAGGTTATTGTCTTGGGTCTGATAGGTTCACCGTTTTTTGCTCTTCCTTCAACATGCTTTAAATAAATTGCAGCAGTAAGCGGATGGCATCCTTTACCAATCATAGATCCTCCGCCAGAAAGCTTCCATTGCCCGTATGCCAGGGAATGAGAGCCAGAATGTGATTGTTCACCATGCATCCACAATATCTGAGCTTTTGTTTTTTCTATCACTTCCCGTTCTTTTTGTATCGCTGGTGCATAAACCCAGTTTTCAGCATACATGATTTTGCCTTTACTTTGTTTTTCGGCATCCAGCATACGTCTTAAACTTGCCAAAGTAAATTCTAAACCTTTTTCTCGTGGAAAGGTGTCACCATTGAAATTATCATCGTCCTGTCCGAAATATCCCGTTAAGGGTTTTTCTACGATGACATGTTTGTCTTTTTTTAATGCCGCAATAATAATAGGTTCATGTGTTACCGGCGGAGTGCATACATGTATTAAATCACAATCATCTATTAACTGATCCAGATTATAATAAGGTGTGATATGTCTTTCCTGAGCAAATTTATCAAGCCCTTCTTTGGTTTTAGAAAAAACGCCAACAATCTCTACTTTGGCACTGAATACGCGCTTTAATGCCTCATAATGGAATTTAGCTGCAAACCCCGATCCTACTATTCCTGCTTTTATGACTTTCTTCTCCATAATTGGTTCAAATTCTCTTAATATCTTTTATCTGTAAATTCCTGTGCAATGGCATCTTTTAGCTCTTTATGTAGTGCGGGCACTAACTTTTCTGGTTCGTAAGGTCTAAATGGAAATGGTGGTTTAGGCTGTCCTTTCATTACTTTATCCCCTAGAGTTTCTATTGGCAAATAGCCTTTATAACCACTATTGTAAACAATCCTCATTAATCGTGGCATATCTATTCGGATACGGCTCAATACCCCGAATGGGCTTTCTTTCACCTGAAAATTCACAGCATACGGCATAATTTTTTCTATATCGATATACGGATCATCAGTAATAAAATACCCGGTATCTACAATTACACCAAACCATTTAGAATCTACCATTTTCACTATTTTAATAGTTTCATCCGCGGTTTTCAGAAAATCACCATGATTCTGAATACCTATAAAAACACCTTTTTGTTCAGCATAAGCCATACACTCTTTCAAACTTGCAGTCATGTATCGGGCAATTTCGTCCCATTTATTTTCATAACCCTCTGGTATGGGGCCAGCAAATACACGCACTACCGGTGCACCTAATTTTGCTGCTACATCTATCCATTCTTTAACGTGTTTCACGTCTGCTGCTCTTTTTTCCGGGTCTGGATTGGCGAAGTTATTTCTAACGCCAGTTCCGCTAATTTCAATCCCTTTTTCGAAAGCATGTTTTTTCAGATCGAAAATGTATTTGTCTGAAGGTACTTTTGGATATTCAGGAAAATAATAACCGGTAAGGTCTACCGCGTCATAGCCGTGTTCCGCAGCATAATCTATCAAACCAAAAAGATCCATTTTTTTACTGCTGAACGACCTGGCAAATGAAAATGCGTTCAAACTCGTTTTTACAGCAGCATCTGTTTTCTTCTTTTCCAAATTTTGGGCATTTTTATGTAATGCCGGATAATTTTTTGAAAGGTCCTGGATTTTTATGTTTCTCCATTGTACTTCCATTGGCTTGGCAGAAGTTGTCGCATGAACTTGTAGACCTATAAAACCACTCTTAGATTTGTCATCTATCAAAGAAGCCGCAAAAACACCGTTTATCCAGGTGTATATTCTATATCCCGATGCTTCTATTCTTAAATGGTTCCATTGTTTAGGTTTAAAAGCATTTCTTGCCTCTTCATTATGGGTTAAATCAGCAAGCCAACCTCTACGTTTTTCATCGTAAATACCCCCTGTCCAACTTCTTGGTGCTGTTCCGGAGGCTATTTTCTCTCCTTTCGCATTATAATTTGCAGGCTCCTTTGAATATAGTTCTCTCGACGGATCTATTTCTACCTGATAGCCAAAAACTATTCCGTCTCTATAATTGGGATCTTGAGTGCTTCGGAATTGTATTCCTGAATTAAGCTCATCATCCACCTTAAATTCTAACTCTAAAATAAAATCAGAATAAGTCTTTTCTGTTGCCAGAAAACTATTGGGAGAATCAGTAACGGAAGTGCCAACGATTGCTCCGTTTTTCACTTTATAAATTGCTTTTCCCTGTACTTGCTTCCAGCCATTCAGGGTCTTTCCGTCAAAAAGATTTTCCCAGGGAATCGCATCCTGTGCTATTCCTGATTTGGAAGCCAATATTAAAAAAGCTCCTAAAAAAAACATGATACTCTTTTTCATCTGCTCGTTGTTACTGGTTGAGTTATTTTCCGAATTTTTGAATTTGTGCAGCCTTTACTTCTTTCATAAAAGCAGGAAGTACTGTAAATGGATCCCAGGAGTTCTTTTCACTTGATGCAGCAATTCCTGTAGCTTGTCTCTTAGCTTTATTTCCGCCAGCTGGCGATAAAATTTCTATTGGTAAATAACCTCTGTAATTGGTTCGCTCCATGATATCCATGATACGAGGAAGATCGATTTTGACTTTGCTTGCTGCCCCAAACACGCTTAGTTTCAACTGAAAGTTTACTGCATAGGGCATTGTCTTTTCGATGTCGATATAGGGGTCTTCTGTTAAGAAATATCCAGAGTCTACAATTACTCCAAACCAATCGGAATTTACTTTTTTAACCAGGCTAATGGTTTGTTCTGCTGTCTTTAAGAAATCTCCATGATTTTGAACTCCTATTAAAACCCCTCTTAACTTTCCATATTCTGCACATTCACGCATACTGGCAGCCATATAGTTTTCAATCTCTGCTCTTCTATTCTCGTACCCTTCAGGTATTGGACCGGCGAATATGCGGACAACAGGTGCTCCTAACTTTACAGCCACATCTATCCACTCTTTAACATGCTTCACATCGGCAGCTCTTTTTGCGGGATCCGGATCTGCGAAATTGTTTCTAACACCTGTACCCGTGATATCTAAGCCCAGTCTGAATGCATACTTTTTAATATCGTTGATATATTCATCGCTTGGCAGATTAGGGTAACCTGGAAAATAATATCCGGTTAGATCTACCCCATCAAAATCATGTTGCGCCGCCCAGTCCATTAACTGGAACATCGTCATTCCTTCTCCTCTCCCCCTAACTTTATCCATCAAAGGTTTGGTAAACGAGTAAGCGTTTAAACTAATTTTTACAGAAGGTTTCTTTACGATATTTCCCTGAAATACCGTTTGTCCTATGGTAGAAAGACTTGCTCCTGTTAATATTAATGCTAATAATCCCCTATAGCAACCTCTTTTGAAGGCACTTCTCTTGAAATATGTTTCCATTTCGCTTAGCTTATATTTTTATTGATATACTTTGTTGATTGCTGTTTTTAGATCTTTTAAAAATGGTGGCACCTTTTTATAGGCGTCGTAAGGGATATCCGGAACGGGTCTTGGTTCTCCTTTAATTTCCAGGGTTTCGATAGGCAAATAGCCCCTATAGCCACTTTCTTTTACAATTTGCAATAGCTTATTTAAATCTGTCCTGATTGGACTTCTGGGTCCGAAAGGACTTTCTTTTACCTGAAAATTCACAGCGTAAGGCATTACCTTTGCAATATCCTGATAGGGATCTTTAGTTAGGAAATATCCGGTATCTACTATTGTTCCGAACCATTTTGAATTCACTCCTTTTACTACCCTGATTACCTGATCTGCGGTTTGTAAAAAGTCCCCATGATTCTGAACACCTACCAGTACTCCTTTTTTTTCGCCATACTTTGCACATTCCGTCAAAGCTTCTATTAGATATTTTTCTACAACATCTCTTTTGTTTTCGTAACCTTTGGGAATAGGCCCTGAAAATACCCTAATTACCGGTGCACCTAATTTTTCCGCTACATCAATCCAGTTTTTCACCAATTGGATATCTTCGGCTCTTTTCTTTGGATCAGGATTGGTAAAATCGTTTTTCACTCCTGTACCACTTATATCCAAACCTAAAAGAAACGCCCTCTTTTTTATTTTGTTAATATATTCGTCACTTGGAATATTTGGATATCCAGGAAAGAAATATGCTGTAATATCTATTGCATCAAATCCCGCAGAAGCAGAATAGTCAATAATATTTTCTAATGTGGCTGATTTATCGACTGTTAATACTTTATTGAAAGAATACAAGTTAAGACTGGTTTTCACTTTAGAAGATACACCGTCTACTTTTAATGGTTGTGCAATGGTGCTTTTAAGTCCCAAAAGACACAACGTTAATGCTATTGAACTGCTGATTATTTTCTTCACGTTATTTTTATTTAATAGCTTTTTTTACTTGTTGATAAAAATTTGGTACCGCCTGATACGGATTATAACCCGCAGCAGCCGCTCTCCGCTTTGGTGCAATAGTCTCCAATACTATGTTTCCATTGTAATTATATTTCTTTAAGATTGCACTTATTTTATTCAGATCTATTGCTTCAGGATCATTAGGCCGTTGAATGTTTTCCTTCAACAAAAAGTTAAATGCATAAGGCATTACTTTATCTATTTCAGAATATGCATCGCCAACTAAAAAATATCCGGTATCTACTAATACACCAAAGGATTTAGAATTAACTTTCTTAACCAGATTAATTGTCTGATCCGCAGTTTGTAAAAAATCACCGTGATTTTGGACAACCAAACGTACCCCTTTCTTTTGAGCATATTCTGCACAAATACGCATGCTTTTCACCATTTGCTCAGTAAACTTCTCGCGCTCTTTTTCCTGCTCTTCTGATAGTGCTGCTCCCGAAAAAACACGCACCACCGGAGAACCCAACTTTACTGCTACGTCAATCCAGTCCTTTACCAGGTTAATATCTTCATTTAATTTAACCTGATCTGTAGTAGCAAAATCATTTCTAACTCCTAAGCTCACTATCGGAAGTTTTAGCTTTCCCGCTTCATGTTTAATTTGATTAATTTCTTCGTCAGTTGGTACTTTAGGATAGGAAGGAAAAAAATAGCCTGTAATACTCACCGCATCAAATTGGTTATCAGCAGCAATTTTCAAAAAATCCATTAAGGAAATACCCTCAGCCCTTCCCTTTATTTTATCATTGAGTAACTTATTAAATGAATAAGATTCCAACGCAAAGGTTTTTACCTGTTTACTTTGACCGGAACAGAAACTTCGTAAACAACATAATAAACCTATAATTATTACTGATTGTATGTGCTTAAATTTCATTTTTTCACTGTTTAATAACCAATCTAAAATGCGATAAATTCTACCAAACTATTTTTTCATGATTGTCGGCAAACCTATATTTCCGATTTCGCCATGTGTTAAAGTTTCCCAAACCATATGATGATCTACTCCTGTCGGTCTGTTTTTAGGAATTACAGCTTTCATATAAGGTAAACTCATACCTAATCTGTTTACATAATGATTATAAGCTATTTCCCATGTTTTCAAATAAGAGAACTCTAAATTCTCAGGTTTTGGTTTATTATTGGGCGCTAAATATTGTGCTGTAAATTCCAGTGCAGCCACCATTCTTTTAGCTTCCTCTGCATATAAATCCAAACCTTGTTGCCTTGCTGTTTCTGCAGCATTTGCGATGGATGCAAACGCCATTCCCGGATGGTGTGCATCACGGGCAGTTTCTTGTAAAATACCATCAACCAGTTCCGGCATCAACCCTTTGTTACTCCAAATTGCTGGCCCACATCCTGGAGGCTCAATAGGAGTTGGTCCGTCAGATTTTAAATAGATATAGGCTTTTGTTCTTCCTCTCCACATTTTTATACCTAAATCATAAATAGCTCTGTCATCATTAAAAACACCTATGTTAATCAATGCTTCTGCCATTGCAAGTTCCTTATTCCCATTTTCACAATCTCCCTGAACAAGAGAAGGCACATACTGTACTCTTAGCATATTTTGAAACTTAGCAACGTCACTATCAGACCAGCCATTAAAAGTATATCTGATAATTTCTGCTGCTCTTGGCCAAACAGAACCTGTCCATGCTGCCTGAATTGGGCCGTTAGCATAATTATGTCCGCCTACTAAATTTTTAGACCATGCATTCATAATCTGAATAGCATTCTCAGCATAAACTTTATTACCTGTAATTGCCCACATCAAAGCCTGAGAATAGGCAGCAGCACAATCATTTTGTTCGTCTTTACAACCCAAATTAGGATTAGAATAAGGGCCACAAGAAACAGTATCTCTTGGCTGAGCTCTATAATCTAAAGCTCCAAAAGGACTATTTTTTAAAGCTTCAAAAGCTGATTTCTGCGGCTCAATACCTGCTGCTACTCTTCTCTTTAATTCTGCTAGCTGAGCACCATTTACCAAAACTCCCGGATGGATAAAGCCTGCAGATTTGGCCGGTTTACCACTTGGGTCAGCAGTAAGAGATACTGTAACATTTGCATAAGCCGGATTTTTTTCTCCTACATAGGTTGGATCAGCTTTTTTCTTACTACTTCCACCTTTCCTCACAACAGCTTTTGTATCTGCAGCTTCGCCATTCTTATTACCGGCGCCGCCTTTCTTCTCTCCTGTCCCCATCTCCTCTCCTGAACCGCCTTTTTTACCGCCACCACCAGATTTCCCACCTTTACTTCCGCCTTTTTTCTCTTCAGATCCCGCTACAAATGCCTTTTCTGTTCCTTTAATCGTTTTATCTACCAACCAAATATTTCTAAATTGATAAGCGGTTCCATGTTCTTGCAGATAAACCGGACCAACACCTGCTTCCCCTAATTTTCCGGTAGATCCTTTCACTTCTTCCAGCTCAAGATCTTTATAAATAGTTACACCATTGTGTACTACCGTAATCTTAGCATTTGCTGTCTTTTTAGTACCCGTTGCATCAAAACGAGGGGCCTGAAAATCTATATCTAAGGTTTGCCACTGAAACGGAGGAAAAGCGACATTAACGCTTGGGTTTGTAGCTGGCTTTGAAATATTACCCATTGCTATTGGTGCGGGTTGGCCAAACGCATCTTTGATATTTACTTCGTATCTGGACATCAGATAAACACCGCCATTGGTAACTTGACCTAATAATCTAAATTCAAGATGTAACTTAATATCTCCGAATTTTTGCTTGGTCATAATGGAATGGGCTCCGGGAACTGCTTCCAGTATTCCTTCAGGTAAAATTTTCCAGTTGTCTGCCGGTCCACTTCCGTCAATCCATTCTTTTTCTCCCGCTTTACTCCAGGCATTTAGATCTTTTCCATTGAAAAGTACGACAGCACCCTTTGGCGCCTTCTCTCCCATTGTTGGGGAAGTTCTAAAATATTTGGACATCGAAAGTTTTTCTGCCCCTTTTGTAAGCATCAACTTGTCTTTTTCTACTTTCCCTTCCCAACCATCACCAGATAATGTGAGAACATTACCATCTTTTTTTCCTGACAACATTACCAGAGGTTTATTTTTTAACGTAATATCGTCAAGTAATTGTCCTTTGTAATCTCCCTCTTTACCAATAAAAATTTGTACAAAGCGTTCTCCCTTTGCATCTTTCCAGTCTCCAACGTAAAGGTCGTTAATATTAGTAACCTGTGCCTTCAGACTTTGTACTGTAATAAACAGTAACATCAAACTTGCTATTAAGCTTATCTTCTTCATTTGATTTGTTTTTCGTCTTTCTTTATTCGTTGTTCTTTTGTAGTTATTTGTTACTCATCGTTATCACCTTCAACTCTTCACTTTCAACTAACGCTCAATTAGTTCCCATCAAAACCCGGATTTTGTGGCATTTTTGTCGTTAAATTTGCATCAATTACAGATTGAGGTATTGCAAACAAAGTATCTCTATCCGCTAGATTTTTGCTCACTTTGTTCCAATCGCGTACCCTTCTCAAAAAGAAATCTTTCCCCCCCATTCTTAACAGCGTATATCTTCTGTGTTCTTCAAGCAGTAACTCCCTGGAACGTTCATCAAGAATATAATCTAAGAAACTTGTCCTGGTTGATCCAAAATTTGCAATGATAACCCTTTTTGCATTTGCCCGATCTCTTAACAGATTAATATCATCTGCTGCACCTTGTAAATCACCTAAAAGACCTTTTGCCTCTGCCCTGATAAGGATGGTTTCTGCCAGGCGCATATATATTTGATCCTGATGCGATTCTGTTGTATTTGGAAATCCCGGATCGCAATAAGAAAATTTCAGGCTATGCGGCCAATCATTGTTATTGGCAGCAGTTTCAGAAAGCAAAGAATAATTAACCGCACCACTCTTAGTCTTATCTCCACAATTATTGATATTACTTTGTGCAATACCGGTTGCCACCCAAACGGTGTCTCCTAAAGCCCAGGGCTTTTTTGTTCCGGAGTTTGTCAATCCTGTAAAATTATCCTCAGCAGTTACAATATAATACTTTCTTATAGCGAATTCCGATCCTCTTTGATCTATCTTCTTCGCGGCAACATCACTAGATGCATCATAAAGTTGTAAGGCTTTTTTTGTGGTGGTTTGTCTGCTCCATCCTCTTCCCCCTCTTGCATCGGTAGCAGTTAAAAAACCTGATCTTGCCATATATTTTGCATTGGGATATCTCATCATCGTCTCATGTCTCATCAAATTTTCTCCACCCCCAATCACATTACGTTCCCATTGCATTACCCACAGAGCTTCTGTATTTCCATCTGTAATATTCGTTTTAGCGGGATTAAACATATCCATAAACGCCACACCAGGTTTATCCAATCCGGAACCATATCTGGCTGTAACGAGTCTATATGGTCCTTCATTTATGCATTTATTTGACCATATTAAAGCAGAATCCGCCTTTCCAACTGCCAGATAAGTTTCTGCCAAATAAGTTTGTGCCACACCACGTGTCATACGTCCAGCCTTTGCAGGTAACCATGGTAAATTTTCAGCTCCATATTTAAAATCTTCAATCATCAATCTTCTGATAACAGCTACTTTATCTCTTGTAACATCTGTCATAATGTTATTTCCGGTTATTTCTTCTGTCATTAAGGGAACATCTCCCCACAGATAAGTAAGGTGTCTATAGGCCCAGGCTCGCATGGTTCTGGCCTCCGCAACAATCCGTTCTTTGGTACCCGGAGTACCCCAATTAATATTAGCCTTTTCTGCTCTTGATATAATTGCATTGGCTGAACTTACTGTTTTATAGAGCCAAAGAAATACTTTATCCACATTAGGGTCTGAAGAAGTGTTTTTTGTCCAGTCTGCTATAATGGTAGACAGTCCTCCTGTATTGCTTCCGGAGGCTATATTGTCCGTACCTGCCAGAAAGATAGTGGCTGCCAGATCTATTGTACCAAAACCAGTAGTATAATTTAATCCGTCACGCTCTTTTCTTGCCAGTGAATATAAACCATTAATACCTGCATCAAAACCTTCCGCAGAGGTATACAATACATCTGCTGTAACAAAATGTGGCGGTCTTTCTACCAGCTTATCTTCTGAACAGGAGAAAATAGCTGTAATCAACATCAATCCTGATAATTTATTTAAAATCTTTTTCATTTTTGTTCATCTTATAAGCCAAACCTTAAACCTAACATGTATTCTCTTTGTAATGGCACAGCTCTCTGCGCATCCAATTCAGGATCTAAAGCTCCCCATTTGGTAATGGTGAACAAGTTCTTACCTGTAAAATAGAAATCTAAAGAATTAATTTTCGCTCTGCTTAGTAGTTTTTTACCCACAGCATATGTTAACGTAATATCCTTCACCCTTACAAAGTCTGCACTTTCGTAAACACTTGGTGTGATACCTTTACCCAGGTACCTGGTCGCCTGATTACTATTAGACCAGAAACTGTTAATAGGATTTTCCGGTGTCCAGAATTCTCGGACAATCAGGTAATTACGATCTTTGTATGGATTCGCCTTGATCGCTCCAACTTTTCCATACATAAATACAGACAGTCCAAATTGTTTGTATTTAAAATTATTTGTAAAACCCCATGTAAAGTTAGGTTCCTGATCGCCTAACAGCTGTCTGTCTCCCGGGTCATACACTCCATTCTGATTATAATCGTCATATTTTGCATAACCAGGTTTTGCGCCATATTTAGTTGCTTCAGTCGCTTCATCCATTTGCCATACACCTATAAATTTATAATCAAAATTCGTTTTGATAGGTTGACCTATAAACCAACCATTAGCAATATCATCTTTACCATCACCATATAAATCCACAATCTTGGTTTTTATAAAGGCAAAGTTCAGATTAGAATTCCAAGAGAAAGACTTTTTAGTAATGTTGTTTGAATTCACCATAAATTCAATCCCATCGTTCTGTGTTTTTCCAATATTCTGGAATACACTATTCACCCCATGCACTGCTGATATTGCTCTTTTCAACAACAGATCGGAAGTTTTATTTCTGTAAACATTGATTTCTCCGGTAATCCTGGAATTTAATATTCCAAAGTCCAAACCTATATTTAATGCTCTGGTTGTTTCCCATCCCAGATTAGCTGTTCCCAAAGTTGCAGGAAGATAACCCGGAGCCATTGTAGTTCCATCAACGTAATCCCCTCCACCCAATTGCGAAAGCGTTTGATAAGGGCTGATTGCCTGATTGCCATTTTCACCGTAAGACACTCTCAACTTCAAATTATTTACAGTTTGTTTCGCACCGGCAAAAAAAGCCTCATTCATGATATTCCATCCTAACGCCACTGAAGAGAATACGCCATATTTTTTGTTCTCTCCAAAGCCCGAGAATCCATCCCTACGAACAGTCCCTGTAAACAAATAGCGACTGTCATATGAATAATTCAATCTAAACATTTGCGAAATAAGAGCAGTTTTCAAATAAGAATAAGAAGGAACAATCTTACTTGCCTGAGTTATTCCGTAATAAGAAAGGAAATCATTGGCAAATCCCTCTCCATTTAATGTGGCGATTTTATTTTCCTTACCCTCGAATGAATAAAGTCCAGTCAAAAATAAACTGTGCTTCGCAAAATCCCTTTTGTAGGAAACTACATTCTCTACCGTGTATGAAAATTTTTGCCCTGCATTGGTTTCACTTTCGCCCTTTAAACTTCCGCTCTTACCTGTATTGGAACCTCTATACCAGTTTTTTTCCGACGATTCATATTGCAAACCAGTATTCAATCTATAAGACAAGCCTTTCACCTGAGGAATAGTGATATTTACATAATTCATTGTAGAAGCATTATATCTAACTTTCAAATCGTCGTACAACAAGTTTTCTATCGGATTAATCTTCCTTGGATCATCTGCAATTGGCTTAATATTAACGCTACCATCCGGATTAAAAGGAACTGACAAGGGTGACTTATTGAATAAATCGATGTAGGACGGAGATGCTCCACTATTATTGATTTTCCCCATCATATTACTGCTTCCAATCGTCAACCAATCGGTTACATTAGAAGTTACATTGATACGGGCGTTACCTCTTTTATATTGGTCATTAATTACTATACCATTTGTTCCCAAATAAGAAAGACTCGCCGAATAAGAAGTTTTTTCACTCCCCCCTGAAATGGACAAATTATGTTGCTGACTATTTCCTGATTTTGTAATCAGATCTTTCCATGACCAGTCTCTCCAGGAACCTGAATTGTATACGTCAAGCTCCGATTGGGTCATAGCCGGATCATCATCGGTTCCCGTATTTAAGGTATTCTTTTTAAATTGATAATATTGTTCGCCATCCATAAACTTTGGAAAGTTTGCAACTTCCTGAAGCGCATAAAAAGCATTGTATTTTAACGAAACTTTTCCCTTCGTACCTTTTTTACTTTGGATAAGAATAACCCCATTTGCAGCTCTGGATCCGTATATCGCAGCGGAACTTGCATCTTTTAAAATCTCAATACTTTCGACTTCATTGGGATTAATATCTGACAGGCTCCCGTTAAATGCAATACCATCTAAAATAATCAAAGGATCGTTACTTGCACTTATAGAACTTCTCCCCCTTATGAGCATAACGGCTCCGCTCTCTGGATTAGAGCCCGCTTCAGTCGCAGAGACATTTAAACCTGCTGCGGCACCTTGTATAAGCTGTACAACATCTGTTCGAACCATATTCTCAATCCTATCTTTTGGTATTGAAGTTACCGCCCCTGTTACATCGCTTTTTTTCTGTGTTCCATATCCAACTACAACAACTTCATCTAAATCTTTATTGGCAACAGACATATTTACATTAATAACCGCATTGCTTCCTACCGTTATCTCCTTATCTTCAAAACCCAGATACTTGAAAACCAATACAGATCCATTATTCGCTTTAATCTCATAATGGCCATTAACATTTGAAATAGCACTAGCTGAAGAACCTTTCACCTTTACATTCACTCCAGGCAAAACTTCTCCTTTGTCGTCTTTTATTGTTCCGGAAACAGAAGATGCCTGTTGTTTCTGCGCATGAATAGGCAACGAAATGGATAATAAGACCATCCAAAGCAAACATCTCGAGAATACAATCTTATGAAAATCAGATTTCATGATGGATACGTTTAAGTTTATAATATTAATAATTGGTGCTGTTTGATATTAAAATCAAATAACCTGCAAACGTTTGCAGATTACATAGGTAAAAAATAAATATTTGTTTTCCAAAAAAAATTAAATGTTTTTTGGAAAACAAATAGACAAACAGTTGACTTACAATAAATTAAAAACTAGACTCTCTTTCAATCAATTCCACAGGCGTGGTTAAAGAGATAAAACTTCTTCCTGTTTTAACCTTATTATCAAGAAGATCCATCATCAGAATTGCAGCTTGCTCTCCCATTTCATGAGGAAATTGCTCCACCGAGCTTATTTGAGGGCAACTAATGGTTGTACGATTATCGTTTGAATATCCCACTAACTTAAGATCTTTTGGAATATTCAAATTCTTACTTTTTGCGTATTGAATTACAGCTAAAGCAGCAGAATCATTACTCGTAAAAAAAGCATCCGGTTTATATCTGTCATATAGTTCGCTTACAGATTTAAGTGCATTCTCCTGACTCAATTCATGAAAATGTGCCATTCCTTCTTCAAAGCACTTCTTTTTCTTTACCAGAGCTTCTTTATATCCATTAAAACGTTCGACATACTGATTGCAAGATAAAGGCCCTCCTATATGCACTATTCTCTCACATCCCTTATCTATTAGATGCATAGTAGATTGATACGCTCCAAAAAAATCATCTCCCTTGATTTTATGTGCCTGAAAATTAGTAGGCACTCTGTCATAGAAAATAATAGGCACCCCTTCTTTCTGATATTCAGAGAAATGCGAGAAGTCTTCTGTGTAAATACTACAGGAAACAATAAGCCCATCTACCCTGGAGGCATTTAATATTTGCACAAGGTTACGTTCTATTTCCGGCGATTCATTACTTTGACAGATAATCACATTGTAATTAAACTCTTGCAGCTTATTCTGAATAGCAGTTATTACTGCTGACTGAAATGACATTGATATCCTGGGAACAATCAACCCAATTGTTTTTGACCGACTATTTCTTAACGCTGCAGCCAATGCATTATAGCGATAACCTAACTTTGTTGCCGCTTCTTTTACTTTTTGCTTGGTATCTTCACTTATGTGCGGATGGTCACTTAAGGCCCGTGAAACACTGGAAACCGACATACCTACCTCAGCAGCAATATCTTTGATTGTTACAGATTGAATTTTCATATAATTCGCAAACGTTTGCAAATTATAAATTTTTTATCTTATATTCGATATAATTTATTCTGAAAATTAACACCGATTATAATAATCTTTAGTAAATAATGGTAAAAACAGCAAAATCATAAAAACAACAACATATCTGCAAACGTTTGCAGAATAAATTTATTATTAACCTTTTAAAAAACCATAAAATGAAAAAACAATTACTCATTTCTGCGCTCACATTAGGTATAATTGGGGCAAAGGCACAAACAAATGTTGAAGTGAAGTGGTCGTTAACGAGCGATGGTAGTGCAACAATAAATTCTATTGACCCCACTGCTATAACAGTTGCCAGCCAAGTTTTAGGATCATCTATAACGGCAGGAACTGTAACGTACGGTCAAGCTTTTGAAAACGGTGAAAGTAAAAATTGGCAAAAACTTCCCAATTCCGCAGCTAATGCCTTCGATGCGAATTTTTATGTTGAATACAAAATTACTGCAAGTGAGTCAAAACATTTTCAACTCAACCAAATAAAACTTGATATTGTTGGTTCTGGCGGCACAACAAATAGGCTTGTAGCTGCATATTCCACAGATAATTTCGCAACATCGAACAACATTCCTGTCGCGGCAACATACAATTATATTGATGGCACACCACCTACATTTACACAGTCTCTATTAACGCAAGCAGACCCCTTATCTCTTATAAACGCAAATCCACAAACTGCCACCCCCCTATTAGATAGAATATACTTAACAATACCTTTACAAATAAATATACTACCAACAAAAACACTATCAGTGAGGCTATATTTATACCAAACCGGTACAGGTAATAGATTTACGGCCAGTAGAAACGTAGTTTTCATTGGCAAAACAGATGATAATGTTATTCCTTTACCTCTTAATTTCTTATCATTCACCGCCCAATTAGGTAATGATTTTACGAAAAATGTTAATTTAAAATGGACAACTACTAACGAAGTGAACACAGATTATTTTTCCATAGAAAAAAATACCGGAAAAGATTTTGAGAGCATTGGAACATTAAAATCTAACAATATCTCTGGAATTAACCAATATACTTATACGGACCTCAATAGAAACTTAGAAACAGCATACTATAGAATAAAACAGGTTGATCTGGACGGAAAATCGAGTTACAGCAATACCATATCTGTAAAACCTGCTATCAGCTATACTTATTATCCAAATCCAGCAAAAGACTATATCATCATTAATGGCCTTGCGAAAGGAAAAAACATTTGTAGCCTTCATACTATCAGCGGTAAACAACTTCGCTCCTGGCAATTTGACGGAAACCTTTCTGAAGCCCGTATAGATTTGTCAGACACAAACAGCCAGGTACTTTTCTTAAAAATTAAGAACGAACAGGGCGCATTTACACATAAAATAATCAAAGAGTAAATCATTAAAAGGAGCTCGTCATCCGAAACAAAGTTGAATAAATCTCTTTCAGAACATTTCTGTAAGAGATTTTTTTTGAGAAGGCTTCTGAAAAAAGGTTCTTTCATCGCCAGGCAGCACAATCCAAGGTGATTATATTCATTTACATAGAATGCTTATGCCCATACCCTACACCAAATAAACGGGTATACAAGGTATTATATCTTAGCCTAATTTCCGGACACTTCCTTGATGAATAACTTTCGTCCTGCCTTTATTTTTCGTATATTAGTATTGTCCCTTTCAAAAGGAAGTTCAAGTTTTATAACTCCACATATACTCCACCTTTCATCTACCTATACCCCACTGTAACCGGCTTATTCCTTTTACTATCCCTTAGCTATTCCAGCACTATACCTCTACTTTAAACAATAACACATATATCATTTGTAAGCGGGAACGTTAGTATTACTTTAAACTTTGTTTCCTACTTCTCAGGCATTACATTATACGTTGGATCGTCATCCACATTCACCATCACAATACCTTCAGCATTTTGCAATAAGCGCTTACAGTCCGGGCTTAAATGTTTCAATATTACTTTTTTATCTAATTTTGCATAACGATCGGTTATTTTATGCAATGCATCAATAGCAGACATATCTGCTATCCTGCTATCTTTAAAATCTATTACAACTTCGATAGGGTCTTCATCTACATCAAACTTTTCTAAAAAAGCGGTTGTCGAACCAAAAAACAGAGGCCCGTAGATCTCGTAATACTTTACGCCATTTTCTCCGATATGTTTTCTCGCTCTGATCCGCTTTGCATTGTCCCAGGCAAACACCAAAGCAGAAACGATTACACCTACCAGAACCGCTAAAGCCAGATTATGTAATACAACCGTGATCGCTGCCACTAAAATTCCTACGAATATATCCGACTTAGGAAACTTTTTGACAATACGCAGGCTTACCCATTGAAAAGTCCCTATCGCTACCATCATCATTACACCTGTTAACGCTGCCATGGGGATTTGCTCTATAAACGGTGCTCCAATTAAAATAACAAGCATAATTGTAATTGCGCCAATAAATGCCGAAATACGGGTTCTTGCCCCAGCATTTAAATTTACGAGGGTTTGGGCAACCATTGCACATCCTCCCATCCCTCCAAAAAGACCATTCACCATATTTGCGGTACCTTGTGCTATAGACTCCTTATTAGAATTACCTTTGGTACTGGTAATCTCATCTACCATATTTAACGTCAGTAAAGACTCTACCAAGCCAACACCCGCCATCACCATAGCATAAGGAAAGATAATTTGTAAAGTTTGCAGATTAAAAGGGATTTTGGGTATATGAAAAGAAGGAAGCTGTCCACTTACTGAAGCTATATCCAACACCTTTTTGGTATCTATTCCAAATAAGGAAACGATAGCAAAAACCGCAAGTATAGCGACTAAAGAAGCGGGTACAGCTTTAGTTAATTTCGGAAAAATCAAAACAATAAGTACTGTTAACAATGTTAAGCCTAACATAACAAATAAGGGTTCTCCAGATAGCCAAATGCTCTCTCCATGAGGCGAAAGAGTTTTAAACTGTTGCAACTGAGCCATGAAAATAATGATAGCCAATCCATTTAAAAAGCCATACATAACTGGCTGAGGGATTAGTTTAACAAACTTTCCGAGCTTGAAAGCCCCAACTAAAATTTGTAAAAGTCCAGCTAAAATAATAGTAGCAAATAGGTATTGAACACCGTGACTGCTAACAAGCGCAATAAGAACTACAACCGTAGCTCCAGCTCCGCCAGAAACCATTGCTGGACGGCCGCCCAGTATAGCTGTAACCAAACCCATTAAAAAAGCAGCATACAATCCTGTTAAAGGGGGAAGTCCTGCTAAAATGGCGAAGGACAATGATTCCGGAATCATAGTCATGGCAACAGTTAAGCCAGCAAATATTTCGTTTTTTAGATTGAAAGATCGGAGTTTCTTTAAAGTAATAATATTTTTCACAAGAAGGATTGTAATTTAATATCCAAAATTATTTTTTTTTTTTAAAACTAAAACCCAGTTTTTTCTTTTATAAGAATATTAGCTAAAATATTTTTTATTACCTCCATCATATTTTATATAATAAACTTATTAAACCCAATAAAGTATATAAACTGCTTTTAATGATTAATTTTTATTTTACTTCGAATCTAATTTCTATTCACAACTAAATATAAACCAATATTTGAACACCAACTTAAAAGCATAAAATAAACTTTTGGAATGTAATTGCTCTTGATAAGATATTTATACACAAATATTATTTTTATTAGTATATTTATATACTTTTAAAAGTTATGAAATACAAATTAGTAAAAGAGGTTGTGGATTTACTTGAGCAATTTGAATTAGAAAATTCAAATAGAACATATACCTATGATATAAATGGATTCAAAAAATGGTTCACTTATAACCAGTCTGACTCACAGTCATTCCATGAACCAAATTGGGAAGGCAAAGAAAATGGACGTAGTGCAGATAGCGTAATCAATACCTTACTTGTTCACATGAACAGGTTTGCGAAAAGTTATTCCAAAGCTGCTATTTGGGATTCTGACTTCTCTTCGCAAGAAGACTTCATTTACCTGATTAACCTGCGAGCATTTGGAAAAATGACAAAAATGGAATTGATTAAAAGAAACATTCATGAAAAACCAGTCGGAATTTTAGTTATTAACCGCCTAATAGCGCAGGGTTGGGTTATGCAAGAAAACTCTACAACAGACAAAAGAAGCAAGCTAGTCAGCATTACTGAAAAAGGTATGGAAATATTAGAAAAACACATGGGTAAAATCAGACAGGCGACAGAAATTGTTACTGGTGACTTAACTTATCCTGAAAAAATGGAATTGATTAGGCTACTTAAAAAGCTTAATGATTTTCATTTACCTATATATGAAAAAAACATCCAACCAGAAAACCTATTAGAAGAAGTTTTAAATAATAAAAATTAATAAACACACACATATCATGAAAAATATATTTTTTGCTTTACTATTTACCCTCGTTTGTTCTACAACGTTTGGACAAACAGCTAAATACCAGCTATCAAGCCATATATTGGATATTTCAACAGGTAAACCGGCACCAGATGTTCGCGTTGAACTCCAAAAACTCACCTCTGACAGTAAATGGGTTCGTATTGCTGAAGAAAAAACCGATAATAACGGCAGAATCAGCAATCTTCTTCCTTATCAAAAGACGGATAATAAAGGAACCTATAAACTTATATTTCAAACTTATAGCTATTTTCAGAAAAGTAACCTAGATAGCTTTTATCCTTTTGTAGAGGTTGTTTTCACGATAAAGGATTCTAATCATTATCATGTTCCAATTACAGTCAGTCCTTTCGGCTACTCCACATATAAGGGAAATTAAATCTTAGCGAGATGAAAAAGAAAGTAGCAGTCATAGGCTCTGGTTTTTCGGGAATATCCGCAGCGGCTTATCTGTCAAAAGCGGGTAATGAAGTACATATTTTTGAAAAGCATAATCAACCGGGAGGCAGGGCCAGACAATTTTCTACTGCAGCAGGTTATGTTTTCGATATGGGACCAAGCTGGTACTGGATGCCCGATATAATAGAAAATTTCTTTAACGATTTTGGATTTAAAGTTTCGGATTTTTTTCAATTGATTTCATTAAATCCGCAATTTGAAATGATTTTTGCTGATGAAAAAATCGCCGTTCCTGAACATTTCGAAGATTTAAAAAAGTTATTTGAAGAAATCGAACCCGGATCAGCCAAACGATTAGATAAATTCATGCAGTCCGCAAAATTCAAATATGAAGTCGGAATGCAGGATTTCGTAAATAAACCTTGTCACAACTGGGGCGAGTTTATTTCTCCAAAAATTGCTAAAAGTGCTTTCAAACTTGACTTGCTTACTAATTTTAGAAGCTATGTTTCCAGATATTTCTCTAATAAAAAACTGCAGACTTTAATGGAATTTCCGGTGATATTTCTTGGCGCTTCTCCAAAAAATATTCCGGCATTGTACAGCTTAATGAATTACGGTGGGTATGCTATGGGCACTCATTATCCGATGGGTGGCTTTTATCAATTGGTTTTAGCCATGCAAAAAGTAGCGGAAAAACAGGGGGCAAAATTTCATTTCGATCATAATGTAGAAAAAATAAATGCCGCAGACGGCAAAATAACTTCGCTGATTATCAATGGAAAATATCATGAGTTTGATGTAGTGATAGCCTCATCAGATTATCATCATACCGAAAGTCTTCTGCCTGAAAAGCTTAAAAATTATGATGAGCAATATTGGGAAAACAGGACTTTTGCGCCATCCAGCCTCATTTATTATTTAGGGATAAAAGAAAAAATACCTAATCTCAAACATCATACACTTTTTTTTGAGCATGAACTGGATGAACATATTGATTGCATCTATGGAAATAAACAATGGCCAGAAAAACCATTGTTCTACTCTTGCTGTCCTTCAAAAACAGATCCAGATGTGGCGCCAGAAAACGGTGAAAACTTGTTTTTACTAATGCCTGTAGCTACTGGAATTCGCGATGACGAACTCTTAAGGGAATCCTATTTAAAGGAAATCCTTTCCAGAATTGAGACGCATACCGGAACCAGCAATCTGTATGAGAAAATTGAGTATAAAAGAAGCTACTGTGTCCGAGACTTTATCCAAGATTATAATGCTTACGGAGGAAATGCTTATGGTTTAGCCAATACATTGAAGCAAACTGCGGTATTAAAGCCTAAAATCAGGAATAAGAAAATAAACAATCTTTTTTATACAGGACAATTAACCGTACCAGGGCCAGGCGTTCCGCCTTCCATTATTTCGGGAAAAATAGTTGCTAACGAAGTCAATAACCTTAAAATAAAAGTTGATGAAAAAATTGTTTGATGAATTGGCTTATGATGTAAGTAAAAAAACTACACAGAAATACAGTACAAGCTTTTCGCTGGGTATTTTAGCATTAAAGCCTTCTATACGTAAAAGTATTTATGCCATTTACGGGTATGTGAGATTGGCAGATGAAATAGTGGATAGTTTTCATGGTTATGACAAAGAAAAACTGCTGAACAGGCTGAATATTGAAACACATAACGCATTGGAAGAGGGTATATCTCTAAATCCGATTCTCCAATCCTTCCAAGAGACCGTAAATAAATACCATATTGATAAAAAGCTCATCGAGCAATTTCTACATAGTATGGCAATGGATTTGCAAAAGAT
This sequence comes from Pseudopedobacter saltans DSM 12145, assembly GCF_000190735.1. GTDB lineage: Bacteria > Bacteroidota > Bacteroidia > Sphingobacteriales > Sphingobacteriaceae > Pseudopedobacter > Pseudopedobacter saltans. The sequence goes on from NC_015177.1 coordinate 2,585,192, forward strand.
AGATTACAATTCTGAATTGTACAATGAATATATTTACGGTTCTGCCGAAGTGGTTGGCTTAATGTGCTTACAAGTATTTACCGAAGGGAACAAAGAACAATACGAAAAACTGAAACCTTATGCTATGAAATTGGGTTCGGCATTTCAAAAAATCAATTTCCTAAGGGATCTGAAAGATGATTATCAAATTTTAGGACGTACTTATTTTCCCGATATAGACATGGGCGTATTTGACAATTATGTCAAATGCCAGATCGAAAGGGAAATTGAAGCTGAATTTAGCGAGGCTTTGGAGGGTATTAAAAAACTACCAAGCTCGTCTATGTTTGGAGTTTATTTGGCTTACAAATACTATCTTTCTTTATTTGATAAGATTAAAAAGAAATCATCCAAAGAGATTTTAGAAAACAGGATCAGAATACCTAATTCTCAAAAAGTCTTTGTTGCATTTGAAAGTTATCTTCGCTATAAAGCTACTTTTTTATGAAAAGATTAATCAATGTCGTAGTTATATTATTTTTTATTCAGGTAAATGTATACGCTAATGAAGATGATTTAAATTATATCAGAGCCAACTATAACAAAGCGGTTTCTGACAAAATTTTATGTGCGCAAATAATTCAAGATTTGAAATTAAAAAAAGATGAACCCGTTTATATGGGTTATCTAGGAGGATTTCAGGCTATCTGGGCAAGCCATGTTTTCAGCCCCATTACTAAATTAAAAGTTTTTAATCAGGGCAAAGAACACATTGAAAATGCAATTAAACAAGATCCTGAAAATATCGAATTGAGATTTATTCGCTTGTCAGTTCAAAAAAATGCACCATCTTTTTTGGGTTATAGTTCAATGATAGATCAAGACATCGATTTTTTAAAGACACACAGAAAAGAAATCCGCTCAAACGTAGTGATTAAAAATGTTGAAACACTTTTAAAGGATTAGCCATGAGATATCAGCTTTATAGAGAACAGCAATTAAATTGTGATATGGAAACTGCATGGAGTTTTTTTTCGTCACCAAAAAATCTTTCAAAAATCACCCCAAAAGAAATGAACTTCAAAGTATTAACGGAGTATGACAATACACAAATTTTTGAAGGGATGATTATAGATTATACGGTTTCACCTTTGCTTCATATCCCCATAAAGTGGAGGACTCGAATTACCCAGGTTGAATGGAATAAAAGCTTCACTGATTTTCAAGAGAAAGGACCCTATAAATATTGGAACCATTTTCATGAATTTATTCCTAACGAAAGTGGTATACTTATGAAAGATACTGTAAATTACGAACTGCCTCTGGGCTTTTTAGGCACCCTTGCTCATAGCATTTTTGTGAAAAATAAACTCGCAGATATTTTTAATTACCGCTATCAAATTTTAGAAAAGATGTTTAATCAAGCTAGTAAATCATGAATTTTTTAATCACGTTAATTACTTTTGTACTAATGGAGGGAGCCACATGGCTTATCCATAAATACATTATGCATGGTTTATTATGGGTTTTACACAAAGACCATCATGACCATAGTAATGAAGGCTTTCTTGAAAAGAACGATTATTTTTTCATCATATTTGCTATACCTACTATAGCTTTAATGTACTTTGGCTCTTTACAAAATTTCAATTATTGTTTTTTTATTGGATTAGGAATCATGTTATATGGCATGGCGTATTTTTTTGTACACGATGTCTTTATCCATCAACGGATCAAATTTTTGAGTCAGACCAAAAATCCGTATTTTTTAGCTTTACGCAGAGCTCATAAACAACACCACAGACATATTGGAAAAGAAGACGGTGAGTGTTTTGGTTTTTTATATGTTCCTTTAAAATATTTCAAAATGTATTTTAAACCACAAAAACAATGACATATACCTATTCACTCATATTATTTTTTGCAGTTATCATCTGTTTCATCGCATCGTTTGATAAAAGAATTCTTTTCAATCTCTATTTTGGAGCCTTTATAAAAGCCGCAATTATAGTAGCAATTCCATTTATAGCATGGGATGTATGGTTTACTTATAAAGGCGTATGGTGGTTTAATACAGCATATACCGTCGGAATTGTAATAGCGGGATTACCTATTGAAGAATGGCTTTTTTTTATTTGCATTCCATTTTCTTGTGTATTTACCTATTTCTGTATCGATAAATTTTTCAAATTAGACTGGCTAAACGGCTTCAATAATGTTATCGTTTTTATCAGTGTAATTATTTGTTCCGTTGTAGCACTGTTACACTACACCAAAATTTACACACTTGTAACTGCAATAGCAACATTGGCTACATTAGTGTTTTTGCATTTTATCGCCCGTGTAAACTGGATCAGCAAAGCTTCTTTGGTATTTACCATATTAATGCTGGGCTTTTTCCCTGTAAATGGTTTATTAACAGGTAGCGGATTAAATGCACCTATTGTCAATTATAATCCTAACGATTTCTTGGGAATACGAATGCTGACCATACCTATTGAAGATGCCGTATATGGTTACACACAGTTTTTATTGGTTCTGTATTTTTTCAAAAAATTCAGCTCTACATAGGGTAAAAAAACGGGATGACTATTCTTAAAAAACCTTCTATTTAGACTTGAGAATGAAATTTTCGCTGTCAGCTGGGTGATCTCAGCGACCGAATCCCATGAGCTATAAACAGACTTGCCCGTGCCATGACCCACCATTTCCAGCGTTTGAGATGCAAAAAAACAGGCTTTGCCACCTAACGGAAAATCACGCAGGGTGACCTCATCATAAAAACCATTGCACTCAAGACAGTGACCCTTAACGGCAGCAGAAAAACAAGTATTCTCAGAAAAGCTGGAAAATTAAAGTAAAAAAGCCAGCTTTTCTGCTGGCTTTCGTCGGGGTGGCAGGATTCGAACCTACGACCTCCACATCCCAAATGTGGCGCGATACCGGGCTACGCTACACCCCGATTAGGTATCACCTTTTTTCAAAGCTTTGAAGCTCTGCGGAGAGGGCGGGATTCGAACCCGCGGTACCGTTTCCAGTACGACAGTTTAGCAAACTGTTCCTTTCGGCCTCTCAGGCACCTCTCCTTCTATCTTTCAGATAATGGAATTTGATTTCAACCAAATATACCCATCTATCGTTTTAAAAAAATATTCTACTTTTTGTAGATTTCACTTTATGACTATTATGTTGTTGCAATCTTAATGTTAAATTCTGACAACTTCCGTAATAGTATTTGTTATCTTTTAAACTTTTTAAAATATATGTGTAATACATGTTAAAAGTTTACCTAATCACCCACCCTCTAAGGCTCCGAAGGAGTCCCTTTGAGACACCTCTCCTCCCGTTTGGGAATGCAAATATAACAATAGGAATATATCTTCAAAAGAAATTTTAAAACTATTCTGGATAATCTATCCTGACATGGTAGATACCCATAAGCATTGTCTTGAAAATCAGCTTAATAGTTTCTATCTCTTTTAATGTAATATTGCTATCATTTAACTGATTTTGTTCCAATTTATAGTCAATTACCCGTTCAACCAGGTTATTTATGGATTCAGCATCCGGTTCTTTAAGCGCCCGAGATGCTGCTTCAACAGAATCGGCGAGCATTAAAACGGCAGTTTCCTTAGAAAAAGGAATAGGTCCCGGATATCTGAAAATATTTTCATCTATAAATTTCTCAGGAAAATTCTTCAGGAATGATTGATAAAAATAATCCACACGAGTATTTCCATGATGTGTTCGGATAAAATCTATAATTACCTCTGGCAAATTATTTCTTCTGGCAAGTTCAATTCCGTTTTCCACATGTTTAATAATAATCTGTGCACTATCTTCATAAGAGAGCTTATCATGCGGATTAATTCCCTTAATCTGATTTTCAACAAAAAACTGCGGATTTTCTATTTTACCTATATCATGATACAAAGCACCTGCTCTAACCAAAAGCGCATTACCTCCTATTTTATAAATTGCGGCTTCGGCCAGATTAGCAACCTGCAATGAGTGCTGAAATGTCCCTGGAGCTTTAAAAGCCAGTTCTCTAAGCAGATTTGAGTTGGTATTCGTCAATTCCATTAAGGTGATATCCGATGTAATACCAAACATCCTTTCGAAAAGGTAAATTAATGGGTAAGCCAGTAGAGAAAGCAATACGCTAAACACAAATGGTAAAAATTTCATCCATTCCACGCTACTTAATGCTCCTTCCCTTATTAATGAAATCCCCAAATAAGACACAAAGTAGTTCAATAGAATGAGCATTGCACTAATCAGGAATTGTTCTCTCCTTACCAGATTTTTGATACTATAGATAGCGACCATACCTGCAGTAATCTGCAAAAAGGCAAACTCAAAACTATTTGGAACAAAGAAGCCAGCGACCAGAACTACCAGTAAATGAATATTTAAAGCCAAACGCGTATCAAATAATATCCGGATAATAATGGGCACTATCGCGTAAGGAATATAATATACACTTGGAAGCTTTATTTTTACTGCCCAGGATAGGAAAACCAGCATGGCTATAATGATGAGCAGTATCAAAGCAATTTTCCTGTTATCAGCAAAAATATCCTTTCTAAAAAGGTACAGGAACACCATCAACAAAGTAATTACCAAGCCAACCGCTAAAAACTGGCCTAAAAAGACCTGCTTCCGATCCCCTCTCATTTTAGCATTTTCTTCGTAAGATTGCCTTAACGATTCCAGCTTTTGATAAACATTTTCATTAACAACATTTCCATTCTCTACAATTACCTCCCCTTTCTGTACCATTCCCCGGGTAACCGAAACATTTTCTACTGCCTGCTTTTCGAGAGCCTCAGAAAATCGCTCATCCAGGATAACGTTTGGTGTTATTCTGTCTTTAATAACACTGATTAAAATATCAGTACGAACAGATTTATTCGAAACAATTCTCTCACTTGCCTGCGATAGCGCCGACGAAGGAGTCAATAAAGTTGCCGTACTTACTTCTGAGCGGACATTGTTCTTCAATAAAGTAATCAGGTAACTTCCATCACTCTGATTTTTCTGATAACTCTGGTTAAGTCCGATAATTCCCTTATCATACAAGCTTTTTAAAACAGAAAAACCAAACTCAAAAGTCTTTTCTTTAATATCTCCCTCAGGTAGCTTCGCTCCCAACCATTTTGCTTCAAAATCTGCCTGATACTGGCTAACCTGAGACTCAAAGATCTTATCATCTATTCTATAAACCGGGAGAATAGACTTGGCAATACTTTCTCTGTCTTGCTTAATTTCTGCGGCGGTCTTTCGAATAGAAAAATTATATGGAGCAACAAGATCGTCGTGAAGCCAAACCATCCCCTTCTCGAACTCGTACTTGAACCTGGGCTGTTTTGGCAATACGATTGTAATGATCACTATAGAAAACACCATTAAAAAGTATTTCACTATAGTTCCGTATTTCCTGTATAAAATTTGATGAGTATTTTTATTAAATCGGCTCACGCTAAATTATTTAATTTTCCAAAATTATGATTTTTGAATGAACTACTCATTAAAACACCGACAATTAGGCTAAGTTTCACAATATTAGATTTAATTTATCATTTCTTGATTTTTGCATAACTTGCGCGTCTAAACTATATCAAATTTCAAACGACATGAGAATAGTTATCGCTTTTTTTCTCTCCTTGTTTTTTTTGACCGCAAAATCCCAACCAACAAAGCTGTCTTTATACCAATATGAAGATTCTTTAAAAAACCTGGGAAACAGCATTGTAAACGACACTATAGAAAGCAAGAGGGTAAAAAGTAATGAGATCTTTATAAAAACACTTATCGACGCTTTAAAAATAAAGGGATCTTTCAATTACAAATTCAGTAATCTGGAAAACATTATATCCATTAAAAACTCCGATGACAGGAAATTCCGAATATTCACATGGTTCGTTTTTTACAACAACGGGAGTTTCAGATATTATGGGGCTATACAAATGAATAATCCTGAAAAATTAGAACTTATCCCACTTATCGACGGATCGGCTGAACTGAGCGAAAATCCCGAACAAACTTCTTTACCTAATAATAAATGGTACGGCGCGGTATATTATAACATTATATCTGTTTTTGGAAAAACTCCTTCGTATATTTTACTTGGCTGGAAAGGCCAGGATATGGAAAGCAGTTCGAAAGTAATGGAAACGCTGACATTCCAGAACGGGAAACCAGTTTTTGGAGAATCGCCGGTATTCCAGGAGAACGTAAAAAGCTCAACTTACCTTAACAGGCGGATTTTTTCCTATAATAGCAGTGCCTCGATGTTGTTAAGATATGTCAAAGACGATAAGACGTTTGTGTTTGATCATCTGGTACCGCCCAACGAAGAGTTTGAAAAAATAAAAAGCAAATACATTCCGGATTTAACATATGACGGCTACAAGTATAAAAATGGAAAATGGATGTATGTTGAAAACATGAATCTGAAGAACCTTCCGGATGATACTGATGACTCTTTTGTCGATCCTTCTAAACTTAAATCAAGCTCCACTCCTATCCGTAAATATTAAGTCCAATTTTGACTTTTTTACCCCAGTGTGTAAATTGATTGTTTCATTTAATAATTAACAGCATTTTTTTAATATTATTGGAATTCGAAACTCCCTTTTTTTGGGAAAACGAAATGCACAACACATACTAACTAACATTATGCTGAAAAGTCAAGATGCCGAAAACGATTTTTTCAAGAGTAACGTTTTAGGCCATCCTTCGGGATTATTCGTTCTCTTTTTCACCGAAATGTGGGAACGTTTCTCATATTATGGAATGAGAGCTTTACTCGTACTTTTTCTAACTTCTTCAATCTTAGGAGACAATGCAGGCTGGGGATGGCCACGGGAAAACGCTTTAGCCATATATGGATCTTATACATCATTAGCTTATCTAACTCCTATCCTGGGCGGTTATGTAGCCGACAGAATAATCGGATATAGATGGGCTGTTATTGTGGGTGCATTTTTAATGACACTTGGTCATTTATCTATGGCTTTTGAATTTAATCCGATTTTCATGTATCTGGGCCTTTGTTTGTTGGTTTTAGGTAATGGATTCTTCAAACCGAATATGACTTCCATTATCGCACAGATGTACGAAAAACACCCAGAGAAAAAAGACGGCGCATATACTATATTTTATATGGGCGTAAATGCAGGAGCTTTCCTTGGAATGTTGTTATGTGGATATATCGGAGAAAGCCCCGACTGGGGATGGAGTTATGGCTTCGGCTTGGCAGGAGTTTTCATGCTTTTAGGAATGTTGCAATTCTACTTCACACAAGGTATTTTTGGCCATATTGGCGAAAAACCGGTTTACGATGGAGAAACTATTGCAACTGCGAATGAGAAACCGGAAGAAGCCAAAAGAAATCCGTTTTCTAATTTTGATCTAACCGTAATATCCATCATAGCGGTTATCGGTTTAACCTGGGTTATAAACGATCCGTTATCTAAAATTACCTCCGTCAACCTTTTCAATTTCAGCGTAGGGTCTATGACCGGAAATACTTTTATAATTATAATAGCGCTCGCTTTATTCCTTTTTATTTTAGTAAAGCGCATTTTGCAATATACCCCCGTTCTACGCGATAAGATGATTGCAGTAATCATTCTTGCCTTTTTCACGATTTTCTTTTGGGCGTCATTTGAACAGGCAGGAGGGTCAATGACTATCTTTGCAAAAGATTATACGGCCAGAATATTGGAAGGAAACGCAAAAATTGTATTTAACATCGTAAATACATTGATAACCGTTGTTCCGCTAATTGTAATTACCTATGTGCTGTATAAACTTTTCAGACAGACTTTCCAGAGATTTACTTTTGGAAATATCATTTTGGCCTTTGCATTTATTATTATCTGGAGCCTGGTTATCTTTATGCTGAAAGCACAATACCTTACCGAACAGGCAGAAGTTCCTGCTACATGGTTTGGCGTATTAAATGCACTTTTTATTATTACACTTGCCCCAATATTTTCCCGGATATGGGAAAGCAAATATAATCCCTTTGCAACCTATAAAAACGGCATCGGAATGATTCTACTGGGAACAGGATTTGCAGTATTGGCTTACGGCGCTTCTGGTATTCCACAAGGCGCACAAACCGCGGCAGTTAGTATGATGTGGTTAGTATTTGCCTATCTTTTCCACACCATGGGAGAGCTTTGTATTTCGCCTGTAGGGCTGTCTTACGTTAGTAAACTGGTTCCCGGGAGGATGATAGCCATTATGTTTGGCATCTGGTATCTGGCAATTGCTATAGGGAACAAAATTGCGGGAACTATGGGAGGTATGATTGACGAGATAACCGCTCAGTATTCGATGTCAACATTTTTCTTGATTTTTACGATTATACCAATATCTTTAGGATTGTTAATCATATTATTAACACCGGTGATGAAAAAATTGATGCATGGCGTAAAATAATCTCAACAAAATGCATATTTTATAGTTATAGCTGCTAGTGGGTCTTTAAACAAAAATTCAATAGCAGCTTTTATTTTTAGTATTAATTATGTCTCAGTCTAATATTACGCTAGAAGAAATACAAAATTTCGAAGGGAAATATCCAAAACAGTTATGGTATCTGTTTTTAGTTGAAATGTGGGAACGCTTCTGTTTTTATGGTATGCGGGGTGTTCTGGCAATCTTCATGGTAGATCAGCTCTTGTTATCAGATAAAGAAGCTAATTTAAAATATGGTGCCATACAAGCCTTCGTTTATGCCTTCACATTTGTAGGAGGAATCTTCGCAGACAAGGTTTTAGGATTTAAACGTTCATTAACATTCGGCGCTTTCCTGATGATTGCTGGTAATGCATTAATAGCCGCAGCACCACACGATTTTTTTTATATAGGTATCTCCCTAACAATTATAGGAACAGGTTTTTTCAAACCTAATATTTCCTCTATGGTGGGCGATCTCTATAAAGACGGAGATCCAAGACGAGATGCGGGTTTCGGAGTCTTTTACTCAGGTATAAACGTTGGGGCATTAATGGGTGGTGCCTTATGTGTTTGGCTAGGTAAAGAACACTCATGGAATTTGGCATTCCTTGCGGCCGCTATTGTTATGGTAATTGGTTTAATCATGTTCCTTGCAACGAAAAAGCACTTAGGCCCAATAGGCGATAGCCCTTTACAAAACCTACCTAAAACAACAGTTTTAAAAAGAGAAATTGCTGTTTACATCGGTGCTCTGGCCTGCATACCCTTAATATTTATCATGATACATAATACAGCCTATACTGATATGTTTATGTATGTAATAGGTCCAATAGCATTATTTTACTTCTTTTTTCAGACATACCGTGAGAAAGACAAAGGCGTCAGGCAAAAGCTTTTTGCGGCAATGGTCCTCATCTTATTCTCTATTCTGTTCTTTGCTATATTCGAACAAGCAGGTGGCTCTTTAGCACTTTTCGCAAACAGTAACTTACATAATAACCTGTTATTTTTTAATATAGACCCCAATGTGGTAAATAACGGAGCGAACTCATTATTTGTCATCATTTTCAGTCCTTTATTAGGCTTATTATGGCTCGCTTTTGCGAAAAAGAATATAGAACCTAATACGGTAATTAAATTTGGCTTAGGATTTCTATTACTGGCAGTAGCATATTACATATTTTTCTCAACGAGATTTTTTGCAGACGAAAACGGTAAAACTTCTTTAGAAGTATTTTCTTTGGCATATCTGGCAGTAACCCTGGGCGAACTTTGCTTATCTCCTATTGGCTTATCCATGATCACCAAACTTTCTCCAAAACATTTAGGCGGAATGATGATGGGGCTTTGGTTTTTAGCTAGTGCTTATGGCCAGTATGTAGCAGGATTGTTGGGTGCAGGCATGTCGTCTCCGGATACAAATGCCAGTTTAACAGAAAAACTTCTGGGATACACTGCAGGATATCAGCAACTAGCGATATATGCTTTAATTGCCGGAGTGGTGCTTATCGCCATTTCACCTTTAGTGCGGAAATTAATGGGCAACGTAAAATAGTATTATAAGCCTGGAGACTTAAGTTTTTTATAGTCTAAGAACTAAAAACGAGACTCCACACAACGCACAAATACTTGACAACAAATAAAAAAATTTAATGTAATTTCGCTTTCAAAATCATATTCTGTGTCAGATAGCATCGTCATCATACCTACATATAACGAGAGAGAAAATATTGAAAAAATTATCCGTAAAGTATTTTCTTTATCGCATCCTTTCCATATCCTGATTATCGATGACGGTTCTCCTGATGGAACTGCTGATATTGTAAAAGGTCTGATGATAGAATATCCTAACCAGCTTTTCATAGAAGAGCGTTCGGGAAAACTAGGATTAGGTACAGCCTATATCCATGGCTTTAAATGGGCCTTAACAAAAGACTATGAATATGTATTCGAGATGGATGCCGATTTTTCTCACAACCCTGAAGACCTGGTTAGATTAAGAGAAGCTTGTGTTAATGGTGCAGACGTTGCCATTGGATCCCGTTACATTAATGGTGTAAACGTTGTAAACTGGCCTATGGGCAGAGTCCTGATGTCTTATTTTGCATCTGTTTATGTGCGATTTATTACAGGAATTGATATTCAGGACGCCACAGCAGGTTTCAAATGTTACAGAAAAAGAGTTTTAGAAACCATACAATTAGATAAGATAAAATTTGTAGGCTACGCCTTTCAGATAGAAATGAAATTCACTGCCATCAAGCATGGATTTAAAGTGGTAGAATTACCTATTATCTTTACAGACAGAACCGCTGGAACCTCCAAAATGTCTACCAAAATATTTAAAGAAGCGTTTTGGGGAGTAATAGAAATGAAAATCAGAAGCTGGTTTAGGAAGTATTAATAGCTGGAAGTCAGACGTCCGAAGACCGGAGTCTGGTTGTAGGTAGACGATGGTCGATAGTCTCCCGAAAGGACGCCTTTAACACATGGTAAAATCTGTAATACCAAGGATAAAGATTAAGGACTATTTAGCTAAAGACTGCAAAAGTCCAAAGACGGAGTTTGGTTGTCCGTAGGTAGTCGATAGTTATTTGTCCATAGCCTATAATAAACCTGGCAGTAATTAATTCAAGTAATGGTAGTAAATAATGAACTAACTTTGGTCCATAGCAAATCTACTAACGACTAATGAACCAATGACTAGTGAACTATCGACTAATCTAATACCCACTACGCTCTACTTATAAAATAAAATATTCGTAAATTCATCCCCATGAACGAGCATCTTGACCCGAATAGTGAAAAATTATCTTTTACAGATAAAGAAATAGAGAAAGTGCTTCGTCCACAAGAGTTTGATGACTTTACTGGACAAGAAAAAATACTGGAAAATCTAAAGATTTTCGTAAAGGCGGCCAAACTACGTGGCGAACCCTTAGATCATGTTCTTTTACATGGTCCTCCAGGTCTTGGAAAAACAACCCTCTCGCATATCATAGCAAATGAAATGGGAGTTGGCATAAAGATTACAAGCGGTCCCGTATTGGACAAACCTGGCGATTTGGCAGGTCTGCTCACCAACTTAGATGCTGGCGATATCCTTTTCATTGATGAAATACACCGCCTGAGTCCTCTGGTAGAAGAGTACTTGTATTCTGCAATGGAAGACTTTAAAATTGACATCATGCTCGAAACCGGCCCCAACGCCCGTTCAGTACAGATTTCATTGAGTCCTTTTACACTGGTGGGAGCGACAACCCGTTCGGGATTATTAACAGCTCCATTAAGAGCCAGATTTGGTATAAATTCCAGATTACAATATTACGATGCAAAGCTGTTGACAACTATTGTCATCCGTTCCGCATATATCCTGAAAACGCCAATTACAGAAACGGGGGCTTATGAGATTGCCAGAAGAAGTCGTGGTACACCTCGTATTGCTAACGCATTACTAAGAAGAACCCGTGACTTTGCGCAAATTAAAGGAAATGGCGAAATAGATACAGAAATTGCTAAATATGCTTTAAATGCGTTGAATGTAGACGAACATGGTTTAGACGAAATGGACAATCGGATTCTTTCTACTATAGTAGACAAGTTTAAAGGTGGTCCCGTTGGTTTAAAAACCATTGCTACAGCGGTTGGAGAAGATGAAGGAACAATTGAGGAAGTTTATGAGCCTTTCCTTATTCAGGAAGGTTATTTAATGCGAACTTCAAGAGGAAGGGAAGCTACTCCTGCAGCATATCAGCATCTTGGAAGAATTAAATCAGGAACTCTTTTTTAACTATTTCCGTATAAGGAAAAAGATAAAACAAGAATACATTTTTTGATTTTTCACTTTTGAATTTAGACTTTATATATTTTATATTCGTACATGCTAAACCACAACTTTGACGTAGATATTCAATTACCTTCTTCCAAACAGAAGGTAAAAATCAATAAGGATTATATAGAAGTTAATCAGGTACAAATACCTTGTGATGACGTACAAGCTATAAAATACGGAGTGTCTTTAATTGGGCCAGCCAAAAATCCAACTAAAAAAACCTATAATATTGATATTTTAGGTAAGAACAATAAGACATTAAATATCAATTTCGAAAGCTCTAAAGTACAGGAACTACTGGAAGAAGACCATACTTATTACTACATCATGTCTGGCTTATGGCAATATGTAAAGAAAAGCTTGATCAGCCAATACATTGACTCTTTAAATAATCAGGAAAGCTTTAATATAGGCACTGCTACCATAAATAACCAAGGAGTTTCCATGTCCTATAAAACCTGGTTTTTCGGTAAAACCAAAACAGAAACTACACCGTGGTCTGATGTGAAATATTATCTGAATAAAGGGATTCTACATATTGAAAGCTTAAGCAACAGAAAGAAAAAAGTACTTTTAAGCCTGCATAACGATTGGAATGCTGTAGTACTTAATACGCTTATGCATTATTTATGGCAAGACAATCGCAAGCTTAAATTGGCTAAAGGCGAAAAAATATAAGTATAGGACAGTGCATTATTTATGCTCTGTCCATACTAAATTTTCTATTTTATATCCCGTTCGTTTTGCTTTTTCTAAATAATCAGCTTTAATTTCATCCGGAATAGAAGCAGTTCTGGAAAGAATCCATATATAATCCAGATTATTCCCAAATACCAAAGCATATTTATATTCAGGATCTATTGCAACCACATTATATCCGGCATAAAAAGGTCCGAAGAAAGACACTTTTAATCTTCCTTCATTTTTATCAGCATCTACAGGTTTTGCCTTACCTATACTTTCTTTCCATTCATTTTTCACATAATTATATCCCCGGTTCTGCACCTTTATCGAACCGTCTTTATTTAACGAATATTCCGCAGTTACCTGATTAAGATTTTTCTCATGCTTGAAATCCAGACGGGCAATCTCATACCATTTCCCCAAATAACGTTGCAGATCAAATGGTTTAACAGCCTGAGCTCCCTGTGGTATAGATACCTTGCAGGAAGATAAACAAAATGAAACCAGGGCTACAGACGCTGTTACCCATAAAATTTGAGATGTTTTCATAAAATAGAGATATCAGTTTTCAAAGAAACAACTATCTATTTTTGTACCAAAAATGATTGACCCGAGTCTCTCTATTTAAACAAACAGATTAAATTATTGATATTAATTTTGACATGACCACAACCAGCTAAATATACCTTATGGATATATTTATATTACTTTTGGTTATATTTGTTATATCACATTAAAAGGAAATTATGAAGAAGGAAAGGAAAATGGCAATGGTTGTGACCAAAGTTAGCCTGCATGACCATGACCAATCTTTTAATGATATTAATTATTGGCTTTCTAAAACTCCATTAGAAAGATTATCCGCTGTTACTTTTTTGATTAAGCAAACGTTGAAACCTGGACAGAGAATGGATAAGACTATATTTAGACAACTTGAATTGAAAAAATGATTCTTTCCGAAGATTTTGAAGATTTCTTGAGACTTTTAAACGAACACGAAGTCGACTATTTAGTTGTTGGCGGATACGCAATGGCATTCCCATGGAAAGCCAAGATATACTGGAGATTTAGACATTTGGATAGATATTTCTCACCAAAATGCAGCAAAGATGATGTCAGTCGTAAATGATTTCGGATTTGGATCCATTGGTTTTAATGTGGAAGATTTTTCAAAACCCAATTTAATTAATCAAATTGGTTATCCCCCTTTAAGAATTGATATTTTAACAAGTATTGATGGCGTTTCTTTCTCAGAAGCTTATACCGAAAAATTGGAAATTGAATTAGCAGAAGATTTAAAAGTAAACTATATAGGGCTAAACGAATTAATCAAAAATAAGAAATCAAGTGGCAGGAAAATAGACCTAGCCGACATTGATGACTTAAAAAAGCAAGTAAAGAAGCCAGAAAATAACGCTTAATAAACTTTTCCTATTACTCCTTCTCAATCCAAATACCATCTGTTCTGATAATATCGATCAGCTCATCTAAAGCATTTGCAGACGGTACATTCTTCTTCACCACTTCCTTACCCCTGTAAAGTGTAATTTTATCCGGACCAGCCCCTACATATCCATAATCAGCATCAGCCATTTCTCCCGGACCATTAACAATACATCCCATAATTCCAATTTTAATACCTTTTAAATGATCTGTCTTACTTCTGATCATTTGTGTGGTTTCCTGTAAATCAAAAAGCGTCCGACCACAAGATGGACAGGATATATATTCGGTTTTTGATATTCTTGAACGGGTTGCCTGAAGAATACCAAAAGCAGTAGAAACATTAAATTTCAGTGAAATCTGCGGCGCGTCAATCCAAATGCCATCACCAAAACCGTCCAGCAATAAAGCCCCCAGATCGGTAGCAGCGTAGAGTTGTGTCTTTAAATCAATATCTTTCTGGTTGGCATCTCCAAATCGGTAAGATCGCTTTACAATAACAGGAGTATTGATTCCTGCTTCTAGCAGTTTAAAGAAAAAAGCCCTTTGATCTGCCATGCCATGTACTTCATCAGTTTCCAAAACAAAAACCAGAGTATGGTCAAAGGGAATATTTGCAAAATCATCCGTATATAAATTACTTCTGCTTACTCTTACCAGATTTAAAGCAGCATCCCTTTTCTGTGCAGAAACGTATTCTTCCAATGTAAATAACGGATGACAATTATATTTTTTTTGCAGTGTTAACCAGGTAGAGTAATCATATAACTGTTTCAAATTTCCCGGGAAATTAAATGAAGGCAATTGATCGCCCAGATAAGCGAAATCTATAGACTGGTCGCCCATATTGTATTTATCCAAAACAGCAGAATAAACATATCCGGCGTCAGCCAGCACAAATGGATCTTTAAGATTTTGTTTAGAAATATCCAGAATCACTCTCGGAACCTGATGTCCGCCGATAAAAGTGTTAAGCTCTGTGCTTTCTCTCTTTCTGTATTCAAAAGGAGAAAAATCCTGAGGAACAATAACGTCACCTGCGCCATTAATTTCAGTATCTAATTTTTCCCTTTCATGGTAACGCTCTGCTAAAACTCTAGCTACGGGAATTTCAAATTCTGGCTCCTCTGTTAAAGAAACACGAATAGTATCCCCTAAGCCATCCTCCAATAAAGTACCTATTCCAACAGCAGACTTTATTCTTCCATCTTCTCCATCACCCGCCTCGGTAACTCCCAAATGCAGTGGATAATTCATATTTTCCTGCATCATGGTATGTACCAACAAACGATAGGCCTGCACCATTACCTGCGGGTTACTAGACTTCATAGAAACGACCAACTGATGATAATCCAGCTCCCGGCAAATCCGGATGAACTCCATAGCCGACTCAACCATTCCTTTGGGCGTATCACCATACCATGACATGATTCTATCTGATAAAGAGCCATGGTTAGTCCCAATACGCATAGCTGTCCCATTTTCTTTGCAAATCTGAACTAAGGGAGCAAACTTGGATTTAATGCGTTCCAACTCTTTTTTATACGCTTCCGGAGTATAGTTTATCTCCTCAAATTTTTTCTTATCGGCATAGTTTCCCGGGTTTACACGTACCTTTTCGATATGTTTAGCCGCTTCTTCCGCAGCATTTGGAGTAAAATGTATATCGGCTACCAAAGGAGTGGGATAACCTTTTGCATCTAATTCTTTACGAATATTCGCTAAGTTCTTTGCTTCTTTGATAGAAGGTGCTGTAATCCTAACCAGTTCGCAACCAGCATCAATCATCCGAATACTTTGTGCAACAGAACCTTCAGTATCCATTGTATCAACCGTAGTCATTGATTGCAAACGAATAGGATTATGAGCACCCAATAACAAATTTCCAACCTTTACTTCTACCGTTTCAAACCTGCTGTATTCTGTAATAGAATTACAATATCTCTGATCCAAAGACTCTTTTACCTGCATTTCTCTTAGCGTTTGCACAAAAATAAGATTAAAGCCAGACTTCTTTAGAAAAGTGCTATGATTATTTACTTTACAACCATAATCTGAGTTTTACCTTCCTGAATTT
Source organism: Pseudopedobacter saltans DSM 12145 (assembly GCF_000190735.1). Lineage (GTDB taxonomy): Bacteria > Bacteroidota > Bacteroidia > Sphingobacteriales > Sphingobacteriaceae > Pseudopedobacter > Pseudopedobacter saltans. The sequence continues at coordinate 2,601,682 of NC_015177.1, forward strand.
GTTAATTTTGAGTTTCAAGCTCACAGATACTCAATATGTTCGAAAAATATACACTCACGAAAGCAGATCATATCTATTCTTCTTCTATATGGCACATTCTAAAACAGGCAATTAAAAAAAGAAAACTGGAAGGTAGTAAACAATGGCAAGACGGCTATCCTAATGAAAATATTATTAAAAATGATATTGAAAACGGATATGGATATGTTTGTTTAAACGAAAAAAAAGAGATTGTGGCTTATATAGCACTGATATTCGATATTGAACCGGCTTATGAAAATATCGAAGGAAAATGGCTTAGTTCACCGGAAACACCTTATGCAGTGATTCATCGTTTAGCTGTATCACAGGAAAATCCTGTAAAAGGTCTGGCCACGTGGATTATGCAGGAAATAGAGAAATTTTGCAAAGAAAAAGATATCTATAGCATAAAAGTGGATACCAATTATGATAATATTGGCATGCTGCGTGTTTTCGAAAAATTAGATTATACCTATTGTGGCGAAGTCTATTTCAGAGGTGGTGCAAGAAAGGCTTTTGAGAAAATTTTGGCCTGAAGTATGGGCGACCCTATAAATAATGACCAGACCCTTGTAAATCTCTAATAAGAGAATTAATTAGGCAATCTTCTCATAAACCGTTAATTTAGAATAATTTTGCAGATTATAACTAAGAAATTCTCGTCGCTAAACGAAAAATATCTGTTGATGAGTTATAAACCAGACTTATGTTTATCATATGGAACTAGATTTACAACTTCACCATCTTGCTAACAGTCTAAAAAAAGGGGATATAGGTATAGCTGATATAGGGGAGCTTCTGCCTGTTTCAGTGATGTTACATGATCTGGAAAATCTCCAACCTGTCTGTTGTAGTTACATGAATAATTGGGGATGCGAACGTCTCGGTACTTCTGTGGAAGAAGTTAATGAACTGGGGGAAGCTTATTACGAACGCTACTTCATTAAAGAAGAATCCAATGCAATCTTAAAAGGAATGTCGGGTTATTTGTTAGAAGGCGATTTCAGTAAACAGCATAACTTCTTTCAACAAGTTAAACTACACAAAGAAATCGATTATACGTGGTTTTACACCATGAGTAGGATCATAAAATTACAAACTCAGCAAGAATTGCTTCATAAGCTTATGCTTATTTCCTGTCCAATTGCAGGAATCGATAATCTTGTTAAAAGGTTCGGCAGAGTTTTGGACCAGGATAACTATATCCGCCAGCATTATCCAAACTTTGCAAAACTTACCAAAAGAGAAAAAGAAATTATCAGCTTATTAAGCGATGGTAAATCTTCACCAGAAATTGCGGATATGCTTTTTATCTCTGCCAATACAGTTATTACACATCGAAAAAACATAGTCAAAAAACTTGGCATGAAATCTTTTGCGCATCTTGTTCGCTTCGCTATTGCGTTTGATCTGGTTAAATATTAATAATCAAAGCTATTTTATAGATTACAATATCTCTGGTTCAAGGACTCTTTATTTGCATTTTCTTTGCGTTTGTACAAAAAAAGATTAAAGCGAGACATCTCTGTACACATTCATCAATATTTACTTTTTAAAGAATAATGTAATGAAGATGTTAGATCTGCAACAGTAAAATCGTCACTATCCAAACGATAATATTATTAACTAGTTGAGATATTATGTATGTTTGGTATCTATAAAGATACCTTTAAGACCTCAGTATGTTGTATTTGGTTGGCATTATTATTTCATTTTTTTTGGTCTTTATACTCTGGGGTAAAAAAGATAAAAGCCAAGCTGATAATATTTTGGCTGTTTGGTTATTTTTCTCAGGTGTGCATCTTTCCTTATTTTATCTTTTCATTACGAAACAATACTTAGAATTCCCATTTTTGTTAGGAATTGAGCTCCCATTACCGTTAGCACATGGTCCGTTTTTATTTTTATATGTAAAGGCTTTAACACAATCATACCCGCTTAAAAAGAATATTTTACTGCATTTCATTCCAATCCTTATTGTAATCGCAATGTTTTCTTCTTTTTTTATCTTACCATCAGATAAAAAAATTGAGATATACAGAAACGAAGGAGCCGGATATGAATTTTCATTAGCTTTCTTATATTTTGCAATTATCCTGTCCGGAACTGGCTATTCTTTATTTTCTCTTCAAAAGTTACATAAGCATCAAAGAAATATTTCGGACCGTTTCTCATTCAATGAAAAAATAAATCTGACTTGGTTACGCTACTTGATTTGGGGTTCTGTTTTTATTTGGTTCACTGTTGTTTTTGGTACGGATACACAGGTATATACCGCAATTGTATTATATATTTTATTTATTGGCTATTTTGGGATTAAACAGGTAGGAATTTTCAGTAACAGGCAACTAAATAATAACAAACCTACTACAAGCGATTTTTACATTCAAGAACTCTCCCCAGAAAAAGCGAAATATGAAAAATCGAATTTAACAGATAACCAGATGCAGGCTATTCATGGTACTTTATGCGAACTGATGCTGGCAGAAAGACCTTACTCAAATCCAGAACTAACTCTCCTTGATTTGGCTCAGCAAGTACATGTACACCCTAATACGCTATCACAAGTAATCAATTCTATAGAGCAAAGAAACTTTTTCGATTATATCAACGCACATCGGGTCGAAGCATTTAAACAAGCGATATTACTTCCAGAAAACCAAAAATTCACTTTACTTTCTATTGCTTTTGATTGTGGATTCAATTCCAAAACTTCCTTTAACAGAAATTTCAAAAAAGTGACAGGCTTATCTCCTTCGGAATATCTAAAACAGCAAGATATTAATCTGTTACAGTTGAACGCGAGAACAACAAGCTTTTAATAAAATTTCATCAAAAATTTAGTTCCATCTTTCATTTTGGAACGATTAACAAATCTTGTATACTGACTTTTGCATAAATACATATGCAATGAAAAGTCAGTTATTCTTCTTAATGATGTCTTGCAGTACATTTCTTTTAACAAGCTGCGAAAATGAAATCAACATGAATCAGACAGGAAACCTGGTTCCAAAAACGGTCGATGAAAACCCCGAACTCCCACACATATCTGTAAACAATACTAAACTGCACTCCGAAGCTTTTGGCAATCCAACAGATCCTATACTTATATTTTTACACGGGGGACCAGGTGGTGATTACCGAAATGCACTTCAAGTGAAACAGTTGGCCAATGATGGTTATTATGTGATTTTTTACGACCAGCGGGGTTCTGGCTTATCGCAAAGACATCCAAAAAACATTTATTCCGTCCAATTGGTTTTAGACGATTTAACTGCCGTAATTCAGCATTACCGAAGCACTGAAAATCAAAAAGTATTTCTGTTTGGACATTCCTGGGGAGCGATGATTGCCGCAGCTTATATTAATACCTATCCAGAAAGAATCAGCGGGGCCATTTTCGCAGAAGCTGGTGGTTTCAACAAAACACTACTGGACGAATATGGGCAATCTAGCCGACAAATTGAATTATTTGCCGAAGTAACAAACGATGTAATGTACTATGATCAGTTTTTAACGGGAACGGAACATGAGATCTTGGATTATAAATCGGCACTATCATCCAGTTTTTCTTATGTTAAAGATAATACTGAAGGAATAGAAGGGCCTTCACCTTTTTGGAGAAATGGTGCTGTAGCGCTAAACGCATTCGTAGATATTTCCGAAAAAGAAGGATTCGACTTCACAACTAATTTAAAGCATTATTCTATCCAAACATTGTTCCTTTATGGAGAAAACAATAAATGTTACGGTCTGGCCTTCGCCCAGAAAGAAGCAAACTTTTTTTCAAATGCTAAGATTGTCCGAATAGACCAAACCGGGCATGAAATGCTTTATTTTAAATGGGACTTGGTTTATCCAAACGTATTAACTTACCTGCAATCTTTAAACTAATGAAAAACTATCTATTATTCATTTCACTTATGTTATTGACATCAATAACTTTTGGACAAACTATCAACTGGAGAAATTTAAACACCAAGCAAAAGCATATAATTTCAACAAATATAGGTTGGGATTATGGATTAGGATATGGATTAAGTTACACCTATCAGCCAAGCTCAAAATTTCCCATAATATTAAACTCTTCGCTGTCTGCACCATTCGGTGAAAAGCTATTGGATGATTTCAAAACAAAAATTGGTGCTCAACTTCCATTGTTTAAAATGGATTATTTTCAAATTATTGGTAAAATGCAAGCAATTTATAGAAGATACGAAAGTCCATTAGTCCGGCTACAAAATTTCGGAACAGAACTAGGGAGCAGCTTTGGCTATTATCGATCCAAATGGTTTGTTGCAGGTCAGCTTGGTTTCGATAAAGCAATTCTTACCCATTTTAAGCATTCAAATAGTTTTAGACAATATATCTATAATGATGTAAAAGATGGCTGGGATGAACCGTCTTCTGGCGGCAATTTTTCTTATGGTGTTCAGATTGGTTATTCCTTCAATAGACAAGATCTTACTTTGGGAATAGGAAAAACTATAAATCAAGACTTTAAAACTATACCATTGATACCTTATTACTTTGAATTGGGTTACAATTTTAGAATTATAGCCAAATAATTACAGATGAACTCCCTTATTTGGCTCTACCGAGGTACTTTCTAAAAGTATATCATTTTGTTATTCATGATTTCATTATCAGCTGCATTAAAATTACCTTATTTGCCATCTTTTAAATTGAAGTGTGACGGTTTTTCATTTGATTTTTGAAATCCGTATCGAAGCATGAACGGAGTTTTACGGACTTTTGAAATGTTTGAAGATAAGACTGTATAAGAAATCACAATCTTTTGTTGGCCGACTTCAATTTAAGTAAAAAATCAAAAGGCGCACAAGTTGAGTCGCCTTTTAACTAAATATTACTCAGGTATTAATCCTGATATCTTTTCACTTTCAAATCGCTGATTCCTGTTTTTAACAGGATGTCTATTTTCTTGGTTGCTGTAATGTAATTACTGGTTTCGTAAGTACCCGATCCTTTTTGGATGAAACCTTCAAAAGTTTTTGAAGATAACCCCGACTGGTTTACTATTTTACAACCTACACTGTTTGGCACTTTTATTTCTACGCTGGAAACACCCGTCTCTACAACTACATTTTGATGTTGATTGAGGCTTCCAAGTTTTATTTCAACATCTGCAGCTCCACCGGAGAATACCAGATCCTTAATTTTAAACGGGCTTAAATCAAGATTTACATCTGCTGCGCCTACTTTAACATCCACATCCCACACAGGATTTCGATTGAGAAACATTTTAACATCGTGTACTTTGTTACTTGGCAAGGAAATCCCTTTTTCATGCTTCGCATGAAAACTCAGGTTAACTGTCGAATCGTTATCTGTTCTTTTCAACATGTAATTGCCATCGCCTTTATCCACCCTTACTTCCATTAATTTATTGGTGGTATCTTTCAAATTGAAATCGCCTGCGCCTCCACTTATTGTCACCTTTCCGTTTTTGATGTTGGCAGTATAATCTTCTATAAATACTTTTCCGTCTCCCTGCACATTGTCTAAGCCGTCATCGTACCCTTCTCCCCAGCTGTAGGCATGTCCTGAGTCGTTTCTGCTTTCTTTTATCCCGAAGTAGGTCAACAGCCCTAATCCAAAGCAGGTAACCAGACCTACCAATATTGTTGCTTTTCTTGTATTTTCTCTGGAAATCAGGATATCTATGCCCCAAATAATTAAAAGTACCGGCCAAAATTTCCAAACCATTCTCCAACTAAAGTCTATGATATTGAAATTATTGAGCAATACCAGTATTCCTAAGTAAACCAGAATTATCCCCCAAAATATCTTCCCTGCTTTCATATTCTTAAAAATTAATTTTAAAAACTCGTGTTTTCGTCTTCCTTTTTGTCTTCTTCTACCTCGACCACCGGATTCTTTTCCTGCCCTTTATCGGCCATAGCATTTTCTTTTCTTACTGTCTTAAAGATTATGAATAAGCCTATACCGATAAATATCAATGGCCAAAGCTTATCTAAAGAAAACCACCTAGGCAACAGATCAAATTCTTCCAGCAAGAAGTAACTTCCAAAGGCTATTAACAACGAACCTCCTATTAATTTGCCATTAAAATTTCGCTCTTCTTTGATTTTCAACTTTTCCCCGGCAAACTTATCCTCGGGCGTTGGTGGTTCTTCTCCACTAAAAGAAAATACTACAGTTCTATTCTCTGGTATCGCTATCCACAGGATAATATAAATCCATAAACCTGTACCGCCAAAAAATGTTGCCAAAACAAAGGCGATTCTTACCCAGATAACATCTAATTGAAAATAATCTGCCAAACCTGATGAAACACCAGCTATTACTTTATCTCTTGTGTTTCTTGTTAATTTCTTTGTCATATCTTTCTATTTACGATATACTATTTTTAGTTTAAAGCCGGAAAGTCGGATTAGTTGTTCATGGTAAAATCTACTAGAGACTAATTAAACTAATGAATCAATAAGCTAATCAAACCCAGTCTAAATACTCAATTCCCTTTACTCAATACTCTTATCTAAAATCTTATATCCAATTTAAACCTGTCCATGTAAGGGTTTTATTATAATCTCATCAATGTTTGCTCCCTTACTCAACGTTAAAACCGTATTTACTGCTTCCGCTATATCCTCTTCTTGAACAAACTCTTGCGGTGGTATTGTTGTTCCTTCCCAAGAGCTCGTCAAAGTAGATCCGGGCAATATTGCGGTTACTTTTACATCATGTGCTTTTAATTCTTCCCTCATGATATTATTAAGACTTAGCAAAGCAGCTTTTGTTACACAATAAGATCCGGCTCCAACAATTATTTCTTTACTCGCTATAGAACATATATTAATAATAGTGCCTGATTTACGTTCTTTCATACTTTTACCTATCTTTTTATATAAATAATAGGGTGCATAAAGATTTATGTTCATGTGGTTTTGCAGGGCGTCATCATCTTCATCAAGGATATTGGCCGGTTTAAAAATCCCGACATTATTTATCAATACATCTATATAGCCAAATTGCGCCAAAGAATCTTCGGCAAAGGAAATTACCGCTTGCTTGTCTGCGCAATCTACAGATTGTATAAATACATTGGTTGCTGGATAATTAGCCAGGAGTTCGGCCTTTAACACCGAAAGTTCGTTGTAATTTCTTGAGCATAAGGCTAAATTAACTCCTTTGGTAGCTAACAATCTGGCTATTGCCCGCCCCATTCCTTTACTTGCTCCAGTTATTATTATATTCATCGCAAAATTTTGTTCTAATATGTTAATTTAGGTTTAATTATTGCATGAACAAAAAAGCTTATTTTTATCAAAAAAATACAGAATGTTTTTTAGCTACTTCGGAAAGTACATCTTATTATTAAAAGCAGTTTTCAGGAAACCAGAAAAGTTTAGTCTTTATTGGAAAGAAATCGCCAAAGAAATGGTTTACATTGGTATTGGTTCTTTGGCCTTAATTTCGATTATATCGGTATTCGTTGGGGCGGTTATGACACTTCAGATTGCTTTCCAGCTGGTTAGTGATTTTATTCCAAAAACCATTGTAGGTTCTGTAAACAGAGACTCGGCCATTTTAGAACTTAGCCCAACTATTTGTGCCCTGGTTCTTGCCGGAAAAATTGGTTCCTCTATTTCTTCAGAAATTGGAACAATGCGTGTTACTGAACAAATTGATGCACTGGAAATTATGGGCATCAATGCACCGGGGTACCTGATTCTTCCTAAAATTATAGCAGGAATCACCATGATCCCGATCTTGGTATATATCTCTATATTTCTCGCTTTATTAGGAGGATATGTCGGAGGTGTAGCATCGGGCGTGGTATCTTCGTCCGATTATATACAGGGAATTACAACCGGTTTTATTCCTTACACTATGGCTGTCGCTGGAGTAAAAGCTTTTATTTTTGGTTTTATTATCACTTCGGTTGCTTCGTATCAGGGATTTTATGTTAATGGAGGCGCTTTGGAGGTAGGTAAAGCCGGAACGAAAACGGTGGTGATCAGTTGTATTGCTATTCTTTCTGCAGATTATATTATTACTGAGTTGATGCTATGATAGAAGTTCTGAATATTGAAAAATCTTTTGGTGATAACCATGTATTAAAAGGCATTAGCGCTCAGTTCGAACCAGGGGTAACAAATTTGATTATTGGGGGTTCTGGTTCAGGAAAAACAACCTTATTAAAATGCATGGTTGGTTTACATCAGCCTGAAAAAGGAAAAGTTCTTTATAATGAACGTAATTTCACAGAGATGTCCATGCAGGAACGTATCCCTATCAGACAAGAAATAGGCATGCTTTTTCAAAACTCTGCTTTATTTGATTCTATGACTGTTGAACAGAACCTGATGTTCCCTCTGGACATGTTCACCAATCTGAAACGTTCGGAAAAACGGAAAAGAGCAAATGAAGTTCTGGAAAGGGTAAACCTGGAGGGTAAGAATAAATTGTTTCCCGCTGAACTTTCTGGCGGTATGAAAAAAAGGGTGGGTATAGCAAGGGCGATTGTCATGAATCCCAAGTATTTGTTCTGTGATGAACCTAACTCCGGCCTAGATCCTAAGACTTCTTTGGTTATCGATGGATTGATTAAAGAAATCACTGAAGAATATCAAATTACAACTGTAGTGGTTACGCATGATATGAATTCGGTAATGGAGATCGGTCAAAAAATCTTATTTCTCCATCAGGGACAAAAATGGTGGGAAGGCTCGAATAAGGAAATCACCAAAACAGACAACCAGGAGTTGAATGATTTTGTATTTGCGTCTCCGTTAATGGAAAAGTTGCTAAAATAGGTCATAAGTCGTTAGCTAATTAGTTGAATTAGTCGTTAGTAGATGTGCTATGGACCAAAGTTAGTTCATTAGTTCACTAGCCATTAGTAAATTTGCTAAACGAAGATTAGTTCGTTAGCCAAATAGTTTGACTATCAACTATGGGTAATGGACAAACTAGCTATCAACCATGGGTAATCAAACTTGAGTCTTCCAATATCTAACTCAGGGCTTTTAATGTTTTTTGTATTATCTTTGTACACCCCTGCCCGTCCGGCAGGCAGTTATAATCAAACAGATATATAGAGATGCATCAACCAAATATCCAAGCTCTTACACCAGAAAACTGGAAGGATTACGAATTGTTAGATTGTGGGGATTTTGAAAAACTGGAAAGGTTTGGAGATTTAGTACTGATCAGGCCCGAACCTCAGGCAGTGTGGTCTAAAGTTTGGCCTGGGAGTGAATGGGAGAAAAGATATCATATTCGTTTTAAAGGTCGTTCTGCAACATCTGGCGACTGGATGAAAAAAAATAAGAATATACCAGACCGTTGGCATATAAGTTATAAAAACAAAGAGGTTGAGATTAAATTTCGATTGGCTCTGACGTCGTTTAAACATGTTGGCATTTTCCCTGAACAAGCGGTAAATTGGGATTATATTTCTTCCACAGTCAAAAAATTTAAAACACCGAGTCCTAAAGTGCTTAACCTTTTTGCCTATACAGGCGGAGCCTCTTTAATAGCAAAGGCTGCAGGCGCAGATACTACACATGTTGATTCTATCAAACAGGTAGTAACCTGGGCTAACGAGAATCAGGAATTATCTAACCTAAAAGATATTCGCTGGGTTGTAGAAGATGCCTTAAAGTTCGTTCAAAGAGAGCTTAAAAGAGGAAAAAAATACAATGGAATTATTTTAGATCCTCCGGCCTATGGTCATGGTCCTAAAGGCGAAAAGTGGAAGCTGGAAGATCATATTAAAGATATGATGAGCGATGTAGTAAAGCTTTTGGATCCGGAAGAACATTTCCTTATTCTTAATACCTATTCTCTGGGTTTTTCTTCTGTTATTGTAGAAAACTTAATAAAAGGTGCATTACCTGAGGCTAAAAATCTGGAGATTGGAGAACTTTTCCTAAATGCTACCTCAGGCATACATCTTCCTTTGGGTGTATTTGGCAAATTTAGGTCTATATAGTTCACAAATGTGTATATCTTTATTTTGTCTATCTGAACGATATCATTAATTTCAAAAAAAATATTCATGTATTTCATGACTTATAAACAACAACTATCTATTGTATGCGCCAGTATTTCTCTAAGCGCATTGTTATTTTCCTGCAATGGTGTGGAAAGTAAAACTAAGGGTGCTGCCAACTCTTCCGACTCGGCACAAACGGTTAAAAACACGGAGGCTGAAGAAGCTAAAACTACAGAAAGTGTAAGTGCAAATACTTATGCTCCCATAGATTCTGCTAAATACTGGGATGCTGTAAAAAATTTGGCCAACGGAGACACTACAGGTTTATGGCCTGTAATTAAACAGCCTATACCTGCACCGGGTGCAATTTTGCCTTTCAAACGTGTTGTTGTTTATTACGGCAATTTATATTCTAAAAAAATGGGCGCTTTGGGAGAATATCCTCCTAAAGAGATGTGGAGCAGATTAAATAAAGAGGTGAAAGCATGGGAAAAGGCAGATCCTTCAACTCCTGTTCAACCAGGTATCCACTATATCGCCGTAGTAGCACAGGGTGATGGCGGAAAAGACGGTAAATACCGTTTCAGAATGCCTGATAAACAAATTGATTCTGCGCTAACAATTGCCAAAATGCACAACGGTATTGTGTTCCTGGATATACAGGTTTCTTTAAGTACCATACAACAGGAATTGCCTTTGCTGGAAAAATACCTAAAGTTACCTCATGTTCATTTAGGTATAGATCCTGAGTTCTCTATGAAAACCGGACATAAACCGGGGACTAAAATAGGAACATACGATGCAGAAGATATTAACTACTGTACAAGATTCTTACAGAAATTAGTAAAGGATAATAATCTCCCTGCTAAAATATTTGTTGTCCATCGTTTTACTAAAGGTATGGTTACTAATTATAAAAACATTAAACTGGTACCTGAAGTACAAATGGTTATGCATATGGATGGATGGGGCGAGCCTGAATTAAAAAAAGGAACTTATCGTCATTGGATAAGGGAACAGCCTGTACAATTTACCGGATTTAAGCTTTTCTATAAGAATGACTTGAAAAAGGCACCTAACAGACTGATGACTCCGGACGAGCTGATGAAGCTTTCTCCTAAGCCAATTTACATACAGTACCAGTAAACGATAAAATCATTTAATAATGCAGGGCTATCCAGATTGGATAGCCTTTTGTTTTTGTGTGGTGTTATCATAAAAAATCGTTATATTTTGCATTAATAGCAAGTATTAAAATCTATGGAAAAACAACCCCAAAAAAAGACCAACGATCATTTGGCTAATGAGCGTACTTTTCTTGCCTGGATAAGGACAAGCATTGGTATCATGGGCCTCGGCTTCGTTGTTGTCAAATTTTCAATGTTCATCAAGCAGCTAACGTTAATGCTAGGTGGTACTCCGCATTCAGCTCAACACGGTTTTTCATCTTTAATAGGAATTATATTGGTTGCTTTGGGTTCTTTAACAGCCCTGACTGCCTTTTTGAACTATAAAAAGATTCAGAAACAAATAGAACATGAGCAATTCTTCAGTAATAATCCTCTGATTACAGTTATAACATGTGGGCTTATCCTGATTAGTGCTTTATTAATCTGGTATTTAATAGAAAGTACTTAACAAATGAATTTCATTAACTCCTAATAATCTTTTTATCTATAATAAAAAGCCTTAGAACGGATAACCGATAGCCAGATTAAAAACCAAATTATCTCTTCGCCATACCTTAGATCCAAAATCAATTCTATCTATTACCCAACGTTCGCCTTTCGGTAAATAAGGTAATCTAACAGGCATTGCCAAGTCTCCCCTTAGAATCAAAAACGATAAGTCAAGACGAATACCAGCGCCCACTCCTACCGCTATTTCACTTAAGAATTCCTTACTAAATTTTGCTCCAGGCATGTCTTTATTATTATTTTTCAACCAAATATTACCTGCATCTACAAACAAAGCTCCCTCCACAATAGAAAACAGTTTAGACCTGATTTCTGAATTCAGCTCTAGTTTGATATCTCCTGAATAATCTGGCACAAAAGAGTTAGCATTGTCAGGTGCTCTAAAGCTACCCGGACCTATAGACCTTGCTCTAAAAGCCCTAATACTGTTGGTTCCCCCTGAGAAAAATTGCTTTATGTAAGGTAATTCTCTGGAATTTCCATAAGGTAATCCATAACCGATATACAGTCTATTCGCCCACCTGTTTTTAGCATTCAATCTTCTATAGTAACGCAAATCCTGTTCTATTTTCACATATTCGCTATAAGGAACACCCAAAATCGTTGCACTGTCTTTTCTTGAAAACAATCCGACAATAGTTGCCGATAAATCCAGTCCGCCCTTATAATAGAAAGTATTGGTTTTGTTTACCAAACTGGTGTTTGTAAATGTAAATGAATAACTGGGACCAAAAATCAATTGCTTTTCTATAACTCTTTTTAAAGAAGGTATGTTATCCGCTCTTTCAAGATATTCCTGGGTAACATTTGAAGAGTTAACATAAGTGATTTCAGTAACTTTTAATTCGTGTTCTTTATATATATTCTCTTTCCACAAATAACCAAATGATCCCTTAAAAGTCTCCAATGTATACAATTTTATCCTTCTTTGACTTTCGTAACCTAATGTAACTTGTGTTTTGGGAATAAATGCGCTTGAGGAATTTAATTTGAAGGGCGCAATAAACCTTGGAAAAACCAATTTACCATCTACTCCATAGCGGTAAACATTGTATCCTTTATCTTTACCAGCCACCTGTACCTCAAATCCTCCAAATGCACTTATGGTAAGTTGCTCCGCACCTTTTAACAGATTACGGTTTAACCAGTTTACACTTAATTCGGTACCGCGGTAGTTTGCTGAGTTCGTTTTTCCCAACAACTCCAGCCTGATAGACTTTTTCTTGTTGGGAGTTAGATAATAATAAACATCCAGCTTATTTGATATGGAATCTGTTTCCTGAAATTGGTTCTTTACAAACTTAAATGTTCCCAGACTAACCAGACGATTTAAGGAAAGATTATGGTCTGTACGGTTATATTTATCACCGGGTTCGAAAAACATAGTACGTTCAAAAACCTGAGGCTTTATAGTTGTTGTACGTTCCACTACTTTAAACCCTTTATACTCCTTTACATTATTTCTACCTCTGGATAGCGACATTCTATTTGCACTATAACTTGGATAGATATAAATATCATTGATAAAATAAACCTCTTTAGCTTTTTTAGGTGTTTGCGTCTTTACTTCTAAAAGAATATCTACCTGATGTATACTTACAGTACTATCTACCTTGGCGATAATATAGTCTGGAGAAAAGTAGTAAAATCCATTTTCTTTAAGTCTGGCATCTAACCGCTCTCTTTCGGCCTTGATAATATCCAAACTATAGGGATCTCCTACAGTTAATAAGCTTTTGCTTGTATTTTCTCTGATTACCTTTGCTATCTGTGAACTATCTTGCGGAAATACTACCTTCCTGATTTTGTATTGAGGCCCTGGTCTGGAAAGATATTTTGCTGTAACCCTTCTTCCTTTACTCACTGTATCGCCTTCGGTTACTGCTCTAAAAAAGCCCAGGTTTTCTACCCTATTCTGCAACAGGTCGATATTATATTGTACATCTACTTTACTGGCCAGCACCGGAGGTTCACCCAGTTTGGTCCTGAGCCAATGCCTGAATCCTTTTTCCTTTTTCGGTTCTCCTGCCAGATTATATATAAAAAGCTTTGGCCTCAGACCTAAAATAGAGGTATTTGGCTTTGGCCTTACCAAAGACTGCAAGTTTTCTTCGAGTGCTTTTCTTTCTTTACGGTGCAAACTATCATCTTCTACTTTTACTTTGGCACCTATATAAAGTTTTTCGCCTTGGGGCAGATATTTAGTATTACTGCAGGAGGAAACTAAAAAGCCTGACAAGGCCAGTATATAAATTACTTTAAACTTAATCATTGCTCTTCCCTCCTTCTTTCTTGTCTATTTCTTGCGCGTATCTGTCTACGTTCTCGGCGGTCTTCAAAAATTTCTCTAAACTTATTATAATCCATCGTGAGAATAAAACCAAGACCAGTTTCTATAACCTGTCCTTGTAAAGCAACTTCATATTGATTTTTCCTATATGCTCTAAGCATATAACGGCCATCTGCCGACAGCTTATAATCAACAGCAATATCACCCGCTATATTATTTGTTTCTCTGTTTGGCTGATTAGTACCTTCCAGACCAAAATTGCTGCCAACGGTAACCTTTAACCGGTCGTCCAGAAAACGCTTGGTGATTCCCACATTAAGATCTGTTCTGTTTTCTAAACTTCCTGTACTATAGTCTTCACTTGATTCTAAATCAAAATTCAGTTCAACTCCTTCTATAAGATTACCTGCCAGATTGTTCAATTGTTCGGAAAGGATTTTACTAACGCTTTGTCTCACCATCGATTCTACGCCTCCGCCTCCGGCGTCATTTGCAAACGGGTTCTCTCCAACAAACCTGTTTAATAACAGCAGGGCAAAAACCTGCTTATTTAGTTCGGAAGGTTGCTGTCTTAGCTGATCTAATTTGTTTTGTGAATTATTGATAATCTCTGTTGAAACGTTATAGTTTCCATCCGGAAGTTTGATATCAAAAGTTATATCAGGTTTCAATAACTCACCGTCCATATTCAACAATACCTGAAACGGAACTTTTTGCTTATAGGTATTTTTCACAGCTTCCGACTCTTCTACCAATTGATCTTCCAACAGATTTATTGGTGCAGTGTTGGCAACATAAACAGCTGTAATATCTACTATTGCTGACATAGGTTCCCCGGTCCATATGATAGAACTTCCTTTCTGAATGTCAAACTTTCTATTGATAAAATTGAAACTCATTTCGTAACTTCCTTCATTCAACTCATATCTTCCTGTCAAATTTATTTTCCCGGATGGATCTATCCCACCACTCAGTTGGGCGTCTCCCTGTACCTTTACGAAATCGCCATTACCTTTATCTATAATCATGGTTAATATGGCTTCCTTATCGATCTCGATATTTACTGATACATCCATACCCGTAAGCTGCGTATTTTGCAAAGTATCAGGAACAACAAAGACCTTATCCAGATCCATATTGTCCTGGTCTATAAATTCTACTATACCCTCCCGTTCTGCAATATTTGGATCTGATGTTGGCAATACTACCGTAAACTGAGTTCCTTTGTTAACTTTCAGAGTCCCATCCACTACCGGACTTCCCATATTGCCCGTGATTTTTAAACGAGTGTCAATAAATAAATCTCCATAAAACAGATCGTTATCTTTTGCAGTAGAACTGACAACTTTGAAATTGCTGGTATTAATCGTGAGGTCAAACTTAAAATCAGTATAAGTTTTGGTTAACACCTTACCGTTAACAGTAATAGCATTATTGGTCGAGTCTGTTAACTTAAACCTGTTAAATACAACCCCTTCATCTGTAAAATCGATTTTATCATTAAGTGATTTGAAATGAGTATTGGTTTTTGTAAGCGTAAATGCTCCGTCATTAAATTTAAGTTCTCCTAAAACCTTTGGTGCAGTTGTTGTTCCGGATATTTTAAAATCTCCCGATAAATAACCTCCGGAATTTTTCATATTTCCAAAAGAGAACCCCTGGATACTAGCTAAATTGAGTCTTTGGATTACCAGCGCCATATCCATAGTAGAATTAGCTGTCGAATAAGTTCCGTTTAAGTTAGCCTGATTTCCATTTCCAGTTATAGCAACATCTGCTGTAAATGTATTAGCCTGTTTATTATCTACCTTAACTTCTATATTGCCCAATGTGTCTCCCCGGAAATTAAAATCAGAAATCCGAACGTCAGATGTAAAAACCATCTTGCTGCTTAAGTCGGTTAACAATACATTCCCATTTATCACACCGCCTATTTTCAGCGAATCCTGATCTATAATTGCAGTTAAGGTCTCTATATTAAATTTTTTAAAATCTACCCTAAGTGGTGAATCTTCAGTATTTCCCTTAGATTCAATTGCTATTTCCTGCCCTTTATTACTTAAAATAAAATCGGTGGCAAAAACACCTTTTCCAAATTCTATTCTGTTATTCTCAGGCACTTCCCATAAATCGTAGTTCAGCTTAAGATTTTTCGGATCTAATTTGATGATGGTATTATTATTCTTTGCTTCCACATTTCCAGCTATTAAATAGCGCTCTTTATTCTTCTTATCCTGAACAGACAATCTGTAATCAACAATATTGTTTTGTACTCCACCCGTTAAACTTGTCTTTGGTAAAATAATCGAGCCGCTCTTTATTTCATCAACTAACACGCTATATTTTATAGTTTGATTTTGCGTGTTTACTTTAAGCACTCCATTTTCGATGACATTACTTCCGTAGATAACTCTCGGGATCTTTCCATCTATCTTAATAGAATCACCTTCGCTATTGTAACGCCCGTTGATAGTAACCGGATCTAATTTTTTCAAGTCGGGTACGAATTGGAACAGGAAAGGATGCCCATTAAGCTGTGCCGAAAAATCGAAGTACTGTTTTCCAACTACCTTTTTTTGTTGGGTCGGATTGGTATCATAATATTTGGCTATGCTATTCGAAAGTGCATTAGCAAGTTCTGTTAACTTATATTTCCCATTAATTTTTGCTCTTAAAAATGGAGAGGCCAATAATACGGCATTGCTGGTATCATCGGCTTTAGCTCTCACATAAATGGAATCCAGAATAAACTTTTCTTTTTCCTGGGCAACCAGTATTTTGTTCAAAATAATTCTTCCATTAAGATGATCCGGATCTGCAGTTTCTATATCGGCATTCATATTCATTCTTAGCCTTAGACTACCGGCATATAGATTCAATTTATTGAAGTCGGCACTATCTAAAACCATGTTCATCTTAACAGACTGATATTTGCCTTTGAAACTTCCCGATGCGTTTAAGTTAAAATCCAGATTAGGATCATCCATATTTGCTTTGGCCTCAAAAAGTCCGTTTTTTATATTACCATCTAATTTTAAATCCTTATAGACATATCGGTTATAAACAGCACTATTTAGTATTGCACTCACTTTAGCATTCGCTGTTTTTGGATCTAAACCCACACCTTCCACATTGGCGACAAGCGAAACTTTACCTATCGAATCATTCTTTATGAATTTACCGACATCTAAACCTTGAGCAACAGCATACGCTTTATATCGTTCTTTATTTTTTACCCTTTGGTCGAAATTGGCCTTTAACTTCGCATTTCCATAACTGGTAACAACATTTAAGTCGGTAATGAAGTTATTGATAGCTCCTTTAAACGTTCCTTTCAGATTAATATAATTGGGTAAACTAATATTTTTCGGGATTGTGTTTGGAGGCACAAATCCATATAGGTCTTTAGCCGAGGATTGAAAGTTCTTGATACGCAAATCGAAATTGGCTTTATCTACATCTGGTAAACCTGTAATACGTCCACTTGCCGCAATTTTTGTAGTCCCTATCCCACTTATTTCTAAACTTGGAATCCTAAGATCTTTTACCTTACCTGTAACCCTACTGTTGATTTTTAAAATCACATTGGGATTTGATTTGAACGGATTGGTATTGGCTAAATCTGGCACCAACAACAATACATCTTTGAAACCCAATTGGCTACCTTTCAAAGAAGCTTCTATGCCCAGTTCTCCAATATTTTTAGATATCGAAGTGATGGAAGGATAAGTTATTTTAACATCGTCCTTTAATAGAGTTTTTGGGGTTTTCAGATACAGCCCCTTTAAATACGCCATCTTTGGCCCATAAAAAAAGTCTGCCTTTAAATCTTCAATTTTTAGACCGCTTTTATCTTCCGCATTGAAAGAGAGTATATTTCCTGAGATGGTATCGGTGCTGTAATAAAAGTCTTTGGCCTTAAGATTCATCCCACTTAAGGACATGTGCATATAATCTATGCCTTTGGTTACGGGCTTCGAGTTCAGGTCATCAAACCTGAAATTGATATTGGAAAAATCGGCATTACTTAAAATTGCCCTCCAATTGGTATTGCCTATAGTATCTTTTGGTACTTCTACAGTTTTATTTTTAAGGATTTTACCCAATACTAAATTTCCATTCAGATCCTTAACTAGGATATCACGGATATCGATAACCTGCCCATCTAAATCTATTTTATTGAAAGAGATGAGCAGCTTTCCCAAATCTAAACTGGTATTTAATTTTGTTCCTTCATTATCAAAGCCTATCCTAATTTTAGAAAAATCAAGCTCTCCCAAATTTAGTTTTAGAATAGGACTATTAGCTGCTTCGTTTACAGCCTTCGATGATTTTTGAACAATTTCTCCTACAATACCTTGCTTGAGATTCAGATTCAGATCGCTCATAGTTATTTTTGGAACATCAAAATCCAAATGGTCTAAATCGAATTTCTTAATTCTGGTATCAAAATGGCCTACATAAAAATTCAGGGCATTTTTACTTATCGCATCATCGAATTTTATCTTTACCCTATCCAGCTTAATTTTGTCGATCGAAAACTTCATGGTAGAAGTAGTATCTTCTGGTTTAGGTTCCTTTTTCTGTTCGGAAGCAAAGGCTTTTATAATATAATCGAAATTAAATACAGAATCCTGGTTTCTCACTACGTTGGCAGTTATGCCCTTTAAATCGATTTCGTTAATCTCAACCTGGTTTTTCAGCAATTTAAATAAACTAATGTCTACACCTATTCTTTCGCCAGCTAATAGTGTGTCCTGTTCCTGACTTTCGAAATAAACACCGCTTAAAACCAACTTTTTGGGAAGTCCCAATTGCAATCGGTCTATTCTTACCGGAGTTTTTATTTTAGATTCTAAGTAACTTACTACCTTATTTTTTGCAAAGTTTTGGACAGCCGGAAGCTGCAACAATATAATAATTGCCAATATAAGTCCAACGATACCCCCAACGATCCAAGCTATTATCTTTAAGCTTATTTTCAGATATTTATTCAAGTGTATAAGTTTCTATTTATAAGTATTCTGTCCTTTATATAATACAATCGTATTATGGTTTAGTTTATATATTTAATATCAATAAATATCGGTTGTATTGCGAACAAACTTTATTCCAGTTTGTCATTTTAACATCTTATAATAAGTATCTATACCCAAATCAACACAAACTATTTGTGGCAAATCATTTGCAACCGTATATTTGAATAAAAAATCGAAACTTTTAAATAAGAATATATTATGGCTTTAGAAATTACCGATGCTAATTTCGAGGAATTAGTATTAAAATCAGATAAACCAGTGTTGGTAGATTTTTGGGCAGAATGGTGCGGACCTTGTCGCATGGTTGGTCCTGTTGTTGAAGAATTAGCAAAAGAATACGAAGGAAAAGCTGTTGTAGGAAAAGTAAATGTTGACCACAACTCTGAAATTTCAGCTAAGTTTGGTATCAGAAACATCCCTACTTTACTGGTTTTCAAAAATGGAGAAATTGTTGACAAACAAGTTGGCGCTGTGCCTAAATCAATATTAGCAGGCAAATTAGATAACCAATTAGGTTAATTATAATACTACTACAGATAAAAAAAGCTACATAAATTTATGTAGCTTTTTTTATTATTTGGATATTCCTGCCTGCAAGTACTTATCTTTGCCTGCTATTAAAATCAGATACGACAAGTTGTAACATCTACAGATAAACCTAGGTCATATTACCTTTAAGATAATTTTATGCAAGCTAAGGCAAATACATCATTTACGGGATACGAGAAATTGGTCATTTTTATTCTGGCCATCAGTCAGTTCACCGTTATTTTAGACTTTATGGTAATGTCTCCTTTAGGAGATTTACTTATCAAATCCATGGATATAGGAGCTTCCTCTTTTGGAGTTGTCGTATCCGCTTATGCTTTTAGCGCTGGAATATCTGGAATGTTAACCGCGGGTTTTGCAGATAAATATGACAGAAAAAAACTTCTCTTGTTTTTCTATTCCGGTTTCATTATAGGAACGATTTTCTGCGGGATAGCCAATAGCTTTTATACGCTGGTAGCTGCAAGAATTATTACCGGTCTTTTTGGAGGTGTTATTGGTTCCATATCTATGGCTATTATAACCGACCTTTTTGCTTTGGAAAAAAGAGGTCGTGTAATGGGATTCGTTCAAATGGGCTTTGGGGCAAGTCAAGTTCTTGGAATTCCCATCGGCTTATATATCGCTAATAAACTTGGCTGGGAGGCTCCCTTCTTATTTATCGCAGGTTTTGCTATTTTAATTGCTGTTTTGATCGCTTTACGCCTGAAACCTGTCACCTCCCATTTAGTGCTTCAGACACACAGTCAAAACGCTTTTAAGCACCTTACAAACACATTGAAAAAATCCAGTTACAGAATAGGTTTTCTAACAACTGCTGTTTTATCTGTCGGCGGCTTTATGATGATGCCATATGGAACCGTATTCGCCGTGAATAATCTGCAAATAAGTCACGAGCAGTTACCGTTTTTATTTATGGCCTCGGGCTTAAGTTCGCTTGTAATTATGCCTTTGATTGGTAAACTGAGTGATAGACTAGATAAAAACAAATTGTTTGCCGTAGCTACAGTGTGGCTAATGATTGTTTGTATAATATACACGAATTTATCTGCCACGCCATTTCTACTTGTGTTATGTATTAACATCTTAATGATGATTGGAATTATGAGCCGCATGGTTCCCTCCACGGCATTGATTTCTGCTGTTCCGGAGATGCAGGACAGAGGTGCTTTCATGAGCATTAACGCTTCTTTACAACAGGTTTCGGGAGGAATTGCAGCGGTTATCGCCGGTTTAATAGTATATCAATACGATAAAAACAGTCCTTTAGAGCATTATAACATTGTAGGATATACAGTCGTGGCAGTATCTGCAATCTCCATTTTTTTAATGACAAGAGTTAATAAATCTATTCTGGCAAAAAACAAAAAAGTAAATATTGAAACTGAACAACAAGCGTTTGAAGCGTAAAACAACCGATCTTTAGTCAATTATTTTTTTTAAAAGGTTTTATTGATTTTATTAGGATACTTTAGTTGAAAGTATATCTTTGTGTTAAATATTTAGAGAACGGAATGAACAGAAATCTTTTAAAGATTGCTAAAGCAGCGAGCGGATTCGCTTTAGCCCTAACTATAGTAAGTTGTAACAGTGGAGAAAAAGGAACAACTAAAGAAGCAGGTAGCCAGACTAAAATAGAGAAAAGAGAAACGGAACAAATAGTATATGTAAACTCTGATTCTTTATTAAATAACTACGAGTATTTTAAATCTTTAAAAGAAAAATTCGAGGCGAAGTCTAAAAAGGCCGAAGCAGAATTAAAAAACAAAGGTGCTGCTTTCCAAAGAGAAGTTGCCGCTTATCAACAAAGTGCTCAGACAATGAGTGCGGATCAAAGAGCTCAAACCGAAGAAAGACTAGCAAGAAAACAACAGGAATTACAAACTTATCAGCAAAATGCAGGTTCTGCTTTAGCGCATGAAGAAGCTGCGGAAAATGAAAAACTGTATGATAAAGTTGCAGACTATTTAAAAAAGCATGCTAAAGAAAAAGGTTATAAAATGGTATTAACCTATTCTAAAGGTAACAGTGCTATTCTATTTGCTGATGATAATTTAGATGTTACTAAAGACGTTATCAAGGGATTAAATGAAGAATATAAAAAAGAACAAAAATAATTTTAAAAAGTGATCTAAAAAGCCTGCCAGTATCCTGTCAGGCTTTTTTGTTTTGAAAATATTGGTAACATAGTGAGAGGATTTGCAACCGGATTCACTAAATTGTTTGTTATTTTTTATTTTTACTTACGTACAGCATGCTTAACAAAGAACAACGGGAATTTATGAATCTGGCGATCGAAAAAGCCAGCGAAAATGTAAAAACAGGTAAAGGAGGGCCTTTTGGATCTGTTATAGTAAAAAATGGGAAGATTATTTCTGCAACGGGAAATACAGTAAACAAAACCTGTGATCCTACTGCACACGCTGAAATAGCTGCCATAAGATTAGCCTGTCAGGAGCTTAAAAGTGTCACTTTGGAAGGCTGTGAAATTTATGCAAGCTGTGAACCTTGCCCCATGTGCTTAAGTGCTATTTATTGGGCAAAAATAGATAAACTTTACTATGCAGCCACCAAAGAAGATGCATCGGAAGCAGGCTTTGATGACACATTTCTTTATAAGGAAATCTCTTTAGATCCAAACAAAAGGTCTTTAAATACAGTGCATGATATGCATGAAGAGGCTTTAATCAGTTTCAAACTTTGGAAGGACAAAAATAAAAGAGTAGTTTAATTTGGAATTCTTTTATAAGAAAAGATAAAAAAACAGAGCCTGGTATATAACAAGGCTCTGTTACTTGAAACAAATCTGATTATTCGTCATCATCTCCCCAAAAAGAATCTGACTGTTTTAAATTATCAATTTCTCGCCTGTCCTTTTTAGTAGGTCTTCCTGTACCTCGATCTCTAACCAGTGCAGGAGCGTGGAATACAGACTTAAATTTATAAGTATCTTCTTCTGGTGTTATATCTTCATAGTATAAAATGGCCTTTTTTGCATCTACGCGATTATATAAAAGCCCCGTTACTTTAACTACTTTCTTTTCTATTCCTTTAGATACCTGGAACTCGTCCCCTATCTTAACCTCGTAACTTGGTTTTATATTGGTACCTCCTTTTTTTACCCTCCCGGCTTTACAAGCTTCTGTAGCTAAAGTTCGGGTTTTAAAAACCCTTATACACCACAAATACTTATCTATCCTTAATTTCTCTTCCATAATTACCTCAAAGTTCATATAATTTGTCAAAAAAATTTTAATTTGCAGCAAAAATTTTCGATATGATTTCCACATTAAAAAAAGCCATAGAAGAAGCCTGGGAAGACAGAAACTTAATAAACTTTAAAGAATACCGTAACGCAATCGAATCCGTAATACAACTTTTAGACCGTGGAGAGTTGAGAACAGCCGAACCTATTTTAGGCGACTGGGCCGTAAACGACTGGGTGAAGAAAGCTGTTATTCTTTACTTTCCAATTCGCGAAATGGAAAAAATAGAAGTTGGACCTTTCGTATTTCATGACAAAATGAAATTGAAAACCGACTACAAAGAAAGAGGTGTTAGAGTAGTACCTCATGGTCTTGCGAGATACGGTGCTTATTTAGCAAGCGGTGTAATTTTGATGCCATCTTATGTAAATATTGGTGCGTATGTAGACGAAGGTACAATGGTTGATACCTGGGCTACGGTTGGTTCTTGTGCACAAATAGGTAAAAGAGTACACCTGAGCGGCGGAGTTGGCATTGGTGGTGTTTTAGAGCCGGTACAAGCTGCACCTGTAATTATAGAAGATGATTGTTTTATCGGATCAAGAGCAATCGTTGTGGAAGGTGTTAGAGTTGGAAAAGAAGCCGTATTAGGCGCAAACGTTGTTTTAACAGCATCAACAAAAATCATCGATGTAAGCGGTCCTGAGCCTGTAGAACATAAAATGTATGTTCCTGAACGCTCTGTAGTAATTCCGGGAAGCTATACCAAAAAATTCCCTGCAGGAGAATACCAGGTTCCATGTGCATTGATTATTGGCCAAAGAAAAGAGTCTACTGATAAAAAAACGTCATTAAATGATGCTTTAAGAGACCACAATGTGGCAATCTAAAATATAAGACACCTACTTTTTTGAAGCGAACTATGTTTATAGTTCGCTTCTTTAATTATATATATTTGCAAAATATTGAAAATAAAGAGATGAATATCGGATTTGAAGCTAAAAGAGTTTTCAGAAATTTCACCGGGCTGGGAAATTATAGCAGGGCTGTAGTGAAAGCATTATCAGAAAACTATCCCGACAATCGATATTTTCTTTATACCCCCGACAATAAAGGCTCACTAAATACAAGCCTAAACTTAAAAGCTCCGAATATTTCAATTGTAACTGCACCTGTAAAAGCCCTAAAAGCAATTTGGAGGGTGTTACAGATTAACAAAAATCTTAAAGAAGACAAAATTGATCTGTTTCATGGCTTAAGCAACGAGCTTCCTCTAAATATAAGAAAGTCCAAAGTTCCGGCCGTTGTCACCATTCACGATTTAATTTTCATCAGATACCCTCAATATTTTAAGCTCATTGACAGGAATATCTACAAATATAAATTCCGAAAGGCCTGTATAAATGCCAATAGAATAATTGCAATCAGCGAGCAAACTAAAAGAGATATTATACATTTCTTTAAAATCGACCCTCATAAGATCGATATCGTTTACCAGGGTTGCGATCCTGTGTTTTCAATCCCAACTGTCAGGGAAGATCTGCAGATAATAAAACACAAATACAGTTTACCCGATAGCTTTTTATTGTGCGTAGGTACCATTGAGCAGAGAAAAAATCAACTATTGATATTACAGGCGTTAAACCAGATACCTGAAGATATCAAATTAGTGTTAGTTGGTAAGCCAACAGCTTATAAAACTGAATTAACAACGTATATTCAAACCTATAATCTTGAAAACAGGGTACATTTTTTAGAAAAAGTTCCTTTTCAGGATTTACCTTTGATTTATCAATTGGCAAATATTTTTGTGTATCCCTCGAGATTCGAAGGTTTCGGCATTCCTCTGCTCGAGGCCATTTCTGCTGGGGTTCCTGCTATTGGTGCCACAGGATCTTGTCTGGAAGAAGCTGGTGGCCCCGACAGTCTCTACACCTATCCTGATAACCATAATGAACTGGCCAAATATATAAACATGGTTTTACAATCGGACGAGCTAAGACAAAAAATGATTGAAAAGGGCCTTCAATACGCTAGCAAATTCAGTGAAGAAAATATTGCTCGAAATTTGATGAATGTATATAAAAAGACATTAGAAAATGCTTAAAGACGAAATAAATAAAGCACTGGAAGTTCTAAAGAACGGAGGCTTAATTCTATATCCTACCGATACAATTTGGGGAATCGGTTGCGATGCAACCAATCCGGAAGCAGTTGCAAAAGTGTATGCTTTAAAACAAAGAACAGAGAGCAAAAGTCTTATTATCTTACTGGACACCGACAATAAATTAGTAAGCTATGCTAATGATATCCCCGATGTTGCTTACGATTTGATTGAATATGCGGAAAACCCCATGACTATTATTTTTTCGAATGCCAAGAATCTGGCACCGAATGTAATCAACGAAGACGGTAGTGTGGGCATAAGAGTAACGTCGCACCAATTCTGTAAAGAATTAATTCAACGTTTCCGAAAACCTATAGTTTCAACTTCGGCAAATGTAAGCGGTAACCCCTCCCCTAAAAATTTTTCTTATATAGATCAGGAGATAAAAGATGGAGTAGATTATATTGTTAATCTGGAACAGGAAGACAGCATAGAGAAAAAGCCTTCTACAATTATTAAATTAGAACCAGACGGGAAATTTGCTTTTATCAGAAAATAATTTACGATTTTTGCACCGTGACACCATCCCTTTTGCAAAGGGCAAAAGGAATTTAAAATGAAAGAATACCTTAAACACCCCATTTTTAACATTATTTCTGAATTAAGTAATAAACTGGGTATAGAAACATATGTTATTGGCGGCTTTGTACGCGATATATTTTTAAAAAGACCATCTAAAGATGTTGACATCCTTGTAATTGGTAATGGCCCCGAGTTTGCATTGGAAGTCGGTAAAAAACTGCACACCAATGTGTCAGTATTTAAAAATTTTGGTACGGCCATGCTTCGTTATCAGGATTTGGAAGTGGAATTTGTAGGCGCTAGAAAAGAATCTTACAGAACAAATTCCAGAAAACCAATTGTCGAAAACGGTACCCTGGAAGATGATCAAAAAAGGAGGGATTTTACTATTAATGCCATGGCTATATCGCTTTCCAAAAACAATTATGGCCAACTAATAGATCCCTTTAATGGAGTAAAGGATCTTAAAGAAAATCTCATTATAACGCCTTTGGATGCAAATGAAACTTTCTCCGACGATCCTTTACGTATGATGCGAGCTATACGCTTTGCAACCCAATTAAACTTCCAAATTCACCAAAGTGCAATTGATGCTATCGTTTTTAATAAAGAGCGAATTAAAATTGTGTCGAAAGAGAGGATAACT
Source organism: Pseudopedobacter saltans DSM 12145 (assembly GCF_000190735.1). Classification (GTDB taxonomy): domain Bacteria; phylum Bacteroidota; class Bacteroidia; order Sphingobacteriales; family Sphingobacteriaceae; genus Pseudopedobacter; species Pseudopedobacter saltans. Next base: position 2,627,804 of record NC_015177.1, read on the forward strand.
GACGAACTTAATAAGATTATCCTTTCGAAAAAGCCTTCTATAGGTTTCAAGTATCTTTTTGACACCAAGTTATTACATATAATCTTCCCGCAAATGGCAAAGCTTTATGGGATAGACTATATAGATGGAAAAGGCCATAAAGATAATTTTTACCACACACTGCAGGTTCTTGATAATTTATCTCAAAATACTGACGACTTATGGTTAAGATGGGCAGCAATTTTGCATGATATAGCAAAACCTGCAACCAAACGTTTCGAAAAAAAACATGGCTGGACGTTTCATGGTCATGAAGACAAAGGGGCCAGAATGGTTCCCAAAATATTTGCGGAGCTTAAACTCCCACTTAACGAGAAGATGAAATATGTACAGAAATTGGTGCTGCTACATTTACGCCCAATTGTACTTGCCAAGGAAATTATAACAGACTCGGCAGTAAGAAGATTGCTTTTCGAAGCTGGAGATGACATTGATGATCTTATGCTGCTTTGCCAAGCCGATATCACTACAAAAAACGAGTATAAGGTTAAAAAATACCGAAATAACTTTGAGTTGGTAAAACAGAAGCTTAAAGATGTTGAAGAAAAGGATAAAATCAGAAACTGGCAGCCTCCAATAAGCGGAGATGATATCATCAAAGCATTTAATATAAAAGCCGGACCAGAAGTTGGCATCATTAAAAACAAAATTAGAGAAGCTATACTGGAAGGCGATATAAAAAACGACCGGGCAGAAGCTTTTGATTTAATGAAGGCTATTGGAAGAGAGATTGGTCTCAAATTTGAACAAGAAATAAACTAAAATATTTTAAATAAAATTTATTTTTGCGACATGGCAATTTATAGATTCAAAGTAAGTTTCGAAGATTATGATGATGTAATTAGAGAGATAGACATCAAATCGAATCAAACTTTTAAAGATCTTCATGATGCAATTCATAAATCTATTGGTTACGACCCGGAGAAGTCTTCTTCTTTCTATGCGAGTAATGACCAATGGATTAAAAATGAAGAGATAGCGTATTTACCCAACCAAAGAAAGGTTGATCGCGGCGTTGTACTAATGGAAAATTCCAAACTAAGTGCGTTTATAGATGATCCGCACCAAAAGTTCTATTATGTTTACAACTTCGATAAACCTTTCGATTTTCATGTACAGCTAATTAAAATTCTTGAGAACGATGCGAAAGAGTATCCTTTAGTCGTAAAATCTATGGGGGAAGCACCTAAAATTTTCTCTAATATTTTAGGTAATCCTGATGAAATTACAGGTGACGAAGATGACGACTATATTGAAGATGATGACATCCTGATTGCAGATGAGGATGAATTGAATTCTCTAAATGCCAGAGAAGACGACGAGGATGAAGAAGAAGAGGATAACGATGAATTTTCTGATGAGTTCTCAGACAACGAAAACTACGACTCGAATGATTACGAAGACTAAATAAAGAAATCCGGAACATTCCGGATTTTTTCATTTAATCACTACCTAATAATCTTACAGATATTATATGCCAAAAACTTTAATCGTTATAGCAGGGCCAACCGCCGTCGGTAAAACAGCTTTAGGAATAGAAATAGCCAAACACTATCAAACGGAAGTTCTTTCGGCAGACAGCAGGCAATTTTTCAAAGAGACAACAATTGGAACAGCCAAGCCTTCAAAAGAAGAATTATCTACAGTAAAACACTACTTTATCGATTCACATTCTGTTACAGAAGATTTTAGTGTCGGACATTACGAAAAACAAGCATTGGAGATATTACAAAACATTTTTGCCACAAATGATTATGCCGTTATGGTAGGTGGCTCCGGGCTGTATGTCAATGCTGTTATTAACGGCTTTGATGAACTTCCTGAGATAGATATCGAAGTCAGAAATACATTAAACCAACGATTAGAAGAAGAGGGCATTTTAAAGCTACAGGAAGAACTAAAAGAGATCGACCCTGTCTACTATCATACAGTGGATTTAAATAATCCTCAGAGGATAATCAGAGCACTTGAGGTATATCATTCTTCGAGTCAGGTTTTTTCTTCTTTCAGAACAGGGGTAAAACGCGAAAGACCTTTCAAAACAGTTATTATAGGCTTAAATATGGAAAGGGAAAAACTATATGGAAGAATCAACAAACGCGTTGATATAATGCTTGAACAAGGTTTATTAGAAGAGGTGAAATCACTAAGCTCCTATCAAAAATTAAATAGTCTTAATACCGTAGGTTATACAGAAATATTCGATTACCTTAATGGAAATATTAATTTAGAAAGAGCTATTGAGCTAATCAAACAAAACTCCAGACGATATGCTAAAAGGCAGATAACCTGGTTTAAAAAGGTTGAAGGAATAAAATGGTTTGACCCAAAACAAAAAGAAGACATTATTTTATATATAGATAAAACAATATCTTCCTGATCTTTTAGACTAGTCCTTCAGTTTTTAATACTTCAATTGATAATTTTCCATTGTTATGCCTGTGCAGTTGGGCCTCCAAAATTAAAAGGCAGTTCAGGCTCATGGCCACTTCTCTCCTTAATCACCCCATTTACCATCTCAAACTTATTGACGTTATCTTCTAGAGCTCCTAATAATCGTTTAGCATGTTCTGGCGTGAGTACAATTCTGCTTTTCACCTTAGCTTTCGGAACTCCTGGCATCATTCTGATAAAGTCAATAACAAATTCAGAACTGGAATGCGTTATGATTGCAAGATTAGAATAAATACCTTCCGCAATTTCCTCTGATAACTCTATATTAATTTGATTTTCGTTTTTCTCTTCCATGACAACAGTAATAAGATTCTATAAATTATAACTAAAGCACGAATATAAATGTTTTTAGAAAATTATAAAGCTTGAAGGAGTATTATTAAAAAAGGAAAAGAGCCCCCTATCGGAATCGAACCAATGACCTACTGATTACAAGTCAGTTGCTCTACCAGCTGAGCTAAGGAGGCTTTTCAAAGTAAACCTTTGTTTTTGGTGGTGCAATATTAGGGAATATTCCAATGCTTGTCAAGTTATTTTTTAAAGATTTATATCATAAAAAAACCCGCTTATTATTAAGCGGGTTATAAGTTTCTATATTTCAAAAGATTGACTAAGCGTCAACTTCTTCTTTAGAAGCCATTAATTTATCGTACTCCTCTTGAGAACCTACAATAATTCTTTCGTAGTCTCTTAAACCAGTACCTGAAGGAATTAAGTGTCCAACAATTACGTTTTCTTTCAATCCTAATAAATCGTCACGTTTACCGGCGATAGCCGCCTCATTCAACACTTTCGTAGTTTCCTGGAAGGAAGCTGCAGAAATAAACGATTTAGTTCCCAAAGACGCTCTTGTAATACCTTGAAGCATTGGACTTGCAGTTGCAGGACGAGCCTCTCTTGCAGACACCAATTTCAAATCTCTACGTTTCAACTGAGAGTTCTCATCACGTAATCTTCTTACAGAAATAATCTGTCCCGGTTTCAACACGTTAGAATCTCCCGGATCTTCAACTACCATCTTATCGAAGATATTGTCATTCTCGATAGAGAAATCAAATCTGTCAACAGCTTCTTTTTCTAAGAATTTAGTATCACCAGCATCATCAATCATTACTTTCTGCATCATTTGATGAACGATAGTCTCGAAATGCTTATCATTGATTTTCACACCTTGCAGACGGTAAACCTCTTGAATACCATTTACTAGATACTCTTGTACTGCTGCAGGACCTTTGATAGCCAAAATATCACTTGGAGAAATAGCACCGTCAGATAAAGGCATACCCGCTTTGATGAAGTCATTATCCTGAACAAGGATGTGTTTTGCAAGAGGTACTAAATACTTCTTAACTTGTCCATCTCTTGATTCGATAGTTACCTCTCGGTTACCACGTTTAACACCACCTAAGGTCACAACACCATCAATCTCGGTTACTACAGCTGGATTCGAAGGATTTCTAGCCTCGAACAACTCAGTTACACGAGGTAAACCACCCGTAATATCTCGGGTTTTTCCAGTGGTACGAGGAATCTTAGCTAAGATTTCACCCATAACTACTTCATCTCCCTCTTCCACGATAACGTGTGCACCTACCGGGATGTTGTATTCTCTAACAGAACCACCTTTTTTGTCAACTATTTTAACAACAGGGTTCTTAGTTTTATCCCTTGTATCGATAATTACTTTTTCTCTGTGTCCAGTTTGTTCGTCAGACTCTTCACGGAAAGTTACACCTTCTATAATAGACTCATAAACAACTTTACCAGAGAATTCAGAAATAATTACCGCGTTATATGGATCCCATGAACAAATTTTATCTCCTTTAGATACCTTAGCTCCTTCTTTTACGAATAAGTAAGAACCATAAGGAATATTGTTTGTCATGATCACCCTGTTCGTATTTGGATCTATGATTTTGAACTCACCAGAACGACCTAATACTACATCAACTTTTTCTTCTTCAGTTTGGTATTCAACCGATCTGATATTTTCAAATTCAATGATACCATCAAATTTAGCCGTAATTTGAGATTCAGCTGCAATGTTAGATGCGGTACCACCGACGTGGAATGTACGAAGTGTTAACTGGGTACCAGGCTCACCGATAGATTGTGCTGCAATAACTCCTACTGCCTCACCTAACTGAACACGTTTACCAGACGCTAAGTTACGTCCATAACAAGATGCACAAACGCCTTTAGAAGACTCACAAGTTAATACCGAACGAATTTCGATACCTTCTAGCGGAGACTCCTCAATTTCTTTAGCAATCTCTTCTGTAATATCTTGATTAGCGGCCACCAATAACTCATTAGTTACAGGGTGGTAAACATCATGTAAAGACGTACGTCCCAAAATTCTTTCGTACAACGGCTCTACAATATCCTCGTTATCTTTTAAAGCAGTAGTGAAGATACCTCTCAATGTACCACAATCCTCGTTATTAACAACCATATCTTGGGCAACATCATGTAAACGACGAGTTAAGTAACCCGCATCCGCCGTTTTTAATGCCGTATCCGCAAGACCTTTACGAGCACCGTGAGTAGAAATGAAGTACTCTAATACTGATAAACCTTCTTTAAAGTTAGATAAGATAGGGTTCTCAATAATCTCACCACCAGAACCTGATTTCTGAGGTTTCGCCATTAATCCCCTCATACCAGCTAACTGACGAATCTGCTCTTTAGAACCACGGGCTCCGGAATCCAACATCATATAAACTGAGTTAAATCCTTGGTTATCGTTAGACAATTGAGTCATTACGTGGTTCGTCAATCTGTTGTTGATACGAGTCCAGATATCGATAATCTGATTATAACGCTCGTTGTTAGTGATGAAACCCATGTTATAGTTAGTCATTACCTCATCAACTTCTTCGCGAGCTTGTTCCAATAATGTATGCTTCTCTACAGGAATGTTTACGTCTTTCAGATTGAAAGATAAACCTCCTTTGAATGCTGACTGGAATCCCATTGTTTTGATATCATCAAGGAACTGTGCAGCTCTTGCCATACCAGTTTCTTTAACAACAAAACCAATGATATCTCTTAAAGATTTCTTCGTCAATAAATCGTTGATATAACCTACCTCATCCGGAACTACTTCGTTAAATAACACACGGCCTACTGTAGTTTCTATCATTTTACTAACGAAAGAACCATCTTTCTCCTTAACGTTAGCTTTTACTTTAATAAAAGCATGAAGATCAATCTGTTTTTCATTAAATGCAATAATTACCTCTTCTGCAGAGTAGAAGGTAGAACCCTCACCTTTCACTACTCGAGACTCATCAGTTCTACGGCCTTTAGTCATATAATAAAGACCAAGAACCATGTCTTGAGAAGGTACGGTTACCGGAGTACCATTGGCAGGATTCAAGATATTATGTGCCGCCAACATCAAAATTTGGGCTTCCAAAACAGCTGCGTTACCAAGTGGAACGTGAACAGCCATCTGGTCACCGTCAAAGTCGGCGTTGAATGCAGTACATACTAATGGATGTAATTGAATAGCCTTACCCTCAACCAATTTTGGCTGAAAAGCCTGGATACCCAAACGGTGAAGTGTAGGAGCCCTGTTCAGAAGAACCGGATGTCCTTTTAACACATTCTCCAAAATATCCCATACTAGCGGATCTTTTCTATCAACAATTTTCTTTGCAGATTTTACTGTTTTAACCACACCTCTTTCAATCATTTTACGAATGATGAATGGCTTAAACAATTCAGCTGCCATATCTTTAGGTAAACCACACTCGTGAAGTTTCAATGTAGGACCTACCACGATAACCGAACGACCAGAATAGTCAACACGTTTACCTAATAAGTTCTGACGGAAACGACCTTGCTTACCTTTTAAAATATCTGATAAAGATTTTAATGCTCTGTTACCTTCAGTCTTAACGGCATTCACTTTTCTCGAGTTATCGAATAAAGAGTCAACCGCTTCTTGCAACATACGCTTCTCGTTACGTAAGATAACTTCCGGAGCCTTAATCTCCATCAGTCTTTTCAAACGATTGTTACGGATGATAACACGACGGTAAAGATCATTCAAATCTGAAGTTGCAAAACGTCCACCCTCTAAAGGCACCAACGGACGCAACTCCGGTGGAATAACCGGAACAATCTTAACGATCATCCACTCAGGATTATTCTCAATTCTTGATCTAGAACCACGGAAAGCTTCTACAACCTGTAAACGTTTTAATGCTTCGTTCTTACGTTGTTGAGAAGTTTCGTTTGCTGCCTGGTGACGTAAGTCATAAGACAATTGATCCAAGTCTAAACGTCTCAATAAATCCTCTAAAGCCTCAGCTCCCATTTTAGCAACAAATTTCTGAGGATCTTTGTCATCTAAATATTGGTTTTCTTTAGGTAATTTATCCAAAACATCCAGATACTCTTCTTCAGTTAAGAAATCCATATACTGAATTCCTTGCTCTTCCATAATACCAGATTGAATAACTACATAACGCTCGTAGTAGATAATCAAATCTAATTTTTTTGTAGGAAGACCTAAAAGGTATCCGATTTTATTAGGTAATGATCTGAAATACCAGATGTGTGCAACAGGAACCACAAGGTTAATGTGTCCCATACGCTCACGGCGTACTTTCTTTTCAGTTACCTCTACACCGCAACGGTCACAAACGATACCCTTATAACGGATTCTTTTGTATTTACCACAGTGACATTCGTAATCTTTTACCGGACCAAAAATACGCTCACAGAACAAACCATCTCTCTCTGGTTTATAAGTTCTGTAGTTAATTGTTTCTGGTTTCAGTACCTCACCACTTGATCTTTCCAGAATTGCTTCTGGAGAAGACAAACTGATAGTAATCGAGGTGAAATTACTTTTTATTTTATTATCCTTTTTGTAAGACATATTCTTTCCTTAAGTTGAAAGTTATAAGTTCAAAGTTGAAAGTAAAGTGTTAAGCTTTTAACTTTCAACTTTAAACCTTGAACTTATTAGTCTAATGTTATATCTAATCCCAATCCTCTCAATTCGTGAACCAATACATTGAATGATTCTGGAACTCCAGGAGTTGGAAGGTTTTCACCTTTTACAATAGCCTCGTATGTTTTAGCTCTACCTACAACGTCATCAGACTTAACGGTTAAGATTTCCTGAAGTATATTAGCAGCACCGAATGCTTCTAATGCCCAAACCTCCATCTCACCAAAACGTTGACCACCGAATTGTGCTTTACCACCAAGAGGTTGTTGAGTAATCAATGAATAAGGACCGATAGAACGAGCATGCATCTTATCATCAACCATGTGTCCTAATTTCAACATGTAAATGATACCAACAGTAGTAGGCTGATCAAAACGCTCTCCGGTTAAACCATCATGTAGATATGTTCTTCCTGATTCTGGAATACCTGCTTTCTTGATATAATCTTCTACCTCTTCTTGTGAAGCACCATCGAAAATTGGAGTCGCAAATTTCAATCCTAATTCTTTACCAGCCCAACCTAAGATAGTTTCGTAAATCTGTCCAAGGTTCATACGAGAAGGTACCCCTAGTGGATTCAATACGATATCAACCGGTGTTCCGTCTGCTAAGAAAGGCATGTCCTCATCACGAACGATACGCGCTACGATACCTTTATTACCGTGACGTCCCGCCATTTTATCCCCAACTTTTAGTTTACGTTTCTTAGCTACATAAACTTTAGCCATTTGTACGATACCTGATGGAAGCTCATCTCCTACGCTGATAGCAAACTTATCTCTTCTATAAGCACCCAGCTCTTCATTAACCTTGATTCCATAGTTATGAAGTAAGGCTTTAATCAGCTCGTTCTTATCCTCATCAGTAGTCCATTTGGTTGGATTGATGTGGTTGTAATCAAGCTCCATCAATAGCTTTTGAGTAAATTTAACACCTTTAGCTATTAATAATTCCTTATACACATTATAAACGCCCTGAGAAGTTTTTCCATTAACAATGTTGAATAATTTATCAACTAAAGTCTCGCGTAACTCTCTTACAGCTTTTTCATGTTTTGCTTCTAACTTGTCTAATTGAGATTTTTCCTCTGCTTTAGAAGTTTTCTTAGCTCTCGAGAACAATTTAGTGTCAATAACTACGCCGTTAATTGAAGGTGGAGTTTTTAAAGAAGCGTCTTTTACGTCACCTGCTTTATCTCCAAAGATTGCTCTTAATAGTTTCTCCTCTGGCGAAGGATCTGATTCTCCCTTAGGAGTAATTTTACCTATTAAGATATCACCTTCTTTAACCTCTGCACCAACTCTGATAATTCCGTTCTCATCAAGATCTTTAGTAGCCTCTTCAGAAACGTTAGGAATATCTGGTGTTAATTCCTCTTCACCACGTTTGGTATCACGTACTTCCAATTCAAATTCTTCGATATGTACCGAAGTGAAGATATCCTGAGACACTACACGTTCAGAGATTACGATCGCATCCTCAAAGTTGTATCCCTGCCAAGGCATGAAAGCAACTTTTAAGTTTCTACCTAAAGCTAATTCTCCGTTTTCTGTAGCATAACCCTCACAAAGAACCTGACCTTTAACAACTCTTTCACCTTTTCTCACGATAGGTTTCAAGTTGATACAGGTACTCTGATTCGTTTTCTTAAACTTAATTAAGTTATATGTTTTAGACTCACCATCAAAAGAAACCAATTCATCGTCTTCGTTTCTGTCGTATTTAATAGTGATTTGATTTGCATCAACATACTCTACTATACCATTACCTTCCGCATTAATCAAAGTACGGGAGTCAGAGGCAACACGTCCTTCTAATCCAGTACCTACAATTGGAGCTTCAGGTCTTAATAAAGGAACAGCCTGACGCTGCATGTTAGATCCCATCAAAGCCCTGTTCGCATCATCATGCTCAAGGAAAGGAATCAACGATGCTGCAATAGAAGTAATCTGATTTGGAGAAACGTCCATATAATCTAACTTTTCAGGTTCGATTACCGGGAAGTCACCCTCATATCTTGCTTTTACTTTTTCATCAATGAAGTTACCCTTATCATCGTACTGAGCATTAGCCTGAGCGATAGTTTTCGCATCTTCATCCTCAGCACTTAAGTAAATTACCGGCTCATTAACCGAAACTTTACCTTCTACTACTTTACGATACGGAGTTTCTATGAAACCTAAGTTATTAATCTTAGCATGTACACAAAGAGAAGAAATCAAACCGATGTTTGGACCCTCTGGCGTTTCAATGGTACATAAACGACCGTAGTGCGTATAGTGAACGTCACGAACCTCGAAACCAGCTCTCTCTCTTGATAAACCACCAGGACCTAACGCAGATAAACGGCGTTTGTGTGTAATCTCCGCTAATGGATTCGTTTGATCCATAAATTGAGATAACTGATTAGTTCCAAAGAAAGAATTGATTACTGAAGATAAAGTACGGGCGTTAATCAAGTCCGTAGGTGTAAATACTTCGTTATCGCGAATGTTCATACGCTCGCGAATAGTTCTTGCCATACGAGACAGACCTACTCCGAATTGAGCATACAACTGTTCACCCACAGTACGTACACGACGGTTAGATAAGTGATCGATATCATCCACCTCTTCTTTAGAGTTGATTAATTTGATCAGATATTTAACAATCGCAATAATATCCTCTTTAGTTAGAACTTTTGTCTCCTCTGGAGTATCTAACTGTAATTTCCTATTAATTCTGTAACGACCAACATCACCTAAATCATAACGTTTGTCAGAGAAGAATAATCTATCGATAATACCTCTCGCTGTTTCCTCATCAGGTGGTTCTGCGTTACGCAATTGACGGTAGATATGCTCAACCGCTTCTTTTGCAGAGTTAGACGTATCTTTCTGCAAAGTATTATAAATGATAGTATAGTCTCCGCTGTTGCTATCTTCTTTTGATAAAATCAAAGTTTTAACACCAGCATCAACAATCATATCAATATGATCATCTTCTAAGATTGTCTCTCTTTCAAGGATAATTTCATTTCTATCAATAGAAACTACTTCACCTGTATCCTCATCCACGAAATCCTCTACCCATTTTTTAAGAACCCTGGCAGCTAACTTACGTCCTACATATTTTTTAAGACCCGACTTGCTAACTTTAACTTCATCAGCCAAATCAAAAATTTCTAAGATATCTTTATCAGCGTCATAGCCAATTGCTCTTAGTAACGTAGTAACCGGAAACTTTTTCTTACGATCGATATATGCATACATCACGTTATTAACGTCTGTAGCAAATTCAATCCAGGATCCCTTGAAAGGAATAACACGAGCCGAATAAAGCTTCGTTCCGTTTGTATGTCTGCTTACACCGAAGAACACACCTGGAGAACGATGTAATTGAGATACAATAACACGCTCAGCTCCATTAATTACAAACGTTCCTTTAGGAGTCATATAAGGAATTGTACCTAAATAAACATCCTGAACGATTGTCTCGAAATCTTCATGCTCCTCATCGTTACATGATAAACGTAACTTAGCTTTTAAAGGAACACTGTAAGTTAGTCCACGCTCGATACATTCTTGAATGTCGTATCTAGGTGGATCAATAAAATAATCTAAAAATTCTAAAACGAAAATGTTTCTTGAATCTGAGATTGGGAAGTTTTCAGCGAATACTTGAAATAATCCTTCTGTGTGACGATTATCTGATGTAGTTTCTAACTGAAAGAATTCCTTGAACGATTGGATTTGCACATCCAGAAAATCAGGATAATCAATTACGTGTTTGCTTTGCGCAAAATTGATCCTTTGATTGTTTTTGTTTGCCAAGGGTCTAAAATTTTAGTTTAAAAACTGAAAATTCGATTATCGTTGCTATAACGGTAATGAAAGGTGTATACACCAAAAGCCTAAGACTCCATACCCAAAAGGGTGGAGTCTAAGGCTATATTCTTGAGGTATTGGAGATTACTTAATCTCAACAACAGCTCCTGCTTCTTCTAATTGTTTTTTAAGAGCTTCTGCTTCGTCTTTAGCAACACCAGCTTTTAATTCTTTAGGTGCACCGTCAACTAGGTCTTTAGCTTCTTTTAAACCTAAACCAGTTAAGTCTTTAACTAATTTAACTACTGCTAATTTCTGACCACCAGCTTCTTTTAAGATTACATCAAAAGAAGTTTTCTCTTCTGCAGCAGCAGCTTCGCCACCAGCAGCAGGAGCAGCAACTGCAACTGCAGCAGCAGCAGGCTCGATACCATACTCATCTTTTAAGATTTGAGCTAATTCATTAACTTCTTTAACTGTTAAGTTTACTAGTTGTTCAGCAAACGCTTTTAAATCTGCCATTATATTTTAATTTAAAAATTACTATTTAATTTATTCCGAATTTATAGGTATTCGAATTAACCTCTTTCTTGTAATGTTTTGACAATTCCTGCCAATTTGTTTCCACCAGACTGTAAGCCAGAAATAACATTCTTAGCTGGAGACTGAAGCAATCCAATGATATCCCCAATAAGCTCTTCTCTAGATTTAAGACTAGCTAAAGTAGCTAACTGATTATCTCCAATGAATGCTGTTGAATCAATATATGCTGCTTTTAAAACTGGTTTATCTCCCTGTTTTCTCAATGCTTGGATAAGCTTCGCAGGTGCACTTCCAGTAATAGAGAACATGATTGATGACGCTCCTTTAAGCGCATCGAACAAAGGTGCTACATCTCCATCAATTTGCTCTAAAGCTTTCTTGATTAAAGTGTTTTTTACAACTTGCATACCTATGTTGTTCTCAAAACATTTACGGCGAATATTATTGATTTTTTCAACTGTTAATTCAGAAGTATCAGTAATATAAAAATTACCATACTCTTTCATTTGTTCAGCTAAAGCAGAAACAACTTCGTGTTTTTCTTCTTTTCTCATAATATTATATTCCCGCTACTGATTTAGTTTCAACTTCGATTCCAGGAGACATAGTTGAAGAGATGTGAATACTCTTGAAATATGTTCCTTTTGCAGCTGAAGGCTTCAATTTTGAAATTGTTTGAAGAACCTCCAAAGCATTCTCATAAATCTTTTCAGCAGGGAAAGAGACTTTACCAACTGAGCAGTGAATGATACCTGTTTTATCAACTTTAAAGTCGATTTTTCCACCTTTTACATCCGTAACAGCTTGTCCAACATTAGGAGTTACTGTCCCTGATTTAGGATTTGGCATCAAGTTTCTTGGACCTAATACACGACCCAATTTACCAACTTTAGCCATACAGCTAGGTGTAGTAATAATGATGTCGACGTCTGTCCAACCACCCTCAATCTTAGCAATATACTCATCTAACCCAACGTAATCAGCACCAGCAGCTTTAGCTTCTTCTTCTTTATCAGGAGTAACTAAGGCTAACACACGTACTGTTTTACCGGTACCATGAGGTAAAGTTGCAATACCACGAACCATTTGATTGGCCTTACGTGGATCTACTCCTAAACGAACATCAATATCTACCGATGCATCAAATTTAGTCGTAGTGATATCTTTTACCAAGGCTGCTGCATCCTTAAGGGAATAAGCTTTACCAGCGTCAAGTTTGGAAAGAGCCGTTTTTTGATTTTTTGTTAATCTAGCCACTATCTTAAACTTAATTTTTAATTAATTGTTCCAAGGAGCATTTCCTGTAACGTTAATACCCATACTGCGAGCAGTACCTGCAACCATTCTCATAGCCGCTTCTACTGTAAACGCATTTAAATCTGGCATTTTATCTTTTGCAATCTCTTCTACTTGTTCCCAAGTAACGCTTGCAACCTTTTTACGGTTAGGCTCCGCAGATCCACTTTTAATTTTAGTAACTTCCATTAACTGAATAGCCACCGGTGGAGTCTTGATGATAAAGTCAAAAGATTTATCAGCATAAACAGTAATAACAACCGGAAGAACCTTACCAGGTTTATCCTGAGTACGAGCGTTGAATTGTTTACAGAACTCCATGATGTTAACACCCTTAGCACCTAATGCAGGTCCTACTGGTGGAGATGGGTTTGCCGCACCTCCTTTAATCTGTAATTTGATTAACGCACTGACTTCTTTTGCCATTTTCTATTTATTTATTTCTCAACGTTAATTAATGTGGAAGCATTCTTTTGTTGAGCTCATATCCAATTGTGATTCTCGTAAACACACAAAATCAGAGTTCGTTTGCTGAAGCTCTGACATGATTTGTTTATTCCTTTTCTACTTGCATGTAGTTTAACTCAAGAGGTGTCTTTCTTCCAAAAATCTTTACCATAACCTTGAGTTTCTTTTTCTCTTCATTAACTTCTTCGATAACTCCCGAAAACCCATTGAAAGGACCATCCATAACTTTTACGTTTTCTCCAACGTAATAAGGTATATTCATCATCTCTCCCTGCTCAGTCATTTCATCCACTTTACCTAAAATTCTGTTAACCTCAGCTGGTCTAAGTGGAACGGCATTCCCATCTTTATCTCCTAAGAAACCAATAACACTATTCAAATTCTTGATAATCAATTCTAGTTCAGCATTTAAAGCTGCTTCAACCAAAACATAACCAGGATAATAGTTTCTTTCTTTAGCTATTTTTTTACCATCCCTCATTTGATAGTACTTCTCCATAGGGATTAATACCTGAGGAACTAAATGATTCAATTCTAGACGACTTATCTCAGCATCAATATACTGCTTTACCTTCTTCTCTTTGCCGCTTACAGCCCTAACCACATACCATTTTAACTGATCGTTCATTTCTCTAGATTGATTATGCAAAAGATTTGTAGATTAATTTGATTAAATTACCCGCAGATTCATCCATTGCAAATACAATTAGCGCGATAATTAAAGCCGCAACTAATGTAATTACTGCACTATTTTGCAACTCAGACCAAGTAGGCCAAGTTACCTTTTCTTTTAACTCTGTAAAAGATTCTTTGATATATTCTGCAAAATTAGCCATCTATATTCTTTGCTTTCTTTAGCACGGGCACCAGGACTCGAACCCAGACCAAAGGTTTTGGAGACCTTCGTTCTACCTTTAAACTATGCCCGTTTATTAAAAAGAGCCACAAAAGTAGCTCTTTTTTTTATATTCTCAAAACTTAATTTGAAATTAAGCTAAAATTTCAGTTACCTGACCAGCACCTACTGTTCTACCACCTTCACGGATAGCGAAACGTAGACCTTTCTCCATTGCAATAGCGTTAATCAATTTAACAGTGATTGTAACGTTATCACCCGGCATAACCATCTCTACTCCTTCTGGTAAGCTGATTTCTCCAGTTACGTCTGTAGTTCTGAAATAGAATTGAGGACGGTATTTATTGAAGAATGGAGTGTGACGACCACCTTCAGCTTTTGATAATACGTAAACCTCAGCTTTGAAATCTGTGTGAGGAGTTACTGAACCTGGTTTACAGATAACCATACCACGACGGATATCAGTTTTCTCAATACCACGTAACAATAAACCTACGTTATCACCAGCTTCACCTGAATCTAATATTTTACGGAACATCTCAACACCAGTAACTGTAGATTTTAAGTTCTCAGCACCCATACCTAAGATGTCAACTTGTTCACCTGAGTTGATAACACCTCTCTCGATACGTCCTGTAGCAACAGTACCACGACCAGTGATAGAGAATACGTCCTCAACTGGCATTAAGAAAGGAAGATCAGTTAATCTTGGTGGAATTGGAATGTAGTTATCTACTGCGTCCATTAATTCCATAATTTTCTCAACCCATTGCGGCTCACCATTCAATCCACCTAAAGCAGAACCTTTGATTACTGGAATATCATCTCCAGGGAATTCGTAGAATGATAATAATTCACGAACTTCCATTTCCACTAGCTCTAATAACTCAGGATCGTCAACCATGTCCACTTTGTTCATAAACACAACAAGAGCAGGAACACCTACCTGACGAGCCAATAAGATATGCTCACGAGTTTGAGGCATTGGACCATCTGTAGCAGCAACTACCAAGATAGCTCCATCCATTTGAGCAGCACCAGTAACCATGTTTTTCACGTAATCCGCGTGACCTGGACAGTCAACGTGAGCATAGTGACGGTTAGCAGTTGAGTACTCAACGTGAGATGTATTAATTGTAATACCACGCTCTTTTTCTTCAGGTGCAGAGTCGATTGAATCAAATGAACGAGCTTCTGACAAACCTTTATCAGCTAAAACTTTAGTTATAGCAGCAGTAGTAGTTGTTTTTCCGTGGTCAACGTGACCGATTGTACCGATGTTTAAGTGCGGTTTGCTACGGTCAAATTTTTCTTTTGCCATGTTTATTTACTTATTAGTAGGTTAATTTTATTTATTTTCCTCTTAAGACTCAAAGCCTCGCGAGCCAATGATGGGACTTGAACCCATGACCTCTTCCTTACCAAGGAAGTGCTCTACCGCTGAGCTACATCGGCTTTTAAACACTAAAAGCCATCCTATTAACATTCAAGGTGGCTATTTTAAGTGTTAACTTTAAGTGAGCGGAAGACGAGGTTCGAACTCGCGACCTATAGCTTGGAAGGCTATCGCTCTACCAACTGAGCTACTTCCGCTTTTCTATTTTTAATAAAGTGAAAGTGGGGAGAGAAGGATTCGAACCTTCGAAGCCGAAGCAACGGATTTACAGTCCGTCCCATTTGACCGCTCTGGAATCTCCCCTTTTACTTTATTTCTTCAAATTCAAATACTAAATTGAATTCAAGAGCCTCCTATCGGAATCGAACCAATGACCTACTGATTACAAGTCAGTTGCTCTACCAGCTGAGCTAAGGAGGCTTTTTTTTAATATTTTAAAGAACCTTTTCTTTCTTCCCTTTCAGCCGTACGCCTTGGGGACTGCAAAAGTACAAAAATTAGTATTGGCTCCAAATTTTTTTCAAAAAAAAATCGATGCTTTTTTAAAAAGCATCGATTTAAAACACAAATCTCTCTGATTTATAACAATATAAATTATTCGACTTTTTTCATTTTTTTTAAATCAATAGCCCTATCTCTACTTCTTAATCTAACTTTATACTTTCTAATTTGCCTCTTCAAACTTTCTACTGCCAAGTCAGTAGCCTCTTCAAAACTCTTACACTGCTGTTTAGCAAACAGCACACAACCTGGAATCATAAGCTTTATCTCCGCAATTTTATTAGCGTCTGTCTGCACCTTGTCAATTCTCAAATAAACATCTCCACTAATAATCTGATCAAAGAGCAAATCCAATTTGCTTGTTTTTTTCTCAATAAACGCCAATAAATTGTCATTGGCATTAAAACGGATTGACTGTACTCCGATTTTCATTTGACCTCCTTTTTTAGGCTTTTGGATGAGCCTGTTTATAAATTGTTTTGATTCGCTCGATAGAATTATGTGTATAAACCTGAGTTGCAGCTAAACTGGCATGCCCTAAAAGCTCTTTAATAGCATTTATATCCGCACCGGCATTTAGCAGAGCTGTAGCAAAAGTATGCCGCAAGACATGCGGGCTCTTCTTTTCTTTTGATGATATAATAGATAAATATCTTTTCACAGTACGGTAGATAAATTCTGGATAAGCTTGTAGTCCTTTATTAGTAACGATTAAAGCATCAGAATTATTATATATTACCCCACTTTTCTTTTTTAATAGATAATCCCGAATCGAACAAATCAAAGACTCTGACATAGGAATAATGCGCTCTTTATTCCCTTTTCCTAAAACTTTAACTGTTTTATTTCCAAAATCAACATCCTTTTCCCTCAACCCCAACAGTTCACTCAAACGAACACCTGTACCAAAAAGAAACTCTAGAATTAACTTATCACGCTTACCTTCAAAACCTTCTTCAAAAATTCCTTCATAATCCAGCAAAGCATTAAGCTTCTCTGTTTCTAAAAAAACGGGCAAAGTCTTCGCTATCTTTGGAGCTAGAACTTTCTGCATTGGATTCACCTCTATAAGCTCCTCACGTAAAAGAAATGAATACAAAGTCTTTAAGGCCGATATCTTACGATTCACCGTTCGAGACGATTTCTGATCATCCATCAAAGAGACAACCCAGTTGCGAACATCACGATGAGTAGCAGATAAAATATCAGCTTCAATTACGCTAAGAAAATCTTGGTATTGATTGATATCCGTCTGATAAGACAGAACGGTATGAGCGGAATACTTTTTTTCAAAGGAGATATAATTAAAAAACCGCTCTAAAAACATAAAAAAACTATTTATATACCCAAAAATGAATATACAAATAGTTTTCTATATAGAAAAATTATATTAAATTTCTTGATTCAAAGATTGTTTGTAAATCGCATTTTTACGTTGAGTTCTGCGAGCTACAGATCTTTTCTCAAAAGCCTGGCGGTTACGTAACTCTCTTAAAACACCTGTTTTTTCAAATTTTTTCTTGAAACGCTTAAGTGCTCTATCAATAGATTCGCCTTCTTTAATGTTGATAATAATCATATGTTAAATACCACCCTTCTTTTTTGTTTTTTTTAGAGGTACAAAGGTAATTCTTTTTATTAAGAATACAAGCGTTTATCAAACTTTATTTATTATTGATATTCAAGTAGTACAATGCACTCTTTCTGCAAATCTTCTTCTATTAATTTTTTACCATCTAGAAAATTTAAACTTATTAAAAAAGAACATGCAACCACATTCCCTCCCAATTGTTGTATCAAATCCACCGCTGCACTAATTGTCCCTCCTGTAGCCAGAAGATCGTCATGAAGAAGAACCTTACTTCCTGCCGGAAATGCATCTTGATGAATTTCCAAAACAGCAGTCCCGTACTCCAGATCGCAAACCGTTTTAATTGATTTATACGGCAACTTCCCTTCTTTCCTAACGGGAATAAATGGCTTCTGTAATCTATTTGCCAATAACATTCCAAAAAGGAATCCTCTACTTTCTATTCCTACAATAGCGTCTATCTTTAAATGCGCCACTCGCGTTACAAATTCTTCAACTATTTCTGTGCAAAGAGCCGGATTTTTTAGAATAGGGGTAATATCCTTAAACACAATTCCGTCCTTAGGAAAATCTATAATATCCCTAACCTCGCTTCTTATTTTTTGTTCTATCATTTAAACTTAATATATGGCGTAATCTTATCCATTATTTCCAGATCAAGTAAAGCGGCTTTTCTTATCTGTTCAAAATTCTGGTATGCGCCATGTTGTTTTCTATACGCCAAAATCACACTTTTTTGCCGATAAGTCAGATAAGGAAATCTCCTAAACTCTTCAATGGTAATAGCGTTGATATCGATAAATCTAACATGCTGAGTATCGATTTTAATATGAGGACTAATTTCTGCAAATTTCAACGAATCTACACCATAAACATCCCTCAATTGTTCTTTTTTTATGAAGCCTCCCAGCCGATCTCTATACCTGATTATTCTTGAAGCATACGCAGGTCCAATGCCCTTTATCAATTGTATAGTACTTGAATCTACAGAATTGATATCAATAGACAAACTTACTATTCCAGCTTTTCCCAATTCCGGTTTTAAATTTCTATTCACATCAATTTTTGGTATGGATATATAAGGCTCAAGAGTTCTATATACTTCTTCAGAAATAACATACATTTTCTTTAAATCCTCCTTTTTCAGAAAACGCCCACCTTTATCCTCATACTTCTTTATAGATAAAGCTTGTTTATAGCTCAACCCTAGCTTCATCCAGTCTTCAAGAGAAAGACCATTAGGATTAAAAATAAATAACTCAGCTACCTTAGTCTTAGAGCTAAGCGTACCGGATTTTTCAATTATTGGAGATAAAGCATCTTTAGACAGAGGGAAGATCTCTTCAACAGAAAATTTTAATGGAGAATATACCTGTTTTTCATATACCTTATTAAAAATATAAGTTAACATCAATAAAAAGAAAACTACAATCATTCCCCTCCATTCGCTTCTGGAAATATTAAAATAAGCTTTTATTTTACTGATCATAAGCACTATATGTAAAAGTCGCAGGATTTAAGCCTATTAGTAAATATAATTATTTAATTTCATAATATACATTTCGCATCTTCGCGTATTGGTAGAGACCTGAATAGATATTATGAAAATAATTACTACGGAAGAATTCGCAGAAGCCACTAAACTAGACAAACTGCGTATGCCTGGATTGGCATCATTGTTAATGGAAATTATGAAAATTAACGATGTCAATAGAACCTTTGAAAAAGCAATGTCCCATGAAGGATTAGATTTTGTGGACGAAATTCTTAGGCTTCTGGGTGTAAAAATAGAAATATCGGAAACCGACTTAAAAAACCTACCTGCATCTGGTTCCTTCATTGCAGTAGCTAATCATCCCTATGGTGGAATTGAAGGACTTATGCTAATTAAAATACTGGGCTCTGTTAGACCAGAATCGAAAGTAATGGCCAATTTCCTTCTAAAAAAAATCCCTAATCTTAGCGACTTTTTTGTTGCAGTTAATCCATTCGAAAACATAGAACATTCCTCTTCAATAAGTGGAATAAAAACGACATTATCTTTATTAGAAAACGGCACACCACTCGGAATATTTCCTGCTGGAGAAGTTTCTACTTTCAAAATCACTCAACAACGAGTAACCGACAAGCAATGGCATCCTGTTGTGGGTAAAATTATCGCAAAATCCAGAAAGCCTGTTGTACCGATATACTTCCATGGGAACAATGGTCTTCTATTTAATATATTATCTCTAATCCATCCGACTCTTAGAACGGCTAAACTTCCATCCGAACTTTTTAATAAAAATGGGCATACCATAAAAGTAAGAATTGGCAAGCCTATTTATTTCGAAGATATTCCGAAAACCGGAACAGCAAATGATATCCTAAACTATGTCAGAGCAAAAACATATGCTCTGGGAGCGAGTTTAGAAAATGAAAGAAAAATATTCAGCTCCGGTAATCTTTTTAAAATAAGCAAGAAACCTCAGGACATTGTTCCAGAAACCAACAAAGAAGTTCTAAGAAATGAAGTTGCTACCTTAGAAAAATTCAAAGTTTGGATCGAAAAGAACTACGAGGTTTATATAACACCTACAAACAGTATTCCCAATATTATCAGAGAAATTGGTCGACTGCGTGAAATAACTTTTAGAGAAGTTGGCGAAGGCACCAACAAATCTATAGATTTAGATAAGTACGATATCTATTATCACCATCTCTTCATATGGGATAAAGAAGAAAATACAATTGTTGGAGCCTATAGAATTGGAAAAGGTGATGAAATATTTTATAGCTATGGAAAAAATGGTTTTTATACTGCCGAGCTGTTTAAAATAAAGGCTCCATTTCAAACAGTTTTGAAGAAAAGCTTAGAATTAGGAAGATCCTGGATCAGAAAAGAATATCAACAAAAACCACTCCCTTTATTTTTATTGTGGAAAGGGATATTAAAATATGTAATTGATAATCCACAATATCAATATCTTATCGGACCTGTTTCTATCAGTAATTCCTTTAGTACACTTTCCAAATCATTAATGGTAAACTTTATCTACCAAAATCATTTCGATAAGGAAATGGCCGAATGGGTAAAACCAAGAAAACAATTTAAAATAGATTTTTCTAAAATAGACATAGAAACATTAACTGCGGGACACAGTTCACTTAAAAATTTAGATAGCCTCATTACTGAAATTGAAACCAAACATGTAAAAGTCCCTGTATTGCTTCGTCAATATATAGGCTTAAATGCTAAAATTATATGCTTTAATATAGATCCTAAATTTTCTGATAGCTTAGATGGATTTCTGGTTTTAGATCTTCATAACGTTCCTCAGGACATGATTGACAAACTTTCAAAAAACTTATAACAGAAAAGGCGCTTAAAATTAAGCGCCTTTTTTATGTTATATTTAGTAGAACAGATTTAACTATGTATCCAGCTAAATTTATATTCCAGTTCAGGAACCTTAATACGTTCTGCTACTCTAAGAAGTCTGTTTGGTAGTGCCATCAAATAGTCTCTTGCCTTTTCCCCAGCTTCGTCTAATCCAGTAACATTAGCTATGTTCCAGTCGTTATTCAACTCTTTTAATATATCAACATAATCAACAGCTGTGTATACACCTAACCTTTGAGCAGCATCAGTAAAATGGCCAAAAGTTTCGCCCATTTTCAGTCCAATCTCTCTTAAAAAATGTGCAGGCATTACTATCTTCTTGCGCATCATGTCTTCAAATGCTATCATCACCTGGCTGGCATCTACCTCCATCGCCTTACTTATAAATGATTTATAAGCTTTAGCATGTCTGGCTTCATCGGCCGCAATAACACCACACATCTTAGACAACAGCTTATCACCTGCTTTCTTTGCTAACGCAGCTACTCTTCTATGTGACACATTTGTCGCCATCTCTTGAAAAGAAGTATATATGAAATTTCGGTAAGGATCAGCTCCCGTACCTATATCAAATCCATCTTGAATTAAATATTGAGTAGAAATTTCCATCGCTCTCATATTAATTCTCCCTGACAAATAAAGATATTTATTTAAAAGATCTCCATGTCTATTCTCCTCTGCTGTCCATGCCCTAACCCACTTCATCCAACCGCCTTGCTCACTTTTAGATACATCATCTACCATAGTAAGCCACGATTCATAAGTAGGTAATGCCTCTTCCGTAATTGTATCTCCAATCAAAACAGCTAACAAATCGTAAGAAAGCTCTTTTGTGCTCTCTTGCAATTCCTTAACCTCATCAAAAAAAGTATCTTTGCTAGCATCAGGCAAAAAATCTGCAGGCTGCCACATTTCTTCAACAGGCTTAAGGTAATCTGCCATTTCTCCTAACATAAACGGCTCTAGATATGTCATTACCTCTCTTCTAGACCCTACGGATAATTCATGCATACAAATAAAAAATATATTAACAAATATAAAGATAAAATAGCACTTATTATGGCTTAATTCAAATAATTTGTACTCATATAGTTAATTCACCGCAATCCTTTCTCCGCAATAAAAATCAAAAAATAGGAATACAGAAATAAGAAATGCATATATATGTATTATATTTCCTTTTTAAAATAGAACTAAAAGTTATGTAAGAAAGCTCCCTCTATAAACATCCTTAAATCGCCACAAAAGCACAATTCCTGGACATTATTGAATTGTTATAGCCCCCCAATCCTCGTATATTTCTCGTATAGATCATGCTTCTCAGGTTATCGAAGAAGCATCCTATCACCAATAATGAATCATCTAGTGCTCGAATAAAAAAGGGCGTGTATATGATGGAGTAAAGGTTAGCTGGAGGTCCCTTGCCTTTAGGGCTATCTTATACGGAACAGGAAAGCTACCCGTAGTACGCCTGGCCTTGGACTTACCAATATTCTTCCTCATTCTCCGTTATGCACCGCCCAGGACAGGAAGCAACATGGGATCTGACATACATCATTCAACCAGCTGGGATCCTCCCTGAAATAATGTGAACATACCTGACAATAATAGATGGAATGGAAAGGCTACGACGGGTTGGGTTTATATGATTGGCCCCGGCGGGATATGCGCCCTGGCCTCGCCCAAAAACAATAAAAGGGACCTTCGCAATAGCTGAAGATCCCTTCTTTAAGGTAAGGCACCGACCTACTCTCCCACATGTTACTGCAGTACCATCGGCTCTGGCGGGCTTAACTGCTCTGTTCGGAATGGGAAGAGGTGGACACCGCCGATATAGGCACCCGAATATCTTTGTTCGGTATGACATATCATTGAAAGAAGCAGGACAGAGAAAACAACAGTTAGGCAAGCCCAATGGAAAGCTTTCGGACAATTAGTACTACTCGACTTTGGCATCGCTGCCTTTACATCTGTAGCCTATCAACCCCGTAGTCTTCGGGGGTCCTCTATGGAAATCTTATCTTGCGGCTAGTTTCGCACTTAGATGCTTTCAGCGCTTATCTATTCCCGACGTAGCTACTCTGCAGTGCACCTGGCGGTACAACAGATTCACTAGAGGTCAGTCCAACCCGGTCCTCTCGTACTAAGGTCAGCCCCGCGCAAATTTCCCGCGCCCACAACAGATAGGGACCGAACTGTCTCGCGACGTTCTGAACCCAGCTCGCGTGCCACTTTAATGGGCGAACAGCCCAACCCTTGGGACCTTCTCCAGCCCCAGGATGTGACGAGCCGACATCGAGGTGCCAAACCTCCCCGTCGATATGAGCTCTTGGGGGAGATCAGCCTGTTATCCCCAGAGTACCTTTTATCCTTTGAGCGATGGCCCTTCCATGCAGAACCACCGGATCACTATGTCCGTCTTTCGACCCTGCTCGGCTTGTAGGCCTCACAGTCAAGCAAGCTTATGCCATTGCACTCCACGTACGGTTACCAAGCGTACTGAGCTTACCTTTGAAAGCCTCCGTTACCCTTTTGGAGGCGACCACCCCAGTCAAACTACCCGTCAAACAATGTCTCCCGATTTTTCGGGATTAGACACCGGATACATAAAGGGCGGTATTTCAACGTTGATTCCACGACGCCTGGCGACGCCGCTTCAATATCTCCCGCCTATCCTACACATCATGCACCCAATGTCAATGTTAAACTATAGTGAAGGTTCATGGGGTCTTTCCGTCCCGTTGCGGGTACCCGGCGTCTTCACCGGGACCACAATTTCACCGAGCTCATGGCTGAGACAGCGCCCAGATCGTTACACCATTCGTGCAGGTCGGAACTTACCCGACAAGGAATTTCGCTACCTTAGGACCGTTATAGTTACGGCCGCCGTTTACTGGGGCTTCGATTCAATGCTTCTCTTACGATGACATCCCCTCTTAACCTTCCAGCACCGGGCAGGTGTCAGGCCTTATACTTCATCTTGCGATTTTGCAAAGCCATGTGTTTTTGTTAAACAGTCGCCTGGGCCTTTTCACTGCGGCTGGATCGCTCCAGCGCCCCTTCTCCCGAAGTTACAGGGCCATTTTGCCGAGTTCCTTAGCCATGATTCACTCGAGCACCTTAGAATTCTCTTCCCGGATACCTGTGTCGGTTTGCGGTACGGGTTCTGTTAGCCTGAAGCTTAGGGGGTTTTCTTGGAAGTCTGATTACCTGCGCTATCCAGTTGGCCGAAGCCGCCCGGTACTATCAAGTTTCAGCAAGACCTGCGGATTTGCCTACAGATCCTATACCTACGCTCTTTAACGAACTATTCCGTCAGTTCGCGGCAGTGTCACTACTCCGTCGCCCCATCGCAGCTAACAAAAGTACTGGAATATTAACCAGTTGTCCATCGGAATCCCCGTTCGGGTTATCCTTAGGCCCCGACTAACCCTGATCCGATTAGCGTTGATCAGGAAACCTTATCCTTTCGGTGGGCGGGTTTCTCTCCCGCCTTATCGTTACTTATGCCTACATTTGCTTTTCCATGCGCTCCAGCACCCATTACCAGATACCTTCGCCGCACATAGAATGCTCCCCTACCGATATATTTCAATCCCATAGCTTCGGTGGTACACTTGATGCCCGTTTATTATCCATGCCCGATCGCTCGACTAGTGAGCTGTTACGCACTCTTTAAATGAATGGCTGCTTCCAAGCCAACATCCTAGCTGTCTATGCAATCAGACCTCGTTAGTTCAACTTAGCGTACACTTGGGGACCTTAGCTGATGGTCTGGGTTCTTTCCCTCTCGGCGCGTGACCTTAGCACCCCGCGCCTCACTGCAGTGTATATTTATCTAGCATTCGGAGTTCGTCTGGATTTGGTAGGATTTGACTCCCCCGCACCCAATCGGTAGCTCTACCTCTAGTAAACTAACCACCACGCTGTTCCTAAAAACATTTCGGGGAGTACGAGCTATTTCCCAGTTTGATTAGCCTTTCACCCCTACCCTCAGGTCATCCGGAAACTTTTCAACGTTTATCGGTTCGGTCCTCCAGTACGTGTTACCGCACCTTCAACCTGCCCAAGGGTAGATCACAAGGTTTCGCGTCTGCCTCCCCTGACTGTACGCCCTATTCAGACTCGCTTTCGCTTCGGCTCCGTACCTGAAGTACTTAACCTTGCCAGGGAAGAGCAACTCGTAGGCTCATTATGCAAAAGGCACGCCGTCATCCCGATAAGTCGGGACTCCGACCGCTTGTAGGCACACGGTTTCAGGTTCTATTTCACTCCGTTATTCACGGTTCTTTTCACCTTTCCCTCACGGTACTGGTTCACTATCGGTCTCTCAGGAGTATTTAGCCTTACCAGATGGTGCTGGCAGATTCCCACAGGGCGTCTCCGACCCCGCGGTACTCAGGATACTGATAGGGTATATTCCTTTACGCATACGTGGCTGTCACACGCTATGGCCGGGCTTCCCATCCCGTTCTGCTTCATCGATATACCCACTTTTCAGTCCTACAACCCCGGACCTGCCGTAACAGGTCCGGTTTGGGCTCTTTCCCTTTCGCTCGCCACTACTCAGGAAATCATTATTATTTTCTCTTCCTCTGCTTACTTAGATGTTTCAGTTCAGCAGGTTTGCGCTTGTGCGACATACCTTCAGTATGTCAGGTTTCCCCATTCGGAAATCTACGGATCAAGTCGTATGTGCCGATACCCGTAGCTTATCGCAGCTTATCACGTCCTTCTTCGCCTCTGAGAGCCTAGGCATCCTCCGTGTGCCCTTATTTACTTTCTTCATTGCTGATGGCATACGCCATCTGCTGTCTTCTCTTTTTCTACTTCTTCCAATATGTCAAAGAACTTTCTGAAGTTCATAGCTAAATGTTATTAGTATCGCTACTCTTTTCATTTCACTATTTACTTCCTCGTGGAGAATAACGGATTCGAACCGTTGACCCCCTGCGTGCAAGGCAGGTGCTCTAGCCAGCTGAGCTAATTCCCCTCTTAAGGATGTCCCCTGTAGTCCCGAGCAGATTTGAACTGCTGACCCCTACATTATCAGTGTAGTGCTCTAACCAACTGAGCTACGGGACTATATTCCCCTTAGCCTGCCGTTATCTTCACTAACCGGCTACATCTCTTTAAAGGTTCATCTCTTTTTTTGATTAAGATATATTCATATAGCACCGTCCGTCTCGGACAGCTCCAGAAAGGAGGTATTCCAGCCGCACCTTCCGGTACGGCTACCTTGTTACGACTTAGCCCCAGTTATCGGTTTTACCCTAGGCCGCTCCTTGCGGTTACGGACTTTAGGCACCCCCAATTTCCATGGCTTGACGGGCGGTGTGTACAAGGCCCGGGAACGTATTCACCGCGTCATTGCTGATACGCGATTACTAGCGAATCCAACTTCACGGAGCCGAGTTGCAGGCTCCGATCCGAACTGTGATCGGCTTTTTGAGATTGGCATCCTGTTGCCAGGTAGCAGCCCTCTGTACCGACCATTGTAGCACGTGTGTAGCCCCGGACGTAAGGGCCATGATGACTTGACGTCGTCCCATCCTTCCTCACTGCTTGCGCAGGCAGTCTGTTTAGAGTCCCCACCTTAAATGCTGGCAACTAAACATAGGGGTTGCGCTCGTTGCGGGACTTAACCCAACACCTCACGGCACGAGCTGACGACAGCCATGCAGCACCTAGTTTCCTGTCCCGAAGGACTGATCTATCTCTAAATCATTCAGTAACTTTCAAGCCCGGGTAAGGTTCCTCGCGTATCATCGAATTAAACCACATGCTCCTCCGCTTGTGCGGGCCCCCGTCAATTCCTTTGAGTTTCACCCTTGCGGACGTACTCCCCAGGTGGATGACTTAACGCTTTCGCTTGGACGCTAACGGTATATCGCTAACATCGAGTCATCATCGTTTAGGGCGTGGACTACCAGGGTATCTAATCCTGTTCGATACCCACGCTTTCGAGCCTCAGCGTCAATTATAGCTTAGCAAGCTGCCTTCGCAATCGGTGTTCTGTGACATATCTATGCATTTCACCGCTACTTGTCACATTCCGCCTACCTCAACTATATTCAAGCCAAACAGTATCAAGGGCACTGCGACAGTTGAGCTGCCGTCTTTCACCCCTGACTTATCCAGCCGCCTACGCTCCCTTTAAACCCAATAAATCCGGATAACGCTCGGATCCTCCGTATTACCGCGGCTGCTGGCACGGAGTTAGCCGATCCTTATTCTTTAGGTACATTCAGCTTCCTACTCGTAAGAAGGTTTATTCCCTAACAAAAGCAGTTTACAACCCATAGGGCAGTCTTCCTGCACGCGGCATGGCTGGTTCAGAGTTCCCTCCATTGACCAATATTCCTTACTGCTGCCTCCCGTAGGAGTCTGGTCCGTGTCTCAGTACCAGTGTGGGGGGCAATCCTCTCAGATCCCCTAGCCATCGTCGCCTTGGTGGGCCGTTACCCCGCCAACTAGCTAATGGCACGCATGCCCATCTATCACCTCCTCAGATTTGATCATAATATGATGCCATATCATGATGTCATGCGGTGTTAATCCGACTTTCGCCGGGCTATCCCCCTGTGATAGGTAGGTTGCATACGCGTTACGCACCCGTTCGCCACTCTCATCAGCCTAAAGCAAGCTTTAAACTGAATCCCGTTCGACTTGCATGTATTAGGCCTGCCGCTAGCGTTCATCCTGAGCCAGGATCAAACTCTCCATTGTAAAATGTTATGTTCGATACTGACATGATGTCAATATTTCTTTTTTCTTGTCTTCCGTCTGTCCCGACGTTTGTTGACTGTGCTATATGATATGATCTTAAAGAACTTCCCGCCTTCCAGTCACTGGTCGGCTTTTATATCTTCCACCCATTCAGGTGGGAAATCTTTTTCGCTTTGTTTTCCGTAGCCCTCGTGGCTCCGTCCCGTTCGGGAGTGCAAAGGTAGGAATCTTTTTCTCTCCTGCAAGAACTTTTTTTTATTTTTTTTTAGCAACCCTTTTTTCTCTCTTTATCCCTCTCCTGCTAACCCTTTAAGCTGCTGCCGTTCCTGCCTATTCCTTCAGTTTCCTATGCCCCTTCCTCGCGATTGGGAGTGCAAATGTACGAACTTTATATTAACCCGCAAATCTTTTTAAAACCTTTTTATACCATTAAACGCAATACGCTGTAGAACAGGCGGATATTTTTAATCTTGTAAATAGTACCATAGATTTATATTTCTTAATGAACAGAAAAGACAGGTGATGTCACTATCAGATTATCCATCCCTTCTATACTATAAAAGTAGTACCGGCACGCTTTAGGCAAAGAATCCAAACCTATTTTACGGTAAGTAACAGGAATATTTATTTGTCTCCATACCGCATTTTTTAAATCAGATGCATCTGTATAATTCAAAAAAGATCTGGAAACGCCAATTCCTTTCTTGATCTTTATAGCTTTATTTGCACCATCGTTTACAATTCTAAACTCGGGTAATGTCTGCTGTTTAAATAATTTCGAATCAATAAATGCTTCTATTTCGGGATTAGACCACCCATAAGTATGATTATGCCTCAGCCCTATTTTTATACTAAGAGCTTTCTTCTTTACTAAAGAGTATGTCTTTCTATAACTGTCTAAATAAAAACTGCCATCATTTGTTCCGTTTATAAAAAGTATGGGAGCTTTTGATCTGATCAAATAATTTGAAGGATCGTACCTTTTGATCCAAAGCTTTCTATTTTCGGGACTTAAAGCATCTAGATCCTTAGTCATCGCTGTATTATAATGTAAGTATCCGCTTCCATACACCGGAACGATAGCTTTAAAGCGAAAATCTAAACCAGCCACGACTTCGCTTATCACACCTCCCCAACTTATTCCTGTTAATGCTGTTTTTGTTTTATCTATTTCCGGAAAACTAAGGATTAAATTATGGGCAAGCAGCACATCGGTAACAGCCTGATACATCCATTCCTCTTCTATATTATTATTTATAGCGAAATAAGGTGTTTTTCCTTCCGGCTCCTGAAATCCATTCATGATGTGCTTTTTATCGCCATTATTACCTCTTAAGTCCATTGCTATAGCAGCATATCCTCTTTTTGCCCACATCACTACCCAGTTTCTAAAGGCTGTTCCTCCACCTCCATGAACCAAAACTACCGCAGGTAAATTCCTATCTTTGGTTTTATCCTTTAAAAGGATTCCAGGAGTACAATAATAAGCAAAGGTTTGCTTTCTATTCCCCTTATACATTGTTCCTTCATATTGTAATGACACTACTGTATCTCTACTTATTTCTGTAAAAGCGGGCGTTTGATATACTTCTGATACATCCCAAAGACTTCTTTTTATTTGAGCATTGGTTATTCCAAATGAAATGAATAGAAATAGGAATATTAATTTGAACGGACTCATTTTCAAACTTAAAAATTGAAAAACAAAATCTGTTCTTAAAAATCAGCGAATCATTAAACAGTATTGGCTTGTAAATTATCCGACGTTATAAGTTAACACCAAGTGATGCTGATAAAGACTTACAAGCAATGTAACCCCGGAGAAATTCTACAGCTTTGCAGAAATGGGGTTGATCCGTGAAAACCACCCTCAATCACTCTATAAACGCCATAAAACAAAAAAGCCTCACATTTCTGTGAAGCTTTTCAAGTGGTGCCTCCAGGGATCGAACCAGGGACACAAGGATTTTCAGTCCTTTGCTCTACCTACTGAGCTAAGGCACCAGCCTTATTTTCCTTCAACGTTTGTACCGTTTCGGGATTGCAAATGTAGATTCTTTTTTTTGAAATCCAAAGTATCTTTAAAAAAAAATAAGCAAAAAGATGCATTATACTGTATTACAGAGAGATAATTTTTCCGCTTCCAGACAGATGCTGTTCTACCAATGGTCTCCCTTTATAAAAAACTTTGCCGCTACCACTGATATTCACCTTCAATTTCTCAGAAACCGAAACTTTTACATCACCACTTCCAGATATATTAACCGTAGATTCTACAGAATTCAGGTCAACTGCATTAATATCTCCACTTCCATTAATAGAGAATCTGGTATTCTTAATGTCACCCTGAGGATAATATATATCTCCGGAACCATTAATTTCCGCATATAGCCCGTCCTGAAATGGAAAATCATTAGTAAATCTAACCTTACAATTTCCGTTCACTTCTATATTTGGCAAAAAGGAAACTGTTAAATAAATCTTAATGTTGTTATTTCTAATTCTATGCCCATCTTTGTATTCCAAGATCAACTTTTCACCCTGGATCCTGGTTTCAAAGAGTGGCAATAAATTTCGATAAGCCTGCAACTCCAATCTTTTCGTTGTACCATAACTAATATAAATATCAGCTTCACCATTAATTCTAATAGTATTAAAAGTTCCAGCAATATCATCGGTTCGTAAAACAGATTCTATCGGTCCCTCTCCTCTTACCACATCCTTAGTACATGAACTAAGTAATAAGGCTATCATTATCATTCTTATTATATATCTCATACTCTTTATAGTTTTAATTTTGTTAAATCTTAACTTAGTTTTCAGAACTCAATTTTATAATTGAATGTTGGAATAATTCCCGCGTAAAACAGCGTATCAATATCTTTTTTATCTCCGTTATAATACATTTCCCTAATGTTTTTACGATTCAACACATTTTGAACATCAAAGAAAATGGTGTGTGTGATCCGGGGATTATCAACCCTGTACTTTAAAGACACGTCTATCCTGGAATACATAGGTGCCCGCAACGAATTAACCTTTTCCTCATCATAAATGGGATAATCATTTTTTATGGATTCTGAAACATTAAGTGGTGTATATCTCCTTCCCCCATTTAATAATATCTTTCCGTTAAACGCCAGAATATTTTTCGGTCCAACTTTTAGCTCTTTACCAAATAGGAGATTCGAAGAGAAATCTCCGCTAAAAACAGTTGGAAAGTATTGTCCCTGAAGATTTGCAAATTCTGATTTATAGACGGACGAAGTGAAAAGAAGATAATAACTATACGCAAACATCCTTTCTAAGGTCAACTCTACTCCATAATTCCTTCCCTTTCCTTTATTAGACAAAGCACCATAATTTCTGGAGTATATAAAATAGGCATCTGTCATATTCAAAGCAGAAAAGTTAATCTCGGAATCGGTTGTTACCGGTACGTCATACAAATGTTGGTAATAGGTTTCCAGTTTGAGTTTCAGATTTTCTGTAAAGCTGTGCTGATAGCCGGCTACTAAGTGTAAAGCTTTTGTGGTCCTTAAATTTTCATTAGTCTTGTTTACAGAACCATCTATCAATTCATTCTTTCCATAATATAAGGCCAGAGGTTCGATCCTATTATGAATCCCGACGGAAAAATTGAACACATTCGCTAAGCTGGGGTTATATTTTAATCCTATTCTAGGTTCTACACTGATGTCATTACTTAATCCAAAATAACTGATATGAATTCCGGTATTTAAACTCAACTGTTCCCGCAGCTGATGCTTCCATTGCCCATAACCCTCCAAAAGATAAGTACCTTGCCTTTCATTTATAAACTCAGACAATTTCCCTAAACTCTTTTTATATGACTTAGAATTTAAATCAAAATGAAGAAATGAAGCAACCAATCCCGTACGAATTGTATTGCTATTGTCTATTTTGTAATTCAATAAGCCGGAATAACGAAGAGCAGTATTATTGAAACGGTCCCGTCCATATACATTTACATTATAGTCATTATCCAAGGTATCTGCCTTATCTGTAATATTAGAGTAAGAAGCTGAGATTATATTTTTCAGATAAGCTTTGTTGTTTAGCATTTTTAGATGTTTAATACCTACACTTGCAGATGAGTAAGCGTTACGCTTGTTGAATTTATCCTGAAAAGAATCCCATTCCAGACTATCACGTACAGCAATCCCACGCTGGTAACTATAGCCCAATATCCCG
This sequence comes from Pseudopedobacter saltans DSM 12145, assembly GCF_000190735.1. GTDB lineage: Bacteria > Bacteroidota > Bacteroidia > Sphingobacteriales > Sphingobacteriaceae > Pseudopedobacter > Pseudopedobacter saltans. The sequence continues at coordinate 2,660,049 of NC_015177.1, forward strand.
AATACGGAAAAGTTTCCCGACTTTTTTGTTGGCAAATAAAGGTTAAATGCTAGATCCTGATATTTTGGCGTAGGATTATCACCAGCCGGATTGACTCCGATTTTCTCTAAGATTGCAAGTGTCGAATACCTGTAATTAAATAGGTAGGATGCCCCATTTTGTTTAGAAAACGGTCCTTCCATAGAAAACTCAGTTCCCAGAACTCCCAGCATAAAAGCATGTTCTTTTTTTTCGGAATTCCCCTTTCTAAACTGAAGATCAAATACACCGCTTAAGGCATTACCGTATTCTGCCGGGAATGCCCCGGTATAAAAATCAGAAGTCGACAAAACATTCGAACTGATCATACTAATTCCTCCGGCCGAACTACCCTCCTCTCCAAAATGATTAGGATTACTGATCTCGATCCCCTCTAACCTCCACAATAAACCTTTAGGTGAATTCCCTCTGATAACAATTTCATTACCAATATCGTCGCCTATTGTTACACCTGCAAAATTCTGGACCATCCTTGCTGGATCAAAATTACCCGCTGCATATCTGCTTGTTTCTTCTACTGTAAATGAGCGAGCACTAATCATGGCCATTTCATTTAGTGGAGCATCTCTGTTGTATCCCGCCGACACCACAACTTCACCCAAAGAGTTATACTTCTCTACCAGTTCCACTGTAAGCACTAACTCTTTTACAGAACCTACCAGTTGTTGTGGCAATAGTAATTTTTCAAATCCCAAATAAGAAAATGCCAGATCCTGTCTTCCAATTGGCACATCATCCAATCTAAACTCACCATTCTGGTCTGTTACTGCATTTTTTGCTGGATCGACGGATAACACACTAACACTCACTCCTGTCAACGGCTCTTTACTTTCCTTATCTAAAACCTTTCCCCTAATTGTTTGAGAAAGTTTCTTCCCTCTGGGGGCAGTATTTGAAGGTTTTAAAACAATATTTCTGGAGATTTGCTCCCACTTCAAGTTAGTTTGTCTGCATATCTCATCCAAAACAAAATGCAATGGCATAATAGCTATCTTAACCGTCAACTTTTTATCTACCGGGATAAGCGATTCATCATATGAAAACTGTATTTCATGCTTTATCCTAAGGTCAGTTAAGATTTCTTTTAACGGCTTATTAGTATAGTCAACAGATACAATCTGTCGCAAATTTTGGGCAAACATCACCTGATTAAGGCATAACAATCCCATGAAGACAATAGATCTCCAAAAAAATCTTTCCATTTTAATTGATTTACAAACTATCGAACGACGTAGGTTTCACTATTAGCAGATTTTTCTATCCGACAATCCAACAATGTTTCTAAAACGGTCCGAATATCCTCGAAAGAAGCAGTTTTGAAAGTGCTGGTAATTTTTCTATTCAACAAGGCTTTGTTTTGGACATCAAATTCAACTTTATAGTTTTCCGCTATAGTGTTGATAACATTTCCAAAACTTTCATTGTCGAAAGATAACTCATGATTCTTCCAATACAGGAAATTTTTGTCCGGGCGGCTGGCTCTGGTTACCTTGCTGTTGTCATAAGTCCCTATATCATTAGGCAACAACAATAACTCTTCTCCTTCAACCGACCGAAAAGAAACCTTTCCTGTAACAACGGAAACTACAACATGCGCTGGCTGGCTGTTAATATTAAAAGAAGTTCCAAGAACTTTGGTTACTGTCCTTGAAGCAAAAACCAAAAAAGGCTTATTTTTATCCGGCTTTACCTCAAAAAAGGCTTCTCCCTGCAATTCAAGCTTACGTTGATTTAAACTCGCCATTCCTTTTTGGTAACTCAATTTACTTCCTTTATTTAACCATACAGAAGAACCATCTGGTGTACGAACCAGCATTGCCTGATCTTCTTTATTAAAAATCTCTATCTGTTTCCGGTTATCAAAATATTTAAACGAAAACAAGGAGATATTTAATAATAAAATAAGGGCAGCCGCATACTTCAACCAGGCAATTTTAATAACTCGTGGCCCTGGCTCCTTTTTTTCTATTTTCATGGAAACCTTTGTCCACGCATCATCGGCGTTGAAATATTGGGAATCGCTGTTTTTGTAATGAGCACTCTTATCCCACGAAGTTTGAAGCTCCTGCAGCAGCTCTCCCCTTGACGGATCTCCCTCAATCCAAAAAAGCAATTCGTCGGTCTCTTCCGAAGAAATCTCATTGGAAAGATAACGGCTCATTAATACCCAATATTTCTCGTCCTCTGTCTCCATCTACCAATTACGCTAGTATTCTTTGTACTAAATCAAGAATTCCCTCGACAAAAATTTCATTTTCTGTTTCACTGGCAAGCATAATTTGAATAGCTTGTTCTAACAATTGTTCTTCCATAACGTCGTTTATATTAAGACACCATCAAAAAAGATTACCCCTAGTGCTTAAGTAAAAAAATATTAAAGCCACTATACTTAAATGTTTTCTTATATGTTTTAAAGCCTTTACCATATGATTTTCAACCGTTTTTACAGAGATATTTAGTTTTTCTCCTATTTCCTTGTAAGAAAGCTTTTCATATCTGCTTAAAATAAAAACCAATCTGCATACATGCGGCAATTCGTCAATAACACGGTCAACCTTTGCGTTCAGTTCCTTCAACATGATAAATTCCTCAGTATAATTACGGTCCTGATAGACCTTTTCACCAAAAAAAAATTCCCTTTTGGTTCTGTTACCATTGGCTCTGATTCTATTTAAAGAATGATTGATAACCCATTTGCTTAGATAAGCCAAGGCAGATTGCCGGATTTCCAATACATCGCGTTGCTCCCAAAAGAGACAAAAAACCTGCTGAACGATATCTTCCGCTTCGTCCGCATCTCCAATTATTCTATAGGACGTCTTACACAAAAGTTTATAGTGCGTCCTGAATAATATTTCAAAAGATTTTTTATCAATTGGTTGCATGGTTATAAGGTTAGACGACAAACTGGTAAAAATCGTTACAACCCAATTTTATTTTTTTACTTTTTAAACCAAATAATATGCATGCATATTATTTTTTGTATATTTAAACATAAACTTAAAGATATGGCTCCACAAATTTTATTTACGCTGTTCTTTCTATTTTCGATAGGCTTATTCGTTTATCAGGTAAAAAAAATACGCAGGAACATAAAACTTGGTAAAAGCATAGCGATAAGCGGAGACAGAAAACTACGCTGGATCACAATGTTTAAAGTAGCTTTCGGACAAAGTAAAATGACTGCTAGACCTATAGCTGCCCTGATGCATTTCTTTGTTTATGTAGGTTTTATTATCATTAATATTGAAGTACTGGAAATAATAATTGATGGAATTTTTGGTACTCATAGGATCTTCTCCTTTTTAGGTTCTTTCTATAACGTTTTAATTGCGTCTTTCGAAATTCTGGCTCTTCTGGTTCTTATTGGAGTTGTCGTATTTTTATGCAGACGTCTGATTTTACACCTGAAAAGATTCTCAGGAGTAGAAATGACAACCTGGCCAAGAAAAGATGCCATTTATATATTATGTATCGAGGTAGCTCTGATGCTAGCTTTTCTAACCATGAATGCTGCTGACCATAAACTGCAGGAACAAGGTATTTATCATCATGCTGGAAGTTTCCCTATTTCCGGTTATATCAGTTACTTCCTTCCAGATTCAGCAAATCAGCTGATGCTTATTGAACGATTTTGCTGGTGGTTTCATATAATAGGTATTTTATTCTTCTTAAACTATCTCCCAAAATCCAAACATTTCCATATTATCCTGGCATTTCCGAATACCTGGTATTCTAAATTGGAAGAAAAAGGAAAGTTCGATAATATGACTTCGGTTACAAATGAAGTGAAAGCCATGCTGGATCCAACCTTTACGCCACCAACTACTGATAACCAGACTAAATTTGGAGCGAATGATGTGTTTGATCTTAATCAGATTCAGCTATTGAATGCTTATACTTGCACAGAATGTGGGAGATGCACAGCTGTCTGTCCTGCTAATATAACCGGCAAACTCCTTTCTCCAAGGAAAATCATGATGGATACACGAGATCGCCTGGAAGAAGTTGGACGTCTTTTAGACAAATCGAATGACGAGGGATTAAAGAAAAACACTTTACTTGACAATTATATTAGTCGCGAAGAGATCTGGGCCTGCACAACATGTAATGCATGTACCCAGGCATGCCCTGTAAATATCGATCCGCTTTCTATTATAATGGAATTGCGCCGATATGCTATCATGGAAGAATCCAATGCCGCCTCCAGTATAAACAATATGTTTTCTAACATAGAAAATAATGCAGCTCCATGGAAATATTCTCCGAATGACAGATTCAATTGGGCTAATCAACAATAAAAAATTGAGTATGATGGACTTCAAAATACCTACTATGGCTGAAATGGCAGCCAATGGCGATTCGCCAGAAATACTTTTTTGGGTTGGTTGTGCCGGCAGTTATGACGAGCGGGCGCAACGTGTAACAGTAGCTTTATCAAAAATATTGCACCATGTAGGAATAAAATTCGCAGTACTGGGTACCGAAGAATCCTGCACCGGTGACCCGGCTAAAAGAGCAGGAAACGAATTTCTTTTTCAGATGCAGGCTCTTTCCAATATAGAAATATTAAATGCCTACGACATTAAAAAAATAGTTACAGCTTGCCCACACTGTTTTAATACGCTAAGGAATGAATATCCCGAATTAGGTGGAAAATATGAAGTGATTCATCATTCCCAACTCATCCAAGGACTTATTGATGAAGGAAAACTAAGACCTGAAGACGGCTCCCCCTTTAAAGGTAAAAAGATAACGTTTCATGATCCTTGCTATTTAGGCAGAGGTAATAATGTATACGAAGCGCCAAGAAAAGCTCTGGAAATCCTTGATGCAGATTTAGTAGAACTGAAACGTTGCAAACAAAATGGTCTTTGTTGTGGAGCAGGCGGAGCACAAATGTTTAAGGAACCTGAAAAAGGAATTAAGGACATTAACATTGAACGAACAGAAGAGATTTTAGAATCTGAAAGCAATATTGTAGCAGTCGGCTGTCCTTTCTGTATGACCATGATTAAGGACGGAATCAAATATTTCGAAAAAGAAAATGATATTGAAATACTTGATATAGCCGAAATTACGGCAAGAAATAACAATCTCTAGTTGCTTATTGATTTCGCGATATTCTCATGGCTATTCTCATTAACCGGAAATATTTTTCCAGATGCAAGACTATCTTTAAGCATTTTATGTTCAACAGTAATTTTATCTGTTTCGAGATTGCTTTTAGACAGCCATGCGTCTAAGAAGAATGCATGGAAAACGGAAATACACAATGCAGCCACTATGTAAAACGTCTTTTTCAAAATGTCAGTTTAGTTTAGTGCGACTAATATAGTTAAAATATATTAAGGAGTTGTTAATTTTTAACTTTTCCAGCCAACATGTCTTGTAAAGACTTAAAGTTTTTCTCAAGTTGATTAAGATCTTCGATTGAAATAGCAGAAATAGGGAAGGATATTTCATTAGACATGGAGTCTATATCTCCCGACGGGTCACGATGTGTCTGATAGATTACACTTTCCGGTTCGCAGGAAAACATTAACCAGCCTCCATTTTCATTGCCATAAAAATCTATACCTCTTATCTTGTCGATTTTTACAGAAAAATATTCAGTCTTATTGTTCTTCCAAATCCTTTTGTACCTTACGAAACCATTATCGCTAATCTCAAGTGCATAGCTTTTGCGGTCCAAATATTTCTCTGCTTCACATTTCTTGTATACACCCATAATATCCTCTTTTAATCCAGGAATATCTTTACCATCAAACCATGCGGTTAACAGCATTAAAAAAGATAAGAGGACACAATAAACTGAATGCATGCCTAAAGTTAACAAACCCACATACAATTGTAAAATAGTTTTTTTCCACCATATCGTATTAATTCACAATCGGTTTTAATCATTATTATTATTTAATTTTGGTCTATGGAATTAAGCTTAGATTCAAAAGTTTGGATTTACCAATCAGACAGATTATTTACTACTGCTGAACTGGATCGTTTAGAATTGCTATTAAACGATTTCACTAAGTCGTGGACTGCTCATAACCAACAACTTAAAGCATCCTATGAAATCAAATACCAAAGGTTTGTCATTCTGATTGTTGATGAAACAGCTGCAACTGCCAGCGGTTGCTCTATAGACAAATCCGTTCATCTGATGAAGTCGATAGAACAAGAATTTAGTGTAAATCTCTTCGACCGATTTCAGATTGCATGGAAAGATGGTAATGATATCAAGATTGCAGGACGTAGTGATTTCGAACAGCTGATTCAAAACCAGAGCATCAATTCAGACACAATAGTTTTTAATAATCTGGTAAAAAGTCTATCCGATTTTCGTACTTCATGGGAAGTTCCGATAAAGGAAAGCTGGCATGCTAAAGTTTTCCTATAAAAGCAAATACATTCTTAATTAAGAATGATTATTTTTTTCAAAAAAAATCTGTTTCAGGAAATCTTATAAGGTATTCTTATATTTTTGTTACGCAGACAACACCTCATAAGGTGCCTTAAAGATTTCTTTGTATGGACGATTTTTTAGCCGCTCGCTCCCAAATGGCCCTATCTCTGGGCTTCCACATTATTTTCTCCTGTATCGGCATGGTTATGCCTTTTTTCATGGCAGTATCTCATTTTTATTACCTAAAAACCAAAAAACAGGTATATAAAAATATTACTAAAGCATGGAGCAAAGGTGTCGCTATATTCTTTGCAACAGGAGCTGTGTCTGGAACTGCACTTTCTTTTGAATTGGGCTTGTTATGGCCAGAGTTTATGAAGCATGCAGGCCCTATATTCGGAATGCCGTTTTCTTTGGAAGGAACTGCTTTTTTCATTGAAGCTATAGCTTTAGGTTTTTTCCTTTATGGCTGGGACAGATTCAATCCATGGTTCCATTGGGTAACCGGACTGGTTGTAGGCATCAGCGGAATAGTATCGGGCATTCTGGTAGTGGCCGCCAATGCATGGATGAACAGTCCAGCCGGATTCGACTATATTAATGGAGAATACTTAAATATTGATCCAATAAAAGCAATGTTTAACGATGCCTGGTTTTCGCAGGCATTACATATGTCTATCGCTGCTTTTTGTGCTACTGGCTTTGCTGTAGCTGGTGTTCATGCTTTTATGATTCTTAAAAAGAAAAACATAGAATTTCATGCGAAATCATTTAAAATAGCAGCAACATTTGCCTGTATTGCGGCTCTTGTTCAGCCACTCAGCGGTGACATCTCTGCTAAGGATGTAGCAAAAAGACAACCTGCGAAACTAGCGGCAATGGAGGCGCATTTCCAAACCGAAAGAAGAGCACCTTTTATTATTGGAGGTATTCCCGACGAAAAGAATAAGAAGGTAGATTATGCTATAAAGATACCGGGACTTTTAAGCTTTATCACCTACGGAGATATTAATGCAGAAGTGAAAGGCCTGGATCAGATTCCTGAAGAACACCATCCACCCGTAGCTATAACACATTATGCCTTTCAAATCATGGTAGGTCTCGGCATGATTATGATGCTTATTTCACTACTCTATTTCTATCAACTATGGAAAAAGAAAGAAATATTATCTACCAAATGGCTATTAAAATTATTTGCTATCGCTACTCCTATGGGATTCATTGCGGTAGAAGCCGGCTGGACAGTTACGGAGGTAGGCCGGCAACCCTGGATTATTTATAATGTAATGAAAACGTCCGAAGCGGTAACTCCTATGCCGGGCATTGTCTATTCATTCTATATATTCACTGTTATCTATCTGTCACTTTCTTTCGTTGTAGGCTTTATGTTATACCGACAAATTAAAATGGTAGACAAAATTTACGATATCCCTAACGATTCTGTACAAAAACATTAGTTATGACTTACGTTGTTATTGCATTTTTATGGGCTTCAATCTGGTTATACCTATTACTGGGAGGTGCCGATTTTGGAGCGGGAATATTAGAACTTTTTACTTCAAAAAAACATCAAAAGAATACCAGAAAAACTGTTTACAGAGTTATTGGCCCAGTATGGGAAGCAAACCACATGTGGCTTATTATCGCTATAGTTATCTTGTTTGTAGGTTTCCCGGATATTTATACGACAATGTCTATACATATGCATATTCCATTGGTTTTAATGTTATTTGGAATTATTGCAAGAGGTACTGCTTTCGCTTTCAGACATTATGATGCCGTTGTAGACGATATGCAAACTCTTTACAATAAAATTTTCCAATACTCAAGCTTTATCACGCCATTCTTTTTAGGAATTATTGCAGCAAGTACTGTATCTGGATCTATAGATACCGAATCAACTGATTTTTTAAATGCTTATATTTTTAGCTGGTTCAATTGGTTTGGTATTGCCGTTGGCTTTTTTACTGTTGCCATCTGCGGCTTTTTAGCTGCGATATTTATTATAGGCGAGACTGATACCGAAGAAGATAAAAAGAGATTTATAAAAAAGGCGAAGTACATGAATATCGGTGCTGTCATTTCAGGATCACTGGTTTTTATTATCGCCTATTTAGAGCAGATCCCCTTGATCGACTGGATTTTCGGAAATGTTGTGGGAATTGTTGCCATCACTGCGGCAACCGTTTCATTGATTATTTTATGGAGAACTATCGAACAGAAAAGAACTGTTTTGCTTAGAATATTAGCAGGTTTTCAGGTGACCATGATTCTATTAGCTATCACCTGGGAGCATTTCCCTAATATTATTATGCTCAAAAATGGCAATTACCTGTCTCTAATAGAAAATGCGGGTCACGAAAAAGCGATAGCCTCTTTGGCTTACGCCCTATTGATAGGCAGTCTCTTTATACTTCCTGCTCTGTATTATTTGATATATAGCTTTCAGAAAAAAGGGAAGTAAATGAGGTAAAGGTTGTTGTGAATTTTAAGTTTTACGTTATGAACTTGCTTATTCCCACATGTCCGTTTGGAACAGTGCCAGGTGGACTGCGGGCCCCGTCCCTTGGGAAAAGGGCTCGGTTGTGCAATTTATTCCCTAAGTGCAACCATTTTTACAAAGAACATTGGAAATTCGCAGTTCCTTTAATAGTTCGAACCAGGCATTATAAGATTTAAAAAATCTCCCGCCTTAAAATTCTAAATTCCCTAAAGCAGCCATATTTCTTCTTATGATCGCCTGTCTTCTATAGATATATGCGGTAGGATTCACCGGAGTCCATTTTCTTGGATTTGGTAATACCGCAGCTAAAAGTGCTGCCTCACTTTTCAACAAGCTTTTGCACGATTTATGATAATAGGCTTGTGTAGCCGCTTCAGCACCATAAATACCATCCCCCATTTCAATTACATTTAAATAGACTTCCATTATCCTTTGTTTCGACCAAAGCAATTCTATTAAAATTGTGAAATAGGCTTCAAATCCTTTACGGATATATGATCTTCCTGGCCACAGAAAAACATTTTTTGCTGTTTGCTGTGTTATCGTACTCCCTCCTCTGATCTTCTTACCTGTTTTATTCTTTTGATAAGCTTTTCCCAACGCATCAAAATCAAAACCGTTATGGCTTAAAAACTGAGCATCTTCAGCACCAATAACCGCCTTTTTCAAATTCAGAGAGATGTCATCAAAGTCTTTCCATTCTTTTTCTATTTTCCAGGTCTTGCCATCGAATTTTCTTTCGAATGCCCGTGATATCATCAGATAGGTAAACGGAGGATTTATAAAACGATAGGCGAGAACCCAAAGAAATGTGAGTACAAAGAACCATAAAAAGAGTTTCTTTAGATATTTAATCAGCAGATTAGCCACAAGTTTAGATAGGATATTTATTACAACAAAAAAATGCCCCTTAGTAATTTAAGGAGCATTTTCTATATAGCAAAAAGTTTATTATTCAGCAATAACCTCGAAAGGAACCTGAATTTTAACTTCTTTATGTAAGTTTAAGTTTGCTTTGTACTCACCTACAAATTTAACATCAGAATCAAAAGTGATTCTTCTTCTGTCAACATCGAAACCTAATTTTTTCAATGCATCAGCAACCTGAATTGTGTTAACCGCACCGAAGATTTTACCAGTTTCGCCCGCTTTAGCACCAATGCTTAATTTAACATCAGCCAATTTAGCTGCAGTAGCTTCAGCGTCTTTCTTAATTTTCTCTTGTTTAAACTGAGCTTGTTTAATGTTCTCAGCTAAAACTTTCTTTGCCGACTCAGTAGCTAAAATAGCTTGTCCCTGAGGAATCAAATAATTACGGCCGTAACCAGGCTTTACATTAACGACATCGTCTTTCTCGCCTAGTTTTTTTACATCTTGTGTTAAAATTACTTCCATGTGAACAGCCCTCCTTATTTTAAACCATCAGTTACGAATGGTAAGATACCGATAATACGAGCTCTCTTAACAGCTTGAGCTACTTTACGCTGATATTTCAAAGAAGTTCCTGTCAAACGACGAGGTAAAATTTTACCTTGATCGTTGATAAATTTCAATAAAAAGTTAGCGTCTTTGTAATCGATATATTTAATACCGTTCTTTTTAAAACGACAATATTTCTTTCTGTTATCCTCCACCTTGGGAGCAGTAACGTATTGGATTTGATCTTTAGCCATTAGTTTGCTGCCTCCGCTTTTTCAGATTTCTTTTTGTTAAAAGCACCAGAACGTTTTTTCTCATTGTACGCTACAGCATGCTTGTCTAATTTAACAGTTAAGAATCTCATTACACGCTCATCGCGTTTCAATTCTAACTCATACTTGCCGATAACCTCTCCTGATACCTTGTATTCAGTAATGTGGTAATATCCAGTTGATTTCTTCTCAATTGGATACGCCAATTTTTTCAGACCCCAATTATCCTCTTGGACAATCTCGGCTCCATTATCAGTTAAGATTTTAGAGAAATTAGCAATTACTTCTTTCGCTGCCTCTTCTGATAATAACGGGGTAAGAATGATAGTGGTTTCGTATTGACCCATTGTTATTAATAAATTGTTTTTTATCCCTTTACTTTAAAGGACTGCAAAAATAGATATTTATAAATAAAAATGCAACACAACTTTAAGAGTCTGTGTAAAATTATATTACAGTTTCTTTTATAAGCTATTTTAGGCTAAAAAAGACTGCCCAGAAGAAACAGCAGTCGGCTCAAGAAAATATAAAGAAACCACACCCCTCATCGAAATATTAAACAGCTTTGAAAATCAAAATAAAAAAGCGGTTCGGCCGGGAGGCCTACCGCTTTTACACACCTATTAAATTTAAAAATCGTATTGATTTTTGAGGGAAGGCACAACTAAGGCTTTTTTATAGCATTTATATATAAGTAGCTAACAAAACCCATCATCAACTTTGCCCAAAGTTTTGTTTTTCTCATGATTTTACAAATATTTCACAAATATAACTATAAATTTCATATACAGAAAGATCAAAGCAGACTTAGCAGTGTGTTTTTTGAAAAAATATTTTTTTATCAATTTTATTAACATAAACAGCATAAAATATCTTATATTTAAAATAAGTGTATCGCTGTTTTCGCACACACCTTATTCTTTTAAACTGCTTAACCAAATTTATTTTTCACAATATATCTCCCTCTTATTTTCTCAATAATATTGTATTATCTATAACATCTTTATATTTTTGCTAGCAATGGAGAATTTTATCGTATCGGCAAGAAAATATCGCCCTGTCACGTTCGAAAGCGTAGTAGGTCAATTGCATATAACCAATACCTTAAAAAATGCCATCAAAAGCAATCAGCTGGCACAGGCTTTCCTTTTTTGTGGTCCAAGAGGTGTGGGTAAAACTACATGTGCAAGAATTTTAGCAAAAACCATCAATTGTCAAAATCTTACAGCACAGGGTGAAGCTTGCGGAATCTGCGAATCCTGCAATTCTTTCCTGCATGGCAATTCTTTCAATTTCCATGAGCTGGATGCTGCATCCAACAACTCTGTGGATGATATCAGAAATCTTATAGATCAGGTAAGAATTCCACCCCAAGGCGGAAAATACAAGGTTTATATTATTGATGAGGTACATATGTTATCTCAGAGTGCGTTCAATGCTTTCCTAAAAACGCTGGAAGAACCACCTGCCTATGCTATATTTATATTAGCTACAACAGAGAAACACAAAATCCTTCCTACTATATTATCCAGGTGTCAGATTTTCGACTTCAACAGGATAAAAGTGGAAGACATGGCTGGCCACCTTTCCAAAATTGCAACCCGGGAAGAGATTACCTTTGATAATGATGGTCTTCATCTTATCGCCCAAAAAGCCGATGGCGGATTAAGGGACGCGCTCTCTATGTTCGACCAGATTGCAAGTTTTTCCAACAGAAACATCAGCTATCAGGCAGTTATAGATAATCTGAATATTCTTGATTATGACTACTATTTCAAGCTAACTGATTTTCTCAATCAGGAAGACACTGCTTCTACCCTTTTACTATTCAATGAAATATTAAATAATGGGTTCGATGGCAATCATTTCATTAGCGGACTTGCTTCCCATTTCAGAAATGTACTGATATGTAAAGATCCATCCACTGTTCAGCTATTGGAGGTAAGTGAAAATATCAAACAAAAATACCTGGATCAAAGTAAAGCTACATCCAGTTCATTTTTAATCAGTGCGCTCAATATCGCCAACCAGTGTGATTTAAATTATAAAATCAGTAAAAACCAAAGATTACAGGTAGAACTGGCATTAATTAAAATAGCACATCTGCAACAAGCCTTCTCTTTAAGTAAAGATGGAAATGTTCGGGATCATATCGAGCAAGTAAAAAAAAAACCTGAAAATTTAGCACCGCAGGTCAACACAACTATTCCTTCACAGGAAAAAAAAACTCCGTTAGTTACTGAAAATACGAACAGCAAGCCAGCAGCAGCTCCCCCTGTCACCTATCAACAGCCTGATAATTCTGCATCTGTTGTAAGGGAAGAGAAACGGCCTGCCATCAACATTCCTGCCTCTGGAAACAGTCTACTGAAAGGTGGAGGCACTTTGATACCAAATATCAAAAACCCATCTGCTATAAAAACAGTCAAGGAAGATAAAAATGAACCTGAATATGTTACGGGTGTTGCTACTACCCATTTTACACAGGATGATTTTATAAAAGTATGGGTAGATTATTCCAGAATGGCAAAGGAACAGGGAAAAATGAGTTTGGTTTCTCTGATGGACAACTATACCCCTACGTTAAAGGACAATTATAGGATAGAACTTGTACTGGAAAATAAGCTGCAGTCTGAAGAGTTAATTTCTGAAAGGATTGATATCCTCAATTATTTAAGAACAAAACTCTCGAACTTCTCTATCACTTTAGAACCTATCATTGACGAAGTGGTAAGCGAGAGAAAATTATACACTTCCAAAGACAAATATCAGCATATGGTGGATAAGAATCCGAATATCGATCTGCTGAGACAGGCCTTTGGGCTAGAGCTGGATTAGATCAACTGTTCATTACTCCTTAATCCTTGTTCTTGTCACCTTCAATCGGTTTCAGACTTCCTATCTCTTTCTATCATTCTTAGGATATCCTTCCTCGTCCAAATCATCCCGGTAATCCTCAGGAGTTTTAGCGTCTTCTATATCTTCTTCTGTCAGGGTTAAATCTTCATCATCAGAAATATGCATTCCCAAAGCATCCACATTTGTCTCTAAAGACGCATTTTTATCATACTCATCTCCAATAAATGGATTGGCTTCATCATAATCCGAATTAAAATCGTCTCCATTAGGGGCTGTAGTTTCATATGGATCCAGATGCTGATAATCCTTATCTGTTGACTTATCAGGAGCCAGATCTAATTCAAAACTATTTTGTTCCTCATCATAATTCAAATTGGCGTCTCCATACTCGTTTATACGATCCTGATCGTCAGATTTGCCTATATTTTTTTTGCCTTCCATAAAATACTTTTTCCAAAAAACATCATAAACGATGCCATAATCTTACATATTCTTATTTTTCAGCATCCATTCATTTATTAATTTATCTTTTTATTATCTGTAGATTTGTCATTCATTTATAGCTAATGGATACCAGAAAAAGAGAAAATATTAAAATAGGACAAACTGTGGATATTGTTCTAAAAAAAGATCAGCGTACCGGCGAACTTACCAGAGGTATTGTAAAGGGAATACTTACAAAATCTTCGTTCCACACGCATGGCATAAAAGTTATACTGGAAAGCAATCAGGTGGGACGGGTGAAAGTCATTATAGAATGATAATTTTTATATTATTTTTGTCAGAAACCAAATTCTTATAACATGAGCTTATACCCTTTAAAGTTCGAGACCATTTTTAAAGATAAAATATGGGGCGGAAGAAAAATTAAAGATGTTCTGCATAAGGACTTTTCGCCTTTACCTAACTGTGGTGAAACCTGGGAAATCTCAGGCGTATCTTCAGACGTTTCTGTTGTAGCAAACGGTATTTTAAAAGGTCAAAAACTTTCTGATATTTTAGCCGAAGAAAAAGAAAATCTTGTAGGAAAGAAAAATTACCAAACATATGGAAATGAATTCCCTCTTCTGGTAAAATTCATCGATGCTAACGATGATCTCTCTATTCAGGTACATCCTAATGATGAACTTGCAGAGAAAAGACACCACTCTAAAGGCAAGACTGAAATGTGGTATGTTTTACAGGCAGACTCGGGATCTACTTTGATTTCTGGATTTAACCAACCTGTAGACAGGGCTAAATATCTGGAGAAATTCGAATCGGGGCAACTCATGGAAATCTTGAATAAAGAGGAAGTTAGCGCTGGTGATATATTTTTTCTACCAGCCGGAAGAATCCATACTATCGGAAAGGGATTATTGATAGCTGAAATCCAACAAACTTCGGACATTACATATCGTATTTACGATTTCGACCGCGTTGATGATAAAGGAAACAAAAGGGAGCTGCATGTAAAGGAAGCTTTGGATGCTATTGATTTCAATTTTTATAATCAATATAAAACTGACTATAAAAAAGCAAAGAACGAAGCTATAGAAGCTGTAAAATGTCCTTTCTTCACTACCAATGTTTTAGACTATAACGAGTCTACCAATAGAGATTACAGCCAATTGGATAGTTTCGTTATCCATGTTTGTGTAGAAGGGTCTTATTCTTTAGGGTATGATGGAGGTGAACTGGCTGTAAAAAAAGGAGATTGTATTTTAGTCCCTGCCTCTGAGAAAGAAATTCAACTGGAAACCAGTGAAGGCTTTAAGATATTAGAGAGTTATATTGCATAAGTTTGGTTAATCGATTTTGGGTCAGGTTGAGGCTCTCGAAACCTGTGTGCAGGGCTTGACAAAAGACAAAAGGAACAAGGGATAAAGTACTGCATTATATTTCGAGTGCCTCGGAATGCAGTGCTATTAAGTTAAGAAATTTTGCATCACCTTGAGTACAACGAAAGGTCTCACATGCAAGTTTGCTTTTTATATCTAAACTTTACTATTACTAGTTTAACATGACGATACGCTTAACTTAATGACACTGCTCAGGATGACTCCCTATTTTTGTCATTGCGAGAGCCTGTTCCGATTTTTCGGAAAGGTACGACGCGGCAATCTCTTCCATGGTTATTTATAATCCCGCGTATTATTCTTAAAGAAGACCTGTAAAAACTCATTCCAAAAAAACAGCTAAGAAATGCGAATACTTCGATTATCTAGCGGTCCTCGGACAAAAACAAACACGCTATCCTTCGAGCACCTCAGGATGAACCTTTTAAGGTCATCCAACGGGTTATTTACTTATTACATCCGCAACGGGAATATTCAATAAGATAGATTGCCCCAGTGCATCAATTCTCAAAATCAGCCTTTTCTCGTTCTGATATGAAACCATTTCCGCCTCGTACCCTTTAAATTTACCAGAGACAATCTTTACCTTATCTCCACTTTTAATAAATTGTCCCGTCGTTTCTACTGTAAAATCGCCAGATAAATAAGTTTGCAGGAAATTCATCTCCATATCCGGAACAGAAGCAATCTTACCGGAAAAGTAAATAAACCTTACCACCCCCGGCGTTCTCACCACCTGATCATACTGTAAATAATTAATATGGATAAAAACATAGGATTTAAACAGAGGCTCATCCACCCATTTCTTTCGGTCGCTCCATTGCTTAAGAATCTTTTGCGAAGGCAGATAAACTTCTATTCCCTGCTTCAACAAATTCTCGGCTACCTTCTTTTCAAATCTGGGTTTTGTATAAATTGGGTACCACCTATGTCGCTCATCTATCTTCAGCATAACTTAGACTTACTTCCAAAGATATTCAATCTTTAGTTCCTTTCTCTCTTTAATCCTTAACAGTATAGTAGTTATCCAGTTAATTAACATGCAAACAACAAAAAACAAAGCTATTAATAGCCCATTTCCAAAGCCTCTAAAAATAATAGCCAGGTATATAAATAAAATATTGGTTATCGCCAGAGCGAGTGTTGCTTGTAAATGAGAAAATCCCAATTTCAATATTCTGTGGTGAATATGGTTTCTATCTGCACTGAAAGGAGATCTGCCCTGCATAATCCTCAACATAAAAACCCGGAAGGTATCAAATAAGGGTATAATCAATACCGATACTGCCGTTGCCGGTGCAGATAAAAATGCAGGGCGTGGCATTGTACTGCTAAACTTATTCAGTTCGATAAATTTGATGGCCAATACAATCGAAATCAATCCCACCAACAGACTTCCTGTATCTCCCATAAATATTCTTGATGGAGAGAAATTATAATACAGAAAACCAGCCAGGGCTCCTACCAAACTAAACGCTAAAATAGCCAGCCCCAGTTCACCCATATGTATAAACATCACTGCAAAAGTCAGGCTTACAATAATACCAATTGTTCCGGCCAAGCCATCAATACCATCTATCAAATTAAAGGCATTGATAAAAAACATAATGATTAATACCGACAATGAAATACTGGAAAAGTAATTGATATCCCACATTCCGAAAACTCCGTACAAGCTGCTTAACCTTACATCCCCCATCGTTACTAAAATCAATGCTACAATAAACTGCATGATAAACTTAGTTGTCGGACTTGTACCCGCCAGATCATCCTTCAGGCCTACCGCAAAAAGTATGATACAGGAAGTCAGTAAGACATTTGTTGACAATACATCATCGTACTTGGCAAAAAGTAAAGAAACAATCGTAAATGCACAAAATATGGCTACCCCTCCCAAACGCGAAATACCATGCTGATGGTCTTTTCGATCCTTCTCCAGATCATCATACAGATGCCTTGTGTTTGCTACAAATATGATAGAGGGTATTGCAAAAAAGGTTACCGCAGCAGAGAGCATTATAATCAATACGTTATATAGCCAGGGCCATTCCAGGTTTAGTGACATGGTTTAGTAGTTTTTTGTCTATAGATTCTATTTTAAATTTATATTATTTTATAACCACAAAGGGGCGCAATTTCTTAAAGATACTGGTAACGAGTGTATTCACTTATCTCCTATTCAAATCTCTCTGCGTTCTTTGTATACTCTCCGTGTTCTTTGCAGTTAATATGACTGTTCATCTATTTTATATATTGCCCTATTTTGCGCAATGGTTTCAATGCTGCAACCAAAAACGGAAAAGCCACGCCATTTACTTTCATTGCCGCCCGGTCTTCCGCATTCGCCCTTATGCGGTTCTTCAAAGTTTTATTGCTTATTCCCCCAACCCGCATCTTCACCAAAACCTGTGGCAAATAAGCAGTTTCTATTTTATATTTATATAAAAAACGTAATATCAAATCGTAATCTGCAGCCGAACGATATTGTAAATCATAAAGCCCATACTTATGGAAGCATTCCGTTTTAATAAACAATGCCGGGTGTGGTGGCATCCATCCATAAGCCAGCTTAGCTAAATCGTAACTACCTGACTTCCAGTTTCTGACCACTTTATCCGTATTATCACGCTCTACATAAAGCAAATCACCATAAACCGCATCTAAATGAGGATTGGCTTTAAAAGCTTCCGCCACGTTATTCAACACCTCTGCATTATAAAACATATCGTCTGAATGCAATATGCCTATAATATCTCCCGAGGCAAGCTTTACCCCTTTATTCAATGCATCATAAATCCCTCCATCTTGCTCAGAAATCATCTTACCAACAATTGCCGACTTTTCTATAATTTGTAAAGTTTCATCTGTTGATCCTCCATCTACCAATACCAGTTCTTTTTCAGCATAACTTTGTTCTTTAAAAGATTCCAAAGCATCGGCTAAAAAGCTGGCAGAATTATAGGTTGAGGTAATAATAGATATCAACATTCTATTCCTTTTCTGCGTTATCTTCTCTTTTCATTTTCAAAGCTTTGTAGCCTAAGGCTGCTCCGCCTGCAAGTAATGCGAAAGCTCCACCGTCTATGGGAACATCTCCCCATGGATCTGGAGGAGCTCCGCCATCATCACAAAAAGGATCCTCTTCTGGACATTGTGCATAGATTGCGATACAACAAAAAGACAGGCTTAAGCTCAACAAAATATATTTTAATCCTTTCATTTTTCTTACTAGTTTTTAACAATCTTCTCCATACCAATTCTCTGTCCACTGGATCCTAACAATTCAATCATATAAACTCCGATTTTTAAATCTTCAACAGGCAGATTAACCTCTTCGATATGTTCTCCTGAAAATTGAACAGATCTTATTAACGAGCCATTAGCTCCTAAAATATTCGCAGTCAATTTTCCGTAAAAAGCATTGCTGGTTTTAAACTTAACTTCACCCTTTACAGGATTTGGATATAAAACAAATACCTTATTTGAGACCGTTAAATCGATTTTTACAGTCTTGATCGAGGTTACCTTTCCCACTCCATCAGCGTTTACCTGCTTAATTCTATAGTAATTATTACCCATATTTGGTTGCTGATCTACATACAAATAACTTCCTATGCCTACTGCATTTATCTTTGCTATTTCTTTAAAAACACCTCCATCATATCCCTTCTCTATTATATAGATATAGTCCTTTTCTTCTTTTACTACGCTCCATTTAAGCTCAACTACATTATCCAATTTTTTAACATCAAAACTAGTAAATTCCACAGGTAGTACACCGGATGGATTGTATGATAAAGAAAGCCTATTGCTACCGAAAGTATTAGCATTGCTTGTGTTTACTACAAAATCATATCGCCTATTGCTTTCGCTTATAATCTGCTCCGTATTTGTAAAAGCATCTTTCAATACTAGTAATTTATCTGCTATTTCAGGAATTTCATCAAAATTCAAAGTCATTACAGAACTAACCTTATTATTGACATTCAACTTCAAAGGGAGCTCCAAATCGTTGGAAGACATCAAGTTTATAGCCAAGGGCTTATTATCTGAAGACTGAGTGGATAGATTAATATTGTATCCCGAACCTGCCATATAAGGAGAGTCTTGTCCATCAGCGAGAGAACTAAATCCAGAATCAAACGCAACAATAGTCTCCTCTGAAAATGGCCCACTGCTTAGACGTAGTTTTAGTAAAGTTGGCTTCTCCAATGTAAAATTAGCAACAGGCACTAATAAAACTTTGCCAGATCTCGATTCTAAAACATTTCTTTCTTTTACATTTAATAGTCTTGCCGGCACTTCATTTATATTTTTATGCGACTCCCGGAAACTTAGCGTCCCTCCCCCTACATTTGCATAAACATAAAAGCCCTGCCCTGGTTGTATATATCTGGATCCACCGTTAACCCCTACACCTAAAGCAGCATTATACGTTGCCATTGGCCGTCCTCCAAAAACCACTGAAATAGAAGGTGTTAAATTAGATGAAGAAGCATATACTTTATGCCAGTCTATCGTTGCTGGATATGGATTCCCTCCAATAAAGGCGCCTTGCAAAGTAGTTTTAGCAGAATTATACCCAATAGGCACGTCTATATTCCCTTTATTAATAGGTCCGGCATAAGTTAATGAGACACTCTCCGCATCAACAAAAGGCTGCCTTAATTTCCCTGGTGTAGAATCTTTAAAATCCCTATTTCCAATAAAAAGATACAAAAAACCTCTTCCTCCGCCTGAAGGACTATTTATATTTGGTAGAGGAACAAAAGAGTTTGATGTTAAACTATTATCATAAGTCAACACCATATCTGCGTTTTTAAGGCCTGAGGGAACTTCATCAAAACCATTCACAACTCCACCATTTCCTGTAATAATCATATATTTCTTCAACTGTGCGAACGTCTTATCTCCAGAAATCAATGCGTCATTAATAGGAGAAGACATAGTTCGACTTCCTCTTACAGCTCCATAATCTATCCCACTTAAAAATGATTGAATCTTTACTTCACCAACAACATCTGCAGTACCTTGCAAAGGGCCTATATTAGCATTAGAACTGGGTGAAGCTAATAAAGTCAGGTTTCCATTAGCATTTAAAACAGCATTGTTCACTGTTACATTATTACTCACTGTAGCCGGAGCCGTAATTGTTTTTGTTCCCGCTCCTGCAACATCTAAATCATAATAGGAAATTCCAGCCACATTCTGATTGCCAGAACCATTATAAGATATCTTATAGGTACTAGTATTTACAGAACTTGCCCCGCTGACATCAAAATCATTGCTAATTGAGAGATTCCCTGTTAAAGTTTTAGCACTTTCTGAAAGTTTCAAATTATTATATTGGCCGCTAACTATAGTCTGGGTAGAACTTCCATTGTACTCTACAGTACCATTCCATGTTTTGCCTGTACTTAATGGATTTACCGAAGTATTTTGTGTTCTTAATGTTCCGCCTCCAGACAAACCAATAGCGCCAGTAGTGATTAGAGCATTGGCCCCCAAGTCCAAATAACCATTTGAAATATTTAAACCTCCATTCACAGTTAAATTGCCCGACCTTAGGGTAACTCCTGAACTATTATCTATGGTTAAATTATTGACACTTGCCGGCAGGCCTGTGCCTGTTTGCTGTGCTATAGAAGCATTAAATACATAATTGGCGTTAGGGCTAAAAGTCCGGACTCCTGTAGATTGAATAGCTCCGGTTGTTCCTGTTAATGCTATTCCTTCTGGATGGGCTGTGATTAAAGTAACGCCATCTTGGACAGTAAACGTACCGGTAACTAAGTTACTTATAGTAGAAGTCGCTAAATTTACTATACTGTTTTCAGACACTTGAAACCGTAGTGCCCCGTAAAAATGCCCACTATTAATATCTATTTTCTGCTCTGACGTACCAGAAAATATAATAACCCCTTTACTACTTCCGGATCCTTTTGCAAAATAGCCTCCTTGTAAATTCACGTCGCCAGTTACTCTTAATGTTGTTGTTAAAGAAGCATTGTTGGTATTTATCATTGCAAAATAACCATCATATTGTAGTAGATTTTTTATCTTAAAATCCGAATTCGTAACTGACAAATTGGCTCCACCAAGCCCCGTACTTAATATAGTAAAGTTATTTCTTACCGTTGCATTAACTATCAATAAAGAGGGACCGGTATTTACCAGTTGATTAGGACAATTCCAAGTTAAATTAAAAAAGTTTTGGTTTGCACCTTGAATCCCTCCGTTCGAGCTTGTAAAGCCTATTATCTGACAATCTGATCCATCTTCCCAAGTAGCTAAAGGTATTGTTCCTGGAGACGCCTTATAATTATGCTGATAGACCCCTTGACTATAAAAAACCAAACTTCCCATTGGTGTTACAGTTCCTTCACTTTTTAAAATCCCCGATACACCGAAATCTGTAGTTGCAGCACCGTTAGCTATAATCAAAGTAATTCCGGATAATACATCTACTGTACCACCAACTTCTATTTCTACATCATCCAGTGTTATATTTGCTGTCACTATTGCGGTATGCCCATACCGAATCTGGATTTTAGTGGCATCTGTATTTGGAATTAATGTTGCATTAGACCAGACAATATTGTCTACAGAACTTTCCCAAGTATTTATATCGTTCCAATTCCCACTTTGTTTGGTTCGGAAATAATCTGTAGCAGAGCTTGCTTTTACTACTTTAGAGAGCGCCATTATAGCACATACAGATACAATATATCTAAAAAGTATATTTTTCACCATACGCCAGTTTAAGTTCTACAAAAATATAAAATTTTAATATAAGCTTATCATTTTCACATAATTAAACAAGAATATACCTAATTTTAGGTATATTCAAGAAAATAATTTGAGCAGACTGCTTAAATCCTTCATTGCATGTTCAACTTCCGCAACGGTGTTAATATGTGTTTGTGAAGTTTTTCACTCTGTTCAAAATGACGAAAGGATGAAGCGATACAAGGATCGTCATCTATGTAATTTAACGTGAGTTCGGGATAATAGAATTGTCTTTTTAAAGAACAAAAAATAGATTAAATTACTGATTATCAAATAATTAAGCATATTTTATTATATTTAAGTACCAAATTAAAACTATAACTTGATATGCTTACTCCTTCTAAAGTTACCGAAATTTTTGTTCAAGTTGATATTTCTGTAAAGAATTTGAACTTGAGATCATCCAACATAAGCTTAATGCGGGAAATTGCAAAGCCAGAAACCGTAAGGCCTCACTTGCTGATAGTGAGATCATCACTATTCTGATAGCTTTTCATACCGGACATTTCACCAATCTCAAGCACTTTTACATTGGTCACATCTGTTCTTATTACAGAGATTATTTTCCTGGACTTGTATCCTATAACCGTTTTGTAGAACTGCAGCAAAGAGTAGCGATACCCATGATGCTGTTTCTGAAAAACAGATGTCTGGGACAGTCCCATGGCATCAACTTTATCGATTCTACACATATCAAAGTATGCCATAACAGGCGCATACATAGCCATAAAGTGTTTTCCCTGGTTGCAGAGCGAGGGCAATGTTCCATCGGATGGTTCTATGGATTCAAGCTTCACCCGATCATCAATGACAGGGGGGAAATATTATCCTTTTATCTTACAAAGGGCAATTGATGACCTCTATGACCCAGCAGGATATTCGGCAAGCTGTTTGGGACAAAGGTTACATATCAAAAGCATTAGCTGATCTGCTCTGGGGAAATGGTGTTCAAATGATTACCAAACCAAGAAAGAACATGAAGGATTTTAACATCTCGCAAGCTGATAAGATTATGCTCAGAAAAAGAGCCTTAATCGAATGTGTGAACGATGAATTAAAGAATATATGCAAGCTGCAGCATACCGGGCACCGTTCGGTAAATAACTTCCTGATGAACACAATGGGCGCACTTTGTGCCTATCATTTCTTCCCTAAAAAGCCCTCTAAAGACAGACAGATGTTATTGACCGCTTAAACCGAATTCACGTTTATTTAACAATACCCTCTCTGCACATTGAGCATACTCCCTGCTCCAAAGGAGTCCCTTCGAGAAAGGTCGAGATGGTTGCTATGAAAGGAAGCCTTTACCATATTTCCGCTTCTTGTTCAATAAGCACAGGAATCAAATTAAAGAAAACAGTATTAGGAACTAAGATATAATATAACACTTCCTTCATTATTTAAAGAAGTATCTTGAAAATAGCTTAGAAATATTTGCTAATGGGATTTTTCACTCCGTTTAAAATGACGAAAAGATGAAGCGATGCAAGGATCGTAATCCATGTTAATTTAACAAAACCCTCTGCCACTTGGGCATCTCTCCCTACTCCAAAGGAGTCCCTTAGGGAATAGGGCGAGAATGTTGCTATGAAAGGAAGCACTTTCTTGTCATTCCAAATCTCGCTGAAACGGCGGGCAGCCATACCTCTCCAAATAACACCAAAAGCAACAAACCAACACACTTCTTTTCCAGTATCTTATAAAAAACATGTTCTTTTTTTCCACACGAAAAAAAATCACTAATATTGAGCCTTATTACTAAACCACCTAATGTTTAATTATTGTAAAACACTACTATTATTTAGTTTTGTAGTCTTTACCCTAAGTTCCTGTTCTTCGAGAAGGAATATTCTATTTAATACGGTTAATGAAAAAAGCATCCCTGATTTGCCTGTATATACTGTACAAGAAGGCTCTACAGAGTCAAACACAAAAGAACAGATTATACAACCCGGCGATTTATTAAGTATACGCAACTTGCAGAATGAAGCATTAATATCCGGCCTGGGTGGACAGAATCTGCAAACGATGAGCCATACCAACAGCATAGGATATCGTGTAGAAGCAGATGGTACTGTTTTACTTCCAGTTATTGGCAAAGTGAAATTGGGTGGCATGGACCGTTTACAGGCACAGGAGGAATTAAACCGACTTTATCAGACTCAATTGCTAAATGCTCCTATTATCACCCTGCAGATCAGCAACCTGACGGTTACTTTCCTGGGGGAATTTGGCAGACAAGGTAATTTTATCTTACAAAAAGACCAGGTACACCTGGTACAGATGCTGGGCGAAGCGGGCGGATTGAATACACGCGCTAACAAAAGGAAAGTTAAAATTATACGTGGTGATCTAAAACATCCTGAAGTGTTAATTGCCAATCTGGAAGATATCAATAGCCTCTCTGACCCCAGGTTAATGCTTAGAAACAATGACGTTGTTTATGCGGAACCCCGCGGCGCATTCCAGACTTTAGACCGCTTAGGTCCTACCACTTCGCTATTGGGGATAGGGTTAAGCATATTAAATATTTATCTGTTAATCTCCAATTTAAGCAAATAATGGCCGGTACCGATAAACGTGTGAAACAAGAGATTAACTACGCTAAATTCTTTAATATTATATTAAGCAGATGGTATTGGGTAACCCTTACCCTGTTACTTTCTTTGGGTGCAGCTTATGCCTATTTATGGTATACCCCAAAAATCTATAGTACCTCTGCTTTTCTTAAATTCGAAGAAAAACAGCCTAACCTGAGTAATTCCGTAAGTTTAGCTCCGCTCACACGCACTTATACTAATAAAATATTATCAGAAAGCTGGACCTTCAAAAGTAGAAAAGTAATACAGGAAGCTGTTAGCCTGATTGACTGGCAGGTGAGCTATTTTCTAAAGGGAAAAATCAGAATTACCGATCTGTATCCAAACAAACCTTTTACAGTACATATCCTCAAGCAGGATTCTTCTTTTTATAACCAGGCTATAGATATTACGCCTTTAGAGAAAGGATTCCGACTGGAATATGCCAATCACAAAAAAGATTATGCATTTGGCAGCCCTATCAATATACCAGGTATCAGCTTCTATATCGAAGCTAAAGACAAGCTATCTACTGTAGCCACTTACCAGATCAAGTTCAACTATCCTTCTGAATTTTATGGCAGGATGGGCGCCAATCTCAACATTTCGGAGACAGCGAAATACTCTAATATAGCCAGCGTATCTAAAACAGATGAAAACCCCTATTTTGCTGCTGATGCATTAAATGCTATTATTAAAGTTTACCTGTCTCAGGATCTGCAGAATAAATCCCAGTCTGCCAAACAGATTATCGAATTTATTGATACCCAGCTAGATCAGCTATCCAGCTCTGTACGACTATCTGGGGAGAAATTACAAAACTTCAAACAGTCTAATAATTTTCTGGATTTAAGTTCGAGTGCGTCCACTGCACTAGCCGAAGTTACTAAGCTAGAAACGGCGATGCGCACCGCAGACATCCAGCTTTTACAACTGGAGCAATTGCAAAAGCAGTTTTTGAAGAATAATCAAACCATCAGCTTAAATTTTAACCTGGATGGCACCGTAGATCCTATGCTCAGCAACCTGCTAAACCAATGGAATACTTTAGTACAGGAACGTATCTCGTTAGTAGGAACATATAAAGAAAATGCCAAACCTATAATAGATATTGACAGCAAGCTGGATATCATCAGATCTGCTGCAGAGGAGAATATCAAGTCGAGTATTAACCGGATTAAACAGTTCAAAAACTTTAATCAGGCCGAACTAAATAAAGCTTATACCTCTTTGCAAAGCATGCCCTCACAGGAAAGGCAACTGTTTGGCCTGCAAAGAGATTATAATATCAACGACAAGATCTATAGCTTTTTGTCGGAAAAAAAACTAGAAGCACAGATTAGCAAAGCTTCCATTATGCCTGATGCCAGCTCTATAGATCCTGCTATACCTAATTTTGCTCCGGTATCTCCTGTTGCCAATGCTGTATGGCGTTTTGCTTTTGTTATTGGCATTCTGTCTGGCGTAGGCTTAATCTTTTTAGCGAGAGCACTCAATCCTTATATTTACGATAAGGAGACTATCGAAAGTATCAGTAATACTCCTATCATTGGAATTATCCGTCATTTCCCGGTAAAGGTAGATGAAAACAACACCCAAATTTTAACTGCTTTAAAACCTAAGTCTGTTTTTGCGGAATCGGTACGTTCGGTAAGAACTAACTTAAGTTTTATCGCCAGCGAGAAATCCAGCAAGGTCATTTTTGTTTCTTCGGAAATCGCAGGTGAAGGTAAATCTTTTGTTACCATCAACCTGGCCAGCAGTCTGGCATTGATCGATAAAAAAGTGATTATTATAGCAGCGGACTTACGTCGTTCTAAAGTGCATCATACTTTCGATATTAAGAGTAAGGCGGGCCTGAGTACCTATCTGGCGCATAAAAACAATCTGGATGATATTATCCATCACACTCAACAGGAAAATATGGATTTAATTGTTGCGGGGCAAAATCCGCCTAATCCATCGGAGCTGATGTATTCGCCCAGATTATTGGAAATGATTGAAGAATTGAAAAAGAGATATGATTATATTCTCTTCGATACGGCACCTATAGGCCTGGTTTCCGATGCTTTACCACTTATTCAATATTCCGATATTAATCTATTTGTCATCCGTACCGGTGTTTCCAAACTTTCTGCTGCAGAAATTCCTGACCGTATCAATAATGAACATGAGTTAAAAAATACTTATATAATTCTGAACGACTACCGTCCGGAAGTGCTTTATTCAACATATTACAATACTAAATACAATGATAACTACGCCGGTTACTATTATGCAAACAATACCGGTTATGACTATGGGTATTATACGGATGAAATGAAGAAAAAGTCCTGGTGGAAGTTTTGGGATAAATAGTTCATTAGTTATCCTTTTGTTCTTCGTTCGTTGGTAAAATAACCGTCTGAATCACAGATTATACAGATACAAAGAACACCATGAACGAACATATCAGACAGCGATAAATATCGTCCAAATTTGCAGAATTCCAGTCAGAATGCGCCATTCGGTTCTCAGAATCGAAGCACGGCAATGATTCTGCGAGAGCCTCAGGGTGACACGGGACTGTGTATCAAACTTCAATCTTCGCAAAGCAATTTCGGGATGTATTCGAGACAGGTTCGAGACAGCTTCCAGAATTGTTCGGGAAATCTTGCAGTTTCTTCGAGTGTTCTTCGACAATCCTTCGACAAAAGGTACTGTTTCTTCGACAAGTGTTCGACAAACCTTCGGCAAGTGCCGAAGCAAACCCGAAGGATTCCCGAAGAAAAGTCGGGTTTGGTATTCATCTGTCTCGAATCAATCTGGATTTAATCACCTTATTTTATTTAAACTGCTTCAAACAAAGGGAAGGATTTCCCCTCCCTCCCGGAGTATTGTGTATCGGAATCCGTTGCCTATGGTCCAAAATGACTGTCTGAATCACAGATTATACAGATTAAAACATTCCACGGAATCTGCGAAGACAACAATCCGCAGAATCACCCGTCAGGTTTACCTGGAGTTCCAGTCTTCAAACTTTAACGATTCAGTTGTGTACAAGCACTTCGTTCATTAATTATTCGTTCATTCAAGCTATGTTTCAAAATCATGCGATAAAGCATGTATAGCCTCATAATTCTTTTGTCTTTAAACACTTTTAATCAGAAAATTATAATATTTTTGCGACACTAAACTAGCCTAAACTCTTCCCACCTTTTTGGGACTGAGGAGGCGGAGCCGTGAGCGGCCAAAATGTCTTCGAATTGGTTCCTTCAAAATCCAAAATATTATTGTACTGAATTTCTGATATTTTAAAGATGATCAGGAATAAAATTAGAGAAAAGCCCGACCCTTCAAGAACCTCAGGACTCGAAACCTTGAGCATGAGAAAAAACATCTTGGGAGTTTCACGGTGATATGTGTTTACAGAAGCCACATTGACCCTTCGACAGGTTCAGGATGACTTTTAGAAATGTAGCGAAAATAGTAATGAATGGCGAAAGCCTCAGGCAGCGCATTGACTTAAGTGAGCCGAATTAAGAAATTATTATAACATTGACTAAGAAAGTCCTATTTCTTACTTTAAAGACTTTTAGTTTTACCGGAGGTATTGAAAAAGCCTGCCGTACACTTATCAGTGCGTTAAAATCCATACCTGAAGTCCAGCTACAAGTTTGGTCTATGTATGATGATACAGCTCAGGTGGATCCTAAATATATTACTTCTCCCCAATTCAAAGGTTTCAATAATAAAAAGCTACATTTTGCCAAAAAAATATTTACACAATCATCCTATTTCGATACGGTAGTTTTAAGCCATATCAATCTGTTGTTATTTGGGTTGATAATAAAGTGGCTTGCCCCAAAAACAAAAATCATTCTTTGGGCACACGGTATTGAAGTATGGCGAGCAATTCCTAAATGGAAGAAGAACTTTATACAGAGAAGTTGTGGGATATGGGCAGTTAGTACGTTTACAAAAAATGAATTGATCAGGCTTCACCAACTTAATGAATCTCAAATACAGGTGGTAAATAATTCATTAGATCCCTTTTTCACAGTTGACAAACCTTTACAAAAGCCTGATTATCTATTGGAGCGATATGGCATCGGAAAAGAACAAAAGGTCTTTTTCACATTGACCAGGTTATCGCATACAGAACACCAAAAGAATTACGATACTATTATTTCCTGTATTGAAAAGTTGAAGACCATTTATCCTGATATTATTTATCTTATTGGTGGTAAAGCGGACACAGTAGAACAGGAAAGACTAAGTCAGCTGATTGCGTCAAAAGATCTGACAGCACAAGTCAAATTAATTGGTTTTGTTCCAAACAGCGAATTAGAAGACCATTATTTACTCGCTGATTATTTTGTCTTACCGAGTCAAAAAGAAGGCTTCGGCATTGTATTTATAGAAGCTACTGCAAATGGTTGTAATGTATTGGCCGGCAATCAGGATGGCAGTGTGGATGCGCTAAGAAATGGAGAATTAGGCATATTAGTTAATCCGAACGACCCAAAAGAAATTTATACAGGTTTAGAGCGAATGATGCTGCATCCAATTGATAAGGACAAACAACGGGAATTGACTCTGAAGCATTTTTCGTTTGAGAGCTATGAAAAACGGATTGAGGAGTTGTTGTTGGGAGAGGAAATCCTTTATGATACATCATACTGAACTTGTTTGGCTAAAGCCTTGGGTACCTGATGAGATTGGATTGCTTCACAAGCTCGCAATGACATTCATAGGAGCGTCATTACGAGCCATAGCGAAGTAATCTTTCCATAAATAAAGTTAAACACAAGCAGAAATAGATTGCCACGTCGTTCCTTTCCGAAAAATCGGAACAGGCTCTCGCAATGACATTCATAGGAACGTCATTACGAGCCATAGCGAAGTAATCTCTATGAACAAAAAAGTCTCGCTTCCTCTCAATGACACACTTTTGTCGTCTATGGTGTTTGTAACACCTAACTACTTGATATTAAATAATAGCTACCTGATACTAAGTACTTGATACTATCCACATGAAAGAATACGATTGGAGCATAGAGCCGCAAAATAAATTATTCGATTTAAAACTAAAAGATACCTGGCACTATCGCGACTTATTGATGTTATTGGTAAGAAGAGATTTTGTATCTTTTTACAAACAGACGATTTTAGGACCACTTTGGTTCTTTATACAGCCGTTGCTGACGACCATCATGTTTACTTTCATTTTTGGTAATCTGGCGGGGATATCTACAGACGGTTTACCACAACCCCTATTTTACATGGCTGGTATTACGGCCTGGAATTATTTTGCAGACTGCCTCACCAAAACTTCCACGGTGTTTAAAGACAATGCCAATATATTCGGAAAAGTCTATTTCCCAAGATTAATTATGCCTCTAAGCATTGTGGTTTCCAATCTGGTGAAATTTGGCGTTCAGTTCCTACTTTTTATGGCGCTATTGCTTTATTATTACCTAACAGGAGCTGATTTCCAGGTGACCTGGGCCATTACTTTATTTCCTTTATTGGTTGTTTTGATGGCTTTACTAGGTTTAGGTTCAGGCATGATCATCTCTGCCATGACCACCAAATACCGTGACTTGGCTTTCTTAGTCACTTTTGGAGTACAACTGTTAATGTACGCAACTACGGTAATCTATCCTTTAAGTACAGCGATAGAAAACTATCCGGACTATGCCTGGGTAATCGAATATAATCCCATGACGCCAATCATCGAAATCTTTAGATACGGATTTTTGGGAGCCGGATCATTCTCATGGGATATGTTAGCTTATACATGCGTGGTTACTTTATCAATTACTTTCGGAGGTATATTGATCTTTAATAAAGTAGAAAAGAATTTTGTAGATACGGTGTAAGTCGTTTGTCGTCTTTCGTCCATCGAATAATGAGCAACAGCCCCTCCATATTTGTCCTTCTACCTCTGGGAGAAGGTGCCCAAAGGGCGGATGAGGGAAAACAAAATAGAATTCCGTCCATCGTTTCTCGTCTTTCGTTCATCGAATACGAATAACGACACCAAAAAATTCGTATATTTATGTATACCTGTTGATTAATAATTAAGAAATGGAAACTTTAATTGTACATCAGGAGATTGAAACACTTATCAAACTTAACTAATAATAAATTATAATAAACAAATTTTTATGACGGGAGCAGATAATATCAGGAACAGTATCATAGATAAATTGTTGACTATAACGAATCAGGAATACCTGACCGCACTTTATCAATTAGTTAATAAAAGTAATGTTAATGACGATTGCATAAACCTTTCCGAAGCGCAGATTCTCATGTTAAACATGAGCGATGATGACATAAAAAACAACAGAGTAATTAGTCAAAAAGAACTGGACAAAACAGACTTGGAGTGGCTAAAAAGCTTGTAATATGGACACAAACTGCTATCAAGCAAAGACGTGAAATACTTAAATATTGGACGTCACGTAACAAATCAACTACTTACGCTGAAAAATTAATCAAGCTAATTGAAAAGCGTACATCTGTCATTGCAAAAAATCCGGAATCTGGAAAAACAACTAATCATTTAGATACCAGAGAAGCTGCAATGGGTAATTTTAGTATTTACTATCGGATTATTGATCCGCATATTTATATTACTTCGTTCTGGGATAACCGACAGGACCCCGAAAAATTCATTGAGTTACTAATTCCTAGTATTAATTTTCCTGTAAAATCTCCTACTGCCGTCCATCTAGCTTCGTCTTTCGTTTGTCATTTGTCATTTGTCAAAACAATGAACAACGATCAACGAATATCGAATAACAAACACAAAAATTCGTTATATTTGTTAAAGTCAAGAAATAAAACATTATGGAAACTTTAATTATACAACCAGAGAGCAAGGAGCAATTGGCTGCCATTAAAGCTTTTCTTAAAGTATTGAACGTAAACTTTAAGGCTAACCATGTAAAACACCCAGCTAATCAATTCGACTTTTCTGATATTGCCGGAAAATTAGAGTGGGAAGGAGATGCTTTAAAAGAACAAAAGAAATTACGTTCTGAATGGGATTGAAGTTATTTTTGGATAACAATGCCATTATTTCTCTTCTAAAAAATGAAGATGATTTACTTGGGTTAGTGTCTAAATCATCCTCAGTTCATATTTCAGTCATCAGTGAACTTGAGTTTTTGTCTTTCTCGGGACTTACGACAAATGACATCAATTTATTCCGTAAATTTATTAAAAGAATCAGTGTTATAGATTTGAAGCAATCAGATCTTAAACTCATAAACAAAATTACTGAGGTAAGAAAAAATTATCATCTCAAACTTCCGGATGCTATCATTGTTGCATCTGCAATAATTACTAACTCTACATTAATAAGTCGAGATAAAGAACTGTCAAAAGTAAAAGAAGTAAAATTGAGTGACTGGAAATAAAAATCGAACTTCGTTGAACGACAAATTATAATCTGAATAGACCTAAGCATCAGTATTCATTAAGGCTAAGATTAAGCAATTCCTCAACCTCAGTCTCAACCTTAATCTCAACCTAAAAACATGTACCAAGACTTTCAGGATCTTCCAGTTTGGCAAAAAGCAATGCAAATTGCATTAAGTGTTTTTAAAATAACCGAAAACTTGCCTAGAAAAGAAGATTATGGCTTAACATCTCAAATACGCAGATCGTCCCTAAGTATTTCAGACAATATCGCAGAAGGATTTGGAAGACACCATAAAGCAGATAAGATAAATTTTTATATATACTCAAGAGGTTCAGCGAACGAAACAAAAAATCAACTGATATATGGGAACAAAGTTGGTTACTTTGATACAACCGAGGCTAACAACCTCATCAATTCATGTAACGAAGTAATCGAGTCACTGAACAGGCTCATGAAAGCACTTCGATCTCAGCCTTAACCTTAACCTCATTCTCAACCTCATATGTCCAACATAGCTATTAAAGCAGAAAACCTCTCCAAAGCCTACCAACTCGGCCAGATAGGCACCGGAACCATCAGTCGTGATCTTGAACGCTGGTATGCCCGCGTACGCGGCAAAGAAGATCCTTTTTTGAAGATTGGCGAAACCAACGACCGTACGAGCAAAGGCAGTTCCGATATCGTATGGTCTTTAAAAGATATCAATTTCGAGATTGAACAGGGTGATGCCGTAGGTATTATAGGCCGTAACGGTGCCGGTAAATCTACTTTATTAAAGGTATTAAGCCGGGTGACCTCCCCTACTACGGGTCGTATTACAGGCAAGGGACGTATTGCTTCTTTACTAGAAGTAGGTACAGGATTTCACCCAGAATTGACTGGCAGGGAAAATATCTATTTAAATGGCACAATTTTGGGTATGCGAAAAAAAGAAATTACCCGGAAATTTGACGAAATTGTAGATTTCGCCGGGGTAGAACGCTATATCGATACTCCTGTTAAACGTTATTCTTCTGGAATGTATGTACGTTTGGCTTTCGCAGTGGCTGCGCATCTGGAATCCGAAATTTTAATTGTAGATGAGGTATTAGCCGTGGGTGATGCCGAGTTTCAAAAGAAATGTTTGGGAAAGATGGGGGAAGTGAGTAAGGGCGAAGGGAGGACGGTGTTGTTTGTGAGTCATAATATGGGGAGTGTAAAACAATTATGCGAAAAGGCTATTTTATTAGAATACGGAAACATTAAAGGATATGAGAACTCCACAAAAATAGTAGAAAAATACCTATCAGATAGAAACACATCTACGAATAAAAAACAATACGATGATTTCCTAACATATATAGAAATTAACCAACATAGCAGTCACATAAGAATTGACGCAGAATATAAGAGTAAAATCAAATTAGACATTCCACATTTAGGATTTATCATAAAAAACTCAGAGGGTACCCCTATATTCGCCTCTAACCCTACCTTAGCAAATCTTTCTATTAATCAATCCAATCCATATCATGGAAAAATACACGTGGACATTACAGAGCCTAAATTAATAGACGGAGTATACAACCTATCTATATGGTTTGGAGACAGCAAACAAAATTTCATAGAAGACATAGACGCTCTATCTTTTGAAATAATAGGTATGACGGAGAACAAACAATACAACCAATCGTTAACTGGAAATATTAGCCCCAACACCAACTGGATTTTTAAATAATGATTGATTATATACATACCGAAGAAATTCACAACACGAAAGCTGCTCGGGCATTTTTACCTTTTTTATATGAGTATCTAAAACCTACCAGTGCTATTGACATTGGGTGTGGTTTGGGAACCTGGTTACAAGTATTGAAAGAAAATGGTACTTCCGAAATATTAGGAGTAGATGGGGATCATGTCGATAAGTCGAAACTTAAGATTTTTCAAAATGAATTTCTCGCTCACGATTTATGTGTTCCACTGATTCTAAACAAAAAATATGATTTATCAATCTGTCTAGAAGTCGCTGAGCACTTACCGGAAGAAAAAGCTGAAATAATCATAGATACGCTGACAAATTCAGCCGACACGATTTTGTTTTCTGCAGCCTTACCTTTTCAGGGTGGACAGAACCATATTAACGAACAACCATTTGCTTACTGGGTCACCAAGTTTAATAAAAGAGGTTTTATCGTCAAAGATGTTTTCAGGCAAAAAATATGGGACAATCCAGAAATTGAATGGTGGTATAAACAAAATATGTTTCTGATAGTCAAATCTAACGAGAAGCAAGATATAATAGCAGACTACTATCACCCTGAAAGGTATTTACAGATTATACATGAAAGGAGCAGATTAAACAGGCAATACTTTAATATTATACAGGGCAAAATCCAAGCCTTAACAGCACTTAAAATTTTAATAAAGTCTCTTATTAGATGGTAGCAGAAGGAATATCTATCATTATATGTTGCTATAACAGCGCAGAACGGTTACCAGAAACCATTAAACATATTGGACTACAAAAGATCTCAGATAATATTTCTTGGGAAGTTATTATAGTTAATAACAATTCAATAGATAATACTAGAGAAATTGCAGAAAAAGAATGTCAAAAACACCAAATATTATACTCGATTGTCGATGAACCCCAGGCAGGGCTTAGCCACGCTAGAAATAAGGGTATAAAAAGTGCCAATTATGAATATATTATTTTTTGCGATGACGATAACTGGTTACAGAAAGATTATTTACAAATAGCATACAACATTATATCTGTAAATAGAGAAATAGGAGCCCTCGGCGGAACAGGTATAGCTGTATCAGACATTGAACTTCCCTACTGGTTCGCTGACTTCCACAGAGGCTACGCTGTAGGTAAGCAAGGCATAAAAACTGGAGATATATCCTATAGAAAATTTTTATGGGGTGCAGGTATGGTATGCAGAAAATCTGCCTTATTAGAGGCTTATTCCAAAGTACCTTCTCTCCTAACTGATAGAAAAGGTAAAGAACTAAGTTCAGGAGGAGACTCTGAACTTTCTGTACGATTATTATTGCTAGGCTATATATTATACTATTCAGAAGATTTAGTTTTTAAACATTATATCCCTTCTAACAGATTAACCATAGAATACAGAGAAAGGTTATTTAAAGGTCATAGAGAATCAAATAAAATATTATATTCTTATTTTAAAAAAGCAGATATATTTAGGTTGACAAGAAAAGAAAAAATCAAACTATTTTTTTCCAGTCATATCCGGCTTTTTCTTTCTTATATATTTAAGCTAAAAAAATGGAATGCAGCTCATGAAAATCTGGTAATATATTATTTAAGAGGATTTAGCTATCTTCCGATTACTAAAGAGCAAAGATTGATTAATCAAATCGAGAAATAATCTTCTATGTCTTTCTTCCCAAAGATATCTATTGTAACACCAAACTATAATCAGGAAAAACACCTAGAACAAACTATTCTTTCTGTCATTAATCAGGGATATCCAAACTTAGAATATATTATTATTGACGGAGGAAGTACTGATAATAGTTTAGATATCATTCATAAATACAGCGAGCTATTAACTTATTGGGTAAGTGAAAAGGACAAAGGGATGTATGATGCTCTTCAGAAAGGTTTTAACCAATGTACGGGTGATATTATGGGTTGGATAAATTCTGACGATTTCCTGTTACCAAATTCACTTTTTGTGATTGCTAAAATATTCAATGAACATAAAAATATAAAATGGTTAACTGGTTCTTCAACCAGTTGTAATGAGAATAATCAATTTGTTGTTTCTCAAAGCCCTAGAATTTGGTCTAAGTTCCATTTTTATTTAGACGATTATCAATGGATTTCTCAGGAATCTACTTTTTGGAAAAAAGAACTTTGGTATAAATCAGGGGCCTATATAGAAACTAGCCTCCATTATGCAGGTGATTTTGAGCTCTGGCTCAGGTTTTTCAGGCATGAAAAATTATATTCTGTAATTGCTCCATTTGGATGTTTTAGGTTTAGAAAATACAACCAGATAAGTTTAAATTATATAAAGGAATATCATAAAGAAGCAAGAGGATTAATTAGTAAAGAGCTCGTTAATAAAAGTAAGTTCGATTTATATTTTTTAAAAATATACAATAGACTTACAAAACCCAGAACTGCATTTTTTAAAAATGTTCCTTTTCTAAAAAGTATATATTACAAAATCATGGACTTTCCTCTCCTATTACGATACAACAGAGCAACAGACTCGTTTGATTATTATAAATAAGCAACTTTGTTTTCCATTATAATCCCTACGTACAATAGCGAGAAGACAATACATAGAGCAATCAAAAGCTGTATCAACCAATCTTTTAAAGATTTCGAAGTAATAGTAATAGATAATCTCTCTACGGATAACACAATAAATCTAATAACTTCGTTTGACGACAAGCGAATTAGTGTTTTTTCACAAGCGGATATAGGTATTTACGATGCAATGAACAAGGGTATTTTAAAATCTGCAGGTGAATGGTTATTATTTCTGGGAAGTGACGATCAGCTATTTAATTCTAATACACTGGCTCTGGTGTGGGAAACTATTCTTAAAGCACCACGATCAAAACTTATATATGGTGATGTTATGAAGAGCGATGGTACATTGAGAAGCTATAGTAATTACAACTACATTAAACTGTTACGTACCTGCATCTGTCATCAATCAATTTATTATCATAAAAGCCTTTTTATAAATATAAAATACGATACAAACTATAAAATATGCGCAGACTGGGATTTTAACTTAAAAGTTTTCAGAAAAAAAAACCACCCGACTTATATTAATACACCGCTATCTATATTTAATTTAAGCGGTATAAGTTCAAACTGGAGTAAACATCCCGAGTACCTTCAAAATTTTGCTAATAACAAAACAGCTGCTATAAGATACAGAGGGTATATATATATAGCATATTATTATTTTTACAGGCTAATTGAAGCTCTTAAAAACAATAGATGATGGATCTTTCTGTTATTATTCCTTGTTTTAACTCCGGAACTTATTTAACTGAAGCTATTGCAAGTATAGAAACTTATGAAGGCAGATACAAAATAGAAGTAATCATTATAGATGATGGTTCTACGGAACATAGAACCCTGGGTTTACTCAACCAATACCGAAAAAAACTTACAGTTTTAGAACAAGCCAATAAAGGTCCCGGAGCCGCTAGAAACGCCGGCTGCAAAATAGCCAAAGGGAAATATCTGCTATTTCTGGACAGTGACAACAAACTGTCTAACAATTATATCCATAAAACGCTGGATTATCTTTACGATAATCTAGACATAGATGTTTTATATACAAATGTAATTTTCTTTGATAGTAATGAAAGCCGGTTTAAACCTGATGTCTTTGACATTGAAAAAATACTTGATAAAAATTACATAGACACATGTGCTGTCGTAAAAAAAGATTTCTTTGAGAAAATCGGAGGGTTTGATGAAAATAAAGTGCTTATAGGAAGAGAGGATTGGGAATTGTGGATACGTTGTTATAGCAATGGTGCAAGGTTTCATTTCCTTAACGAACCATTATATTATTACAGAATAAGAAAAAGGTCACTTTCTACTTATAACTCCATTGAGCAGCGAGACTTTCAATCATACTCATACATTGTTAACAAGAACATTTATCTATTTAGAAAATGTTATAAAGAAACATTACAAAAAAGCCTGGAGTACTCTTACGATAAAAACAGACCACTACGTTCTTTAATAAAATATCTGTGGTATAAATTAATATAACCCCATATCATAGTTATAGTTTACTAAGCATTAATATCCATATTTTTCCTGTTGAATTAAACTACAAATTAGGATGCCTTTATTTTCAATAATAATCCCAACCTACAATTCAGAACTTTTTTTACATTCTGCTATTGATAGTGTTTTAAAACAAACTTATAGTGATTTTGAAATACTTATAATAGACGGAGCATCTCTAGATAATACACTAAACGTAGCTAACAGTTTCAATGATAATCGTATTAAAATATATTCAGAAAAAGATAAAGGTATTTATGATGCCATGAACAAAGGGATTCAAAAATCAAATGGAGAGTGGCTATATTTTTTAGGGAGCGATGACAAACTATATGACACTGAGGTATTAGCTGATGTTAAAAGTAATATAAAATCAACAAATAGTTTTATCTATGGAAACGTAAAAATAATTAGTGATACAAATTGGGCAAAAAAAGGAGAATTATATGATGGCAAATTCGATATGAAGAAGCTTTTTAAAAAAAATATTTCACATCAGGCCATATTTTACAATAGAAATACTTTTGTCAAGTTTGGAGTTTTCAATATCGACTATAAAATATGTGCAGATTTCGATTATAATCTAAAGATATTTTCAAACTCAACTCCACAATATATAAACAGGACTATAGCATATTTTAGCGGAGGAGGAATAAGCACAACCGGTGTAGATGAAGCCTTTTCTAATGATTTCGCATCAAATATAATCCACTATCATAAAAACATAATATATCTATCATTATTTAGCACTTTTGAAGTACAGATCCTAAAGCAAGCAAAAAAACACTTGATTAAAAAAAAAACATTAGTTGGGGTTTATCTTTATCTTGTGGGAATATACTTTAAAACCCGCAGACACTTCAAACAAACTTTCGGATTTTTCAATGCCAGAAAAAATTAGACCAATCGCTATACACCTACCTCAATTCCACCCATTCCCCGAGAATGATGAATGGTGGGGTAAAGGCTTTACTGAATGGACGAATGTCACAAAAGCAAGACCATTATTTCAAGGTCATTATCAACCACATCTACCTGCCGACTTAGGTTTCTATGATTTACGCTTAGAAGAAGCAAGGTTAGCTCAAGAGGCATTAGCAAAAGAATATAACATCTATGGCTTTTGCTACTATCATTATTGGTTTAATGGCAAAAGATTAATGAATGAGCCTATTGACAGAAAGTTAAATAACCCGAAAGAAGATTTACCTTTTATGCTATGCTGGGCTAACGAAAATTGGGCAAGAACCTGGGATGGGGCAGATCATGATATTTTAATACAACAGAACTATAATGAAGCGGATGATTTGGAACATATAAATTTTCTGTTAGAAATATTTGAAGATAAAAGATACATCAGAATAAATAATAAACCCATAATTGTTATCTATAAATCGGCAGAATTACCAAATCCTAAAAAAACAATAGAAATATGGAGACAGAAAGCCTCTGAAAAAGGAATGGATCTCTATATCTGCAGAATGGACAGATGGAATACTGAAAACGGTCAGCACATTTTGGATACAGGATTTGACGCGTCTATAGATTTCCAACCATTAAGCCCTTCTCTTAAAGAATATTTAAAAAAAAGTTATAAAAAACAAAATTTGGTAACCAGAGTATATGATAAGCTTAAAAAAATACTTTATAAAAAGAGAGTTAAACAACCTACAATTATAGACTACGCTAAGTTTACAGAATTTGATTCAAGTTTAGTAAATAAACCGTACAAATTATACCCTTGTGTTAGTCCGGGTTGGGACAATACAGCTAGAAAAAAGGAAAACGGTATTGTTTTCATTAATTCGACACCGACTAATTTTTATAATTGGACAAAAAAGAAAATAAAAAAATTCCAGCCTTACTCTAAAGAAGAAAACCTTCTCTTTATTAATGCATGGAATGAATGGGCAGAAGGAAACCATCTCGAACCCTGTAATAAAAATGGTTTGGGGTATTTAAAAGCACTTAAAAAAGCATTAGATGAATAACGGAGTTGTTAGAGTTCTTTCTATAATAGTAACCTATAATGCTTTACGGAATAACTGGATTGAAAAGTGTGTTAGCTCATTGCTGAGTTCAAACTTTAAAACTGATATAATCATTATAGATAATGCATCAACAGACAATACCACAAGGTATATTGAGCAAAACTATTCTTCTGTTAAGCTAATAAAATCCGAGAAAAACTTAGGTTTTGGCCAAGCAAATAGTGTTGGCCTAAAAAAATGCTTAGCTGAAAATTACAACTATGCTTTTTTACTAAATCAAGACGCATGGGTGGAAGAGGATACCTTAGAAAAACTTATTAAGGTATCTGAGAACAACACAAATTATGGGATTATCAGTCCCATTCATTTAAATGGAGAGGGCAATGCGTTAGACTTTAATTTCTCAAATTACATTATCCCTAACAATTGTAAAGGTTTTTTTTCAGACATCTTTCTAAACAAACAAAAAGAGATTTATGAGGTAAAGTTTGTAAATGCAGCAGCCTGGCTAATTACAAAAGAGTGTATTGAAAAGGTTGGAGGATTTTCTCCTATTTTTTACCATTATGGAGAAGATGAGAATTACTGTCATAGGGCTTTATACCACCAGTTAAGGATTGGTGTAACTCCAGGAACAGTTATATATCACGACAGAGAAAATAGAGTAGAGTTTTCATCTCCTCAAAAACAATGGAATAATACTGTAAGAGCTTTTAATATTCATTACGCCAATCCAAACAACAAAACCTCCATATTAAAATACTATATTACATTATTGAAAATATCCATCACCCCCCCTTTTTTATTCAAGAAATTTATTCAACATATACTCTCGTTTAATCCCTTTTATTTTTCAAAAGTGAAGAATGAGTCAAAAAAAATAAAAGTATTTTTATAATGGAAAAAAAATTACAAGTTTCCATAATTATCCCTTGTTACAATTCCGAAAAATACGTTACAGAAACTCTTGATTCCGTCATTGAGCAAACGTATGAAATTTGGGAATGTATTATTGTAGACGACCATTCCACAGATAATACTTGGAGGATTTTGGAGGATTATCAATATAAATATCCAGATAAAATCTTTTTATATAAAAATCCAAGAAAAGGAGCATGTGCCGCCAGAAATATTGGAATGGAAAAGTCTAAAGGAGAATATTTAAAATTTCTGGATAGCGATGATATCCTGTTTGATAAAAATATAATAAAAAAACAAATTGAGTTCCTACAAAAAACACAAGCAGATATAGCACATGGAATTGAGATTCACTACAATAATGTATTTGAGATTAATAATATTATAAAAAAAAGGGGGGGAATTATCTCCTTAAAGAAAGTAAATAGCTTTTTTAAAAACTTCCCAATTACTTCTAACTTTATCGCAAGTAGAAAAAAGTTCTTTCCTCTTGAATGGGATGAATCATTAAGTTCTGGACAAGAATTTGACATTTTATTTAGAGCATACACTAATGGGTTAAAATTTAGTTTTCAAAAAACTCCTTACTGTAAAATAAGAGCACATGGAGGTATCTATAGAATATCCAATATGGATAAATTTAATTTTTTTAACAATACAGTTTTTTTATATAAAAAATTAATTTCGCACCTGAATTGTGATAAAATTGAGGACAACACCGATTTAAAAAAAGAAATAAAAAACCAATTAATTATACACAGAATAAATGCTATAAGGTTTAGTAATATTACAGCTTTTGAGGATTTCGGAAAAATTATAAATACACCGTCTCTTGCTCAAAGCCATGCATCTTTAACATATTGTATTCTTTATAAAATTAGTATTGTCAATAAAAATGTCAGCCTATTACTATATAAGATTCTAAACCGCCTGAGGCTTACTTAATATCAATGAAAAAATTAAGAAGTATATTTTTTAAAGCTATATTTAAGATTAGACATAATAATGCCCTTGCATTTATTTACTTAAAAGTTTTAAAACTATATGGGTTAGACAGTAAAAGTACTATACCATGTAGTACTAAATTCACCTGGCCCCATAAAGTTAAAATTGGTAAAAACACATATTTAGAACATGATATTTTTTTCAAACACGATGGGCCTTATACTTCCGGAAACTCTATTTTAATTGGTAATAATGTCTTTATAGGAAATCATTGTGAGTTTAATATAGCTGCATCTATTCTGATAGAAGACAATGTATTAATAGCATCGGGATGTAAATTTATAGATCACGATCATGGGATAGAATCTAACCAACTTATTAGAACACAACGTGGGCTTAATAAACCAATTACAATAGAGCAAGACGTATGGATAGGCTGTAACTCAGTGATATTAAAAGGGGTTAAAATAGGACATGGTACTATAATAGGAGCTGGTTCCATTGTGACGAAATCAATCCCTTCAAATGAAATATGGGCGGGCGTACCTGCTAAACTTATAAAAAAACGATGAGAAAACGCAGCACGGCTATTATAATCGCTACCTATCTCAGACCTCTGCTCTTAAAGAATTGTGTAGATTCCGTTTTAAAAGGAGACATGCTTCCTGATAAAATTGTCATAGCCCATAGAGACACGGATGAACTCACCCAATCTGCTATTGATGACATTAGGTCAGAATATTCTTCAAATGAGGTAAAAATAATAAAATGTACCGTTACAGAACCTGGTCACATACCTCCCATTGAATCATCACTAAATCTCATCGAGGAAGAGTTAACAATTATTCTTGATGATGACACAGAGGTCAAAAAAAATTGGTTTAGAGAGCTCCTATCTCCCTTTGACAATGAAGAAGTTGGAGTAGTAGGAGGTCAGGTATTTACCCCTAGTGTTCCAACACCTAAATTAAAAGGAAAACCTGGCACAATCAACTGGTATGGAAGATATTATGGTAATATTGGATGGGTTAAATCTGATAATTTATTAGAGGTTGATACTGTAATGGAAGGAAATAGTGCTTGGAGAACTCAAATATTAAAAAGCATATCAATCCCCAAAATATTTAGAGAAGATGTGTCTCCTCTATATGGTCTATATTTAACGCTTACATTTAAAAAACTAGGGTATAAAATCATCTACAATTCAAAAGCTTATGTCGATCATTTTAATGGAGTTAGAGCACCTAATCTAAAAAGGGATTTGGAGCGGTTAAAATATGGAAATAGAAACTATTTCTATATCTCTTATGTATTTTTTTCACCACAAAAGCAATTGTTTTATTTTTTATATTCAACATTTATCGGTAATAACGCATCAATCGGAATAATGAGTTTTGCATACAATATACTAACAGGAAAATTTGATATCCTTAAGCGAGTTGTAGCCAAATTATGGGCCAGAAAAGATAGCTTAATCTTTTACTTCAAAGAATTTTGTGAAAAAAATTGATCTGACTATCCTTATTTCATTCTTGCTCATTTCACTTGGAGGAGCTATTAGGAAATGGATGACTAGCTCTTCCGTTATCAATTTATTTATAACAGCATTCCCTGTTATATGTATCTTTATTATTTTAATATTCTTTAAGAAAGAGCTACCTAAAGAAAGAAAATTATATAATACGGAGTATTCTGTAGCACTTACTATATACCTGATATTACTCATCCCGATGGCAGTAAATCCTCTAAATCATACCATAGTACATGGTGTAGTGGGGATACTGTTACATAGTAGTTTTTGGTTATTATTATTTGCCTATTTTTCCAATAGGGATATTATAAACTTTAAGAAACTTATCCCTTATTTTGTTGTACTAAGTATTATACAAGTTGTTATTGGATTAATTCAATACAACTCTTCTCCTGACGACCCTATTAATCAATATATTCAGTCTGGAATATCTAATATATACGAAGAGGAGCCTCAAGAAGAAATAATTTACGCTGCAACTGTAGATAAAGCGACTAGGGCCTCTGGTACATTCAGTTATATAGGAGGTTATTCGTCATACATATTTTTTCTCCTATACCTCCTTTTAAGCTGCTATATTCAAGCAAAGAACAAGTATATACTAATCGGTTTATTCTTTTTAA
Organism: Pseudopedobacter saltans DSM 12145; assembly: GCF_000190735.1. Classification (GTDB taxonomy): domain Bacteria; phylum Bacteroidota; class Bacteroidia; order Sphingobacteriales; family Sphingobacteriaceae; genus Pseudopedobacter; species Pseudopedobacter saltans. The sequence continues at coordinate 2,703,963 of NC_015177.1, forward strand.
GTGCAATAGGTACTTTAACAACAGGTTCCAGAAGTTCAATACTAATATACATAGTTACAATAACCTGTTTTGTATTTTTTCAAGTAAAAGAAAAAACAACATTAATACGAGGCTTGTTTCTTACTATTTTACTTTTCATCCTCAATATCGGATTAAATGATATTACTGGTATTCAACATCAGCTTCAAAATGCAATCGATAATATTTCTACACGTATTATAGAAAATCGAGAAGAAGGGAGTCAACGAATCTCTGGACCTATTAATACGCTATTAGACTCCGGATCCGAGTATATAATATTTGGTGTAGGATTAGGAACAAGTTATCAGGGGATTAACTCCTTATTAGGAAGTTCCAAATATGGAGGAACAGTACCTATAGAACATGAAATTGGCCGTATCCTATTAGATGGAGGTTACCCACTATTGCTATTAAAGCTTATCTTATTCTTTCTTTTGATAAAGAATATATACGGCAATAAGTCTTTTTATTTAATTGTCCTACCCATCACATTTCTAGCTACCATAATTACTACCAATCCTTATACTAATTTTTATCTGGCTTTAGGTATTATATTGTTAGATTACAGCTTATATAAGAATGAAAATAATAGTCTCCCACTCGGGTAAGCAACATGTATATAAACTGATAAATGCCTTAATTAAAGATGGTCATGAAGTTATATTTTACACCTTATTTTGGTATAAACCAAGAAGTATATTTTGGAAGTCTTTATTATCGATAGCACCACAAGGCATAAAAGTGCAATTAAGCAAACAGCTTCAAAAGAAATATGACAAAAATCTAGCACAAATACAAATAGTACATTATCCCTTAATAGAATTATTAAGAAAGCTATTGTTAAAACTCAAACCTAAGAAAGGAGAAAATATACAATTATGGGCAGACACTTTTCATGATAAATGGGTTGCTAAACAACTAAAAAAACAAGATTATGATATTTTTATTGGTTATGAAATGAGTTCTTTGGAATCGTTTAAAATAGCTAAAAGACAAAATAAAATAACAATATTAGACTTAGCACAAATACATTATCAGGAAATTGAAGACCTGTCAAAACAACATTCCAGTTTGTCTCATTTACAAATGAACAATTTCAGAATAAGGCTTAATAAAATAAAAGAACAAGAGTACCAATTGGCAGATAAAATCATCACCTTATCTAGTTTCGCTTGTAATTCTATGGTTAAACATGCAATTTCATCTGACAAATTATGGGTTGTCAATTTAGGTTATAATGAAAATATATTTCGATTCAAAGAAAAAACACTAAAACAAAATAATTTCAACTTAATTTATACAGGTGCTATCATTAAACGAAAAGGAATTATAGAACTAAAAAACGCTCTAGAGAAAATTGACAAAACCACCGATTTTAAAATTACACTTACATTAGTGGGAGGGTTAATTGATCAGAACTTTTTTACCAACACAAATTTTCCCATTATTCATAAACCTTTTATGAATCATGAGAAGCTAGTAAAAGAATATCAACAAGCAGATATATTTGTTTTTCCTTCCTTATTAGACTCATGGGCTATGGTGGTATTAGAAAGTATGGGTTGTGGAACCCCTGTCATTATTACAGAGAATACTGGAGCTAAAGATGTTGTTGCTCAATATGGGGGTGGAAAAATTATAGAAACGGGAAATATTGACGCATTAAAGGCTGCTCTTTTGGATTATTTTGAACATTATGAAAATATTTTGGAAGATTCTGTAAAAGCTTATGAAGCTGCACAACATTTCACATGGGGACATTATGAAAACAATATTATATCTCTTATTCGTAAAATGACCTATTCATGAAAAATATTATAACTCTTTTCTCTGATCACACCATATTACCAGGTACTCATGCAACATTAGTTTCCTTAATGCAGCATAATATAAATTCAACGCCTATACATATTATTCTTTTTGCCGATAAACTATCTTCAGAACATAAAGGAAACCTTTATAAAACTTTTAAGCTTCATAAAAGACCTCATCAATCATTCGAAATTAAAGACGCCCCCACTACTTATATAGAAGGTGCCAATACATTACATGGTAACACCACTACCTATGGCCGTTTATTTTTAGCCGATCTTCTCCCTGACAAAAACACAGTGCTGTATTTGGATACAGATCTAATAATACAAAAAGATGTTAATGATGTTTTTAATAAAATGAATAACGAATTTCTTTTATACGTTGATGGGACAGGCATTAGAAGCTATTCATTAGATAAGAATTTATTTACAAAGGCCAATTTAAATTTAAATGGGGCTTGTTTTAATGCAGGTGTATTAGGCATAAATCTCAAATTATGGAGGAAAACAGATGGATTAAATAGATGTTTAGAAACCATTAAAAAATATCCAGGACACTTTCTCTCCGCAGATCAGGCTGTTTTAAATACAACATTTAGCGATGAGTTTTTTGCTTTGGGTAAATCATTTAATCATCAATTGCATGCGAACTCCAAAGATAAAGTTTACAAAGACGATGAAGCAATATTCCATTTTATAGGATCTCCCAAGCCATGGGATTTTTTGGGTAAGTATTTTCATAACCATTATAAGCTTTGGAAGAGTTACTATGAACAGTCTGCTATTGGACAGCATTCTGCTTTAAGATATACTTCTTTGAAAAGAACAATTCTTATATCGAGGTCTTATCTTAAAAATCTCAAAAAATAACAATCCCTCATAATGGTTCAAGGAATGATTGCGAAACTAAATGGGCACATACTTCTTGGATCTTCGAAAAATAAAAAACATTACATATAATTTGTTGGTTAAGGAGTTAGAGGGTGTCGCATTTTTCCTCTTGGCTTATAGCTCCTGAAACAAGTTCAGGATGACGGGGCGAACAGTAAATAACTAATACCGAATAATTACACATAACCTTGAAAATCCCCTAAAATGGCGCAAGAATGAAGCGAAGGAGATTGTGCAATGTTTCTTGTGCCTTTGTAACCTTAAAAATTAAGTCGCTTCCACTTAGAACCGGCATTAATAATTTGGATAAACTTATATAGATGCTTCGAGAACCTCAGCATGACAATTAACGAAGTATCGGGATGACAATATTTAATTTTACCTTATCAACGAATAACGAAGAGGCTTCGAGTACCTTAGTCTGACAAATGAAAATACTCCACATCATAGCATCCTATAAACCAGCGTATATTTACGGCGGGCCAATTATGTCTGTGGCGAAGCTGTGTCAGGAATTAGTAAAAAGTGCAAAGTGGAAAGTGGAAAGCAAGACGCAGATTGCAAGATCAAAGGAACGAGAAGAGGAGATACTGAATCAGCCTGTCTCGAATTCGATTAGGGAAGTTCAAAATGGCAGATATAATTTCGGAATAGAAGGGACTTTTAACACTAAACTTTTAACTTTAAACTCAATAAAGGTATACACCACCCTTGCCAATGGAGCAGAAGAACTTCCCTACCCCTCCGGAACTGTACAAAGTATAGATGGCGTAGAAGTACATTATTTTAAGCGTTGGACTAAAGACCACAGTCATTTTTCACCGGCTTTATTTTGGAAGTTATGGAAGACAGCTAAAGAGTTTGATATTATCCATATCCATGCCTGGTGGAATCTGGTTTCCATATTTTCTTGTCTGATTGCGGTGATGAAAGGTAAAAAGATAGTTTTTACGCCCAGAGGGACATTAAGCACTTATTCTTTTAACAACAGAACCAGCGCAGCTAAAAAACTTTTTCATCAATATATTGGAAAGCCCTTATTAAAAAAATGCCATATCCATACCACCAGTAAAAGAGAAGAAATGGATATGCAAATCCTGTTAAATCCAAAAGGTATTACGACAATTTCAAATTTGGTGGAATTGCCATGGGAACAAGTGGATACTTTGCTGCAAAGACATCAGGATGTTAACGGTAGCTTAAAAATCATATTCCTTTCCCGAATTGAGCAAAAGAAAGGATTGGAACTGTTATTTATAGTGCTTTCTAAAACAGTATATCCTTTTCACTTACAAATTGCTGGAACAGGAGAAGCTGATTATATCTCTGAACTGAAGCAATTGAGTAATCAACTAGGAATTGCGCAACATTTATCGTGGCTGGGAATGCTGAATAAGGAAGAGAAATTCCTGCAGTTGGCAGCGAATGATTTGTTTGTACTTCCCTCCTATGATGAAAACTTCGCCAATGTAGTGATTGAATCTCTGTTTAGCGGAACTCCGGTTTTGATTACTGAGAATGTTGGTTTAAGTGATTATGTATTGGAGAAAGATTTAGGTTGGGTATGTGAGCGAGCGGAAGAGGATCTGCTGGAAAAACTCAATAAAGCATACAATAAAATAAGCAGGCAGAAGATAGACAGCAAGCGGATACAGGATACAGTTATAGAAGATTTTAAAGAAGACAAATTGGTGGAGAGGTATTGGGAGATGTATAGGGAGGTTTTAAGTGGGAAGTTGTAGGTTATAAGTTTTAAGTTGTAGGTTTTAAGTTGAAACCAGGCACTAAATAAACTGCATAGTATTTGTTATATTTGAGATTATGACAACGTTGACTATAGAACTTACAAATGAAAAAGCATTAAAACTTTTGCAACACCTGGAGGATCTCCAGCTGATACGCGTTGTAAAAAAAGAGTCTGCAAAACTGTCAGATTTAAGAAAAAAAGTAAAAACGCCAATGAGCAAAGAAGCAATTGATGAACAATTGGAGATAATTAGAAATCAATGGCAAAGAGATATTTAATAGATACCTCGGCAGTAATAAAATATATAAACAATTCTTTATCTCCTAAAGGCTTGTCTTTACTTGACAAAATTGTTGATAAAGAATGCCTGCTTTCATTTATAACTGAGATTGAGCTTCAGGTTTGGAATCCAAATAATCAAGAAAATATTGAAGTGTATAAGATCTTTGTTGAAAATTCATCAATTTATTATGTTGATGATCAAGTTATAAAAGAAACTATCCGAATTAGAAAGCTATATAATATTAAAATACCGGACGCTATTATCGCTGCAACAGCAATCGTTAATAAACTGATATTAGTATCTGATAATGACAAGGACTTTTTAAGGATTCCTGAAATAAAGTACTTTAATCCCAATAGAATTGATATCTAAAGCTTTACACAGCTTACTTCGTAAATATCCATCAGCATTACCTATTAAATTTTAGAATAAAAAAATGACAGCACCTATAAGTGCCGTAATACTTACGTATAACGAAGAGAATAATATTAAAGACTGTATAGACAGTGTATATGGTTTTGCCGAGGAAATATTTATAGTTGATTCCGGATCGACAGATCGGACATTAACGATACTCGCTCAATATGAGAATATAAAAGTTATCAATCATCCTTTCGAGAATTATAGTCAGCAGAGGAATTGGGCTATCAGCAACCTCCCTTTTTCTACTGAATGGATATTGAATATAGATGCGGACCACAGACTGACACCTGAATTTAAACAGAATGTACTACAACATTTTCAAATCGGAATTAGCCAGGATACTAATGGCTTCCTAGCCAGCAGAAAAACCATGTTCATGGGAAAATGGATTAAATATGGGGGCCATTACCCTACCTATCATGCGGTGTTGTTCAGAAAAGGTTTTGGGCAATGTGAGGATAAACTATATGACCAGCATTTTAAGGTTGAGGGACAAGCCATCAAGTTGAAAGGAGATATTATTGATTTGATTACAGAATCTTTAAGCACTTTTACCCTGAGACATGATAAATGGTCTAACCTGGAAGCGTGGGAACAGTTTTCCCAAACTAATTATAATGATCGGGTAATAAAGGGGAGCTTATCCACAGGAAATCCTATTGCACAACGGAGAATGCTGAAGAACATTTATCAGAAGTTCCCATTGTTTGTCAGGCCTTTTATTTATTTCTTTATTCGTTATTTTTTACGACTGGGATTTTTGGACGGAACAAGAGGTTTGATTTTCCATTTCCTGCAATGCTTCTGGTTTCGGTTCCTGATTGACGCAAAAATCTACGAGCTTAAGCAAAGACAACATGAACAAAGCGCAGATTAGATTCTTGCTGATATTAATTGGTTCATACCTGTTAATTTATGGCTTCTGCCAATTATGGATAGGATTATGCGCTCCAGGTGGTTTATATTGGCCTTTTGCAGAACAGCATTTAAATTTCATTAAATGGTATCGGGAATTACTGATATGGATTGCGGTTAAAATTGCTGCTATTTTTGATTTACAGACTTTAAGTAATTCTACCCAAATGCGCATTATTGGTAAGGGAGGAATTAATATTGTTTACTCCTGTATTGGTTATGGTATTTTAAGTGCTCTAGCAGCCATTGGCGTAGCGCTGCCGCAAAAAGAAATTAAACAGCGTATTTACTTTGTTTTAACCGGTTTTACCATATTTACCCTGCTGAATTCTTTGAGGATTTTTCTGATTGCCTATTATATGAAACAAGCCAGGGAACTTCGCATAGATCACCATGATATTTTTAATTATATCTGTTATGCATTGCTCTTATTGGGTATTTATTGGTGGAATAGAAGGAGAGGTAAAATGACTTATATTTCTCCATAAGTTTTACTCTTATAGAGATTGCCACGTCGTTCCTTTCCGAAAAATCGGAACAGGCTCTCGCAATGACAAAAGTAAAGAGTTATTACAAGCCTGCGAAGTAATCTCTTATCAATCAATTGAAAGATTGCCGCGTCGTTCCTTCTCGCAATGACATTCATAGGAGCGTCATTACGAACCTGCGAAGTAATCTATCCCATAAATAAAGTAAAAAGACAAACAGGAACAGATTGCCCGCACCGTTCCTCCCCGCAATGACATTGATAGGAGCTTCATTACGAGCCATAGCGAAGCAATCTATCCCATAAATAAAGTAAAAAGACAAATAGATTGCCACGTCGTTCCTTCTCGCAATGACAAAAGTAGATAGAGTCATTGCGAGCCTGCGAAGCAATCTCTTATCAATCAATTGAAAGATTGCCGCGTCGTTCCTTCTCGCAATGACATTCATAGGAGCGTCATTACGAGCGATAGCGAAGTAATCTCCGATAAAATAGTCATATGATAAAATCAGTTATCAAACAATATTCTGTTTATATTATGACTAATCGAAACAATACTGTTCTTTATACTGGGGTAACCAATGATCTCGAACGCAGAATATGGGAACATAAATTTGAAAATGGGTCTAAATTCACATCATTGTATAAGTGCCATAAATTAGTTTACTATGAGGATTATGCTTCAGTTAAAGAAGCTATAGCCAGAGAGAAACAAATAAAAGCAGGACCCAGATCAAAAAAACTGGAACTCATTAATTTAGAGAATCCTAATTGGTCTGACTTGAGTAAGGACTGGTTTTAGTTATGAATTTACATGAAGTCACTGCGCATATTGACATCTCTGATAAATCACACAAATGAGATTGCCGCGTCGTTCCTTTCCGAAAAATCGGAACAGGCTCTCGCAATGACATTGATAGGAGCGTCATTACGAGCGATAGCGAAGTAATCTATCTTATATAAAGTAAAAAGACAAACAGGAATAGATTGCCACGTCGTTCCTTTCCGAAAAATCGGAACAGGCTCTTGCAATGACAAAAGTAGATAGAGTCATTGCGAGCCTGCGAAGCAATCTCTTATCAATCAATTGAAAGATTGCCACGTCGTTCCTCCTCGCAATGACATTGATAGGAGCGTCATTACGAGCCATAGCGAAGCAATCTATCTTATATAAAGTTAAAAGACAAGCAGAAATAGATTGCCACGTCGTTCCTTTCCGAAAAATCGGAACAGGCTCTCGCAATGACAAAAGTAGAGAGAGTCGTTGCGAGCCTGCGAAGCAATCTCTTATCAATCAATTGAAAGATTGCCACGTCGTTCCTCCTCGCAATGACATTCATAGGAGCGTCATTACGAGCCATAGCGAAGTAATCTATCTTATATAAAGTAAAAAGACAAATAGAAATAGATTGCCACGTCGTTCCTTCCCGCAATGACATTCATAGGAGCGTCATTACGAGCCATAGCGAAGTAATCTATCCATAAATAAAGTAAAACAGAAATAGATTGCCGCGTCGTTCCTTTCCGAAAAATCGGAACAGGCTCTCGCAATCACATCAAAACGTATATGCAAAACAAAGTACAACTCAAAAAAGATTTTGATACCAAAGAGTTCGATATTGGAGCTTCCCTTATCAAGCAACTTTTATGGTATTTTACCAGCGCTCTATTTTTCCGTTCCGGAATAATACCTTTCAGTTCGGTACTGGTATTTATCCTCAGATGCTTCGGTGCCAAAATAGGTAAAGACGTACGTATAAAACCCTTTATACACATTAAATACCCCTGGAAGTTAGAAATGGGTAATCACTCCTGGCTGGCAGAATGCTATATAGAGAATCTGGATTGGGTGCGGATTGGTGAAAACTGCTGTATTTCTCAAGGGGCTATGCTACTAACGGGTAACCACAATTATAAATCTACAAAGTTCGATCTTGCTATATCTCCAATAACCTTAGAAGGTGGCGTATGGATTGGTGCTAAAGCTACCGTTTGCCCGGGAGTTATCTGCCACTCCCATGCTGTATTGAGTGTTGGAAGCGTGGCTACAAAAAATATGGATGCTTATAGCATTTATCAGGGCAATCCAGCTGTAAAAGTTAGAGAGAGAGTGATAGGTTAATGTAAAGTACGTAGTTTATTTTCCCTCATCCGCCTTTCAGGCACCTTCTCCAAGAGGGGAGAAGGATAAACGAAATTCAATCTCTGAGACCTAACTACTAAACAATACAGTCTAACTATTTATCGCTTTCCAAAGCAGATCTTTCAGTTCTGTTAGTCCTTTCTGTGCGACTGAAGAGATAAAAACATAAGGCAAATCAGGTAAGTCCTTTTTCATTTCCGCTTCAAGCTCCTCATCCAGCATATCTGATTTGGTAATAGCCAGTATTTTTGGCTTATGCAGTAACTCTTCGTTATATGCAGACAGCTCTGCCAACAAGATTTCGTATTCCTCTTTAATGGTTCGTCCAGTATCTGCAGGCACCATAAATAGCAATACCGAGTTACGTTCGATATGTCTTAAAAAACGAAAGCCTAACCCCTTGCCTTGCGACGCTCCTTCGATAATTCCAGGGATATCTGCCACAATGAAAGATTTCCCTCCGCGATAAGAAACGATTCCCAGGTTAGGAACAATGGTTGTAAAAGGATAATCACCAATCTCAGGTTTTGCTGCAGTTATAACAGATAATAAGGTAGATTTACCCGCATTAGGGAATCCAACCAAACCTACATCCGCCAATACCTTTAATTCCAATACTTTCCATTCTTCCAGACCTTTTTCGCCGGGTTGGGCAAATCTTGGTGTCTGATTGGTAGGAGATTTAAAATGCCAGTTACCTAATCCTCCACGGCCACCTTTTACGAGGATCTTCTCTTCCCCATCTTTAGTAATCTCGAAAAGCACTTCTCCGGTTTCTGCATCTTTTGCTACAGTTCCCAGTGGAACTTCTAATATTTCATCATTACCGTCACGTCCGGTCTTCAAGGCACTGCCTCCCGACATTCCGTGTTCGGCTATTACATGTTTGCGATATTTAAGGTGTAATAATGTCCATAATTGTGCATTACCACGAACAATAACATGTCCCCCTCTTCCACCATCTCCACCATCCGGACCTCCTTTAGCTGTACGAACATCTCTGTGAAGATGAGCTGATCCAGCTCCTCCGTTACCAGAACGACCACAAATCTTTACATAATCTACGAAATTCGACCCTTGTGACATGACATTAACCTTATAAACAGAAATTGCAGTTACTTGATTCAAAAGTACTGCAATTCCTTACTATTTTAAATTTCCCTACTAATACGAATCTACCACATTAACAATATTTTGGAAAATCTGTTCGATCTGTCCAATACCGTTGATACCTGTGAATTTGTTTTGCTCTTTGTAGTAATTAGCTACGGGAGCAGTTTTGTTATTATACTCTTCTACCCTTTTTTTAATAATTTCAGGGTTTTGATCATCCGGACGACCGGATTCTTTTCCTCTTAACAATAAACGTTTTTCCAACTCTTCATTGTCTACTTCCAATGCAATCATTCCGGAAATAGATGAACCTTTAGAAATCAATAGCTGATCTAAAGCAGCGGCCTGCGCCACTGTACGAGGGAAACCATCAAAAATAAATCCTTTTGCGTCTTTATTAGCATCCAATTTATTGCTAATCATACCAATCACCACTTCATCAGGTACCAGTAATCCCTGATCCATCAGTTTCTTTGCCTCTAAGCCAAGCGCTGTTCCGTTACTTATCTCAGCTCTTAAAATATCTCCTGTAGAAAGGTGAATTAAAGCATATTTGTCGATTAATTTCTGAGATTGGGTGCCCTTACCTGCCCCTGGAGGGCCAAATAGTACTAAGTTTAGCATAGTTTTTTGGTTTGAAATTAAAAAGCCTCTCTGCCCGGGGCAAAAAGGCTTTTGATTAAATCAGTGGACCTGAAGGGAGTCGAACCCCTAACCTCCTGATCCGTAGTCAGGTGCTCTATCCAGTTAAGCTACAGATCCAATTTCAAAAGACATCTTACAATCCAAGACATCTATCATTTCCCGCGATTGGGAATGCAAAGATAGACAATAGGACGATTAGTGCAAATTTTATTTTAAAAATTTAGCTATCGGATGTTTGCGAACCGCTTCTATCGTTCGAATGCCGTTATAACCCAGGCTTACTCTACTCCTTCCCTCGACATTTCGGAAGCCTCAATGTGACCAATCTATAAAGATATCAAAAAGACAATTCAACCTTGCTACTCCCACTTTACTAGCACTTTACTCCCAGTATACTCCCACCTTAGTTCCACTTTGAAGTATTGCACTGGTTTCAAGATAATAGTAGCGAGCAGTAACTAGCCAGACTTGAAGATTAGCAAAAAAAGATCCTTAATTAAATTCAGTATGATGAAATCCTTTATTCGCCCTTTGGGTACCTTCTCTTCCTTCAAAGGAATCGCTTCGGGACAAAGGAACTCCTTCGGAGCAGGTAGAAGGACATAATAGCACTGCAAATCACAATCAATACCCTTGATAGAACGAAAATGGCGTATATAAGATTTGGAAGCGTAATCAAATAAATCTTTGTGCACTAACTAATAGAATAGCATAACCAAGCAATTCAATGTGTTGTAGAAAGCATTGCTAATGCACTAACATTTGCGCATATCCGGATTGCGCATGTTAAAGACTATTTAGATGAAGCTACAAAGCTTATGGGCCACGGCTCTTTGGTTCTTTCCAGCTGAAGGGAAAGAACTAGGCCAGTCTGGATATGAGGACGGAAGCGTGTGCAGGGGGATTAATACTTAGATCCTATAAAGAAAAAAGGCTTCGAGTGCCTCAGCCTGACAAAATTTGGCGAACTCCTTTAGGATGTTCGTTGCTCGATAGACAATGAAAGACAGACGATAAACAAAAAAACACTAAACCTCCGCACACATGTCGAGAACCTTAATGTGACTCCTATATTTTCTGACCTATTCTCTTTGCATCACATTTCGAGGGCACTTAATGTGACACTTGTTTTGTCAGGCTGGCTTGTATTATCCATTCTAAAAATCACTATATTTGTATAAATCAAATCATTAGAGATTATGGAAACTTTAATAGTTCGCCCAGAAAACAAAGAGCAATTGGAGGCTATCAAAGCATTCTTAAAAGCTCTTAAGATTAACTTTGAAAAAAAAGAATATACAGAAAATTATGACCCGGAATTTGTAAAGACAATAAAAGTTGCTGAAGAGCGGGCTGATTATAAAACTATAGATCCGCATAATCTATGGGAAAGTTTGAAGTAAAAGTAGAAGCTTTAGCTCTGGCTCAACTAAAAAAACATTATAAGTCAGGAAATAAATCCAATATCAGAAAAATAGAAAAAATTTTCAAAGAACTTTCTGAACATCCATATAAAGGGACCGGAAACCCAGAACAATTAAAACATGAACTTTCTGGTTTTTGGTCGCGAAGGATCAATCAAAAAGACCGATTATGATACAAAATTGAAGAAGAAACTGTAATGGTTTTTGTTATCTCTGCAATGGGTCACTACAGTCAGAAATAGATAAATATTGTTCAGATAAGGCGGAATCAAAACTCTTACCCTTTAAGAAGATATTTCGAGTCCGCCTAATACGAATAATTAATCTTTAATTATTTTTTATCCGTCTTACCAGAAGAAGAGCCTGGTTTTGCAATAGCACCTCTCATTTCGGTATCTGCCTGGATATTTTGCATTTTATAATAATCCATAATACCCAGATTTCCGTTTCTAAAGGCTTCGGCCATAGCCAAAGGAACCTGTGCCTCTGCCTCAATAACTTTCGCTCTTGCATCCTGTGCTTTTGCCCGCATTTCCTGCTCAAACGCCACAGCAATAGCTCTTCGCTCCTCGGCTTTGGCATTTGCAACTTTAAGATCAGCTTCCGCCTGATCTGTTTGCAATTTAGCTCCGATATTTTCGCCAATATCTATATCAGCAATATCGATAGACAAAATTTCGAATGCAGTACCAGAATCCAATCCTTTAGACAATACTACCTTCGAAATGCTATCGGGATTTTCCAAAACTTCTTTATGGCTTGTAGACGATCCGATTGTACTCACAATCCCCTCGCCTACCCTGGCAAGAATAGTTTCTTCTCCGGCACCACCCACCAATTGGTTGATATTTGCCCTAACTGTAACCCTTGCTTTTGCAATGAGTTGAATACCGTCTTTAGCAACGGCTGCAACCGGAGGAGTATTGATTACCCTTGGATTTACAGAAAGCTGTACGGCTTCGAAAACATCACGCCCCGCCAGATCAATTGCTGTCGCCAATTTGAAATCCAGAGGAATATTCGCTTTATCAGCAGAAATAAGCGCCTTGATTACATTATTTACATGTCCACCTGCCAAATAATGGGTTTCGATCTCATTGGAGGTGATATTTAGTCCGGCTTTTGTAGAGGTAATCATAGCATTTACAACTAATGAAGGCGGAACTCTCCTCAACCTCATTAATACCAGATTCAATAGATTAATCCTTACCCCAGACAACTGGGCCGTAAACCAAAGATTTACCGGCAGAATATACAGAAACAGTGATATCGCTACAACTGCCCCGACTATTATAAATATAATACTTACTGATGGTTCCATATTTTTATTTAATTAAAGCATCTATTGCCTGGAAGTTAGGTAAATCCGAAGCTTTCTCTAATACTTCTGCGTAGATAACCTTTTGATTTTCGTCAATTACAAATGCCGCTCTTTTTGCCACTCCTTTTAAACCTAAAACAAAATCCTCGTAAAAAGCACCATAAGCTTTTGACACTTCTTTATTGAAATCGGAAAGTAAAGGGAACTGATAATTGTTTTCTTCTTTGAATTTAGCTAATGTAAAAGGTGAATCTACAGAAACGCCTAGTACCTGTGCACCAATTCCTTCGTAGAAACCGAAATTATCTCTTAATGTACACAATTGTGTTGTACAAACTCCGGTGAACGCCAATGGGAAGAAATGTAAAACAACTTTTTTACCAGCAAAATCAGATAAACTTACTTCTTTCGCTTCTGTATTCAACAATGTGAAGGCTGGTGCCTGATCTCCTACTTTTAATGCCATGTCTTTTTAATATTAATGTTATTGTGATGTATAATAATTCCGCTTATTGTAAAACGGCCAATTGTTTCTCCATAATACGAATTCCTTCTTCGAAACTATGCGGGTTGTAGCCAAGTTCTCTGATAGATTTATCTAAAATAAAACCTGTTCTTTTGGGCCTTTTAGCTGCCTGATTTAATGTAGTTGAAGAGATTGGCTTGATCAGGGATTTATCCAGCCCGTAATAGTCCGCTACTCTTTCTACCAATTCAATAATGCTCATCAGATCTTTCCCCGAAGCATTATATACACCCTGTGCCTCTTTTTCGACAGCTAATAAACAGATATCGGCCAGGTCTTCGGCTAAAGTAGGCATTCTCCACTGATCATTTACGACATTGATAGGGTTTCCTTTTTCCAGGGCTCCCTTTGCCCAAAGAATGATATTGCTTCTGCTCATGTCATTTACGATACCATATACAATAATCGTTCTTAGAATTGCATAATGTATTCCTGACTTCTCCAACAATTGTTCTGCTGCCAATTTAGATTCTCCATAATAAGAAAGCGGATTAGGCTGCCCTTCTTCGGTATATGGTCCGTCCTCACCATCGAAAATAAAGTCTGTAGATAAATGAATCAGTTGAATGCTGTTCTCCCGGCAAATATCAATAAGGTATTCTACTGCAGTAACATTCAACAACCAGCATTCCTCACGTTGAGTTTCGCAGGTATCCACATTGGTCATCGCAGCGGTATTGATAATAGCATCAGGTTGATGTTTATTTACTATAAATGCTATGCTTTCTTTATCGATTATATCCATTTCTTCGTAGATATAACCTTCTTTAACAGGATGCCGATTCGTTCCTTTTCCCGTCGCGATAAGTTCAAATTGCTTGTTTTTCAAAACGGCGTCTGTTAATTTTTGTCCTAACAGACCATTGCTTCCTGTCACCAAGATTTTCTTCATGTTCCGAAGTTAACTTTTTGAGATGAAAGGAACAATTTTTAAACCGGGAATCCTTACGAAGCTAAAATTAAAAAGGAGGACAATCTTCACAAGATCATCCTCCTTCTAAAATAAATTCACCAGATGCAAATAGAAGTTTATTCTAAGGGAACTTAACTCCTGAATAATTTGCTACGTTGATTTTAGGTATAGTTGAGCTAAACTTGGCATTAATAGCCGCAATAAATGCATTTGCTACGATAGCATTACCAATAGGTGTTAAATGAACCCCATCTAAAGAAAAAGCATTACCAGTTATGAATGATGATGAAACATGTACACCATCGAAATCCTGACCTGTTTTAATCTTATTTAAAATTGCATAAGTATCAACAAAGGCAAGGCCTTTCGCATCAGCAACCTGTTTAATTGCCGAATTGAATGATTTTATAGCATTTTGAACAGTTATCACCTCATCTTTATCGAGTACATAATCGCTTTCCATTGGATTCAAAGGGCTAACACCATAACCTCCTACTCCTAACTTCGTTCTGTCAAAAGTCAGCACAATCAAATCTTCATCAACTGCTGCCCGTACCGCCCCCGTTCCTGTTCTGATGATTAATTTTGTTGCTCCCGCCTGTTGCAATTGTGGATTTGCTTCCAAAGCTTTATTAATAGCTGCAACTGTTACCGTATTAAAAAATGGAATTGCAGAGACATCGGGCACAGTAGCGATAGCTCCCTTTTGGTTATTTGCCGTCAGTGCAGTAACAAACTGATTCAACAATCCAGTGAATGTTGCTAAAGGAGTCAGAACCTTTGTAGGATCATTTTTTGGATTACCACCACTTGTTGCCCAATTTAAAGCATCTATATTTCCCAGCCAGAATGTAAAGAAGGTATGGCTTTTTGAAGTAGCGAACTGCTGGTAAGAGATGGTTCCGGCGTTGGCATCCGGTACTAAACGTTCGAAATACATATTCCCCCCAACAGAACTCATCACTGTCTGCCCCGAAAAAAGTACACTCATACCAGGAACACCCAGATTTTGAATTTCATTAGTATACTTGGTCAAAAGCAAAGGAGAAGAGCTTCTATAAGCAAGCTTATCTGAAACCTGGGTTAATACGGGAGAGCCATCAGCATTAAAACCTGTTAGCTTTACATATCCAGATCCATTAGCTTGTGCTTCGGTAAAGAAAGGCGATGTAAAACTTCCGCCTCCTACAGCTTTCATCTGTTCGGCGATCAAATTAGGATAAGCAACTTTCTGACCTTCCAAATAAAGCCCGCCATCAGCATAACCAGCTGTTAACGAATTTCCTACCGCAATATATTTTGAAAAATTTGCGCTACCTGCAGAAGACGCGGGTACATCTATTTCTGGCCTGCATGAAACAAAAGCGATTAACGCCAAAGCACCAAGCCAGTTTTGTATATTTTTGATTTTCATGATTTCTACTTAAAGTTTAACAATTGATTACCATCTATAAGCTAGAGAAATACCAGGAATATAAACATGAGATTTAAACTTACCTGATAACTGGGTTTCGTAATTGGTTTCATCGATTTCTTTTAGCTTTTCAAACATAAAAGAGATATCCATACCAAATTTCTGCGTAAAGTTATATCCCATACCTGCTGTCAATACCACCCTGTTCGCATCCGGAACTTCTGGAGTTACATAACCGCTTCTAACAGGAGAAACCACATAAGCAGCTCCTGCCCTAAGTGCAAATTTGTTGGTAGCCATATGCTGTGCTCCTAATCTTATCGCATATCCATCTCCGTAATCTCTGGGGGAAGAGGTGTTTGGAACCCTGGTATTATTATTATAAACAAAGTCTAAACTCTTATATACTTTCCAATCCGTCCAACTCAAATCAAACGCCAGTTGAGTTTTTGGACTCGCCTGATAGCCCAGACCGAATGCCAGAGTTCCAGGTAAAGGAAGTTCAGCATTAAATTTTGTCGGAAAAGTAGGCTGCAAAGAACTAGCTACTTTAAAATTAGCATCTCCGTCTTCTACTTTGGTTACAATTTTCGAACGGTAAGATAAACCCGCGGTTAGGCCAATATCGCTTTTCATGAATAATCCAACATTCCAGCCGTAAGCATTACCACTACCTTTCAACTGTGCACTTCCCGGTTCGCCCTGATCATTTGCAATAGGTACCCTTCTCTGCAAATCAACTATTCCATGATTGAATACAAATCCGGCACCGAAGCCTATATTATCTGTCAACTTAACGCTGATAGTTGGCTGTATATAGATTGCCTTGAGGTCAAGTGAAGTTATCGTAAATTTCCCTGACCAATCTTCACCCCAGTTATTTAATCCACCAAACGGTGTATAAACGCCTAAACCGAGTTTTACTCTACCTGATTTTGGTCCCCAAACACCATAAATCTGAATCGGAGTGGCCACTTCGTCTCTGTTATATTCTACCTGTGTTCCTCCGCGTTGCAAAAATGCCGATTTAAAAAAGACCGGACTGATACCTGCACTTATCGCATTTTTATCAATCATTGAAACTGCACCGGGATTGTAAAATACAGCGGCCTCATCTAAAGCCAAACCTACTCCTGCGCCAGCCATACCGATTTGCTTCTGGCCTTGAAGATTCACCTGAAACCCCTGTGCAAATAACGAGGCAGATGAGATACTTAATAGCGCTGCAAGAACTATCTTTTTTGTCATCATAGTGGTAATATTAGGTTATTAATCGCTTAATTTATTATGTTAACATAATAAATACTATGCTAACATAATAAAAATTATTGATAAAAGAAATAGCATTTTTGCTAAATAAATAGTGCCTCTTTTAT
This sequence comes from Pseudopedobacter saltans DSM 12145, assembly GCF_000190735.1. Taxonomy (GTDB): domain Bacteria; phylum Bacteroidota; class Bacteroidia; order Sphingobacteriales; family Sphingobacteriaceae; genus Pseudopedobacter; species Pseudopedobacter saltans. Next base: position 2,721,419 of record NC_015177.1, read on the forward strand.
GAATGGGTCATAATCGATAAATGCTCTTTCTCTTCTTTGAAAAAGTCTTATATATAAACTTTTGAGGGCGTTAAGAAGAGCTCTAACCAGATGTTTAAAGTTAAAATTTGCCATATATCCAAGTTAAAATAAATGATAAGCAAGATTCAAGCCATATTCTAACTTCTCTGCAAAACTTCTGATACAGATAACTTCTCTCCTTCGCCTCTCTCTTGTTTTACTTACAGTTCTCCTCTACTCTTCCGTACCATCTCCCTTGCAAAGCTTACGATTGGCTTGCATTTCTCTTACGATTTTCCTACGTTCCTCTTACGGTTCTTTTACGATTGGCTTACGTTTCTCTTACGCCGGTCTTACGCTATGAAGGAAAACTGTTAGAAAAGTGAAGGAAAATTGTAAGCAAACCGGCGGATCTGTACCAGCTTTGGTTATAACCAGTTCCGGTAAGGCGCGATAAAATCGTATAAACCACAAAAGACATTAATTCTTAAAGATACTTATAACACCGGCGGCAGCAAGTGTTTATTCCTCTACTCCCTTATCAAAATCTCCTGATACATTTGGTATACTCCTGTACAACTTTGCGGTTAATCTATCTTTATAAAAAAATATGAAATAATTATTAAAAATAGGTTTTGAATTAAAGTAATAAAATGTAATTTCGCACACTCAAAGTAGTAGCCCTAAAGGGCTTAAAAACAATTGATTTTAATAAAAATTGTCATATAACATGCCAAACATTGGAAAAATAGCACAAATCATTGGCCCAGTAGTAGACGTTAGCTTCTCTGCCGAAGGTTCTAAGCTACCTAAAATTTACGATGCGTTAGAAATCCGTAAAGAAAATGGTCAAAAAATTGTTTTAGAGGTTCAACAGCACCTTGGTGAAGACCGTGTAAGAGGTATTGCAATGGACTCTACAGATGGTTTAGTGAGAGGAATGGATGTAGTTGATACAGGTGCTCCTATCAAAATGCCTATCGGTGAGAACATCAAAGGACGTGTTTTCAACGTGGTTGGTGATGCTATTGACGGTATTGAAGAGTTAGACAAAGCTAATGGTAAGTCTATCCACAATGCACCTCCTAAATTTGAAGATCTTTCTACCGAAAACGAAATCTTGTTTACAGGTATTAAAGTTATCGACTTAATTGAGCCTTATGCAAAAGGTGGTAAAATTGGTTTATTTGGTGGTGCCGGTGTAGGTAAAACTGTATTAATCCAGGAGCTTATCAATAATATCGCTAAAGGACACGGTGGTCTTTCTGTATTTGCTGGTGTAGGTGAGCGTACTCGTGAAGGTAATGACTTATTGCGTGAGATGCTGGAGTCTGGTATTATCAAATACGGTGATGAGTTTATGCATTCTATGGAGAATGGCGGATGGGATCTTTCTAAAGTTGACAAAGAGTTAATGAAGGATTCTAAATGTACATTCGTTTTCGGTCAGATGAACGAGCCTCCAGGTGCAAGAGCGCGTGTTGCTTTATCTGGTTTAACTGTTGCGGAATATTTCCGTGATGGCGAAGATGATGGACAAGGTAAAGACGTATTATTCTTTATCGATAATATCTTCCGTTTCACTCAGGCTGGTTCAGAGGTGTCTGCACTTTTAGGCCGTATGCCTTCTGCGGTAGGTTACCAACCAACATTAGCAACAGAGATGGGTGCGATGCAAGAGCGTATCACTTCAACCAAGAGAGGTTCTATCACATCTGTACAGGCGGTATACGTTCCTGCGGATGACTTGACTGACCCTGCTCCTGCTACTACTTTCGCCCACTTAGATGCTACTACAGTACTTTCTCGTAAAATTGCTGAGTTAGGTATCTACCCTGCGGTTGATCCATTAGATTCTACTTCAAGAATCCTGACTCCTGCAGTTGTTGGCCCAGAGCATTATGCTTGTGCACAAAGAGTAAAAGAAATCTTACAACGTTATAAAGAATTACAAGATATCATCGCTATCTTAGGTATGGATGAGTTATCTGAGGAAGATAAATTAACTGTAGCCAGAGCTAGAAGGGTACAACGTTTCTTATCTCAGCCTTTCCACGTTGCTGAACAGTTTACAGGTTTAAAAGGTGTTCTTGTAGACATTAAAGATACTATCAAAGGTTTCAACATGATTATGGATGGTGAAGTGGATGAATATCCAGAAGCAGCATTCAACTTAGTTGGAAGCATTGAAGATGCGATTGAAAAAGGTAAGAAATTATTAGCTGAAGCAAACGCGTAAATAGAATCAGGTAGCTAGTATCAAGTATCGGGACGTTTGATTATCTTGAATCTTGATACTAAGTACTTTCTACTAGATACTTAAAAGATATGATTTTAGAAATATTAACTCCAGATAAAAAAGTATTTGACGGCAACATTACTTCGGTAACTGTTCCTGGGACTCAAGGTTCTTTTGAAGTTCTGAACAACCATGCTCCTATTATCTCTACTTTAGAGAAAGGAAAAGTGATTGTGAGAAATGGAAGCAATGAACAAAAGTTCTTAATTACTGGCGGAGTTATTGAAGTGATTAATAATAAGATTATTTTACTTGCCGAGAGTGCTCAGCAACAGTAATCTTTAATAATTTACAGATATTAAAGGTTGGCAAAATTTGCCAACCTTTTCTTTTTATATCTATCCTGATTTCTATCACTTTTTTTACACTTTTTGTCATTTCAGGAAGAATCAGCACCACAAACTATGCAAGCATAGCTTTTATACCGAATACCATTTTGATGTTTGGTTCAGAACGATAAGAATTAAATTCTAAACAAATATTTCATTACAAAATAATAAGAATGTTTTTAATATAAATTTGACACATTATTTTTTTTTAACTTTTTTCTGGGAGCTATTGACATTAATTAAAGGATATATTACCTTACAACAATCAAAATGATATTACTGATATAATACATTATCAACATGCTGGTCATTATCAACTTAATTTTCTTATTGGTCATTCGCCTGATTTTAGGTGGTATGCAGAAGGCATGTTTTAGATAAAATATAATAGATATTTAAAAATGCCTTCTTAGTGGAGGCATTTTTTTTGAGTAAATTTCAATTGTAACAAAGATGAAAAAATACATATACACTAAAGGAGAGTTTGTGGAATCTACATCCACGGGCATCGACATTTTCAGTCAGAGTGTACATTATGGTTTTGGAGTTTTTGAGGGGTTACGCTCTTATGTTACAGACAATGGTGTAAAGATTTTCAAAGCAAAAGAACATTTCGAACGCTTGATGAAATCTTGCGAAAAGATAGGGATTCCTTTTAAAAGAGATGTTTACGAATTAATCAGGGCTTCTTACCGTCTATTGGAACTCAACAAATTGGACAATGCCTATATAAGACCTCTGGTAACAACCGGGAGAGGCATGGATTTGAAAATTAATGATGTAGCTGATATCACCATAATGGCTTGGGAGTGGGACTTTTATAATGGCAATAAGCTATTGAATACTTGTATTTCTTCGCATAGAAGATCAAGTCCGAAGACATCTCCTATCGATGCCAAGATTACCGGAAACTACATCAACTCTATCATAGCAACAACAGAGGCTACAAATAATGGCTATGATGATGCCATTCAGTTAGATGAAAGAGGCTTTGTAGCCGAAACACCGGGCGCAAATCTTTTCTGTGAGAAGGATGGAAAAATATATACTCCGGCTTCTTCAGAATATATACTGGCGGGAATAACAAGAGCAACCTTAATTCGGATTGCAAAGTCTTTTGATATAGACGTTATAGAAAAAGATATAACACCAGAAGAGTTTAAAGATGCAGACAGCGCATTCCTGTGCAGCACCGCTGCAGAAGTCGTGGGCATTGGTTCTGTGGACGATGTACCTTACAGATTAAATTTCGAAGATAGTGTTGGAGCTACACTTCAAAGAGCATATAAAAAATTAGTATTGGATAAATTAAGTTACGAGGTTATAATATAATGGAATTAAACAAGTACAGTAAGACAATTACTCAAGACAAAACGCAACCTGCCTCACAGGCTCAACTTTATGCCATAGGCCTAACTACTGCTGACATGTCTAAAGCACAAGTCGGTATTGCCAGCATGGGTTATGATGGAAACAATTGCAATATGCACTTAAACGGCCTGGCCGCAGAAGTAAAAAAAGGTGTCTGGGATAATGGTCTGGTCGGTTTAACATTCCATACCATTGGTGTAAGCGATGGTATTACCAACGGCACTACGGGCATGAGATATTCCCTGGTATCAAGAGATTTAATTGCCGACTCTATAGAAACTGTTACCGGTGCTCATTTTTATGATGGTTTAATTACCGTACCTGGTTGTGATAAAAACATGCCTGGATCTTTAATTGCAATGGCGAGATTAAACCGTCCTTCTATTATGGTTTACGGTGGTTCTATCCATCCCGGAGAATACAAAGGAGAAGCTCTTAATATTGTTTCTGCTTTTGAAGCATTGGGTCAGAAACTTGCCGGAAACTTAAGCGACGAAGATTATCAGGGTGTTATTGAGCATGCCTGCCCCGGTGCCGGTGCTTGTGGCGGAATGTACACCGCAAATACCATGTCTTCTGCAATTGAAGCAATGGGTATGAGTTTACCTTACAGTTCGTCTAATCCGGCTTTAAGTCAGGAAAAAATAAACGAATGTAGAGAAGCTGGAAAATATATTAAAATCTTATTAGAGAAAGATATTAAGCCTAGCGATATCCTAACCAAAAAAGCTTTTGAAAACGCGATTACGGTTATTATGGTTTTAGGAGGTAGTACTAATGCGGTATTGCATATGATTGCAATGGCTGATTCTGTTGGTTTGGAGTTGACATTAAAAGATTTCCAGGATATCAGTGATAGAATCCCTGTATTGGCAGACTTGAAACCAAGCGGAAAATACCTGATGGAAGATCTTCACAATATTGGTGGTGTTCCTATGGTAATGAAATACTTACTGAACAAAGGATTAATCCACGGAGATTGTTTAACTGTAACAGGAAAAACGATTGCTGAAAACTTAGAATCGGTACCTGATATCGAGTTTGAAAATCAAAAAGTGATTTTCCCATTGGAAAAACCTATAAAAGCGACCGGACACTTACAAATGCTTTACGGAAATGTGGCTACTGAAGGTTCTGTAGCAAAGATTTCCGGAAAAGAAGGCGAACGCTTTAAAGGGACAGCCCGTACCTTTAACGGTGAAAGTGAATTGATTCAGGGTATTTCTTCAGGAAAAGTAAAAGCTGGTGATGTAGTAGTAATCCGTTACGTAGGGCCAAAAGGAGGGCCTGGTATGTCGGAAATGTTAAAACCTACTGCTGCCATCATTGGTGCCGGACTGGGTTCTTCTGTAGCGTTAATTACCGATGGTCGTTTCTCTGGTGGTACACATGGTTTCGTTGTGGGACACATTGTACCGGAAGCTTACGAGGGAGGTACAATTGCATTAATTCAGGACGAGGATATCATAGAAATCGATGCAACTACCAATACAATTAATGTATTGCTTTCTGACGAGGAATTAGCTGCAAGAAGAGCACAATGGAAACAACCAGAACCTCCGGTTAAAAGAGGGGTATTGTATAAATATTTTAAAAGTGTAGAAAATGCAACAAAAGGATGTGTTACTGACCACTAGTCCGGAAGAAACTGCTACTGTAGCAGTTCAACAACTAAAAGGTCAAGAAATTGTACTTAAGTGCCTTATCGAGGAAAATGTTGATACGATATTCGGCTATCCTGGAGGCGCGATAATGCCGATATATGATGCTTTATTTGATTACGAAGATAAACTGCATCATGTTTTGGTTAGACATGAACAAGGTGCTACCCACGCCGCACAAGGTTATGCCAGAACTTCTGGTAAAGTGGGTGTGGTTTTCGCAACCAGCGGACCAGGTGCGACTAACCTGATTACTGGTTTAGCAGATGCCCAAATAGATAGCACTCCAATGGTTGCTATCACCGGACAGGTATTTGCTCATTTATTGGGTACAGATGCTTTTCAGGAGACTGACGTAATCAATATCACTACACCGGTAACTAAATGGAATTACCAGATTACCGATGCTTCTGAAATTGAGGAAGTAATGGCTAAGGCTTTCTATATCGCAAGAACAGGAAGACCGGGACCTGTATTAATTGATATTACAAAGAATGCTCAATTGCAATTGACAGATTACTATGGCTACAAAAAATGTGATCACATCAGAAGCTACAGACCTGCCCCAATTGTAAGAAAAGAATATGTAGAACAAGCTGCTGAATTAATCAATAAAGCTGAAAAACCTTTTGTTTTATTTGGACAAGGTGTTTTATTGGGAAATGCAGAAGCAGAGTTTAAAGCTTTTATAGAAAAAGCAGGTATCCCTTCGGCGTGGACAATTATGGGCGCTGGTGCTATTCCTACAGATCACGAGTTAAACGTGGGTATGTTGGGTATGCATGGTAACTATGGACCCAATGTTTTAACGAATGAATGTGATGTACTAATTGCTATAGGTATGCGTTTTGACGACCGTGTAACTGGCCGCTTAGACAAATATGCTAAACAAGCAAAAGTTATCCATTTAGATATTGATCCTGCCGAAATAGACAAAAATGTTAAAACCACAGTTCCTGTTTGGGGAGATTGTAAAGAAACTTTACCACTTTTAACCGAGCTGGTTGAGAAAAAAGAGCATAAAGCATGGTTGCAAAAATTCAGAGATTACGAAAAAGAAGAAATCGCTGAATGTATCGACAAAGAAATCAATCCTCAAGAAGGTGAGATGACTATGGGCGAAGTAATTAATTTGCTGAACCAATTAACTGGCGGCGATGCTGTTATTGTTACTGACGTAGGCCAGCATCAGATGGTTGCTTGTCGTTATGCTAAGTTTAATCATACCAGAAGCAATATTACCAGTGGCGGATTAGGCACTATGGGATTTGCGCTTCCGGCTGCTATTGGCGCTAAATTTGGAGCTCAGGACAGAACCGTTGTCGCTATTATTGGTGATGGTGGTTTTCAAATGACTTTACAAGAGTTAGGTACCATTATGCAAAGTGGCGTGGATGTTAAAATTGTTATCTTAAATAACCAGTTCCTGGGAATGGTTAGACAGTGGCAGGAACTTTTCCACGACAGAAGATACTCTTTCGTAAATATTACCAGTCCGGATTTCGTAGCATTAGCAAAAAGCTATTATATAGACGGACAAAAAGTTTCTGAAAGGGATCAGTTAAAAGGTGCCCTGGAAACAATGCTTAACCATAAAGGATCTTACTTATTGGAAATTATGGTTACCAAAGAAAACAATGTTTTCCCTATGGTTCCGCAAGGATGCAGTGTAAGTGAAATCAGGCTTAAATAATTAGTAAATCATTATGGACGCAAAAATAGAAAAGCAGGAATATAACATCACAGTTTATACCGAAAACCAAGTTGGTTTACTGAGTAGAATTGCTATTATATTTAGTCGTAGAAAGCTCAATATAGAAAGTTTAAATACTTCCCCTTCTGAAGTAGACAGTATCCATAGATTTACTATCGTGATACATGAAACTGAAGAAGTGGTTAGAAAAGTAGCGAGACAACTGGAAAAGCAGGTTGAGGTTCTGAAAGTGTATTACAACAAAAATGAAGAAATTGTTTGGCAGGAATTGGCTCTATATAAAGTCCCTACAGATATCATAGCGGAAAAAGCTAGTGTAGAGCGTTTATTGAGAGAACATGGAGCCAGAGCTGTTGTGATTAGAAAAGACTATACTGTTTTTGAAACCACAGGCCACAGAGAAGAAACGGATAAACTGATAGATGTATTGCAACCTTATGGTTTGATTGAATTTGTAAGAAGCGCCAGGGTGGCTATCATTAAAAACAGTGATGGTTTCCATTCTAAGCTGAAACAATTTGAAAATACACTTCCGGGCGAACAGGCATCGGAAAATGAATATCTAAACAAAAGAGACAAAGTATTTACAATGTAATAATGACAGAACAAGTTTTTAATTTCATTATCCAAACCCGTCAGGCTTTTATTCAATTAGTAGATTCTCTTTCTGTTGAAGAGTTGAATCGCATTCCAGAAGGTTTTAATAACAATATTATATGGAATTTCGGCCATATAGTTGTAAGTACACAAACGCTTTGCTATGTTCGTACCGGAATTAAAAACGATGCATCTGAAGTAAAATATAACGATGATTATAGAAAGGATACTAAACCTTCCCGTTATATAAATTCCGACGAAATTAATGAGCTAAAGTCTCTTGCTTTATCAACTATTGAATCGATCAGGGAGGATTATAAAAAAGGCTTTTTTAAAAACGTACAATCGTTTGCCACATCGACTTATAAGGTGGAAATGAATTCTTTCGAAGAAGTACTTGTTACAACTTCAGGACATGACAATATCCATTTAGGCTATGCTTTGGCTCAAAAAAAATTAATTAAAAAATAGTAGAATTAAATACAGTATAACAAATAACAAAATGGCAAATTATTTTAACACCTTACCGTTAAGAGAGCAATTGAACCAATTAGGCGTTTGTGAGTTTATGGAAAACTCTGAATTCGCTGATGGTATAAACGCATTAAAAGGCAAAAAAATTGTTATCGTTGGAGCAGGTGCTCAAGGTTTAAACCAGGGTCTGAATTTAAGAGATAGCGGTTTAGATATTTCTTACGCTTTACGTAAAGAAGCTATCGAAGGTAAAAGAGATTCCTGGAAAAATGCTACAGAAAACAACTTTAAAGTTGGAACTTACGATGAATTAATCCCTACTGCTGATGTTGTAGTTAATTTAACTCCGGATAAGCAACATACTGCTGTTGTTAGCGCTGTTATGCCATTGATGAAACAAGGTTCTACCCTATTATATTCTCATGGTTTCAACATTGTAGAGGAAGGAATGCAGGTTCGTAAAGACATTACTGTAATTATGGTTGCGCCTAAATGTCCTGGTTCTGAAGTTAGAGCTGAGTATTTAAGAGGTTTTGGTGTTCCTACATTAATCGCTGTTCACCCTGAAAACGATCCGGAAGGTAAAGGTTTAGCGCAAGCTAAAGCTTACTGTGTAGGTACTGGTGGTCACAGAGCTGGTGTATTAAGATCTTCTTTCGTTGCAGAGGTAAAATCTGACTTAATGGGCGAGCAAACTATCCTTTGTGGTTTGTTACAAACAGGTTCTATCCTTTCTTTCGATAAAATGATTGAAAAAGGAATCGACGCTGGTTATGCTTCTAAATTGGTACAATACGGTGTTGAAGTTATCACTGAAGCTTTAAAACACGGTGGTGTAAGTGGTATGATGGACAGATTAAGCAATCCTGCTAAAATCAAAGCTTTCAATATTTCTGAAGAATTGAAAGATATCATGCGTCCTTTATTCCAAAAACATCAGGATGATATCATGTCTGGCGAATTTAGCCGTGTAATGATGGAAGACTGGGCTAATGGTGATGCTAACCTATTAAAATGGAGAGCTGAAACTGGTGAAACTGCTTTCGAAAAAACTCCTGCTGGTGACGCTAAAATCGGTGAGCAAGAATATTTTGACAACTACCTTTTAATGGTTGCTTTTGTAAGAGCTGGTGTTGAATTAGCTTTCGAAACAATGGTTGAAGCTGGTATCAAAGCTGAATCTGCTTACTACGAATCTTTACACGAAACTCCATTAATTGCTAACACTATCGCTCGTAAAAAATTATTCGAGATGAACCGTGTTATTTCTGATACTGCTGAATACGGTTGTTATTTATTTGACCAGGCTTGTAAGCCTTTATTAGCGGATTTCATGAAAACTGTTGATACTGATTTAGTAGGTAAAAACTTCAACGAAGGTAAAGACGGTTCTGTTGATAATGCTGAATTAGTTGCTGTAAACGAAGTTTTACGTAACCATCCGGTTGAAATTGTTGGTAGAAAATTGCGTGGAGCAATGACTGCAATGAAAGCAATTAAAACTGCTTAATATTATAAATATTATTTAACCACAAAGAGCGCAAAGTTCTACAAAGACCTTTTTACGCTCCTTGTATTCTTTGCGAACTTTGTGGTTATTAAAAAAAACTAAGATTTAAAATGTCTCAGCCTGTCGTCCATATCCAAAACTTGAATCTGAAATACAAACATAAAGTTGTATTAAGGGATTTGAATTGGACTATAAATCGTGGAGACAACTGGGTATTGAATGGAATTAGCGGAAGTGGAAAAACCTCTTTAGCTAAGATCATTACAGGTACGCAAAGTGCAGTTGGAAATATAGATATTAACTTTGATACCACCAGCAAACTGTCTGCTCGTGTCATGTACGTAGAAAGCTGGTATCAATTTAAAAATCTGGAAGGTGTTGCTAATTTCTACTATCAGCAACGCTATACCAGCCTGCAGGTTAAAGAGACGCTCACTGTCGAAGCAGAACTTAAACTTTTTGGAAAAGAAAACAGTTTAGATTTTGCACAGGCAGAGATTATCATCAATGCTTTAGGGTTTGCAGGGCAAAAAACTTCTCAACTGATAGAATTATCAAGCGGAGAACATAAAAAACTTCAATTGGTTAAAGCACTGTGGTTAAAACCACAATTGCTTATCATCGACCAGCCTTACACCGGACTGGATGTTAATTCCCGGAAAAGCTTAAACGATCTTTTAGACGGTATTGCTAAAGCAGGTGTAAACTTAATTTTAATCTGCAATGATACAGAGTTACCTGAAAGCATCAATCGTTTCGCTTTATTGGAAAACGGACAAATCGTTGAGGTTTCTTCTGCGGGCAGGTTGCAATTAGATACAGATTACTCTTTAGGAGAAATTCCGGAATTCTTAAGGAAATCTCCTGATTATTCATCAGAAAGCATTATCAGGATGGTTAACATCAATATCAGCTATGGTGAAAAACAGGTTTTAAAAAACATAAACTGGGAAGTTAATAAAGGTGAAAGATGGCTTTTGCAAGGTCACAATGGTTCGGGAAAATCTACTTTATTAAGTTTAGTAAACGGAGATCATCCACAAGCTTATGCCAATGAACTTTATCTTTTTGGAAACAGAAGAGGTAGTGGCGAAAGTATTTGGGACATTAAACAACGTATTGGATTAATTTCTCCTGAATTCCATTGGTATTTTGATACGTCTTCTACTGTATGGCAAAGTGTGGCTTCTGGTCTGTATGATAATTTTGGTCTTCAACTGGAACTGCCTTATACCAAAGCTAAACAGGTAGACGATTTGGTTGCCTATTTTGGTCTTACCGACATCAAAAATGAGACCATGGGTACTTTACCTTTAGGTAAACAACGTTTGGTATTATTGGCAAGAACCATTATCAAAAACCCGGAATTACTGATTTTAGACGAACCTTGCCAGGGTCTGGATCAGCAACAAACCCAATACTTTAACTGTCTGGTAGACGAATTATGCAGTAACGGTATGACATTGGTTTATGTCGGCCATTATGAATCGGCCTTACCAACTACACTTGAAAAGAGAATTCTCTTAGATAAAGGAAACGTTAAAGTGATTGAAGAAATAAATATTACGGAAGAAGCATATTCTTCATCAAATTAAAATTGAAATCAACAGGCCGACATAAAACCCGGCTTCCAAATAAGATTTGAACAAATAAAGTTCAGGCAAAAATTAAAAAAACTGGGCTTAGGCCTTAAAAAATAGAATAAAATATGATACACGATCCGAACCGTATTTATGTATTTGACACCACTCTTAGAGATGGAGAGCAAGTACCTGGTTGCCAGTTAACGACAAGTGAGAAGATAGAAATTGCTAAGGAACTTGAATTACTGGGTGTTGATGTTATTGAAGCTGGATTTCCTATTTCCAGCCCCGGCGACTTCCAAAGCGTTGTAGAATTATCTAAAGCAGTTAGCGAGCCTATTATTTGTGCTTTAACCAGAGCTAACAATAAAGATATTGATGCTGCAGTTGCTGCTTTACAGTATGCAAAAAGACCTAGAATCCATACAGGAATCGGTGCTTCAGATATGCATATTCAATACAAATTTAACAGTACCAGGGAGGAAATCTTGAGAAGAGGTGTTGAAGCTGTAAAATACGCGAAGAAATTTGTTGAAGATATTGAATTCTATGCAGAAGATGCTGGTAGAGCTGATAATGCTTTCCTTGCTCAGATGGTAGAAGCTGTTATTGCAGCTGGTGCAACAGTGGTTAATATTCCAGATACCAATGGATATTGTTTGCCAGACCAGTACGGAGCCAAAATCAAATATTTAATGGACAACGTTAAAAACATTGATCAGGCTATTATTTCTGTGCATTGTCATAACGATTTAGGCTTGGCAACAGCAAATTCTATTGCTGGTATCATGAATGGTGCCAGACAGGTAGAATGTACCATTAACGGTATTGGCGAAAGAGCAGGTAACACTTCTTTGGAAGAGGTTGCCATGGTTTTGAAAACGCATACTAGTTTGGGTAAATACACCAATATCAATAGCAAAAAATTCCATCAGCTAAGTGGCATGGTTAGCCGCATGATGCGCATGCCGGTACAACCTAATAAAGCCATTGTAGGTAAAAATGCTTTTGCACACAGCTCCGGGATTCATCAGGATGGTGTATTGAAATTCAGAGAGAATTACGAGATTATTAATCCGGAGGATGTGGGTATTAATCAGTCCGAAATCATATTAACAGCGAGAAGTGGTCGCCACGCATTAAAACACCATTTAGAGCGTTTAGGATATGTAGCAGATAAGATTAATTTAGAAGAAGTTTACGAAAGATTCTTAATTTTAGCCGATAAAAAGAAAGAGATCAATGACGATGATTTATTGTCATTAATGGGTGAAGGAACCAATAACTATAAAGATGGTATCCATATTAAACTTTTACAGGTGCAATGCGGACATCCTTTAGTTCCAACTTCAACCATTCAGATTGAATATAAAAACGAAGTAAAAGAGGCTTCTGCAACAGGAAACGGGCCGGTAAATGCTACTATTAATGCAGTAAATGCGATTATCGGAAAAGACATCAATTTAAAAGAATTGCATATCGACTCTATTCACGGCGGAAGTACCGATAGCTGTAAAGTAACCATGACCTTAGTTTACGATGGTAAAACTTATATGGGGTATGGTTTCCATACAGATATTGTTCAGGCATCTGCACAAGCATATTTAGACGCGGTGAACAAGTTTATTTAATTAGTAAAAAAGAAAAAACGATATAAAAATGAGCAAAACGTTATTCGATAAAGTGTGGGACAGCCACGTTGTTCGTAAGATTGAAAATGGACCAGATGTTGTTTTTATTGACAGACATCTGATTCACGAAGTAACGAGTCCGGTAGCTTTCTTAGGTTTGAAAAACAGAGGGAATTCTGTATTGTATCCAAACCGTACTTTCGCTACAGCAGACCACAATACACCAACAATCAACCAACATTTACCGGTTGCAGATCCACTTTCCGCAAACCAATTAAAAGCGTTGGAAGAGAATGCAAAACAATACGGCATTAGCCACTGGGGACTAGGACACCAAAAAAATGGTATTGTTCACGTTGTAGGACCAGAATATGGTATTACTCAACCAGGTGCAACTATTGTTTGTGGTGACTCTCATACTTCTACTCATGGTGCTTTCGGAGCTATTGCTTTCGGTATAGGTACTTCAGAAGTAGAAATGGTTTTGACTACGCAATGTATCATGCAACCAAAACCAAAGAAAATGAGAATCAACATCACTGGTGGCCTTAATAAAGGTGTTACACCAAAAGATGTTGCTCTATATATCATTTCAAAATTAACTACATCTGGCGCTACAGGATATTTTGTTGAGTATGCCGGTGAAGTTTTCGAAAAAATGAGCATGGAAGGCCGTATGACTGTGTGTAACCTAAGTATAGAAATGGGTGCCCGTGGTGGTATGATCGCTCCTGACGAAACAACTTTCAATTACATTAAAGACCGTGAGTTTACACCTAAAGGTGAAGGCTGGGACAAAGCAATGGAATATTGGAAAACTTTGAAAACTGATGCCGATGCAGTTTTTGATAAAGAATATACTTTTGCAGGTTCTGATATCGAGCCAATGATTACTTATGGTACCAACCCGGGTATGGGAATTGGTATCTCTCAATCTGTTCCAAATGCAGATCAAGTTGAAGGTGGTGTGGCTACTTACGAGAAATCTTTAAACTACATGGGCTTCAACGAAGGTGATGCTATGATTGGTAAACAAGTAGATTATGTTTTCGTAGGAAGCTGTACAAACGGTAGAATTGAAGATTTCAGAGCTTTTGCTTCTATTGTAAAAGGCAGACATAAAGCAGATAACGTTACTGCATGGTTAGTACCTGGATCTCATATTGTTGAAGCTCAAATTAAAGAAGAGGGTATTTTAGATATCCTTACCGAAGCTGGATTCGTATTGCGTCAACCAGGTTGTTCAGCTTGTTTAGCGATGAATGATGATAAAGTTCCTGCTGGAAAATATGCAGTAAGTACTTCTAACAGAAACTTTGAAGGCAGACAAGGACCAGGTTCCAGAACGATGTTAGCTAGTCCGTTAGTAGCTGCTGCTGCTGCTGTTACCGGAAAAGTTACAGACCCTAGAACTTTAATTTAAGCTGAATGCCGAAGGCTTTAAGCTTAAGCAGCACATAAATTAAAAAACTAATAATGATACGCTAAAATCCTATAAATAAGATTTTAGGTAAATGCAACATAAAAATGGCTTACGATAAATTCAATATATTAACAAGTACAGCAGTTCCACTTCCGATCGAGAATGTGGATACTGACCAAATTATCCCTGCTCGTTTCTTAAAAGCTACAGAAAGAGTTGGATTTGGTGATAATCTTTTCCGTGACTGGAGATACAATGCTGATGATACTCCTAAAGCAGATTTCGTTTTAAACGATCCTACTTACAAAGGAAAAATATTAGTTGGTGGTAAAAATTTCGGTTCTGGCTCTTCAAGAGAACACGCTGCATGGGCTGTATATGACTATGGTTTCAGATGCGTAGTTTCTAGCTTCTTTGCAGATATCTTCAAAAACAACTGCTTAAATATTGGTGTATTACCTGTTCAAATCAGCCCCGAGTTTTTAGAGAAAATCTTTGCAGCGATCTATGACAATCCAGAAACCGAATTGGAAATTAATCTTCCAGAGCAAACAATAACCCTATTGGCTACTGGCGAATCAGAGAAATTTGATATCAATAGCTACAAAAAAGGAAACATGTTAAACGGTTTCGACGATATCGATTACTTAAAAAGCATGACTTCTGAAATTGAAGCTTTCGCGGAAACAAGACCATTTTAAGAAGCTAAAAACAGAAAGCTAAAGGCTTAAAGCTTTAAAATAATTGTAGAAAGAAACAAAAAGCACTATCCCTTATCCCCTCTTTCGTCCCGAAGGGACTCCTTTGGAGGAGAGGGGGCCAAGGTGAAGCTACTAATTCAAAAAATCAATAATGAATAAAAGGAAAATAGAAATAATGGATACCACTCTCCGTGATGGAGAACAGACCTCTGGAGTTTCATTTTCCGCTTCAGAAAAACTAACACTTGCTAAACTTTTACTCGAAGAACTTTTGGTAGACCGCATAGAAATTGCTTCTGCAAGAGTTTCAGATGGAGAGTTTGAAGCCGTAAAGAACATTTGTTCGTGGGCCGGCGAAAATAATTATCTGCATAAAATAGAGGTACTTACCTTTGTTGATAAAGGTATTTCTATAGATTGGATGGTAAAAGCTGGTGTAAAAGTTCAAAATCTTTTAACCAAAGGATCCCTTAACCACCTGACACACCAATTAAAGAAAACTCCAGAGCAACATTTCTCTGAAATAGCGCAGACAATAGCACTTGCGCAACAACACGGAATTTCCACCAATGTTTATCTGGAAGATTGGAGTAACGGAATGCGTAATTCTCCTGAATATGTATTTCAATACCTGGATTTCATATCAAAACAACCAATAAAAAGGGTGATGTTACCTGATACTTTGGGTATTTTGTCGCCATGGGAAGCATATCAATTTATTACTAAAGTAAAGTCTGGCTATCCTGATTTACATTTGGATTTCCATGCGCATAACGATTACGATTTAGGCACTGCAAACGTTCTTGAAGCCGTAAAAGCAGGTGTGGATGGACTCCATTTAACCATTAACGGTATGGGAGAAAGAGCCGGAAATGCCCCTATTGAAAGCGCTATAGCCGTGATACGTGATTTTTTACCTGAAATAGAAATCAACGTCAAAGAGTCTTCTATTTATAAGGTAAGTAAGTTGGTTGAAACTTTTTCCGGAGTACGTATCCCTGTTAATAAACCTATAACAGGCGATAATGTATTTACCCAAACAGCAGGTATCCATGCAGATGGAGACAACAAGAAAAACCTGTATTTCAGCGACTTACTTCCAGAGCGTTTCGGTAGAAAACGCAAATATGCATTAGGTAAAACATCAGGGAAGGCTAATATTGAAAAAAATCTTCAGGAGTTAGGTTTAAAACTGAATGACGAAGACCTTAAAAAAGTTACCCAACGAGTAATAGAATTGGGTGATAAAAAAGAAACAGTTACTAAAGAAGATCTGCCTTATATCATTTCAGACGTATTAGACAAAAGCTCTTCTTATACAGAAAAAGTAGCTGTAGAATCTTACGTTTTAACACATTCCAAAGGATTACGCCCTTCTGCCACAGTTTCTGTCAATATAGAGGGGGAACTTTTCGAAGAGAATTCCCAAGGTGATGGTCAGTTTGACGCTTTCATGAATGCCTTAGCCAAAGTTTATAAGAAAAAGAAATTGGCTTTACCTAAACTGGTAGACTATGCGGTAAGGATAGCTCCGGGAAGCAGTACTGATGCCTTATGTGAGACCACCATTACATGGGAAACAGAAAATAAGACTTTTACAACAAGAGGGTTAGATTCTGATCAAACGGTTTGCGCCATTATCGCTACCCAAAAAATGCTTAATATAATTTGATAAAAGTAACAAGTCGCAAGTATTAAGTAGCAAGACTTTTAATACTTGATACCTGATACTAAGAACTTGATACTAATAAAAATAAATACAATAAAATGAAATTAAATATTGCCCTTTTACCGGGTGACGGTATCGGACCAGAAGTAGTAGATCAGGCTGTTAAAGTTTGTGACGCTGTAGCAAAGAAATTCAACCATGAAATCAATTGGACAAAAGCCTTAACAGGCGCTTCTGCGATTGATGCTTGTGGAGAACCTTACCCAGACTCAACACACGAAGTTTGTATGGCTGCAGATGCCGTACTTTTTGGTGCAATTGGCGATCCTAAATACGATAATGACCCTAAAGCTACCGTTCGTCCAGAACAAGGCTTATTGAAAATGCGCCAAAAATTAGGTTTATTCGCAAACGTACGTCCTACTTTTACATTCCCTTCTTTAATTGACAATTCTCCATTAAAAAGAGAAAGAATTGAAGGTACCGACTTAATTATCTTACGTGAATTAACTGGTGGTATTTACTTTGGTGAAAGAGGTAGAAAAGACGATGGAAATACTGCTTTTGATACCTGTACTTATACTAGAGAAGAAATCCAACGTTTGGCAAAATTAGGTTTCGAGTTAGCTATGACTAGAGGCAAAAAATTATGCTGTGTGGACAAAGCGAACGTATTGGAAAGCTCTCGTTTATGGAGAGAAACCGTACAGGCAATGGAAAAAGATTATCCGGAAGTTACAGTATCTTATGAATTCGTAGATGCGGTTGCTATGCGTTTGGTACAATGGCCTAACTCTTACGATGTTATGATTACAGAAAACCTTTTTGGTGATATTTTAACTGACGAAGCTTCTGTTATCTCTGGTTCTATGGGATTAATGCCATCTGCTTCTAAAGGCGTTCATACGTCTTTATACGAGCCAATCCATGGTTCCTATCCACAAGCCGCAGGAAAAGACATCGCTAATCCATTAGCTACTGTTCTTTCTGCTGCAATGATGTTCGAAGACGCTTTCGGTTTAAAAGAAGAAGCCGAAGCGATCAGAGAAGTAGTTAATAAATCTTTAGCAGCGGGAATTGTTACTGAAGATTTAGCAGGTTCTAATAAAGCTTACAAAACAAGCGAAGTTGGAAACTGGTTAGCTGAGAATATTTAATTGAGTTATAATTTTTAAGTTACGACTTGATATATTGAAAACCGGCGCTTACAGCGTCGGTTTTTTTGTTTAAGCATAAGACAGTTTTTATTACATTTACTAATTATCAATTCCAATTGTCATGATTTCCATCAATCCATTTGCCGCAGCCGAGAGATTAAAAGGCATTGTAAAAAAAACACCATTAGAGTATAACCAAAGGCTTTCTGAAAGATATCAATGTGAGGTTTATCTGAAAAGAGAGGACTTACAAATTGTAAGATCTTATAAAATAAGAGGAGCATACAATCTTATCAGTGCACTTTCTAAAGAACAGGCAAAAAAAGGAGTGGTATGTGCAAGTGCCGGAAATCATGCACAAGGTGTGGCTTATTCATGCCAGCATTTAGGAATAAAAGGTGTTATTTTTATGCCGCAACCTACACCAAAACAAAAAATTAACCAAACCAATATGTTTGGTAAGGACAAAGTAGAAATCATCTTAACTGGCGATACTTTTGACGATTGCCAGCAGGAAGCTTTGGCCTACGCTAAAAAACATGATATGGTATTTGTCCCTCCTTTTGACTCTGCGGCCATCATAGAAGGGCAAAGCACTGTTGGAGTAGAGATTTTACAAGATTTACCAGGTGTAGATATGGTTATTTCTCCTATTGGAGGTGGTGGATTAATTTCCGGAATTTCTCTTTATCTAAAGAAGAACAAACCTCAGATTTTTATTGCTGGTATAGAACCTGCCGAGGCAGCGTCTATGAAAGCCGCTTTGGATGCTAATCAGCCTGTCACTTTAGAAAAAATGAGCAGATTTGTAGATGGCGCTGCCGTAAAACGGGTTGGAAAACTAAATTTTGAAACTTGTAAGGAGCTGGTAGACGACGTTAGCAATGTTTCCGAAGGGAAAGTCTGTACTACAATTTTAAAATTATATAACGAGGATGCAATTGTAGTAGAACCCGCCGGGGCCCTTTCTATTGCCGCTTTAGATAATTATAAAGAGCAGATTAAAGGTAAAAAAGTCGTTTGCATCGTTAGCGGTGGAAATAATGATATAGACCGAATGGGAGAAATTAAAGAACGCTCACTTTTATACGAAGGTCTTAAACATTATTTCATTGTTCGTTTTCCGCAACGTCCGGGAGCACTTAAATTGTTTGTAAATGAAGTTTTGGGCCCCGATGATGATATTACCCGTTTTGAATTTATTAAGAAAACTGAACGTGAGAGAGGTCCGGCATTAGTGGGAATAGAATTAAAGGATGCTAAAGACTATGCTTCCCTCTTAAAAAGGATGACACATTATAACTTTGATTTTAAAGAGATTAATCAGGACGAAACGTTGTTTGAGTACTTCATTTAACTGGACAAGGCCTTTTTATTTCTAAATTTTATCTTCAACTCTGAAAGTGGATCTATATCTAAAAAACTAAAATCATAAGCCACTATTTGCTTGCCATCCAAACTTAGAGTAAGTTCATTATAAGATCCATTAAAGTGAATTGATTTTAATTTGGCTTCCATAACATTTTCGGAATCACCTATGATTACGTCCTGAGGGTATACCGCATATTGTTCAGAACCTTCCCCGTTCAGAATATTCGCAGCACCTAATAACTTAGCTACATAAGCACTTTCAGGATTTTTATAAATTTCTTTAGGATGCCCTTGCCTAACAACTTTTCCCTCTCTGATAATAACTAATTTATCCGCCAAAGATAAGGCATCCGAAGGATCATGAGACACCATGATAACTGTGATATTCAACTCTTTAGACAAACGCTCAATATCGTCCCTTAGCTGCTTCTTTAAGATCGTATCAATCATGCTAAACGGTTCGTCCAGCAATAACACGGTAGGTTCTGTAATAATGGCTCTTGCTATTGCTACACGTTGTTGTTCGCCACCACTTAAATCAACGATTTTTTTGTTTGCCAGATGATCTATCCGTAAAAATTTCATAGTTTTCACTGTCAGATCATTTTTTGTTTGCAAGTCAGTATTGGAAAGCTGTCCTGAGATATTATCAAACACTCTGGCATAAAGATTTAAAGTGACTTCCTGAGTCACCATACGCATATCATCATGCCCTGGGATTAATTTTTCGCCCGGACCTTGAATACGCTTATTTTCATAAAGTACTTCTCCTATTTCCGGAACCAAAATTCCATAGATAAGCTTTAATAAAGTAGATTTTCCACTACCGCTCTCCCCCACTATACTTACTATTTCTCCTCTTTTTATTTCCAGACTTATTCCCGAAACTCCTGAGTGTTGATTTTCCAGATAGTTTCTATAAACGTTATTAAGCTTAATCAATGTATCCATTACAGTCTCTACAAAGGTCGTAAAGATACAAAAACAAAATAGCCCCGCTTAAAAACGGGGCTATTTTAGATTTGGAAAATCGAAAGCTAAAAACCAAACGTCAGTCCAAATGACATATTTTTATAACCTTCTAAACCCGGAGCTTCATTTTTAGCAAAAACATCGTTGAAATAATATTTGAAGAACAGTCCGGCACCTCCGTAACCCAGTCGTACATTTGCTCCATACCTGAATTGCTCGAAGTTGAAATTGTCTTTAACCTTTGTTCTTTCACCATTTTGGGACTTTTGCTTTAACTTACCATCAATCAGAAAACCTACCTCTGGCCCTGCTACAAAGGAAAAACGCTTACTGCTTTTAGACTCATTGGATCTAAACTCGAAATAAAGCGGAACTCTTAAATATCTGTTGCTAAATCTATTCTTCTTTAAATTTAGATTCGGATCTTCCTGATAAGCCAAAACCGGATTATCTGCCAAAATGGTAATATCATTTCTCTTCAGTCGAATATGATTCCAATCCAATCCGGCCGCCAGCATAATCTTAAAGTTAGAATTGAAACGAACGCCAAACTGTAAAACATCAAAACCTATAGTATGGGTTTTCCATACTTCGTGGTCTAAGAAGCCATAACTATCCGGAAAACCGAAATCGCTTCCGTTATGATATTTGCTAAGCCCAAGATCGAAATGTTCGAAATTAAATCCAAAATTCACTTTGGGATATTTGCTGTATCTCTTGCCAGTCTTGTTGGTATCAACCTTTCCTACCTGAATACTTACTCCTTCTGATCCTATCTCTATTTTTGTTTGCCTTTTCACTTTCGTAGAATCTGTCTGTGCATTAGCAAAAAGTACAGTCCCAATAAATAGTAATGTTAAAATTTTCTTCATATTAATACGCTTTCCTATATTTTATCAAACCTAAATTAATTCCTGTTATCTCCATATCGCTTTCATCGGTCTTGCTTACATGGATAATTTTATTTTCACGTTTATCTATTTTTCCAACTACAAAATTTACCAGATCGCCTAATGTTCGCACCCTTTCTTTTGTTTCCTGGGGGCTATCAACCTGTACCAATGTTTCTTGCAACTTAATTTCTGGTTCTTGCTTTTCCGTGTCCTGATTTTTATCGATTACATTACTTACTACTTTTACCAGTTGCCTTTCTTTAATTTCTGCTGATCGATCCGGTAGATTTTCCATATAACGCCTTCTTTTTTCTACCGGTTTATCTTCCAGCTCTGTTGAAGCCATTAATTCCAAAAATCTTTTCTCATTCTCGGCCTGATTGTTTGGTTTAAATCCAGGATGATTGACAGGTCGACTATAAGTTTCAGAAATTTCAACTTGCGAATTGGTGATTTCTATTTTTTCACTTCTTAGTTGTACCCTTTCTGCATCACTCTTAAAAAACACAAAACCTAATCCCAACAGAATTAAACTGGCTGCAGCCCATAGAAAAGGGAACTTATTCTTTCTGCTATCAGGTTCAGAAGAATTAGTTTCACTTTCTATTGCAACCCAAAAATCTTTGGTAGGCTCTTCTTCGAACTCTTCCAAAGAAGCTTTAAAAAAAGCATCAAACTCTTTATCCGACATTGACTTCATAACCTTGCCTTTCTAATTTTTTTATTTTTTCTTTCAGAACAGTTCTTGCTCTGCTTAACTGAACTTTGGAAGCTCCTTCCGTTATACCTAAAGTATTGGCTATTTCTTTATGCGAATATCCTTCTATCGCATACATGTTAAAAACCATTCTGTAAACTTCAGACAAACTCTGAATAAGCGTCATCAAATCTTTAGCCTGTATACTGCTTAACTCTATTTCAGAAGAGCTGATCTCCACACCTGTTTCTTCTATATCCAGAACATTAAGGGTTCGCATACTTTTCCTGTAAAACTCAATTGAAGTATTGACCATGATTCTCCTTATCCAACCTTCAAAAGAACCTTCTGCTTTATAAGATTGAATGTGTTTAAATACCTTTATAAAACCAGTTTGTAGGATATCCTCTGCTTCGAACTTGGTTTTCGCATAACGCATACAAACTCCAAGCATCTTGGATGCCATCATTTTATATAAAAGTTCCTGAAAACGCCGATCTGTTTTCTGACAACCTTCTATAATTTCGGAGAGTGAGTACTTGTTTTGCAAATTCATCTTATTTACTGGTAAGACGATCTATAAATAACAATGGTTACAATAAAAACAAAAAAAATCGCCTTAATGAGCGATTTTCTAATTCCTGATGATTTCCAGGATTTCGTCTACATACTTCCTCTCATTAGCCAATCTCGGAACTTTATGCTGTCCACCTAATTTGCCCTTATGCTTTAACCATTTGTAAAAAGTTCCATTTGGTGCATGGTGGACCAACGGCCGTTTTAAAGCCATATCTTTAAAACGCTTAGCATCATAATCAGAATTAACTTCGCGTAAAGTATTATCCAGAATATCTATAAATCTATCGAATTCATTTGGAGCCCTTTCAAACTCTATAATCCATTCGTGACCACCAACATCTTCTCCAGAAAAATATATGGGGCAGGCTGTATAATCCAAAATCGATGCATCAGTTTCGGAACAAGCTTTAGTAAGCGCTTTTTCAGCATTTTCGATAATAACCTCTTCGCCAAATGCATTAATAAAATGCTTTGTTCTTCCTGTTATGCGAATTCGGTATGGACTTAAAGAAGTGAATTTGACAGTATCACCTATCATATAGCGCCAAAGACCACCATTTGTACTGATGACAATAGCATAGTTCTTCCCTAACTCTACCTCATGCAAAGACAATGCTTTAGGATTCTCCTCATCAATATGCTCCATTGGTATAAATTCGTAATAAATCCCATAGTCCAGCATAAGCAATAAGTCCTTTTCTTGCCCGTGATCCTGAATCCCAAAAAAGCCTTCTGATGCATTATAAGTCTCCAGATAATACATAGATTTATTTGGAACCAATGACTCAAATTGATCTTTATAGGGCTCAAAATTTACCGCTCCATGAATGTAGAGCTCCAGGTTAGGCCAAACCTCCATCAAGTTATCTTTACCCGTTAGCTCCAGTACCCTTTTAGCGAGAACAATTGTCCAAGTAGGCACTCCCACAATATTGGTTACATTTTCGTTAATCGTAACCTTTGCCATCTTCTCTATTTTTTCCTCATAGTTATCCATCAGTGCGATAGACATATCGGGCGTACGCATCAATTCAGCCCAAATTGGAATATTTTTAATCAGTACCGCAGAAAGATCACCATAGAAAGAGTCTGTATTTAGCTGGTTAATTTGATGACTACCTCCTAAAACCAAACTTTTACCGGTAAATATCCGTGCTTCAGGGTTATTATTGCAATAGATAGCAAGCATATCCTTGCCACCTTTAAAATGACATTCTTCCAGCGATTCCTGTGTAACAGGGATAAATTTACTTCTATCACTTGTTGTCCCTGAAGATTTTGCAAACCATTTCACTTCAGAAGGCCAGAGGATGTTCTGTTCACCCTTCAACATTCTTTCTATATAAGGCTTTAAAGTTTCGTAGTTTTGGATAGGTACTCTTTCCCTGTAGTCTTCGACACTCTCTATTGATCGATAGTCGTATGTTTTTCCCCATTCAGTTCCAACCGCGGAATGGATAAGTTCATGAAACCATTCTTCTTGTACCTCATCTGGATATTTCATGAAAAGCTCAATTTGGTGCATCCGCTTTTTCATTACCCAATTAAGGAAGGAATTAACTATGGTCATTCTTGTTGTTAGTTTTTTTGTTAGTATTTAGTGTTACCCCGTTGTTAGTTTTTCGTCGTCGTTGATAAATCCTATCCAACATTCCAATCCCCAACATTGATTATTCCTCCTCATGTGGCCGTCCCACAGTTTTTAACTGTCCTTCAACTTCAAATTTTTTGATCTTTAACTCAAAATGCTGTCCGAGATAAAATTTTCTGGCCATCTCGTTTGATGCTATTTCCTGCGGAGTTCCCGAAAGCATTATTTTACCTTCCGTCAGTAAATAAGCTCTGTCTGTAATAGACAAAGTTTCGTTTACGTTATGGTCTGTAATAAGAATACCAATATTTCTATGTTTCAGCCTCGCAACAATGGTTTGAATTTCTTCTACCGCTATTGGGTCAACTCCAGCAAATGGCTCATCTAATAAAATAAATTTTGGATCTGCTGCCAGAGCTCTTGCTATTTCGGTCCTTCTACGCTCACCACCAGATAACAAATCTCCTCTATTCTTTCTTACTTTATGTAAGCTAAATTCATCTATTAACTGTTCCAGCTTGTCTTTTTGCTCTGCTTTAGTAAGTTTAGTCATTTCTAAGACAGCCATAATATTTTCTTCGACAGTAAGCTTTCTAAAAACAGATGCTTCCTGAGCCAGATAACCTATTCCTTTTTGCGCCCTACGATACATCGGATCTTCGGTAATCTCCAAATCCTCCAGATAAACATGCCCTTCATTAGGTTTTATCAAACCAACAATCATATAAAAAGACGTTGTTTTTCCGGCACCATTTGGTCCTAATAAACCAACAATCTCTCCCTGCGACACATGAAATGAAACATTGTTTACTACGGTACGCTGTTTATATTTCTTTACAAGGTTTTCTGCTCTTAACTTCATAAAACTGTTAATAGGTTTTTATTCCTTTAATGTTCAATTGGATACTACGTCTGTCTTTCCAGACATTTTCTTCTATGGTATAACAAATATCAAATGGTGTTCCTCTATTGATTTGTTCCAGGTAATCTCCCAAACCAAAACCAATACATTCGAAAACCGAACTGTCCTTCTGCCTTACACTCATCTTTAAATGGTTGTTTCCAACAATAGAACCATAGCCATAAGAATATACTTCCCTTGTCATAAAAATGGGAACCATATTTTGAGGCCCAAATGGAGCAAACTGATTCAGTATCCTGAAAAACTTAGGAGTTATATCTGAAAGACCTATACATTTTTCAACACTGATCTGTTGTACCAACATTTCTTCTGTGATACTCGACGCTACTACTGTTTCAAACCGTTCGATAAATTTATTTACATTTTCCGGTTTCATTGTCAGCCCAGCGGCATATTTATGCCCGCCAAACTGCTCCAGCAGATCACTGCACTCGCAAAGCGCTTCGTATAAATCGTATCCCAAAACAGAGCGGGCAGAACCAGCTACATGCCCGTTAGAATCTGTTAAAACAACGGTTGGTTTATAGTATTTTTCTGTCAAACGACTCGCAACAATACCTATCACTCCTTTATGCCAGTTTTTATCGTAAACGACTGTCGATTTTCTGCCGATCATTTCCGGCGAACTGCCTATCATATTCAAAGCTTGTTCGGTAATATTGGTATCGTATTCTTTACGCTCGGTATTTTTTAAATTGATAATAAAACCAGCATCTTCCGCCAGTTGGGTTGACGAAGCAATTAGAAGTCTTACGGAATGTTTCGCGTCATCTATCCTTCCTGCTGCATTAATCCTCGGACCAATTGAGAAAACAATATCGGAAATAGTAAATCTATCTGTCTTACCGGATAGTTCTATCAGAGCTTTCAGTCCGTTACATGGATTATTGTTCAGTTTTTGTAAGCCATAATAGGCTAGAACCCTATTTTCACCAGTAATAGGAACAATATCAGACGCTATACTTACAGCAACCAAATCTAAATATTCGCAAACTTTTTCAAATGGGACATCATTTTTCTCTGCATATGCCTGAGCCAATTTAAATCCTAATCCACAACCAGAAAGCTCTTTGTAAGGATAATTACAGTCGAGTCTTTTAGGATCAAGTACCGCTACGGCAGCCGGAATTTCCTCTCCCGGTAAATGGTGATCGCAGATAATAAAATCAATCCCTTTACTTTTTGCATACTCTACTTTATCTACTGCTTTTATCCCACAGTCTAACGCTATAATTAGAGAAACGTCATTATCAGCGGCAAAATCGATACCCTGAGAAGATATACCATAGCCTTCAATATATCTGTCGGGGATATAATAACTTATATTCGGATAAATTTCTTTAAAAAAAGAATACACCAAAGCCACAGAAGTAGTACCATCTACATCATAATCTCCATAAACAAGAATATTTTCATTTTCTCTTATAGCTTCTTCTATTCTTGCAACTGCCTCTTCCATTCCGTTCATTAAAAACGGATCATGCAAATGCTGTAATTCGGGACGAAAAAATGCTTTCGCTTCAGAAAAAGAAGTTATTCCCCTGTTGTAAAGCATATGGGCAAGAATATCGCTAATATTCAACTCTTGTGCAAGTTTGTCAACTGCTTCAAAATTTGTTATTAAGTGCTCTGCCCACCTTTTTTCCATATATTTGCATTGTGTAACCCAGTAAATATACAATAATCAATGGCATGATTACAACAAGAAATGCAAGCTATTGATATATGGGCAATTATAATTTTTAAGACTTTGGAACTACATACACTTGGCGAAGGGTCTTACTCGGTAGACTCTTCCAAAAAATTTATTCCCTTTAACCCGGACGTTGACAAAACCAGCGACAGGCCAGGATCGTTATTTATACATGTCAATCCTTTTCTGATAAAAACTGATAAAGAATTATTGGTTTTAGATACCGGACTTGGAATGAACAATAAAGATGGGAACTTAATTATTCATGAAAATATTAAAGCTGCAGGATACACTCCAGAAGATGTAACTA
Organism: Pseudopedobacter saltans DSM 12145; assembly: GCF_000190735.1. Taxonomy (GTDB): domain Bacteria; phylum Bacteroidota; class Bacteroidia; order Sphingobacteriales; family Sphingobacteriaceae; genus Pseudopedobacter; species Pseudopedobacter saltans. Next base: position 2,748,566 of record NC_015177.1, read on the forward strand.
AGGTGCTAATGAGTCATCTTCATTATGATCATAGTGGAGGAATGGTGTGGAATAAGAACGGAAAATTGGAACCCTCATTCCCCAACGCAGAATACATAATAAATGCTCAGGAATGGGAACATGCCTACTCTGCAAATTCCAGATCTTACAGAACAGAAATATTTGATGTTATACAACGCTCGGGGCAAATTATACTAATAGAAGGTAGCGGTATTTTAACTGACGAAATAAGTTATGAATTAACCGGCGGACATTCAGAATTCCATCAGGTCTTTCATATCCTTTCTGGTGGCGAACATTACTTTTTTGGTGGAGATATCCTTCCTGAACCAGAGCAATTGATTAGAAATTTCGTCGCGAAATATGATTTCGATGGTAAATTGGCAAAAGATTTAAGAACAGAATACGGAAAAAAAGCTGCGGCAGAAAACTGGATCTGTTTATATTATCATTCTAAAGGAAAAACTGCAAGTCGTGTTAGTGGTGATGAGCATGGATTTAAAATCGAACCTGTTTAAAGTATTTAGATTTATTATTTAAACGTTGCCTTTAAACTACAAATTATATTTTCCTGAAATGCAGAAGTTCTGCTATTTCAGGAAGTGTATTTCATTCCAGCCTAAAAGGGAACAAATAAATTTCAAAACTGTACCTAATATCCCAGATTGCTGTAAATTTCCTTTATTTTATCTGTTGTAAGCGGTTTTGATATAAATTTCCGAACGGTAGAATAAGTCTGCGACTTTGTTATGTCATCGTTATAAACAGAAGAAGAGAGCATATTGATATGTATATCTTTTCCCATTCGATCTTTTATTTTATCAAAAGCATCCAAAAATTGCCAGCCGTTCATAACAGGCATATTAATATCTAAAAGAATAATATCCGGGAGTTTTTCTGTGTTTCCGATATTACTTTCTAAAAAATCCATTCCCTCTTTTCCGTTTAAACAAGTAGAGACAACAGCAGGTGGCTCAATTCTATCTATAAGCTTAGTGGCAATGAAATTATTGATTTCATCATCATCGATAATCAATATCTTTAAGGTTTCGTTCGACATTCCACTGGCTTTTACGATAGTAATCTTTAAAAGTTATTTCTAAATACAATTTGCTATTCATTCTTTATTCAACTTACTGCCTCATATAATTTAAAAAGCAGCTATAACATTTTCACATTTAAGTCTTCGAAAAAGAACAAATATCACTAAAATTAATTTTAACTCTAAAAAATTTTTTTTATAAAAATTAAATTATTAATTAGCTGTTCTAAGATAGTAAAATCATTCAATCTAAAAAAGTATCAACATTTTATATACCAAAAAAGTTTATTTGAATTATTTTCTAGAGGTGACAAGGATTAAATCTTCTAGCGTGTCTTTAAGACGTTGAACAGAGATATGGATTTTATTTACAATATCATTGTTTGCTTCCTTATCAATACAATCAACATCGTAAAAATCCATCAGACTTTCCAGGTTTACAATCGGTGCCCGGATATTATGAGAGGTTATATATGCAAATTTCTCAAGTTCAGAATTAGTTGTTTCTAATTCTTTTGAAAGTTCATCTAAATGTTCTTCTTTCTGCTTTATTTCAGAAATATCTATTAACATCCCAGTATATATCAGCGGTGAATTTTCGTCATCAAATTTTCTGGCTTTAATGGTTAGCAGTTTCCATTGAAAAGTTTCCCCTATTTTTATTCTAATTTCCTCTCTGAAATTTTCTGGCAGTAAATCGACAAACATATCTAACTTGTCCTGATCTTCTGTATGCAGTGCATTTTTGAATTGGTAAATCGAAGTATAGCTATCGATATCATCATTATACCCTAAAAAAGAAAAAGAATTAGATAGACGGTTCCAATCCCAGAGTAAGATACCCGCATTATTCAATATTAGCCTTAGACTTTCTTCGTTAAACCTGCTCTTCGTATCCATTTCCATAACCTTTTGTTGTTCTCGAACGAGATTATGTTTTATAAAAACGCTTCTGATAAAAAAGAATAAAGCAACTACCAGCAATAAGCCTATCAAATAAACAGAAACTTTAGCATACATAAATACTTTATTTTCAGGAAAATAAAGTAAATCCTCTGTACTTTTATGTACCGTCGTTATTCCCAGTTGAGAGAAACGTTTTAAAATAAACTCCCATCTGCCTTTATTCATATGCCCAATCTCAACCAAATTAGGGCGTATCAGCTTTTCCATCACCAAAAACTCTTTTCTGAGCATTTGTCTGTCTATCCCGCGTTCCTTAACTCCTGGCAATTTTAGAATATAGTCAATTATTTCATCTGGATGTTCCAATGCATATTCCCACCCTCTTAATGATGCTCGTTTAAATTTCTCTGTCCTTTCCGGATAATCTCTGGTTTCGCTTTCTGACGTAAAAAGAACGTCTCCATAAAAATCCACACCATAATCTGATGGATCGATTTGTATTGGCTTATATCCTTCTTTTTCGTATTTAAAAGGTTCAAACGCTTTATATACGATTAAAGCAGCTATGGTAGAATCTTTAAAAAAGCGATCAATATTTAAGGGAACAACTGCAATAGAATCTTGAGGAATACCTTCATTTTGAAGTAGAGACTTTAAGATTATACTTCCCATTTCTGCTGCCATAATCTTCTTGCCAGATAAATCTGTAGGTTTGGAAACTCCTCTGCCTTCCAAAGAAAGGATAGAATACGGGGAATGCTGAAAGATACAGGCGAGAACCTTAACAGGCTTTCCCTGCATATATGATAACAAAACATCACTACCGAACACGCCATATTGGGCCTCACCAGAAAGGACAATATCCACAGATGAATGCCCTGGAGTATATTCCTGAATTTTAACTTTTAGATTTTCATTTTCATAAAAACCTTTTTTCTGTGCAGCATAATATCCAGCGAATTGGAATTGATGTTTCCACCTTAACTGTAAGTTTACCGTATCTCCCTGCCCATAACTTGATTGCACTAAAATTAAAATTAATGAAGCTACTACAAAGACAATTTTACGATACGAGGCCATTTAACGATTTTATTGGCCTAAACTATCCAAAAAAAACAAATTTTACAATCTGATAAAACGCAAAAGGCCCACCAATAGTGAGCCTTTTATTTATTTTCTAGGGACTTAACTATTTTTTTGCTACAATATTAATATTTAGCTCAAAATCGTTGTCGATTGCTTTATCGCCTAAGCTGTCAAAAAAGCTATTAGAACCGTATTTTATATCATATTTCGTTCTGTCAACTTTAACATTTTTTGCAACAGCAGTAAGAACACCATTGTTTAATGTTACAGTTGCTGGGAAAGAAATCTCATTAGTAATGTCTTTAATCGTTAATTTTCCAACAACAGTTTGTGTACCGTTTACTACTTTACCCAATTTAGTAATTACAAATTTTGCTGTAGGGAATTTATCAGCAGCAAAAAAGTCTTCACTTTTAAGATGTCCTTCCAATTTTGTCGCCCATTCTCCTTGTACATCTAATGCTTTTATAGAAGTGGTGTTAATAGCGAAGTTTCCTCCTTTTAATCCACCATTGTAATTTAAAACACCAGAAGATAATTTCACTACTCCGTTATGAGCTCCGGTTACTTTACGACCAATCCATTCTATTGAAGATTTTTCCGTATCTACTTTGTAAGATTGTGCTTTTGCTGTAAATACTGTAAATACAGCAACTAAAGCTATTAGTAATACTTTTTTGTTCATATCTTAATTATGTGGCACAAACATAAAAACAAGAATTAGATGTTACAACATATATTTACAATTCTAGATTCTATTTACAATCTATTGACAGTTAAAGTTCCTTTAGAAAAGCTATTGTAAACGTTGTACCTACACCTAATTCACTGTTTACAAATAATTTACCAGACAAAGACTCGACCTGAGATTTCACCAGGAACAGACCAATTCCTTTCCCTTGTATACTAGGTTCAAAACGTTGATATAGCTCAAAAAGTCGCTGACCGTTCTTTTTCAAATCCATTCCAATTCCATTATCCGACACTTTGAGATATACATAACGGTCATCTTCATATGTTGATATGTGTATAGTTAATTTCCTTTCTTTATCCCGATACTTAATAGCATTGGTAAGCATGTTTAAAAAAATACTTTCCAGGTAGCTTCTTGTATATTTAAAATCCTGAGTTTTAAAATCCAAAATAATTGAAGGATTTATTCGCTCTATTTCAAGATTTATTGATCGGCAGATGTCCTCAAAAACACATTTGAAATTTACCGTATCCAATTTGGGTAAATCTTTTCTGGAATTTGAAACAATTTCTATCAGGTCATTTAAGGTATCATTTAGCTTCGTTACAGACGCATCCAGTTTTTCAAAAATCTGAACATTATTTTCTGTTAACTCCTTCTTTTCGAACATTGACATAAGCGCTACAATATTAACCACCGGAGCCCTTAAATTATGTGATGTAATATAAGCGAACTTCTTAAGCTCTTTATTACTATGCATAAGCTCTTCGGATAATTGTAGAAGTGAAGACTCCTGCTTTTTAATATTATCTATATTTACAACAACGCCATATAGCTTTCTGCCCTTTTTTACTTCTGTTTTAATTACTCGGAAAGAAATCAATACATGTATTTCATCACCATTACTATTCAATAGTCTAAGCTGATGCATGCTTAGTCTTCTGATACCCGCAAAATTTGTTTTTAGCGATTTTTTTAATATCGGAATATCTTGCGGATGTATAAAATCAAAAATATTTTTACGGATAGGCAGACTAAAAAAGTCTAGGCCTAATAAGAAGCACCATTGCTTACTTATCGTAAATTCTTGTGTGTATACATCCCATTCCCACAAGCCAATATTAGCTCCTTTTATAGCGAGTTTTAGCTTAAGTTCATTCTGTCTGGCGATTTCCTCAGCTATCTTTCTATTTTCAACTTCGTCCTTTAATTCCTTTGTTTTTTTATTTACGATCTTCACTAATCTCCTGTTCCAAATAAAAATTACAGAAAATAATGCAGCAACAAAAACAGCTATTAGTATTATTGTATAACTAATCTTTTCCCAATTTATCTCCTTTTTCTCAAAAACTAATCCATCTATAGATGCCGAAGCAGGTACAATCTTTAGCTCTTTGTACATGTCCAGCATATTCTGAAATCTTCCGGTATTGATATGGCCTATCTCTACCAGATTCGAATAAATAAGGTTCTCGGTTTCGTTTGCCTCAAACTCAAGATGCTCGCGGGTAATATTTCTTTCCTTTACTCCCGGTAGTCCAAGAATGTAGGTAATCATCTCTTCTTTATGAGCTAGTGCATATTCCCAACCTTTTATACTTGCTCTGTTAAATGCTTCGACTACATCCGCGTTATTTTCAGCATACCTTTTAGAAGTAAAGATCAAATCTCCATAAAAATCTAATCCGTAATCCCGAGGGCTTATTAAATAGACTTCATAACCCTTTTTTTTTAACTGAAAAGGTTCCACAGTCGAGTAGGCGGATATAGCATCTACCTTTTCATCGATCAGATCCTGATTATTCCAAGAATGTTTCATGAGTTTTATAGAATCTGGAGGGATACCTTCGCGAAAAAACAACGAACGTAAAAGAAACCATCCCTGATCGCCGGAGGCCATTACCTTTCTCTTGTATAAATTTAAAGGACTTCTGATTCCCGACTTTTTCAGTGTCATAAAAGTATACGGAGAATGTTGAAATATTACCGAAGTAACAACTACGGGACTTCCCTCGATATAGTTATATAAAATATCAGAACCAGTAATACCAAAGTCTGCATGTCCCTGAGTTACTTCACGCAATACAGATTTTTGGTCTCCCCCTTCAATAAAATGAACATCTAACCCCTCCTTTTCATAAAACTTCTTTATATGAGCCGCATAATAACCCGCAAACTGGAATTGATGATACCATTTTAATTGTAAGTTTATCCGCTCTTGTGGTTGGGCGGCAACATAAAAACAAGTAGAAATAATTATAAAACAGGTAAAAACAAATTGGATTAGATTTCTCATACATGCACTCAGTACAATGCAATGTACATAATCCATTCAACAAATTCTAGTGGGGGGGGAATTGGATTTAAAGAGTTAACACAAAAGATTCTAGCAAACCTTTTGTGTTAACATTAATTATCGACCTTATGGAATTTTAGGAAGAAGCATATTCTTCTATAGGAGGACAGGAGCAAATTAAAGTTCTGTCTCCATGAGTTTCATTAACTCTACCTACAGACGGCCAGAATTTATTGTTTGAGACATATTCTAAAGGAAATGCAGCCACAGATCTGGAATATCCTTTACTCCAATTATCGTCTGTTACAACAGCAGCTGTGTGAGGTGCATTTTTTAGCGGATTATCTATTTTATCCAAAACACCGCTTTCAATCTGAGCGATTTCCTCCCTTATGGCAATCATAGCATCGCAAAAACGATCTAATTCCGCTTTCGGTTCAGACTCGGTCGGTTCTACCATTACAGTACCTGCGACAGGGAAAGATACAGTTGGTGCATGGAAACCGTAATCCATTAAACGTTTAGCTATATCTGCCACTTCTATACCAAATGACTTGAATTCCCTGCAGTCTAAAATCATCTCATGAGCGCAACGACCATTGACCCCAGAATAAAGAACCGGATAATATTGTTCTAACCGAGCCTTAATATAGTTTGCATTTAATATTGCATGTCTGGTTGCATTAGTTAACCCTTCTTCACCCATCATAGCAATATATGCATGAGAAATTAATAGGATTGAAGCAGAACCAAATGGTGCTGCCGAAACTGCATGAATAGATTTTTGCTCAGCGATATCAACCACGGCATGTCCTGGTAAATAAGGAACTAAATGCTTCGCTACTCCGATAGGTCCCATTCCCGGCCCACCTCCTCCATGCGGAATACAAAATGTTTTGTGCAGATTTAGGTGACAAACGTCCGCTCCAATAGATGCTGGAGAAGTTAGCCCAACCTGTGCATTCATATTTGCTCCATCCATATAAACCTGTCCGCCATTATCGTGGATAATTTGACAAACTTCTATAATAGATTCTTCGAAAACACCGTGTGTAGAAGGGTAAGTTACCATTAAGCAACTTAAATCCTCTTTATGTTCCTGAGCTTTAGCTCTCAAATCCTCAACGTCAATGTTTCCTCTCTCGTCACATTTTACCACTACAATTTTCATCCCCGCCATTGCCGCAGACGCTGGATTTGTACCATGAGCGGACGAAGGGATTAAAGCAACATTTCTATGCCCTTCGCCTCTGTCCAAATGATAAGCGCGTATTACCATTAGCCCTGCATATTCTCCTTGTGCCCCGGCATTTGGCTGCAGGCTCATTTTTGCAAAACCAGTTATTTCACTCAACCAGTTATTTAATTCATCTATAATCTCCATATATCCGCCAGTCTGATCGATTGGAGCGAATGGATGCAGGTTACTAAACTCTGGCCATGTAATCGCTACCATTTCTGTAGTTGCGTTTAGTTTCATTGTACAAGAACCTAAAGCAATCATAGAATGGCATAGCGAAAGATCTTTGGCTTCCAACGATTTGATATAACGCAACATTTCATGTTCCGAATGATATCTATTGAAAACGGGATGTGTTAAAAAAGCAGATGTTCTTTGTTGATCTTGGGCGATAGTTGTTTCAATGTCTTCTAGTAAAGCATCAAAATCAATATCGTTTAAAGTCTTCGCTTTTACCTTTGCAAAAAATCTGACAATAGTTTTAACATCTTCTACCGAAGTAGTTTCATCTATAGAAATGGTAATGATTTCATGCTTATAATTTAAATTAACCTCGTTGTTTAACGCCTCTCCATGTAATGGGCCTGCTAAAGGTCCTACATTAAATTTCAGTGTATCAAAATAAGAAGTATTTTCCTGCTGATAACCCAACTCTGTTAACGCATTAGAAGTTAAAACTGCTAATGCATGAATTCTGTTCGCTATTTTGGTTAAACCTTGTGGACCATGGTATTGTGCATACATTCCAGCCATAATAGCCAATAAAGCTTGCGCTGTACAGATATTCGAAGTGGCTTTATCTCTTCTGATATGTTGCTCTCTGGTTTGAAGAGCCATTCTTAGGGCGTAATTCCCGGCAGAATCTATAGTAACACCTATAATTCTTCCCGGCATAGATCTTTTATAAGCTTCCTTTGTGGCGAAATAGGCGGCATGTGGTCCACCAAATCCCATTGGAATACCAAATCTTTGTGTTGTGCCTACAACAATATCTGCTCCCCATTCAGCTGGTGGAGTCAACAAAGTTAAACTCATCAAATCAGCTACAACGGTTAATTTGATGTTTTGATCATGAGCCTTCTGTGCAAATTCACGATAATCATAAACCTGTCCTTCTCCGGCAGGATATTGAACTATCGCCCCAAAAACATTATCTCCCAATTCAACAGTTTCATGGTCACCAATAAGCAATTTGATACCGTAAGGTTGCGATCTGGTTTTTAAAACATCAATAGTTTGAGGAAATAATTCCTGCGAAACGAAAAACGTATCGGCAGCAGAATTTTTTCTCAAGCTATATTGCATAAACATAGCTTCAGCCGCTGCAGTAGCTTCATCCAACAAAGAAGCATTGGCTATTTCCATCCCCGTTAAATCCGAAACCATAGTTTGAAAATTTAACAGCGCTTGTAAACGGCCCTGAGCTATCTCTGCCTGATAGGGTGTATATTGCGTATACCATCCTGGATTTTCCAGAACATTTCTCTGGATTACTCCCGGAACAATGACATTATAATAGCCCTGTCCTATATATGACTTAAAAACTTTATTTTTTGATGATGTTTGTTTTAATGCGTTCAAATATTCAAACTCACCTTTTGCCTTTGGCAAATTAAGTCTTTTCTTTAACCTGATATTTTCAGGCACTGTCTGGTTAATTAATTCGTCAACTGAATTTACACCAATTACAGAAAGTATTTCTTGGGTATCAGATTCGTTAGTAGCTATGTGTCTTGTAGAAAACAGCTCTTGATAGCCTGCGTTGAGTTTCATTGAATATTTGAATTTTGCCGCAAAAATAGCTAAAATATAGAGCTTTTAATAGCAGGCAAAAGTAAAAATAACAACACATAAAAAAGAAAAATGCGTTTCGATTTCAAGAACCGGAACGCATTCAAAATTATAATTCGAAAAAGCTTCTTCAAGCTTATCCATCCATCAAGTTTCTTTTAAAAAATCAGAATAAAAAGTTATTAATGTAATTGCTTTAAATACTGTTGAATTGTATTCTCCAGCCCAAGATATAAAGCATCGCAGATTAAAGCATGACCAATGCTCACTTCCAATAAACCTTCTATGTTTTGCGAGAAGTATTTCAGATTATCCAAATCCAAATCGTGTCCGGCATTTATTCCCAGTCCTAACTTATTTGCCAACCTTGCCGATTCCACATACGGCGAAATTGCTTCTTCCCTGTCTGTTTTAAATCCCACGGCATAAGCTTCGGTATACAGTTCAATTCTATCTGTACCCGTTGTTTTAGCGGCTTCAACCATTTCCAAAACTGGGTCCACAAATATTGAAACCCGAATACCCTGTTCTTTAAACACACCGATAATATCCTGAAGGTAAGATTGATTTTTTACTGTATCCCAACCATGATTAGAGGTAATTTGTCCTAGCGCATCCGGAACCAATGTTACCTGATCGGGTTTATTATCTAAAACCAATTTAACAAATTTTTCTTCCTGACAATTCCCTTCTATATTGAACTCTGTCCTGATATTTTTTTTAATATCATAAACATCGCTATACCTGATATGTCGCTCATCTGGCCGAGGGTGGACCGTAATACCCTCCGCCCCAAATCGTTCACAATCCAAAGCAACTTTTAAAACATCGGGATTATTTCCCCCTCTTGAATTTCTAAGCGTTGCGATTTTATTGATATTAACCGATAGTTTTGTCATGGTAAACGATTTACATTAAATATTAGTTCCTATAAAATAAAGGATAGCCAGCCAGATTAACCCTTTGATAAGAAAAAACAAAAATCCTATTAAACCGATCCTTTTCAGCCAGGTAACAAGCTTTGATTTTCCTCCTCCATTCAGATTTTCTGACATCACTCCCTTTTTAGAAATGCTAATTTAAGCAAAATTAGCTTCCTTTAAGAATCATTATAAATAAGAGAAGGTAAGCTAATTAGCTGAATTACCATATCAGACTTGTTTAGAAAACACTATCCAACAAAAGGAAAAAATTTAGGAAAACAATTCCCCTTCGTTGATAAATTGTTCTTTCTTTTATAAGATGGAGTTTCATAAAGAAGAATAAAAATGCTATATATTGCTTTCTAACCAATAATAGCATGTCTTTTAAATTCCTTGGTTCTGTCAAATAAATACCTGTAGGTATGATGGGTTTTATAAATCTTACCTCCTATTTGTTCGGCTACATTCATCATCTTCGGATTAAAATCGCCAATCCAATTCATCTGAAAATCTTCATATGCAACCTGTTTTCTGTCCAGTAATACTTCTGCTGCCGCAACAATCATTGCTGCTTCAACGCCCTTCTTCTGATGTTCAGGGGCAATACCAAATACAATTCCGTACATGGTTTTATTACTCCTCTTCCATTTATGGTACAAGAACTTCAGCTTACCAATCAAATCCAACTTTCCATTAACATATTTAAAAAGTTGATTCAATTCCGGAATGTTTACGTAGAATCCTACGCACTCTCCTTTATAGTAAGCATACCAAACAATTTTCTCATCTAAAACCGGCTTCAGTTGATTCATGATTACTTTAGCTTGTGCAGGGGTCATTTCTTTAACCCCCATATGCTTAACCCAGGCTTTATTGTACACCGTCCTGAAATCTTCGATATATTTCGGCAGGTTCTTTATACGCATATGTTCAAAAGTGTAATCCGGGTTTTGCAATATACGCTGTGCCTTTTCCATATAGGTATCCGACAAAGCCCAGCTCAAGTGCCGGTAATATGTATATTGCTTAAAGAACACTTCAAAACCGTATTCCTCAAAAAAAGTCTGATAGTATTTCGGGTTATAATTACAGCAATAACAAGGCGGATAAAAACCATCTACTAATAATCCCCACCACTTATCCCTGTCCCCAAAATTAATAGGACCGTCCATGGCCTCCATTCCCTTCTTTGACAACCACTCTTTTGCGGTATCCAACAACTTAAAAGCGGCCTCTTTATTTTCTATGCACTCGAAAAAACCAACTCCACCAGTTGGTTGCTCAAAGCTTTTTAAAGTCTTTCGATTTATAAATGCTGCTATCCTGCCTATAACTTCGCCCTGATCATCTTTTAATATCCATCTTACACATTCTCCGTGTCTGAAGTATTTGTTTTTTTCCTGATCGAAAACAAACTCAATATCTTTATCTAAAGGCCTGATATAATTAGGGTCATTTTTATAAATTGACAACGGAAATAACAAAAACTCTTTAGCTGTATTTTTATCTAAAACTTGCTGTAAATACATTGACTATTATTAAAAACAACAAATAACGATTCTTAAACCCTATTTGTTATTGATTCTTAAAATATAATTAATAAGTGCTTAAGGCCCCTTTTGTTTTTCTTTATTTATTTTCCTACTTTTTTAGACCCCGAAATTCTATAACGCAGAATAAACGATTGTTGGTTATCCATCGCATTGTCTACAAAATGGAAAGACAATTTTAACCTTCCCTCCAAGTTGTTTGTCAGAAGCGGAACCCAGCCAATATCTAATCTGTTATAAAGTTTAGAAGTGTAGAACGAATCTCCTAGGAGCAAATGATGTCCTTGCCCCGAGTAAAATCTATTTTCTACAAAGAAACGCTTATAACATGCTTCCAGGTTTGCTACAAAACCTTTTGGCACCAGGATATTGGTTAAACTTCTCACCCTTTCAAAAGAAAACACGGGGCCTGCGGATAGAGTTAAGCTATCTAAAAAGCCAACATTTTTTAGGCCAATACCCAGATTTGTTATAGAACCGGCATTATCTTCCAGAAATTCGTTGGCCGGATTTTCAGAAAAAGCTTTGTGATACATGTATCCATAGTGATTGATGAAAAACTTCCCTAAAGTCAATCTCGCATCCAATCCTACTAAAAAAGCTTCTCTGGTTACTTTTGATTGTTTTCCTACCCAATCGATCCACAAAGAACCTGCAAACCTATCACTCTTATACTTTAAAAGCATCCCTTCTATATTAGGTTTATAGTAATCTAAAGTATCATTCAATAGCAACCTTGGATAGTCTTTAAGATGAGGATATCGGGGAAATGAACCTATGTAGAAGTCTAATTTATTATACTGATATTCATAATAAATGGTTGGTAAAATGCTTCCCACAAATTTACTACTATCCCCATACTCTTTTAATGCATTCAGTCCAAAACGTATTCGATGAGTAGAATCTATAAATAATCCGGTTTCAGCGGCAAGCCTTGATCCCAAAATGGTTTGCGAGTTCCGGCCTGACTTTACATATTCTCTATTATCTACAAAACCATGAAATCGTAATTCTCCTTCAAGTTGAGTCTGTGCAAATACGCTTGTAATTAAAAATAAACTTAACAGTAAGGAGTATATAAACTTCATCAGTTATCTTCAATTTTATTGAGGACCTAATGTAAAAAGAAAACCTCTGAACTTTTATAAATTCAGAGGTTTTTTATCATTTTTCGGAGTTTAATATTATACCCCTAATAATAATCTGGCAGGATCTTCCAATAATTGCTTAACTCTTACCAGAAATCCAACAGATTCCCTACCGTCAATAATTCTATGATCGTAAGATAAAGCGATATACATCATCGGTCTGATAACCACTTGTCCATTCTCTGCAACCGGTCTTTCGACAATGTTGTGCATTCCTAATATTGCAGATTGAGGAGCGTTAATAATCGGAGTAGACATCATTGATCCAAAAACTCCACCGTTTGTAATTGTAAAATTACCCCCGGTCATTTCCTCGATACTCAATTTATTTTCTCTTGCTTTTACAGCTAAATTGATGACTTCTTTTTCAATTCCGGCTAAAGAAAGTTTATCTGCATTTCTGATTATTGGAACTACTAAACCTTTTGGAGCAGAAACAGCAATAGAAATATCAGCGAAATTACTGTACACAATTTCATCACCATCTATTCTGGCACCAACAGCCGGAAAATCTTTTAAAGCTTCTGTTACAGCTTTTGTAAAGAAAGACATAAAGCCTAAACCTACGCCATGTTTTTCTTTAAACTGATCTTTATATTTCTTTCTCAATTCCATTACCGGCGCCATGTTTACTTCATTAAATGTAGTTAACATAGCTGTCTCATTCTTCACACTCACCAAACGTTTCGCAATGGTTTTTCTTAAAGAAGTCATTTTTTCGCGACGCTCGGATCTATCGCCAGTAGCTGAAACGCTAACAGGAGACGCAGCTGGAGCAGACTTTTGCGGAGCCGCCGCCGGAGCTGTAGCTTTATTTGCATCGTCTTTTGTTATTCTTCCGCCAACTCCTGTTCCGGAGACAGCTTGTGGATTGATTCCTTTTTCTGCCAATATTTTAGCAGCTGCAGGTGATGGAGTTTTGTCTGCATAATTAGATTTTGAGGAACTTTCAGCTGCTTTCGGCACCTCTTGCGCAGGAGGAGTAGCTTTAGGAGCAGCTGCTCCGCTTGAAGATATCGTTGCTACAATAGCTCCAATCTCTAAAGTATCACCTTCTTTTGCAACAGTAGATAAAATTCCTGCTGCCTCTGCGGGAAGTTCAAATGTAGCTTTATCTGATTCTAGCTCTGCTATTACCTCGTCCATTTCTACAGCTTCACCGTCAGCTTTTAACCATTTGGTAAGCGTAACTTCAGTGATAGACTCTCCTACTGCAGGTACTTTAATATCTACTGTTTTTGCTTCTCCAACAGGTTCATTTGTTGTTGGTTCTTCAGATTCAGCTGCTTTAGGAGTTTCTGCAGAAGCTTTTGCTTCTCCAGACGAATCTATTTTTGCTACTACAGCACCAATTTCTAATGTATCGCCTTCTTTAGCAACAGTTGTTAATGTCCCTTCGCTTTCAGCAGTAAGTTCAAATGTAGCTTTATCCGATTCAAGCTCTGCAATTACCTCATCCATTTCTACATGATCACCATCGTTTTTTATCCATTTAGATAAAATTACTTCGGTGATAGACTCGCCAACTGCAGGTACTTTTATTTCTAAGCTCATATATAACGCCTTTATGTAATGTGATTATACTATTTTGTTTTAGCTTTTTTGCTATCTGTTATTTTATCCCCTTCTAAGTTAAACACTTTAGAAATGATTTCGTTTTGCTCTGCCACGTGTTGTTTCGCAAATCCAGTTGCCGGGCTACTGCTCGCTCTTCTGGAAATTACTTCAAAATCAAAATTTGATTTTCTGAAAACACGACAAATAAATGGCCAAGGTCCATTGTTTTCTGGTTCCTCTTGTACCCAGTAGAACTCGGCATTTTTATATTTTTCACGAATTGCGTTCAATTGCTCGAACGGAGTAGGGTAAATTTGCTCCAACCTAACCAAAGCAACATCTTTCCTGTTGTTTTTTTCCTGTTCTTCCAATAGATCATAATAGATTTTTCCTGAACAGATTGCAACTCGTTTTACATCTTTAGCGGTTACATTCACATCATCAATAACTTCCCTGAATTTTCCTTTTGTAAAATCATCCAGAGATGATACACATTTTGGATTTCTTAATAATGATTTAGGCGAGAAGTTGACTAATGGTTTACGGAAATCTCTCTTCAACTGTCTGCGTAATGCATGAAACAACTGTGCCGGAGTTGAGCAGTAAACTATTTGCATATTATCCTCTGCACAAAGTTCCAAAAAGCGCTCGATCCTAGCGGATGAGTGTTCCGGGCCTTGCCCTTCATAACCATGTGGCAACAACATTACCAGACCATTTCCTCTTTGCCATTTTGTTTCGGCAGAAGAAATATACTGGTCGATAACAATTTGTGCCCCGTTAGCAAAATCTCCAAATTGTGCTTCCCAGATAGTCAGAGAATAAGGATTAGCCATAGCATATCCGTATTCAAAACCTAAGACACCGTATTCTGATAAATGAGAATTGTATATTTCAAATGGTCCCTGACCTTCTCTAACATGATGCAATGGTGTATATTGCTCTTCTGATTCTTCTACACGAATTACCGCGTGTCTATGAGAAAACGTTCCTCTTTCAACATCCTGACCAGAAATTCTAACTCTTCTACCTTCGTTAACCAAAGTTCCATAAGCCATCAACTCGCCCATTGCCCAGTCGAATGATTTATTCTCAATCATTTTCTTTCTGTCGGAGAATAAGCGGTCTACTTTAGAAAGGAATTTCTTATCAGAAGGCAGGGTTGTAATTTTATTCGCAATCTGTACGAACGTCTTTTCGTCAACGCTGGTATCCGGAGAATTAACTAAATCTTTAGCTGTAGATATTCTCAAATCGCTCCAGGCACCAGAATAAGTTGGATTTTCAGGAGCTCCCGGATCTTCTTTAGACTCGTTTAAACGCTCTTGCAGTAATTCTCTAAACTCCTTATCCATTTGTTTTGCCAGATTAGCGTCTACTGCCCCCTGTGCTTTCAATTTATCTACATAAATCTCTCTTGGATTTGGATGTTTTTCAATTTTCTTATATAACAAAGGCTGTGTGAAACGTGGCTCATCAGATTCGTTATGACCATATCTTCTATAGCAAAGAATATCAATAAATACATCGTTATGGAAACGCTGACGATACTCTACAGCCATATTAATTGCGTAAACCAGTGCTTCAACATCATCTCCATTAACATGGAATACCGGAGACAACGTTACTTTTGCAATATCTGTACAATAGGTTGAAGACCTTGCATCTTTGTAGTTTGTAGTAAATCCTATTTGATTATTGATTACCAAATGGATTGTTCCGCCTGTTTTATAGGCATCCAATTTAGACATCTGTAACACTTCGTAAACCAATCCCTGACCAGCTACAGAAGCATCACCATGAATAACGATAGGCGCGATTCTATTGTAATCTCTACCGTATTTCATATCGATTTTCGATCTGGTAATACCTTCAACTACCGCTGCTACGGTCTCTAAATGCGAAGGGTTTGGACAAAGGCTTAAGTGTACTTTTTTATTAGATGAAGTTTCTACATCTGTAGAAAAACCTAAATGATATTTAACGTCTCCACCGAAAGGCAGATCTTTATTATATTTTCCTTCAAATTCCGAGAATACATCTTTATAGGTTTTCCCCATAATGTTTGTTAAAACGTTCAAACGACCACGGTGTGCCATACCTATAGTAAACTCTTCTATACCTAACTCGGCTCCTTTTTCGATAACCGAATCCAAAGCAGGAATCAATGCTTCAGCTCCCTCCAAAGAGAATCTTTTTTGCCCTAAAAACTTAGTACCTAAAAAGCTCTCGAAAACAACAGCCTGATTTAATTTCTGAAGAATTCTCTTTTTCTTCTCGATATCAAACTGAGGTTTATTTCGAGAAAGTTCTATACGTTCTTCAAACCACTTAAATTTAAGTGGATTACGCATATATTTATATTCTACGCCGATAGATTCGCAATAAGTCTCGTTTAGTAACTGATAAATATCACGAAGTTTGGCAGGTCCTAAACCGATTTCGACACCAGCATTGAATACTGTATCTAAGTCTGCATCGCTTAAACCGAATGTTTCTAATTCTTTACCCGGATAATATTTTCTTCTTTCTCTAACCGGATTGGTTTTTGTAAACAAGTGACCTCTGGTTCTAAAACCATCGATCATATTTAAAACGTTAATTTCTTTTAAAACGTGGTCTGGTGTTGCTCCTGAAATAACTGGCTGAGGTACTGAACCATCAGCATCTGATTGCAAACCAAAATCAAAGCCTTCAAAAAACTTTTGCCATCCAAAATCTACTGATTGCGGATTTTCTTTATACGATTGATAGAGCGAGTCTATATATGCGGAATCTGCGTTACTTAAATATGACAAATTATCCATGCCTATTTTTATCTATTTGGGTTTGGCAAAAGTATTAATTACGTTTGGAAACCACCAATTTAATATGTTAAAATAGTATATTTTCAGGTGCTTTTAGTGTAATTTTACAAAGTATTAGGTTTTTGTACCTTTTGTTGACAAAATAACACTTAATTTGGTTTGAAAATGTAGAGCCGTTATTTGCTGCACCTGACGCAAGCTGTTATTTCTAGTAACAAAACCGTTACCCATGAAATTAGATTAATTCTTCATAAAAAGGCTTATCATCAGACCGTACAACTTCCCATTACAACGTTCAGTACTTTACACTAACCCCCATACCATAGTACATTTTATGGGGTTGAAAATACTCCCCACTAATATCCCATAAATTTTTAGCTAAAAAATAGCCCTGGAATTTCGTGGTAAAGTTATATCCTAAAAAAGCATGCTGTAATTGTATCTGGTTTTCTTTTTTTACAGATAGAATTGGAATTTGTGCTGATAAATAATCCTTTATATCCGCATTTAGCAAGTAACTAAAATCAAGTCCAAACGATATGTTATTATACTGCATTCTATTGTTCCAGCCACCAGCTTTAGTAGTTCCACTTTCGACTACTTGATTTCCAAGAACTAAAACATCAGCTTCTTGTTTCAACAAGTTAAATACAATATTTGAACGCCATAGGAAATCATTTATTTTCAACTGACCTGTAGATAATGAAAAAGTATATAAATTTGCTATTGCTGTTCCATAATTTATAATCGTATTCTCTCCATGAGAAAACATGTCAGACAAAACAGTCTTTCTGGATTTATTCCAATTGAAATTAAGACCCCAATTTTCATAACCCAACAATGCTCCTACCTGATAGCTCTCCAACGGTTTTATATTTAAGTCAGGATTTATAAAAATGGGCTGCTGTACACCATTATTTACAGAATAAAACTGCACTGGCGCATTATATCTCGCATCTGCCTCGCTTAATTTTCTTATTTTTCCATACGATGTATTAATCTGTAGCTTTACTTTATCTGTAGGTTTTAAAAAATTAAAATCTATTCCTACAAAAGGGAATGCTTTCTTTACATCTGCTCCATGATAATTATTGAAATCCAGTACCAGTCCAGAATGTAGACTAACTAGTCTGGTATAATTAATTTCTAGTTGTGGAGTTAAAAAATAATTGTTTATTTTAAATTCTGAAGTTTCTAATGCTAAAAGTCCTGAAGCTGATTTTTGTTCCAGTTGTTGTTTATTATTTATTCTGCCATATTCAAAATCTATAGCTGGTCGCAATTCTAAATCACCAATTTTCCTAGAATAGGATAACTGATCTCTCAAATAAAATACAGAAAAATGGTTTTCAAAAAAATGATTGATTCCTGCTCCAAAGTTTGCTGTTTCTGATACACTTTCAGCATTGGTACTTAGCCAATTTTTCCCTAACTGTAATGTATTTGTTAAACCTATAGAAGAAGTATAATTCAGGTCTGCACCAGTTTGAAAAAGTCTCGTTTTTTTACTACTCCTTAAGGTATAACCTATATTTGAAATTTCATCATATACAACTTTATCAGGACTATATCCAGTATATAATCTTATACCAAAATTCCTATCTAGCTTCTCATCCCAAGAAACATTAAACCTTAATCTATCTGCTGGTGTTATGAAGAACGCAGCCCTTGTCGTCTTTGCATCAGGATTTTTATCTTTCTGATAATTTGCTGCAATACTTAAACCTCCCCTTGAGGTTTGCTTTGATGCTGATAAATAATATTGCTGATAAAACGCAATATCATTTTCATCATTTTCAAAACGATTTCGATATTGATTAGTTACCGGGTTATAAATACTTGTAAAATAGTTATACTTTTCTTTTTTATATCGCTGTATAGCCATTTGCACCTCGCCACGTACTTCCCACCCGTCTCCGTTTGGATGAGTTCTTTTAGTGGTTATTAACATAACCGGTCTTTTATCAGTATTTCCATTTAAGGCCAAAGCAGATGCGTTCTGAATAAGGCTTACTTCTTCTATATCAAAAATGCTGAAACCGCTAATATTTTGTCTTATAGAACCATCTATAATATAAACAGGGGGTTCATTTTCGTTTAACAGGTAACCAAAAAAATAATTATTTAAAACGGAAGTCAAATTGTGAGAAGGTATTTTCTCTAAGTCGCTTGCTTTAACAGTTCTTACAATAGTGAAATTCTTATTAAGCGACAATCGCCCTAAATCTATTCGTATAGAATCTTGAGCATATACTCCGTATGAAGAAAAAACCAAAAACGTGAAGAAAAATATATATTTTACCATAATTTTTATCGTAAATATATATTGTATGATTATATTACTAAAAATAAAAGTAAAATAAACATTTGTTTTCTCTACTAAAGCGTACTATCTACAGATATACTTTAGTTTACTTTAACACTAATAAAATTCCGTAAGTTCCGATAACCAAACTTTGATATAATCGCCTTTTGGATCTGAATCTTTTATCTGTTTGTCTAAGTTGAATGCCGGATTTACTTCTTTCTGTGGTGTTCCTATGCCTGCAAAAAGTGCCCAATTTCCCCAATTACTTGCAGTCGCATAATCTATCAGCATTTCTTCGAAATAGGCAGCTCCATAAAACCACGGCAATTCCAATTCGCTAATAAGATATGCTGCAACTGTTTGGCGGCCTTTGTAAGCCATGGTTCCCCTATGCTTTAATTCCAGCATATTTGCATCAACCAGATCAATCCCTGTTTCGCCATTTTTCCATTTCTCGAATAAAACCTGTTGCTCCGCGTTTAATGACATTGGCTGGGCTATATCTACAAAATAGGCAGTGCTATGCTTTTTGAACATAAAACGGAAAAAGTCTCTAAATAACAATTCATTAAATAATAAATTGATATTATCTGTACCTCCTTTTTCATGTTCATATCGCTTTAATTCCCAATATACTTTTCTAGGGGAAATACATCCCAAAGATAACCATGGTGAAAGTTGTGAATTGTTGTTAAATCCTGTCAACAGGTTTCTTTTGGCTTTATATTCTTTTAACAGATCTTTTTCCCATAAATATTCATTTAGTCGGTTCAATCCGGAAGATTCGCCCCCTTTTATTGACGCATCTAATTGTTCAGATCGTTCAAAGCCAAGATCTTCCAGAGCAGGGACTTCTGAACTGGCTAAACTATCGGGTACCGAGATTTGACCAGGTGTTTCGAACGGATCTCTTATTTCTCCTTCCCGTTCAACCTTCTTTCTAAACTTTGCAAATAAATCGGGGATATCTTTTATGGGAAATGGCAGATCTTCTTTATGATATAATGTATGGCCTATAAAATGCTTTAGATTAACCTGAGATTTCCAAAGTGCATCTTCTACCGCCGATGAGATATCTGTCTCTTCGGAAGCCACTTCTCTGTGATGATAAACTTCATCCACATGATATTCTTTAATCAGTTGAGGCAAAACTTCTTCTGGTTTTCCTTTCACCACTAACAAATCGCCACCTAGAGCTTTTAATGACTTTTTCAAATCAGTGACACTGTCTATGATGAACTGCGCTCTTAGTTTACCTGTTTTTTTTGTTCCGTAAGAAGTATCTGTATAATATCTTGGGTCGAAAATATAAACCGGAACTATTTCGGTGCTTTTAAGCGTCGCCTCTATCAATATTTCATTATCGTGAATGCGCAAATCATTCCTAAACCAAACTAATATTGTTCTACTCGCCATACTACTAATGAAATGGGGATTCTACTATGATTTGCAATTTGGCTATAATTTTTACTATTTAGACAAAATAAAAACAATTTTTACCTGAAACAAACATTCCTATTCATGGATGGATTCGTTGAACGATAGACGATGAACGATATTTTAGTATTTTTGTAATATGGAAAATAAAATTGCTGTTTTTAGAAGAGAACAATTCAATGCAGCCCATAGACTAAACAATCCGGAATGGTCCGAAGCTGAAAATCAAAGAGTGTTCGGAAAATGTAATAATCCGAACTTTCATGGACACAATTATATTTTGGAGTTAAAAGTGGTAGGAGTTCCTGATCCTAAAACCGGATATGTTTTAGACATGAAAATTTTATCGGATATTATTCAGCAGGAGGTTATCAAAAAATTTGATCATAGAAACTTAAACCTGGATACCGAAGAATTTAAAACTTTAAACCCTACCGCCGAAAATATCGCTATTGTCATTTGGAACCTGGTAAGACCAAGAATAGACGAGAAGCTTGATCTTTTTGTCAGACTTTACGAAACGGAAAGAAATTTTGTAGAATATCCTGTAAAATAAGAAAGATCCAAAAACTGGATCTTTCTTATTTTACAGGATATTAGTACTGATCTAAAAAGTATCGGGCATAATTTATCTGCTTATAATCCAGAAATTTGCTTGCCGTTTTAAGTCGCTTTATAAAATCCGAATAGTCTTTCTTTTCCTGTTGGGTCCAGCCCACTTCCGCCATTGCCAAAACGCGAGGGAAAGTCATATGTTCTGCATGATTGCCATTTGGTATATATTCTGACCAAATGTGAGCCTGCACACCTAAAATATGTTTTTGTTCTTCTTTACTCAAGCTTTTTGGTAAAGGATTATAAGAATAAACCGTCTCTAATGGCAGATAACTACCTATCGCGACAGGCTCTCTTTTTCTCATTTCGGGGGTTTGATAATAATCCAGGTACATATAATGGTTTGGAGACATAATTACATTGTGTCCCATTTTCGCTGCTTCTATCCCTCCTTTTTCTCCGCGCCACGACATTACTGTTGCATTGGGCGCCAAACCACCCTCTAATATTTCATCCCATCCAATTATAGCTCGTCCTTTTGAACTCACAAACTTCTCTACTCTTTTAATAAAATAACTTTGTAAGCCATGTTCATCTTTAAGCCCTTCTGTTTTTATCAGGTTTTGGCAATGTGGGCAAACCTTCCAGTTATCTTTCCATGCCTCATCTCCACCTATATGAATATATTTCGACGGAAAAACATCCATTACCTCAGTCAGCACATCTTCAACAAACCTAAAAGTATTTTCTTTTGGACACAGAATATCTTTTTGGATACCCCAGGCAGTAAGCACCTGATATTTCCGATCGGGAAAACAGCTGAATTCCGGGTAAGCAGCCAGTACAGAAAGCGTATGTCCCGGCATATCGATTTCGGGAATAATCGTAATAAAGCGCTGCTGAGCATACTTCACTAAATCCCTGAGTTCTTCCTGCGTATAGTAACCTCCATGCCTTTTTCCATCGTATTTCCGCGGTTTGTCACTCACATGGCCTACAACGGTACTGTCTCTCCACGCAGAGATTTCCTGAAGTTTCGGATATTTCTTGATTTCCATACGCCAGCCTCCATCTTCTGTCAGGTGCATATGGAACTTATTAATTTTATAGGCAGCCAGTACATCAATATATTTTTTAATAAACGATACCGGAAAATAATAACGTCCTACGTCTAACATTACTCCCCGATGCGCAAACCGAGGCTCGTCCTTTATTGATATTGCTGGTATTTCTATTTTATCCTTTTGCCCGATTGGTATTAATTGGCGAAGGGTTTGCACTGCCAAAAAAGCACCCGCAGCACTTTTTGATTTGATAGAAACCAATTGGGGATTTATCTTTAACACATAACCTTCCTGATTCGGAATTTGAGGATCAAGCTCAAATCTTATAGCTCGATTGCTACTATTAGACAATTTAACCCCATAATCATCCCTAAGTATTTCCGAAAGATAAGCTCCAACGTTTTTTAAGTCTGTATCTTTCGATATGAGATTTATCGAAACCTGATTATTAAGTAAAAATGTGCCCTGCTGCTTTGTTACTTCCAGTGGCCGGGGTATTAAAGGTAAATCGCTATTCTTATATTGTGCTTTGAGATATAAAGGAAATATGATTAACAAGAAAACACGTACACGTTTCATATATAGCATTTAATATGGTTTATAAATGGTTATTAAAAACCTGAGTCATCCAAAGCAAATGTATTCTTTCTATTCTTCCATTTGCCTTTTGTAAAATCAGGTATATCCTGCGATGAATTTCCTTCTTGTAATGATTTTACAGAAAGTGGAAATATTACGCTCATTGTTACAGAATCATACACATCAATTGGTGTTTGTCTTTTTTGTTTAACAGCCTGTACAAAAGCATTAAATACGAACCAATCCATTCCTCCATGTCCCGCTCCCTGAGCGAGATCGACATATTTTTTCCAAAGTGGATGATCGTATTTTTCGAACCATTCTTTGGTAGAATCCCAGGTATGAGGTTTTGATTTTCCCTCTATATGAATCGATTTTGCAACATCCATCCATAGCCCGTTTGTACCCTGTACCCTAAAACCAATGGAATACGGACGCGGTAAATGCGTATCGTGAGTTAAACTGATTGTTTCTCCGTTTGCACAGTTAATCAGTGTAGTTACAATATCTCCGTTCTTATAGTTTATTTTAGCATTCGGATGTCCTGGAGATTTCTTATTTACATAATCGGCTAAACCACGCGCTTTCGACGAAAAAGACACCATATTCGTCAACCGGTTTCCTCTATTAATATCAATATAGTTCATAACAGGACCTAATCCATGCGTAGGATATAAATCACCATCGACATCTATATTGTATTGCGTACGCCATTGAGCTTCTCCTATGGACTTATCAGCACCAAATTCTACACCGTGTCCATAAAAGTTTTTACCATCGTTAAAAAGCACATCCCTTAGGTCATGTTGATAGCCTCCTTCTAGGTGAACCAATTCACCAAATTCTCCTGCTCTAACCATATTTAAAACAGCCATCACATCCCGTCTGTAACAAACGTTTTCAAGAGTCATATATGGAATGCCCGTTTTTTCAGAAGCATTAACGATATCCCAGTGATCCTGAACAGTTAAACCCGCTATAACTTCGCATCCAACATATTTACCTGCATTCATAGCATCTACAGCCTGATCTCTATGAAATTGCCATGGCGTAGAAATAATTACTGCATCAATATCTTTCCTTTCCAATAGCTTTTTATAGGCATCCAAACCGCCGGTATATTCTTTAGGTAACGCCTTACCTGCCTTTGTAAACTGTTCCCGACATAGTTTTAAGGAACTTTCCTGTGTATCGCAAATGGCTACAATTTCAACATCATCTCTTAGTAAGCCTTCTTTGATATGATTTCTCCCTCTTAAACCAACACCTATGTAGCCTAATTTCACATTGCCTTTATCTCTAGCAAATAAAATTCCGGAAGGCAGAATCGTTGTTCCAGCCACTATTGTACTGTTTCTTATAAATCTTCTTCTATCCATTTATTTTGAATTATGGTAAACTGATGCACTGAAGTCTATTCTAATTTACAATTTCTATTTACTTAATTTCCAGATCCACTACCAAAGGCAAATGATCTGACGCATAAGTTTCATTTACAACTTTTAAACTTTTTACCTTAAATTTCTCTGCAGGCTTATACATAATATAGTCTATTGTCCTATCCGGCTTATTCATTGGAAAAGTATACGGGCAGTCTGTACAAGTTGGATTAAGCGCCTTTTTAAGGATATTGATAGTTTGCGAAGTAGGCAGGGCATTCCAGTCACCGGCCAATACTAACGGATAATTCAACGATTTTATAATATCAACCAGGGTGTTTGCCTGCAAAACTCTGTTATCTTCTGCACTTGTATGGTCCAGGTGTGTCGAACCGAAATAAAATTTATGTCCTTCCTTCTCTACTAAAATCAGCGCCAAAGAACGCGGTTCGAAGCCCGTTCCTGTAACAGGAAGTTCATATCGCTTGCTTTCTGCTATAGGAAATTTAGATAAAACAGCATCTCCATACTCTCCGCCCTGATAGTCCATTGCCTTTGTAAAATAATAATACATACCTGTCAAACGGCCAAGTTCTTTCGCCTGATCTACGGTTGTACCAGATCTTTTAGTTTTATTATCAACTTCGCTCAATGCCACAAGATCCGGCTTCTGAATATTGATAACCTGTGCTATCGCTTCCAAATCTCTATAAGATGCATCTTTGGAAGGCGGGTTTCCTATATGGATATTATAAGACATAACCTTAAAGGTTGGACCCGACTTTTCCTCTACGGGAGGTTTATTGTCTTTTTCAGGCTCCGCTGCACTCTTTCCACATGATATTGACGACATGGAAACCAGTAACACAAAAATTAAGATCTTTAAATTTTTCATAATATGGTTTTAAAAGGAGGGCTGATAAAATGCCCTCCATCAATTAGTAAAAGAATTGTAAATCGGCTACTGCTGGTAAATGATCACTTGTTGAAGTCGCTCCCAATGTATAGTTCAATACCCTAAACTTGTCTGAAGGCTTAAACATCAGCATATCTGAATTACCAGTTGGCGATGCTTTAGGATAATTCGATGGACAGGTTACACATGGAAAACTAAATTGCGTTGAAAATTTCTGATACACGGTTCCGGTTGTTGCTTTATCATTAAAGTTACCCGCTAAAATAACAGGCACATTTGTATAGGCTGCCAATAAATCATAAAGCTCGGTAGCCTGCGGATCTCTGATTGCTACGCTGGCATTTAAATGCGTTCCCGCAAAAATCATATCATATTGGTTTTTCAACTTTACTTTTATAATAGCAACAGGTCCTTTTTCCGTTGCGGTGGATTTCAGCTGATATTTAACGCTATCAATAATTGGAAATTTAGAATATACAACCGTTCCGTAGTCCCCATTTTGAAAAGGCTGGGCAGCTGCGAAAACATAATTTGGCATGTTAATCAACCCCGAAAGTATTTTAGGAAGATCCCTTCCGCTACTGCGGGTTGTCTTGCTATCAATTTCTCTGATAACCAGGAAGTCAGGATTAAAACCATTAACTACTGCAGCAACGGCGTCCATATCTACAGTTCCACTTTTTATACCGTAAGACATCACCCTGATTGTCATACCGTCTTTTTGAGCTTCTACTAAAAAATAAGATGTTCTTAGTTTTTCGTTAAGAGGAACATCTCCAGAGATACTCTCTACCGAAATAGGTAGCAGATACTGTACAAATGGAGTGAGTACATCCTTGGTTTTTACTTTAATTTTAAGAGCTGCGGAGTTCAACGCCCCTTTATTTATTTGCGTCTCAAATTTATCTATGGTATAGCTTTGTGCTGGCAATACCATATAGCTGGTTCCATTATTTTGATTAAACTCAGCTACTTTATCATTATCTACTTTAAATTTAACCTTAATATCCTCTTTCGGATAGTCCGGTCCGCCATAGGCAGCTCCAAAAATAATAGTCTGTGCGGTGTCTGCAATTTGTAATATGTGCTTGGAATAAGACTCCGCTGCCTGTGGCATATATACTTTTGCATATAGCTCTGGATTTGGAATATCCGTATCATATTTACATCCCAATACGATGAGACAAAATGCAACACACATATAATGATATAATCTCGTTTGATGTTTCATATTATTAGGTTTAAATGATTACCAAAATGGATTCTGAACCATATTTGCATTTTTATTGATTTCTGTTTGAGGAATGGGAAAGAAGTAAAAGCTTTTTCTGAAAACACGGGTTTCAAAAACGACTCTTTTATAGAACGCCGGTGGATTTTCAAGTATATTCATACCATACATTGGTCCGCCATCTGTTTGTTCCGCAATCTTCCATCTTCTCGTATCAAAATATCTGTGATGCTCAAAAGCCAATTCTACTCTTCTTTCCGCCCTAATTGCCTCCCTCATAGCATTCTGATTGGCAGGAATCGGTAACGCATTTGCGCCCTGACCGTATTGAGGTATTCCTGCCCGCTCGCGAATCATGTTCAGGTATTTTAAAATATCAGTATTATCCTTATCATATTCGTTTAGCGCTTCTATATAATTCAAGAGAATCTCTGCATAACGCATCATGATATATGGCCTTTTATCATACACACCTGTTTTTGGATTAGAACCCGGAGATACATTTTTTCTACCAAAATAACTGGTTCTCGAATGATCCCAGGATCCGGCAGGGCCCGACTCCCCGGTATTATAAGTCTGGATAATCTTTACACCTTCACTGGTATTAATCCATGGCGCATTATTATAATTTACACTTGCATAAAATCTAGGTTCGCGATTTGCGTACATATTAGAAGTATTAGCGACTCCCTGTACGGTAGAAAAACCAGTTTCTGTATAACCAGATGCAGCATTGATAATTGGGGAACCATCCGAATTGTAACCTGTAATTGGCTTTAACCCGTTAGCCATAAAATAGGCATCCACCATTTGCTGGGTAGGTCCGGTACTACAAAAACCATTGGCCAGCCTTGGTGTCAGCGCCCTTTCATAACCGCTTAGATTATTCAAAATGCGGGCAAATACCCATTCGCCATTCCATGCATCCAGAAATACATCGCGATAAGATATTAATGGACTAAACGTTCCACCGCTATTCTTTTTATAAAGCGACAGGATATCCATATTAATAATATCTTTAGCGGCTTTCGCTGCCTTTTCCCATTTTTGAGCATCATATTGCTGACTGATCAGATTTTTACCGTCTAAATTGCGGAAGCCTGAATATTCTGTATTCCCATTAAACAACGGACTGGCCGCATAAAGCAATACTCTACTTTTTAGTGCTAAACAAGCCATTTTAGTGGCTCTTCCATAATCCAGATTCTCTTGTGTGGTAAAATGCAATGGTAAATCCTGCGATGCCATATCCAGTTCGTTCACGATGTAATCCACACATTCATCATAACTGTTTCTAGGTAAAGTAAGCAAAGGATCACCTGGATTTAAGTCTCCCGGAATAAGGTCCTCACTCAATATTGTTACAGGTCCCCAGGTACGCAATAACATGAAATATAAATATGCTCTTACAAATCTGGCTTCTGCTTTACGAATCACTATTTTGTTAGCATCTAATTGTGGATTGCCGCCAATGTTATTGATATAGGTAGTTGCTGACCTGATACCTTTATAATAATCAGTATAATAATTGTCATAATATCCCGAAGCTGGATTCCAGTTACCCAGATTCATTAAAAAGGTAAGATATCCCGGCCTGTCGTAAGTTACGTCCCCTTCATCAGACAAACCAATCCACGGTGCATTATTGGTTATATAAGATTCGTCTTTTATATAACTGTAGACATTGGCAAGGTATTCTTCTGATGGTTGTAACCGCTTAAACACCTGTTCGATGGTTAATCTATCATCTGGCACCTGATCTAAAAATCCTTTCTGACAAGATGATAGGCCTAAAAATATCAGGAAGACAAAAGTTAATATTTTATGTTTCTTTCTATTCATGACGCAATACAATTAAAAGTTGAAATTAAACCCGATACTATAAGCTGCTGTATTAGGATATCTTGCCCCGCCGGGATAGGCGGAATTACTACCGTCACCCAGCTCTGCATCCCAAAGTTTAAATGGACTAAAAGTCAACAAATTGACTCCCTGAAAAAACACATCTGCATTTTGCAGATTAAAGCGTTTTACAAATTGTTTAGGTAGTTTATAGCTGAATTGCAGCGTCTTTAGTCTCAGATATCTTCCATTTTGTATCCACCAGGAGCTTCTTGTGTAATTATCATTTATAGTCCCACTGGATAATCTTGGATATAAAGCACTAGGATTCGGGTTATCAATTGTCCATCTGTTATCCACATTGTTAAACATATTTCCCCTGCTTAAACCTTGCTGAAAAGGTATTAATCCTTCCCCATTCAACCAGATATCCATATTTCCTACTCCCTGAAAAAGGGTAGATATGCTGAATGCCTTATAACCAAGGGTAAATCCAAAACCATAGATAATTTCCGGTACCTGACCATATCCAATCGGAGCATAATCATAAGAATTAATTACTCCGTCACCGTTTAAGTCCTTAAACTTCAGGTCTCCAGGTCTGACATCTCCCGATTGCAGTGGGCTATTGGCAATCTCTTCATTGCTTTCAAAGAAACCTAAAGCTATATAACCAAAACGCTGACCTACTTTTCTACCTTTTGTTGCTAACCATGGATATATCGGGTCTGGTTTGTCATCCTCAATAATTTTATTTCGGTTAAAGCTGAAGTTTCCCATCAGCTGCAATGAAAAATCCTCAGTCAGCTTTTTGGAATAAGTCAAAGATCCTTCTATACCTCTGTTATCTATTATTCCCACGTTTCCATATGGATTGTTGCGCATACCTATATATCCCGGTAAAGACGAACGTCTTAAGAAGCTTCCTTCTCGGTATTCTTTAAAGATATCCACCTGTACATTCAAGGCATTTTTAAGTGTCCAGATATCCAAACCTAAATTTGTCTTTTTAGAAGTTTCCCAGGTTACATCAACCGCATACTCTCCTATATCCTGACCTGAGTAATTTGTTGGGCTTTTTCCAAATTGATACGAAGTGCCTAGTTGTTCTACCGTTCCCAAATAGGCGAATCTTCTGCCTCCGATATTACTGTTCCCCACTAAACCATGTGAAAACCTAATTTTAGCCAGCTGAACTTTATCTTTTAATCCCTCAAAGAACTTCTCCTGAGAAACCACCCAGGCTAACCCTACGGATGGGAAAAAACCATATCTCTTACTCGGCAGAAAGTTTTCCGAACCATTATAACCAAAATTTAATTCCGCAAAATACTTATTTTTATATGCATAGGTGGTTCTCCCGGCCAAACCTCTGAAACGGAATGGCAATGACTCTTCTAAAGTAGCAGCCTGGGTATTAACCTCATCACTTTGGTTATATAATAACATACCTCCGACATCATGCTTTCCAAAGGAACGAGAGTAATTAATAGCTGCTTCATTATATATAGTTCTGGACCCATTGTTATTTCGGGCATAGGCCAAGTATTCTGTACCAGTTCTGGTTAACTGTAAATTCAAATTACCATCCGCATCCCGTCCATTTGCTAACCAAGTATCCGGAGTTTTAGTTCTCCTTAGGCTCACATAGTTATAGGCATCGAAAGAAAACATCCCAGTAACCGACAGGCCTTTTGTAATAAAATCCAAATCCTGAATCACCCTCAAGTTGGAAAACAACTGGTTTTTCCATTGGTTAGCATATCCTGTTTGTGTTAATAAGGCCCATGGATTTTGTACACTTGAAGTTGCGGCATCTGCCACTCTTCCATCTTCATATTTAACGGGATGAAGAATAGGTGTCATAAAAAAGGCCTTCTCGAAAATGTCTGCTGAATTACTTCCTGGATAATTCACATTAGCAAGATATCCTTGTATTCCTAACTTAACAGTAGTTCTTCTAAAAGGCTTAACTGTAAGATTAGAAGTTAAGTTATATCTTTTAAATCTTACCTGAGCATCGTATTTTGCCAAATCGTCTGTTTTATACAAACCTTTTTCATCAAAATAACTGGTAGAAACATAATAGGTGGTTAAATCATTTCCTCCGTTTATATTAAGATTTAGAGTTCTGTTAGACCCAAAATCATTAAATATCTCTTTATACCAATTTACATTGGGATATAAATAAGGGTCGCTTTGTGTTCTTGTTGCCTCTATAGCTTCAGCAGAATATCTTGGCTGATAACCACGGGTTGTTAATGCCTCGTTGGATAGCTCCATATAGGTAACCCCATCAGCAAATTCGGGTATTTTAGTAAATTTTGTTACTGCCTCGTTGTACCTTACATTAAACTTGGGCTTTCCGGGCAAACCGTTTTTGGTATTAATGATAATTACGCCGTTTGCACCACGTACCCCGTATACCGCCGTTGCAGATGCATCTTTAAGCACAGAGAAACTTTCGATATCCTCAGGGTCAACATCAGAAAACGATCTAGGAACGCCATCTACCAAAACCAAAGGTTTGCTCATACTGCTGCTAAAAGTAGAGATACCTCGTATCCAGATGTCTGCATTATCTCCACCCGGCTCCCCACTTCGCTGCACCGAAACTACTCCGGCAACCCTTCCGCCCAAAGAATTCGTCAGATTGCGGACAGGTAGTTTTAGCTCTGTTGGACTAATAGTTACCTGTGCTCCCACGAGGCTAATCTTCTTTTGTGTTCCGTAACCAACTACGGTAACTTGTTCCAGAAATGAATCGGCTTCCTGTAATTTCACGTTTAAAACGCTTTTTCCTTTTACTGCCATTTCCTGGTCTCTAAACCCTATATAACTGAAAACCAGCACGGTGTTTTCGGACACATCTATAATGAAATTACCATTAATATCTGTACTTGTACCCAAAGACGGGTTATTCTTATGCTTAATAGCCACACCAACTAAAGGTGCTCCTAAAGAATCTTTTACGGTTCCGCTTATTCTACGCTTTTCCTGTTGT
This sequence comes from Pseudopedobacter saltans DSM 12145, assembly GCF_000190735.1. Lineage (GTDB taxonomy): Bacteria > Bacteroidota > Bacteroidia > Sphingobacteriales > Sphingobacteriaceae > Pseudopedobacter > Pseudopedobacter saltans. The sequence goes on from NC_015177.1 coordinate 2,779,921, forward strand.
AAATTCAAAGCTTCAGCAGCAGTAAGCCGATTCCTTTTTACAATAAGAACATTATCTACTTCTGTTACCGTCAGGTTATACGGTTTTAATAGATTTTCCAAAGATTCTAACAGATTGTTGTTTTCTGTTTTAAAATCTACAATCTTACTTTTATCCAATAAATTGTCGGCATAGGCTATTCTTTTCCCCGCCGCGTCAGCTATTTTTTGCAGAGCTTCGGCAAGCGTTACCCTTTTCAAATCCATGGAGATATTGGTACTATTTGTTCTTTGACCATAGGTTTTTGTGTTCGCCACGGTTAGGGTAGACAAAGAGCAAATGGCAATATATACCAATGTGCTGAGTTTCATAATTGTTAGTGTAAAAAGTCTTACTCTATTAACTAATAGAGATTTTTTCATAATTTTAGGTTTTAAAATGTTAGACAATAAGGATGTTAATCTTCGGATGTCGCAGTTCTCGGATTACATTCTTTTAGACATTTTGACCTTGCGCCATCTTAAGTGCAAGGTTTTTTTTGTTTTTCGTCACTCTTCTTCTTTCATTTGTGTGTTATTTAATTACAGCCTGTTCCAGATAAATAAAAAGTATCGCCCTTTCTCTCATATCTTCCCCCGACTACTTCACTTAAAATTTTCATTATTTTTTCGAGTTCCATATCTGTAAAATCGGCAGATACTTCACAATTTTTCAGATTATCGGCTACCTTAACCTGCTGAGAGAAATTGCGTTGGATGGTCGCAATAACTTCATTCAATCCAACATGATTAAATTCCAGCCTGCCATCTTTCCAACTGGACAAAGAAGAAGCATCTACAGGTAGTTTAGATAGTCCGTCTGTTTTCGCATTATAAAACCCCTGTTGATTTTTCTCCAGATACACTTGCTTATTTTCTTTTTCTACTGACACCTTTCCACTTACAACACTTACTTTGGTGCCCATGGCATTCTTATATGAATTAATATTAAAGCTTGTTCCTAAAACGGTAGTTTTAATTCCGTTAGATATAATCGTAAAAGGTTTCTTTTCATCTCGTTTAACTTCAAAATAAGCCTCGCCATCTAAAAATACTTCTCTTCTGTTTCCAGAAAAAACTTTTGGATACCTAAATTCTGATTTTGCATTAAGCCAAACTTTTGTACCATCACTTAAAATAACATGTTTAACCTCACCAAACGAAGTCTCCTCAGTAACTAAATTTATATTGTGTATTTTACGGTTTAAAAAGAAAAAAGTAGTTCCCAGACACACCAACACACAAGCTGCCGCTAACCAATTAAAACGTATATAACGTTTTTTAGCTACGCGTTTATGAATTAATTGCATAGATCTTTCCTGATCGAAATCTATATAAGAAACCTCTAAGGAATCATGTTCTTTTTCCCTAGCTTCAAAATATTTTGACAAAAGCTTCTCTAAAGCCGAGATATTTTTCTCTCTGTTCATAGTATTATATATGTAGGATGCAAAAACAGGGGGTAACCCCTAAAAGAATTTTTAATTTTTTTTATGATGCGAAATAAATCGCCAATAAAACAGCTAAAAACTCTTTAGAAGAATTTTTAAGCCGGCTTAAAGCTATTGTCATTTGGTTTTCTACGGTCTTGACTGAAATATTTAGTCGTTCGGCTATTTCCTTATTGCTGAGGTTACCTTCTCTGCTAAGCTTAAATATTTCCTGACACTTCTTTGGCAGCTTATTGATCGAAGAATTAAGAATATCAGAAAGTTCTTTGGCTATTACTTTTTGGTCTGCGAAATATTTCGAGCATAGTTTCATTAAAGCAGAATCATCAATATTCACCTTACCAGCTCTTATAGCCATAAGGGCGCGGTTTTTAATGGATACATAGAGGTAGGATTTCAGAGAACGAATTTGGGTCTGCTCTCTTTTCTCCCACAGGTCTACAAACAAATCCTGAACCATATCTTCGCATGCAGCCTTGTCCCTAAACAAGTTGTATGCCGCATGATATAAATGGGAAGAGTACTTTTTAAATATCAAGTCAAAAGCATTTTTGTCTCCTTTTACAAAGCGACTAATTAACTCTTCCTCTTCCAAATTATAAACTGATTTGTTCATAGCAATTAAACAATAGTCATCCTTTCTACTGTCTCTATGGTTTCTTGGTGTAGCACAAATTTATATGCTTTCTTTTAAGATGCAAGTAATTATTGTTTAAACTATTGTTAAGAATTCATCTTTTAACATTTCCTGCCTTCCGTTATTCAAAAATATTTAGCCAAAAAACCTACAAGGCAATAAAACACTGTACGACAACAACATAAATCAAAAACAAAAAGACGGAACAAGTTATTTTAACGTGAATTCGGTTTAAGCGGTCAATAACATCTGTCTGTCATTAAAGTCAAAACCGATATTAAGAGAGGGCTTTTTAGGAAAGAAATGATAGGCACAAAGTGCGCCCATTGTGTTCATCAGGAAGTTATTTACCGAACGGTGCCTGGTATGCTGCAGCTTGCATATATTCTTTAATTCATCGTTCACACATTCGATTAAGGCTCTTTTTCTGAGCATAATCTTATCAGCTTGCGAGATGTTAAAATCCTTCATATTCTTTCTTGGCTTGGTAATCATTTGAATACCATTTCCCCAGAGCAGATCAGCTAATGCTTTTGATATGTAACCTTTGTCCCCAAACAGCTTGCCGAATATCTGCTGTGTCATAGAGGTCATCAATTTAATGTTCCGGTCATCCACATTGCCCTTTGTAAGATAAAAGGATAATATTTCCCCCCTGTCATTGATGATCAGGTGAAGCTTGAATCCATAGAACCATCCGATGGAACATTGCCCTCGCTCTGCAACCAGGGAAAACACTTTATGGCTATGTATGCGCCTGTTATGGCATACCTTGATATGTGTAGAATCGATAAAGTTGATACCATTTGACTGTCCCAGACATCTGTTTTTCAGAAACAGCATCATGGGTATTGCTACTCTTTGCTGCAGTTCTACAAAACGGTTATAGGATACAAGTCCAGGAAAATAATCTCTGTAATAAGAACAGATGTGACCAATGTAAAAGTGCTTGAGATTGGTGAAATGTCCGGTATGAAAAGCTATCAGAATAGTGATGATCTCACTATCAGCAAGTGAGGCCTTACGGTTTCTGGCTTTACAATTTCCCGCATTAAGCTTATGTTGGATGATCTCAAGTTCAAATTCTTTGCAGAAATCATCAACTTGAACAAAAATTTCGGTAATTTTAGAAGGAGTAAGCATATCAAGTTATAGTTTTAATTTGGTACTTAAATATAACAAAATATGCTTACTTATTTGATAATCAGTAATTTAATCTCTTTTTTGTTCTTTAAAAAGACAATTCTATTATCCCGAACTCACGTTATTTTAAAAAATAAATGAAATTTGTTTATGGAATTTTCTACTTTCCGCCATCTTAGAGAAAAACAATAAAGAAAGAATTATGAAAAAGTTAATAATCGCTGCTATAATAGCATGTACAAGTTTAAGCGCCATGAGTCAAACTGCAGATTTAAGAAAGAAAATTGAAGTTAATGGTAGTGCAGAAACAGAAATCACTCCTGATGAAATCTACATTGCTATTTCATTGAAAGAGTACTTTAAGGATAACAACAACAAAAAACGAGTTACTATTACCGAATTGGAAAAGCAACTTCAAACTGCTGTTGCAAAAGCGGGTATTCCAAAAGAAGACTTAATGATTAACAATGTGTCGGGATATACAGACTATTGGAATCAAAAGAAAGACCCTAACTTTTTAGCCAGTAAGCAATACAAACTAAAAGTAAAAGATTTAAATAGCTTCAATGTAATTATTGCTGCGGTAGACCCAAAAGGAATAGCTTCTACTTATGTAGAAAGTTATAATCACTCTAAAATTACCCAACTGAAAAATGATTTGAGAGTGAAAGCCTTGCTAAATGCAAAGGATAAAGCTTCTGCGTTAGCAAGCGCACTTGGGGATAAATTGGGGAGTGCTTTACTGATTCAGGATCTGAATTCTGATTATAATGTACAACCTATGTATGCCAGAGCTAACTATGCGCTAGTGGCAAAAGCCGATGCTGCAGGAAACGAAGCTGAAATGTCTGATATCGACTTCAAAAAAATCAAGTTACAATATACTGTAAATGTGACTTTCGAGATTAAATAATAAAGGAACAAGTTCTGGAGATCATCCCTGGCCCTGGAGCCGGGGATTTTTGTTTTTGATATTTACTAACAAACTTAAGCATTTTCACGATGAGTATTGCAAATTGAAATTGTAGTTCCGCTTCTAATAAAGCAAGTCGAGGACTAGTATGAGACGAACCGTCTCGCACTCTTCGCAACGCCTTGAATTATTCATTAGATTTTATTTCTTTTGATCAGGATTCATGAACTCGTCAACTCGTTTTTTTGGTCCCTTTTTGTATCAAAGACAAAATGCTTCAGCATCCTTGAGAGTCTTATGAAACAATTATACTATATCGAAAAAAGGAAGGACTGCCATTCACTCTTCGCATAGGCATTCTAGTAATATTATTGTCGCTGATATTCTTTTTTCTTTTTTGAAAAAGAAACAAAAACATTTTCTTTTTATGGCCTTAGCTCTATCCTCACGCTCAGGGAAAAATGACATCGCACCAACTTTCCTTTGCCACTCTGCTTCATGAAAAGAATCTACTAAATTGAGCAAAGAAAAGAGGCTCGGTTATGCTATCCGTTCCCCGGTGCAACCATTTTTACAACGAACATTGCAAACTTACACTTTCTTTGATAGTACGGCCAGTGGCATGATAAGATTTGGAGACCTTGTCCCGACTTTACGTCGGGGTAAAATCAGATAAATCTTTGTGCACAAACAATAAATAAGTAAACCCCAAGCAATCCAATGTGCTGTAGAAAGCAACATTAAGCACCAACGAACACACATATCCGGATTGCGCTAATGAAAGATTTATCCAGATGGAGCGACAAAGATTATACGCCAAGGCATTTTGGTCCTTTTTTGCTAAAAATGTGGAGCATTCTTGAAGGCCATTTAAAAACATCAAATACTGTCTGAAAAAAGGACTAGGCCAGCCGCCGGCTATGGGGCGGACTGCCATTCATTCTTCGCATAGGCATTCTACTAATATTATTGTCGCTGATATTCTTTCTTCTTTTTTGAAAAAGAAACAAAAACATCTTCTTTTTATGGCTTTAGCTCTTACCTCACGCTCAAGGAAAAATGTCATCGCACCAACTTTCCTTTGCCACTCTGCTTTTTGAAAAGAATCTACCCAATTGAGCAAAGAAAAGAGGCTCGGTTATGCTATCCGTTCCCTGGTGCAACCATTTTTACAACGAACATTGCAAACTTACACTTTCTTCGATAGTACAGCCAGTGGCATGATAAGATTTGGAGCTAAAATCAGATAAATCTTTGTGCACAAACAATAAATAAGTAAACCCCAAGCAATCCAATGTGCTGTAGAAAGCAACATTAAGCACCAACGAACACACATATCCGGATTGCGCTAATTAAAGATTTATCTAGATGGAGCGACAAAGATTATACGCCTTGATTTTTTGGATACTTTTGTATCAAAGACAAAATGCTTTAGCATTCTTGAAGGCCATATAGAAACATAAAGACTTTCTGAAAAAAGTAATCTAGGCCAGCCGCCGGCTATGAGGCGGACTAACTTTCATTCTTCGCATAGGCATTCTACTAATATTATTGTCGCTGATACTCTTTTTTCTTTTTTGAAAAAGAAACAAAAACATTTTCTTCTTATGGCCTTAGCTCTATCCTCACGCTCAGGGAAAAATGTCTTCGCACCAACTTTCCTTTGCCACTCTGCTTTTTCAAAATAATCTACCCGATTGAGCAAAGAAAAGAGGCTCGGTAGTGCCATTTGTTCTAAACAGCAACCATTTTTAGGATTGAACATTGCAAACTTATACTTTCTTTGATAGTACGGCCAGTGGCATTATAAGATTTGGAGCTAAAATCAGATAAATCTTTGTGCAAAAACAATTAACAGGCAAATCCCAAGCAATCCAATGTGTTGCTGAAAGCAACATAAAGCTGTAATGGACACACATATCCGGATTGCGCTTTTTGTTTTTGGTATTTATTATTCGGAAACGTACTTTAGACTTAGTATATGGCACCTGAAGAAAGAAAAGACGTTCCCTCGAAAAAGAAGTTAAATTATCCGGTTAATGAGCCTCTTCGCAGGTATCTACTAAAGTATGACAGGGAAGTAAAACTTCCTGTAATGTACAGCGACATGCTTCGTTTCAACCTTACAGTACCATTATTAGACAACAATGGAGTAGATACTCTATGGCATACGGTCTATTATGACGAATCGGAGATGAAAGATCTGTTTCCCGGACTAGAATACATTTATGCTTTATTAAGAGCTTCCGGACGTATGGAAGTTATGGAGCACCTTTCTGTTGCCCGTATAGATTATTGTTCTTTTGGAAACTCCAAACCTTTCAGGGTTCGTATCATCAACAGATTTAACGATAATTACGACCATTTTTATGTTAAGGTAGCCGATTCTTCCCGCGTTTACGGGCTAGAACTGGAACACATTCTCTCCCCTAACCGTATTAATTATCTTACAGATGGAAATACATTGATAGAAGAACATATTGCCGGAATGCCTGGTGATCTGTTTATTAAACAAGCTGTTAAAGATTCGGTATTTAATAAAACCAGGATCTGCAAAGAGTTTGTCAAATTTAATGAAAGATGTTTCGTACGTCTGTTGGGCGATATGCGGTCTTACAATTATGTTGTGGATATTACCCCAGACATTGAGGGAAATCAATACCGTATACGCGCTATAGATTTTGACCAGCAATCTTACGAAGGAAGATTAAAATTCTACCTACCGCATTTCTTTAAAGAAAATAACAGAATTGTGTTTATGGGAATTGGTCTGGTGAGTGAAACTTCCATGTTGCAATACCAGCAGGAAGAACGCTCAATTATCAGGCACAGGGCCAGAGTAGGTCAAAAAAGGTTAAAAGAAGTTTTCTATCTTATGGGAAAAGAAAAACTTGCACCCGATGAAAAAATAATCAGCCTGGGAAAAGAATTAGCCGCTTACCATCAAAACCCATTATTTACAAAAATACGGACAATGGGAGGCCTGGTTAAAGAACATCTTTTCGCCTGTTTATTCAATAGCAAATAAAAAAAGAAGTTTTTAATAAAATCAAAAGACAGTTTTGTTCGTTATACTACAGAACAAAATCATCTTTTTATGAAAAAAATATCATTTGCATTGCTGGCTTTTGCACTTATAGCAACAGCAATTTCAGGATGCGCGTCGCATAAAAACAATTCTACAGCCATGAACTCTACCTCTAAAGGAAATCTTACAGGAACATGGGTTGTATCAGACGTTAAAAGAGAAGGATTTCCCAACGACTACCAGATAAAAAATGCCTTTAACATGGCTCCTTACGAATCTTTCGTGGGAAGTATATGGCGTTTATATGGAAGTTACAAAGGCCAGATCAGCCTAACCAATGGGAATACAGAAAGTATATACTGGGATTTACTGAACGGCGACACAGCTCCGGTTTTCCAATTTAAAAGAGTTCCGGAAGGGGTAAAAGCCAGAGATGTAAGGGAAGGATATCGATTAGATATAAGTTGGATAGACAGTAATCATCTAAGCTTACGCTCGCCATTCTCTATCGAAAACGGAACCACAGCTTATATTGTTTATAATTTGGAAAGGCAGAAATAAACCATAATCTTATTCAGGTCAGCAAGCAGGGAGTCGAATCATCAACGCTTCGACTCCTTCCCTGTAAAGCAAATACAATTAGCATTAGTTTCCCATTGCTGCTTTTTCTAGTATTTCAAGATCGAACTTCTTCATTTTCATAAAGGCTTCCATTACTTTAGGGGCTTTCACCGGATCCCTCATCCATTTTTCTAAAGGTGCAGGTACTATTTGCCACCATACGCCAAAAGCATCCTGGCACCAGCCGCACATACTTTCTTTTCCACCCTCTATTAGATTTAGCCAATAAAAGTCAATTTCCTTCTGCGTATCACAATTAATCACTATACTGACACCTTCGTTAAAATTAAACCCATGTGATAAAGCACTATCCATAGCGGCCATTTTATAACCATTTATATGAAATTGAGCATGTTTTATATGCCCTTCAATATCGCCTTCTCCAGGCTCGTATCTTGCTATGAGATCGATCGAGGAATCTGGAAATAACGAAGTATAAAAATTAATGGCTTTTTCGGCATTGCCATTCTGTTCTCCGGTAAACATCAGCGCAGGGAATATATCGGCCTTTTCCTGCCCCGACAGTCCTAAAGATAGCTGCCAGGAAACTCCATATTTATCTTGTATCCAGCCATATCGTTTACTCCATGGATAGGTATTTAAAGGCATCAATGCTTTTCCGCTCTCACTTAGCTTAGTCCACGAATGGTTAATTTCTTCCTCCGATTCGCAGATTACAAAAAAAGATATGGACGGATTAGGTTTAAATATTGGGCCCCCGTCTAAAGCCATAAACTGCTTCCCTTTAATAGAAAATGTAGTTACCATCGCGGTACGTGACTTTATTTTTGTATCGTGAAATACTTCACAATAAAATTCAGCTGCTTCCGCGCCCTGGTTATCAAACCATATGCAAGGATAAATTACGTTTTTCATGTGTGACTGGTTTAAAGTATTATTCTTTTTGATCAGTAAAAAACTAGGCTTCGCATAGCAGCTTCAATCTTTCTAATGCTTTTGGATAGGTCTTATCAAAATAATCGATCCACTGATCTTGTATATCCATTTCAACCGTTAGTGTCGTTTGACTATCATTTCCGTCGAAAGAATAGTTTTCATAGGTATTTGCCCAGCCTTCTATCTCTGGTCCTTCTGTTACCTCCCTGTCTCCTGAAAGTATCCCTATGTATTTTATAGAAACAAATTTATTTGGGATATTTTCTTCTATCAATCCTATCATTCCCTCCCTTTTTCCTTCTTTATTTATTCCTGTAAACAATATTTTGGAATTTTTATCCCAACTTCCGTCAAAATCAGAAGTGGGATTAAACTCTGCTGTCCACTGTTTAAAGGTGGCTTTTCCCAACATCGTGTTGTACACCTTTTCAATGCCCGCATGAATGGTAATTTTAAACTGCTTTCTTTTCATATCAGTATGTTTTTCGATAGGTGAATTTTGCTATTATTTATTTGCATAGTTTATCATCCAGCAAACACCGTATTTATCTTTGAAAGAGCCGAAATAATCTCCCCAGAACATATCGTCCAAAGGCATTTCAATAGTACCTCCCGCAGACAATCCGTCGAAGATTCTTTTAGCTTCTTCTCTGCTATCAGGACTTACTGAGATATAATTATTGTTTCCGACATGCAATACATGCCCTTGTGACTGCAAGCAATCCGATGCCATTAAAAATTGTCCATCTCCAATAGGCAATGAAACATGCATAGCCATGTTCTTTTCATTTTCTGGCAGGTTTTCAGTCCCTGGTGCAGCACTCATTTTCTGGACAAACAATTCTCCTCCAAAAACGGTTTGATAAAAACGGAAAGCTTCTTCCGCGTTACCATTAAAATTCAAATAGGGATTAAGTTTCATGATATTATTTAGTTTAATAATGTTTTATATTTCTCTCTGTTATCAAAAAGTACCCAAAGTTCTATAAGCCATAGAATACCAGCTACTACCAACCCAGCAGGCATATAAGTTAAGTTTTGTAATATAATACCAACCAGTACTGGTAAAATAACAATTGCCCCTAAAGCTCTGGTTCTTGGTATGATAAAAAGCAATCCTCCCAATATTTCTATGGTACCAACCAAGGGCATCAACCATTTTATAGTCATAAATGCAGCGCCTACTTTTTGCAACTCAGGATCCAAAGGGGGTACCGGCATATAATGCAGGTGTTTGTCCAATCCGGCATTAATAAATGTAAGTCCAAACAACAGACAAAGAATAAATTTTACAGCTTTCATTATAATTGATCTTAGATTTTTAATTCAAGGAATATAGTCCGAAGGTATTTCCTTCAGTATCTATACAAATCGAGCAAAAACCATGCTCGCCTAAAGACATTTTTGGAGTTGTAACTTCTCCTCCAGCTTTTTTAACTCTAGCTTCCTCTACACTGCAATCTACACAGGGGAAGTACACAATAGTAGATAGGCTTCCTTTATTTCGGTTATGTGATTCACCATTTTGAACCAGTGCACCGCTCACTCCCTGGTTTTCGGCACTTGAGAAGAATGACATTTTTAAATCCCCGCTTCCAGGAATAGCTGGTGCGTCCTGAAATTGAGTTCCCAATACTTCTGTATAGAATTTCTTGGCTCTATCTATATCATCAATATAAATTTCGAACCAACATATGATATTGTTATTCATAGCAAATTGATTTTAACGGTTATAAAACAAAAATAAAGCGTTCTCCAAGAAATCAACTTGCCATAAGACAAGAAATAAAAGAATATTAACACTTCGTTATTATCTGGCTGGCTATAATGTTTCCGTTAACACAATAGACTTATAAAGGCAACAAAACCATAACCCCCTCTTAACCTCCTCGAAACAACCACCAAACTAATTTTACCGCCGATATTAAAGTACGTACTACAGAATTGATTCATCAAAAAAATTAACAGCAAAATCAACTTCGTTGAATGAGTTCAGAAATTAAAAAAATGGAAAACTACTTTCACAAGGTAACAAAGCAGACCATGATACTGTTTTTGTTACTACTAAACGTTTCAATCATCAAGACCTTTGCACAAGAAAGCAAAATCAGAGTTAAAGGAACGGTACTATCCCTTGAGGATGGAGAGCCCGTTATTGGTGCAGTCGTTAAACTGAAATCCAATAATAGGAGCACGCAAACGAACGTCAATGGAAATTTCACGGTAGATGTTACTCCTACAGAGAAATTAATCATCTCATCTATTGGATTTAAAACAGTGGAGATTCCCGTAGATGGCAAGACAACACTAGACCTAAGACTATCTGTGGAAGATATGAGCCTAAAGGAAGTCGTAGTAACAGCTCTAGGTATAAAGAGAGAGGAAAAAGCTTTAGGCTATGCCACAACTGTGGTTCAAGGTGAGCAACTTACAGAAGCCCTTTCCGGCAACTGGACAGACGCTTTGTCAGGTAAAGTTGCCGGCTTAAACCTGGTAAGATCCAACAGCGGGCCTACGGGTTCTAATAAAATCATACTGAGAGGCGAAAATAACCTGACAGGTGACAACGAAGCTTTGATTGTTGTAGATGGAGTGGTTATTAACAATAGTAGTGCAAGACGTACTGCCAATGCAGGTGAATCTGTTTATGGAACCAGCAGTGACAATATGCCCGCCGATTATGGAAGTGGATTAAATGATATCAACCCCGAGGATATAGAAAATATTAACATTCTTAAAGGTCCGGCCGCAGCCGCCTTATATGGACAAAGAGGAGCTAACGGCGCTATTATAATCACTACAAAATCAGGAAGTACAAAGAAAAAAGGACTTGGTGTTACCTTTAATTCAAACTTTGCATTAGAAAGTGTGAACCGTTGGCCTGATATGCAGTTTGAATATGGACAAGGCCTTGATGGTGCCGCTTATTACTCCTATGGAGCCAGCGAAGACGGAGCAAGCACAAGTGGAACCAGTTCTGCTTACGGTCCAAGATTCGATGGACAATATTTTTATCAATACGATCCTGTAACCCAGGCAAGGGGAAAAGAGAGAACACCATGGGTGCCTTATACCAATAAGATTCGTGATTTCTTTGAAACAGGGCAAACATTAACAAATTCGGTAAGTGTAGATGGTGGAACAGACAAAACAACGGCTCGTTTTTCTGCCACTAATGTTAAAAATAAATGGATAACGCCAAATACCGGATATGGACGAAATTCGGTAGCATTATCTGTAAATTCTAAAATCAACAAGAAACTAACTGTTAGTGCAAAGGTAAACTACAATAATAAATTTAGTGATAATTTACCTGGCGCGGGTTATGGTAACCAATCCTTAATGTATTGGTTTATCTTTTGGCAACCAAATGCTGATATAGATTGGTTAAAAGACTACTGGCAATTGGGACAAGAAAACAGAAAGATAAAATACCCTTATAGTTCTTATCCTGAAAATCCGTACGCTGTTTCTTACGAGTTTATCAATCGTTCTAACCGAAATACACTTACGGGTAATGTAAATGCAACAATCAACTTTACTAAAGAGCTAAGCTTAATGCTGCGTACGTCACTGGACTTTTCTACAGAACAAAGGGCTCAAGAAAGACCTTTTGATGCTGGATCAAAATTAACCAGGGGTTCTTACCGTACGCAAAATATACAATCGCAGGAGGCTAGCAGTGATTTCCTGCTTCGCTACAGCAAGAAAATAAATAAAGATATAGAACTATCTTTAACCGGAGGAGGAAGTATTCTTAGAAATACTTATGTAAAGGACGAAATAAGAGCTGATTCATTAACTTATCCTGGACTATATATTTTCGCGAATTCTGCCGGACCTCTTGTGAGCATACCAGACAGGAGCGAGTATAATATCAACAGTTTTTATGGTTTACTTTCTGCATCTTATAAAAACTACTTATACCTTGATGCAACAGCAAGACAAGATTGGAATAGCGTATTGGCTACACCTAAACGTACTGATAATGTTGGTTTTTTCTATCCTTCTGTAAGTACCAGTTTTATTGCTTCAGAATTCTTTGAACTACCATCTTCCATAAGCTTCGCGAAATTAAGAGCATCAGTTGCTATTGTAGGAAGCGGTGGAACTACACCATACAGAACATCTTACGCATATGGTCTGGCCGGAGGTGGATTATACGCTGGAGGAGCACTACAAAATCCTACTACACTACCTAATCCCGATCTTAAACCTTTAAGCACTACCACCTATGAGGTTGGAGCAGATGTGAGATTGTTTAAAAACAGACTTGGTTTCGATATAGCCTATTATGCAGGTAATACTAAAAACCAGATATTATCAAGAATTGTAGATCGTGCTTCGGGGTACAATCAAATGCTTATTAATGCCGGACAGGTAAACAACAACGGTTTTGAACTGGCACTTAATGGAAAACCCCTTGAAAATGCTAACGGCTTAAACTGGAGAGCATTCGCAACCTTTGCCACCAACAAAAACAAGATCATGTCTTTACCGGACAGTTCTATCGTTTTACGTACCGGACCTGTTGCCGGTGGGCAGATTGTAGCCCAAGTGGGTGGTAGTATGGGCGACTTATATGGCAGAGGGTATAGAAGATCTCCTGATGGGCAAGTAATTTATGACGAGACTACGGGTTTTGCTAAAATATCTGATGAAGTTATCTATTTGGGTAATACCATTCCAAAATTCAAAACCAGTTTAGGCAACGAATTTCGTTACAAACAATTCAGATTAAATGTACTTTTTGATGCTCAGGTTGGTGGCGTAGCCCATTCTCTAATGAATTACAAAATGGTTGAACAGGGGAAATTGACGAGCACCCTACCCGGCAGATATAACGGAATTATCGGTGATGGGGTAATACAAAATTCCGATGGCACATTCCGCAAAAATGACATACTTACTTTTGACATTGATGAATACTACCGTTCACACATGGGCGCAGATAACGCCGAAGGAAGTACATTCAGTACAGATTTCATCAAATTTAGAGAAGCAAGATTCGATTATACATTAGCTCCCAAAACAATTAAGAAATTAGGCTTACAAAGGGCAAGTATAGGGCTATATGGTCGTAATCTTTTTATATGGTCTCCATGGCCAATGTTTGACCCAGAATTTGGAACACTTAGCGGAACCGACATCGTTCAGGGATTTGAAACGGCACAATTCCCATCCACCCGAACTTTTGGTTTTAACTTAATCATAGGAATTTAAAATGTTAACAATGAAAAAGAAAATATTAAAAAGAATGGGTATTGTTTTATTACTGCCTTTTCTGATGGTATCGTGTAAAGACAATTTTGAAAAAATTAATACAGACCCGGTTAATACTCCCAATGCTCTTCCCGAGCAGTTATTAGCACCTGCGTTAGTAAACACGCTAAACGCAAATATGATACGTAACCGAAATTTCAATAACGAACTTATGCAAGTTACAGTAAGTATCAGCGATGGTGATGCTACTGTTTTCAGATATGAATTCCGGAGAACATTCTCAGACTACCTATGGAATAGCTGGTATATACAACTCACAAACTTTAAAGACTTATATACACAAGCCAGCAATCCCTTAACATTAAATAAATCCTATCAGGGAATTTCATTAATCTGTCAATCCTGGATATACTCCATGCTTACCGATACATACGGAGACGTACCTTATTTTGAATCTAATTTGGCAAAAGAAGGTATCGGTGAACCTAAATTCGACACTCAAAAAGATATCTATAACGACATTTTTGCCAAACTGGAAGAAGCCAATACACTCTTGTCATCCAACGCCGCAATTTCAGCAAATAGCGATCCTGTGTTTAATGGAAACGTAAGCAAATGGCGCAAATTTGGAAACTCATTATACCTAAGATTATTGCTGAGGGTATCAGGCAAAACGCAGATTTCTGATGCTGCAATAGCTAAAATACAAGAAATAGTGGACACCAAATCATCTACCTATCCTATAATGGCCAGCAATGATGACTCCGCGATATTAAGATGGACCGGAGTAGCTCCTTATACTTCACCTTATATCGGCGTCAGAGAGCAGGACTTTAGATCTCCGGCCATTGCTAACTTCTTTATCGATAACCTGGTTTACTGGAAAGACCCGAGAATTGACATCAGTACATTCGGAAAAGATGGAGTTAACAGATGGGGAATATCACAGGGTTCGAGTGGATTTTCGGGCGTACCAAGTGGTTATCTTCCAGGGGCTGGAGTTACTAAACAATCTGCTTTCTACTCTATGGCATCGGTTGTGAGCAGCAAACCTGCCCAAACATTGCAAACAGATCCGCTAACGGGAAATATCATGAATTATGCAGAATTACAGTTTATTCTCGCAGAGGCTGCGGCCAGAGGCTGGATCAGTAAATCAGCAGAAACCTATTACTACACAGGTATACTAAATAGTATCACCTTATGGTTACCTAACTGGCCTAATGCTACGGCTACAGCGACAGGACCTTCCGGTGTAAAAATTACCGATGCTGCATTTACCAATTATATTTCTACAGCAGAATTGGGTTGGGACGAAAACTTAGCACTTGACGCACCGCGTTCGCAGAACAGCAAACTGGAAAAAATCCACCGTCAAAAGTATTATACTACTTTTCTAACAGATTTACAACAATGGTTTGAGTACCGCAGGACGGGACACCCTCATATCGAGATTGGACCTGGGTTGAGAAACAATGGTGAAATGCCTGCCAGAATGACCTACCCTGTTTACGTAGAATCGGCAAATCCCACGAATTATAAAGCAGCCATTTCGGTACAAGGTCCAGATCAGATAAATACCAAAGTCTGGTGGCAAACACCTAATTAATTATTGCTCATATTTTAAGATAAAGAGATGAAAAAGATTGTTAATTTTTATTTTCCATTTTTTATAGCTGCTATCTTATTTCTAGCAGCCTGTGAAAAAAGCAATTACCCCGGCGGAACTGTAAGCCCTATCATACCAATTTATGATTTAAGAACACTTCATAAAGGAGAAGATTTAACTCTATCGCCAGATAACATGTTTGGAGCTGAAAAAATATCAGGTGTGGTAGTATCTGACCATTCAGGTGGCAATATGCCAGCCGGTTTATTAGTGTTGCAAGACAAAAGACGCTTGCAGCAATTACGTGGCATATCTGTTGCTATAGGCGATGCCGCAAGCGATTACATCCCGGGAGACTCGGTAATAATAGATGTTGTAGGTGGAATTTTAAAACGTGAAAACGGATTATTGCAGATCAAAAATATTACGTCGGATAAAGTCCAAAAAATTGCTTCTGGCAGACCTATCCCTTCAAACAGAGTACCCAGCAGTTACATCCTTGCAGATCCGGACAAATACGAGAGTACATTAGTCGCTATTGTAAAAGGCGGTTTTGATCCTTTACCATCACCTGCGGATATTCTGTCCGGTGAAAAACCATTGAATGATGGTTTTGATAATATTACGCTACATACCGAACCAACCGCTAGTTTTGCTCATAAAAATAATTTACCTATTGTTGGAAATTTCTTCGGAATCATATTCTCCTCAATAGACAAAAATGGCAATAGAGTTCCCAAGCACCATCTTCGCACAGAACAAGACGTGGTTTCATTAAGTTCTGTTATAGAAATTACGCCTATAATCATCACAGGGTATATGCCTGATGTTTTAGGCGGCGATGGAAATTATGAATACATGCAGTTTATGGCCACAAAGGATATAGATTTTTCTGTAACTCCTTTTTCTGTAGTAACGACCAACAATGCAGGAGCCACAAACCCTACCGGATTTCCATCTGAAGGGTGGGCCACAGGTTCCAAAGCAACATCCGGCAATTCAAGAACTTTTAAGTTCAATCTTACATCCGGTACAGTTTCTAAAGGCGAGTTCTTTTATGTAGGTGGATCGGCGAAGGTGATCAATGGATCAGGTTCCACCTCTATTGCACAAGCAAAATGGATCAGAGCATTTAATTATACGACTACAAATGGCGATGGCTTTGGGCTTAAAACAGAGGGATTATTCGCCAACAGTGGAAATGCCTCAGGCTTTGCGGTATTCGAAGGCATAACAGTTAACAAAGATACTAAACCAATAGATGTAATTTTTGTAAAAAATGGGGGCTCATTATATACTGCGGGTCCTCCAGCAGCCGGCTACCGTATTGCCAATACAGATTTTTATGATGTGATTGATCCTATCTCTCTTAAATCTCAACCCTACTTTAATATGGGAACCAATACGATTAATTTTAATTATCCTCCAGATCAAGGCTATTTTATTAAACTCGGTGGAACCTATAATCCACGATTAGGAAAATGGGTAAAAGCGAGAACTCAGAGTCTGATCCTTTTCACTAAGCAATCTGTTTTAGCAGATCTGGAAGAGCCGTCACAAATAGACGTTATTTCTAACGGAACTGTTGTAAGGACAGATACTATCCCGGTAACAACACTTAAAGATTAAAAAAGAGATATACACGTAAAATGAAAAAAGTAGCATTAATTACCTTATGTCTATTTGGTACCCTGGGTATTTCCCATGCACAAACCAAAGTAAAAGGTTTTGTTTATGAAGACACGAATAAAAATGGCAGACATGATAAATTTGAAAAAGGTATTCCTTCTGTTTCGGTAACAAACGGAAGAGAGGTAGTCATTACCGATAAAAATGGGTATTATGAATTACCAGCAAACAATGATCAGATTATTTCTGTCATCAAGCCTTCCGGCTATACTATCACTAGAAATGCGGATAATCTGCCTCAGTTCTTTTATATCCACAAACCAAACGGTTCTCCTAAACAAGAATACAAAGGCGTAGCCCCAACAGGTAAATTGCCGGCAAGCATAGACTTTTTACTTGAACCGGCTGCAGAGTCCGAGGATTTTAAAATATTAGTCTTTGGCGACCCTCAAGCATATAACATGGATGAAATTAGCTATTTCACCAATGGTGTGGTAAAGGAATTAGAAGGAGTTAAGAATATTGCTTTCGGTATTAGCATGGGAGATTTGGTAGGCAACGACCCTAATCTTTTTAACCCATACATACAAGCTGTCAAAAAAATAGGTTTACCATGGTACAACCTGATGGGAAACCATGATATGAACTTTGATGCAAAAACAGATTCACTATCAGATGAATCTTATGAGGCACATTTCGGACCTGCTAATTATGCTTTCAATTACGGAAAAGTACACTTCATTGTATTGGACGATATATTGTACCCTGATCCTCGTGGCGAGAGCAAATACTGGGGTGGCCTTAGAAAAGACCAAATGGAATTTGTTGCAAATAACCTGAAATTTGTACCTAAAGATAAATTGGTGGTACTGGCTTTCCACATTCCTTTTAGTAAAGAAGGCGAACCGGAACATTTCAGAAAATCAGACAGACAACAAATATTCGATTTACTGTCCGATTTCCCTTATACCCTTTCTTTATCTGCCCATACGCATAACCAATGGCAAAGTTTCTTCGATAAAAAAGATGGTTGGAAACAGGAAAAACCACATCATCACTACAATGTAGGTACTACATCTGGCAACTGGTATTCTGGAGAACTGGATAATAATGGTATACCTGTATCAACCATGAGCGATGGTACGCCTAAAGGTTATGCGTTTATATCCTTTAGCGGTAATCAATATAAAGCGAATTATAAAGTTGCGGGTAAACCAGAAGATTATCAGATAGAAATATCTGCTCCTAAGGTTATAGAATACGGAAAGAAAACTTCAGCATCGATATATGCGAACTTTTTTATGGGTAAAGAAAACGACGAAGTCCTTATGAGAATAGACAATGGTAAATGGAAAAAAATGGAAAATGTACTGGAAGCAGATCCTGCATTTTTACATCTTCAGCATCGTTGGGATTATAGCGAAGATTTGCTATCTGGTAAAAGACCAGGACAAGCTAACAATTGTCGTCATTTATGGAAATCTGCTATTCCATTCAAATTAGAACCTGGTGAGCATACAATAGAAGTAAAAGCTACAGATATGTACGGACAAACCTTTACGCAGAAAAAAACTTATAGAATAGTCAAAAGATAAAATTTTAAAACCGAGTATTAAAAAAGCGGAATCCAAATAAGTGGAGATTCCGCTTTTTTGGATCTAAATCCTTGGCTAAAATAAACGATTGACAAAGAACTACTACATCTCTTTTGCCAATTCTTTCCTGATTCTGCTTAAAGAGGTATCAGTAATACCTAAATAACTGGCAATATATTTTAAAGGGGATTGAAGTAAGATCTGGGGATGTTGATTTTGTAACATTTTATAGCGTTCGGCGGCAGAATCGGTAATCATAGATATGGTACGCTGTTTTAACTGGAATAGACTTTCAGACATCCATGCCCTGCCCCATTCGTTTAAGCCTTTAATAGAGTGATACAGAATTTGAAATTTATCCAGATCGATAGCATAACATTCGCAGTCGGTTAAAGCCTGAAAGTATTCAACCGTAGGAACCTGCTTAAATAAAGACACAACGTCGATAGCTATTTCGTTTTCTCCAATGAAACCTGTAGTGATATCGTTTCCATCGTAATCATATACATAAGACCTTACCAAACCACTTTCTACACAGAAATAGGAGTTAGCAGTCTTTCCCTTTATTAACAAAAAATCACCTTTATTGAAAGTTACTTTATGATGTGCATCAAAAATCTCAAGAAGATTTGCATCACTTAATAAGGGATGTTGGTATAAGTTTTTCAAGGATTGCATGATTTCGATTTATATGAGCACAAAATAAATAAAAATATTGTTTTTGAAGGATGGTAACTAATTCTGTTAATAGCTATTATCATTTTCACATCACCACCGTTAAAATTCCTTTATCTTGTAGGATTCTTAATAGGTTAAGATTGGACAACTGCAATAATGTGGCATCAACAAATAAACAAAACAGGATATTATTCGCTTCTTGTTGGTTATTGTTTATTTTTTCTTTACCCTTTCAACCGGCAGCAGGCAGACAAGTGACCTACAAAAAGTTTATCTAAGTTAAAGGAAGGATATGGTAAGGGTATAGTTACTACAAAGTTAGTACCTTGTAAACAGGGACTTGATGGGGAGTATATGGGGACTTAAGGGGGACTTGTAGGGGATTTATAAATCAGACACTTGGATTAAATCTTTAATTTGGTTATTTTAGATAACACCCTAATATAAGCAAAATATTATGGCTGAACAAGAACATTCTTTACCTTATTCTGGAAAATCAGGCAATAGAGTAGGTTACCGAAGGGGTAAGAAATACTTCGAACGGAAAAAACCGAAGTCTTACCAACCACCAGCAGAGAGCCTAAAAAGCGCCAATGAATTCGGTGTAGCAAGCAAAGCCTCTGTTTTATTAAGAAATGCATTCAAAGATGTACTGCTAAGCCCATTCAAAAGTGATTTGCATAACAGGTTATCTAAGCGTTTTGGAGAAATCTTACGCAGTGGCCCTGTCGTTAAAAAAGGGAAAAGAAAAGTATTTGATGGAGACCCAGATATTTTGAAAGGATTCGAGTTTAACAAGGACAGGCATTTTGATGGTCTGACTCTTGTTAGATTGGACGTTGTTATTCATGACGATGAGGTATGGATACATCTGCCGCCGTTTAAATGGGACTTGACCATCAGCGCCCCTCCACAGGCTGAAAGGTTAAGACTTGAAGTTTCTTACTCGTGGATTGATTTTTCGGATGCAAGCTATTTTACCTCAAAAGCTCCCCCTATATTTTTGAATAGAGCTGAGTCTTTTAATGGTGGGAAATTAAAAATCGTTATTCGCCAGGAAAGTGAGTGGTTTTTGGTAGTTATGACTACCATTTGTTTTGATTATAATTCGTCCGGTCCTTTAAGTGTTATAGGTAATAAGCGGTATCAGGCAGGGCGCATTGCTGAGGTTTTGCATTTCTCGGATGGGAAAGTGGTACAACATCAAAAAAACACTTTAGAAAGTAAGGAGGAACCTAAGTCCTCTCCTGATCCTGATATTTTTTGGGAAGAACTTTAATTTAAAACCTGGGAATTGTCCTTCCCTGCTGTCTGTAAACTTAAGAAGCGTCTCTGCCCCAGGTAACGAGTTTTCATCCAAAATAAAGCGTAATAGTAGCTCTATGGTACTAATGAATACAATGTTAAGTTTTAAAATTTAATGGATTGTCACCAAGTCTTGATGCCTATCAAGAACTAAAGACACCTTCCTCTTTTTGGGTCATATATACAGAAGGACTTATCCTCAAATGTTTCTTAAATACTGCGAAAAAAGAACTCCTCGATTTAAATCCAGCTTCCATTCCCAAAGCTTCCAGTGTAAGATGTTGCCATTCTTCTTTGTTCTTTAAACGTTCCTGAATGTAGGCTATCCGATAACTATTGATAAAGTCATTGAAATTCTTACCGCTTTTTTTATTTATGAGTTCTGATAAACGATGTGTCGATTTCCCTAAAATAAGAGCGAATCCTTTCAAGGTCAACGAATTTTGAAGATATAATTTATCTGTTTCCAGATATTGTAGTAGTTGTCTATACTCTTCTTCTATACTGGCATCTTTCTGAAGCTGCCTTTCTTCTTCTTTGATGATATTTTCTAATGTTGATGTTTTCATACCCAAATAAGAAGCCACTACCGCTACAGGAGCGGCCGCCACATAGTCTGGCTGTGAATTTTTGTAATACTGATATTTCTCCTTAGCAGTCCCCATCCTTACCACACTTGCCCTATTCTGTGCTCCCTGAAAATGGCGTTCAAACATCTTTCGCATAATAATATTGCTCTCGGGGTATAGCTCGTACCAACGCTGCATATATTTCACATCTATAGCAACCAGGATTGTTTCGGTATAAGCATACATACGTTCTGCAGATGGAGCCATGCCATAAAGCCCCGAAACAGATGTAGCACAATCTCCAGGTTTACTGAACCATGTGGTTATCGTCTTACCATTTCTGCTGCTTTCACATATCAGCAAACCCTGACATACCATATAAAGGGTATTGCAATAATCCCCCTGTTCTAACAGTACCTCGCCACTTTTTAGCGTCAATATATAGGCATATTCATGTACTTCTTTTTGTAATGCCTCGTTTAAGGGATGCAACTGTGCAAAATGTTGCAATACTTGATTCACAAGTAATTCTTTTAACGTTTCTGCTGAATAATTCATATGTTTAGGAAGTCCCTAAAACTAATCATTAGTTGTTAATTAAATATAATTTCCACAGACATTTTTTGATAAGCAATTAACAATACTGAGTTGATGATGAGTCGGTTGTTTGAAGCGAGCTAACTAAAAAGAAGGTGTCTCAGTCCACAGTCATCCGTTGGAAGACTGAAACTCCCTTATGTATATATCAAGTCGGAGACTCTCCTTTATTTATTGATCCGAAGAGACGTTTCACTTAACTCTTCGGACAGTACAAGGGAATCTTGTACCGTTCAGTGTAAGCATCCCCCGTTTAAGAGTTAAGTGGAGCGACTCTTAAATCATCAATAAAAACCAAGGACTCTGTCCGGAAAATGGCAGTAGAGATATTTCGGACAGAGTCCTTGGTTTCGTCTACTTCCTACTCCCGAACCTATATCCTACCACAACATCAAAGATACCACCGCTGAAACCTCTTATCGTATTGGGTTCGGAATTGTAAAGCGCAGAAACAAACAGTCCACTTCTGTCCAGATAACCCATCCCGCCTGTAATGCTCCTGTTGCTATGGTACATGGTGTAGAAACGTAACTGATCCGCGTTCCATTCCGCTGCAACATCCCACTGGTTTTCATAGTTCTTTATCCCTCGATAGGACAGCATGGGCTTTACCCCAAAGCTATCGTCAAACCTGATCTTATAGCTCAATGAACTGTAGAATGTAGCATAATCCACTGTTGATATATCGCTGTAACGCTTCTGGTTCAGGTTCAGGTAGCTGAACTGTGCCTCCAGTTTCCTGTACTGATAGGTTATACCCAGGTTCCCATCCAGGTAGTTTTCCCGGTTGTTATAGCCAGCCAATTCTGTATCGTTGATACCGCTGGATGTAGCAAGCCCATAGTCCAACCTGTCCTGGGACCAGCTTAATGATACGCCAAAGCGTAACGCGTGATCTTCTGCAAAAGGTACCTTATAGGAAAAGCTCCCCATTGCCTGTGTCTTGCGGATCAGCCCCGACTTGTCGCTGATGATATTCGCCCCAAATGAAGCTTTGTCATTAATAGGCATGCTCGCTGATATTGATCCCAGTACCGGCGCCCCATCTATCTTGTTCCACTGGTTGGAATAGTTCACAAACACCTCTGGTCTGCCATGATTGCCTGCCATTGCTGGGTTTACCAGGTATTCATTCTGGAAGTACTGACTTTTTAAGGGGTTCAACTGTGCTTTTGCCGTACCCCCTCCTATAGCTGTCAGTAATAATATTATGGGTATGTATCTTTTCATTCTTGTTGGTCGTTATTCGTTGCTCGTTGCTGGTTGTTCGTCTTTCGTTGATCGTTGGTCGATAAACGAAGTTCAGGTATCCGTCTCCGTCTTCCCTTCCCGGATACCTGAACTTTCTACTTTCCACGCTCAACTTTCTACTTTAAACTTTAAAACTCTATTTGCTTCTCACTATCGTTATAAATCCTTTTGCCATTTTCAAGCTCGGTTGGTTCTGGTCGAAGCGGATGATGTAGTAATACGTTCCTTCGGCCAGTGGCATCCCATTAAAGGTACCGTTCCAATCGTTTTGATAGTTACGAACTTTGTATAGTTCTTTTCCTGACCTGTCATAGATCGAAAGCGTATGGTTCGGATAGGCATCAATGTTCTTGATTACCCAATTGTCATTCACTCCATCTCCGTTTGGCGTCAGGAAGTTTTCGGCCTGTACCGCCATGTAATCTTCTTTCACTCCCAGGGTGATGGTTGAAATACTCTCACATCCATTGGCATTCCTTACCGTTACTGTATAGGTAGTGGTCTCCATTGGACGGACCGTTAACACAGTGCTGTTCTGACCGCTGATGATACCGTTTGCCGTCGTCCAGCTGTAGCTTGTACCGTTGTTGCTGCTTACGGTAAGTACCGCTGTTTCTCCTTTACTGATACTGGTTCCTTTGTCACTCACTATCGTGTTTACCGGTAATGGGTTCACTGTGATTGTAAAAGTTCTAACAGTTTCATCTACACCTCCGTTGGCCGTACCGCCATTATCTTTGACCTTAACCGTAATGGTCGCCATACCGCTCTGCCCTTCTGTTACACGATATCTCAATTGATTGTTGTTCACCGTCAGATTACTTAGCAGAGTTGGACTATCACTACTGGCGGTTATTGTAAGGGTTTGCCCTATTTCAGGGCCGGCAGTAACTCCTGTCAGGCTCACTTGCTGTTCTACCGTGGTGTAACAAATTATCTGGTTGCCTATCGCATCTATCGTTGGTGCTTCGTTTACATCATGGATAGCTATAGTAAAGGTCTCATCCAGCCAGAAGCCGTACTGCGTGATACTACGTACCCTCACGCTGTAACTTTGCTTTCCCTCATAATCTAATGGTTGGGCCGTTTGCAATTGGTTGCCATTAATCGTAAACCTGCTATTGTCAGTGTCTCCCTGTCCAGGAACTAAACTATAAGTAAAGACAGCTGTGGAACTATGTGAGGTACTGCTTAATACTCCTGCGACTGTCCCTGTAGCTTGATTCTCGTATAATATTGTCGATGATAAACTTACACTCGTTGGTGCCCCTGGCTTTACGGTTAAAATTCCCGACTGGTAACTGATACTATAATTCTGTGCTGAAGCTCCACTAACACTAATGATATATGATCCCATTAAACTATTAGCAGTAGCTGTAGTAGACAGATTGGGCTGTACCGTTAACACTGTCTTGTCCTCACCTGGCACAAAACCATTATAGCTCGCTGTAAGCCCAGGGTTATTTTCTCCTTCAAATTTTTCCTTATTATCCGCTATTATAGTCAAAGACTTTACTGTAATCGCAGCTGTTGTTACAGTGGTAGTATTTGGGACATAATTGATAGCATCGTCCCCACTTATGCTAATACCACTTACACTTACGGTTTTGCCTGTTCCTACATTTTTGTTATTGAATGTTGCAGTGGTATAATTTACCGTCAAATTATCTGCAGCTAATTTATCCGTATTCAGATTTACTGTCGCTACCGTAGTTCCATCATAAATTTTGTTATTTCCAGTGGCCGTCACCGTTAAAGTCTTTGCGGTAATATTAGCAACAGCGCTCGCCGTAGTATTTGCAGTATAGTTTGTGGCGTCATTTCCAACTATAGAGATTCCATTTACAGTTACGGCTTTATCTATACCGGCATTTTTATTATCAAATACCGCATTTGTATAAACAGCTATCACATCGTCTGCTGTTAATTTATTTGTACTCAGATTTACTGTGGCAATCGAATTACCATTGTAGATCTTACTGTTTCCAGTAGCAGTGACCATTAAGGTTCTTGCCGTAATTTCAGCAGTAGTATTTGCAGTAATATTGTACGTATAATTTCCCGCATCATCTCCACTTAGTGTAATCCCGCTCACGTTTACTGGTTTATTAACACCTATTTTTTTATTATCAAATACGGCATTTGTATAAGCTGCTGTCACATCGTCGGCTGTCAATTTATCTGTATCCAGATTTACCGTAGCCTCATTAGTACCATCATAAGTCTTTTGGATACCCGTTGCGTTTACTGTGAGTGCTTTAGGAGTAATATTAGCTGAGGAAATTGCTGTAGAAGCAACCGTATAATTAGCAGCATCGTCTCCAGCTATTGTAATTCCACTTACATTCACCGTCTTTGCATCTCCGACATTTTTATTGTTAAAAGCCGCCGCTGTATAACTTGCTATAACATCATCTGCTCCTAATTTATCAATACTTAAACTTACCTCAGCAACGGGAATACCGTCATAAACCTTATTAATGCCTGTAGCTGTAACCAATAAAGGCCGGGCTGTAATATTTGCTGTGGCATCTGCAACGCTCACCAAATTATAGTTTGCTGCCGCATCTCCTGAAAGTACCATACCTGTTGCCTTAACAGTTATAGCAGTTCCTGCTTTGGCATTATCAAACAATGCTGTTCCACCCGTCAGACTTAACTTCCCATTATCTGCCGTCAATGGAATAACTGTTCTGGATGTAATTATCGCATCTCTATTGCCATCATAGGTTTTGTCTTCTGCAACGAAACTACCATTTATATCCCTTTTTTTAATAGTCAACTGTGCCGATGTTCCTGCTTGTATTTCATAATTAGCAGCACTCAAAGCACTAATATCTACCGATATAGGATAATTTCCTGCAGCCGTTGCGTTTTGTGATGTACCTGTAAAAGAGATATTGCCTGTTATCGCTGCATCATTAATATCTTCTCCAAGAACAAAACCACTATAAGAAAAATCATACCCATCGCTGTAGATTAACCCATCATAAGTCTTTTCTTTATTGACTGGCGTTACAGTCAATATAGCTTTTCCAACCGTAAAAGTTTCCTCTTTATTAAGCGGAAGATAGGTTGCATCTCCTGCCTGGGTAACTGTAATTTTAGTGGAGCCTGCAGCCTTTATAGATACTGTATTACCTGAAATAGTGGCCACATTTGGGTTGTCTGAAGAATAAGACAATACTAAACCTGCACTTGAGGTTGCAGGAAGATCAAAATCTGAATCGCCATACTTTTTGCCACTGAGTGCGCTTAGGTTTACAGTCTGAATGGCAAAAACTTCCATAGTATAAGCCCTGGAGGTAGAACATCCACTGTTATCATTTACAGTGACGGTGAAATTAAAAGTTCCCGAAACCGTAGGCGTTCCGGATAAGGAACCTGATGCAGATAAGGTTAATCCAGAGGGTAAACTACCCGCCGTTATTGTATAGGTAGGCGCTCCCAAAGCGCCTGTCTGACTGAAATTAACACCGGTGTAAGCAGTACCGTAATAGGCATTGGGCAACGCAGTTGTCGCAGGACTTAGAGTAAGCGTAGGACATACATAAGGGGTATAATCTACCTGATCAATTCCAATATAATCTGAATTTGTACCTAAGCTTCCTGCACCCGTCACAAAGTAGCGAAATGCAATTCGTCCTGAAGTAGGAGCCGGAAGCCCTGAAATAGTAATGGTGTATTGCGTCCAAACCTGTGGATAAACATTTGCAACTAATGTTGGGTTGACGCTTAACAGAAGTGTAGAGAAATCTCCTGTTTGAGCAGCATTAGCTCCAGCATTTGTACTTGCACCATTTGTGCTCATACGCACTTCCAGACGATCAGGATAATCTGTCTGACCGCCACCGATGGTTGGTTTTCGGGTGTAAAAAGTGAACACGTCTCCATTTCGTAATGTTCTGTTTGGAGTAATTAGCCAATTGCTAATTGTCCCCGTACTACCTGTACTGTTAAAGTTCGCGGAGATGTATGCGTTTGCAGCTCCATTGTAGGAGTTGAAAGGCCCCGGAGTTGGAGTTGCCGTTGTTGCTGTTCCCTGAAACCAGCTAAGACTTCCTACGGGTGAACTGTTGTTCTGGATAACCCAACCATTGCCAGCCAGTGTAGAGATATCATCGAAGCTTTCTGTAAAAGATTGCCCAAAAGAACTATTTACCTGAAACAGAAGTAAAAGTATTCCGATCAAAAGCCGGAATTTAATTTTTAGATTTTTTAGCATTAATATGTGTTTAGATTATGAGTTTACAATTAAAAATTTCTTTAAGAAGTAGTTGAATGCCGGATTATCGATGGATCGATTAAGTGTTGAAAGTAAAGTTTTGCCATATACATTAATTTAAATAAAGCATTAGGTATATTTTCGGTTTATAAGTTTTATAAAGGACTGCTTTTCTTCTCATCAGATTCATTTTTACAATTTATTTAAGTGTCCAAAAGGATACTTAAATAAATTGTGTTGCAATGATATACCAAAGCAATTAAACATAATTACAAAGTATTAACTTGTTAGTTCTTCGAGTTGGATATTTATTACAAGCTAAAAAAGATTTAGCGATTAAACCTATATCCTACCACAACATCAAAGATACCACCGCTGAAACCTCTTATCGTATTGGGTTCGGAATTGTAAAGAGCCGAGACCGTAAGGCCACTTCTGTCCAGATAACCCATCCCGCCTGTAATGCTCCTGTTGCTATGGTACATGGTGTAGAAACGTAACTGATCCGCATTCCATTCCGCTGCAACATCCCACTGGTTTTCATAGTTCTTTATCCCTCGATAGGACAGCATGGGCTTTACCCCAAAGCTATCGTCAAACCTGATCTTATAGCTCAATGAACTGTAGAATGTAGCATAATCCACTGTTGATATATCGCTGTAACGCTTCTGGTTCAGGTTTAGATAACTGAACTGTGCCTCCAGTTTCCTGTACTGATAGGTTATACCCAGGTTCCCATCCAGGTAGTTTTCCCGGTTGTTATAGCCAGCCAATTCTGTATCGTTGATACCGCTGGATGTAGCAAGCCCATAGTCCAACCTGTCCTGGGACCAGCTTAATGATACGCCAAAGCGTAACGCGTGATCTTCTGCAAAAGGTACCTTATAGGAAAAGCTCCCCATTGCCTGTGTCTTGCGGATCAGCCCCGACTTGTCGCTGATGATATTTGCGCCAAATGAAGCTTTGTCATTAATAGGCATGCTTGCTGATATTGATCCCAGTACCGGTGCGCCGTCTATCTTGTTCCACTGGTTCGAATAGTTCAGGAAAACCTCCGGTCTGCCATGATTGCCCGCCATTGCTGGATTTACCAGGTATTCATTCTGGAAGTACTGACTTTTTAAGGGGTTCAACTGTGCCTTTGAAACACTCCCTAGGGCTGTCAGTAATAATATTATGGGTATGTATCTTTTCATTCTTGTTGGTCGTTATTCGTTGTTCGTCTTTCGTTAGTCGTCTTTCGTTAGTCGTCTTTCGTTGATCGTTAGTCGATAAACGAAGTTCAGGTATCCGTCTCCGTTTTCCCTTCCCGGATACCTGAACTTTCTACTTTAAACTTTAAAACGCTATTTGCTTCTCACTATCGTTATAAATCCTTTTGCCATTTTCAAGCTCGGTTGGTTCTGGTCGAAGCGGATGATGTAGTAATACGTTCCTTCGGCCAATGGCATCCCGTTAAAGGTACCATCCCAATCATTTTTGTAGTTGCGAACTTTATACAGCTCTTTTCCTGACCTGTCATAGATCGAAAGCGTATGATCTGGATAGGCATCAATGTTCTTGATTACCCAATTGTCATTTACTCCATCTCCATTTGGTGTCAGGAAGTTTTCGGCCTGTACCGCCATGTAATCTTCTCTTACTGCTATGGTGATGGTTGAAACACTCTCACATCCATTGGCATTCCTTACTGTTACAGTATAGGTAGTGGTCTCCATTGGACGGACCGTTAACACAGCGCTGTTCTGACCGCTGATGATACCGTTTGCTGTCGTCCAGCTGTAGCTTGTACCGTTGTTGCTGCTTACGGTAAGTACCGCTGTTTCTCCTTTACTGATACTGGTTCCTTTGTCACTCACTATCGTGTTTATTGGTAGCGGGTTCACCGTCAAGGTTCCTTTTACATAGCTGAAATCATAGTTAGCCGATACGCCTCCCGATGGTACCAGTTCGTAATTACCCGCAACGCTACCTGTATTGGCCATGGTGCTTACCGTTGGCCTGCTCGTCAGGCTGTTTTCATTGTCACTGTATTTAAATCCGCTGTAGCTTACGCTGAATGCCGGGTTATTTGTTCCGTAGCAGCGCGAGCTATTGTTCGCCGCAACGGTTAACAATGCCTTATTGATCACCAGGTTTGCCGGCTGGTAGCTCAGGTTATAGTTATTACTTAAGGCAACTGTTCCCTGTTTGATCGCATAGCTGCCTGCATTCTGTCCGTTATCGCGTTGCAGCGCACCTGTAAAGGTATCTCCGTTCACCAGGTTGCCTGTAGTGATCTGGTAGGTCAGCGCAGGATCGTTATCGCCATAGATCTTAGCTTTCGCATCTGCCTTGATGGTGACCGGACGGGCTGTTACCGTTAATGCCGCTGCGTTGCCTGCTGCCTGCTCTAAGGTATAGTTCTGTGCGCTTAAGCCGCTGCCAGTTATCGCATAGCTGCCGATACCGCTGGCGTTGCTGGCCGCTGTGCTAAAGCTCAGGGTTCCCGTAGTGGCATTGGCCTGGGTATCCCCTGTTACGAAACCGGTTACCGTTCCTGTTAATAATGGGTTTGCATCTCCATATACTTTTGTTACCGGCGAGGCTACATAGCTGAGTTTAGCCGGGGTAACGTTAGCTGTTGTAGCTGCAGTATTATTGAATGTGTAGTTCACTGCGTCCGATCCGCTGATACTGATACCGCTTACACTTACCGCTTTGTTTGCTCCTACATTCTTATTATCAAACGTGGCAGCTGTATTTGCCAGAGTCAGTACATCGCCTGTTACACGGTTATCGCTTAAACTTACCGTTGCATTCGTATTTCCGTCATACACCTTATCTGTTGCCGTTGCGCTAATGGTTAAGGCTTTTGCCGTGATGTTCGCTGTTGTTGATGCCTCGGTATTGAAAGTATAATTTGCTGCATCTGCTCCGCTGATACTGATACCGCTTATGCTTACCGGCTTATTGTTGCCTATATTCTTGTTGTTGAACGTTGCCGTTGTATGGGCTAAAGTCAGTACATCTCCGCTTACACGGTTATCGCTTAAGCTTACAGTAGCATTCGTATTTCCATCGTAAATCTTGTTGTTGGCTGTTGCGGTAATGACCAGAGCTTTTCCTGTAATTTCGCCACTGGTATTATTCACATAGCTTACTGTATAGTTTGCCCCGTTATTACCATCATTGATAACCAGCCCGGATGGGATCAATGTTTTGTTCAACCCAACATTACGGTTATCATATATCTGTACAGGCTGAACTGTGATAACATCTCCTGTTTGCAGGGCATCTGTTACAGGAGTTATGAACGATGTTGTCGTTCCGTTATACACCCGGCTGTCTGCCTGTGCTGTTACATTGATAGCTTTCTTGGTTATCTCTCCGCTGGTATTGTTCACGTAGTTTACCGTATAGTTTGCCCCGTTATTACCATCATTGATAATTAGCCCGGATGGGATCAATGTTTTGTTCGATCCAACATTACGGTTGTTATATATCTGTATAGGCTGAACCGAGATAACATCTCCTGTTTGCAGGGCACTTACTACAGGAGCTACAGATGACGTTGTCGTTCCGTTATACACGCGGCTGTCTGCCTGTGCTGTTACATTGATAGTTTTAGTTATAATGGAACCCGTTGTACTGAACACATTAAGGCTGTAGTTATTTTTAGACGTACCAGATAAAGCAAGATTGTTTATTGTAACAGCTTTATTAACACCAACATGTTTATCGTCATAACTTGCAGAACTATAAGTAACAAATACATCATCTGTACCCACTAAACCAGTTGCCGTAGTAAAAGCATTGAAGTTAATTGCAGCCGTAAGAGTCCCGTCATAAGTTTTACTTACTGCTTGGCTTGTAGCTGTAAGAATTTTCTTGTTAACCGTTAAGGTGTGTACCTGATCCGCAGCGGCTTTGTAGAAATTGTCCCCTGACTGACTGGCCGTAATGTTAGCGGTTCCTGCTCCTACAATATGTATTTTTCCACTTACAATAGTTGCTACAGAAGTGTTATCAGAATTGTAGCTGATGGTTAAACCCGATGTTGTTGCAGCTCCTGCATCAAAATCCGCATCGCCATAAGTTTTAGCGGTAAGGGCATTAAAAGTAATGGTTTGTGCCGCTTCAGGAATAGCCGTTACTTCTGTACTGTAAGTACTTTCGTTTCCGGCCTGGTCTACCGCTGTTATGCGGTAATAATAGGTGGTTCCATTGGTTAATCCGGTGTCCGTATAGGTTACTGTCGGCTTTGTTACCGTGGCAAGCAAAGTGGTAGGATTAGCACTGGTACCGCTATAGATCTTATAAGAGCTTAGATCAGTTTCTGTATTAGCTGTCCAATTTAATACACTCTGCTGGTTATCAAAAATTGCCGTTAAACCCGTTGGTACTGCCGGTGCTTTGGTATCGTAAGTCAGGCTTGGTGTAGTTCCTGCTAAACCAGTATTTCCTGCTATGTCTGTATAGCTTCCAGCTGCTATCGTAATACTGACCGTACCTTCATCTACGTTGGCGGTAGGGGTAAAGGTGGCCGTACGAGTTGTACCTGTTCCTGAAAGCGCTGATAATGTACCTCCTGAAATAATAATGTCTGCTGAGGTAAAACTACTTCCCGGATCTTCACTAAAAGTAAAGGTTATGGTAGCCGTTTCGTCTTTTTTAAGGGTAGATACACTGCTGGTAATAGCCACTGAAGGTTTCGTGGTATCTATTGTAATCGCTATTGCCGAAGAAGCTGAGCTAACATTTCCTGCTATATCGGTTGCCTTTGCTGTAATGCTATATGCTCCATCAGTCAATGCGGATGCCAAAGTAATGCTCCAGTTTCCACCTGTTGCAGTTGTTGTACCTAATACCGTAGCCCCGCTATATAAGGTAATCGTTGCTCCTGCTTCTGCCGTACCTGTGAACGTAGGTTGGGTAACATTAGTAATATGGTCTGAGTCAGACACACCACTATCGCTTGCTGCTGTCAGTCCCGGTGTTGATGGCGCTGTCGGCGGAGTTGTATCCAACGTGTAAGCTTGCGAATATTCCATTCCTTTGTTACCAGCCTGGTCGGCTACATGTACATTTATGGTACTGCTACCTGATAACGTTACCCCGCTTAAAGAGAATGTATTTAAGCCTACGGTAGCAGTAGCCAGCTGATAGGTAGCTCCGTTGTCTAATGAAATGTGTACTGTTTCTCCGGTCTGTAAGTTAGCACTTAAGGTTCCTGATAGGGTTTGGGCAGCAACATTTGTGATAAAATCGGTGGATGAAACGCCGCTATCATCTGAAAGGGCCAAAGTTGCAACAGTTGTAGTTGGTGGTGTTTTATCAATAGTAAAGCTTACTGTTGTGCTGTTACCTGCCGCATCGGTTACTACCAAGGTATAAGTTCCTTCTGCACTTACTACTGAACCGCTTGTAAAAGTCGAACCGTTCAATGTTGCTGTACCTTCATTAAAGCTAATGGTTTTATCAGTGTTGTACAGACCACTATTAGTTACACCTGATACTATAGGTGCTGTCTTGTCTATAGTGAAAGCTATTGTTGCGCTGTTCCCTGCAGCATCGGTTACAATCAGCGTATGTGAGCCTTCTGCAATTACGGTTGTACCACTTGTAAAAGCGAATCCGTTCAGCGTTGCGGTACCTTCATTAAAAGTAATCGTTTTGTTTACATTATATGAACTTCCGTTGCTTACACCCGCTATTATAGGTGCTGTCTTGTCCACGGTATAACTCTGGCCTGCTGTATATCCGCCTGCGATATCATTACCTGCAATATCTTTAATACCAGTTCCTGAATTGTTAAAATCGAGGCGAATGGTTCCATCGCCAGTTCCCGTACTTACCGTAACAGTATAAACACTACCGCTTCCCGATATTGAACTGACCGAAGCCCCTGTAATTCCTCCACTGGTATTTAAGGTAAAATCCGAAGCATCAACCCCGGTTACCAATTCTGAAAAGGTTACGTCGAAACTAATTTGCGAAAGATTAGTTAATGACGGGTTTCCTGAGGATCTGACAATAGAGGTAACCGAAGGTGCAACGCCATCTACAAGCACCCCTGTAGTTGAACCTACTCCATTTAATGTCAACACCACCGCGTTAGATGCTCCGTCTGTTATAGTTCCACCATTTAGGTCAATAGCACTTCCTACTGCAATACCATCTGTATCTAAATCTCCTGATTGTACGGTATAGGTAAATACCAAATCTCCTGTTCCGCTTACTGATGTATAAGTTGCATAACGTGTAGTTGAACCAATGGTCATTACTATACGTGGTGTACCTCCTGTTGTGGTAACATTTACATTTCCACTGAATTTTATAGTAAAATTTAATGTTTGTCCAATAGCATAAGTAGCATTAGAAGGTACAGTTACTGCTGTAATCGCTGTTGCAGCATCGGCTTGTAGTTCGTAAGCCCCCATATCTATCACACCGGCACTGGCATATTTATAAACACGGGCATTTCCGGCGAGATCTTTGGTATTGGCATCTAATCCGGTAAACGAGGTATTGCTACCTTTATTTACAGCCGGACTTGAAGCTGATAGCGTATAGTCGCCTGCTGCTGCATTGGTAAATTGTGGGTCTGCATTGAGTATAACTGTTCCAGCGTATCCACCTTGTATAATACTATTTTTTACATCGATAGATGGATTACCTTCAATTCCAGATTTAGCGGTATTACTCCAAATAATACTATTTTTTACAATAGCACTACCTCCATCATTATGCACAACACCTACGGTTGGATTGTTAACATTATCAGTTATAGTAACATTAATTAGCTCTGGCATAGAAGGTGAAAACGCATTGTAGACTCCACTTCCTCTATAAGAACCTGTATTATGATGTATCAATGAATTTACTATTTTTGGACTAGAGCTAATATTACAAACTCCTGCACCATCTCCACCCCCACTAACATTATATGATATATTAGCAAATTCTATCAAAAGATTTGAAAGATGATTGTAAATACCTGCTCCCGAGTTTTGCATTATTGAGTTACCATTTACAGTAATTGTGTTACCACCCCCATTTGCATAGCCTCCTTTTATGGTAAAACCGTTCAAAGTTGCTGTACCGGCATCGCCTGAACTCACTACCACATGGTAAGCATTGTTAGTATTATTAGTGCCATCAGGCAAATCATTATTATCTATATCTCCACTCAAAATACTGGCATTGGCTGTAAGGCTTAAATTTCTATTAGCTAAAGCATTTTCTGTGCCTGCAAAACCGCCATATATTTTTACATCTTTTACCAATAAGAATGTATTATCTCTGCCTTTGTCTGTACCAAAATTGCCCCCATCTTCGGGACTGTACATCGGTTTGTAAGTACCTCCTGCAACCCAAATTTCTTTGATAGCCGTATTGGTTTTAGCCACTTTTAAGGCATCCGCCAGTTCGGCTGCTGCATTGGCCCAACTATCTCCGGTTTTATTTCCTGCTCCATTTTGTTTAACCCTGACTATGCCGCTGGCATCTGGAGTAATTCCAGAAGGTACATTCACAACTACAGTCGTTGTACCTGCTGCACTGGTACAACCAGTCGCAGTTACGGTTACGGTTACGCTATAAGTACCTGCTGAGGCCGCTGTTATATTAGTAATACTTGGATTTTGCGCATTTGAAGAAAAACCATTTGGCCCTGTCCAGGCATAAGTTGCACCCGATACAGGTGGTGTACTTAAATTAAGCGTATTCCCCACAGCTACCGGGCTATTGCTTGAAGCAGACGGTGTTGCGGGGGGTATGTTAGCGGTACCAGTTACCGCTATAGTTTTAGAGGTTGCTCCGGTAGAGCTTACTGTGATATTATCCGAAGGGCTGCCAATAATATCCGCTCTTAAACGAATGTATATGGTGGTATTGCTTACTGTACCTCCCGTGGGAGACATGCTAACAGAAGAGCCATAAGTACCGGCTGATGATGTTGATATCTCAAAGCCATTTGGCGCTGTTATGGTTAAATTAGCGGTTAAGTCGCTGCCTGATACCGTAAAAGATTGTGGTGCAGATGCCGTTCCTGAACAAGTTGAAAAAGCCGAAAGTGTTGTTACTGAAGTGGTAATGACGGGTGTTGCAACAACAGCACTGGTAGTAACATTATTAGGGTTATTGGTACCCGACACTCCCTGATATTTTTGTGAGCCTGAAGCTCCATTATATTCTACCACCATTGCCCGGTATGTAGTATTGCTCGTTAAGCCAGTAACTGTTACAGAACTACCTGTACCATTATAAACACAATACCAGCCTGATGATCCAATCTGAGTTCCCGAACCAAATATAGTATTCGCGGTGTAGGAAGTATTATCAATTAAAACAGGATTTCCTGTTGTTGCTGCTTTCATGAAAACAGCTCTCGATGTTCCTGTGCCATTTGTCCAGTCAAGCGTTGTTTGCGTTTGCTGGGTAGTGGTAAAACTTACATTTGTTGCTTGTGTTAGGGAAACGTGACTAAATCTAAAATCATCAATAGCCAAATATTTTAAGTTCCCTCCCACTTCAAACTCTAATTCATCTATTTCAATGTTATTATAATTATTATTAGCAAAATTCACAAAAACAAACCCGTTATTAACAGTTTGAATATTATTTAAATTAGAAGAATTTAAAGAAATTGTATATTGAGTAATACCTGATTTCTTTCCTCTAATTGTGGCCGTACCGTCATTTGACACAAAGTTACAGTCAGCAGAACCAAACAACCATAAACTTTCAACTTTTATATATCCTGCCAATCGCGGTTTAATACTACCAAGTATCCCTGATGGATCTGAAGGAGAACAGTTTTCAAAGTTATCTATAAATCTATCACTATCGTTATACCCTGTTTTTAGATATTCTGTAATATGAAACTTACCTGTCAAGTCATAAGTATATCCATTTGTAGAAAATTGCTTAATATTAACACCAAAAGATTCATCTTCAAAGTCTTCAGTTATTTGCGCATGCAACAATGACGAACTGATTAGACTAATGAATACTCCTAAAAACAAGCTTTTGTAAAATTTCACCATATAAATAATTTGTTTGTCTTTCTTTTTCAGCCCTAAAAGTATTACTTTATCAAAAATTTCTTAGAGCTTAAATGAATAATTTTATTTTTAAAATTGCTTCTTCTATTGTTCATGCTAAAACGAAAGCCGAAGAGTTCGATTCCGGAAAGGCTTATGCCGACTTTCTAAACAGCCTAACTTTCCCCGAAACACGTTACAGTGATGAAGAAACCACCCTCACAGGAGGGGTTGCTTTATCTCCGTTACAAGCGGCCAATTGTGCGCTGGAGCACATCAGAACTGTACGTTTCATTAAAGGAACCTACCTTGCTATTCTCGAACTTTTTAAACGCTTTCCTCAGGAACAGATAAATATTTTATATGCCGGTACTGGCCCTTTTGCCACTATTATTTTGCCCGTACTTTCACTTCTTCCTCAAGCAAGCTTAAATCTTACCTTATTAGATATCAGCAGCCAGTCGGTTAATTCCGTTAAATCTTTATTTAGCCAGCTGGGTTTCAATCCTTTTGTTTCTGAAATTTCACATACCGACGCCATTACCTACACTTACCCCTCTGGGAAAAAACTTCATATGGTTATCTCTGAAACCATGTTTGAAGCTTTAAACAGAGAACCACAAATTGCCATAATGGCTAATCTGGCCAAGCAAATCTGTAAAGGCGGTATTTTCATACCTGAACAAATCAATATCGATTTGCTATATGCAGATTTTAATTCCGAGCCGAATCTTCAGATTTCCAATGAAAGCGATTTAATTCTTTCCAATACATCTTTTAAAGAACGTGTTGTCCTCGCTAAATCTGTTCTCAGTTTAGATCTGGACAATAATTTTTTTGATTGCGGGCAGGAAAAAATCCTTTATACACCCTGGTTTACCACTTCTTCTCTTTCTTTTTCTGTACCCGATCTGTGCCTGTTTACTACTGTAAAGGTATGGGATCATGTTGTGATCCACAGTTCCCAATCTACCATTACCAATCCTGTTTGCATCAGTTCTTTCCATACTTTGAACCAATTCGGTTCTTTCAGGTTATATTATTCTTTTCAGCACATTCCACAATGGTCTATTGAATACAGGAAAGATTAATCTTCCCTGTATTTTTCATCTATCAAGGTCTGGTAGGATAAAGTCCGACTAAGCAAATAATATAGTTCATAACCAAATAGGGCTGCATATTGTTATGCGGAGCAGATGCTCCCGCAATACTTGTTGAGGCAGTCACTGACTGAACTACCACTGACTGGTCATTCAGAGCCACATTTGGGGTTGCCTGGTTATAGTTTGCATCTGCAGTAAAGCTCCCCGCGTTATTTACCCCACTGGTTGCAATAGTTGCTCCCTGTGCAGGTAAAGGTTGTAAAGCATTTTGTGAAGATACTTTTAACTGCGCAGATAGGTTTGTTACTGCACCTGCAGTATGTGTATGCTGGGGCATCTCATTACTTGTTAGAACATGTGTTTCTTCTCCACCTTTTGTAGCAAGTGAAAATTGCGGCACAGCCATGTTTGCAAAAAGAGGAGCGCGCCCTCTAAGGTCGGGCAGATTAAAATCAGTACTTGCATTTCCACCATAAGTTGTACCTATCAGCGAATATAAAGCCTGATAATTTCTTATTTGTAAACTTGTTCCATCGCAAATATGCCAACCACGAGGAACATTTTCAAGTGGCCATAGCATAATTGAACCTATAAAAGCTTCCATAATATCTTTTTCTTTTTAATTATTGATTAAAGTCTGGATAAAGTCCGTTTGTGCATATAATAAAGTTAAGTGCAAAAGAAGGCTGCACATTGTTATGGCTTCCGCCCCCCCCTGTTCCACTGTTAGTATAATCTCCAGAAATGGCTACAGATTTACTGTTCAGGATTACCGTAGGAGCACTATTACCATATTTTAACACCGGATTGAATGATCTGCCTGAACCTGAGCCTGCTGTTGCCAGCGTGGCATTGGCTGTTGCAGCAGTTTGCGAAGCATTTGCCGAACTTACATTAAGGACCGCTTTTACATTTGCAACTCCCTGAGTAGTGGCAACATGAATATGTGCAGGCATTTCTGCAAGAGTTAAAGTATGTGCACCCTGTCCACCAGTCTGCGCCAGTACACGTGGAGTAAGATTCGGTCCCTGACCTGAGCCAATTGGCACCCGGCCTCTTAAATCTGGTAAAGCAAAATTTGTAACGCCATCACCTCCGTATTTTTTCCCCAGTAATACGTATAATAACTGGTACTCATTAATATTTAATAAGCTGCCATCACAAAGATGCCAACCTAATGGTATTCTATTTAATGGCCATAATATAATGGCTCCTGCATATACATCTATCATTTTCTAATTTTTAAGGTTAATCATTGAAGTCTGGATATACTGGTCCGTCAATACTAATAATTGCATTTAGCACTAAATAGGGCTGCATGTTGTTATGGGCTTGCGAACCTCCTGTAGTAGCGTTAACAACTGTAACACCACTACCCTGTGTGTTTACACCTATAGATCCAAGGTTTAGGGTAGTATCAGGGTCAGACATTACAAAGTTTTGTCTGGGCGTAAAAACTCCCCCTGTGTTTGTTCCTGCTACTGAAATAGAACTACCTGCAGTAGGAACTGATGCTCCGGCATTGTCATTGCTAACTGCAAGTGTAACTACTCCGCCTATATTTCCTGCATGCGAATGCAAAGCCATTTCATTAACATTTAAAGTATGCTGAGCTTCTCCTGTCGTTTTTCCCAAATCTAAATTCACAGACCCCGGAATTTGTCCTTTTCCTACAGGAATGTAAGTTCGCAGATCAGGCAATTTAAATGTGCTTTGCCCGCTTCCTCCATAAGTTTGCCCAATGAGCGAATAGAGTGCCGGATATTGATTAACCAGCAACTCCTGTCCCTGACAGAGCAAATACCCTGCAGGCGCCCAATTTAAAGGCCATAAGATAATTGACGAATAAAATGTTTCCATATATGTTTAGTGATTTATGTTAAATTGGGTTCAGGTATATTAACTGTTTCAAAACTTTGCCCAGCCTGCACACCTAAAGCGGCCAGCTTAAATCCCGATAATATCCCATCAGTAGTTTGCACTACGTTAATTCTTAAATATTCGTTCTGTTTGCAGGCAACAAAAATTCCGCTATCGGGCTGGCTGTGAACAATCATTCCGGGCTTATAGTCTGCAGTTGATGATAAGGTAGCAGGCGTAACTTCTAAAATGCTAATGGGTTGATGGTTTAAATAAGTAATCGCACCGCCATAGCATGGATTTGCTGCGTTTATCAGATTTTCTATTTCCCCAGCGCTCATCTGCTCCCAGTTTATGGTAAGATCTTGCTTTTCGGGTCTTTTATAATAAGTTGAGTTTTGTTGTGCCTGTAATTCAGGCAAATTGTTGCCACTGTACAACTCCTGTGTAAATTGTATCAGCATATTTTGCACTGCCATAGCGTAACGGTTATTGCAAATACCCCAATTCTCACCGGGTATAAAAGGGATTTGCTGCTGCATTACTATTTCACCCTCATCAAAATCTTCATTAACCTTATGGATAGAAATTCCACCCATGGTTTCACCATTTTTGATTTGCCAGAATACCGGATCGGGCCCTTTATAGGCAGGAAGCAAGCTAAAATGCACATTATAAAATCCCTGCTTAGGAATATTGAATATTTTTTCGGGTATACGATAAGAAAAAACAAACATGATAGCCAAATCTGGCTGTAGGTTATTCAGGGTAAGAACCAAATCCTCATGCAACTGTTTTCTGCTCACCTGGTAAAAAGAAATGCTAGCTCTGCTACAATAATCCTTAATCTGTACATTATGCCCTTGCAATTTATCTGTAGAAATTACAGCCTGTAGCCAGTCATTTTTTTGGAAATGGCCCAATGCGGGCAAAACAGCAAGATGGTTGGCAAAAACAATAATCTTCATCAATTAGTTATTATATGGTCTTTCAACATCTATCCGGCATATACATTAAATCCTGTCTGTTCGCCCAGTTTATAAGCAAACCTCAATGTTTTTGCCTGGCTGAAATCTCCTTTTACGCTATAAGGCAATGTCAATGAGCAATCGTTATAATTAAGTTTATTTGATTTATAGACCGTTATATTTGTTGTAAGCACCAGTTTAGATACTATTTCCTGGTCTGGTTCATAAACGACCTCCTGAAAAAACCATTCATCAGCACTTGAACCTGCAATAATTTCACGATAGCTTTCTTTGTTAAATCTACCCAGCTCTTTTAAAAACAAGGGTTCATTCTCTTTTCGGAGTGCTGCCAAAGCAACAGTTATTTCTTCAGGTATAAGTATGGTATTTCCGGGTAGTTGACTGGCTAAATTGAGCATAATTGCTATTTGTGGTTCATTGCGTAAACCACCATTCATGGTTTCACTTACCACAATATCTGCTGTATCTGTTACCTTCCAGGTAGCCGCATCGGCCAAAACAAATTCTTTTACGTAGACATTCAAATCAAGTATGGTTAAAAGCTGTTGCAACTTTTTGTAGCTAACCGGATTAATCTCCAGCAATGTAAATTGCACCTGATCGGGCCTGAATTGCATCATGGTTGGAATTGCCAAGGCTGCAAGAGGACCAGTACCCGCGTAGATTACCTGTATTGGTTTTGTAGTTTGTTTAACGAGACAATCTTTCACAGCCTCATAGATCCCCCTGCAGAAACGTTGTGTCCTTAGCACTTCACGCACACAAGCCGCAGCCCAGAATGGACCGATCGCTTTACCTGTATGGGTAAAAATATCTTTTCTCTGCTCATTGCTTTCACTGTTTATATTGGTTAGCTCAAAGAGAATAGAAGCGTACTCATTTATAGCAAGGGCTAATGCAGGATGAAAATCTCCGGGCACTAATAACGCATCGCTTATATCTTTTAATCTTTCCTTTAGTTGTACAATATCAGCTCTCTTTTGCATGACAATCAGTATTTTTAAGGAGAAGACGTTATTTTAAAAATCAATTTTATACTATAAACCCAAAGATAGCACGGGGTAAAGGTTTAATCCTATAGACCTAAGGGTCTTTTTTCCATTAATTCTTTTACAACCTAAAAAAATTAATAAAGCCTCTTGATATCCTTAAAATTTGTTATTCGGCAAGAAACTATTTATATAAATAGACGTAAAAGGAAGAGGTTAGAGGTAGAAAAAAGTAATGCTTAGTTTATCCCTATTTGTATAATTGCCAAAATATTCCAGATTATATCCTATTTTTCTAAAATGAAATTAAGGCCGGCTCTCAGCATTTATTTATATATTTTATTATCGCTTCCCTCTTTCTGTCTCGGAGAAGGTGTCTTTATATCTGAAAAAAATGCTGAAGCCCATACTTTACTGAAACCTTTTTTCTATGCGATAGAAGATTCTTCAGACAATTACTCTGCCAAAGATATCCTGCATAAGCAACAATCAGACTTCAGTCTGCTAGAACAACTTAAGCTTAGCGCCCCAGATCATACAATATGGCTAAAAACCACGATACAAACTTCCAAAGATCTCCTGCATAGAGATTTTCATTTGAGCTTCGACCATCTAACTTTTGTTGATCTCTATCTTTTTAAAGACGACAGTTTAGTTACGCATAGACAAGCGGGAGTATTTAGAAAACAATCAGAGATTTCTGCAGGCGATCAGCGGCTCGGCTTCAACCTGTTACTGAACAAGGCAAGCAATTATCAGTTACTATTAAAAATAAAGCACACCAAGAAATATCCCCCCATTTTCAATTTTCAGTTACAGGATGCCTATGCTTATCTCGTAACAAACAGAAATTTAGATCTCACCAATGCATGGTTACAAGGCGCCCTGGCTATATTATTTTTATATGCCTGTATCTCCTGGTTGGTTAACCGTTACCGGCCTTTTGTGTGGGTAGCTTTATTTTTATTATTGATAGGGCTTTATGGCTTTTCTTTGCAGCCGCAATATATCGATCTGCTATTTCCCTCTTATCCCGAAACCGGCTGGCTGTTGGTTCTGGTATACCTGCATTCGGGTATCATCAGCTTCTATCTGCTTATGGCAGATTTCCTGGAGATTAAAAAGAATGACGCAACACTTTATCGCTGTCTTATGTATGTTATAAAAGCGATTCCGTTTTTCACCTTGTTATGTCTTACGAATAATATACTCACTTCCAATTATTATCTCACTAATCAGATTAACCTTTATATTTCTATTGTTCACTTATCTTGTATAGGGTATACATTTTTTACCTTATGGAATAAATTAGATAGCGGCCAACGATTTCTTTTATACGGTATTATTGTCTTCGCAGCAGGTGCCATTGCTTTAGTGGGTATCACCTTTGTATTAAATGAACAGGGTTTCATATACGCGCCCATTATAACAAAAACTACCATTATACTGATCGCTATATTATTCCTGGCAGGGATAGGCAGAAAGCTGAGACAGCACGAACAGGAGAAAATCGCTACGCTGAAACTGTTAAATAAGCTACATAGTGAACACAATGTTCTGATAGAACACAAGGTAGAAGAACGTACTATTGAACTGCAGGCTATGAACAGTAAGTTAACACTGCAGCAGGAAGAATTGATCAGCCAGCATAACCATATTCAAACCCTGATGGATGAGCTTAACCATAGGGTAAAGAACAACCTGCAGATGCTATATAGCCTAAGTACCTTTCAATTGCCACAAATACAAAATGAGAAAGGCAAACAGGTGTTAAATGAAATGCGCAGCCGTATTAAGGCCATGATGTTGGTAAATGAGCATCTGAATACGGAAACCGAGAAGCAATTTGTACAGGTATCTTCCCTTACAAAGGAAATCAAACAGCATATACAATATATTTATGACCCTCAGCGAACGGTTAAAATCGAGCTGGATATTCCTGACAATTTTTCACTAAGCACTAAACATTCTTTACCTTTTGGATTGATATTAACCGAACTTTTCACCAATACATTCAAGCATGCCTTTGAGCCGGAATACATTGCTCCCTCTATTAAAATTGGAATCTTCTTAGCCGAAGAAGAAATACAGTTAACTTATAAAGACAATGGCAAAGGTGCGGAAAAACTAGATACCCGTTCATCAATGGGAATATCCCTTATACATGATCTGGCGAGACAATTAAAAGGACAACTACAAATAAACACCAATTCTGGATTCAATTATCTTTTCACTTTTCCTAAACACTAAACATGATACGCATTTTAATTATTGAAGACGAGATTGTCATTGCCCGATTCATTGAACAGCAGCTTAAGATCATTTCTCCATGTAAAGTTGAAATCGCCCTTTCTATCGAAGAGGTAGAACAACTACTTCCCGAGTTTTCCCCGCAATTGGTACTGTGCGATATTGAACTTAACGATAAGCTGGATGGTATTGAACTGATTAAATCTTTGAAAGCGTCTTATTCGTTTGAACTAATTTTTATTACATCTTATCAAACCATCAACACCATTAACAGAGCGTTTGAACTTGCTCCAGCGAATTATATCATCAAGCCTCTGGATGAAAGCAGACTATATGCAGGAGTTCTGCCGGTAATTAAAAAGATATCCGCAAACAGCGACACGAAAAATGATATTGCTGAACTCCAGAAACAGGTTAGTCAAAGCGAACTGAATATCCTCAAGCTAATTGCTAAACAAAAAACAACTAAGGAAATCGCCGATATATTGAATTT
Organism: Pseudopedobacter saltans DSM 12145; assembly: GCF_000190735.1. GTDB lineage: Bacteria > Bacteroidota > Bacteroidia > Sphingobacteriales > Sphingobacteriaceae > Pseudopedobacter > Pseudopedobacter saltans. Next base: position 2,824,019 of record NC_015177.1, read on the forward strand.
AAGTCCGTCTACAATTAAAAATCACCGACACAGCATTTGCAGAAAGTTGAATCTGGGGGAAGAGACAAATGCTTTGTTAACCTGGACATTAAAAAATCATAAATTGTTGGAGACAGGTTGAACCAATATTAAAAACTAATACAGAATAATTTAACGAATAACGTGAGTACAGAATATTTAGCATGATCCTATGCCGTTCATTGTGTACTCACGTTAAATAATTAAAGTGGATTTTTACCGAATAAGCACTCCGGCTGTTTTGACAGACTTTAATACCACTCTCCCACCATACAATACGCCATACACAATTTCTCCTTTCGGCAATGGGATCTTAAGAACCAGATTATCAACACCAGAAAGATCCAAGGGTGCCGTCAGATCATCTGCAATTGAGCTTAGCAAGAAAACCTTTTTTCCGGCCGGTATATTTTCGGCTTTGAAAAACAGATAGAGCTGAAAAATTCCAAAAACAAAACTTCCCCCTTTTGATAATAAAGAAAGAGGCCAGTCCCATTTCTTTTTCATATCCATTAAATAATCTTTATGCTTACCAGCTACCCGAAGTCCAATTCGTATTAATGCAAAGACCAATACAATCTGCAGAGTTAACCTTAGCCATGCGGGCCATTTATCTAATCTGGTTCCCATAATTGTTACACCTCCGCCAATATAGCCAACTACGGTCGTAACGTATTTTGCAGCATTACATATTTGTGCTGCCGTACCAAGCATAGAAAGCACTACCTCTGTAGAGGTTTTTACACCTTCTATAGGCGTAGCTTTTACAACGGTATCTGTAAAAGAGTTTTCTAATGCTAACCGGATTTCGGGTACTCTTTTCACTTTTTCTATCCCATAAGATATTGTTGATATCAGATTTAAACCAAAATGGGCACATCGGATAATGTCTTCATAAACACTTTCATTTGTTGTTTTAGTATCTGTTGCCATATTTTTAAATTATAGAGGAGCTTAACCTGTTTGAAAATTCTTCTTTTGAGAGTTGCGAAAATGGTGCTGTCCCATTTATCAATTTATAAGCAATCGTCATAGGAATAGCAACTAACAGACAGCTAAAATCCAGAATAGTCAACGCGTGACCATTGTTTACTTTTTTATATATTTCGGAAAGAATAGGGATTCTGATTTCCGCATTAAGAAATTCTTTTATTATCCCAATACAATCAATCAGCAAATCAAAAAGTGCTTTTACTAACTCTTCTATCAATTCAAAGGCTATCTCTACCAATACTTGTCCCATTCTTTTAATAAATTCTCCTAAAGGAAGTTCGCCTTTGAACAATTTAGCTATCAAATCCACTATCTTTTTCAGATGAGGATCTTTTGTCTGACCAGAGAAGTCTTTCAATGCTTCTGTATTTACTCCATTGGTATTCACACTTCCACTACCGAACATCACTTCTTTTTTACTGTTTACCCAATTCGGCCTGTTATCTACCGTATTCTCGGCTCCCATTTGCTGATTTGCTTTTGCCAAATCGCCCAACGATGTATTTAGCCTATCATCTTTCAATTCATCAAAACCGACTGCTTTGTCAACTTTCCTTTTCAGTTCCCTGATATTTTCAACCACCAGATTTTTCAAGCCGTCGATTTGAGGAACTACTCCATCTAAACATTTATTCACCGTCATGCTCAAAGCATCCTTAGTATCCAAGATATCTTGCCAGTCGAATAAGAAAGCCAGAAACTCTACCAGGTCCTTAAAGAATACTTTAACTTTTTCCCAAATCCTTTCTAAAAATGCAAAGGCTCCTTTTGCTGTATCAACAATCCAGTTAACCACTTTACCTGCAATTTCTATCACAAACTGAACCCCTTCTTTAACTTTGTTTATCACAAATGCGGTTACTTCTGTAAATCCCTTTTTAATGCTATAAAAGAGATCGCCTAATGTATTTCCTGTTTCAGTCCAAAGATTACCAGATACAGAACCGGATACCGCCAACGCTACCGTTCCATTTGCAGTAATTTGATTGCCTGATTTTGAATTTGCACTTTCATGTCCCAATTGTCCCGCTGTGGCAGCCAATGTGTTTATAGTTTTAGCTATTTCATCTAATTCTTTGGCATTATAATTTCCGGCAATCAACAAGTCTCCATTTTGCTTTTTTGCATTGGACAAATCTTTTCCAGATGTAATCTTTTCTTTTATCTTCTCCTGTAGTCCCTGTGTAGGGTCAATAACTAAATCTGTATCTAAAAAATCTGCGGCTATAACGATTGGCGCTGCAGCTATAGAATCTAAAGGACAAACAATATTAATGTAGTCAGAGAAATCCAGACCAATTGATTTATCCGACACTAAAAAATATTTTTTATTGTTAATGTATATCACCATATTCTCTTTTCCTGAAATATGGATTTGCCCTTCAACCGGCTTTGGATTGCCATTACTTAAATGCAGATCTATACTATATGTATTAATCTTAACGGTTGCATTTAAATCAGATACCTGTATTGGATGTTCTTGCCAATGTTTACTCACCTCATCCTGCCAAAAATGAATCAATTTTGATTGTTCGGAACCAGTATCAAATAAAAAAAGCTGATTTGTAAAGTTATCGCCCTTAATGGCTGTAAATTCGGTAATACCCTCATGCATTTTCAGCGGTAATGTCCAGCGTTGTATGGTATTAAGGTAGTTTCCCCTGGCATCAATTTGCTGAAAGGTATTGGTTATGTAATACAGATACCTATCCTTTTTATCTAAAGCCCAAATCGTTACATCATCATCATTTTTAGAAACATCTATTTTACTATAGCTTATCGTTTTGGGAGCAACTTGTTCTTTTTCATCATCCGGGCTATCAAATTTGAAGATTCCTTTTCCGGCAACATATAATATGCTGTTACCTGCTTCGTCTTCCAAAAGATCGAAACAGCTGATTACTTCTCCTGTTTCAAATCTGTATTGTGATATTTCTGCCCCTTCCTTTTCAGGAAAGCTTTGAAAAAGCATAGTTCCATTCTTTCCAATTTCATAAAGCACAAACACACCATAATCGCCGTATAAACGTCCAACACTTAATTGCTTCGCTTGTATAGTATTTTCGGGAAGTGTATAGTTTTCTGGCTGCCTATGATATTCGAAGTAGTGATATAAAGCATCTGTTTTCTCAAATGACGTACTAAACAACACTCCTCTTTGATCCATAGTAATGTGATCTACTATGCGCGATGGCTGGCTTAAACGCTTACTCTCATACTTTAAGTAACTTTTAAATTGTTCTAAATGCGTTTGATTTAAAACAATCTCTTCTGAAACCAAAAGTTCGGATAGTTGATTTTTCCGCTGGCTAAAACATATCCTGAATTTTTGATGTACTTCATCATAATAGAAGTCAAAACTGCTTACTTCGTAACCTGCTTCAGACAAAGACACCATATCCCACCCGGCATCACTACCACTAGCATTGATTATAGCTGTAAGTACACCGTTTTTTCCAATAAAAAAAATAACGGCTTTATCTTCTCCAAATTTCAAAGACTGAATTCCCTTTCCTTCATTTACCGCACTTTCAGCCACATAATTTTCCATAAACTCGCACTGATATTGCACAGTAACTCCGTTATATTCTTTTCTTTTTGAATTTGATTTTATCATACTCAAAATATTTATTGATTAATTATTTATGTTAAAGCGTAAGCGATATCAAAAAGTACAGCATCGCTATTATCTTGTTTTCCGTTTAATAAACGGATGTCCTTAAAAGTGTAGACATTAGAGCCTGGTAAAATCACCTTATTGGAGAAATCCTGTATACCCTTAAAGGTCATCTCTCCTAATTCGCTCCCTATCCTACTCAATAGGCTTTCGGTATAAGCCATTTGTACACCGGCAATTGCAGCAAAAAAGTCTGAAATTCCAGACCATAGCCTATCAAGCCCATGTTTATATTCTGGGCCATCCGAGTCTCTTCCGACCAACGGAGCTTCATATAGGGGTTCTATTTCTATTTTACCTTCGCTAGATGCCCTCAACCTAATCTTCAATGTTCCTTCTTTTCCCTTCTTCTTGTTAATTTCATATTTTCCATTTGTAGAGAATTTCTGGTTTACGCCTACTGTTCCTATCAGTGCTGATTTTTCTTCATGAACATTACCAGAAACCTTGATAATATAGTCTATAGAAATACATTTACTTTCCTTTACATCTCTTATCCCATCCTTTTCTAAGCTAAAATCCATACTGGCGCCCCCCTTACTACATTTAAAAACTACCTTACTTTCGGATCTGCTGTCACTGTCATAATATCCAGAATCCTCAAAAGATTCTTTAAAGGCCTCAGTTACCTTTGCCGTAATGGTGTCTAAATAATTGTTTTTAAAGGTTTGAAAATCTATTGCAATGACACCACTAGCGGTAGTTGTTTTGTCTGAGGCTGATTCTACGAGACTCTTATCTATCCGCCCACCCTGAGGTGCTTCTGGAAATTGGTGATGATCTGTCAGCAGCAGAAAATTAAATGCCGATTCACGTACATTATTGCTATACGATATGGAAAAAGATGCTCCGGTGGGATATAGTAAAGCTTTATCTCTTTCTATTAGTTTTTTCTTTCTAACAGTATAGCCTAATATATAGGGATTATCTTTATTGCTTCCCAGACTTTTAAAATAGTTAGCTAATGCTATTTGTAAATAGGTAAGCTTTGAGATACCCTTAGGTAAAAGACTATCTTTGACACTATATTGATTAACGTCAGCCCGCTGAAAATCCAGAAATATAGAATCTATTAAAAAATCATTGTCATTAAAACCTTCTTCCCTAAGTTTTTCTTCAGATTTCTCATCCAGCATATACATATCTTTACTGGTGATCCTTAATTTGGAAACAGGGACCCTAAATGCATACTCCATTCCCGCCAAATCACATTTATTCATGTTTCCATTTTTGAAATAGCAGAATTCACCTTCCTTTATAATTATTTTGAATAGAAGTTCTGTATGACTGTCTTTGAAAAAGGTTACCTTAAATCCCGCTACAGTAACGTCCATTAAGATATCGTAATTTGCATAATCTGTTATCCTGGTCTCGTCTTTTTGATTGAGCCAGGCTTGCCGGGTGATTTCAAAATTACTGCCTGTATTAGCGATATACTCGCCGTCTAGATTGCTTAAAAAGTGCCATCGGTCTGAAACACGCTTTTGTTTTAAAAGCTGGTTGAATTCATAACTAACTTTACTGTCAGATAATGCCAGAACCATATCGTACTGGCCCAAATTCATATTATTCCCCATTTAATATCTTCTAACTTTTTAATAGATTAATTAACAAAACGAATATATTAAAGGAAAAAACCATCTGATATAGACCCTTAGGTTCTATTTAACGACGGCTTTCATGAAATTGACAAGAAAAATTCTAGAAGTGAGTTATCTTACTTTCAACTATATACTATAAAGTAACTGGACTGACTTAATCCATCGCGATCAATAAGATATATGACAACTCTTAACACAGGCTAATGCGTAAGAACAAGTTTAAAGAACAAGGAACAAAGATCAATGTTGCCACTCAGATATCAATCAGAACATTCAACTAATGGTTCAATGAACTGAGTGTAATGAACAACGCTAAAAGACCAAGGAACAAAGACCTATGCCAACATTTTTTTTTGAAGGACATAGATTCAAACTTCGGTCCCTGGTCTTCCGACTTTATGAACTAGTACGCCATCTTCCCAAATCTATACCCCACTACCACATCAAATATGCCTCCGCTAAAACCTCTTAAATGTAATGGTTCAGAATTATACAAAGCAGAAACAAACAGTCCACTTCTGTCCAGATAGCCCATGCCCCCTGTAAAGCTCCGGTTGCTATGGTACATGGTGTAGAAACGTAACTGATCCGCATTCCATTCCGCTGCAACATCCCACTGGTTTTCATAGTTCTTTATCCCTCGATAGGCAAACATGGGCTTTACCCCAAAGCTTCCATCAAACCTGATCTTGTAGCTCAATGAACTGTAGAATGTAGCGTAATCTACTGTTGAAATACGACTGTAGCGTTTCTCGTTCAGACTCAGGTAGCTGAACTGTGCCTCTATATCTTTATACTGATAGGTTATACCCAGGTTCCCATCGAGATAGTTTTCCCGATCGTTGTATTTTGCCAATTCAGTATCGCTGATACCGCTGGATGTCGCCCGGCCATAATCCAAGCGGTCCTGAGACCAGCTTATTGATACACCAAAGCGTAACGCATGATCTTCTGAAAATGGCACTTTGTACGAAAAGCTTCCCATCGCTTGCGTCTTTCCAATAAGTCCCGCTTTATCATTGATAATATTTATTCCAAAGGACGCCTTACTGTTCACTGGCAGACTCCCCGAGATGGAGGATAATACCGGTGCTCCATCTATTTTATTCCACTGGTTGGAATAGTTAACAAACACCTCTGGTCTGCCATGATTGCCTGCCATTGCAGGGTTTACCAGGTATTCATTCTGGAAGTACTGACTTTTTAAGGGGTTCAACTGTGCTTTTGCCGCACCCCCTCCTATAGCTGTCAGTAATAATATTATGAGTATGTATCTTTTCATTCTTGTTGGTCGTTATTCGTTGTTGGTTGGTCGTTTTTCGATGAATGAAAGAAGCTCAGGCATCCGTCTCCGGTCGTCCCTTCCCGGATACCTGAACTTTCTATTTCACTCTCTCAACTTTATTTATTACTTACTATCGTTATAAATCCTCTGGTCATCTTTCTTTGCGGTTGATTATCGTCAAAATGGATTGTATAAAAATATGTACCCGGAGCTAACGGCAAGCCATTCAATGTTCCATTCCATTCATTTTGATAATTTCTCACCTTGTATATAATCTTTCCTGATCTGTCTACTATAGTCAGGGTATGGTTCGGATAGGCATCTATATTCTTGATTACCCAATTATCGTTCACGCCATCTCCATTTGGTGTAATGAAATTCTCTGCTTCTACAGCAATATAATCCTCTTTCACTTCCAGGGTGATGGTTGAAATACTCTCACATCCATTGGCATTCCTTACCAATACTGTATAGGTAGTGGTCTCCATTGGACGGACCGTTAACACAGCGCTGTTCTGACCGCTGATGATACCGTTTGCTGTCGTCCAGCTGTAGCTTGTACCGTTGTTGCTGCTTACGGTAAGTACCGCTGTTTCTCCTTTACTGATACTGGTTCCTTTGTCACTCACTATCGTGTTTATTGGTAGCGGGTTCACCGTCAAGGTTCCTTTTACATAGCTGAAATCATAGTTAGCCGATACGCCTCCCGATGGTACCAGTTCGTAATTACCCGCAACGCTACCTGTATTGGCCATGGTGCTTACCGTTGGCCTGCTCGTCAGGCTGTTTTCATTGTCACTGTATTTAAATCCGCTGTAGCTTACGCTGAATGCCGGGTTATTTGTTCCGTAGCAGCGCGAGCTATTGTTCGCCGCAACGGTTAACAATGCCTTATTGATCACCAGGTTTGCCGGCTGGTAGCTCAGGTTATAGTTATTACTTAAGGCAACTGTTCCCTGTTTGATCGCATAGCTGCCTGCATTCTGTCCGTTATCGCGTTGCAGCGCACCTGTAAAGGTATCTCCGTTCACCAGGTTGCCTGTAGTGATCTGGTAGGTCAGCGCAGGATCGTTATCGCCATAGATCTTAGCTTTCGCATCTGCCTTGATGGTGACCGGACGGGCTGTTACCGTTAATGCCGCTGCGTTGCCTGCTGCCTGCTCTAAGGTATAGTTCTGTGCGCTTAAGCCGCTGCCAGTTATCGCATAGCTGCCGATACCGCTGGCGTTGCTGGCCGCTGTGCTAAAGCTCAGGGTTCCCGTAGTGGCATTGGCCTGGGTATCCCCTGTTACGAAACCGGTTACCGTTCCTGTTAATAATGGGTTTGCATCTCCATATACTTTTGTTACCGGCGAGGCTACATAGCTGAGTTTAGCCGGGGTAACGTTAGCTGTTGTAGCTGCAGTATTATTGAATGTGTAGTTCACTGCGTCCGATCCGCTGATACTGATACCGCTTACACTTACCGCTTTGTTTGCTCCTACATTCTTATTATCAAACGTGGCAGCTGTATTTGCCAGAGTCAGTACATCGCCTGTTACACGGTTATCGCTTAAACTTACCGTTGCATTCGTATTTCCGTCATACACCTTATCTGTTGCCGTTGCGCTAATGGTTAAGGCTTTTGCCGTGATGTTCGCTGTTGTTGATGCCTCGGTATTGAAAGTATAATTTGCTGCATCTGCTCCGCTGATACTGATACCGCTTATGCTTACCGGCTTATTGTTGCCTATATTCTTGTTGTTGAACGTTGCCGTTGTATGGGCTAAAGTCAGTACATCTCCGCTTACACGGTTATCGCTTAAGCTTACAGTAGCATTCGTATTTCCATCGTAAATCTTGTTGTTGGCTGTAGCCGTAACCGTTAAGGCTTTTGCTGTGATGCTGGCCGTAGCTGAAGCGGTAGTATTAAAGGTATAGTTAATTGCATCTGCGCCCGTTACGCTGATACCGCTTACGCTTACCGCTTTGTTGGTTCCTACGTTCTTGTTGTTGAATGCTGCATTGGTATGGGCTAAAGTCAGTACATCGCCTGTTACACGGTTATCGCTTAAGCTTACCGTTGCATTCGTATTTCCGTCATACACCTTATCTGTTGCCGTTGCTGTAATGGTTAAGGATTTCTCCGTGATGCTGGCTGTTGCTGATGCTGTGCTATTGAAGGTATAATTACCTGCATCTGCTCCGCTGATGCTGATACCGCTTACGCTTACCGCTTTGTTGGTTCCTACGTTCTTGTTGTTGAATGTTGCATTAGTATGGGCTAAAGTCAGTACATCATCTGTTACACGGTTATCACTTAAGCTTACCGTTGCATTCGTATTTCCGTCATACACCTTATCTGTTGCCGTTGCTGTAATGGTTAAGGATTTCTCCGTGATGCTGGCTGTCGTTGATGCTGTGCTATTGAAAGTATAATTTGCTGCGTCCGCTCCGCTGATGCTGATACCGCTTATGCTTACCGCTTTGTTGGTTCCTACGTTCTTGTTGTCAAACGTTGCGGTGGTATTTGACAAAGTCAGTATATCGCCTGTTACACGGTTATCGCCTAAGCTTACCGTGGCATTCGTATTTCCGTCATACACCTTATCTGTTGCCGTTGCGCTAATGGTTAAGGATTTCTCCGTGATGCTGGCTGTCGTTGATGCTGTGCTATTGAAGGTATAATTACCTGCATCTGCTCCGCTTATGCTGATACCGCTTATGCTTACCGCTTTGTTGGTTCCTACGTTCTTATTGTCAAACGTTGCCGTTGTATGGGCTAAAGTCAGTATATCGCCTGTTACACGGTTATCGCCTAAGCTTACCGTGGCATTCGTATTTCCGTCATACACCTTATCTGTTGCCGTTGCGCTAATGGTTAAGGATTTCTCCGTGATGCTGGCTGTCGTTGATGCTGTGCTATTGAAGGTATAATTACCTGCATCTGTTCCGCTGATGCTGATACCGCTTACGCTTACCGCTTTGTTGGTTCCTACGTTCTTATTGTCAAACGTTGCGGTGGTATTTGACAAAGTCAGTACATCTCCGTTTACACGGTCATCGCTTAAGCTTACCGTGGCATTGGCATTTCCGTCATACACCTTATCTGTTGCCGTTGCTGTAATGGTTAAGGATTTCTCCGTGATGATGGCTGTCGTTGATGTTGTGGTGTTGAAAGTATAATTACCTGCATCTGTTCCGCTGATGCTGATACCGCTTACGCTTACCGCTTTGTTGGTTCCTACGTTCTTATTGTCAAACGTTGCCATTGTATGGGCTAAAGTCAGTACATCATCTGTTACACGGTTATCGCTTAATGTTACAATTGCATTGGCATTCCCATCGTAAATTTTGTTGTTGGCTGTAGCCGTAACCGTTAAGGCTTTTTTGCTTACGGTTAAAACCTGTACTTCATCGGCGGCAGCTTTGTAAAAGTCATTTCCTGCCTGACTGGCGGTGATGTTAGCGGTTCCGGCTCCCACGATATGTATTTTACCGGCAACTATGGTTGCTACCGCTGGGTTATCAGAATTGTAACTGATGGTTAAGCCCGACGTTGTTGTGGCTCCTGCATCAAAATCTGCATCGCCGTAGGTTTTGTTCGTAAATGCATTAAAATTAATGATTTGTGATGCTTTAGGAACAGCCGTTACTTCTGTACTGTAAGTACTTTCATTATCTGCCTGATCTACTGCTGTTATACGGTAATAATAGGTAGTTCCGTTATCCAAACCACTATGAGTATAAGTTGTTAATGGAGGTATCACAGTTTGTAATAACACTGTAGCATTGCTTGTTGTACCTCCATAAACCTTATAACCTACCAGGTCATTTTCTATGTTAGCGCCCCAGTTCAATTCATTTTGTTGATGTCCTGCTGCTACCGTAAGGTTAGCTGGTGCCGCAGGAGGTGCATCAATAAATATAGTTTTGGTAATACTACATAAATTCTGATCGGTAATCGTTACCGTATAATTACCTTCGGAAAGACCTGTTGCTGTTGCTCCCGTACCTCCTAAAGGTGACCATGAATAAGTGTAAAGTCCTGTTCCTCCAGAAGGCGTTACAGTCGCTGTACCGTTAGAACCTCCATTATTGCTTACATCTGTTTTCGATATAGTTGCATCAAGTGCTGTTGGTTGCGTAATGGTAAATGTTTTGGTTCCTATACATCCATTAGCATCGGTAACCGTTACGGTATAGGTACCTGCAGATAAGCCAGTTGCTGTGGCTGCTGTTCCTCCACTTGGTGCCCAACTGTATGTATAACCCGGCGTTCCACCTGTAGGGTATACAGTAGCGCTACCATTAGATCCTCCATTACAGCTTACGTCTGTCTTGCTTCCCGCTGTAGTATTTAGAGCTGTGGGCTGTGTAATGGTAAATGATTTGGTTCCTATACATCCATTAGCATCGGTAACCGTTACGGTATAGGTACCTGCAGATAAGCCCGTTGCTGTGGCTGCTGTTCCTCCACTTGGTGCCCAACTGTATGTATAACCCGGTGTACCCCCTGTTGGCGATACTGTGGCAGTCCCGTTAGAGGCTCCATTACAGCTTACATCTGTCTTGCTTCCCGCTGTCGTATTTAGAGCTGTGGGCTGTGTAATGGTAAATGTTTTGGTGCCCGTACATCCATTAGCATCGGTAACCGTTACGGTATAGGTACCTGCTGATAAGCCCGTTGCTGTGGCTGCTGTTCCTCCACTTGGTGCCCAACTGTATGTATAACCCGGCGTCCCCCCTGTTGGCGATACTGTGGCAGTACCATTAGAGCCTCCGTTACAGCTTACATCTGTCTTAGACCCAGCTGTAGTATTTAGAGCTGTGGGCTGTGTAATCGTAAACGATTTGGTGCCCATACAACCGTTAGCGTCCGTTACTGTTACCGTATAGGTACCTGCAGATAAGCCCGTTGCTGTGGCTGCTGTTCCTCCTCGTGGCGCCCAACTGTATGTATAACCCGGCGTTCCGCCTGTAGGAGATACCGTAGCGGTACCATTAGAACCGCCATTACAACTTACATCCGTCTTGCTTCCCGCTGTCGTGTTAAGAGCTGTGGGCTGCGTAATGGTAAATGTTTTGGTGCCCGTACATCCATTAGCGTCCGTTACTGTTACTGTATAGGTACCTGCAGATAAGCCCGTTGCTGTGGCTGCTGTTCCTCCACTTGGTGCCCAACTGTATGTATAACTCGGTGTACCCCCTGTAGGGGATACTGTGGCGGTACCATTAGATCCTCCATTACAGCTTACATCTGTCTTTGATCCTGCTGTAGTATTTAGAGCTGTGGGCTGTGTAATGGTAAATGATTTGGTGCCTGTACATCCATTAGCGTCCGTTACTGTTACTGTATAAGTACCTACAGATAAGCCCGTTGCTGTGGCTGCTGTTCCTCCTCGTGGCGCCCAACTGTATGTATAACCCGGAGTTCCGCCTGTAGGAGATACCGTAGCGGTACCATTAGAACCGCCATTACAACTTACATCCGTCTTGCTTCCCGCTGTCGTGTTAAGAGCTGTGGGCTGCGTAATAGTAATACTTCTTGTAATCTGGCAATTATTAGCATCGGTAATGGTACAGGTATAAGTTCCTACCGCCAATCCAGATGCCGTAGCAGCCGTTCCTCCACTCGGTGCCCAACTGTAAGTATAACCGGATGTACCTCCTGTTGGAACTACCGTAGCAGTTCCGTTAGACGCTCCGTTACAGCTTACGTCAGTTTTTGTGATAGTCGCATCCAAAGCCGAGGCAGGTTGATTTATAGTAAAACTTTTTTGTATCTGGCAATTAATAGCATCAGTAATAGTACAGGTATAGGTCCCTGCGGTAAGGCCAGTTGCTATTGAGCTTGTGCCACCACTGGGTGACCAGCTGTAGGTGTAAGAACCTATCCCGCCTGTTGGTGAAACTGCTGCTGAACCAGTAGCGTTACCGTAACAAAGCACATCATTTTTAGCAGTACTCGCCGTCATGTTCGAGATGCTTAATGTCGCATTATTTGAATTACTGAAACAAGAACTACTACCATTCATAGCCTTGCAACGATACTGGTAACCACTCATTGTCGCCGTAGCCCCAGTAATAGTAAGCGTATTAGTAGTAGCATTAGAATATACGCCTCCATTGGAAATATCAGTAAACCCAGCACCTGTATTTACCTGCCATTGATAGGCCGTTGCACCAGTAGCTGAACTGGTAAAAGTGGTATTGCCACCATTACAGATGGAACGATTAGGTGGATTCCCTGTAATCACAGGAGCTGTGCAAGGATCTGTATCATCCGGTCCCACAGTTAGGTCATCTAAATTTAACCCCGACAACCCTGAAAAAGTTAAAGTTACATCTGTTACACTGATATTTTTGTTTTGAAGAAATGTAGTAGTATTTGCGCCATAAACTTCATTTGACAAAGCGGATCCTGTATAAGCAACCGTTAACCATGGAGCGGAATAACCAGATGAAGAGTTGGTATACTTTAACCATACGCCATAGAATTTGAATCGCAGTCCATCTTTTCTTTTAATTGTAACAGGCATTGTTGAAGATGGGGCATAGCTAAGCGAAGTACTATTATTATTTCCTCCTGTTGACAAATATACCCAAGTATCATTACCCCCATTTGAGATTTGATAAACCACACCATCGATAGTAACTTCTGCTATCTGTTTCCATGACGGTACTCCTGGATAATCAATAAATGTTGGAACTGTAGAAAAACCATGTGTTGTTTGTGCATTTGTATCAAATACTTTGAGATTAAACAACAAAAGAAACGAAGTTAAAATTCGTAAAAATTTATTCATAATCATACTGTTTAGCTATGCCGGGATAAAGAGGATTTCTTTCTCCAAGCATAGTATATTGAAAGTTTAGTGATGCTAAAGTGATTATAAAACAAAACTTAACGGTTTACTTTTCTCAAAAAAAACTTCAGTTTTTGAATAGTTAGAGAAAATAAAACGTCAAACCGGCTTCTCCTATCGAGATTTAAGAGCCTTGTTTGAATATTGTCAAGCTTTAACAAATATTAATGGGCGTGTGAAAAATTTGAAGTCTTCAGGAATTTTTGATAAAATACTGTTTAGGCATTACACCAGTCTCTTTTTTAAAGGCCTTGTAAAATGTGGCTAAACTTTTAAAACCAGCCTCGTTCGCCATGGCTTCAATTGTTTTATAACTTTTGTGATCCGGGTACGTCGCAATAAAAAACAAAACCCTATGTGTATTTATCCAATCCCGAAAACTTTTGCCTGTCTCATTATTTACCAGAGATGAACATTGATGTACAGAAATACCTATTTCACTGGCCAGATCAATAATCTGCATATTAGGATTTAGAAAAAGCTGTTTGGTTCTCATAAGCTTTTCCAGGTCATAACCATTTACCGCCTGTTGATTTCCGATAGTTTTCTTATGAGTATCCTGTACGATAGTGCCAGTGCCTTTTTCTTTTTTAGTACCAGGTACTACATGATCACCTATTTTTACATTGACCAATAAATAATTATATAATAAACCGGGTTTATGTAGAATATACAAGACGATCATAACAAGTCCAACGCAGTTTACCATGATAAACCAGGGGTAGTCCTTTGCACTTTGTGGTATCCATATAGGTAATAAACTTATCATGCGGAAAACTGTTGCCAGACAAAGAATAAAGCTTATCCAGATTTTATGTGTGCTCCAGTTTTTCTGCTTAAATAATGGAGACTTCACAAACGCCGCCCATGAAGCTATAAGATAACCCAGCAGGAGTATTATTTTAAAATAAACTAAAAAGACAGCTGGGAGCAATCCTGTTCGTTGTAAAACAAAAACCTGAGTATTTCTTTCTATATCATAAGCCACTGCTTCCCAATTAATATTTGGACTTATTTCCCATGGAATAAAATGAATTATTGCGATCAAAAAAGGAATAAAATGCAGCCAAATTCCTTTCCTCTTCTTATCATTACCCAGTAATTTCGTAATATATAAATATAGGACGGCTGGCGTTAAATAATACAAAGGATAAAAGAGTCTGAACAATATAGAAAAAGCTTCTAAATACCCACCACGTACCGAAAGATAAATCATCATCTGACCAATTCTGGCAAAAATGATAATTGCTAAAAGCCGGCCCAAAGCTTGATGTTGTTTCCTGGTGAAGATTAGGTTAAGCGCAAAAACAAAGAACAAAAAACATATCCCGGAAAGAACTAAATTGTAAACATTCATATAATAAATAGGCGGCGCATCTATGTTTGAGTGGCAAATATCTAAAATCTTCCGATAAATTAGACAAAAGAATTCTTCTTTGACTTATTTTTTATCATCCATACAGCCTGTATTGAAATCAATAGTCTGCGGATCGGAACTGGTTAGTGATTAACTGTACGAAATAAAAAGTAAAAGAAACAAAGCTAAAAGAACAAGAACAAAGACTTATCTTATGTTCTCATTCCTTTGAAAGGCCATAAACTCAAACTTCGGTCTTCCGACTTCAAACTTTATCAACTAATGACTTAATGAAACTGTTGTATAGAACAAAGAGAAAAGAACAAGGAACAAATGTCTTGAGACGGGATATTGATGAGTTAATTATTGGAGATGTTTTCGGGCATATCACATACAAAGGCGATGGCATTTTTATCGCCGGCGGTGCGGGTATTACTCCTTTCATTGCCATTTTTAAGCAGCTTGAAAAGCGGGATGGCATTGCACACAGCAAATTGATCTTTGCTAATAAAACTAAAGCAGATATTATTCTTGAAGACAGTTTTAGCAAATTGTTAGGCAGCAGATTTGTTAACGTACTTTCTAACGAGCAGTTGCCAAACTACGAATACGGCTATATCTCTGCTGAACTGATAAAAAAACACATAAACGACCACACCTTATATTTTTATCTCTGTGGTCCCGACCCAATGATGCAGGCGATAGAACGGCATTTATCTTCACTGGGTATAGAAGATACTTTTATTGTTAAAGAAGGCTTTTAAGTACGAAGCTGTTTTCAAAATATTGAAAACAGCTTCATATCTTTTATATTCATTTCAACTTAACCTCGATTTTGAGTAATTAAGATTGGCTTCCAGACTTTAATTTTTTTGTAACACCAGCTACCTGATCATATCAAAACCAGTATAAGGAATCAATACCTCAGGTATTTTAATCCCATCTTCTGTTTGGTAATTCTCCAGAATAGAAGCGACAATTCTAGGTAATGCTAATGCACTTCCGTTTAATGTATGTGCCAGTTGTGGTTTGCCTTCACTAGCTTTGAAACGTAATTTCAAGCGATTAGATTGATAAGTTTCGAAATTAGATACAGAAGAGACTTCTAACCAACGCTGTTGAGCAGCACTCCATACTTCCATATCATAAGTTAGGGCAGAAGTGAATCCCATATCGCCACCGCACAATCTTAGCACTCTGTAATGCAAGCCTAGCTTTTGCAACAAACCTTGCACATGTAAGCTCATTTGCTCCAACACCTCATAGGATTGAGACGGATGTACCACCTGCACAATCTCTACCTTATCGAATTGATGCAAACGGTTTAAGCCTCTTACGTGTGCCCCATAAGAACCTGCTTCTCTTCTGAAACATGGTGTATAACCACAGTTTTTAACAGGCAATTGATCTTCTTTTAAAATAACATCTCTATAAAGATTGGTAATTGGAACTTCTGCCGTGGGAATAAGATAAAGATTATCCAAACCTACAAAATACATTTGCCCTTCTTTATCCGGCAATTGTCCGGTTCCAAAACCAGAAGCTTCGTTTACCAAATGAGGCAACATCATTTCTTCGTAACCTGCCTTATCGGCCTCTGCCAGGAAAAAATTAATTAATGCGCGCTGTAATTTTGCACCTTTTCCTTTGTATACCGGGAAACCTGCTCCGGTAATTTTAGTTCCTAACTCAAAGTCTATTAAATCATATTTAGCTGCCAGGTCCCAATGAGCCTGTGCATTTTCAGGTAAGTTTGGAGCTTCTCCATAAGTCAGCACAATTTCATTATCCTCTGCAGAAATACCTTTAGGCACAGATGCATGCGGAAGATTAGGTAATTGTACAATCTTATTGTATAATTCCTGCTCCAAAGCAGCCAGCTCGTCATTCAATTTTTTAATATCTTCCTTAGTAGCACTGGTCTTTGCTTTTATTGCTTCAGCTTCTTCTCTTTGACCAGCCTTCATCAACTCACCAATCTTTTTGGCCGCTGCGTTAGCTTCTGCCTGCAATGCATCTCCCTGCGATTGAGTCGAACGTCTTTTCTCATCTATAGCAATGATTTCATCAACCAATTCAGGCTGACCAAAATTTCTTACACTTAAACGTTCAAGCACATGTGCTCTATTCTCGCGGATATAACTAACTTGCAGCATATTTTATTTTTTTGACAAAAATAGGATTAAAATTTGTTTTTCGATATTCGTCTTTCGATGTTCGTTGTTTGTTGTTCGATGAACGACAGACGATAAACGAGAGACGAACAACGACAGTAATATGAAAGGGAAACTATATCTTGTACCTACACCTATTGGTAATTTAGATGATATGACTTTTAGAGCAGTAAAAGTGCTAAAGGAGGCTGATATTATTTTGGCAGAAGATACCAGAAACTCTGCTCCTATGCTGAAACATTTCGGGATAGATAAAAAGCTTTTTTCGCATCATCAACATAATGAGCATAAAGCGGTTAATGAAATCATCAGATTCCTGAATGAGGGAAAAAACATTGCTCTTATCTCCGATGCAGGTACGCCTGCGATATCAGATCCGGGATATCTGCTGAGTCGCGAAGCTATAAAAAACGATATTGAGATTGAATGTTTGCCGGGCGCAACAGCTTTTGTACCAGCTCTGGTTAACTCTGGTTTACCAAATGATCGTTTTGTGTTCGAAGGTTTTCTTCCTGTAAAAAAAGGCAGACAAACCAGATTGAAAGAACTGGCTTTGGAAAAAAGAACCATGATTATCTACGAATCTCCACACAGACTTCTTAAATCTTTAGAAGAATTTATGGAATACTTTGGAGCCGACAGGCAGGCTTCTGTTTCCAGGGAGTTAACCAAAATGTATGAAGAGACGGTAAGAGGAAGCTTATCTGAAATTAAACAGCATTTTGCTGAAGGAACTATAAAAGGCGAGTTTGTAATTTGTATAAGCGGAAGTTGAGATTGGGTTTGAGATATGAGACGTGAGAAACAAAGTGGTTACTATTTTTCCGAGCTTCCCGATAATTTGAAAACCGGGCTTACTATCTTAACTAATGACCAGCCACTGACAACTAAATATAAAAATCCTTTGCTATTCAATGCGATTATCTTAGTTTTGCCATACAAAAATTTAGTAATGAGTGTACTTGTAAATAAAGATTCTAAAGTTATTGTTCAGGGTTTTACCGGTAATGAAGGTACTTACCATGCTACGCAGATGATTGAGTACGGAACCCAAGTTGTTGGTGGTGTAACTCCTGGAAAAGGTGGTCAAAAACATCTTGACAGGCCGGTTTTCAATACAGTAAAAGATGCTGTAGACCAAACTGGTGCTGATGTTTCCATTATTTTCGTACCTCCGGCATTTGCAGCGGATGCTATTATGGAAGCTGCAGAAGCAGGTATTAAAGTTATTGTTTGTATTACTGAAGGTATCCCTACAAAAGATATGATTCAGGTTAAAGAATACATCAGTGATAAAGATTGCCGTCTAATTGGCCCTAACTGTCCTGGTATTATTACAGCTGACGAGGCTAAAATTGGTATTATGCCGGGGTTTATCTTCAAAAAAGGTAATATTGGCGTAGTTTCTAAATCTGGAACCTTAACTTACGAAGCGGTTGATCAAGTAGTAAAAGCTGGTTTGGGTATTACTACAGCTATTGGTATTGGCGGTGACCCTATTATTGGCACACCTACTAAAGAAGCTGTTGAATTATTAATGAATGATCCTGAAACTCACGGAATCATTATGATTGGTGAGATTGGCGGTGGAATGGAAGCTGAAGCTGCCCGTTGGATTAAAGAACACGGCACAAAACCTGTTGTTGGTTTTATTGCTGGACAGACAGCGCCTCCAGGACGCAGAATGGGTCATGCTGGTGCTATTGTTGGCGGTGCGGATGATACTGCTGCTGCTAAAATGAAAATCATGAGAGAATGTGGTATTACAGTAGTAGAAAGTCCTGCAGAAATTGGTGCTGCAATGGCTAAATTGTTAGCTAAGTAATCCATCCTAAAATATTTAATGGAAAGCCGGGAATATGTACTCTCGGCTTTTTTATTTGATTTCATTTGAAATCCCCTCATCTTCCCTGCGGGTACCTCCTCCCCAAGGAGAAGGAAAAACAATAACACCCCATTTAAAACACTCATAAACAAACTCTTAAACATTACCCCGAAATGCTAGTAAATCAAAATCATATTTCAATCTTTTATACGTTAAATTTGTTTTATTGATTTAATCATGAAAACAGCTTTGTTATTATTCCATTTCTTTCTAATTGCTATAAGCATAAGTGCTTGTGCACAGGAGAAAAAAAATCAGACATCGCCCTCTTCCTCAACTTACAACAAATTAACTGAGGAAGAAGAACGGGTAATTGTATATAAAGGTACCGAAGCTCCTTATTCGGGTGCATTACTTAACAATAAGCAGAAAGGGACCTATATCTGTAAGAGATGTAATGCTCCATTGTACAGGTCTGAAACCAAATTCGAGTCTGAATGTGGCTGGCCAAGTTTCGATGATGAAATTAAAGGCGCTGTAATGAAAATAAGAGATGCAGATGGTCGCAGAATAGAAATTATATGTGCTAAATGTAAAGGCCATTTAGGTCATGTCTTTTACGGTGAAGGTTTTACAGCGAAAAATACCCGACATTGCGTTAATTCGGTATCTATGACCTTTATTCCCGATAAAGTAAAATAGACTATCACAAACCAATATCCTTTATATTGTAATCCGGACATCCGCCCTCTAGAGAGGTAATAAGCCCCGAAAGTTTCGATCCTGTATCCAGACACTTTTCTATAGGGGCTCCCTGTACACGCTCTTTCAGAAAACCTGCAAGGAATGAATCGCCACTTCCGACCGTGTCTTTAACTTTTACTTGTACTGCCTGATAATTTAATTCTGTAACCGCATTGTAATAAGTCCCTCCATTTTCACCCTTGGTGACAATAATCTCTTGTACACCAAATTTCTCCAAAAGCCGTTCTACTATTTGCCTTTCCATGTTACCAAAATCAAAATGCTCACCTAGAAGCTTAGTCTCAACCTCATTCAACTTCACCAGATTTGATTTCGACAACAAATCTCCAATAACCGCCATATCGGCATGTGGTTTCCGGATATTAATATCAAAGACTTTATAAGAACTATATTCCAGTATAGTATATAAAGAAGTTCTTGATACGTCATTTCTGGTAGCGAGACTTCCAAAAACAAAAGCATCTGTTGTTCTGAGAATTGTCCGGTACGTATCATCAAAAGCTATAAAATCCCAGGCTGAAGGAAATACGATATCGTACACCATTTCGTTGGTACCGGCCAGGGTAGCTATAGCTCTTCCGGTAGGATATATACCGTCCCGCTGTAGCAAATCTGTTGGCAGCTTATTTTCCTTAAAGAATTGTAGTAAGATCTCTCCTTCTTTATCATTCCCAATACGACTTATAATTCCTGAACCTACACCTAACTTCTTCAAATGATATGCAACATTTAACGGAGCACCGCCTATTTTTTGATTTCCATTTGGAAGAATGTCCATCAGTATTTCACCAAAGCATACTATTTTCTTCATATTTATTATATTATATTATATTATATCATCAACACAAGTAAAGTAAATAATTCCATTTTTAAATTCATATATAAAAATGTGAATGTGGCACATAAAATGACATTGAGTCATCAGAAAAGGTTTATCGAATTCAACAGACGTTTCTTGTATTACGTATCTTTGTACAATGACGATTAAAGCAAGTGAAAAACATGAGGTTATCAATTGCAGCAGATGTGCATCTTCTCTAGAGTGTAAAGCCAATTCTCCCTGGATTTGCGATTGCAACAGCGTAGCTTTAAATCGGGATGAGATTCAATTTATAGAAGAATTGTTTTATGATGGTTGTTTGTGCGCAAACTGCCTGAAAGAATTAAAAGCAACATATCATTTAAGTCGCGTTTCCGATTAATTGTTTCTATAGAAATTCACTTGTAATATTCTATCGATAATTTTTCATTAAACAAACTGTTAAAATATCTGTTAATCTAACATTATGGCCTATAACAAACTTACCCCCGAAGAAGAATATATTATTCTCCATAAAGGTACCGAATATCCATTTTCGGGCGAGTACACCGACCTAAAAGAAGCGGGAACTTATTTTTGTAAACAGTGTAATGCTCCGCTTTACAGATCGGAAGATAAATTCGAATCTCATTGCGGCTGGCCGAGCTTTGATGATGAAATACCTGGAGCTGTAAAACGTGTTCCGGACGCAGATGGACGCAGAGTTGAGATTATTTGTGCTAATTGTGGCGGACACCTTGGGCATGTTTTTGAAGGTGAAGGGTTCACTGAGAAAAACACCAGACATTGTGTGAATTCATTGAGTATGAAGTTCGTTCCTAAAGCTTAAAATTTTATTTTTTAATTTTTTTAACTTATCTTCGAAACTTTGCCAATTTTGGCATCACCTTGTAAATCAACAAGAATGAAAATATTATTGCTTTTAGTAGCGTTTTTCACTCTGAATTTTCTGAGTGTAAACGGCCAGGAAAACGATGAAAATCTAGTTCTCAAAAAAGGTAAAGCGACATACTATCATAGTAAATTTGTCGGCCGAAAAACTACCAGCGGACAGGTTTACAGACATGAAAAATTAACTGCAGCTCACCGTACTTTACCATTCGGTACTGAGGTAACAGTAACCAATCCAAAAAATGGAAAATCTGTTACAGTTGTCATCAATGACCGAGGTCCTTTTAACAGACATTTAATGATCGACTTATCTCAATCCGCCGCCAAAGAGATTGGTATTTTTGGCGCTGGTATTGCACCCGTAGAAATGTCTTATGAATTACCTGGAAAGGAAAAGTTAGCTGCTAAGAAACTGGATAACGATGATGGAAATGGAATATAAAAAGAGCAATATTGCTAATATTTGCTCTTTTATATTTATGCTATTTCAATTCGGTGGATGAATATCTTATGGGTATTCCCGTAATTATTAAGTAATTCTACCAAACTGAAACGGGTATTTCTTAATATTTCATTTACCACTTATCTGTTCTAAACGGAGAAACAGGCAGCCCTTTTTCGTTAAACAAATTAGACATAGCTGTGTCGGTAAATCCAAATCTAACGGCTGCTGGTTTTTTCACGTCTTTGTTAAAAACTACCAGTTTATTTTTATCAATCTTATAACTGGCCGGTACAAAGTTTTTGGAATCATCTGCAATGAACAGATCTGTAATCTCTTTCCCTTTTACTTGCAGTTTACCCTGTAGATAATGAAAATCTATGATTATTTTATTTCCATCGATTTTATAACTCTTGTAAACAGGAGACTTATAATCAACTGCATTTTTATGATAAACTTCGGTTAAAGCAATATTGGCAAGTCTTTGGGCTACCTCTTTTTTTCTGGTTGGATGAATATTAGTAACGTCAGGTACAAGATCGGTTATTACAGCCATAGCTGTTTTAGGCACGTCTAAAGCTTTCACCTGCTGTTCTCTTAATAAAGCTCCTTTTTGCTCATTTACCGGAGATTTGTAATCATAGGGAGCAATCTGAACATAAAAGAAAGGGAAGTCCGATTTCCATGCTTCTCTCCAACTCTTTATCATCGTTGAAAAAAGCTTGTTATAACCGCTGTATGTTCCAACATTCGTTTCCCCCTGATACCAAAATGCTCCGGCCATTGTATATCCTGCAAATGGATTGATCATTGCATTCCAAATTGTTGCATATTCATAAGGTTTGCCTGCATTGGGTTTATGTACTTTTGCATTCGTTAAGAGTTCCTGGTCTGCTTCGATATAATTAGCAGGTGTCCAAAATTCGGCAGGAGTACCTCCCCAACTTGAATTAATAATACCTATAGGCACATTTAGTTCGGTATTTAACTGCTTGGCTATAAAATATCCTATTGCACTAAAACCATTGGCTGTTTCTGAGTTACATTCTGTCCAGGAATCAAAAATATTATCTTGAGGAAATTTAGTAGCTATATTACTTATCTGTAATAATCTAATCCTCGGATTATTCGCTTTTGGTAACTCGTCCAGCATCTCCTGCAGTTTATTATTGCTACTCCATTGCATATTGGATTGTCCGGAACACAACCAAACTTCACCGATGAGAACATTTTTTAAAACCTTCTTATACCTTCCTGTAATTACTGTGATATCATAAGGACCTCCGGCTTCAGGTGTTCTTAGTTTGGTATCAAAACGACCGTAACCTGTAACTTTTACTTTTATGGTATCTTTAGACCACGACGGGATAATTGTAACCTGACCTCCCCTGTTTCCCCAACCCCAAAAGTTAACTTCGGCATTTCTTTGTAAGACCATATTATCAGAGAAAAAGGATGGGAGATTAACCTGAGCAAACAAAGGCGCGGTAAAAAAGAATAGTAAAATCGAGAGAATGTGCTTCATTTCTTATTGACTGTTTTAGATTTATTTTTTTGATTATAAAAATCGTCGAACAAGATATGAAAACACATTTAAACCGGCAAAAGCTCCTGAAAACCTAAATTATATCAGGGTTTAGGTTGAGTTTTTGCATTTTTGATACTGATGGAGATCTGAGAAAAAAGTATCGAACTCATTAATAGTAATGCCCTTTCATCGAATATATCTTTATCAGGTTTTCTTCTACTTTATAGATCAAACGATGTTCTTTATTTATACGTCTGGACCATAATCCTGTATATTGGTATTTAAGAGGTTCTGGTTTACCGATTCCATTAAATGGATCTTTACCAATGGCAATTATAAGTTCTCCAATTTTCTTTTGAATGATCTTATTTCCTGATTTCATCCAGTATTCCCTATCTGACAGGGCATCTGCATGAAATTCTATTTCCATAAATCTTCAATGGAAATTTTCACTCCATTACCTTCAGCTTCTGACCTGAGTCCTTTATCTATCTTATCACGAAACTCTTTTGAGTATTCTCTCTCGGCTTCTTCTTCATTTTTAAGTGTAAAATTGAGTGATTTAGCCATCTCTTTTAAAAGACGATAGTGTTTTTCATCTACGTTTTCAAGTATAAGTCTCATAGCTAATATTTTACAACTCAAATATAACAATTTATATAAGCAATTTAAAATCAGGGTGAAGTACTTCAACTGGATCTAAAGTTTTTTTGGCAACAATTATATCAAAGTTTCGCTGAGTTTTTGCATTTCTAACATTGGCGGCTGTTGCTGATAAAGAATATTATATACAGCATTTAGGATAGGCATTTCTACCTCATATTTTTTATTGATTTGATAAATACAACTGGTAGCATAATATCCTTCCGCTATCATGTTCATTTCTAACTGCGCTGAATGTACTGTATAGCCTTTACCTATCATTTTACCAAACGTTCTGTTACGGCTAAACTGAGAATAACAAGTCACTAACAAATCTCCCAGATAAGCAGACTCCTTTATATCCCGTTCTATCGGATGGATAACATCTACAAAGTTCTTCATCTCGCGGAGTGCGTTGGAAATAAACACCGCCTGATAATTATCTCCGTAACCTACGCCATGAGCGATCCCATTGGCAACAGCATAAATGTTTTTTAAAACAGCAGCGTATTCAGTTCCAAAAATATCATCCGATATAATGGTTTTGATATAACGTGTTCTCAATAATCCCGAAAAATGATTTGCCAGAGCACTGTTCTGAGATGCTATGGTTAAATATGAAAGTTTTTCTAACGCAACCTCTTCTGCGTGGCAAGGCCCGCTTATTACTACTAAGTCACTATAAGGGACGGCATATGTATCGTGAACAAAATCGCCCACTATTTTATTTTCTTCGGGAACAATGCCCTTAATTGCCGATACCACTTTTTTTCCTTTAAAATCCTCTGCGGTAAGCCCCTGTAAAGATTTCTTTAGAAATGCAGCAGGTGTATTAAGTATAATTATATCTGCCAGATTAACCGTACTTTTGATATCAGAACTAATATTTTCCGGCTTTATTTTCAATTCGACCGCCGAAATATAGTGTGGGTTATGTTTAAATTGCCTGATATGATTTATAGCATCTTCATTTCTCATCCACCAATAAATCTGCTTTTCAGAGGCATTATCTCCTAACATTTTAACAATGGATGTCGCCCAGCTTCCGCCTCCAATTACTGCTATTTTTCTTAATTCTTCGTACATTATTCTTCGCTAACAAAAACAAACCCATATTGGACTGTTCCAATATGGGCAAATTAAAGAATTTCTTTTTATAAAAATCAGTGAATTATCATGCGTCACTATTTCTTAACATCACTAAACAGTTTACTTTTATCAACTACCTCTATTTCAGCCCCATCTTTTAAATCTTTAGATATAGCACTATAAGGCGCACTAATTACCTCCTGGTTCGCTTTTAATCCTTCAACAATAATGTATTGATTATCCTGAATACCTGTTTTAACCTCCTGTTGTTTGGCTTTATTGCCATCAACTATAAAGACGTATTCCTTTGTCTTAGCCTTTTGTTTATCGCCTTCTTTGGCTTTATTATTATCGGTATTTTCATTTTCTCTAGCAGTTACTGCCTGGATAGGTACAACCATTCCTCTGCTTCTGTTGGTTTGTATATCTACCGTAGCTGATAAGCCCGGTCTAAACGGAGAAGGTAATTTGTTTTTCTGAGCTACGTCCATGTAAGACTCTGGCAGAATTTTCACTTTAACGGCAAAGTTAGTTACCTGATCTACACTTTCTCCTACAATATTGGCAGAACTTGCAATTTCTGTAACTACTCCCTTGAACTTGCGGCCCATAAACGCGTCTACTTCGATAATAGAAGTATCGCCAAGGCTAAGCCTGTTTATATCGTTTTCATTCACTTCTACATTTACTTCCATACTGCTGAGATCTGCAATCGTCATGATTTCGGTACCACTCATTTGCGCCGTTCCCACTACTCTTTCGCCTTTTTCCACAGACAATTTTGAAACTACCCCATCTACCGGAGCGTAAATATTTGTCCTCGCCAAATTATCCGAAGCTTCTTTTACTGCCGCTCCGCTTTGCTCTAAATTGAATTTTGCTCCTACCAATCCCTGCTTTGCAGATTCCAGATTTGCTTTAGCTGTGAGATACTCTGCCTGTGCTGCATCAAACTCTGATGCGGAAATAACTTTGTCTTTGTATAAGGTTTGATTTCTTTTAAAGCGAGCTTCTACATTTTTAAAATTAGCCTCCGCTTGCACTATTTGTTGTTGGGCACTTCCAACGGCAGCCTTTTGTGCATTATAAGACGCCACACTTCTATCATAGCCAGAAACCAAAATATCTGGTTTAATCTTACAAAGCAATTGCCCTTTTTTAACGATATCTCCTTCTCGAACGTTAAGTTCGACAATCTCGCCAGAAACTTCGGGGCTTAATTTCACCTGAACTTCTGGTTGGATTTTTCCACTTGCCGAAACTGTTTCGATGATATCTTTGGTTTCGACTTTGGAAACAGCCACTTTAATCGCCTTACTTTTACCAATCCAACCTGCTTTAGTTGCGATAATCAAAAGCACTACCAGCACTCCTCCAATTATTAATATTCTCTTTAATTTTTTACTCATGGAATCTGTTATTTTAAAGATTTATTGGTTTTCCTAAATAAAAATCTACAACCTTGCTTCTGAACAGCAAATCGTATTTGGCCTGTATAAAATCAAATTCTGATTTATTGAAATTTACCTGCGAGGTATTTAACTCTATTGCACTAACCAAACCTACTTCATATCTTTTTTTGGTTACTTCGAAAGCTTCTTTTGATGCATCTAAAGCAGACTGAGTTGCATAAAAACGTTTATCCGCTGCTCTTAAATCTAGAATAGCCTGATTGATCACTTTATTTAAACTGTTCTTTGCAGCTTGTTCGGCAACTTTTGCATTTTCGAATCTTATTTTTGCAATGTTAACGGAGGATCTAATGCGGTAGTTATTGAATATAGGTATATTCAACTGTACTCCCACATACTTATTGACGTTATCTTCCAATTGTTTGGAAAATGAATTGGAAAGAATGCTCGAATATCGGGTACCGATCCCCCCTCTAAATGACAAACTTGGATATAAATCTCCTTTAGCTGCTTTAAGAGCATACGACGATGCCTCGGTATTATATTTTGCAACTTTAACATCCGGATAGTTTTCGACTGCCTGATTATATACCGCATTGGCAGTATAACCCAGTTCAAGTTTTGCTAAAGAAGGGATATAAGGCACTTCCAGTTCTATATCCTGATCCAGATTTAACTCCATCAATTGCTTCAGCTCCAGAACGGATAAGTCAAATGCATTTTGTGCATTGGTTAAACTCAACTCGTTATTGGCTACTTGTGCTTTTGCCTGAGATAAATCTGCAAGGGTTTTATTTCCTACATCAAAGTTTCGTTTTGCAATATTTAACTGTTCGTTTGATAAAGAAAGCTGTTGGTGACTGGCTGATACTAAATCTCTATTTGCCAGAGCCTGTAAATAGGTAGTAATAACAGATAAAAGCAAATCATTCTTTGCTTTTTCGACATTGCTAACATCGGAATTAAGCAGTGCTTTATTTTGTAATATCCGGTTTCTTAGAGAAAATCCTTGAAATATAGGTACAGAGGTACCTAAGTTTCCATCTAACTGGTCTGCTTGCTGCACAACAGTTCCCGAAGCCTGGTCGAAGAAAAGTCCAAATTGTCTGCTTGCGGAACTGGATCCATTTAATGAAGGGAATAACTCGAATCGAGACTGCTTTAGATTTTCAGCTGAAATCTGAGACTGCAGCGCACTTTGTCTTACCTGCAAATTATTCGACAAAGCTAAATCTATAGCTTGCCGAAGACTGATCTTTCTCTTTTCCTGCGCTTGCAAATTGGAAATTTGAAAAGTGCACATCACTCCTAAAAAAAGGACAAAGCCTGTACTCTTTAAAAATCTAAAGACAATTATTCTCATCTTTGTTTTCGTTTGATATATTAAACATAATCATTTTCATTTATGTATCTTGTTAAATCGCCATGGTTATTAAAAAAATTTTATGCCAATAATTTGGTATGGAACATGCCTAAGGTCCATAAAACGATTTACATTACCTTTGACGATGGGCCTATACCTATTGTTACACCTTTTGTTCTGGAAACCCTAAAAAAATTCTGTGCCAAGGCCACTTTCTTTTGTATTGGAGATAATATTGATAAGCATCCTGATATTTTTGAGCAGATTAAAACCGACGGGCACACGATAGGCAATCATACCTATAATCATTTAAAAGGCTGGGATACTTCTGATAACGAATACCTAAAAAACACTTTGAAGTGCCAGAATTTAACAAAGACTTGTCTTTTCCGACCGCCTTATGGCAGGATAAAAAAATCTCAAATCAAATTATTGAGACAACATATACCTGACGTAAAAATAATCATGTGGGATGTTTTAAGTGGTGATTTTGATTTGAAGCTCTCTCCCGAGAAATGCCTGAAAAATGTATTAAAACACACTGAACCTGGGAGCATTATTGTCTTTCATGATAGCCTTAAAGCTAAGGATAGATTGGAATATGTTTTACCTAAGGCCTTAGAAATTTGGACGAAACAAGGCTATTCTTTTAGAGTTCTCTAATAAAGAACTTATTTTTATATTTTTATTGAACTTGCAAAATGAAAAGAATAATTGCAAAAAGAACTCTCAAAGAGTTTTGGGAAAGGCACCCGGATGCAGAGCAATATTTAAAAACATGGTATGAAACGGTAAAATCATCAAACTGGACTTCACCTAATGACATAAAACAGGTTTATGCAAATGCTAGTATATTAAAAAACAATCGCATAATTTTAATATTAAAGGCAACTCATATCGATTAATTGTCAAGTTTAATTTTGAAAGGCAATGGGCTTTTATCAGATTTGTTAGAACACATACAGAGTATGACAAAGTGGATGCCGATAGTATTTAAAAGGAAAAACGATGGAAATTAAACCTATAAAATCAGAAAAAGATTACCAAACAGCATTAGAAAGATTGGATGTAATTTTTGACGCTGCTCCAAATACCAAAGAAGGCGATGAAGCAGAAATATTATCTCTGCTAATTGAGAATTATGAAAATCAGCATTTTCCAATCGAAGCTCCTGATCCTATTGAGGCTATAAAAATCCGTATGGAAGAAATGAATCTTAAACAAAAAGATCTAACAAAAATAATGGGAAGCAAAAGCAGAATATCAGAAATACTAAATAAAAAGAAAAGATTAACGGTAGATATGATTCGAGAACTGGAAAAGGCTTTACATATCCCAGCTTCTATTTTAGTTTCGAATTATAAGTTAGTACAATAACTTCAAGTGGAAATTTGAACTAAAATGAAGTTATTTTAAAAAATAAGGCCTTGTACTATGAAGCCAAGGCCTTTATTCCCCCCAATTCTCATCTATTTATCTGTCATACTTTAAAACTCTTAATTCTGTTCTTCTGTTTCGCTGATGTTCAACTTCGGAACAGCGCACACCATCATAACAATTATTTAATAATTTGGTTTCACCATAACCTTTTGCCACTAATCTATTTTTCTCAATTCCATTTCTTACAATATATGCGACCGCAGATCTTGCTCTGGCATCAGAAAGTATTAGATTATAGGCATTATTTCCCCGGCAATCTGTATGAGAAGATAATTCTATTTTTAAAGATGGATTTTGTTTCATGATACTCACTACATTGTCTAAAATAAGGGCAGCATCTGGCCTGATATTCGATTTATCAAAATCATAATGAATATCCTTTAAAACAAATGTTTTCCCTGTCTCTATATCGCCCACAGGTAATTTTAATTTAACATAGAAAGTCTCACTTCTATCCAATCCTTTTGTGCTTACTTTTTCTGTCTGTGAGAATTTGCCGAACTGATGTGCCACCACAGAATAATCAGATTCTGGAGCAAGTTGATAAGCAAATTTCGCCTCGGTATCTGAAATCTGAGACCGGGTTGTCGAGTTTGTCAGATTTGTTAATGCCGTATTGATATTCGGTAACTTCGAATCGTCTTTCTGACTTACTGTTTCTCCAACTAAGGTAAAACGCGGATCATTATGAAGCAATTCTCTATAAATTAATTCACTGTCTTCATCAAAATCTTTTTCTGCTATAGATGCTGTGGTGGTGCCAACACTATTTTTAGAGCCAGACATAAAGTATATGGCCCTTTTAGCATTTTTGATTATAGGAATTTCTCCGTTTACATCAGTTAAAAAATTCCAGGTACCAGTTTCCGATTTAATAAAAACAGAAACACCTTCTAAAGGCATTCCTGTTAATTTATCCTTCACTACTACAAGAATATTCTTCATTTGTTCCGTTGGTTTAACAACCATAGGAATTTCCGGAATATTTGTTTTTCTATTTTTAGCTAAAGCAAATTTAACTCCTGCCAACACATTAATTGCTTTGATATTGGTTTTCAAATCTTTAGGATTAGAATTAAAATATTCATTCAGATTTAGAATAACTCCTCCACTTTCACTTAATGATGTATTTCGGTCTATATCTTTAATCTGTTCATATTTTTTATAATGAAACTCACCATTCTCATCTCCAAGTCGCGAACCAAAAGTATTCATATAATCGGTTTGCAAAAACAAAGCAATTATGGGATTTATCTGATATGAAAAGCGCAAGCCCGCGTTACCTAACAAGGATTTCGGACTATTTGTTGGATTGTTGGTTTCTTCAGGAAGAAATTCTGCCTGATTGTTTACGGAGAGGACGTGGCTATATTTAGGAAATTCCTGAAACATTATCCCCCCTTTTACAAATGCTTCTATACCAAATTCGTCGATAGTGTATTGATAGGTTGGACCGAACATCAGGTTTAAACCTCTGAACCTTGTCGCATTATCATATTTGGCAACTAAAGATCCGTTGGCAAAGTACACATCTCCACAGGTACACATTTCATGATTAAATGCTCTAAAATCTAGACCCAAAGCAAATTTATTTCCTAAGAAGTATTTATCTGCAGTAATTCCCACCATTGTGCCATTTTTTGCCTTCCCTACATCCCCTTTATAATTACCAAAAGGGAAACTAAACCCTCCGAAAGTTATTAATTGCCATTTACCGCCGGGGGATGGTCCTATACCTTGCGCATAACTGACGATACTAATTAAAAAAAGAAGAAAAAAAAGTAATATATTTTTCATAAGGAGCTTATTTTTACCGGTTTATATTTTCTTATAAATGTAAGAACTTCTCCTTTTCACCTCAAAGCACAAACTGTGTATAATACTGTGCAACTTTGCACAGTATTTTAAAACGGATCAATTTTCAGGTCGTATAATTAAAAAACACCTCAAACTTTATACGTCGAGGTGTTTTTAATGTCCTTTCGGACCCTACCATTTCTTCACCAAGAACCTGCTATTCTGTACTATATTTCAGTACTTTTACTTCTGTTCTTCTATTTACCTCATGTTCAGCATCTGTACAATCTACCTCATTGGCACATTTATTTAATAATTTGGTTTCACCAAATCCTCTGGCAACTAATCTAGATTTGTCGATACCTCTATCAACCAAATATTTCACTGCCGATTCTGCTCTTTTTTGCGATAGTCTAAGATTGTATGCGTCGCTTCCTCTACTATCTGTATGTGAGGAAAGCTCTATTCTTAAAGAAGGGTTCTGTTTCAATATATTCACCAAGTTATCTAAGATCCTTGCTGCATCTGGTCTTATATCCGATTTATCGAAATCATAATTGATATTCTTCAATACGAATGTTTTTCCTGATTCTATATTATCAACTCCCAATTTCAGTATCACATACAAGGTTTGACTCCTATTTAAACCTTTGGTAGTCACCTGTTCAGTCTGCGAAAATTTGCCTGCCTGATTAGCAACAATGGTATAGTCTGATTGCTGATCCAGCTGATAAATGAATTTTCCCTCTGCATCTGATGTTTGATTCATATTAGTATTTATGGCTGTTTTTGTTAAAACTGTATTTATTCCTGATAATTTCGAGCCATCTTTTAAAAGCACCGTTTCGCCAATTAAGGTAAACCTGGGATCATCATGAAGGATTTCTCTATAAATCGTGCTACCTGCCTGATTAAAATCTGTATCTATGATTTTTGCATCTTCTGCAGCAATAGCATTTTTGACTCCTGATATTTCATAATTTCCTCTTTTCGCATCTTTAAGTCTGTCTGCCTCACCATTGGCATTGGTTATGGAAGTGTAAGTTTCCGAACCATTTCTAATATTCACTGTGACTCCGCTTAACGCCAGTCCAGTTTGTTTATCTTTTACAACAATCAATATATCTTTTGATTGAGGTACTGGTACAACAGCTTTTACCGGCTCCGGTTGCTTAACAGGTTCTTTTTTGGATCTTCCGAAAGTAAACTTAATACCTGCTGTTACATTTAGCGTTTGGGTATGATTTTTATAATCTGTTGGAATTTCCTGAAAGTAATTATAGATGTCTACCGGACGATCCTGAATTATTGTCACCACGTCTGTTGCTTGTATCGGTTTTAACGGTTCATATTTACGATAATGAAATTCTCCCGAATCTTTTCTGAAACTGGAACCGAATGTATTGAGGTAGTCCCCCTGTAAAAATACAGCTATTGCAGGACTCAACTTATACGCAACTCTGACCCCACCTAATCCGATCCACGCTTTTGCATTATTTTTAGGATTATTGGTGTTTTCTAATCTAAAGTAAGCTAAATTATTTACCGTCAGATCGGAATAATATTCAGGAAACTCCTGAAAAATAACCCCGCCTTTTAAAAATGCTTCAATCTCAAATTTTGAAACTGACGCCTTATAAGTTGGCCCTATAGCAGCAGTAAAATGGCGGTATCTTTTTGGGTTGACAAAAGTTGGTGCAATAAATCCATTAGCAAAATAGAGGGTATCGGGGTTATATCCTATATTATTCTGAAAAGCCCTCAGGTCCAAACCTATACCGAATCTATTTCCCTTAAAATATTTGTCGACAGCAAGGCCTATAAGAGGACCATTCTTTGCCATACTGAGATCTTTCTTATAACTCCCCATAGGCATCGCTATTCCTCCGAAAATCATTCCCTGCCATTGCCCTCTCTCTTTTTCGTTTGATCGAGTATTTTGTCCGCATACGATATTTGCCATTAACTGTATAGCCAATATCAACCATATCTTTCTCATTTTAATTCTCCTTTCTAAATGTTTCTATGTTGATATCAGCAGAGGAATAAAATTGTTACCCCTTTGATGACGAGTATCAAATAACTAGCAGCAAGATTGTGTGGACAA
Organism: Pseudopedobacter saltans DSM 12145; assembly: GCF_000190735.1. GTDB lineage: Bacteria > Bacteroidota > Bacteroidia > Sphingobacteriales > Sphingobacteriaceae > Pseudopedobacter > Pseudopedobacter saltans. Next base: position 2,857,093 of record NC_015177.1, read on the forward strand.
TTAGTCTCGGGCCCAACCCCCTTTCCGAAAGAGAGGGTAGCGCATAGTGGAATAATATCTTCATTCAAGAAACATTAAAAATTTGGCATTCAACATTGGCTTGTTCGTTTTCGGTTGCTGGTTTCCAGCACAACTTTCTATTATCTACTATCTATTCACATCCTTAATCTTTATTCGATATCTTTTCTAATTTCTCATACCACATCCGCCTTAACTAGAATGCTTCTAAATAATCTTTGTTTACACTATTATAGAAATTAGCCCCCCATTTTTTCGTAAATTCGCGAAATAATAGAATACTCATAAATTAATAATACTCAATAGCATGGCATTTGATATAGACATGATTAAGAGGGTTTACGCTAACTTCCCTAGCCGTATTGAGGCAGCAAGGAAATTGGTAAACAAACCTCTTACACTTTCAGAAAAAATATTATATGCTCACTTGTGGCATGGTGAGGCAACAGAAACTTATACCCGTGGTACATCATATGTAGATTTTGCTCCGGATCGCGTTGCGATGCAGGATGCCACGGCACAGATGGCCTTATTGCAATTCATGCAGGCAGGAAGAGCTAAAGTTGCTGTTCCTTCTACTGTTCACTGTGATCACTTGATTCAGGCTAAAGTAGGCGCTGAAGTTGACTTACAAAGAGCCACAACAGAGAGTAAAGAAGTTTTTGATTTTTTAGGCTCTGTATCTAACAAATACGGTATTGGTTTCTGGAAACCAGGTGCTGGTATTATCCACCAGGTAGTATTGGAAAATTATGCATTCCCAGGTGGAATGATGATTGGTACCGACTCTCATACAGTTAATGCCGGAGGTTTAGGTATGTTGGCGATTGGTGTTGGCGGTGCGGATGCTTGTGATGTTATGGCCGGTTTACCATGGGAGCTTAAATTCCCTAAATTAATAGGCGTCAAATTAACAGGCAAATTAAACGGTTGGACAGCCCCTAAAGATGTCATCCTGAAAGTTGCTGGTATTTTAACTGTAAAAGGTGGTACAGGATGTATCGTAGAATACTTTGGCGAAGGTGCTTCGGCAATGTCTTGTACAGGTAAAGGTACTATCTGTAACATGGGTGCTGAAATCGGTGCAACTACATCTACTTTCGGTTATGATGAGTCAATGGAGCGTTACTTAAGAGCAACCAACAGAAATGACGTTGCTGATGCTGCCAATGCAATTAAAGAACATTTAACTGCTGACCCGGAGGTTTATGCAAATCCAGAACAATATTTTGATCAGGTTATCGAAATCGACTTATCTGCTTTAGAACCGCATTTAAATGGCCCTTTTACTCCAGATTTAGCAACTCCTATTTCTCAAATGAAACAGGAAGCTGAGAAAAACGGCTGGCCTTTAACTGTTGAATGGGGATTGATTGGATCTTGTACAAATTCATCTTACGAAGATTTATCCAGAGCAGCTTCTATTGCAAAACAAGCGGTTGATAAAGGTTTAACAACAAAGGCAGAGTTTGGTATCAATCCAGGATCGGAGCAAGTTCGTTATACTGCAAACAGAGATGGTTTATTAAAAACTTTCGAAGATTTAAACGCCACTATCTTTACTAATGCTTGTGGTCCTTGTATTGGTATGTGGGATCGTGTTGGCGCCGAAAAACAAGAAAAAAATACTATCGTTCATTCTTTCAACAGAAATTTTGCAAAAAGAGCAGACGGTAATCCAAATACATTTGCTTTCGTAGCATCACCAGAAATGGTTGCTGCTATTGCAATTTCCGGACGTTTAGATTTCAATCCTTTAACCGATACTTTAACCAACGCTAAAGGCGAACAAGTAAAATTAGACGCTCCTGTTGGTGATGAATTACCAACTAAAGGTTTTGATGTTGAAGACGCAGGATATCAAGCACCAGCTGAAGACGGAAGCGGGGTAGAAGTAATTGTTGCCCCTACTTCAAGTCGTTTACAATTGCTAGATCCATTCCCAGCTTGGGAAGGTACGGACCTGAAAGGTTTGAAATTGTTGATCAAAGCAAAAGGAAAATGTACTACAGACCATATTTCTATGGCTGGGCCATGGTTAAAATTCCGTGGTCACCTGGATAACATCTCTAACAATATGTTAATTGGTGCTGTTAACTATTTCAATGAAAAAACGGATAGTGTTAAAAACCAATTAACAGGTGAATATGGTCCGGTTCCTGCAACTCAAAGAGCTTATAAAGCTGCTGGCATAGGGTCTATAGTAGTTGGTGATGAAAACTACGGTGAAGGTTCTTCGAGAGAACATGCCGCTATGGAACCACGTCATTTAGGTGTAAGAGCTGTTTTAGTTAAATCTTTCGCTCGTATCCACGAAACAAACCTTAAAAAACAAGGTATGTTAGGTTTAACTTTTGCAAACAAAGAAGATTACAATAAAATACAGGAGGACGATACAATCGATATCATCGGGTTAACAAGCTTCGCTCCAAATACTCCTCTTACTTTAGTGTTAAATCACAAAGACGGTTCTAAAGAAGAGATTTTAGTTAACCACAGCTATAACGACCAACAAATTGAATGGTTTAAAGCTGGAGGCGCACTAAATATTATTCGTAAAAACGCAAACAAAGCTTAATTAAGCTTTGATCCAACATTATAAACCCGGACATTCGTTCGGGTTTTTTAGTTCTTTGAAATAATTTCCAATTTAATATGAATATCCGAAAACGCGCATTAGTGTTTTTGATGGCCTTTATTGGCTGCAAAACAACTTTTGCAATTACTTTAGCTGATTCTACTAAAAACAAAACAACGAGTATCTTTAACCCAAAAAACAGTAAAGATTACAGTAATAAGGGAAGATTTTATGTACATTGGGGATATAACTTCTCCTTCTACTCCAAAAGCAACATTCATTTTAAAGGCCCTGGCTATAACTTCACTTTACACAAAGTGCATGCTGCGGACAGACCCAGTAAATTGAATTGGGATTATATTAATCCCGTTGAAATTACTATCCCGCAATTTAATTTCCACTTTGGATATTACATTAAAGACAACTACTCTATTTCTTTAGGATGGGACCATATGAAATATGTAGTAAACACCCCACAAAAGGTGACGATCACAGGATATATCCATCCTGAAATTTCTAATCCAGCTATTCAAACAGGAGCATATGCCGGAACTTACGACCACGAAGAATTCGAGATTAAAGAAGATTTCGTGACTTTTGAACATACAGATGGTTATAACTTTGCCACAGTATCTTTAGAAAGATATGATGATATTTGGGTTGCCCACAACAAAAAGCAATATCTAACTATGGAAACCGGTTTTGATACTGGCTTACTAATACCAAGAACTGATGCAACTTTATTTGGTGTTGGAAAAAACCATTATTGGAATGTAGCAGGTTGGGGAGCTTCTGCAAAAGTTGGTGCTAAATTCTTTTTTAGCAAGCATTTCTTTCTACAAGGTAGCTTTAAATCTGGTTTTACAAACTTAAGCCGAATACGCACAACAGGCAGAAAAGCTTTTGATAATGCCAGACAAAACATCAATTTCTTTGAACATTATTACGTCTTAGGATTCGTAATATAAACCATTAAGACGTGTGAATAAAATTTCACACGTCTTTCTATTACTCCACCTGCTATTATTAAGTCTGACTATCCTTCTTTTACCGTCAATCCTATCTTTTCCAATAAAATTGCTGCATTAAATGTTTTACAAGGTCCTTCTTTTATTTTGTAATCAAGGATCATTTCATCTATTACAAGTCAGTTTTATTATTCACCTTAGCAACGATAGCAATGCCGGTATTTATTCAGGTTGTTAGTTATTCATCTAGTGAAACGAGAAAAATAGGAAAATTCCCATATTGATCATTTTCTGTTGATGTGAAAGTCTTCCCATCTACCGTTATACTTATACATTTATCTGACGAACCAACTTTTTCCCAATCCGAAACAATAGTATGTTCTTCTTCATCGCCAAACACGTGAGCACAGACAAGTCTATGCGCCAAATGTTTAGGACGATAATCTGGCGAAGGCAAGGTACTGGTTCTTATTATAAGATAATTATAAGGTTCCACCTTTTGAACACGTAACAAATCTTCTTTAGGTTTATGTGTTTGCTCAACTTCCAAACGGTAAATATCTTTTTGCACTTTATATTCATCACTACTTCCCGGTTTATTATCCTCGATATATTTAATTCCTTGAACCTTATCATTACCGAATTGATCTGTAAATCTTATTTGTAATGTATAATAATAAGGTGGATACGAGTCTTTCTTGCCACAACTTAATACAATAAAAAACATCAATAAGTGTATATAGAAAATATTATTCTTTTGACTCTCATGACAATTATTCACCCAGTAAGACATGAAAAACAGGATATCCAAATTGATCCCTGTCCATAGCAGTAAAAGTTTTACCATCTAGGGTTATAGTTATACACTCACGTAATACAGAGCCAACTTCTCCCCAATCCGAAACGACAGTATGTTCCTCTTCATCGCCAAATATATGGGCACAAACAAATTTATACGTCAACTGTCTGGAACGATCAGTAGGTGGAACGAACGTAAACGTTCGGGCTGTCAATACCAGGCAATCATAGGGTTCTGTTCTTTGGAGGGTTAACGGAAGTAGATTCATATCTTCTTTGGAACTCTGTGTTTGGACTATACCTAATTGATAACTGCCCTGATTCACTTTAAATATGTTAACCTCTGATTTATCTCTTTCTCCATATTTAATTCCCTGAAGTTTGTCATTGCCGTCTTTATCTGTAAATCTTATTTTTAACGTGTAAAAATAGGGTGCTTTAGAATCTATCTTGCCACAGCTTAATACAGTAAAAGAGATGAGTAATCCGTATATAAAAAATATTGTTCTTTTCTTTTTCATAACAATTATTTAATTTGGGTAAACGTATAAATTCTCTCTGCCATATTGGTAATTACCTAACTGACTATTGACATCATTAAATCCAAACCAGCCGTTTCCATTATTGGAACCCCATCCCCAGTTGAGATAGAAATACAAATAAGAATATCCGAAAGAACTAATTGGCGATTGATAATTAGGCCCACCTAAACTGGAATAGGTACCATTTGCAAGCTGATATTCTACAAAATAGTCTACCGTTAAGTCTTCTTTTTTTGCGCCTTCACATACCCAAGCATGTCCCTTCCATGAAAATAGTCCTATAAAATTTTCTTTATCACCAGTCATATATACGGGGCGTTGCCGAATCAGCAATTCGTCTTTTACATCCTGATAATCATGATTCTTTTTTATAACGCTATAACCCATTGATAAAAAGCCATTTTTTGCTGCATTATTAGTTGCTCCGGAACCATTCGGTCCATAATCCATATCTACCTTTATACCAATATCTCTAATTAACATTTGTGTATCATAAGTACCTGTATTATTAGGTATATTACTCCAATTATATGTTATTGGAACACCATAAAATTTCATTATTTGTCCCATAGCAATAGCCACACAACCTGCAGGATATTGATTTGGAACTAAATTATTATAGGGCTGCCACTGATCCCATTCAGTACCAATTAAGGGGCCAACTTGCTGGACGGGTCTCCCTTTATAACCGACTATAGTACATTCTAAAGGAGAGCCATAAAAATTAGCCTGACTTACGAGATTATTATATTCACTTTGTGACAAACGGCTTTGGGCAGAACTGAGAGGTCCAAATGAATATCCCGGACAAAGTGTATATAGCTCCGACATACGTTGATAAAACCTCATATACTGATCATATGTATAACTTAAAGTAATAGCTCCCGTGTTTTTTTTATTATATTTTTTCTCATCTTCATATTTGATCCATAGATTACGTATTTTAGATACTATCTCTTCTGGCAGATTTTTGCTTTCTTTCATTGCGAGTTTGGCTTCTTCTTTCCAAATAGTAAGCCCATCATTTATTTTGTCAAAATTTTCAAGATTTAAAAAGCTATTATCTGAATAAGCCAATACAGGATAATAATTTTTCGTAGCGCTTACAATAATAAAACCACCCCTATCGTAGTTTATCAAATACATTGCTGGTGTACTTCCATCGTCATAAAATAAGGTTTCTACAGATTTAATTCGCTTTTCTTCATTAGAAGCTATTTCATTTAATGTTCCTTTTTCTATCTTATTAAAGAATAATCTTGCTACTTGCGATGCTTCATTTTTTGTTACAAAATCCTCATCAACACTCGTACTTATATCACTTTTATTCTCAACAAGTGGTTTTTCAATGATATTTTCTTTATTACATGATGATATCAATAGAGAAACGATCAAAAAAAAAAAACAGAGGTAATTCTTTTTCATACTGAAAAGATTTTAGGTTTATCGATTATAGAAGTAAAAATACAACAGAAAAAATATTCAAACTAGCACTTTTCGTTCAAAAAATGGTAAAAATCGATATTTTGTCTATTAAGTAACATACTCAAATATATCTGCTATTTATTTAGCTTTTCATGTAGATAAGCGAGCTTAACTATCCTTCCCTCACTGCCAATCCTATTTTTTCCAATAAAATCGCTGCATTAAATGTCTTACAAGGTCCTTCTTTTATTTTATAATCAAATACCATTTCACCATTACGTACAGAAATATCAAAATGATAATTCCTTACCGTTTGTGGATTATCTTTTTCCAAATCTGCTATCTGTAAATCATGCGTAGCAATAAAACCGGGAGTTTCTTGCTTAAGCATTCTTTCTATAAATGCCTTAGAGCCTAAATATTTATCTTTACTATTTGTGCCTCTTAACATCTCATCAATCAAAATAAAAGCATTCTTATCTTTCGATGTCTCATCTAAAATCATTTTCAGTCTATCTATTTCGGCTTTAAAAGTGGATGTACTTTCCGCCAAGGAGTCTTTTATTCTCATAAAAGTATAGAGATGAAAAATAGAGGAATTAAAAGTCTTGGCGCATACTTTCGCGCCCATAAAACATAAAACCATATTTACGCCTACCGTTCGCAGAAAAGTCGATTTACCCGCCATGTTGGAACCGGTTATTACATCAGAAGTTGGATAAGCATTTAGCGTAAAATCATTATCAACTCGGCTTTCTTTCCTTATCAAAGGGTGACCTATTTCCGTTGTCGAAAGCCCAAACTCATCATTCACATGCGGATATATCCAATCAGAATGATTATTGTCTAAAACCGCCAAACTGATATAGGTTTCCAATTCGGCTACCAGATAAAAACCCTTTAGTACATTTTTATTATAATGTTTATTCCAATGAGCTAATTTCATTACCTGCTTTAAATCCCACTGAAATAACAGATTAAGAAAAACGGCTATAATGATATTAAATCTGTAATTGAGATTTGTAATTACTTTATTCAGAATGGTAATTTGCGTATAAACAGGAACTTCGTTTCGAAGTTCTTCCAGTCTGTCTTTAAGCAGGGACGACTTCCATATCGACTTTTCTATCCACTCTAAATTAATCGCATAATTTTTTAAAACATCCGAAGCTTTTCCTATTCTTTCATGTATGATATCAATTCTACTTTTATAAATAAAATAAAAGCCCATATTTCCCATTAAGAATAGTCCGAAGAAATTCCACCACAAGCCCTTAAGAAAAATAGCTACTACAATTAACAACAATGATATGAAAGGCACTGCCCTTAGATAAATCTGTAACTTTTTCGAATTGATAAATTCCAGATAATGGTCTAAATCATACCCGAAAAAATCGGAAACCTTATCTAATTCCTGATTATCCAATGGAAATAATCTGGCTCGGTAATCTAAACATTCATTTGGCAGAGAGGCCAATTCCTGTATTGCTTCCTGACGATTGATAATCTCGGTCTTTGTTGCAGCATGCTTCAGAAAGGAAGCCAAAATAGATTGAGATTTCTTACTTGCCCCTCTATTAATATATTCAAAGACAGAATTTTCACCAAAAATATCTAAATCGTCGGTATATGGGTGCTTTGAACTTTCAAATTCCTTCCCATTATTATAAATATTTTCACCTTTTGAAGAGAGAAGATCTATTTCATTTCTAACTAACTGGTATCTTACCCTTTTAAAATTCAGCAGCTCCTGCAATGCAACCTGTTTCTTAATCAGCAAAAGAAAACCTACAATAGTTACCAGCAAAATGAAGACTACGGAGTATAATCCATAATCAAAAAACAGGTAAATACCCGCAATTGCTAGTATAAAAATGGCCAATCTGGCCAACGAATAGGTATCTACTTTCTTCTTCAAAAGCTGTATTTCTTTTTGCAATTTACCTGCTAACAAGTCGTAATTTATAGCTGCGCTGTTTCCTTTCATGTTGTATTATGACTGTGTACCACGAAAGATATTACTAATATTTCCAATTTTCTTTTTTTAATTTGTAAAAGCTGGAGAAGAAACCATTTAGAAGATGAAGATTACTTTACTGACCGTTGGCAAAACAGAGGACAAATATTTAGTGGAAGGTATTGAGAAATATGTCAAAAGACTCAAACATTATGTAAAGTTCGAAATTAAAGATCTACCTGAATTAAAAAACACGAAGAATCTGAGTGAAGACCAGCAAAAGGCTAAAGAAGCCGAACTGCTGTTAAAAAACTTTTCTAATACAGATTTTATTGTTTTACTGGATGAAAAAGGGGTTTCTTATACATCGGTTCAGTTCGCTGATTTTTTAAATAAGAAGATGATATCGGCTACACAGCATATGATATTTGTAATTGGTGGACCATATGGGTTTGACCAAAGCGTTTACCAACGCGCAAACGACAAGATTTCACTTTCTAAAATGACTTTCTCTCATCAGATGGTGAGATTATTTTTCACTGAACAAATTTACAGAGCATTCACAATCTTAAGAGGTGAGCCTTATCATCATGAATAAGAAATGAGGTCTATATCTATTTACCTTAAATCATATTTTTTAATTTTTACCTGATATGAACATTTATTAGCTATGAAAGTTGTTCTTTTGCGATTATTTCTAAATAACGTGAAAGAAACTCTTATTAAAATTGTTAAGCGATTTTTTATCGGCCTTGCAATTATTTTAGCTTTACTAGCTGTATTGCCCTTAATCTTTTCAAAAACTATCAATAATAAAATTTCGGCATGGGCCAATGAAAATCTGGATGCTGAAGTAAAATTTAGCAATATCGGGCTATCTTTCTTTAGTCACTTCCCCTATTTAACAGTTAATGTGTATGATATAGATTTAAAAGGATCCGCTCCTTTTAAAAACGAAACATTATTGAAAGCCAAAGAGGTTTCGTTAGGAATAAACCTAGCATCTGTTTTTGAAGAAACCCTCGCCATTAATAAATTTTATATAGAGGATGGTTTTATCAATGTGCAAACAGACAGTTTAGGTATCGCAAATTATAATATCTTAAAATCTGATTCTACAAAAAAGGAAACTCCCCAGAAAGAAGATTCCGAAACCTCTTTACGAATAGAGCTAATAAAAATTAAAAATACGCATCTGATATACAACGACAGGTCTTTACCTGTTTTAATTGATGCCAGGGGATTTAATTATACGGGAAAAGGCAAATTATCAGACGCTGTTTTTGCTTTGACTACACACGCTCAAATAGATTCACTAACTTTTAGCTATGATGGACAGGAATATTTAACCAACAAAAATATCGATGCAAAATTATTAACCCACGTTAATACCAATTCGTTAAGTTTTGTATTCGAAAAAAATGAACTAAAAATAAACAAGCTCCCTATTACGTTTACAGGAAAATTTGCTTTCATAAATAACGGTTACGATCTGGATTTTAATATCGTAAGCCTACAAAGTAAATTGGAACACCTTTTATCTATTTTACCGCCAAATTATTTAGAGTGGACAGATAAAACGAAAATAAGTGGCCTTAGCGACATCAACTTTTCTTTAAAAGGCCAATATCTCGCCGAGGAAAACAAAATGCCCGATGCCCATTTGGCATTAAAGATAAAAGACGGAAAACTAGCTTATCAGGATTTTCCTACTCCACTACAGAATCTAACGTTGGATCTAAATGTCGATCTTCCCAACGCAGATCCGAAGAAGGTAATCCTGAATCTTGAAAAACTGAATTTCAATTTAGGCAAAGACTATTTCCATAGTTCTTTAAAAGTAAACGGCCTTGAACCTTCCACCATTGTTGCTAAAATAAAATCTGAATTAGATTTAGAGAAATTCGATCAGGCAGTTGGTTTAGAAGCTTACGACTTTAAAGGTAAATTCTCCTTAGATTTTAATGCTGATGGCAGATATGCCAAAGGCATTGTAAAATCAGGTATCAGGCGAATTGATACAGTAATTATAAGTATTCCTGTTTTCAACCTGAAATCTGAGTTAAAGGATGGTTATTTTAAGTTTGCAAAATTACCTCAGGCAATAGACCATATTGGTTTCAAACTAAACAGTTCTACCAAAGACAGCCTTTTACAAAATGTAAATATCAATTTAAGCGATTTAAATCTGAATGTTCTAAGCAATTACATTAAGGGGTTTGTTAAGGTAGAAAATTTCAAAAACTTTCCGGTAGACGGCGAATTAAAGGGAAAATTTGATTTAGCAGATATTCCCAAATTCTATCCTATAGATAGTGTAATTATTAGAGGAATATTTAATCTTGATGCCGTAGCGAAAGGAAATTACTTACCTGCCAAAAGAATAGTTCCTGTTACAAGTACCGAATTGTCCCTCACAAACGGATACTTCAAATCACTCGCTTATCCAATCCCTATCGAAAATGTTTCCATTATTACTCATGTAACCAGTGGCAAAGGTTCTTTCAAAGACTTGAAAGTAGATGTTCTACCAATTACTTTCAGCATAGCAAATAAACCTTTCGAATTGAAAGCCAATCTCCATAATTTCGATAATTTGAATTATAAAGTCATTTCTAAAGGAGATATAGATTTAGGGGCAATCTATAAAATTTTTGCTATCAATGGTTATGACGTAAATGGTTTTATCAGGGCAAATTTAAACCTGCAGGGTTTGCAAAGTGACGCTATCGCCGGAAATTTCAGCAAGCTTAAAAATTTTGGTTCTCTAGAAGTCGATAATATCAAAATCAATACGGATTTATTTCCCAAAGATTTTTATATACATACCGGACGATTTACCTTCTTTAGGGAAAAGATGCTTTTCAAAACATTTAACGGCAGTTACGGAGATACTAGATTCACCGTTAACGGACATCTGAGCAATTTGATTAATTATATCATGAAGCCGAATAGTCCTTTAACCGGAAAATTTGATTTAAATAGCCAATACATTAATGCCAATGAATTTATGGCTTATGCCGATAATAATACCGATAACAACAATGCAAGTTCAAATGCTTCTGGTGTAATTCTGGTTCCGAAAGAATTGGATATTGATTTTAATGCGAAAGTTTCGCAAATAAAATATGACGATCTGATATTGAAAAACTTCAAAGGAAACGTAATTACCAAAAATGGCAATATAGAAATGAAAGATACCGGTTTCGATTTAATTGGGACAAAGGTAAATATGAACGCAAGTTACTCGCCTAAATCTCCACGAAAAGCAGATTTCACATACAGTATCAAAGCAGATAGCTTTGACATACAAAAAGCGTATCGGGAAATAGCACTATTCAGAGAAATGGCTTCATCCGCAAAAAATGCTTATGGTATTGTTTCTTTAGATTATATTCTGTCCGGCTCACTGGATGAAAACATGTCTCCCGTAATGAAAACGTTAAAGGGCGCGGGTACCCTGAGTTTGGATAAAATCCAGTTTAAAGGATTTAAATTGATGAATAACATCGCAGCGAAAACATCAAGCAGCGAATTGAAGGATGCTTCTGTCAGCAAAGTTCAGATTAAATCAAGGATAGAGAACAATATCATGACGATTGAACGTACCAAAATGAGAATTGCAGGTTTCAGACCAAGATTCGAAGGACAGGTTGGTTTAGATGGAAGATTGAATGTTGGCTTTAGATTGGGCTTACCTCCATTGGGAATTATAGGTATCCCGATAAAAGTTACCGGAACACAGGAAAACCCGATTATTAAACTAGGCAGGCAATCGAAAGAAGACAATTTAGAAACTGAAGAATAAACAGCAAAGGGAGACTTTTGAAAACCTCCCTTTTTCTATCTTAAGTACCCAACAACTTTAAACTTCTCAAATACTTTGTTTGTGTGTGGAGCATCTTTCAATTCTTCCGTCAGGTCCTGTCCTGCCCAATGCTCGTAATGCTTGCCGTTTCGCCACAATCTGCTTTCGGTTAGGTCGTAGATTATGCCTTCAAAAGCAACCCAGATCTGGGGTTTATCATTTCCATTCCTTAAAGCAAGCTGAAATCTGTTATAAATAGGATAATCTTCCATAATTCAATCAATCGCTAAATTGATAAAAAAATGAAGATTGACCTAATTAAGCTGCAGTTTCTCTGATTGTATAGTCGTAAGCTTTAAGATCTTTTTTAAGGATTTTTCTTGCAACGTGGATTCTTGTTTTCACTGTTCCTATTGGAATTTGCAAATGCTCGGCGATTTCATGGTATTTAAACCCTTCGAAGTGCATGATAAATGGTATGTAATAATCGTCCTGCAACTTTCCTAATGCCTTCCTTACATCTTCCATAACAAATTTAGGCTCACCTTTATTTACCGTAGACGAGAATGACAACTGTGCGGAAGATATTTCGTCTGTCATTGTTACAAAAGAGTTGATCTTTACAAAACGACGATAATTGTTAATAAAGGTATTTTTCATGATAGTATATAACCATCCTTTTAAATTAGTACCCTCTTTAAACTTGTTGTAGTAAGTTATTGCTTTTAACATGGTATCTTGTACCAGGTCATTTGCATCGTCAGAATCATGTGTAAAATGGAGGGCATGCATCCTTAAAGAAGACGCTTGATGCATTACAAGTGTGTTAAACTCAATTCTTGTCATTTTGTTTATGTTTTAGTAGATAAATAGATTCTTGCCTAAATTCTTTAGAAATAATCAATCCAAAATGATAGTTTAATCCAAAAAAACTTTTCTCTATTCATCCACTACAAAACATAAGCCAAAGGCATTAATATTTCATTTAGTGAAAACTAAATAAGAACATGTATTAAATAATATTCACCTCCCGTTCTAAAAACACTCCAAATTTTTTATTAACGTCACTGATAATCAAGTCAGAAAAATCAAAAACTTCCTTTCCGGTTGCCCCGCCGTGGTTAACTAATACCAAAGCCTGATTTTTCCAGGTCCCGGTATTTCCTACAACTTTACCTTTCCAACCACACTGTTCTATTAACCAACCAGCCGCTAACTTCGTATTATTTTCATCGACTTTATAGTGAACTAAGTCTGGGTATTCCGATAACAATTCTTCCACCTTTTGATGCGGAATAATTGGATTCTTGAAAAATGAACCGGCATTTCCTATTGTAGAAGGATCCGGAAGCTTAGAAACCCGGATACTAGACACAACTTCTGAAACATCTTTTATCGTTGGCTTACTTACCTCTCTTTTTTCAAGTTCTGTACTAATTGCACCATACGATGTATTAATATTAGGACTTAAAGACAAAGCATAGGTAACAGAACAAACAATATACTTGCTTTTAAGTTCCTGCTTAAATACACTTTCTCTATAGCCAAACTTACAGTCATTTTTTGAAAAGGTCTTAAACAGACCTGTTTCAATTTCAAAAGTTTCGCAAGAATCAAAAACGTCTTTTACTTCTACGCCATAAGCTCCAATATTTTGAATCGGAGACGCGCCCACAGATCCCGGAATCAGACTTAAATTTTCTATACCGGCATATCCTTGGTTAACACAATAAGTCACCAGATCATTCCAAACAACGCCGGCACCAGCATTAACACTTACATTTTCCCCGTTTATTTCCGACTCTATGAATTTGATATTCATTTTGATAATCAAGCCATCATAATCCTTTGTAAAAAGAATATTGCTTCCGCCTCCTAAAATCAGTCGCGGGTAAGACTTCCACTGTTCATCAGAGAATAGTTCAACTAAATCTTCCTTTTGATTTATCTCTACAAAATATCGGGTATTTACATTGATACCAAAAGAGTTATATTTTTTCAGAGAAACGTTTTCGAGAATATTTAGCATGATATATGTTATGTTAACCGATGGCAAATTTAAAATTTAGATACCACAATCCATTGCTATCAAAAAAACATTTAGATTGTAACACATTTACTTCTTTTTACGTCAAAGTCATTGTCATTAAAAAATCAAATAACAAAAATTAATAGTGATGCCAATAATTTGTCGTATTTTTGACCATTCAATTAAAAAAGTCAGAAGGTTAAAAAGTTAATATTATGACGGAACAGGACGGTAAAAAGGAAAAAATAATTGAGGTTGCTTTAAAAAGATTCTCTCATTTTGGTATCGAGAAAACGACAATGAACGATATCGCCGATGATTTGAATATTTCCAAAGCATCTTTATACTATTATTTCCCGGATAAGAATTCTCTATTCTTAGAAGTAGCTATTAGTATACTGTCTGATCAGCTGGAAAAACAACAAAAATCTTTAGAAAATGCCAATTCTATTCCAGAAGGGCTCATGCAAATGATTGAAGCCAGGCTTGCTTTTGCAGAACAATTTCACATGATGAGAATCCAGGATCTTCAGATAGATTACTTCTATAAAGACAAAAGGTTTATAGAACTGAGAGAGAAAATCAGAGAGAAGGAAACGGTCATTATAGAACATTTTCTGGATGCTGGCATTGAACGTGGTGAGCTTAGGGAATTAGATGCAGAAAAGACAGCCGTTACACTAAACGATATTTTCATGGGAATTGGTATAAGCAGGCTACATATTTGTTCCGGCCCAAACTCATTAGAATTGAGTAAAGAGGTTGTAGACTCTATAAGAAACAGTCTTAAAGATGTCATCGACCTGATATACAATGGCATTAAAAAATAACATGAAGAACCCTATATATAAATATGCAAGATGAAATCAATTAGATTTTTAATAACGCTGATAAGCATATGCACTTTTACGGGTGCATTTGCACAATCTACACAGTTAACGCTTAAAGATGCGTTAAAATATGCTTTGGATAATAACACTGCGGCAAAAAAAGCTGTGCTTGAAATAGACAAAGGAAAATTCAAAACACAGGAAGTGAGAGCACAGGCTTTACCGCAAATTACCGGTAATGCTGGTCTGACTTACAACGCAATTATTGGCATGTTGGTAGCTGATATCGGAGGCCAGACCCAATCCATAAAAATGGGACAAGCCTGGAATTCAGTTGCGGGTGTACAGTTGTCGCAACAGTTATTTAACCAACAAGTCTTTACCGGTTTACAAGCAGCAAAATCCAGTGAAGCTTATTACAGACTTAATGCGCAACTTACCGAAGAGCAGGTAATTGAACAAGTGGCTAACAATTATTATCAGGTATTGGTAAACAGGCAGCAGTTAAATGTAATAGACACCAACATCAAAAACGTGAAAATAGTTGAGAAAATTATTGCTAATCAATATCAAAATGGCTTGGCTAAAAAAATTGATGTTGATCGTATCAATGTTAATCTAACTAACTTGAATACGCAAAGGGCAGAAATGGCTAATGCAATTACCATGTTAGAAAATCAATTAAAGTTTTCTATGGGAATGCCAATACACACTCCTATTTCACTGCCTTCATCAGAACTTACAGCAGTTAATCAAAATCCTATTTTGGCTGACACTATAAATCTATCGGCGAGAACCGAGATGCAATTGATGGATGTACAAAAGAATTTATTGAATTTACAACGTAAAGCATACGTTTCTGAGTATTATCCAAACCTTTCATTAAATGCAAATTACAATTACAACAGTCAGGCTAACAGTTTCGACTTTTTAAAGTCTAACCGTAATGCCATTGGTTTCGATGCATCTGCAATAGGCTTAACGTTACGTATTCCAATCTTCAACGGCTTTTCTACTCGTTCCAGAGTAAGACAAGCAGAAATTGAAATTAAAGAATTTGAAGCAGATCGTTTGGAGACGACCAACGCATTGAACATGGCTTATGAGAATGCTAAAATCCAGTTAAGAAACAGCATTAATACCATTAATTCACAAAAGAAAAATGCAGAGTTGGCTAACGAAATCTACTTGAGTACACAAAACAATTATAACAACGGACTGGCCTCATTAACTGATTTATTAGATACCGAAAACGCGTTAACACAAGCACAAAACAGCTATACGCAAGCATTATTAAACTACAAAATTGCAGAAATACAGCTAATCAAATCTAAAGGTGATATCAAAACCTTAGCCCAATAAACCAAAATATAAAAGAAATATAACAATAGAAAAATGAAAAGAACAATAACCATAATTGTTGTAGTAATTGTAGTACTAGCTGCTATTGGCTATGTATTGAACAACAACAAAAAGAAAGCCCAGGAAACAACCGACTTTATCGCAAAAGGTAGTGGTTCTGTAGCTGTTAAAGCGGCTAATGTTGAGCGTAAGGAAATTGACTTAGATTTTACTGTGAACGGAACTTTCGCTCCGAATCAGGAATTAAACTTCAGTGCTGAAAACTCCGGTCGTGTAAGCAAGATATACGTTGAAGAAGGAAGCCGTGTAAGCAAAGGAACTATTTTAGCCAGAATTGATGCTGAAATTTTAGATACCGACAGAGAAACTGCTGAAGCAACTTACCAAAATGCCGTTAGAGATTTGCAACGTTATGAAAGCTCTTTTGCAACTGGCGGGGTAACTCAACAACAGTTAGACCAGGCTCGTTTAAATGCACAAAATGCTAAACTTCGTTTGCAACAACAACAAAAGAAACTGAATGATGCGAACATCAGATCTTCAATCAACGGTATAGTTAACAAAAAGATGATTGAAGTTGGTGCTGTTGTAGCTCCTGGAACTCAGTTATTCGAATTGGTTGACGTTTCTAAATTGAAATTAAAAGTAAATGTTAATGAAAATCAAGTAGCCAACTTAAAAATTGGAGATGCAGTTCAGATCTTATCTTCAGTTTTCCCTGATGAGAAATTTTCTGGTAAAGTAACTTTTATTGCTGCAAAAGCCGACGAAACTTTAAACTTTCCTATTGAAGTTGAAGTAACTAACAACGTTAAAAACAGCTTAAGAGCTGGGATGTATGGTACCGCAGTGTTTAAATTCCCTAAACAAGCTCCTGCGATTCTAATTCCTCGAACTTCTTTCGCTGGAAGTGTTAGTAGTAACGAAGTTTATGTTTTAAATAAAGAGAAAAACATAGCTGAACTACGTAAAGTAATATCTGGACGGATCCTAGGAGAAAACGTAGAAATTTTAGATGGCTTGAAAGAAGGAGAAACAGTGATTACAAGTGGACAGATTAACTTAAGCGAAGGTACTCCTGTTACTGTTATAAAATAAATTAGATTTGAGTATTGAGATATGAGTATTGAGAGTTATTATTCAAATCTCGATACGCAATACACAATACGCGATACCCAATACTAAAAAAATGAAAATTACAGACATATCCATAAGAAGACCCTCGCTGGTGATTGTGGTATTTACCGCATTGACTTTGCTGGGTTTACTTAGCTATTTCTCGTTGGGATATGAGCTTTTACCTAAGTTCTCTCCAAACGTAGTATCTATCTCAACTATTTATCCCGGCGCTTCGCCAAATGAGGTAGAAAGTACCGTTACCAAAAAAATTGAGGACGCGGTTTCTTCGATGGAAAACATTAAGAAAATTAACGCGAACTCTTACGAAGGCTTGTCAGTCGTTATTATAACGCTTACCGAGAAAGCACAAATAGACGTTGCTCTAAATGATGCACAAAGAAAGGTAAACGCGATTTTGGCTACGTTACCAGACGATGTAAAACAACCATCGCTGAGTAAATTCTCACTAGATGATTTCCCTGTGATTACCATGTCTGCATCTGCTCATATGGACGATATTTCGTTCTATGACTTGATGGACAAACGTATCGCTCCAATTATTTCCCGCGTGTCTGGCGTAGCGCAGGTAAATCTAATTGGTGGTTCAGAACGTGAAATTAAAGTAGCTTTAGACGCTAAAAAACTGCAAGGTTATGGTTTATCTGTGCTTGCTGTACAACAGGCGATCCTTGCTTCAAATTTAGATTTCCCTACAGGAAGTGTAAAAACTAAAGCTCAGGACATCTTAGTACGTTTATCGGGTAAATATACTAATGTAGAGGAAATGCGTAATCTGGTAATAACTACCAGCAAAGACGGCTCTCAGATTCGTTTAGGTGATATTGCCGATGTGCAGGATACTCAAAAAGAAACAGAAAAACTTGCTCGCATTAACAGAGCAAACTCTATCGCCGTACAAATTATTAAACAAAGTGATGCAAATGCAGTAACTGTAAGTGAAGGCACCAAAGCAATTATAGAACAGCTCAAAAACGATTACAAAGACATTAATCTGGATATTAAAATTGTAAACGATAGTTCTGACTATACCTTACAGTCTGCCGATGCGGTAATCCATGATTTAATGATGGCGGTTGTATTGGTTGCTGTCGTAATGCTTTTCTTCTTACATAGTTTGCGTAACGCAGTTATCGTAATGGTTTCCATTCCTGCATCCTTAATTGCTACTTTCATTGGTATTGCAATGTTTGGTTATACCTTAAACTTGATGTCTTTACTGGGATTATCCTTAGTAGTAGGTATTTTGGTGGATGATGCGATTGTGGTTTTGGAAAATATCCAGCGTCACATGGAAATGGGAAAAAACAAAGTCAGAGCGGCTATTGACGGAACACGTGAAATTGGTTTTACCGTAGTATCCATCACTTTCGTAATTGTGGTTGTGTTTTTCCCAATTGCAATAAGTACAGGTATGGTGGCTAACATCTTACGTCAATTCTGTGTGGTGGTAATTATTTCTACCTTGTTATCATTAGTAGCGTCATTTACTATTGTACCATTAATCTTCTCGCGCTTTGGTAAACTAGAACGTGTCGAGGGCAAAAACATATTTGGTAAATTTATTTTGTGGTTCGAAAAACAACTACATAAATTCACTAACTGGATTACCAGAATATTAGAATGGACACTTAAACATAAAGCCGTTACATTAATTATAATGGTGGTTCTTTTCTTTTCTTCATTTGGGTTGTTAGTTGCCGGATATATCGGTTTCGAGTTTTTCCCTAAATCTGATAAAGGAGAATTCTTATTACAAATAGAGATGCCAAAAGATGCCTCGTTAGAGCAGACGAACCTTTATACCCAAAAAGCCGAGAACTTTTTGAGTGAGAAAAAGGAAATTGTCCAAATGATTACTACGGTTGGACAATCAAGTGAAGGTATGGGCGGTACTACGGCAACGGCTTATAAATCTGAAATCAACGTTAAGTTGGTAGATAAACCAGAGCGTAACAATGTATCTTCTGATATTATTTCAACCACTTACACACGGGAGTTAGAAAAAATATTAGTTGGAGCTAAAATCAAAACTGTTCCTATCGGTATTTTAGGTACAGCAGACGAAGCACCTATTCAATTCGTAGTTTTAGGGTCTGATTTAGATACTGTATTAGCTTTCGCTGAAAAGGCTCAAGCCATCATGGCCAAAATCCCTGGTGCTACACAAACCAAACTTTCTGTAGAGAAAGGCACACCGGAAATTAACGTAAAGGTAGACCGTGATAAGATGTCTGCATTAGGATTAAATCTACAAACTGTGGGTGCAACCATGCAAACTGCTTTTGCTGGAAATACCGACGGTAAATTCCGTCAGGGCGAGTATGAATACGATATTAATATCCAATATCAAGATTTCGACCGTAAAGATATAGATGATGTACGCAACCTGATTTTCATAAATGGTGCAGGTCAGCAAATCAAACTTTCACAATTTGCAGATATTAAAGAAGGTTCGGGCCCAAGTTTATTAGAGCGTTTAAACAAATCAACTTCGGTAACTGTAAAAGCTCAAACCGTAGGCAGACCGACAGGTTCTGTTGTAGGGGATTTCCAGGCCGAAATAGATAAAATGCAAAAACCTGCCGGTATTAGCTTCTATTGGGCAGGAGATCAGGAGAACCAAAGCGAAGGTTTTGGTACTTTAGGTATTGCATTATTAGCTGCTGTAATTTTAGTTTATTTAATTATGGTCGCATTATATGACAGTTTCGTTTATCCATTTGTGGTAATGTTCTCTTTACCGCTAGCTTTAATTGGAGCCCTACTTGCACTTGCGCTAACTAACAACGCTTTGGGTATTTTCACCATTCTGGGTTTCATCATGCTAATGGGTCTGGTTGCTAAAAATGCCATCATTCTGGTTGACTTTACCAACCACTTGAAAGCACAGGGAAAATCTACTCACGAGGCATTAATTTTAGCTAACCACGCTCGTTTGCGTCCAATCTTAATGACAACTATAGCCATGGTGTTTGGTATGCTACCTATTGCATTGGCAAGTGGTGCCGGTGCCGATTGGAAAAACGGTTTGGCCTGGGTAATTATTGGAGGTTTAACCAGTTCGCTTTTCTTGACATTGGTTGTCGTACCAGTGATGTATCAAATTTTCGATAATATTTTAGATAAATTTGGTTTCAATAAAAAAGAAAAAAGTATCGAAGAACTGATAGAAGAAGAATACGACCATGTCGACGTTCATGAATATTAATTAATTCACATATATAGACAGCCCCTTAGTGGGCTGTTTTATTTTTATAGAGGAGAGAACATCATGAAAACTATTATTGTAGCTACAGACTTCTCTGCAGAAGCAGAAAATGCATTGGAATATGCAGGCGCAGCAGCGAAAGATTTAAATGCAAAAATTATCTTATTTAATTCATTTACACTTCCGCCTCATTATGCAAATACTTTGTTCCCAGCCAATGCGCTTGACGAGGTAAAAAAACTCAACATTGCTTCTTTACAACAAAAAGCAGACCTCATTACTGCTAAATATCGTGTTGAAGTAATGTGCCTTTCATCTCTTTTAAACATGGAAGAAGAGCTGGAAAGCATTATAGAGGAACACAAAGCTGATTTAATTGTAATGGGTACGGCAAAAAAATCTATCTCTCAGGATATTTTTGGTAATACCACAACAGCAGCGATCAGCCGTTTCAAATTACCTATTTTAGCTATTCCTTTAGGAGCAAAATACAAAGGAATAAATAAAATCCTTTTCGCCTGTGATATTCTTAGAGGAGTTCATTCCTTAATTCTGGAACAAATTAAAGACTTTGCTGAAAAAATGAATTCCGAAGTAGAGATTTTCCATGTTCATAAAGGTGTAAGCAAACTAGAGTCTTCTTTTACAAAGAAAAAAATCGATTTACAGCTTAAAAACATCCATCATACCTACAAAGAAATAGAATCTGATTCTGTAATTAAGGAAATCGAAAATGAAATTTTAGAGACCGGAGCAGACATTTTGATCATGATTCCGTACAGATATGGTTTCTGGTCTTCTTTGGTGCATAGAAGTAAAACCCGGGTCATGGCTTCTAACTCGCATGTTCCATTATTATCTATTCCAATTGGCTTGTAAAATAATGCCTCCTGCAATTCTTTAAAGAGTAACAGGAGGCGGTTTTATTAGAAACCAAAAAGGAATTCAACTAATGACTACTTAATTTAATTGCAATTCAATATTGCTAAAGCTTAATTACACGAGCAAATCCAGCCATTAACAAATGGTTATAATTCTCAAATTTATACTCTGCTTTAATTTGAAAATGCTTAAAAATATCCGTTTCGACACCTCCTCCTACTAAAAAACCTAGGCCGTAATCTTGCTGAAACCCTTTAGAAATAGCATTCCGATTGGTATCAAAAAATTTATCTTCTATATAACTTACATTTAAACCTATATCAACATACGGCCGTATAGATTTTCTTAAAAGATTCTGACGAAGAAACAGAGGTAATGTATATAGCTGCCGTTTAAATTTATCTCTGTTATTTGTATGTATATTGTAATAATAGTTAAGGCCTATATTCAATGAAGTGGATTGGCTTAGAGAGGGAAAGTAAGAACGATAAACAACGGAAGCATTATATTCTTGTTCGTTGTTATTTTTATACATACCGCTAAGTCCTATTACCAAAAACGTTAATTTATCGACGTTTTTTTGAATAACTATGTTCTTTGAGGATTCCTGGTTGTTATACAGGCTCACTATCTTAATTAACTCTTTGTCATTAAAACCAATATTACCAAAAGAAGAATAGCTTATTTTATCTGAAGACAACAAAGCAGCAAGTTTATTCCGGAAATAGAATCTTTTAAGGCTGCCATCTATAATTTTATCATCTTGCAACCACGCATATTCTCCTTCTTTAGAAAGTATGTAGATAAAATCTTCTTCAAAAACACTCTCGTATAAGCATGTTTTCCCATCAACCAATAGCGAAGCAAGAAATATCTCTTTTTTCTGATTAGCCGCATCCAGGCAAGATATTGTTCTAAAAATTTCGCCTGTTTCAAACTTTGCTTCTTTTACATCAGAAGCTTTATAATATTTGCCATCGTCAGCAAGTTCCTTTTTAAAAGTAACTCCATTCCTCATACTCTTTAAGGTTTCTCTTTTAAAATATCCCTGATGACTGGTTCCATTCTCTAAGTCTAACTGGCCTTTTACAAAAGTCTCTTTAATCTGCGCGGATAGACTAAGAGACATGACTTTAAAAAGAATAACGCAAATACAATATTTCATATAGCTATAAAATTGCTAATATAAACAAAAAAGGTTTGCCGATAGCAAACCTTTTACCTATAAATACATTTTATTTACATATGTATCGCTCTGTTATCTGTAGCAGCTAATGCTGCTTCTTTAAACGCTTCGGTATATGTTGGATGTGCATGACAGATTCTGGCTATGTCTTCTGCGCTCGCTCTAAATTCCATAGCTACCACTGCTTCTGCAATCATATCGGCTACACGAGGCCCTATCATATGAACGCCTAAAATTTCGTCGGTTTCCGCATCGGCTAATACTTTTACAAAACCATCTGTATCCATACTTGCTTTTGCCCTACCACTCGCTTTAAACGGGAAAGCCCCTGTCTTGTATTTCTTTCCTTCTGCTTTTAACTGTTCTTCTGTTAATCCTACCGAAGCTACTTCTGGCCAGGTGTAAACTACTCCTGGTATTAAATTATAATTAATATGCGGTTTTTGGCCAGCAATTGACTCTACTACAAAAACTCCCTCTTCTTCCGCTTTATGTGCCAGCATTGCACCGGCAACAACATCACCAATTGCATAAACACCTTTAACAGGCGTTTCTAACTGAGCATTTACCGGAATTTTCTTACCTCTCTCTTCTAATTTTATTCCGATATTTTCCAGGCCTAAACCTTCCGTATAGGCTGTTCTTCCTACCGCAACTATACAATAATCTCCCTCTACTTTTACTACATTCCCTTTTGAATCCAAAGCTTCTACAGTAGTAGATTTACCATTGTTTTTTGCTGCGGTTACTTTGTGACTCAACAAAAACTCCATCCCCAAAGACTTTTTAAGCACTCTTTGCAATTCTTTACCTAAAGATCCATCCATCGTAGCAATAATAGAATCTGCAAATTCCACTACCGTAACTTTAGATCCTAAGCGAGCATAAACAGATCCCAACTCCAGGCCTATCACCCCACCACCAATCACTGTCAGCGCCTTTGGTACCTCTGTTAAACTTAAGGCTTCTGTAGATGTAATAATTCTTTTCTTATCAACTGGTAAAAATGGTAAAGCAGTTGGTTTAGATCCCGTCGCGATAATTACATTTTTACCTGTAATTTCTTGTTCACCGCCTTTAGTCAATTTGATTTTAATGGTATTTTTATCTTTAAAAGATCCTACACCTTCGTAAGTATCAACTTTGTTCTTTTTCATTAAGAACGTGATACCTGCTGTATTTTGCGCAATCACTTCATTTTTTCTTTTTATCATTTGCTTGATATTGACTTTTACGTCTTTCACATCAATACCATGCTCTGCAAATGTGTGCTGTGCGTTATGAAAATGCTCTGAAGAGTCTAATAACGCTTTTGAGGGAATACACCCTACATTTAAACAAGTTCCTCCAAAGGTAGCGTATTTTTCAATCATGGCAGTTTTAAGACCCAATTGCGCCGAGCGAATTGCTGCAACATATCCTCCAGGTCCAGAACCAATAACGATAACGTCGTATTGCATAATAGTAGTTTAATTTGCCATAAAAATAAGGATTAACTTAACTAGAAGCCAAGATTTATTATGTTTTTATTGTAATTAGTTGGCTCGTTGTTAGTCATTAGCATTTAGTCGATAGTATTAAGTATCAAGACTGGTGAGTTATCATTCCAACTTTAGATTAATTAATGAGCATGGTTGGTTAGTAGATCATTTATCGACCGTGGCTGTTTTGTTGTAAAACCTCAAAGCGTACTAAGTTTTCTAAGAATTTAAATCTGTGTCTGCGTATCTTGGCAGTTAATGTAAAAATGAAATAGTAAAAATAAGCCGGAATTTAAAAGCCAATAAACTTAATAAACCAATAAACTAACTAACTCAAATACTCCTGATAAGTTAAATACTTCATTACGGCCCTTATCTCATTATAGGAAATATCATCGCCCAGGGCTTCTTTTGTTTGCGTGGTAGATATAGGTTTGTACTCTTCAACATAGGCTTGTATCTGGCTAGCTTTATCCTTTTCTACAAAACGATGGATATCCAGTTCACCAGTACCAATAAAATGGATCAAGTGGTTCTCTATGGTAGAAGCTGTCAGTCCCCTTTCCATAGCTATTTCCTCCACGGTCTTACCATCAATAAACGCATTCAAGGACATTTGTTTCGTATCTACCTTTTCCGGCTTATTAACTTTCACCAAAAGCTGCAATGGGGTTTGAGAAATATTTCTTTTCTCACAGTATTCAGTCACCATTCCAAGAATTTCGGCACCAAACTGTTTGATTTTTGCTTTACCAATTCCCTTTATACTTTCCAGCTCGGCGAAATTGGATGGCAATTTATTTACCAGCTCGGTTAAGGCTTTCTGCGGAAGAATCATATATACAGGAACATTATTATCTGCTGCTAAGTCGTCCCGCCATGATTTTATAGTTTTATAAAGTTCTGGATGTTTAATTCCTGCGGCAACTTTAGTTTCTTTCCGGGTTGTTACTTGCACTTTCTCCAGATTAATAAAATCAATTTCCGCGTTTGCCCGACATTTAATATAACTTAGTGTCTCAAAACCTTCGAGGCTGTTTTTAAGCACAGATCGTTTAATGAAAACCTCTTTTTTAAGCTTATTAAGTACTTCGCTCATACTTTCTTTTACCGCTTTATTATCGGCTTCAAAACTCACTTTATCCATCCCGGCAATAATCACCTCATCTATCTTATCTACAAAATAACGGCAGGCCTTTTTTACCCTTTCCTGAAGATCCCCATTGTCTTCGGGCAACTGATTTTGTTGAAGCTGTACATTCAAGTGCTTTTTATACGATTCGGAAATGGCGTAAATAGTTTTTTCCGCATTTTCCCTTACCTCATTTACATTATCAAGGAATCCAACAGAAATTACCTGATGATAATCTTCAGCAATTCTTTTACACTGAAATAAAGTTCCTTTGATATCTTTAAAATCAAAAAGCTCATACAAAAGTCCCTGCTGAAAAAAGGCTTTAGCCTGTTGCAATTGTTCTGAATTGGGTGTGTTATTTTCTGCTTCTTTGGTATAATGAGCTACTACCCCATCGGTTTTGATGCTATTGAAGGTCAATGGAGTACGAAGTACCATTCCTTCAAAGCTTCTGCAACGGCTTAATGCTACGTAAACCTGACCATGAGCAAAAGCCGCATTTGCGTCTATAATCGCTTTATCAAAAGTCAAGCCCTGACTTTTATGAATTGTTATCGCCCAGGCTGTCCTTAATGGATATTGAATAAAACTGCCAACCTGCTTTTCTTCTATTTCTTTAGTAGCGGGATTAAGTTCATATTTAACATTTTGCCATTCAGCCTTACGCACATATATTTCGTTTAAATCCTGGGGACATTTCACCCAAATCACATCATCTTCAATCCGGGTAATCTTTCCAATTTTTCCGTTATAATAAAATTTATCTCTGGAAGAATCATTTTTCACAAACATAACCTGTGCTCCCACTTTCAACTCCAGGTTTTCCGCATTGGGATAAGAAAATTCTGGAAAGTCGCCAGAAATATCAGCTTTGAAAACATGACTTTTCACTTTTATCTTCCCCAGCTTTTCGTCATTAATCTGATTTGCAGAATAATTATGAGAAGTAAGTGTTATATAGCCTTCATCTTCATCCGGATTAAAATTTTCTATATACCTTTGGTTAAGCGCATTCAGCACTTCCAGGTCTATATTGTTTTCCCTTACTTTATTCAACAATCCAATAAACAAATCATCTGACTGGCGGTAGATATGCTTTAATTCTATAGCTATCGGATAACTTTCCTGTAAAGCTTTGCTACTGAAAAAATAAGGATTAGAATAATGATCTTTCAGCAAAGACCATTCATCGTCTTTAACCACTGGAGAAAGCTGATGTAAGTCACCTATCATCAACAATTGGACACCACCAAAAGGCTTGGTTCTATCTCTATATCTGCGTAAAACCTCATCAATATGATCTAAGGTGTCTGAACGTACCATACTGATCTCATCAATCACCAAAAGATCTATGCTTTTAATAAGATTGATTTTTTCGCCTCTGATCCGCATCGCCGAAGCGCTTCTACCTCTGTCCTGACCGGGAATATAAGGTCCAAATGGCAACTGAAAAAAAGAATGAATAGTTGCACCACCTGCATTAATAGCAGCGACTCCTGTAGGGGCGACAACAACCGTTCTTTTAGGGCAATTCTTCCTTAAATTATGCAAAAAAGTCGTTTTACCAGTCCCTGCCTTACCGGTAAGGAAAATATTTCTATCGGTAAACTGAACAAATTCGTTTGCTAACTTAAGTTGATGATTCTCTGCCATAAGTAGGCATCAAATATACATAACAAAAGTTGAAGTGTGGTAAAAACTCAAATAAGGAAAGTACTTTCAGGTCGTAAAAACAAGAGGTTGCTATTGACACAAAAAAAGCCCCTCCAATTCAGGAAGGGCTTTGCTATTTTGATGAGATTTCTCCTTATACGTCGTAAGTAGTAGAAGCTGTATTACCACCTCTACCTGTCCAGTTCGTATGGAAAAACTGACCTCTTGGTTTGTCAATTCTCTCGTAAGTATGAGCACCGAAGTAGTCGCGTTGAGCTTGTAACAAGTTTGCCGGTAATCTTTCGCATCTGTAACCATCGTAATAGTTCATACCTGCACTTAAACAAGGAACCGGAATTCCGTTTAATGTTGCTGTAGCAACCACTTGTCTTAAACCGTTTTGACAAGCTTGAATTTTATCTGCGAAATATTCGTCTAATAATAAATTAGATAATGCTGGATTTTTATCAAATGCTTCTTTGATATTTCCTAAGAAACGAGAACGGATAATACATCCACCTCTCCACATTAAAGCAATATTTCCGTAGCTTAATTCCCAACCGTACTCTTCTGCCGCAGCTCTCATCATTTGATAGCCCTGAGCATAAGAAATTACTTTTGCAGCATATAATGCATCTCTTAAGTTGTTAATCATTTCTTGCTTATCGCCATTGAAAGAAGCTTTTGGTCCAGCTGTCAATACTTTAGAAGCCTGAACACGCTCGTCTTTCATTGCAGACAAACATCTTGCAAATACAGACTCAGTAATTAAAGTTAAAGGAATACCTAACTCTAATGCTACAGTACCTGTCCACTTACCTGTACCTTTTTGACCAGCTGTATCTAAAATTTTATCTATGATAGGTGTACCATCTTCTTCTTTGTAAGCTAAGATATCACGAGTGATTTCTACTAAGTAGCTATCTAATTCACCTTCATTCCACTCTTTGAAAACCTCATGCATTTCATCAGTAGACATAGTTAACACATCTTTCATAATGTGGTATACCTCGTTGATCAATTGCATATCTCCATACTCGATACCGTTGTGTACCATTTTAACGAAGTGCCCAGCACCTCCATCACCTACCCAGTCACAGCAAGGAGAACCGTCATCAACTTTTGCGGCAATACCCTGGAAAATAGGTTTTACAGCTGGCCAAGCAGCTTTAGAACCACCCGGCATAATTGAAGGACCTAATAAAGCACCTTCTTCACCACCAGAAACACCAGAACCGATAAAATACAGACCTTTACTTTCTACATATTTTACGCGACGCTCTGTATCAGGGAAATGAGAGTTACCACCATCGATAATGATATCTCCTTTATCTAAGTGTGGGATTAATAAATCGATAAAATCATCAACAGGTTTACCTGCTTTAACCATTAACATGATTTTTCTAGGTGATTTTAAAGAACTTACTAAATCTTCAATTGATTTCGCTCCGTAAATGTTTTTGCCTTTTGCTCTTCCGTTTACAAAGTTCTCTACTTTATCTGTAGTACGATTGTAAGCAGTTACATGAAAACCTTTGCTTTCCATGTTTAAAATAAGGTTTTCACCCATTACGGCCAAGCCTATTACCCCTATATCGGATACTTCTTTCATAATTAAGTATTTAAATATCTAGATTAATGTAATTTTAGAAATAAAAACGCCCCAAATATAACACGCTTAAATATTAAAACCAATTTGTTACTTTAAAATTAGGGGTAATAATCTTAAAAATTTTATGGCTCAATATTATTTTTCTATGAGATATAGATATATTACAACTGTTAGGTCATAATATAAGAATAATAATTACCTTTTCTAAATTTCCGGTTATATGTTCTATGCTGATTTTCAAATCACACAAAATCGTACAGGTCATCATAAATCAATGAAAAATTAACAATTTATTATTTGCAAAGTCGATATTTTTTCAACACAACTATACTTTTTTTGTATATTTGAAAGTTTGATTTTTTAACAGTGTATTCCCACACTAAGAAAGAGAAGAAAAAGATTTAATATATTACAATTATGAGTTTAATTCTTGATGTTCATGCAAGACAAATCCTCGATTCAAGAGGTAATCCTACTATTGAAGTAGATGTTGTAACTGAAAATGGTATTATCGGAAGAGCTGCGGTTCCGTCTGGAGCTTCAACCGGCCAATATGAGGCTGTTGAGTTACGTGATAACGATAAGTCTGTATATTTAGGCAAAGGTGTTTTAAAAGCCGTTGCCAATGTAAATGATAAAATTGCTGAGAAGTTAAGAGGTGTTGACGTTTTCGAACAAAACACTATCGACAAAATCATGTTGGATCTTGATGGAACTGAAAACAAAGGTGAATTAGGTGCTAATGCTATTTTAGGTGTGTCTTTAGCTGTAGCTAAAGCTGCTGCCCAAGAAAGTCATCAGCCTTTGTACCGTTACATCGGTGGTGTAAATGCAAATACACTTCCAATCCCAATGATGAACATCATTAATGGTGGTTCTCATTCTGACGCCCCTATTGCTTTTCAGGAATTTATGATTATGCCTGTTGGTGCTTCTTCATTCTCCGAAGCTTTAAGATGGGGTACTGAGGTTTTCCATAACCTTAAAAAAATTCTTCACGACAGGGGTTTATCTACCGCTGTAGGTGACGAGGGTGGTTTTGCGCCAACTTTCGAAGGTACTGAAGATGCTATTGAAACTGTATTAAACGCAATTAAAGCTGCCGGATACCAACCAGGTTCTCAAATTTGTTTAGCTTTAGATTGTGCTTCTTCTGAATTCTATAAAGACGGAAAATACGATTATACTAAATTCGAAGGCGATAAAGGCGCAGTAAGATCAAGCGCAGAGCAAGCTGCTTATCTGGCTGAATTAACTGAAAAATACCCTATCATTTCAATCGAAGATGGTATGGATGAAAATGACTGGGATGGTTGGAAACAATTGACTGATAAAGTTGGTAACAGAGTACAGTTAGTTGGCGACGATTTATTTGTAACTAATGTAAAACGTTTACAACAAGGTATAGACACCAATACAGCGAACTCTATCTTAGTAAAAGTTAATCAAATTGGTTCTTTAACAGAAACCATTGACGCGGTAAGCCTTGCACAAACTAACGGTTACACTTCTGTAATGTCTCACAGATCTGGTGAAACAGAGGATACCACAATTGCTGACTTAGCAGTAGCTTTAAACTGTGGTCAAATTAAAACCGGCTCTGCATCTCGTTCAGACCGGATTGCAAAATACAATCAATTATTAAGAATTGAAGAAGAACTGGGTGATAATGCAAAATTCATCGGTAAAAACTTCAAATACGCTATTAAATAATAATTGAGAGACAGAATAAAAAAGGGCGAATATTTAAATCAGTCATGGTCGGAAGATTTTTCTTCCGACTTTTTTGTTTTAAGGAGGTTTGTTTTGTATGTAATACATTGGCAATCAATAATTTATATTGTTTTTATTGGTTATTATTTGTATCTTAATCACTGGTAATAAATAATATATGGCCATCTTCAAGGATCACAACATCACCGTAAAACAGCTTCTTGGCTTCATTCCTGAAGCACTTTTATCAAATTTGTCTCTCACTACCAGGATCGACCACTACGCAAAGGTTCTGAAAGGAAATAAGCTGTTCTATTTGTTGTTCTATGGTATTCTGGACAATGACAGACTGAGTCAGCGAACCCTGGAAGATACGTTTAATGATTCTATATTCAAGATGCTTTTCAATCTCGATGAAGATGAAACGGTACGTAGAAGCTCCATTTCTGAGCGATTGTCCAAGATTGATCCTGACTATTTTAAGCAGATATATGATTGTATCTATGAGCAATTTTCCAGAGCTTATACATCAACAGAGAGAAAGAAGAACAATCTGATCAGGGTAGATAGCTCAATGGTCAGTGAAAGTGTTGGTAAGCTTATGGAAGGGATTGATAACAAAAGCGGTAAAAAGGCGGTCAAATATAGCATTGGCTTTGACGGTGTTTTGCCCTGCCATTCATCAGTGTTCACCAGTCCAAACTATGGTAACGAAGATAATGCGTTGCCGGAAGTTGTAAGGGAGCATGTAAAAAAGGAAACTGGCCACCAGAATATCTATGTGATGGACAGGGGGCTGCAATCCACCAGAACGATAGCTGCTTTCAACAAGGAGAAGATAACTTTCGTTTGCAGATCAAAGGAAAACAGGAAACTGGTTGAACTGGACTCTCTTATTACTGAGGGAATGGAACTCGATCTGGGCGAATCGTTACTGGTCAGCGACCGTAAAGTCCAGCTTTACACCGGTATTCCCATTAATAAAAACGGCAAAAAATATTATAGCGAAGAACTGGTAGACACCCATTTTCGGCTTGTAGTAGTTAAGGGTAAAGGAGATCAAAAGCAATATTGGCTACTGACCAATGACTTCGAAAGCTCAGCGGCAGACATTTCAAAAGCATACAGAAGGCGTTGGGACATAGAGGTCTTTTTCAGGTTCTTAAAACAGGAACTCAATGTAAGTCACCTTGTTTCGCTTAACAAAAATGGGATACAGGTAATACTATACATGACACTGATCGTTGCTATGATGCTGTTGATGTACAAGAAAGCTAACAACATCGGTTACAAAACGGCCAAAAGACGTTTCGCTATGGAGCTCAGAGAGCTTACCATTGCTATGATTGTTCTGCAATGTGGTGGAGACCCAGGACTTTTTTTTAAAACATAAAAAATGGCCAGAATTTCTTCCGACCATTCGTGATATTTAAATCGCCCTTTTTTATTTCCTATTATTTTTATCAACCTTAGTTAATTCATTACTATCATGTCTCTGATTGGGCTTTCTTTCTTGATTAGCATGCGATGCACTGCTGGCATTAGGCATACGGTGTCCTTCTCTTTCCTTTACCTGTACAAAAGATCTGTCTGAAGTAGCCCTCCCTTGCACATCTTTTCCTGACTGATGACTTTTCGATTGATTTTTCATAACTAATAGATTTAAATGAATAAAAGAATGCACAAAGAGTATGCCTTTTCTTTATGATATATCAGTTCATTCTTTGTCGAGAAGTACTAAGTCGGAGGACCGGAACCGGAAGTAAGAAAGAGGTCCATTGATTATTAATTTTTAGTTTTCAGCTTGTTGTTGGGAATGGGAAATAATGCAAGATCGACGGTGAGTAAAGTCAGAGATATGGATAGAAAATATTTGGGGACGTTTATTTAAAGACTTATGAAGCTTCTTACCCGATTATTAACACAGTTACTTTACGCTTCTTACTACTAAAGATTTGTAATCTTTAAGCTTCTTAAAAGTCATTAATCAGTCAGAATACAAACTATGACTTTGTGAAACAAGCCAAACACCTATAAATCTTTAAATTTGGTCTATGGATATAAAGCTAAGTGTACTAGATCAAACTCCTATCAGAAAGGGAAGTAACGCCAATGAATCTCTTCAGGAGACCATTCAATTGGCTAAGCTCGCTGATGAATTGGGTTACACACGCTACTGGTTGAGTGAGCATCACAATTCCGAAATGCTCGCAACAGGATCTCCAGAATTAATGATTGCCCGTTTGGGTGCCGATACAAAGAATATTCGTTTAGGTTCTGGTGGAATGATGATGCCTAATCACAGCACACTTCGAATTGCTGAAAATTTCAGGGTATTAGAAGCTCTTTATCCTAACAGAATTGATTTGGGAATGGGAAGAGCACCGGGCGGAGACAGAGTAACAGCACATTTACTAAATCCATCAAATAACTTTGACCCAAAGGATTATATCCAACAACTAAAAGATGTTAAATGCTATTTTAACGAGGAGCCAATAGACGGGATTTCCGAGATAATGATTAAAGCTATTCCTTCTATTACCACTTCTCCTGATCTATGGATTTTAACATCCAGTGGTGAAAGTGCTTTGATCGCTGCTTATATGGGAATGGCATGTTCTTTTGCACAATTTATAAATCCTATTGGCGGGGCGGAAGCATTAAAGGTATATCGGGAGAAATTTGTCCCTTCACCTGAATTACCGGAACCGCAAACCAGTGTTGGTATATTTGGCTTCTGTGCTGAGGACGAAGAAAAAGTAAAGCAAGTACAGGCTTATATGGATTATAGATTACTTAGCTTCGAAAAAGGGTTACATAATATACAATTCGACTACAATGATATAAAAGACATTAAATATGATGCTTACGATATGCAACGTATTGATAGAAATAGAAAGCGCACTATAATAGGAACACCCGATGTAATGAAAGAGAGAATCATAGCTCTCTCTACTGAATTGGACACTAATGAAGTAATCATATCAACTTATACAAGCTGTACTGAAGACAGGCTAAACTCCTACCGTTTACTCGCTAAGGTTTTCAATATTAAAAAAGGAGAATAGGACAATGAAGTGGCAAGAATTTAATAGTTGGAAAAACCAGATTTTTAGTCAATACAATCGAATTCAGGAACAGGTTGGAGAAAATGATTTCAAAAAATATAAGCTAGATATTTCATGCAGAGCTTTAAATAAAATTGCTTTAAATACATTAGAAGAAAAGAAGTTTACCGAATTAAAGAAAGTAGTCACCAAGACTTTAGATTCCATTCCTGAAAAGAATATTTGTAAAGCTTCATTAAAACCATATTATAAAAATACCAGACATTTAAAACACTATCTAAAAACCCATTTCAATCTGGTTCCTATCGGCTATCACTCCTTAAAATGGGGAGCCATAGGCTTGGGATTTGGTGTTCCGTATTCATATTTTTTAAGCTCCTTACTTGGACTTTTTATTGGCTTAGGGATAGGAATGGGGATAGGAACTTATTTCGACAGGAAAGCCGAAAAGGAAAACAAATCCTATTAATATCTTATTTATCACCTAATTGTCTTTTTTAAATGTTTAAACATTTATTGTTTTGAACAACGGATTTTTTTACCGACCTTTGAACTGTAATAAAAAACATTACAGAATGAACAACGGAAGATTCGCCATTTCAATTCATATATTGACCTTACTTGAATTAAGTAATGAAGAACTTTTATCTTCTGATTATATCGCAGGAAGTATAAATATCAACTCAGTCTTAGTAAGGAAAGAGATTACTGAATTAAGAAAAGCCGGATTGGTAGACAGTAAAGAGGGGAAAAATGGCGGCTTTTTTTTAGCAAAAAAGGCAGATGATATAAATCTTGGAGATTTATTTAAGGCAGTTTATCCAGAATCCATTTTTGCTTTTGCGAAAAACAGTCCCAATCCTAATTGTCCTATCGGAAAGGACATCAACAAACATTTAGAAAGCCTATACGTTGAAGCAGAATTATCTTTGGTACAAGAGCTTAAGAGACATTCACTGGCAGAATTCTGTCAGAAATTTAAATAAGATAATACTTTACAAAAAATATAATTATGAAAGTAGCAATAATTGGAGCAACTGGGTTTGTGGGTTCCAGCCTGGTGAAAGAAGCCGTAAACAGAGATTTAACTGTTGGCGCCATCGCAAGAAATATAGATAAAATTGTAAATAATGAA
This sequence comes from Pseudopedobacter saltans DSM 12145, assembly GCF_000190735.1. Lineage (GTDB taxonomy): Bacteria > Bacteroidota > Bacteroidia > Sphingobacteriales > Sphingobacteriaceae > Pseudopedobacter > Pseudopedobacter saltans. The sequence goes on from NC_015177.1 coordinate 2,891,621, forward strand.
GTAGCCAAAATAGCTATAGATGTTAATAATGAAAAGGAATTGGCAGACAAACTAAAAGGATATGATGTTGTTGTCAGTGCATTTAATGCTGGTTGGACAAATCCTAACATCTACGACGATTTCTTAGCTGGCTCTAAAGCTATACAACAAGCGGTGAAAGATGCCGGAATTAAAAGATTAATCGTTATTGGCGGTGCTGGAAGCTTATATGTAGCCGACAATGTGCAAGCGGTAGACACACCCGACTTCCCTGCGGCATTCAAATCAGGTGCTAGTGCTGCCAGGGACTATTTGAATATCCTTAAACAAGAAAAGGATTTGGATTGGGTATTCTTTAGTCCGGCTTTTGAAATGAATCCCGGAATAACTACTGGAAGGACAGGAAAATATAGATTGGGAAAAGATCATCCTGTGTTTGACGAAAATAACGCTTCCAGATTGTCTGTAGAAGATCTGGCGGTTGTAATTTTTGATGAGGTTCAAAAACCAAAACATCATCGGGAGCGATTTACTGCAGCCTATTAATTAAAATACGATGGAAACTCTAAAACATTTATATAACTGGCAAAAAGATCTGGCAGAAACAGATCCAATGCCAGCACTTTTTCTGGGACACGGAAGTCCGATGAATGCCATAGAAGATAATATCTTCGTTCAAAATTGGCGTAAACTTGCCAAGGACATACCTAAACCTAAAGCCATTTTGGTCATTTCCGCCCATTGGGAAACCAAGGGAACCAAAGTGACCGCTATGGAAAAACCTCGTACGATTCATGACTTTGGCGGCTTTCCAAAAGCTTTATTTGAAGTCCAGTATCCTGCAAAAGGTGACCCTGAACTTGCAATGTATATTCAGGAAGCTTTAAAGCATTTTGTACCAGTCGAACTTGACCAACTTTGGGGTCTTGATCATGGAAACTGGAGTGTGGTTAGACATCTTTATCCGGATGCGGACATCCCTGTTTTGCAGTTGAGTCTGGATTATTCCAAACCCGCTGAATATCATTACAATCTGGCAAAGGAACTTCAAATCCTCAGAAAAAAAGGAGTTTTGATAATCGGAAGTGGAAATATGGTCCATAATCTTCGGATGATATCGTGGGAAAATATGCTAGCACCCGGATACGGTTATGATTGGGCTTTAGATATCAATGAGAAGATGAAAAATCATATAGCAGAAGGCAATCACATGGCTTTGGTTAATTATGAAAACTTTGGCCTGGAAGGGAAATATGCTATTCCAACGCCAGAGCATTATATGCCGTTAATTTATACTTTGGGATTAAAGAATAAAAATGACAAGGTTTCTTTTTTAAATGATATCCCTGTTGGCGGTTCCTTAACTATGACATCTGTAGTTCTAGACTCTAAATAAAATTCTTTTTTCTATTATAGATCAAAAAAAGCGGGGCATTTTACTGCATTTTACCCCGCTTTTTTATTTTTTATACTTGTTATACCTTTCAGAAGGCCTTATATTTTCTGTCTTTGTATTTTTTGCTTTCTTCTCATGAAAAGCCCCACCTCTGCTTGAGTCTTCCTGCTCTTCTTGTTCTACTTTTTTACGTTTGATCTCCTCTTCTATAAATAAACCATCGGGTAAATCCATTTCCGGAATTCTAAGCCCCAGTTCTTGTTCAATCTTCTTCATTTCCGACAGTTCCAAATCGGTTAACAAAACCAAAGCCATTTGATCATTTTGCTGCTCGCCAAACCAGGTTACCTTTTGTTGATATAAGTTCTCTTCGTCCGGTAAATCAAAAAACATTAAAAATGGAATTTTTGACGTATCGAGATTTTCCAAATCTTCCTGGACGACAATTAAAATACTTTTTTTAGGATTCAACAGAAAATCTTCGGCACCTTCTATATCATCATTCGAAAAAGCACCGCATTTTATAGTAGTAAGCCCCACATCCTTAGTCTTTAGAAGCTTATATACCGTTTCGGCAGTAAACTTTGAATTTACGGAAACCAGTACTTTATCAAAAACTTCCTTATCTTGAAGCAACAACTCCAGTAAGTTCAACTTTGTCTTGAAGTTAGGAACCTGATATCTTATCTGATCGATACATTTTAAGTCTTTCTCTTCCAGCTCATCTATTTCGATAACTGAAAATTCCTCCATATAATAGCTCAACATCCGAGCAATTTTCCCGTGATAAACAGAAGAAAAAACCAGATTCTGTGCTTTTGGCGTACTCCTCCCTAATTCCGAAACTGGTAATTGAAGACCGTTTTTCACAATCTCATCTGCATCGTCAACTATAAAAAGTTGTAATTTATTAAGATTCAAACCTAACTTCAGATATACCGATTTAGCTCTATCTGGTTGTGCTATGATGATATCTACGCCATCAGTAACTTCCAGAACTTGCGCATCTAAAGTCCCTTCGTCATGAAATAATCCATAAATACGTAGAGATTTATTTCTGTTTAGCGAATGAAACTGTTCTACTAAAGATTGTCCCCTTTCTTTGCTGGATACCAATACCAGTACCCTGGGAGCAATCTCTTCTGTATGTTTTATTTTATTTAAGCTTGCCAGTATCAGGGAAGTTGATTTTCCGGCTCCTTCCGGTGCAACAGCTACCAAATCCTGGCCTCCGTTAATCCTACTAAATATTTTTGATTGCAAGGAAGTAGGCTGTGAAAATCCTGCATTTGAAACGGCAATCTGTAATTGCTTACTTAGCTTTAATTTCTCGAACGAATTCATTGTTGCAAAAATACCATTTTAACACCACATAATCCCTTCTTTACATTTTTGAATTTTGACTTTTGATTTTAAACTTTATATAGTCATCTTTGCATAGGATAAATCGTCATGTATTATGAAACGCCTGATTGATCTTCTAAAGAACAAATATTTTTTGGCTTCATTAGCTTTTGTAATTTGGATGTTGTTTTTCGACAGAAATGATGTTATATCCCAATATGACTATCGCAATCAGGTAAAAAAGCTGGAGCAGGAAAGAGATTTTTACACCAAAGAAATTGCCGATGTACAAAAAGATCTTGATGAACTGACAACAAATAAAGATAAACTCGAAAAATTTGCCCGCGAGCGTTACCTAATGAAACGAGATAACGAAGATGTATTTGTGATTATTGATGAGAAGCCTGCAAAGAAAGGCTTATTCTAGTAAAACCTTGGCAACACCAATTGCTTTCTAACTGCAACAATTCGAATTACAACAATTAACGAAATAGTCAGTAGTTCGCTAATAGAATTTTCTACATTTAAAGCGTCTAAAACAAAGTAAAAAGCGCCCCCTAAAATACAGGCTGTTGCATATATCTCTTTTCGAAAAATAATAGGAATATTATTTATGAGCATATCCCTCGCTATACCACCAAAGCAGCCGGTAAAAGTACCCAATAATATGCAGCTTCCGGGATCTAAATTATGTGCTAATCCTTTTTGTATACCCAAAATGGTAAAAAATCCCAACCCCAAAGTATCAAAGAGAAACAAGGTCTTTTTAAAACGCTTTACATTTTTCCAGAAAAACATAGAAAGCAGCGCAGCTACAACTATCACAAAAGTATAAGATGGTTCCTTAATCCAAAAAACAGGAGTGTCTCCTATTACTAAATCTCTCAATGTTCCGCCTCCTACCGCAGTCACAAATGCAACGATAATTACTCCAAAAGCATCCAAACGTTTTTGCATGGCTGCAAAAGCACCTGAAACGGCATAGGAAAAAGTACCGCAAATGATTATTATATTCTCTATTAAAAGGCTATAAAAGTCCATTCCGTTTTCTAAAGAACCACTCGCTGCTTAGCAACAAAACTAACAAAAAGAATATCCACTTTATGTTGATGAACTCTTTATAAGTATTATCTACATGTACAATTGTCGTAATTTTTTCGTTTTTATCAATCAATTGCTCAAGTTTGGAAAGCTGATCGGGAAGCAAAAATTCACCACCCGATGTTTTCGCCAGATTATAGAGTAATTGATGGTCGGCTGTGGTATTGAAATGTTCGAGGTCTATTTTCTCTACGACGAAACTTCCGTTACTTTCTAAACGCTTTCCTCCCAACATTGTTTTTGCTGAAAAAGTATATTCCCCTTCGGGAAGAAAACCCGCATTAAGTTCATACAAGCTCTCTTTTGCAGAGAATACATAACTATATTTTTTTCCTGAGCTATTTTTGATTTCTATTGCAACCTCCTCCGTATTTACAGGCTCGTAACTTTCATTATACAGTTCAGCATGGAAAACAGCTTCTTCGTTAGTTAATAATCGTTCTTTAACAGGATAAACCCTAAACTTACGTTTATCTTCTTTAACACTTAAAAACTGGATGGTCTTTGCAACCAATTCATCAAACGCATCAAAATTAGATGTAGTCTTATAATTTTCTAAACGCCATCTCCACAATCCCTCACCATTTAAAAAAGCGCTATTCTTATTTCCCTTAACAAAAAACATTACCGGAAACCCGGTGGCAGATTTTTGGTTTAATAAGATTTCATATTCTCCATTTACCGCAATTATTCCAGATTGTCCCAGTAGCGGTGGCAGATTTTTAAAAAATCCCTGAAGGTTGGCTGATACAGTGAAATTATAAAAATCGTTGTTAATGGCTGTATAGAAGTCCTGTAAATTTCCTACCGGAAATTTAACTAAGGGCTGCATGTTATTTAGTTGATTAATATTCGTTTCGGCACCTACAATAAACCAAATCGCTTTTTCCATTGCTTGTTTCAAAACGCCTGAAAATGCCGTATTTGCAGAAGGTAAATTATGTAATATAACAATATTATAAGCATTAATATTACCTGGCAGATTATATGGAAAAGCCACATCAACATCATAATTTTTATTTTCAGAGATGCTTTGCTTTATAGCGTTTATATCTGGGTGTGGCGCATTTGCAAGCAACAATATCTTTTCTTTCCCTTCTAAAACTTCCACATAAACGGTTTGGCTATTATTAATAGTCGAAACTTCGCTATCCAATGGTCGTACTGCTATATTTATTCTTTGCATGCCTACTTTTTTTGCATCCAGTTTTATGGTTAGAGATTGTCTCCAAAAATCATCATCAATCTGTATGGATTTAGACAGCTTTTGTCCATCAGAACTTTCTATGGTCAATACCGATTTCTCACCAGGGCTCTTAAATGCAGAAAGATTAATTTCTAATGGATATTCATTTCCTAAATAAACAATTCTGTTATAATTGACATTTCTGATCAGAAGATCTTTCTTTATTGTTGTATCTCCAAGTCCAATGGTATAAATTGTAGTCTGTTTGGGTAAGCTTTGGGCCGTTACCGATGTCCCTTTATTAATTATTCCATCGGACGCTAAAATTACTGCACCAATATTTCGGTTGCCATATTGATTGTCTATATAAGAAAAAACCGATGATATGTCGGTCTGCTGATCTTTAAAATTCCAGGATCCGGCATTGCGAACCGCATCACCAAAACTCAAAAAAGCTATATCGTACTTCTGCGTTAGCTTATTCTTTAAATTGATTAAATCAGTTTTATACTTTTCTAAATCGAATTTCGGAGACTGCCCTAAAGGAATGGATTGGGAATTATCCTGCGCAATAACAATCAGCGGCTTCTCTTCTATCTCGTCTTTAGACGATATTAAAGGCGATAACAGTAAAAAACATATAAACGCAACTAAGGCAGTTCTTAAGCTGAAAAGTAAAAATTTCAGTTTGCTAGATGCCTGTTTATTGTAAAAAATATAGGCATAAAGAATACCTATGGCTACACAAAGCGGCAGCCACCAGGCTGAATTATTTTCGAATAATATTGCGTTTAACATTTCATGTTAAAAATGCAAAATTTATTCTATTTCAAAGTTGGCATTTACAACTGCTGTAATTTCTTTCCTTATGGAGCTAACATCATTTACACCATAATCGGAGGTAATATTTGAATTTTCCGGAGTGATTTGTAACACTCCCATTCGGGCACTTCTTAACGAACCAAGTTTTTTTCCGGTAGCCTCTGCAACACGTTTTCCTCTTATCATAGCATCCTTTGCTGCTTCCGCTTGAATATCAATTTTAATATCAGAAAGTTTAGTATAGTAATATTCCGGAGGATTTACAGCAAACTCCACTCCCTGTTCTACCAGTGAAGCAATATCAATAGATATTTTCTTCATTCTCTCAACATCTTTTGACTGAAATTCAATCATCTGATTAATTGTATAAGATCGTATTCCAGTCTGCATACCATTATTGTTGTAATAATAATTCGGATAGGAATTAGTTGTCTTAAAATCAATATCCTTCTCCTGAAACCCCTGCTTTGCCAAATAAGCTAAAAGTAAAGGCTTTTGGAACTGCAAACGTTGATACGCTTCTTTCGTCGTAACAGCCTCTGCATTTAATGTTCCGCGTATAATTGCCAAATCAGATATGATCAGCTTTTTTGCCGAGCCTGTAACATTAATGGTTTGATCATTCGCCTTTACTTTTTTCCAGGTACCGGAAAAAATAAGTACCGAAAAAAGAATAGCACAACTGAATATAATTGTCGGAATTAAGAAACGGTTTTCTCTCATAATTAATTAACAAATTTTCATTAAGACAGTTTAATAGAGTTTTTGTCACAAAAAAAGAGCCATCTAAAATGGCTCCAACTTACAACTTTCAACCTATAGCCTCTACAACATACCACCACAAACCGACAATACTTGTCCGTTTACATAAGCACTCATATCAGAAGCTAAGAAAACACAAACATTAGCAACATCTTCTGGTTCGCCAGCTCTTTTTAAAGGAATTCCTGCTTCCCAACCTGCCACTACTTTAGGATCTAAAACATCTGTCATTTCGGTACGGATAAATCCAGGGGCCACAACATTGGTTCTGATATTTCTCGATCCAAGCTCTTTAGCAACAGACTTAGAAAAACCAATGATTCCAGCTTTAGATGCAGCATAGTTGGCTTGTCCAGCATTCCCCTGAACACCAACTACAGAACTCATATTGATAAAAACTCCTTTACGGTTCTTCATCATAATTTTAGAAGCTGCTTTTGTTGTATTGAAAACAGACTTTAGGTTTACTTCTAAAACATCGTCCCAATTTTCCTCCGTCATACGCATTAACAGGCCGTCTTTGGTAATACCAGCATTGTTAACTACAATATCAATAGTTCCAAACTCTGTTACTATGTCACTAATCAATTGTTCTGCCTGATCAAATTTCGACGCATCCGAACGATATCCTTTAACCTTAGTACCAAAAGCCTGTAACTCAGTTTCCAAAGCCTGTCCTTTTTCCACCGAAGATAAATATGTAAACGCTACATTAGCACCTTGCTCTGCAAATTTCTCGGCAATTTTTTTCCCGATTCCTTTAGATGCACCTGTAATTAAAGCTGTTTTTCCTTCTAATAATTTCATTTTTACTCTGCTTTTATGGCGTGAAAATATTAATTTTTTATGATATGTACGCCGTTTGATCTGCTTTTACACTAAGCATCGCTATATGCATCTGTAAGTGTTTAAATAATTATTGCAAGTAATATCCTTTTTCTGTAAAGTTTCAGCATTTTTTTTAGCTTAAAACTAGACAGTTAATCCATTTGATATTAACTTTGCGCATCCATAAAAACAAAATGAAAAATAACAATAAGCCAGGTGTTAAAGCTGACGTAGACGTAATATTAATCGGAGCTGGCATCATGAGCGCAACACTGGGTGTGTTGCTTAAAGAACTAGACCCTTCATTAAGTATAGAAATTTACGAACGCCTTGATGTTGCCGCAGCGGAGAGTTCCGATGCATGGAACAACGCGGGAACGGGGCATTCTGCATTTTGCGAGTTAAATTACACTCCACAACAAAAAGATGGATCTGTAAAAATTGAGAAAGCCGTTAAAATAGCCGAGAACTTTGAGGTTTCTAAACAGTTTTGGGCTTATTTGGTAGAAAAGGGATTGATCTCTTCTCCTGAAAATTTCATCAATAATATTCCTCATATCAGCTTCGTAATCGGAGAAAAAAACACCAACTTTTTAAAAACAAGATACACGGCCATGAAAGAGTGTATTTTGTTTAACGAGATGCAATATTCGGAAGATCCGGCAGTAATAAAAGATTGGACTCCTCTGGTTATGGAAGGGCGTGACCCGAAAGAGAAAGTTGCGGCAACCCGTATGGATATCGGAACGGACGTAAACTTTGGTGCTTTAACGAGATCGATGTTCAACAATTTGAAAGAAATGGAAAATGTTTCTATGTTCTTTAACACCGAGATCCGCGACATTGAAAGAGAAGACAACGGAAGCTGGGAAATTGAAGTAAAAGATATTGAAACCGGAAAGAAAAAAGAACGCAAAGCTCGTTTTGTATTCATAGGAGCTGGTGGTGGTTCTTTACATTTATTAGAGAAATCTGGAATTCCTGAAGGGAGAGGTTTTGGAGGTTTTCCTGTTAGCGGGCAATGGTTAAAATGCACTAATGAGGAAATCATTAAAAAACACCATGCTAAGGTTTATGGAAAAGCAGCTGTAGGCGCTCCACCAATGTCTGTTCCGCACTTAGATACCAGAGTGATTAATGGCAAACAAGCTTTATTATTTGGACCTTATGCCGGGTTTTCTACAAAATTCTTAAAAAACGGTTCATATCTGGATTTATTCAAGTCGATCAAATTAGACAATATTAAACCTATGATTTCTGCTGGTTTGCAAAATCTGGATTTAACAAAATATTTAATAGAACAGGTTAGGCAATCTCCGGAAGACAGATTAGAAGCTTTAAAAGAATATCTTCCTGAAGCACAATTGAAAGATTGGGAATTGGAAATTGCCGGACAAAGGGTTCAGATAATCAAAAAAGACGATAAAAAAGGTGGTATATTAGAGTTTGGAACTGAAGTTGTCAACGCAGCGGACGGCTCTATTGCCGCTTTATTAGGTGCTTCTCCAGGCGCGTCGACAGCGGTTTCCATTATGTTAGATCTGTTACAACGTTGTTTCAAAGAGGAATTTCAATCGGCAGCATGGCAAGCAAAGTTTAAAGAAATGATTCCTTCTTTTGGCAAGTCTTTAGCTAATAATCCTGAATTATGTAATGAAATCAGACAACACACTTCTAACGTTTTAAAGATAAAATAGAGTTAGAAACTCTTATTTAAGAAAAATCCCAGTATTACGGATAGTACACTGGGATTTTTTTATTGGCAATAAAAAAGCCTGATGCAAAACACATCAGGCTATTATATTAAAAAGATTTTGAATTATCTTCTTCTTCTAGCTCCACCGTTTCCGCCTTCGCTTCTTCTTCTGTCTCCGCTTCCTGCGCCAGCACCTTCTCTTCTTCTATTTCCACCTCCAGAAAAATCTCTGAATCCACCGCCACCGTTACTACGGTTACCGCCTCCAAAGCCTCCTCTTCTCTCGCCACCACTACTGCTTCTGCGTCTTTCACCTCCACCTCTGGCTGGTTCACCAGAAACTTCAATTCTTACAGAGCGTCCGTGGAAATCTACAGTTTTAAATGAATCAATAACCTGTTGAGTTTTATCTTCTTCTACTTCGAAGAATGAGAAAACACCTTTCATATCGATTCGACCTATAGCTTTACCACTGATACCTGTATTATTACAGATATAGCCTAAAAGATCACCGCGAGTAAAGTCGTCAACAGAACCCAAATTGATGAACAATCTGGAATAACCATTACGTCCTTCACCACCTCTTCTTTCACCTCTCTCACCTCTTTCTCTTCCTCTTTCCTCAGAAGCGTTTAGATCAGGTGCATTTTTGTAGTAATCCAACAACATGTTAAATTCTAAAGACACAAAACGTTTGATTACGTCCTCTGTAGAAAGATCTTTAAAATCGTCCATAATTCTTGGCAAATACTGCTCAATTTGCTCATCGTTTACTTCAACGTCATGAACACGTTTCACTAAACTGAACAATTGCTTTTCTACCACATCAAAACCAGTAGGAATTTCTGCTTTAGTAAATTGTTTTCCAATAACTTTCTCAATCTGACGGATTTTATGAATCTCTCTGGAATTGATAATCGCTATAGAAACACCTGTTTTACCTGCCCTTGCAGTTCTGCCACTTCTATGCGTATAGTTTTCAATCTCATCAGGTAAAGAGTAGTTAATTACGTGAGTTACGTTATTAACGTCAATACCTCTGGCAGCAACGTCAGTAGCAATTAAAAGCTGTAAGCTTTTCTCACGGTAACGTTTCATTACCTTATCACGTTGTTGTTGCGACAAGTCACCATGTAATGAGTCTGCATTGTAGCCGTCCTTTACCAAAGACTCTGCTATTTCCTGTGTTTCAATTTTAGTACGACAGAAAACAATACCAAAAATATCAGGATTAAAATCTACGATGCGTTTAAAAGCAGCGTATTTATCACGGGCTTTAACAATATAGTATTCATGCTCGATATTCGCATTTCCACTATTTTGCTTTCCTACTGTAAGCTCGTGAGGATTAGTCATGTAGTTTTCTGCAATTCTTCTTACCTCTTTCGGCATTGTTGCAGAGAACAACCATGTTTTTTTAGTATCTGGTGTTGTAGACAGGATATCGTTGATATCATCCTGAAAGCCCATGTTTAACATTTCATCGGCTTCATCTAAAACAACATAATTTACATTAGAGAAATCAATAGCTTTTCTATTGATAATGTCTAACATACGGCCCGGCGTAGCCACTACTATCTGTACACCGCGTTTTATTTCTCTTAATTGATTAACAATGTTTGCACCACCGTAAACGGCTACTACATTAACATTTTTTAAGTTTTTAGAGAAATTTTTTAAATCATTACTGATCTGTAAACACAACTCACGTGTTGGGCATAAAATTAATGCTTGTGGGTGATTTTTTGTGTTGTCTATCAGCTCTAACAGAGGGAGACCAAATGCGGCCGTTTTCCCTGTTCCGGTTTGGGCTAATCCGACAAAATCGTTGCTGCCTGATAACAAGACTGGAATGGCACTTTCCTGGATTGGAGTTGGATTTGTAAATCCTAACTCAGTTATCGCATTAACAATATCATGACGGATCCCCAGTTCATTGAATGGGTTCATGAATATTTATAATATTCTGGCAACATCGCCAAAATAGGGCGCAAATATATGTACTTTAAAATAAAAAAACAAATTTTTATTTGATTTTCAATATAACAACGGAATAAAAGGTTTGTTTTTCTGTAATTTGAAAGTCTTTATTTTAAAAATTCAGTCATTTGTAGGGCTTTAAATATTGTTTCTCAGCTTTTGATTCGGTGGGAGGTTTATTCGAGAGTATTGAATTCATACTGTAATTTTCCGTAAAAACGATAAATAAATCTGAATATCAAAAACAAGATGCATCTAACAAAAAAATTTGGAAATACAAAAGTATTGTTATTGTTTACTGGATTTACTGCGTATGCCAGCATTACCTAAATTCATTCAAAACCACTTCTGGCTTTTTTCGAAAAATAAGAAGTGTTTCTCGCAAAAAGCCAAAAAGCAGAGTCGAATCATCCTTTCTTATTGAAAAGACGTATTATCTCAAAATGAGTTTCTTCACATATTTATCTCCATCAAAGTCTGCGTTTACTAAATAAATCCCCTCTTTAAGCACAGTTTCAAGCGAAAGTTTATTCACACCTTCGTTAAAACTAATCTGTCGCTCTAAAATTTTTTGTCCTTTTATATTACTCAGTACCAGTGTTGCAGTTCCTTCTTTCGGCGCATCATAATTAACAATCAAACCGTCTGAAGCGACATAAACTGTAAAATCTTTGTTCTTGTTTAATTTCAGGGACTTAACAGATAGTTCTTCTTTGTTTCCATTTTCATCCACCTGAAGTAATTTGTAATAGCTTGTACCATTAGAGGGAAATTCGTCCTGGCAAGAATAATAAGCGCTTTTTCCTTCGCTTTTAACAGATGTAATTTTCTCAAAATCTATCCCGTTTAATGATTTATGTATTTCAAATTCCTTTATTTTACTTTCGTAAGAAGTTTTCCACGACAAGTCAGCGCGGTTATTTCTGTGATACACACTGAAATACTCCAATTGGATTGGTAATGCAGTTGGGGTATGTATTAATATGTTTCCTATGGAAATTGAGCCTATTCCTCCATTGAAAAAAAATTTAATATTCTCTAATTCCGCAGTTGGATCGGTAGATTCTTTACCCAATAAATAAGCTTCATCATCAACAAACAAATCCCATTTTTCCGGAGCTACCTGATAATTTTTCCCTTTAACATCATAAGAGTAAACACTCTCTAAATTATTTACAATAAATTTCAATCTCTTTTTACCGGACAAAACAACTCCCGAAGCTCCAGCCTGTTTTGAATCTTTAATTGAGAACTCTCCGGGAGTATCAGTAAAATTAACACTAAAACGAGCATGAACCTTTCCTGTTGTCGAAGTAGCCGTTGTGAATCCACTACCTAATTGAAACATTGCTGCCGTTGTTTCTTTAGATGTATTATCAGAAATTTTAATATCAAATTCACAGATAATTACCTTAGGAGGGCCAGCAAAAGCTTTCACTCTTGAAAAACTAAGGGAAACAGCCTCCGTTGTTTCCCTTGTGAATTTCAACATGTCCGATTCAATAGTCATTATACCTTTGTCTTTACTAGATTTATTAATAGCAGACAATTGACTCCCATCAGGATCAGCAGAAACGTAGTCTGCAATTGTTTTAGAATCTTTAAAATTGACTTCTAACAATTGAGCTTTTCCAATTACCAAATTGAAAAAAGCAAAAAACGATACTAATAATAATCTTTTCATTTTTTATGGTTTATAATTTTAATAATTGATAACCTTAAAAATAATTAAAAAGAAAATAAATATCAACAAACACAGGCATAGTTATTGTTTTCATTTAAATGCATCAAAAAGAAACACTATGAAAAATTTAATTAGAAGCACTAAAGAGCTCTTAGAGGAATTGGGCATGAAAGAAAGCCATTATACCAACCTTGGCAAAACGGAGCGGGTCTTATCAATAGCCACCGGATCTTATTTTGCTTTAAAAGGTATAACAAATATATTTTCCCATCCTTTTATTGCAGCTACATCACTAATGTTAGCTTGTGGACTTATCGGAAGAGGAACCTCTGGTTATTGCCCGATTAAAGAACAACTAGAAAAGGATGATATTGTACCTGAACCCGTACTTATTGTAAGAGAAGAAATCACCGAATTGGGAGAGTAAAGTCAAGATTTTTTAGCGTTCGCAATCATCTGAAACTCAAAGAAAACAAAAAGGGACTGTCTTACAATGCGACAATCCCTTTTTTTTATTCATCTATATCAATGTTATCTTAACCTATCGGCAGATTTCACCAGTTTTTCATCTCTTCTGATTGCTCTGGCGGCTAAAATCAAAAACAAGATAGTAACAGATGAAAGCCCTATACCAATGCCATAGTCGCTTATTTGTAACGTTAAGGCCGTAGCATTCTTTAAGATAATAGATAGCCAATAGCTATAAGCTAAAACCAAAACAGCAGCACCGTAAACAAACATCATTTGCTTGTTTCTATTTTTATAGAGAAAAATTAAAACCAATGGAATAATTGCCAGGATAACAGTGACAATGGTTAACACAATAAAGCTTTCCTTTTGGATTAATCCATTCTCTGCAATTTCATAAATGCCGGTAATTTTTATCCGTTTTGCACCGGTAACATCAAACACATTAGCCAAAGGAAAAACAAATAGTGCAAATAACGCCAGTGAGGCTAAAAAAAGATAAACAGATTGTATTCTTTGTATCATATTGCAAAAATAGAATTTTTGGGCAGAGACCAATTACTTATCAAATAATTTTCGGATATAATATATTGCTAACATTTGGTTTCCTTCATTGTTTGTTGAATATAAAATTCTTCTATTAGCTCGAATTTATTTAGCAAGTAAATCAATTAAAGTTAAATTTGCAATGTGTCTAAAAAACAGAGATTTTTTATAGAACTAAGCTATCACGGGCTTCAATATCATGGTTGGCAATATCAACCTAATGCGATAACTGTTCAGGAAAAATTAGATAATGCTTTATCTACCTTCTTTGGGGAGAAAATTGAGTCTCTGGGTTGTGGACGCACAGATACAGGTGTTCACGCCACTCAATTCTATGCTCATTTTGATACTGAAAAAGAATTTTCTGAGAATAGTGAGATCCGCTTTTTAAAGGGAATTAATTCGCTACTACCTTATGACATTGCAGTTAAACACCTCCATCAAGTCCACGAGGACGCCCATGCTAGGTTTGATGCCATCAGGCGATCTTACGAATATCATATTCATTTCAATAAAAATCCGTTTAAGACATATACGAGCTGGCTGCACAAAGAACCATTAAATGTCGATGCGATGAATATTGGGGCTAGCTATATACTGGATTACGAGGATTTTGGTGCTTTTTGCAAAGCGAACGCCGGCAATTTTACTAATAATTGTATTGTAAGCCGGGCAGAATGGGAGGTAAAAAACGATGGAATCATATTCCATATTACTGCAAACAGATTTTTACGTAATATGGTTAGAGCTATTGTTGGAACCTTAACGGATATTGGTAAAGGGAAATATGCTCCAGAGCATATCAAACATATTATAGAAAGTAAAAAAAGATCGAGCGCAGGTGCCTCCGTTCCTGCTTGCGGGTTGTTATTAACTGAGGTTTGCTATCCGTATATTACAGAAGCTATAGAAGAAATTTAAAATGAGCAATACGACTGGAAAAACATACGACTGGAATTTATTGAAGCGGATTTTCGCTTATGCCAGACCATATAAAAAAATGTTTTTTTGGTCTGTGTTCTTAACCATCACAATAGCTGCACTGGCCCCCATAAGACCATTTTTAATACAGCATATTATCGACGATTATGTAGTTTTCAATGACTACAATGGATTGATTAACATGTCGATCATATTAGTTATTGTATTGGTTATACATACCGTCATACAGTATTATCACACTTTTTTAACAAATTCTCTCGGCCAATCTGTTATTAAAGATCTACGTAAGGATGTTTTCAACCACGTTACGAAATTACGTTTAAAGTATTTCGACAAAACCCCTATTGGACAATTGATTACAAGAACGGTATCCGACCTGGAAACTATAGCAGATATATTTTCAGAAGGTTTAATCGTGATCATTGGTGATATCTTACAACTTGTTGCAGTTATTGGCTTTATGTTTTACATCGATTGGCGACTTACATTAATTGTGCTCTTGCCAATGCCTTTATTGATTATTGCCACATATATCTTTAAAGAAGCCATAAAATCTGCTTTTCAGGATGTAAGGACACAGGTAGCAAAATTGAACACCTTTTTGCAGGAACATATCAGTGGGATAGCTATAATCCAATACTTCGCAAGGGAAGAACAGGAATTTAAAAAGTTCAGGACAATAAATGCGGAACATCGTGACGCTCATATCCGTTCTAATTGGTATTATTCCATCTTTTTTCCAGTTGTAGAAATTATTTCTGCGCTTTCTATCGGGTTGCTGGTTTGGTACGGATCAGTGAGGATATTAGGCGAACAAATCCAACCAGGTGTAATCTTTTCTTTCATCATGTATGTTTACATGCTTTTCAGACCAATCAGGGAGCTTGCTGATAAATTTAACACCCTGCAAATGGGAATGGTTGGTGCCGAAAGAATTTTTAGTGTAATTGATACCGATGAAGAAACTCCTAATACAGGAACTTTAGCACCCGCCAGATTAAATGGAAATATCGTTTTCGACAAAGTTTGGTTTTCTTACAAGCAAGACGATTCGGAGATTTCTGAAGAGGAATGGATATTGAGGGACATATCTTTTGAAGTTAAAAAAGGAGAAACCCTGGCTCTGGTTGGGGCTACAGGAGCCGGAAAGTCGTCTATCATCAACATCCTGAACAGATTTTATGAGATATCAAAGGGCCAGGTAAGTGTAGATGACGCTGACATTAGAGATTACGAACTTAGCTTCCTAAGGTCTAATATTGCCACTGTTTTGCAAGATGTGTTTTTATTTTCAGATACAATTGCTAACAATATCAGCTTAAAGAATCAAAACATTAGCAGAGCACAAATTATAGAAGCTTCAAAATTAGTTGGAGCCCACCATTTCATCAGTCAGTTACCGGGCGGGTATGACTACCAGGTACAAGAAAGAGGAAATTCTTTATCAACCGGACAGGCTCAACTGATTTCTTTCATCAGAGCTTTGGTTTATGATCCGGCTATTTTAGTATTGGACGAGGCTACTTCATCTGTTGATACGGAAACAGAACAACTAATTCAACAAGCTATTGAAAAATTGATGAAGGGGAGAACTTCTATTGTTATTGCCCACCGTTTATCAACTATACAAAAAGCAGATAGGATTATCGTTTTGGATCATGGCCGAATTATGGAGACAGGAACTCATCAGGAGCTTCTTCATCAAAATGGCATGTATAAAAATCTTTACGATCTGCAATTTAATTCTGAAGGTATTTCAAACTAATTTCCTCCTAAAAAGAAATGACAAAAAATATTTTATACGCGCTAATATCTTCCATATTACTTTGGCTGGCCTGGCCTCCTACCCCTTACACATCACCGATTTTGCTTTTTGGATTCTTACCTTTATTGATAGCCATAGAAAACATTTTCCAAAGTAATTGGAAAAATAAGGGCAGAAAGGTTTTTGGCATCGCAGGACTTTGCTTTCTGACATGGAATACTGCCTGTATTTATTGGATATGGAATGCTTCTCCGGAAGGTTCTATTGTTGCTTATATACTTGGTGCTTTATTAATGAGTGTTGCTTTTTATCTTTATTATAAAGCTAAAACTGTCACAAAATCTTATGTCGCTGATTTTTTACTGATAGGCTTTTGGATTGGTTATGAGTATCTACACCAAACCTGGGATTTAAACTTTCCCTGGATGACTTTAGGAAACGGCTTTGCTAACGTCCCTCAGTTGATACAATGGTATGAGTATACCGGCGTTTATGGCGGAACTTTGTGGATTCTGGTTAGTAATATTTTATTGTTTAATATTTGGAAAGCATACAGATCGAAAGTACATATCATAAAGCTGATTTTTTCATTTACTATATGGATTATTGTCCCAGTGGTGTATTCCATTTATGTTTACAACAATTACGAAGAACAGAAAAACCCGTCTCACATTATTGTAGTACAACCAAACGTCGATCCTTACCAAAAATATTTAGGCTCGCCTTTGCAGCAATTAGATAATTTGATTCAATTGAGCCGAGATTCTGCAAAATTTAATACTGAGTTTATTATCTGGCCCGAAACTGCCATTCCTGAATATCTGGATGAAAATAAAATTCGCGATACACGTATATTCTATACCATTCAGCAGTTTCTTTCTAATTATCCGAATGCTACCTTAATAACCGGAGCTGAGACTGTTCGGATATATCAAGATGAAGCTACACCATCAGCCAAATTCGATAAAAACAGCAATATGTATTGGGACAGTTTCAATACAGCATTAGCTATCGAAAACTCGGGAAAGGTACAATTTCATCATAAGTCTAAATTAGTTCCAGGTGTAGAAAAGATGCCTTTTTCATCAGCACTGTCTTTCATGAAACCTGTGTTTGCTAAATTTGGTGGTACTACTGGAGGATATGGTTATCAGGATCACCCTACGGTTTTATATGCAAAAAGTGGGATCGGAGTTGCGGCGGCAATATGTTACGAATCGATTTGGGGAAACTGGATTGCTGAATACATAAAAAAAGAGGCGCAATTTATAGCTATTGTAACCAATGATGGTTGGTGGGGTAACACTTCAGGTAAAGACCAGCATCTCGATTACGCTCGTTTAAGAGCTATAGAAAACAGGCGCTGGGTAGCCAGATCGGCAAATACTGGAATTTCGGCATTTATTAATCAGAGGGGTGATATTGTTCAAAAAACCGAGTGGTGGAATCCTGCTGTAATTAGTCAGGAAATTAACTTAAACTCAGATCTTACTTTTTACACAAAGCATGCGGATATAATTGTTTTTCCTTTTCTAGCAATTGGAATTTTCGGATTATTTCTTGTTATTACCAAGTCCAGAAAAACGGCAAAAGAATAATAACAACCCTTCCCGTATTACATGTAAAATAGGTAGAGATTGCCCCCATATATTCTATTGGTTACACGAATTTATAATCAATGCAACCAGGAATAAAAGAAACATTACGCTATACAAACTTATGTTATAGTTTGCGGATCTCTTCATTTCATATTTTTTAAATTTCGTTTTCATAATCATAGAGTTTGATGTTCTCTATATGAAAACCAAGAAATGAACCAAAACACAAATCACTAAAAGCAAACGAGTTAACCACAAAAAACAGATAAAACCGTATAGTTTAGTATACAAAATGCCTTTAAAAATATGGCATTAATAAACATGTTAATTATTTCATAGTACGAGAACAGTACTCCAAAAGCAAATAAACATTCTACTTACGTCGCTTAGGGAAGAAATTACTTTTCCTAAGCGCTTAAACATCTTAAAGTATCCGGGACTCTATTTCTTACGATCTGTGATTACTTCACTACAAACTCAAAGCTTGCAATTCTAAAACTCCCTCCTTCTCCCGTATTAAATAGTGACAAGAACTCTCCATAATCTGCTCCTCCTTTCAAGGATATACCTAAACTCGAAACATCAATGTACTTCCTTTTATGATTTTGAGTTATCTTTACTTCTTCTATGGTTTTTAAATCACCAGATAATACCATCATTTTTCCTGGAATTTGGCGGTTTACGATGGTACAAGATTCCGTAGGATCAAAAAAGGTTAAACATACTTTTGTAAGTTTAAAAACTACATCAGAATTAATCCCGGTTAAATCCATCCCAAATAAAAAGCCTTCATTTTTATCTATTCCGGTACTCTCACCCCCCCTAACTCCCAACTGACCATCGGAAGACCTATCAATTCCCGCATTTAAAATCCCCGTTGAGGTAATTTTTTTCGCCTCTATTTCAAATTTAAAAGACTTATTAAATAACTTTTCTATTCCAATTTCTCCGTAAGGGGTCCAATCCGGGGTCCCTATTGAGTTTATATTTCCTGTCGCCCCGATTCCTATCTGTGAAACATCAGAGAATACATTATCTCCTTTTGGAGCAGTATTAGGATTAGGAGCATCGAGAATAAAGGTATTTTTCTTCAAAATAGATTCTGATTTTCCTTCTAAAAAGGTGACAATATATTTAACCTTTTTATTTGCTGGAATTTTAGAGTCAAATCCCACCATTACTGTCCCCTTATTGGGCTGATTATATTCTCCATATTTATAATTTCCAAATTCGCACTTATAATCAGCAGGGTTTTCTGAAGGTCTTATCACTAATTTAAAAGGTATATCTGCTGTAAATTTCAGAAACATCGTTTTCCCTTGCTGAGAGAGCTTAATAGTGTTCTTATCAACTATCTCTGCAAATGCAGGCGTAACCATATTCCACCTTAAATCTACTTCCTTTGTATTTGTCTCAATAACATCTTCTATTTTCAGATATGAATTATCTACTATGGTAGCTTTCCTGGTACCTGCCTTTAACTCTTTATTTAAGTTTAATGCAGCGGTTAAATCTACCTTTGCCCCCATCTCTACCTTATTGTCGAATGTTTCAATAATATCTGCTTTACCGTCGACATTATGCCGCTGATTATTTATGGAAAGCGTATTATGGTTAAGGTTATTATATCTAAAGATATCCCATCGCTGAGAAGTCTGCTCCATATTCCATAAATCCACCCCTTTGGATTCTAATGTGATGTAGCTTTGCAATCCAAAATCCATTGCCCACCTTAAAGTTCCAACATCATATACAAAGGTTCCCTGGTCCATATGTGCGTGTGCGTCATTTGCAAGGCCGCCTTTTATACCTAAATATTTACCTTTCCCTTCTTCCCAATCAGTCCGTACTATAGAAACTGGTGTTATACCGTGCCCTGTATACATTTTTTTCTGAGGAACCTGGATCTCCGTTAAAGTAATATCCTTTCCAAAAACCAGGGTATTTGGCAAAATCCTTTCGATATCTGTATTGTCTACTTTCATATAGATCCCATTTTTAAGTGCCTTTATTTCTTCATAAACCAAGGACGGATCTTTCAACTTATTTGCAAACCAGAATAAAGAAGAAGCAGGGGAAACGGCTGGGCCCCCATCATAGTAATTGAAGTAATTACCTGATGGTCCGGCAGAAAACAGCATATAATAGGCCGACTCCATAAAACCCGGAGCTTTGGCCATTCCTAAATCTGAACCCAATGCACTTTCCAATGCAGCGGACAACATAACTTGAAAAGTGGTTCCATAATTCCAATATCCCGGTCCCTCTGGGTAATTACCATCTGGCCCATATGCCTTTAAGGGGAGTTGAACAGATTTCAATGCCCTTTCGATAATGGCAATAGATTGCGTTGGCTCCTCATTCAGGATTGCTAAAGCACCGTAAACTAAACCCGCATTGCATACCGAGTTCCAATTATTATGCCTCTCCAAAAACCAGGCATATTCTTTCACATAGGAAGGAGCAAATGCCTTTTCCAGAATAGCTTGTCGAACTTTCCTCTTAATATCCTCGTTCAAATCATCATATAACCAATCATAAGCTATGGATACCGCCATGCACATTTCACCAACATCTAAAAAATGTGTAGGATTCCAACTTTCAAAAGCAGAAATTGCTTCTAATTCTTTTTCTACACGATGTAGATATTTTACATCTTTAGTGATGCGATAACTATAAGACCAATAGTAAAGACGAGTTAATGCTTTCCGAGAAACAGCCAACAACCTTTTCCCCTCCTTTTTGAAAAAAAGTGGTTCTTCTTTCATAAGGTCATCGGCCCTATTACGCATAAAAGCATCCAATTTCGAAAAATCAGAATTTCTTATTATAGAAGCCTTTATTTTTTCCTCTTCTCCCTTTAACAATAGAAGTCTGGGATGTTCAGCTATTTTGGTATAATCATAAGACTTAGTATTTTGTTGTATTTGTGCTTTTGCCGGTGATAGTTGAACCGCAAGCAAAAAGCACAAGAATTTAAATACGCATAAACTAATAGAACAATTAAGTCTTTTCATAATATTAATTTTGATTACCATCCAAGCCTTTGCTTAAGACTTGTATTTATTAACGTTTCTTGCAATGGATAAGGCAAGAGTAAATGTTTTGATTTATCGAAGTTCTTTCCCGGCTCAAGGTAAGTTTGATGATATTGATCTGTCGAAATGAAACTAGAATGTCCGGTAATAGCCGCATTGGTTTCGATCAACTTCTCTTCCAG
Source organism: Pseudopedobacter saltans DSM 12145 (assembly GCF_000190735.1). Lineage (GTDB taxonomy): Bacteria > Bacteroidota > Bacteroidia > Sphingobacteriales > Sphingobacteriaceae > Pseudopedobacter > Pseudopedobacter saltans. The sequence continues at coordinate 2,912,938 of NC_015177.1, forward strand.
CATATTCCATCTTATCAAATCCTGCTTTCTCAGCCCTTCAAAACACAATTCTCTTAATCGCTCGTCAACAAGTTCTTTAAAAAAGTCATTATGTGCCAAACTTCCTGAATAAGGGGTCAACCCTGCTCGTTCTCTTACTTTATTTAAACTTGCAACTGCCGCAGTACCGTCTGCGGTTCCGTATCTTCCGCCTATAATTGCTTCTGCATGCATTAGCAATACATCAGAATATCTTAAAATTGGAAAATTAATACTTGTAAAATTGGGGTCTACATCTGATCCTGTTGTACTATTTAAAATGGTATAAATTGCATTTACCATTCCCGTCGTACCTTTAGATTTCAATTCCGTAATATTTGTCGGTTCCCATCTTCTGAATTTACCTATCCCATATTCAAAATGTAATGGGTTATCAAAAATATAAGTCATGGTAAATAATTGGGTTGTAGAATTATATTTATTTCTATAACCTGCAATACTCCAATTTCTTCTTACATCTTCTGCTGCATAAATTTCATATACAGGGAGCGCAACATTAAAATTCGCAAAACCTCTTGGTATATTGGCGGTCCCTACAAACTCGACCCCATTTATATTACCCAACCTGCCACTCACGTTAATGCCGGATGCATACAGATTTCCAAATGAAATCTCGAAAAGCGACTCTTTTAAATCATATTTATCCTTAAGATAATTCAAAAAGTGATTTCTATAACTGTCTTTATCTGTAGAATAAGGTACAATAGTGTGCCAGCCATCATTTATAATAATTTCACATTGCTCTTTCGCTTTATCAAAATACTGTTGTGGGTTTTCGAAATAACAATTCGCATCATTATCAGCCAAATAAGGTTGATATCCTCCCATTTTCAAATAAAGTCTAGCCAGTAAGCCATGTGCAGCCATTTTATTTGGTTCCCCAGGATTGTAAGTTGAGGCTTTCGCATGATCTAGATGTTCCGCAGCAAATAAATAATCTTTTTCGGCCTGCTTGTATACCTCAAAAACAGGAGATGGAGCCAGGATATTATCTTTTTGAGATGTACTTGGTGTCAATCTTAAAGGAACCGGGCCAAACCAGTTCGCTAAGGTAAAATAACTAAATCCGCGAATAAACAACGCCTTAGCCAAAAGCCTGTTATATTCTTCTGTAGAAAACATATCCGGCTTTAAATTCTTCTCAAACTGATTAACCAACTGTATACAGGAATAAAACTTTAGCCAAACACCTTTAACTTCGTCAGAGGAGGAAGTAAGTGCATATTTAGCGGCATTCCAATTTGGAGAGGGATCATTGGTATACGTTTCATCTGTTCCTGCCTCCAATGTTACGTTAAACTTATAGCCATATAACTCCTCTTTTGCCAGTTGACTATAAATTCCTGACAATGCTAATGTTGCCTCTTCTTTTGTAGAATAAAAAGTATCGTCTTTCCAGTTTGACTTCGGATTTACTTCTAAAAATTTATTACAGCTAACTAAAGTAACCAATACAATAATTAAAGCCGATAGATATATTTTGTATTTTTTCATTGTAATCAAATTATAAAAAATCATCACTAAAATGTTAGTTCCAAACCTCCAGATATAGTTAAACTTTGCGGATATGCAGAATAATCCAATCTAGGTGTTAGTGCCCCATATCTACCTACAGACACATCCGGATCGTATCCTTCATAATTTGTCCAGGTATACAGGTTCTGCGCTGAGAGCGAAACTCTGCATTTCTTTATTTTGATTTTCTTTAGCAAACTTTGAGGCAAGTTATAGCCTAAAGCAGCCGTTTTCAATTTCAAATAAGAACCATCATCAATATGCCTTGAATCTAACTTATAACCATAAGGGGTAATCAAGTTAATACCATCATATCTCATTCCTCCAATTTCAGTTTCAGTATTATAAGGTGTCCATATATTATTTAACGACTTCAACCCATTTCTTCCCTGCATATATATACTTCCATATTGTGATTTATTACCATTCAATATATCAAAGTCATAAGCCCACTGCAACAGGAACTGAAAATCAAAAGCTTTATACCTAAAACTGTTAAATAAACCACCTATATGCTTTGGATAAGGATTTCCTATAATAGTTCTATCATTCTGGTCTATAACGCCATCGTTGTTTAGATCTTTGAACTTAACCATACCTGGTTTCATTACTGTTCGGTAAGAAGGCTCTCCATTTTTTAGCTGGTAAGTCCCGCCATTTAAAACGAAATCATCAACCTGATATAGACCGTCAAATACTAATCCGTACATCATACCAACAGGTTGTCCTACTTTTGTAATGTATTGATATTCGGTTTGCATAAAACCTAAATCCCATTGAGGGTCTGTTAATATCTGTTCCTGTCCTTCATTTAACTTAATTGTCTTTGTCTTGTTAAAGGATATATTCAGATTTGTAGACCAATTAAAATCTCTTTTTACAATATTACGTGAGCTAAAGGTAAATTCAGCTCCTCTGTTAGAAACTTCCCCAACATTTTGTTGTACTTTGTCAAACCCTGTACTCAAGGCCATATCGGCGTTCAGCAATAAATCTTTGGTATTTTTTCTATAATAATCTACTGTCAGGTTAAATCTTTTAGATAGTTCAGCGTCTAAGCCTACATTTGTTTGCGCTGTAGTCTCCCAACGTAAGTTGGGCACAGCCATATTACTTTGATAAGCTCCTGGAGAAAATGTTTGATTTGCTCCAAGAATATATCCACTCGAAGAATTTACGGTAAATAAATTATAGGCATCAAAATCACCTATTCTATTATTTCCTGTAACGCCCCAACCTGCCCTTAATTTCAAATCTGTCAATGCATTCAAAGATTTCAAAAAGTCTTCTTCGGATAACCTCCAGGCTAAAGAAAATGACGGAAAATATCCCCATCTGTTTTCCTTTCTAAATTTAGAGGAACCGTCTGTTCTAAAGTTTACTGTTGCCAGATAGCGATCATTATAAGTATAATTGACTCTACCAAAGAAAGACAGCAGTGTGTTTTCCGACAATAGCGTAGTAGCAATAGTAGCTGTTGTAGCAATACCCAAATTATTAATACCAAATTGATCTGTTGGTAAATTGGTGTTTTTTAGCTCAGAGAAAGTATAAGTTCTTTTTTGTACTTCGAAACCAATAAGCGCCCCATAAGAATGTTTATCCTTTATATCTTTAAAACGTAATGTATTTGAACTAGATAGGGTATTATTTCTTCTATCTGTTATGGTGCCGTTTATCCCCCTATTTGTTCTGGATGCTTCTTGTGTTTCTTGTTTAAAAAAAAGTGTATTTTCAGAAATAGAAGTTCTGTAATTAGTATTAACATTCAAATCAAATTTCTTTAGAAATCTGTAATTGAAACCCAAAGTTCCAGATAAAACATCATCAACACGACTTCTTAAAGTATTTCTAAGCGTTTTAACTGGGTCATAAAGATATGGATCCGTGGCTTCAACACCAGCCTCATCTTCCGCAGTCCAATTAACCGGATTTATTGGTCTAAAAGAAATAGCATCTCTAATCACACTATTTCTTGTATTTCCGGAAATATCCATACCATCAGTATTGATATAACTATATTCTACCTGACCATTTACTTCAAAGTTATCTACTATCTTATGAGTAAATTTCAATCTATTATTGATTTTTCTGAAATTGGTAGTTATTAGAGTACCTTCCTGGTTCAAGTAGTTTCCACTGTAAAACAGTGTAGTTTTTTTATTTCCCGCTCTAAGAGACAAAGTATGGTTGTTGACATGTGAGGTCTGAAAAATTTCATCTTGCCAATTTGTACCTTTTTCATTTTTATAACTCTCTGTATTTCCCCAGGCATTGTAAAAAGTACTCACATTAGTACCCGGCACATAACTATCGTTGGCATAGGCTATTGATTCCTGATACTTTACATATTCATAAGGGCTCATTACATTTAAAGTATTTGGAATAGTTTGAATCCATGAATAGGTACCAAAGTTAATATCTGTTTTTCCATCATTACGTCCGCTCTGAGTAGTAATAACGACTACCCCGTTGGCTCCTCTAGAACCATATATAGCTGTCGCTGAAGCATCCTTTAGAATGTCAAAACTTTTTATATCTCTGGTATTGATACTGGACGGATCGAAATCTTCTAACGGTACTCCGTCCACTACGTACAAAGGAGAATTGTCTCCTGTAATAGAATTTCCTCCTCTAATTACAATATTTAAAGATTTCCCTGGTGTTCCATCACTTGAAGTAACTTCTACTCCGGCAACTCTTCCGGCTAAAGCCTGATCGAAGTTGGCTGTTGCTGTGGCATTTAATTCTTTTGGATCTATAACGGAAACGGCTCCCGTCAAATCACTTTTCTTTACTACATCGTAACCAACAACAACCACCTCTCCCAATTTAACATCGTCGCTTTGAAGTGTGATATTAATTGTTTGCTGGTTAACAACAATTCTTTCAACTGTTTTAAAACCCAAATACGAGAATACAAGTATATCGGTAGATTTAACATTATTCAGCGTATAACTTCCTTCAGAACTTGTTAAAATCCCTTTATTTGTACCTTTTATAGCCACATTTGCTCCAGGAATAGGTATTCCCGCTTCATCTTTCACAATCCCTTTAACGGTTTGTTGGGCTACCGCAGAAAACACGGAGACAAAAAGCAGGAAAAATAATAATTTAGTTAGTTTCATCATTTTATCAGATTTTTAAAATCTATCATTCTTTCAATAATTCTTAATAAGGGAAGCCTTTTTTATATAACTACTTTGTTGGTTCTACAGCTTTATAGTTAAAATCAGAAAGGAAATAAATCCCTCCTCTGCCCGGAGCAGCCGCTGTGTTGGTTAATTTTCCCTGAAAATAAGACGCTACTTTAAATGCAACAGTAAAATTAGAAGAGATCTGATTAGAAGAAATCTCATAAGAGCATTTCACCCACTTACCATAAAAAGTTGTACCAGGTTTTTTTCGACCTTCAGGATCAATACCAGTTTGATCTCCAGGATATGGAGTACCCACAAACTCTGGACCCCACGGAGCTCCAGAAGAATTACTCCCACTTACCCCCTCTGCTCTTTGGCATTTGATACTGGCATTAACTTTTGTCCATGTGCCATTTAGCCAATTCCCATTTGCATCCTGAATATCTCCCCCTGTATAGTCTTTGGAAATATAAACCTCCAAATCTGTTGGAGTACGCCCATCGGCCATATAAGTCTGGAATGCTGGCATATAATAATAATTAAATGACAACTTGTAACCATATTGAAATGCGGTTAAATCTTGTGTAGTAGTAACCATCCATGCGTTTGTTGGTTCTGTCTCGTTCGTACCACTATGAGTTTGAGTTTCTAAAATAGTTTGCCCTGTATTTGTGGCTGGCCTTTCGGCGGGCTTTACAAAAGCAGAACCGGAAGAATTAGCTCTAATTCCCCATATTCTGGTAGCTAGTCCTTTATTATCCGTCTGCACCGAGTAACCATCTCCTCCAGTAGGCAGAGCTGTAGTAACATTTAACGTCGGGTAGAACAAATAAATAGTTTCTATTGGCATTGGCTCTGCTTTATTCGTAATGATGACGGTAAGCTTATTTTGAAAGGCCACAACTTCATTACTGATATTGCTCACCACTTTAATTATAGGACTTAAGGTATCATATTTAGAATAAACATATCCCGGAGCAATTGATATTTCACCTGTAGCCCTATCTACAATTAATTTATCTGTATAACTTCCCAACTCAAAATGAACATCTGGGTTTGCATTTGGCATCATCGGAGCTGATGTTCTTGCCCCAGACACCCCATAAACAAGGTTCTGATTTTTAGGAGAATAAATCAGATTCGTTGGTAATAACGGCCCAACATTAAGGTGAAAAGCTTTATCAAATACAGTTGAATATTCTATCCCTTCTTTCTCGGTAGTTACTTTTATATTAAAATAATAATCACCGACAGAGAAGTTATGACCTGTAGCAATTGAAATAACTCCATTTGATGCAGAATTCACTAAATCCATTGAATTCACTGGATTTCCGTTCTCATCGACTATACCAGTATTAGGTTTTACAGGTAACGAAACATTTACTGGGGAACCTATAGTTACAAAACTCAAAAAGGAATCATCCAATAATGAACCATCTTCTTTTGCTATACTAACAAGCTCAAACTTGGGCAACAAACCTCCTGTTTGAACAGTAGGAGCTGCAGTAACAATTGATTTCCCCTCTCGAGCCCCTCCTATTGCCACATATTTAAGGTCTGACGGTTTGGGGGTTCTAGACACATCCGTTAACGAATCTTTACATGCAGATAACGAAAGATAACAAAACAGCAATAAAAGTAATTTTTTACTTCTCATAATTTAATCGTTTAATAATTTGGGAAACTGGTTAGTTTCTACTCAATTTAATAGTGTTTACTATGGTTTGCATGGCTGTGCATACACAAATATCAAAAAACAACAGGCTCCCACAAGGGGGTGAATCGTCTTAATTAGGGGGTATTTTTACTTTTTAAACAGGTATCACAAATTTTAAACATACTACTAAACTCTCCAAAACACGTCCATTCGAGCAAATTCGCTATATCATTTTACACCTTCTATTCGGTCAATCTACCCCCTTTATAAAAATCTTAAATATTCTACATTGGCAACCTAAACACTTTGATTTTTTAACCATGAAGACTCGTAAACTATCAGCTTTATACATAAAGGTATTGCACCTATTTTCTTCTAGACGTTAAAGCTCACAAAATCACTATACCAATTAACCTAGCATAAATGAAAACAATTATCAATTATTTCAAAAAAAAACGATTAACACTTGCAGGTAGTTTATTAATTTGCTTAACTACCTTTAGCCACGCTCAAAATGCCATTACCCTGGTCGCCTTACCTGGAGGAACAGAGGGTGACGATAAATACACCGATTCGTCCATCTTACAAATAAGCTCTGCCGGCGCTGTGTCTTATTATAACAGTAACACTTCTGATGACTGGGGTGTATCTGCATCCACCATCACTCCTTCCGGAGCATTGGGAAAAACCTTTTCAATAACTTTTGGAGGCATGTCGGCCGTAAAAACGACAGAAGGCAATGACTTTGGCAAAATGATTACTGCTGGCGGTATAGACCGAGCCTCTACCGGCCCAATAGGGATACGGGGAGGAATAAGTAATGGTATTGATCCCAACGAAGGTTTATATTTCGGATTAGATTTAAGCAATATCAACACTACTGCTGCAATTCAAATCACTAAAATATCAGTAGCTGATTTAAACGCAACAAACGAAACCGGCATCATCGTCAGTAGATTAAACCCTTCCAAAAGAATTATTTTTGGAAATGCCGAATCTCCTGGCATTACACACCAACTCAGCAGCGGTTCAGGAACAATTGATGTTTCGGATTTCAACCTATACGTACTTGGAGGACAAATTAATAATTCATTAGTTTCAATATTTAATAATTCATCGGTAGCTAGCGGATTTAGGATTACAACAGTAGAATTAAAGGTTCTTACTAACATATTCAATCCAGCTTCTATAACAGCTATACCGCATCCAAGACTTTTATTAAAACAAGGGCAAGAGGCTAGCATAAATACTTTAATAGCACAATCTCCGGAGTTTAATACAATACACACATATATTATGTCACAAGCAAATGCATTTCTATCAGAGGCTCCTTTGGTATACAATCCAGTCAACGGCAGAATGTTAGAAACAGCCAGATCTGCTATCAAACAAATCTTTTTCTTATCCTATGCCTATAGAATGACCGCAAATTCTGCCTATGCTACAAAAGCAGAACAAGTAATTAATACAGTTTGTAATTTCCCAGATTGGGTCACTTATTCATTAGACGTTGCAGAAATGTGTTTCGCTGTTTCAATTGGATACGACTGGTTATACAACAATTTACCCGCAGCTACCAAACAAAAAGCTCGAGAGAAGATCCTTAATTATGCCTTCTTGACACAAAAAACAAAACCCTTCTGGGATTTTACATCTAATTGGAATCAGGTATGTATTGGAGGACTTGCATATGGCGCTATGGCAATACTAGGAGATGGCACTTCACAAATGGATACTGAAGCAAAATATATATTGAACAATATTTTGGTTAAAAACCCAAACTCTATGGATACCTATGCCAGTGGGAACTACCAGGAAGGGCCGATGTACTGGTCATATGGAACCACCTACGAGGTTCTTCTGCTATCCGCTCTTGAAGGAATATTCGGTCAAAATCACGAGGGCTTCAAACGATTGACTTTTACACCTGGATTCCTGGAGTCTGCAAAATATATGCAGTATATTACCGGAACATCTTCTCTTTATTTTAACTATAGCGACTGTACAGAAGAGAGAACCCCTCTCCCTGCTTCATTATGGATGGCCAAGAAGTTAAATGACCTCTCTATTTTCACATTAGAAAAAGAGCTCATGCAGAATGGGAGATATACCAGCAACTATTCCGAAGATGTGAGGTTTCTACCGATTGCCTTAATCTATGGTAAAGATCTCGGTATTGGGTCCAGCACTCTACCTACAGAAAAGATATGGAAGGGCTATGGGACAAATCCAGTCGCTCTGGTAAGAACTAGTTGGCAGGGTAACACGGGAAACTATATAGGAATTAAAGGTGGAACACCAAATTACTCCCATGCTCATATGGATGGAGGCTCATTTGTTTATGATGCTCAAGGTGTAAGATGGACGGTAGATTTTGGAAAGGAAGACTACGAAGCTATCAAAGCCAATATTACTCCTGCAGGTGCCGACAATGACTTCTCCCAAACTTCAAACAGATGGAACATATTCAGAATCAGCAATATTAGCCACAATACAATATCAATAAAAAAAACAAGCGAAACTTCTTGGCAAAAACATAAGGTAAATGGAAATGCTACTATTACAGAAATATACGATACGTCTTCTAAAAGAGGGGCAAAGGTCGATCTCAAAAGCTTAATAGGCCTTAACAACGAACTTGACGCTATCAATAGAAGCATATACTTGGTTAACGATACTTTACTAGAGATTAAAGACTATATAGATAACGGAAATGAGGCTATAAACCTATATTGGAATATGGCTACAACAGCCTTGATCGAAAGCATAAGTCCTTCTAAGTTAAAACTAACAAAAGGCGGAAAAACAGCCATTTTAGAGATAATTTCAAATAACTCCGCTGTTACATTTACTACAGCTACAAACAGATCTACAGATCCTGTTAGTTATTTTCCTGCGGCAACTTACGAAAGAAAAAATGAAGGGAGCGTAATGGTAGGCTTCACAGCTACTATTCCCGCAAACGAAATTGTAACATTTACTGTAAAAATATCAAATGGACCAGAGGTACCTCCTAGTTCCACGGAACCAATAAATTATATATTGCTAGAACTACCTAATCCTAATACAGGTCTGGAAGGAAACTCTTTGTACTACGATTCTTCGGAATTTCATGTAGACAATTCTGGAGATGTTAGTATTGGTGGCATTGCAACAGATTATGCCTGGAATGTTTATGGAAACACCAATATCCCGGATATTTTAACCAAGAAGTTTTTCCTGCGGTGGTACGGAATGGCCACAACAAATACTACTACTGGTACCAACTATGGTGCAATGTTAACCCCTGGGGGAATAGATAGAAGTGCAAATGGAGAGTTAGGAATTAGAGGAGGAGAAAGCAACGGAATAGATTTAAATGAAGGCTTTAGATTTGGATTTGACGCTGCTACACTTCCCACCACAACCAGTCTTCAATTGGTAAAAGTAGGCGTAAACTTTGTTTCAGGCTCAAGATCGGGAACTATCGTTAATAGAAACAACACGTCCAATAAAATATCATTCGGTGGAAGCTCTTCTTCTGCAGACTTTATCCTTTCCTCTGGCTCTGGATTGGTGAATGTAGAATCTCTTAATATAAGTATACCTGGTGGATCTACCAATTACGATATGGCATCCGTTTTTAACACTGGAGGTTCTGGAAGTTTTAGAATAACCAAATTGGTATTTAAAATTATTTCAACTGCTACAAGTCCACTAATGAGCAACAAGCAGGAGGCTAATTTAGAAAAACAGACAAAAGAAATAATAGTCTATCCGAACCCGGCAATGACTGATATTTTTATCGAAAACTTAAATAGCAAATTCAACACTGTCAAGTTTTTTAATTCCTTAGGTATTTGTGTATTAGAGAACAAGATTTCGAGTTCTTCAAAAATAGACTTATATACGCTTAAACCAGGAATATATACTATACATATAATTGGCAAAGACAATACAACAATCACAAAAAAAATAATTAAACAATAAAATCTGGTTCTCTTGAACCTAATTGCTGTGTATAAAAGTAAATAATTAAAAAGAATAGAATGAATATTATCAAGTCGAGTATCTTATTAGTTCCATTAGCCTTTTTTAGCTGTAAATCACAAACAGACAGTTCGCTACGATTAGAAAAAAGTGAACAACAGCTCACTGAGCTTCGTAGTGCATCAATGAAAAATAAAAAAAACCCCAGAAGCATAAATCCTGATGGAAGTGTACGTTGGATAGAACCTTCATATGACTGGACAGAAGGCTTTTTCCCAGGTACTTGCTGGATGCAATATCAGCTCACAAACGATGAAAAATGGAAAGAAGCAGCCATCTCTATCCAGGAACTTTACAAGAGTCATAAAGATTTAACAACTGATCACGATCTTGGATTTATATTTTATAACTCTTATGGAAAAGCCTACCAGATAACCGGAGAGGAGCAATACAGACAAGTGATAATAGATGCATCAAATGCTTTGATTACTCGGTTCAATAAAAATGTAGGTTGTCTCCAAAGTTGGGATGTGGTAGGTAATTGGCAAGCTGAAAGAGGATGGAAATTTCCAGTTATCATCGACAATCTTATGAACTTAGAAATGCTATTCGAAGTTTCAAAAATAACTAAAGACGATAAATACAAAAAGATCGCTATACAACATGCAAATACAACTATGAAGAATCATTTTAGACCTGACGGGAGCTCTTATCATGTTGTAGACTATAATCCAGAAACAGGCGAAATCGCCCATCGTATAACAGCTCAAGGCTATGCAGACGAAAGCGCATGGGCAAGAGGTCAATCCTGGGCACTATATGGTTATACCATGTGCTATAGATATACCAAAGACAAAAAATATCTTGACTTTGCTGAGAAAATTGCCAGATTTATTCTAAATCATCCTAATTACCCTAAAGACGGAGTTCCTTATTGGGATTATAATGCACCTAAAATTCCTAACGAACCAAGAGACGCTTCCGCAGCAGCTATTATGGCTTCTGCGTTAATAGAATTAAGCGGATATACCAACGGTCGTTATATAAATAATGCACAACATATTTTAAATTCGCTGGCAACAGATACTTATACAGCTCAAAAAGGTCAAAACGGGAACTTTGTACTCATGCACAGTGTAGGCAGTATCCCGCATGGAAATGAAATAGACGTTCCTTTAAACTATGCAGATTATTATTATATAGAAGCACTTTCTCGTCTGCAGAATCAAGAACTATAAGTCTGTCTATGTTAATATGGGGTAGTAACCTTTACTATCCCATATTGTATTATAAATCTTTATAATTTCATGAAAAAGCTTAATAATATTCTATACATTTCACTATCTACTGTTTTCCTCTCATTTTCCCCGATTGAGAAAGCTTACTCGCAAACCAAAATATCTTCCTTGCTAGGTAGCCACATGGTTCTTCAGCAAAATACCGAAGTATCTATTTGGGGCAACGACAAACCGAACACAAAAATCACCATTACGAGTAGTTGGGGACAAAAATCAATAACTACTACGAACGCAAACGGTGAATGGAGAACATCTATAAAAACAACAAAAGCTGGTGGCCCTTATACTCTTAATATTCTGGGAAGTGAAAAAATAAGCTTAGAAGACATCTTACTAGGCGAAGTTTGGTTATGTTCCGGACAATCCAATATGGAAATGCCCTTAAAAGGATTTGCCGGACAGCCGATACAAAACGCTCAGGAATTAATTACAAATAGTACAAACACCAACTTAAGATTATTTCACGTAAAACGCAATACAAGTAAAACTCCTCTTTTTGACCTAGTAGGGACGTGGAAAGAAGCGACTCCATTAAACGTCATGGATTTTAGCGCTGTTGCTTACCTGTACGGAAAAATACTTCAAGAAAAATTAAACGTTCCTATAGGGATTATTTGTAGCAGTGTTGGAGGAACACGAGTAGAAGCCTGGACAAACAATAAAACTCTTAAAGAAAGTGACTTTGATTTCTCTTCTATTAAAAATACTGACGAAATTACGGTCAATTCGCCATCTGTATTATTTAATGCCATGATTAACCCTTTAACACCTTTTAACATTAAGGGGGTGATTTGGTATCAGGGAGAATCGAATAGAAATAACGCTACCCAATACCAAAAGCTTTTTATGGCAATGATAAATAGCTGGAGAAAAGAATGGGGCAACGAAAACATGCCATTTTACTTTACTCAGATAGCCCCCTTCGAATATAATCCTTCGGTTAATGCTGCCTTTCTTAGAGAAGCCCAGTTACGTACTTTACAAAATACTAAAAACACTGGAATGGCTGTCACGCTGGATATCGGTGAAAAAACATGTATCCACCCGGCAAAAAAAATAGAAGTTGCGCAACGTCTGTCCTATTGGGCTTTGGCAAAAACTTATGGAATAAATGGCATTCCCTATAGTGGCCCAATATACAAATCCATGAAAGTTACTGATGGTAAAATAGAACTGGATTTTGAATACGCTCCAAACGGAATTAGTAATTTTGGAAAAGAGCTCAAATACTTTACAATTGCGGGTGAAGACCAAATCTTCTACCCTGCCAAGGCAGAGTTAGAAAGGGGCAAATTAAAAGTTTCGAGCCAACAGGTGGCAAAGCCAGTCGCTGTGCGTTATGCGTGGGAAAACTTTGTAGAAGGGAATATATTTAACGTTTTTGGATTACCCGCTTCGTCCTTTAGAACCGACAATTGGGATAACTAAGACTTCTTAATAAATCATATCACCAATTCAAAAGTAATTTAGAAAAATCCAGCCATATTATTGATAGATTCCGTAAAACCATTATAATTGTATTACTGTCAATAGCTCTATTTAACAATATGGGCTATTGATAATGACAGTAGTTAAGGCCTATTTCATAATGAGAGTTTTTCCGTTTATCAGCATACTATTAATCGCCTGTGCAACGCAATTATCTTTTAGTCAAACGTTATCTATACCTAAAGATCTTAAATTTCAACATTTCACTTCAGTAAATGGACTATCCCAAAGATCTGTTATAGCGATAATACAAGATAAAAAAGGTTATTTATGGCTTGGTACACGTGATGGACTGAATAGATTTGATGGTCATAGATTCGTAGTCTACAAACACGACATAAACAATCCAAAAAGCCTTAGCAATAACAACATACATGCTATTCATCAAGATCAATCTGGCAACTTATGGATAGGCACACAAAATGGACTAAATAGATACAATCCTTCGGAGGACAACTTCATCCGATATAAATCAGATAGTAACCAAAAAACAATTACAGGTAACATTATTTCGGCCATTGCAGACGTAGAAAAAAACATCATATGGGTAGCGACAGAAAATGGCATTAGCGCAATAAATACTGAAAATAATTCGATTACAAGGATTCAAAAAAGAAAAAACAACGTTAATTCCCCCAGCGAAAATAACACAAGATATATTCTTAGTACCAAAGGTCACCATGTATGGATATGCAACACATTATATATTGATCGTTACAATATTCAAACAAAACAATTTACGCGATTCAACTATCCAAAAAAAGTTACATCTGGTATACATGTTAATGGCTTACCTACCTTGTATCTTGATCACCACAATACTTTATGGCTAGGAAACGAAAGAGGCCTTGCCATATTTGATCAAAATCTACAAGAATTTGTAGATTTCGAATTCGATAACAGAACAGCAATCACTACAGCAGTCAGAAGCATTACAGAAGATCTAAATGGCAACCTATGGATTGGTAGCTATGCTGGTTTATATATTTTATCTGCAGATCATTCATCTCTAAAACATGTTACACATGACGACAACAATCCCACTAGTTTAAGTCAAAACTCTATATACAACATTACGAGAGATTCTAGAGGTGATATGTGGATCGGGACCTGGGCAGATGGACTTAATTATTATAATAGAGACAACGATGCTTTTAAACATATTCTGTTCGGCACAACAAAAAATAAACTGAATTATAGAGTTGTTAGCGGTATAGCCGAAGACCCAAGTGGGAACTTATGGATTGGCACCGAAGGTGGTGGCTTAAATTTATACAACAGAAAAACCAAAACATTTTCATATTATAAGAACATCCCCAACGACCCCAATAGTTTAAGCGCCAATAATGTCAAAGCAGTTATTATAGATAAGAATAAAAACATATGGGTAGGTATACATGATGGAGGATTGAATTTTTTAAACACCTCTCAAAAACCATATAAGTTCCAGAATATAGATTTTAACAAAGGACAAAATCCATCACTAAAAAGCTACAAAGTACTAACACTATGCGAAGACCAAAACAATAATATTTGGATTGGGACACTTAACGCCGGGTTGATCATATATGATACCCAAAAGAAGGAACTGTATAGAATTGACAAAGACATTCGAACAGTTATGAGTATTGTCCAAACAGAAAATCCTGATGTCTTATTGGTTGGCGGAAGCAAGGGAGTCGAAACGATCAACATCAATACAAAAAAGAGAACTAAAATCACATTGGGTTCTATAAAAAAAGATGATCCTGACGTTTATGTAAACTGCCTTTTTATTGATAATAAAAACAATTACTGGATAGGTACAGAAGGATATGGAATTTACATCTATACGCCCAAAATCAACAAAATAAAGATCTATGGTATTAAAGATGGTTTACCAAATGACATTATATATGGAATGTTATCTGATAATAATGGAAACGTTTGGGCTAGCACCAATAACGGTATCAGTAGAATAAATCTGCAAAGCAACACTATCAAAAATTATAACCAAGCCGATGGGCTGCAAGGAAATGAATTTAATTATGGGTCTTTCTATAAGACTAAAAATAAAGAGTTATTTTTTGGTGGGACTAATGGACTAACATATTTCGATGCCAATGATATTAGGATAAATACGTTTGTCCCAACTGTAGATATTAATAATATTGAAGTCAACAATGCTCCGTATTCTAAAATTACTTATCTGACACCGGAAATTATATTAAAATACGACCAAAACAATTTCAGTATTGATTTTACTTCTTTGAGCTATTTACAGCCGGAGAAAAATGAATTTGAATATATTCTGGAAGGTAACGACAAAAAATGGAACTATGTAGGCTCGCAACGAAAAGCAGTGTATACCAATATTAAAGCCGGCAATTACACCTTCAGAGTAAAAGGATCTAATAATGACAGGCTTTGGAGCAGTAAAGAAGCTACTTTACATATTAAGGTATTACCTGCCCCCTGGCAAACGTGGTGGGCTTATTTGAGCTATTTAGGAGTACTTGTCGGAATAGTATTTTATATTAGAAGACTTATTCTTCTAAGGATAAAAGAACGTAAGGAAAAAGAAAAATCAGAACAAATCAGTCAACTTAAACTTCGTCTGTTTACTGATATATCACATGATTTCAGAACTCCTTTAACTTTAATAATAGCTCCACTGCAGAAGATGGTCGATGAAAAACAAGGAGACGATGTTATACAGCAGCAACATAATATAATGTTGAAAAATGCAAAAATGCTTCTCCAACTGATCAATCAGGTACTCGATTTCAGAAAAAGTGAGTCCGAAGATTTTTTGTTACAAGCTACCGAATCTGATATAATTTCCTTTATCAAAGATGTAAAAAGCTCGTTCAACAGTCTTGCAGCAAAAAAGAATATAGATTATCAGCTTCTTGTAAACAGAAACGAAATTATGGTCTGGTTCGATCATATCAAGCTAAAAAAAGTACTCTATAATCTACTGTCAAATGCCTTCAAATTTAGTTCAGATAATAGCGAAATTATTTTGGAACTATCTCTGATATCTAGAAAAGTCAACATTCGGACAGTAGACTTTATTAAGATAAGTATTACCAACTTCGGAGATGTGATTCCTCAAAATGAACTGGAACTCATTTTTAACCAATTCTATCAATTAGATAACGAGAAAAAAGATTTAGGATATGGGATTGGACTTTCTTTATGTAAAAGACTCGTAGAATTACACCATGGAGAAATTAGCGTCGAAAGTTCCGAAACCTCGGGCACTAGTTTTAATATATTCCTAAAATTGGGAAAAGATCATCTGGAGCAAAACGAGCGTATGTCCAGAGTTATTTCTTCTTTACAAGATGAACAACTCTTCGTTATAGAAGAAAACACTACTGCTAAAACGTCCTCCCTCACAGAAGAACTATATACTGACCAAATTGAAAATCAAACGCTGCTTATAGTTGAAGACAATATAGATTTACAACAATTTATTGAGAAAATATTTAACAGACGATACAAAGTCTTCACTGCCAGCAATGGCAAAACAGCTCTAGAAATAACTAAAGAAAATCCCATAGACTTAATTATCAGTGATATCCAAATGCCTTCTATGGATGGATTTGAGCTTTGTAAAAACATCAAAAACAACCTTTTAACAAGTCATATTCCCGTTATATTATTAACAGCAAAAACATCAACTATACATCAGGAAGAAGGTTATTATACAGGTGCAGATGCATATATCACCAAGCCATTTAATGCCAATATACTCGAGCTAAGGGTATCCAATCTACTAGAAACCAGAGCTGCATTAATTCGAAAGTTCAAAAAAGATGCTATTCTAGAACCAAAAAATCTTACTGTAACTTCTCCAGACGAGATCTTCCTGGAAAAAGCGATTACAGTTGTAGAAAAAAACATATCTAATGAATCTTTTAATGCCAGCATTTTTGTAGTTGAAATGGGTATGAGCAGAACTGTAATCTTTACAAAAATTAAGGCTCTTACGGGGCAAAATCTATCTACCTTCATTAGAACGATAAGGTTAAAGAAAGCAGGTATTTTATTAGAAGAGACAGAAATGAACATTTCACAAATAGCATATGAAGTAGGCTTTAACGATCTGAAATACTTCAGGGAATGCTTTAAAGAATTTTTTAAAGTAACCCCATCCGAATATAAAAAGAATAGTTCCGTTTAAGACAATGTATCATTTAAACTGCATTGCCCGTATAGTTCTAAAGATTAAAATCAATAAAACCTTTTAGATTTAGTACTATGAGACCAAAGCTGTATTTAATTATTCTCTTGTTTGCATTTTTTACTTCCTGTAAGAAAAATGATACTCAACCCAACATTGAAACTATTCAATTAGGAATTATTGTAGGCAACGACACTACAATTTCACCATCTGTCCTTAAAGAACCTTTTAATCTGATATCTTCCAATGAAAGTATTGCTACTGCTGAAAAATTAGACGGGGAAATTAAGATTACTGCCCATAAGGTTGGATATACTGAAATAACAATTACAGATCAAAACAAAAAAAAACAAGGTATAATACAAATAAATGTTAGCAGAGGCTTTAATCTGCTCGAAATCAAGTCCTATGAATACGTTATAGAAGTTGCAGACTTCGACCTAAAAAAAGAAATTGAAACTGCATTGTATTCCAGTAACCCACTTCCGCTTCATGCACTATATGGAATAGGTTATATCCCCGATCCTTCTATTTTACATATATTTCCTACTGGAATAACAGGAGAGGAAATAATAGGAGAAATCTCGCTAAACACAGATAATAAGGTTATAAACCTTTCATATGGCAATAAACAATATGAATATATTTTCGTGATTGAAAATAACAGGAATAAGATGAATGTAAAGGGTAAGTCAATTCTAGAGTCGCCTGTTGTACCTGTTTATCTTAGTTTTAAAGAAGATTTGACAGAGAAATTTAAAACCAAGTATCCGAATGCCGGCGTTCAGAGTGTGCTGAGAATACAGAAACTGGAAGGTTTTAAGGAATAATATTTTATTAAAAAAGGACACAAGTATATTAATACTCTGTGTCCTTTTTTATATTATTAAGGCAATTTGAAAGCCTGTCTTGCCAACAACTTCCAATTAGAGCCGTCTTTTGCAAAAACCAATACAATCCCTAAATGAACTTTACCTGGTTTGCCACCGTCAAATGTATCCGCATCCAATACATGACGAACTACTGCTGTTTTTCCCTGAACATCGATAGTTTGGTTACTTAAAGTAATCGATTTAAAATCTGATTTTTTTGTGGCTAAGGTTTCCACAAAATCAGTTTTAGACTCGATTTTTCCACTAGAATGTCCATACGTTAATTTATCTGAAGCTAAATTGTTAAGTACATTCCTATCTCCGGAAATCATAGCCAAACGCATCGTCTCCACTGCCTGCTCAACTTGCTTTTCTGACTTTGTTTGTGCTAATAAACTTGATGTACTCATAAGTGCTACAACAATTAATGTGATAAATTTTTTCATTATAAAAATCGGTTTTAGAATTTATACTTTGCAACAATAGGCATTCTTCGTCCAATTCCAAAAGACTTTGGAGAAATTCTTAAAATTGGAGCAGTTTGGAATCTCTTAAATTCCGCCTTATTCACCAAATTGGTAACCCGGTGTACAACGGGACTATCGAATCCTGCTTCAATAATTTCATCTGCACTTTTCTGCATCTCTATATACTCCAAAAGAATTTCATCTAGCAAATCGTATTCGGGCAAAGAGTCGGAGTCTTTCTGATCTGGTCTTAATTCTGCCGAAGGAGCTTTTGTAATAGTATTTTTAGGGATGATTTCTCTTTCCCTGTTTATATAATCGGCCAATTTATATACCTGGGTTTTATAGCAATCGCCTATTACAGATATCGCCCCACACATATCCCCGTACAAAGTACCGTATCCTACGGCGCACTCGCTTTTGTTACTTGTATTTAAAAGTATGTGTCCGAATTTATTAGAAAAGGCCATTAACAAAACTCCTCTGGTTCTGGCCTGGATATTTTCTTCTGCCAGGTTCTGTGGAAGGCCTGCGAATTCATCAGCAAGGCTTTCCTCAAATGATTCGGTAATTTTCGTTATGGGTATAGTTGTGTATTGGCATCCCAGATTATTGGCAAGATCAATAGCGTCTTTTATAGAATGATCAGAAGAATATTTGGAAGGCAATAACACCGGAAATACATTCTCTGCTCCTAAAGCCTCTACTGCCAAAGCACAAACTACGGCAGAATCAATTCCTCCCGATAAACCAAGCGTGGCTGTTCTAAAACCAGATTTATGAAAATAGTCTCTTATCCCTAAAACCAGAGCTTCATACACTTGGCCTACTCTTTCTTTTTGGATTGATTTTTCTCCAAGTACTATAGAACTTCTTAATTGTTCTATATTGAAAACCTGTACATCTTCTTTAAAGTAAGCTAACTCAGCAACAATATCCCCCGCTTTATCGAAGACTAAAGACCCCCCGTCAAAAATCAAATCGGTATTTGCCCCTACCTGATTAACATATAAAAGTGGCAGCTGATATTTCCTGCTATTTTGCGACAATATCATTAATCTTTGCTCTTCATGTTTGTAATCGAACGGGGATGCTGCGATATTGATCATAAAATCTGGTTCTTCTTTAATCAATTCGTCCATGGGACAAGATTTGTAAAGAGGATTATTTCCAAGATTCCAAAGATCTTCACAAATAGTTACCGCTATTTTGTAACCCTTAAATTCAATACATTTAAAATCTACAGCCGATTCGAAATAACGGTATTCATCGAAAATATCATAAGTTGGCAGCAGGCTTTTTCTCACTACCTGCTTAACCGCTCCTTCTTCAAAGAAAAAAGCAGAATTATACAGATCTTTACCTTCTAATATCGGGTTCACTTCAGGAGCTCCTACGATACAGGCAATCCCCACTGCATGTTGTGCTATTTGTTCGATAGACTCTTGACATTTTATAACGAACTGATTGTAATTCAAAAAATCGTTAGGCAAATAACCGCACACACTCATCTCTGCAAAAACGACTAAATCTGTCCCTCGCTCTTTTTCATCATTCAGCACCGATATTATTTTGTCGATATTAGAGGAAAAGTCACCTATGCAATAGTTAAGTTGTGCTAATGCTATCTTCATGATTAATTGTGTTAATTAAGATCCAGTAAGTGTTTATTAAAAGAATACACCCAAATTAATTCCTAAATAAGAACTCTTCAGGGCTCCATCTCCTTTTTGGATATCTGTAAAACCATTATCAAATGTCAAGCCAGCTAGTATTCTTGTCTTTCCTGAAGTTGCAATTTCTGCCCCTCCACCGATAATGATTGAACCTCTGTAAAAGCTTGTTCTTTTGTAGATATCCAAACCTTCAGCTGTATTTGCAGAATTGTTTGATTTAACATCAGCCTTGGCTCTTACATTAAAAGCGTTTCCTAATCCAAATTCTCCGTAAAAACGTACTTCTTTATCATCGCCAGTCAACAGCTTTAGCTTTGCCGGGATTTCTATATACTGTAACTTATAGGTTTGTTTGTTTGTTGTTGCTCCTTCGGTGCTCTCTGTTTTCCCATTAATTGTTGTGAGTTTTAGTGCAGTACTGAAAGCGTAGCTTTCTCTAAAAAGGAAATCGCCTAGAACACCATAACTAAAGCCTAATTTTACTCCATCAGAATTTATAGAATTTACATCAGATCTTATCCAGCCTATAGTTGGATGCGCAGTCAATCCAAGCTTAAAATCTGCTCCATCTCTGTATTGAGCCTGTAAATTATTAACTAAAAAAAATACAAAAATCAGTGTAATTAGCTTTTTCATGTTCATAGTGTTTGTTTAATATCAAAATATCTTTCGACAAAGCTCTTCTATTTTCATAAATTCGAATGTTATAGCAATAGAATAATTAGAATGAGCCCTTTTTTTGTTAACAGCGTCAAATTTAGTTTTTTTTTCCTGATAAGCTTAATTTGCTTATCATCCTGTAATCAGGAAAAGAAGATAGATATCAGTAATATACAGATAGATTTAACGATTGAAAGATTTGACAAGGATCTGGCTAAAGTAAATCCCGATAGCCTGTCCACCCAATTACCTATTCTTGAGAAGAGATATGGAGCTTTTTACCATGATTATTTTAGTAAAATTCTGAATCTTGGCCAAACTAATGATACTAGCCATTACACTTTGGTTAAACAAATTCTTACAGGAAGTGCCTACAAAGATCTTCAACACGAAACAGACAGCATTTTTCCAAGTTTAAAAATGGTTGAGCCTGATATTATTGATGCATTTAAACACATTAAATATTATTATCCCAAACAAAAATTCCCAAAAATAATTACATATATATCTGGCTTCCAAGTCCAAACCCCAATTGGCATAGATTATGTCGGAGTTGGGCTTGATATGTTTTTAGGAGAGAAATCTAAATTTTATCCTGCTGTGGTAGAAAGCATACCAAGGTATATAAGCAGAAGATTTACACCTAAAAATATAGCTCCGAGAATTGTGGAAGTTATAACCAGAGAAGAAATGTTTCCCGAGCAGGATTTACACCAGCTATTGGATAAGATGATTTTTCAGGGAAAACTAATGTATTTTATGAAAGCAGTTCAACCAGATTTAGCGGACAGTACGATAATAGGTTATAGTAAACAGCAAATTGACTGGGCAAACCAATTTGAAAGTGATATTTGGGCATATTTTCTCCAAGAAAATCTATTATATGAAAGTGATTACTTGAAAACACAAAAGTATCTTTCAGAGGCACCTTTTACTCCAGGGCTGGGAAGTCATAATGACTCTGCACCTAAGTTAGGAGTATTTACAGGTTGGCAAATTGTAAAGAAATATATGAAGGAAAATCCTGAAGTTTCTTTACAGGATTTGATGAGTGAGAATGATTTTCAAAAGATTTTAAAACAGTCGAGGTACAGACCGGAACATAAAAAGTAGCATCTAATATGAAAATTGGACTTGTTCTAAGTGGAGGGGGTATCAGGGGAATTGCTCATTTAGGCGTATTAAAAGCGCTAAAAGAGAAAAATATTGCAATTACCCATATCACTGGCACAAGTGCCGGAGCCATTGCTGGTGCCTTATACGCAAATCAGGTAGACCCGTATGATGCACTCAAGATTTTTCAAAACACAAGATTATTAAGACTCTTAAAATTAGCATTTGGAAAACCGGCGTTACTTAATCTGGAATCTTCATATAAATTATTTAGAGAATATCTGCCACACGATTCTTTCGAACAATTAAAAATACCTTTAACTATTACCGCTACCAATTTCAACAACGGAAAGCTGGCTTATTTCAGTCACGGTGAAAATCTGATTAAAAAAGTTCTTGCTTCCTGCTGTATCCCCGGCGTTTTCACACCCATAGTAATTGACGATAATTTTTATGTGGACGGCGGTGTATTGAATAATTTTCCGGTAGAACCCCTGCTTTCTAAATGCGATTATATTATAGGTTCTTCCTGCAACCATCTGTCTCCTATAGGAGGAATCAGGGGCATTAAGCATATCCTTGAACGCACAGCTACATTATCTGTTAATCATGATATTGAGGAAAAAATAAAAAAAGTAGACCTTTTGATAGAACCTGAAAACCTGGGAAATGTGGGCTTATTCGAAATAAACCGAGCTGAGGAAATTTATTGGATAGCACACGAAAAAGCTTTGAAAAAGCTAACCGAGGCTGGCTTAAGTTAAAACAAAAAAGCTTCACTCTTTCGAGCAAAGCCTTAATCTATATTGTTTTTCGGATTTTATCCTTTCAAAATCTTAAACACGCCTGAAATAGAAATCAGGGCACCAACGAAAGTTAAAACCCAACCTAATAAATCAATAACTGTTGAGTGTTCTATAATTTGTTTAATATACACACCAAATAGCGTTACAAATAAACCGATAACAATTACTTTATAGTGTGACGGATTGTTTGCGTTTACCATGCTCATAATTTTCGAAGATTAATTTTAATCAATTGCAAAAATATAATTATTGTTCAATAAAACACATTTTATTTTATAATTGTAGCGATATTAATCACTTAGTCGTAAGAAGTAAATAACAATATTTATTAATTCATGAGATACTATATCTTACTTTCAATATTTACACTCTTTCTTTTCAATAGCTGTAAGGAGAAAGATAATAATGCTATTTGTTTGACGGAATGTGGAAGTGTTTCACAGACACTTAGATTAAGTATTGTTGAAGAAGAAGGCAATTCCAGTTACCTTATTTCGCAAAGTAAACAAAAAGGAGATATACAGCTGCAACTTTATAGTTTACGATTAAAAAAAGAAATTCCATACACAATAGAGAAAGGAACAAATTATATTTCATTTCAAATTATAGGTTCCGACGAAATTGAAGTGCGCTTGAATGGTAATCTGGAAGATACGATTAAGATAGAAACAAGGTATATAAAAGACGACTGTTGCGGAGGCCTGGAAATAGTAAAGTTATCAGTTAACAATTCCTTCATCAATAAGCCTGAAAATTCCATTATAGTTATAAAAAAATAAGTTTGGAACTGCTTTTGTTTGTTTTATATTTTGTAACATAAACATCTACAGTTATGACAAAGTATTCGAAAAAGGCTCAGAATAAAATCGAAGGGGTAATGAAAGAGTTTAAAGAGGGTAAGTTAAAATCAAGCTCTGGAGACAAAGTAACCGATAGAAAGCAAGCAGTAGCGATCGGAATATCAGAAGCTCGGGAAAAAGGATTAAAAGTTCCTAAAAAGAAAAAATAACATTCAGAAGAAAACAGATCGTAAATAATTCTTTTTAAAACTTTATCTTTATAAGCTCTCAAAAAAAGCGATATCATAAGAAGATGCTTAAACAGTTAAGTCATTGGTTTCTTACTTTATTGTTCTGCTTTTCATTTACCTCAGTTTTTTCTTCTGATGACTCTGAGATCTATGCCAAAAAAGGAATTATTGATTTACGTAAACATGATTTTTCTAAGAACGCAAAAGTAAAAGGCGAATGGTTTTTCTATTGGAATCAGCTTATCGCCCCATCCAATTCACTTCCTCCTGGAGGTCTTTTGGTAAATTTCCCATTAAAATGGACAGATTATAAAACCAACGGAAAAACTCTCCCAAGCGTCGGTTATGCATCTTATACGTCCAAACTTCTTCTACCTCACGACAGTGCCGTTTATACATTACTTATTCCTCCTACCTATTCTTCATATAAATTCTTTATCAATAATCGATTAGTTGCTGTAAATGGTAAAGTTACGACGTCTCCCAAAGGCTTTGTACCCCACTTTCAGACCAAGCTTGTAAATCTGAACTCGACTAACGATACAATCATCCTAACTTTACAAGTAGCCAATTATGCACACAGTAAAGGTGGGACTATGGATCCGCTTATAATAGGGCGAAAGGAAAATTTGGAGTTAAAAAAAGATAGAAGTGACGCTATCATCCTTATATTAACAGGATGCCTTATTATGGGCGGTTTCTTCTTTCTTGCACTTTTTTTAGTGGGCAGAAGAGACAATGCAATACTTTTTTTTGCACTTTTCTCTATACTATATAGCTACAGAATAATAGGTACAGAAAGTTATGTGCTGCATTCTTTATTTCCGAATATTAGTTGGTTTCTAAGTATCCGTTTGGAATATTTTAGCCTTTTTTCGAGTATTGGTTTATTTACCCTGTACAACAGGTTTCTTTTTCCTCAAGATGTTAACAAATACATCGTACGTACTGTTGTTACTATCTGTATTTCTTTCTCCCTGGCTACAATATTTTTTTCACCTTTTATTTTCACACAGTTAATAAACCCTTTTCTGTTTGTTTGTCTATTTTGCCTAACCTACACCCCCTATGTTTATTTACTGGCGTATAAAAGAAAAAGACCTGGAGCTATTTACACCATTGCCAGTACACTAGTTTTGGTACTGATTTTTTCTTTAACTCTTTTCCGTTATTGGAGACTCATCGACCATCATCAAATTCTTAATTTCTTTGGATACATTAGCATATTTTTCTTGCAATCACTTGCGCTTTCGCATCGTGTCTCATTCGCCTTAAGAAGAGCAAAAAAAGAGGCAGAAACAGGATTAATTGCCAAAAGTGAGTTTTTAAGTACGATGAGTCACGAGATCCGAACTCCGTTAAATTCCGTAATAGGAGTTACTCATCTTCTGTTAAAAAACAGTCCGAGGGAAGATCAGAAAGAGCAGCTTGACATTATGTTGTTCTCTGCAAACAATTTACTAGCAATTGTAAATGATATCCTAGACTATAATAAAATAGAAGCTGGTAAGATATCTTTTGAAAATATTAAGATGGATATCTCCAAACTCGCTCAAAATCTGATTAGCTCTCAACTTTCATTCGCCGACGATAAAGGAATAGAACTTCGTCTTAATTTAGATAAAAATTTAAGTCCTCATTTAAAAGGGGATCCTACAAGACTACATCAAATACTAAGTAATTTGGTACATAATGCCATAAAATTCACGCAAAAAGGTTTCGTAGAACTGGGTATTGTGGTTAAAAACTCCAACGATAATAAACAGACCTTATACTTCTATGTTAAGGATTCCGGAATTGGCATTTCCAAAGAAAAACAGGACATTATATTCGATCAATTTACTCAGGCTGACTCATCTACATCCAGAAGTTTTGGAGGTACGGGATTGGGATTGGCTATATGTAAAAGGATTCTTGAATTACAACATTCTGAACTCCGATTGGAAAGCGAAGAGAATAAAGGTTCCACATTCTTCTTTACCCACACTTTTGAGAAAGAGACAGTACTTGAAAACAGCTCATCTGCAGACCAGACCGTGTTTGACAAAAAGACCGATTTGGAAGGAGCTCATATATTATTAGTTGAAGACAATATCATGAATGTATACATCGCGAAAGCTTTTCTGGAAAAATGGGGAGCAATAATGGACGTTGCAGCAAATGGTAAAGAGAGCTTAGAGAAGTTAGATATCAATAAACATCAATTAATATTGATGGATCTCCATATGCCAATAATGGATGGCTATGAAGCAACAAAGCAAATGAGAAAAATGGGCGTGAAACTTCCGATTATTGCTTTAACTGCAAACTTACCCTCGGATGTCGAATACGAACTTGAAAAAGCCGAAATGGATGATATTGTTGTAAAACCATTTCTACCTGAGGAACTGCTTAACAAGACCTTAAAGCATATCAATAAAAATTAAACGATTCTTATAAAAAGGAAAAGGTTACCATTCTTAAGAACAGTAACCTTTTCCTTTTTATCTTAGATCCCGTATTAACCGTTAGACAACGCTGCTGCACCGCTAACAATCTCTGATAATTCTGTTGTGATCGCTGCCTGACGAGCCTGATTATATGAAAGTTTCAAGGCCTTTAATAACTCTCCTGCATTATCAGTAGCTTTATCCATAGCTGTCATACGCGCTCCATGCTCGGAAGCATGAGAATCCAATACAGCTTTATATAACTGCAACTTGATGTTTTTTGGAATCAAGTTCTCAACAATTTCTTCTTTAGAAGGTTCCAAGATATAATCTACATTAGAAGTATTTTCTTCTTCTACTTTCTCCGCTTTTGGAACTGGCAATAATTGCTCTACTGTCAACAACTGAACAGCCGCATTTCTAAATTGGTTATAAATAACCTCTACCTTATCGTATTTTCCGTCTACGAAACCTTTCATAATAGCCTCTGTTATTGCAGAAACATTTTCAAAGTTCAAGGCAGAGAAAAGATCATTATTATTTCCAATAACGTTATAATCACGTCTTTCGTAATAATCCTGAGCTTTTTTACCAATTGCAATAATATGCAAGTTACCGCTCTGTCTGTATGAATCGTACTCTTCGGCAATTAAGTTATTAGCAGTTTTTAATACGTTTGTGTTAAAAGCTCCTGCTAATCCTCTATTAGAAGTGATAACGACTAGTAAGACATTTTTCACCTCACGTTCCTGTGTATATGCAGAAACCCCATCTTCTAAAGAAGCAGAAAGATTTTTTAATATTTCCTGTAGCTTGTTAGCATAAGGGCGTAATTGAATAATAGCATTGGTAGCTCTTTTCAATTTAGCTGCCGAAACCATTTTCATCGCTTTGGTAATCTGTTGGGTTGAGCTTACCGACGCGATTCTTACTCTAACTTCTTTTAAATTTGCCATTCTTTTTAGTATCTAGTAGTAAGTATCAAGTATCCGGCTCCTATATGGGCTTAATACTTGATACCAAATCTTGCTACTTAAACTTAATATTTTGCCGAAATTTCTTTCGCTACTGTTTCTAAAACGCTTGTTAAGCTATCATCAAATTTACCAGCTTTTAAACCAGCTAATACCTCTGGATGACGTTGCTCTAGTTGGTTAACGAACTCCTCTTCAAATTCCCTTACCTTGTTAACCGGAACATTTCTCATCAAATTCTTAGTACCTACGTAAATAATAGCTACTTGTTTCTCTACAGAAACTGGCGAGAACTGACCTTGTTTCAAAATCTCTACGTTGCGAGCACCTTTATCAAGCACTAACTTAGTAGATGCGTCTAGATCTGATCCGAATTTAGAGAAAGCCTCTAACTCGCGGTATTGTGCCTGGTCTAATTTCAAAGTACCAGCAACCTTCTTCATTGATTTGATTTGAGCATTACCACCTACACGTGATACAGAAATACCTACGTTGATAGCTGGACGAACACCTGCGTTAAACAAGTTAGACTCAAGGAATATCTGCCCGTCAGTGATAGAAATTACGTTTGTTGGAATATATGCAGAAACGTCACCCGCCTGAGTTTCGATAATAGGGAGTGCAGTTAACGAACCTCCTCCTTTTACCAAATGTTTAATAGACTCCGGCAAATCGTTCATTTGTTGAGCTATAGAGTCATTTGAGTTAACTTTCGCTGCTCTTTCTAATAAACGGCTATGTAAATAGAATACGTCTCCCGGATATGCCTCGCGACCTGGAGGACGTTTCAATAATAATGATACTTCACGGTAAGCAACAGCTTGTTTAGATAAATCATCATAAATGATTAAAGCTGGTCTACCTGTGTCACGGAAATACTCACCAATTGCAGCACCTGCAAATGGCGCGTAGAATTGCATTGGAGCAGGATCCGCGGCTGTAGCCGAAACTACTACTGTATAAGCCATAGCGCCGTTCTCTTCTAACGTTTTAACAACGTTAGCAACAGTACTTGCTTTCTGACCAACTGCAACATATATACAAAATACAGGCTGACCTGCATCATAAAATTCTTTTTGGTTGATGATAGTATCGATACAAACCGCTGATTTACCAGTTTGACGGTCACCGATAACTAACTCACGCTGACCACGACCAATTGGAATCATCGCATCGATAGCTTTGATACCAGTTTGTAATGGTTCAGTTACAGGCTGACGGTAAATAACACCTGGAGCTTTACGCTCTAATGGCATTTCGTAAGTTTCACCAGCGATAGGTCCTTTACCATCAATTGGCTGACCCAATGTATTAACAACACGACCTAACATACCTTCACCTACTTTAATAGATGCGATTCTGTTAGTACGTTTAATAGTATCACCTTCTTTAATCTCATCAGAAGGTCCCAACAATACAACCCCTACATTATCTTCTTCAAGATTCAGTACTATACCTTGTAAACCAGTTTCA
The DNA here is from genome assembly GCF_000190735.1 of Pseudopedobacter saltans DSM 12145. GTDB lineage: Bacteria > Bacteroidota > Bacteroidia > Sphingobacteriales > Sphingobacteriaceae > Pseudopedobacter > Pseudopedobacter saltans. Next base: position 2,941,715 of record NC_015177.1, read on the forward strand.
AATTCAACTAGTTCACCAGCTTGTACTTTGGTTAAACCATAAACACGAGCAATACCGTCACCTACTTGAAGTACGGTACCTACCTCTTCTAATTCTGTTTCTGACTTAAATCCCGACAATTGCTGACGTAAAATCGCCGAAACTTCATCTGGTCTTACCTCTACCATTTTTATTTATTTAGCTTTTTATTGTTAATCTAATTATTACAAATTCTTTTTTATGCAAATGCCTTTTTCAATTGGCTTAATTTGCTGGCAATGCTGGCGTCGTATTGTTTATCACCTATAGTCAATACAATACCTCCAATTAAATTTTCGTCCACACTTGCATTCAATATTACTTCGCCACCTAAAACAGATTTCACCCTGTTGATAATCTCTTCCTTTGAAATTTCGGTTAGCGGAGTTGCTGAAACAACTTTTACAGTATTAATATTGTTATGTACATTGTACTGATTTACAAATTCCCTCGCTGCCCCTTGTAATACTGCTGCTCTCCCTTTATTAATCATAATATTGAAGAAAGAATAGGTAACCTGCTGCAATTTTCCTTCGAAAATTGCCGATAAAATATTCCTCTTTTTATCTAAACTGATAATCGGATTTTTTATCACAGTTGCCAGTTCAGGATTTGCTTTAAGCGTGTCTGCAAAAAGTTGCATATCATTTCTGACCTCCTTTTCTACATTTTTTTCTATAGCTAGGTCTAAAAGTGATTTTGCGTATCTTGATGCTACTTTAATTTCTGACATAATTCAAGAGTTTAAAATTAAAAGTTAGAAGTTAAAAGGCTTTACACCTGCTACTTTTCACTTTCAACCTTGTACTTTAAACTAATTTAACTTAATATCTTTTAATAAACCCTCTACTACCTGCTCCTGTTTAGCTTTATCTGCAAATTCCTGACGAAGAACCTTCTCAGCAATCTCTAAAGACAAATTAGCAACCTGAGACTTCACTTCGGCTAAAGCGGCTAACTTTTGATTATTGATTTCTACTTTAGCAGCTTCAATCAATTTAGCGCCCTCTACCTGTGCCTGAGTTTTAGCTTCATTAACGATTTTATCTTTTAAAGATTTAGCTTCTTTCAATATTTCATCGCGCTCTGCTCTCGCTTGCTTTAACAATGCTTCGTTCTCGTTAGATAGACGAGCCATTTCTTGCTTTGCTAATTCCGCTTTGTTTAAAGCATCTTCAATAGAGCTCTCGCGCTCACGAATAGCTGCAAGAATTGGTTTCCATGCTGCAACTCTTAAGATGATTAATAAAATTACAAAAGATACAAGTGTCCAAAAAACTAAACCTATACTCGGAGTTATTAATTCCATAAAATTTAATATATAACGTAATTAAAGATTCTTGTTTAAAGAAGTCGGAAACTAGGCCAATCGCTTCATTTCCGACTTAAAAATTTGAGTTGTCTTATGCAGGATTGTTTCCTAAAAGAGCAACTACCACACCGAATAAAGCAACACCCTCGATAAGAGCAGCTGCGATAATCATAGCAGTTTGAATTTTTGAAGCAGCCTCTGGCTGACGAGCAATACCTTCCATTGCTTTGCTACCAACGTTTCCGATACCGATACCAGCACCGATTACTGCTAAACCTGCACCAATTGCAGCGATTGAACCTACCATAACTGTTTTAATTTATTATATATGTTTAAACAAAAAGTTTCTAATTAATGATGATGCTCTTCTACTGCTGTACCTATAAACAAAGCTGCCAACATAGTGAAGATAAATGCTTGTAAGAATGCGACTAACAATTCCAAAACAGACATAAACAACACGAAAGCTACAGATACAGGAGCGATTGCTACACTTTTGAAAATAAAGATTAAAGATACTAAGCTTAAAATAATAATGTGTCCCGCAGTAATATTAGCAAAAAGACGAACCATTAAAGCGAAAGGCTTAGAGAAAACACCGATAATCTCCACCGCCCACATAATTGGCAATAACCAAAACGGAACATCTGGTTTAAAAATGTGTTTCCAGTAATATTTATTACCGTTGATATTTACGACTACTAACACGATAGCAGCCAAAACAAGAGTTACCGCAATATTTCCCGTAACGTTGGCGCTTCCTGGGAAAATAGGAATTAAACCTAACATATTGTTGAACCAAATAAAGAAGAAGATAGTCAACAACAAAGGCATAAATTTCTCGTATTTATAACCAATATTCGGACGAGCGATGTCGTCTCTAACAAATAAGATAATTGGTTCCAACCAAGACTGTAAACCTTTAGGTGCTTTCCCTACCCTTTTCTTGTAAGAACCAGAAATGCTCAAGAACACAATCAACAACAATGTTATTGCTATAAACATTCCAGCCACGTTTTTAGTAATAGAAAAATCTAAAACTTTTGCTGTTGCAGCTTCATCTATCTGTCCTTCAGCATTAACAACTTTGATATGTTCATGCTCGTTAATGTAAGTATAGAATTTCCCTGTATAAGGAATTGGATGATGATGCTCGTCCATTAAGTTTGCAGAGGAAAAAATCTCCAAGCCTTTATCTGTATATAATATTACAGGAAGATTCAACGAAGTATGTCCCCACAAATGCCAACTATGAGAGTCACTGATATGCTCCAAAATAGTCACCGTTGGATCAAACTTTTCTTCCGCAGCTTTGTGTTCTTCAACAGCTGCCACATGTAGTGTATCTTCCGCCTTCAAAACGCTATCTTGCTCCTCGAAAGCGAAGGTCTTAAATGACATAAAAGCTAAAAAAAGAGCAAAAACTGTCTTTAGTCTGATTTTTTTGTAATTTAAAATGTGGCTAAAATCCATTGATTCCGTGTTTTTTACTTTTTAATTTGGTGGCGCAAGTTAACTAACAAACAATAGATTTCAAAGACCGTAAATAAGAAATACGCAGAAAAAAAATTTATGACGAAAATTATGGGGTCTACTTTGAATTTATTGAGGTAAAAAACAGCTAATAACATACTCAGCAACAACCGGATAACAATACCTCCCATTGACATTAAAACCTGTCCTTCGCCTCCATTTTTTATTCCATACCAGGAAACTAAGTAAACTACTATTGCAATACCTGCCATGAACCCAAAAATCACCCAATATTTAGGAATAAAATAGGTAATCAAATTAAATGGGTACATTAATAAAAGACTAACGCCTACTAACAATAAAGTATATACAAAGAAAAGACTAAAAAACTTGCTTAAACCCAAAATCAAAAAGTATTTATAAACTTTAATTATCGAGGAGCAAATTTATGAATTGTTTTCAGATAATCACCAAGCAGATAAGGTATTACGGCTTTTTATTTAATAAATCTCTAAAAACTGTACATAAAGCTATTATAACGCCTACCAAACTGAGTAAACCAGTGACAACTGGCGTTTTGTTTTGCTGATACTCGTCTATTTTATATCCTATGAAAGTACATATTCCAATTATGCCTATCATTTGAAATGCTAATGCAGAATACTTGACGTAGCTATTTGCAGAATTAAGAAATTGCTTCTTTTTCTCTTGTGGATTCTTCTTTTGCATCAAAAATAGAACTTGTATCTGTTACTCCTGTTTGACAAAAACCGCTAAAGTCGGCACCATTTTCTATAACCAATTTATTAGAAGAAATGTTTCCATTAACTTTAGCCGTCTGCTTTAAAAACAGGTTCTCTCCAACGGCAATATTTCCTGTGACAACACCCGATATCTCTGCAGAATAGGCATAAATATTCCCTATTACTTCCCCTACAGCCCCAATAACAACTTTAGCTTTTGAAATTACGTCACCAACTATAGTACCATCTACACGGATGTCACCTTTTGTTGCCAAATTTCCTTTTATTTCTGTTCCTTCGCCAACAATATTTATAGAGCTAGCCTTTTGCTCGTTCTGTTGTCTTTTTTGTTTTTGAAACATCTTCAAATCTTTAAAAATTCATAAATTTTTCTGGATTCACAGGACTACCGTTCATCCAGAGTTCGAAATGTAAATGAGGGCCAGTTGTATATTCCCCTGTATTCCCAACTACTGCTATTACGTCCCCGGCTCTAACAAAACTACCGGTCTTTTTTAATAATGCAGAACAATGCTTATAGAAAGAAATCATATTATCTCTATGCTGAATTGCGATAACATTACCCGTTTCGGGAGTAAATGAAGAAAATACAACTGTTCCTTCTAATACTGCTTTTATGTTTTCATTCTTTTTTGCTGCAATATCAATTCCGAAATGAGATCCATTTTTATCAAAATGCTCGGTTACATTTCCTTTTATTGGACTGAAAAAAGTAAAGGCATTAACTCCTTTCTTATTTTCACTGCCTGCTTGTTCTACGTTAAGATCAAACTGACTTTCGGATTCTATAAGCTTCCGCAATTCCAATTCCTCTTTGGATATTTTACTATTTAACAGCTTATCACTTTTAGAGTCGTCTTTATCTTCACCTTTCGATTGAACCTTACCTTCAACATTTCCATTAATTACATTTCTTATATTTTCTAAATAGATATCATTTTGATGACTCAACTTGGTTAATGAATCTATTTTCATATATGCATTAACTATTTCTCTTTGAGAAGAAATGTCGGAGACACCTATCAGATATTGCTTCAATGGAGTCATTTTTATAATAAGCAATGTTAAAAATATCAAAACAATGGCAAAAGCTCCCGTTCCCATAATCAGATACCATAACGAAGCTCTAAAAGAAATCTTTTCCTCAAAAGTATTATCGTTTAATACAACCAATTTATATTTTTCTTTTAATCGTGTTATGAGCTTTTTTCTTTTGGCCATTCTTTGCGAGAATTACTGAGCTTATTAATATATTTAGCCGTTAAAATACGACAAGATAAAAATATTTTGGCTCGTATTTGATTTAAACTTTAAAATTTTGGTTTTGGACGTAAGCATTAAACAGTTTATTAAATATCTATCATTTACAGTAATACTTGCGATAACTGCCTGTGCATCTAAAAAATCTGATAGAAAGGTATCTTTCATAAAGAATCTAACTGCTCATTATAATATTTATTATAATGCATCAGAAATGTTAAAAACTACCGAGATTAACATTAAAAATTCAAACAAGGATGATTACAACCGTTTACTGAAAATTTTCCCTATTCCAAGTAAAGAGACTTCCAACGCAGAAACCGAAAATTTAAATGAAGTTATTTTAAGGGCAAATAGAATTGCTCTTGAAAAATATGAGAGTAACTGGATTGACGATGCTTTTTTGCTATTGGCCAAGGCCGAGTATTATAAAGGAAATTTTTTCAATGCAGCAGAATACTTCAGTTATGTTTCTCAGAATTTCCCTCAGGAGAAACAGAATACCATAGAAGCTTTAATATGGCACGGAAAATCATTATTTGCTTTAAATAAATACAAGGAGGCCGATTCTGTATTGCAATCGGCTTATGCTAAAAACCAGAAATATTACAGAGCAGAGCTTAATGCTGCACTGGCAAACTCTCACTTACACCAAAATAAATTAAACGATGCAGAACATCATTTAGGAAAAGCTGTAAGTTTTGCAAAGGACAGATATTCTAAAATAAGATGGACTTATATTCTGGCTCAATTGCAAGAGGAGGTTAATAAACCCGAAACGGCTTACAAAAATTACGGAAAGGTTGTAAAAAGCAACGCTTCTTTCGAAATGTCTTTCAATGCAAATCTCTCTCAGGTTAGATTAAAAGAGTCCGCCAGCGGTATTCAGTTTAATAAAATAGCCACACTGCATCGACTTTTAAAAGAGGATAAGAACAAAGAATTTAAAGATCAGATTTATTATCAAATTGGACAATCATACGAAGATTTAGCGAATTTAAAAGATGCTATCAAGTATTACGACATCTCGGCGCACACCGAACCGGGGAGTGCCAAACAAAAAGCGTTATCTTATTTAAAGCTCGCTGAGATAAACTTTGATTCGCTAAAAAATTACTCGAAAGCGCAACTTTATTATGACAGTACGCTTCAAAGCTTGCCTAATGATTATCCTACTTTTAATGCGATCTCATTAAAGGCTAAAAATCTGCAATACCTTGCAGACAGGCTTATGCTGATTGAAGAAGAAAAAGAATTACTGATGTTAAGCAAATTGCCTGAGGACGAACGCGCGCATTATATCGAAAACAAAATCAAAGAAAACGAAAAAGAAGATGTCGTTTCCTCTAACCAATCTGCAAATGATTTTAGGCTTTCTTCCCCTGATCCTAATTTACGTAAAGACAATGAGACTTTCTATTTCAACAACAGCACAGCCATTTCTCAAGGTATAAATGAATTCAAAAAAAAATGGGGTAACCGTAAGCTTAGTGATAACTGGCGAATCAGTTCCGGGGTAACTAACATTTCTATAGATCAGGAATCAAATAAATCAGACGCTACTCTACAAAATACTTTTTCTAAGAAAATTATCGATAAGGATTCTTTGAAATCAATAATGTTGAATAGAGTTCCCATTACAGCAGATCAAAAAGCTAATACGTTAAATAAAATAAAGAATGCGAGATATGAAATCGCTATGTTCTATAAAGAACAACTTCTTGATCAAGAAGCGGCTATTGGCGAGTTAGAGCAATCTCTGGAAGATTATACAATCGACGAACCAAAAGTCGCCGAGATTTATTACCAATTGTACCGTCTTTATGAGGACATTGATACTCAAAAATCCGAACAGTATAAAAATTTAGTAATAAAAAGCTTTCCAGGATCCATTTACGCAAAAGCTATTTTGAATCCTGATTTTGGTAAGGAGAGCGAAACAAATTTATCCAACTTAAGAAAGGAATATGAAACTGCTTATCAAAGTTATATTAATAAAAACTATACAGAAACTATAGAAAGAATTAATGTTTTGATAGCAAAGTCTCAGGAATTTCCATCCGAAGCAGCACAATTTGAATATTTAAAAGCACTCGCTATTGGGCATACTCAAAAGGCACCAGTCTTTGTTGCTCAACTGGAATCTATACTTAAAAAATATCCTGCTGATTCCGCTGTGAGTTCCCGAATTAAGAATCAGCTTAGTTTTATAGAAAAGAACAAGACCAGTTTCTATGACAGGCCAACGGCTTTACTTAACTATGATCCAAACGAAATAATTCCGTCTGCTAATTATGCAACTTCCACCTCTGTTGATAACAACCAAAAGGCAGATAAAAACACTCCTGAAAGAGTAGAACCTGCAACACCTGTTGTTTCAAATACTAAAAAAGACCAACCAACACCTGCTTCTAAAATTGCCGAAAACGCAACGAAGACAGAAAATATAATACCTGAAAAAGAAGCTGAAAAGCCTAAACCAATTAATTTCGCAAACAATATCAGGATTAAACATGCCGTTGTTATAGACGTACGAAATGCTAAAATTAATGTTGCAAAACCTTTTGCAGCCTTAACAAAATATTTTTATACTAAATTTGCACCAGGATCTGTCAACCTGTCTATTAGAACTGTAGGAGATACAGACAAGTTGATTATAGTAAAAGGTCCTTTTTCAAACAGGGAAATGGCAGAAAAAGCATTGGCAGAATTATCTAATTCGCTTCCAGAATTATTGGATCTGAAAGCTAGCGAATTTACATCATTTGTCATTTCAGACCCTAACTTACTATTGATCAACAGTACGGAAAGTTTGAATAAGTATTTAAATTTCATAAAGTAAAAATGCAGAAGAAAAACAGCCTTTTAACCGAGGATATCAAAAGATACAACAGATATTTTTGGACATGGGTAATTGGCGTTGTAGCGTTCGTAGCACTAATTATAGTTGCAACCGGTTTTGGCTTATTTGGAGAATTACCTTCATTTAGAGATTTAGAAAACCCAAAAAGTAATCTGGCTTCTATAATTTATGCAGAAGATAAAGCCGAATTAGGAACATATTATGTTCAAAACAGATCCAACGTTAGATTTAAGGATATATCTCCTAATGTAATCAATGCGCTTGTTGCAACAGAGGATGTAAGATTTTTGGAACATTCTGGTGTAGACTTTAAAAGAACTTTCTCTATTATTCTTTATAACCTTATAGGAAAAAAACAAGGTGCCAGTACCATTACTCAACAATTGGCTTTAAACCTCTTTTCCGAACAGGCAAGAGAAAAATCTACTTTAAAACGGATTCCTCAGAAACTTAAAGAACTTATTGTTGCTGTTCGTTTAGAGCGTAATTATACAAAAGAGGAAATCATCACAATGTATTTAAATACAGTTGATTTTGGTAACAATTCTTTTGGGATAAAAGCGGCTGCCAGAACCTATTTTAATACAACACCAGCTAAATTAGATCCGGCGCAAGCAGCTACTCTTGTGGGTATTTTAAAAGGAACCAGCCTATATTCTCCCACTAGAAATCCCGAGCGTTCTCTAGGAAGAAGAAACCTGATTCTTAGAAAAATGGCTGATGAAAACTTCATTTCTGAAGCCGAAGCTGAAAAGTTCAAACAAGAGTCGTTAGGACTAAAATTCAATCCTGCCAGCCATAGTGAAGGATTAGCGACATACTTTAGAGCTGTATTGAAAAAAGATATTCAGCAAACTCTAAAAGAACTTTCTATTACAAAAGCAGACGGAACACCATACGATTTGGACAGAGATGGTTTAAAAATCTATACTACCATCAACACAAAAATGCAACGTTATGCAGAAGAGTCCCAAATCGAATATATGAAAACCCTTCAGAAAGAATTTAATGCGCACTGGAAAGGCAGAGACCCTTTCAAAGGCAATGAAAATCTGATTAAACAAGGGATGAAACGTTCGGATAGGTATAAAGCTTTAATAGAAGAAGGCCTGTCTGAGTCGGAAATCGAGAAAAATTTCAATACTCCAACCCAAATGGAAATATTTAGTTGGAGAGGAAATATTGATACGGTGATGAAACCTATCGATTCCATAAAATATTATAAAATGATCTTGAGAAACTCCCTGATGAGTATGGATCCTAACACAGGCGAAATAAAAGCTTGGGTAGGAGGAATAAATTTCGAGCATTTTAAATATGACCAGGTGAAAATGGGAACCAGACAAGTCGGTTCAACAGCTAAACCATTTACCTATGCTGTTGGTATCGATAATGGTTATTCTCCGTGTTATCAGGTAAATAATGTTCCTTACACGGTTACCGGTTATGGTGAGCCCTGGACTCCAAGAGGTCATGTTGCTAAACAGGGATACTTAACATTAAGACAAGCGATGGCGCTTTCTCAGAACTATATTACCGCCTGGGTGATGCAACAAGTCGGCCCTGAAAGTGTTGCCGCTTTAATTCAAAGGATGGGAATTACCAGCAATGTACCACCATATCCATCTATTGCCTTAGGATCTTTTGAAGCCTCGGTATTTGATATGACAGGTGCTTACAGTGCTTTTGTAAACCACGGGGTATGGACTGAACCAACGTATTTACTTCGCGTTGAAGATAAAAATGGTAATGTTTTGTTCGAAAGAAAACCTAAAGTTGTGGTTGCACTTAATCCGCAAACTGCTTATATAATGACATACATGTTAAAAGGTGTTGTTGAACAAGGAACAGGTGTACGTTTAAGATATCGTTATGGACTGACAAATCCTATTGGAGGAAAAACAGGTACTACCAATGACAATTCTGACGGTTGGTTTATGGCAATCACTCCGCAACTTGTAACCGGAATCTGGACAGGTTGCGAGGACAGGGCTATACACTTTAGAAGTACAAACTTAGGTGAAGGGGCCAATACGGCATTACCTATCTTTGCCGGATTCATCAAAAAAGTATATGCAGATCCTTCTTTAGGAATTACAAAAGGTGATTTTGAGCAACCTACGGGTGGAATATCAACAGTTTTAGATTGTAATCAATACCATCAGGGTGCAGGCGGAGAAAATCAGGAAGGCTCATCAGAAAATTTAAACGAAAGATTGGGTTTTTAATCCGACAAATCGAATAATCTATTGCAGGCATAATGGTTTATAAAACTATTATGCCTTATTTTTGTCTAAAGTTTTGCTAAAAACATGTTCGACTATAAAGCATATCTTAAGAATATACCGCACAAGCCCGGCATTTATCAATATTATAATGACGAAGGAGAAATTATATATATTGGCAAAGCTAAAGATCTAAAAAACCGCGTCAGCTCCTATTTCATTAAGGACACTTATAAAATTAACTCCAAAACGAAAGTATTAGTCGGCAAAATCAGAGATATCAAATTTACAATCGTTGATTCTGAAGTCGATGCATGGCTTTTGGAAAACAGCCTGATTAAAAAGCATAAGCCAAGGTATAATGTCTTATTAAAAGATGATAAAACCTATCCCTGGATTGTAATAAAAAATGAACGGTTCCCCAGAATACAATGGACCAGAAGGATTATAAAGGACGGTTCAAAATATCTGGGGCCTTATCCTTCTGTTGCCATGATGCATTCCATTTTGGATCTCATCAAGGAAAGTTATCAGCTAAGAACATGCAATCTGGCATTGACTCCTCCCAATATAGCAGCAGGAAAATTTAGGGCGTGTTTAGAGTATCAAATAGGTAACTGCAAAGCCCCTTGCGAAGGTTTACAAACAGAAGAAGATTACAGAAACTCGATTAACGAGATTAAAGATATTCTAAACGGCAAGACGGGCCAGGTTGTCCGTCAACTTAAAGATAAAATAAGTGAAGCAGCCAGTAGCTTGAATTTCGAGGTTGCTCATCAATTGCAGAAAAAATACGAGCTTCTTGAGAAATACCAAAGCAAATCAACAGTCGTTAATTCGTCCATAACAGAGGTGGACGTATTTAGCATAGCCTCTGAAGAAAAAATTGCATTTGTAAATTTTTTGAAGGTAATGCATGGTACTATTACTCAAACACAAACTATAGAAATTAAAAAATGTCTGGACGAAAGTGATGAAGAGTTACTTGCTTTAGCAATCTCAGAATTCAGAAATAGATATAAAAGCCGATCAAGAGAAATCATCGTCCCTTTTAATATCGATATAGAGGATGCGAACCTTAAATTTACCGTACCTAAAGCCGGGGAGAAAAAAAGTCTGCTTGATCTCTCTTTAAAAAATGTGCTTTTCTTTAAAAAAGATAAAATAGAACAATACGAAAAGTTAAATCCTGATATTAAAACGGAGCGACTACTGACTAAAATGCAGAAAGACCTGCATCTTACAGAGCTTCCTAAGCATATAGAATGTTTTGATAATTCGAATTTCCAGGGCAAATATCCGGTGTCTTCTATTGTTGTATTTAAAGATGCTAAACCTTCCAAAAAAGACTACAGGCACTTTAATGTAAAAACTGTGGAAGGGCCTAATGATTTCGCAACAATGGAAGAAGCTGTTTATAGACGATATAAGAGAGTCTTGGAAGAAAACCAGCCATTACCTCAGCTTGTGGTTATAGACGGCGGGAAAGGCCAATTATCATCAGCTGTTAAGAGCTTAAAAAAGCTTGGTATATACGAAAAACTAGCCGTCATTGGAATTGCAAAAAGATTAGAAGAATTGTACTATCCTGGCGATCAATATCCATTACATTTGGATAAAAAGTCAGAAACTTTAAAAGTCATCCAACATTTAAGAGACGAAGCACACCGATTTGGTATTACTTTCCATAGGAAAAAACGCGATCAGGGCACACTTAAAACCGAACTTGAAATGATTGAAGGTATTGGTAAAAAGACGTCGGAAAATTTACTAACAAGCTTTAAATCTGTAAAAAGGATAAAAGAGGCAACCGAAGAACAACTTTTAACCGTTGTAAATAAAAAGCAAGCAAAGTCTATTATTGACTTCTTTAGTGTACAAAACTAAAAAGCCAATCTGAACAGATTGGCTTTTTAAATTTCAAAATTGTATAACTTAAATTAGTATTCCCATAAGTCCTGATCGTACTGCATCAAGTTATTTTTTATTCTATCCGCTTCAAGCAGCTTATCAACTCCATTCGCTAGATCTTTGCGATCTTTAATTCTGATATCTTCAGGATTCGACTCTTTACTAATTATACTGGTGAAAAATCTCAATTGCATAGCGTCATCAAAGCTGTAACCAATTTTATCATTGGCATGTGCTATGTTATACTTACACAGCCTGTCTCTGATAGATGGATAATTAATCCAAACTACAGGCTGCATATTCAGTAATAAATCACCAAGATTTTCACCTCCTCCCGGACCACCATTTCCACCGGGTAAGGCAGGGCCTGTATTTAAATTAATTGAATTCGGTACTATAACGGCTATACCAACAATAAAAGGTTTAAACTCTGATCTGTTTTTATCAAAATACCAATCCTCTACGATTCTAAGGCCAAATCTCACGTTTTTCTCATAATCACTAAATTCCTCATCACTAACAATGCCTAAAGTAGTTAAAGCACCATCTATAGTAGCACTATCTACCTCCATGGTAAATTGGTCGGAATTATAACCGTCCATTTTACCGGATCTAACCTCATCTAATATAATTCTAATAATATTTTTCCTGGGATCTGCGGCTACAAGATATTTATTGGCATTTTCTGCGAAGAAAACATCCCTCCAAATCCTCTTACTGTAAGTAACATCGTCTGCCTTAACCTTTGGTAACGCGGGTGCACAATTGATACTGTCTTTGGAAACATTCTTATCGAACTTTACAGAATCCGCGAAATCATGAACAGACTTAACAACAGTCTTTTTCTTCTTTTCACTTTGTGCATTAACTTGAGTTAAAGCACAAAGCATTAATATCACAGAAAAAATTCCTTTTCTAATCATCTTATCTTCCTATTTGGATACTCACAGGAGTTTCTAAATTTACAGTTTTGCCAGTTTCACCTACAGCAGATATATTTAAGAAATAAATAACATCTCCCGGAGCCAAATTACTGATTACCTGCTTCACCTGACCGGCAAAATTATCATCATTAGATTGAATGATAACTGCGTCCTGTCTCGGCTTTTGTGCAAACAATGTAAATTTGCTGATCCTATATTTAAAATCAAAATCAAAATTTCTTAATTCAGCGTCAAGTTTCCCCGTACTCTTTGCAGTAGCCGCACTTACAACTCCAGAAGCCTTTCCTGCAAATGTAGCAATCGGAGGAGGAACCTCTTTTATCCTGAACTTTGTGGTTCCCAATACTTGAGATTTACCAGGCGCCAACTCTGCTGAAACAGTAACAATGGCTTCATTTCCTCCGGATACTTTAGCAACATACTTCCCATTTGACCCCGATAAAGATCCTCCCGTCATGTTCACCTTCAACTTCTCTTTTGGAATACCTGGTGCCGAAACAGAAATAGGATTATCAGGACCAATATAAAGAACGTTCATTTTATCTGGAGAAACCACTGCAGAAGGTCTTGCTACCGTATAACTTTGTTCTGGTGTCTCATAAGTTTTAACGGTTCCATCGGTTTGTTGAACTCTAATAGTACCCTTCCATTTAAATTCTCCTTCACTATTGGTATTTATAGTATAAACACCTCTTCCATCTTTTGTTGATAATTTGGAACCATTAACAGTAATATCTGGATTTTGCTTTGAATCATATGCCGTTAAGAAAACTTCCGCAGAATAGGGCTGTCCCTGAATCACATAAGATGTTGGGGCAACTGCAACCGCTGCAAATGCATCCAAAGTAACTAATGCTTCGTCCATTTTTGAAAGAAATTTCCTAACTACAACGTTCTCCGCATTCTTTACATCTGTTTGAATCTTAGAAAGAATGGTAATCGTAGCTGTTAAAGGCGTTCCATCACCAAAATTACTTTGTTCCCAATTTTTTCTGGTACCGTCATTAGCGGGTTTAGCCGGGTCTACCGCCTCTAAAGAAAATGCAACAGATGCTTTGTCTTTCGGATCAACTAACGCCAATAATTTCTCTCTAGTCTTGTTTATCTTCTTCTTTAATTCCTCACCCTTCTTCTGATTAATCATAATACGTGGAGAAACGTCCAAATCATCCCGCTTATTAAGTTCACCTGTTTCCGGGTTTCTACCACCACCTTCCGTCTCTAAAGTTTTCTTTAAATTATCTACGTACGCAAATAATTCTCCTGCAACAGTTTTAGCTTGATTTATTTTATCTAAAATTGGTTTTGCTCTCTCCGGATTCTCTTTCATCTTAGTTTGTTCGAAGGCATTTACCGCCTGATCCAAACTTTGACTCACATATTCTGTTGAGGTAACCAAACTATTATTTAAGGTAGAAAATGCATTTAGAATGGTATCAGATACGTTTAATGCCAACATTGCCATTAATACCAGATACATGATACCAATCATCTTCTGCCTTGGGGTTTCCTTACCACCTGCCATTTTTTAACATTTAAAAGTTTAACAAATAAAGAATTAAAAAACTACGCGCGTGGTTGGTTCATTGCTGAAAGCATATTACCGTAAACCGCATTTAAGCTAGCAAGGTTTTTAGATAATTTCCCAACCTCCTCTTTAAACTGCTTAGAATCGTCTAAAGACTCGTTAAAATTCTGCATTGTTTCAGATAAGTTTTGATAAAACTTATTCATAGCTTTCAAATGTGCGTTAGAATCTTGTAATTCTAATTCATAAACTGCATTTAAGGCAGATATATTCTTACCCAAGTTAGTAACCTGTGTATAGTATTCTTTGGAAGCCTGCGATGCCTGAGCCACTTCTAGCACTCCTGCACTCGCTTTTTCTGCTGCTTGACCTAAACCTTCTACTTTTGAAGAAGCGGAAGATATTTTGTTTGCAAAATCCGCTGTTGCTACTGAAGCATCTGCCGCATTAGAAATAGCCGCAATTTTAGAACTGAAGTTATCCAGCCCTTCTCTTACTTTAGCAGCAAAATCGTCTCCGATTTTTAAGTCTGGAAAAGCAGCTCCTCCGCCAACATTTCCTTTAATCTCTAATTCATTAAGTTTTACTGCTTTATGCATATCCGGTAAATCACCTGCAAAGTCGTCTGATAATTGAGGATAAACTTTCTCCCATTTTGGATCTTTATGAGGCGGCTGAAATCCCATCAAAAAAAACAGCAATGCCTCTACTAAAAGACCCGCAGATATAACCATACCCCCACCTGGCCAGTGCATAATTTTAAACAACGCTCCAATAATTACCACAGTAGCACCCCAAGATACAATCGCATCCATGGTCACTTTAAATTTTTTCTTTCCAGCCATAATTTACGCCAAGATTTTAGTTTTTATTTTTTTGTTTAGTTAAGGTTTCATGCGACTTGGTTTATCTTTGATGTCCCTTCCAACGAAAGGAGTAACACATCTAAAACCAATTGAAGAACGGGCCGAGTCAGGATACTCATAAGATTTTGCAGAATTTTGCAGAAAATATCCTATATCTTTCCATGATCCTCCTTTAACCACCCTTCTTTTATCATAATCCGGGTCGCCTTCTTTAACAGCTTTATCATAAGAAGGGTTCAGCGTATTTATATAAGCTGTTGCGGTTGGATTATATATTGAACTGGTCCATTCTGCAACGTTTCCAGCCATATTGTAAAGCCCGTAATCATTAGGGAAATAGGATTTCGCGTAAACTGTAAATGCTCCACCATCATCTATATAATTTCCTCTACCAGGTTTAAAGTTCGCCAATAAACATCCTTTCGCATTTCTGATATATGGCCCTCCCCAAGGATAAGTTGTACCAACTCTTCCTCCTCTGGCGGCATATTCAAATTGAGCTTCAGTAGGTAGATCATAATCCAGCCTGGAAGGAAGATTTCTTGAAGTCTTATAAGCTTCGTTCAAGCGGGATCTCCAAACGGTAAATGCTTTTGCTTGTTTCCAGCTTACTCCAACCACAGGATAATTAGCAAAAGAAGGATGTGAAAAATATCCTTTTGTCATTGGGTCATTCTGGGCATACGTAAAATCAGATATCCAAACTAAAGTATCGGGATAAACATAAACTTCTTCCTTTACTATAAATTGGTCCCTGGTTACTCCCAAACCATTTTTATTTCTATTTGGATCACGAGCACCTCTCATATCCGCAGCTTTTCTATAATCTATCCATTCATAATCATATTTCAACTGCTCAACATTCAATTCCTTTTTACCAAAGAAACGTTCGTTATCCTGATAATACATATTTTTATTAAGCTCTTCTACTAGAGCTTTATCTCCCCAAATCCCTTTACCTGACTGAACTTTTTTCCAATCTATAAAAGTAGCCCCTGTATTGGCATCTTTACCTTTGGGTTTTAACATATACTTATCAGCTCCGTTTCCCAGTCTTTTTACTGCGATAGAGTCTCTAACCCAATGTACAAACTGCTTATACTCACTATTAGTGATTTCAGTTTCGTCCATGTAGAAAGCCGAAATAGTAACTTGTTTATTTTGTGGGAATTGAGATATGGTGACATCCTGGTCAACCTGCCCCATAACAAAAGTTCCTGCAGGAATATAAACCATTCCGTAAGGTACCTCCTGTCTAACTGCTTTTTGAGATTTAACTCCGGTCAACTCTCCTCGTCCACCAGTTGTTCCTCCCCCACAACCTACCAACAATCCTAATGATATTAATAGTACTGATGAGTATATAATCTTCATTTTTTTCTGTTACAATTTTCTGTCTTTTTGACGCGCGCTAAATTAGCTATTACACATTAACTTTGAGGTAATTTTAAACAATAATTTCGTGAAAACCTAAAAAACGATCTGATGCAAAAATCAAGTCTGTTCGCAATTACTAAAAAAACGTTTAAAAATATAATCTCAATTTCATTTTATCAATACCAAATATAGGGTATTTTCAAATGTTTATATAAACCGTAATACGAGAACACCCCTTTTTAGGTTTCAAAAAA
The DNA here is from genome assembly GCF_000190735.1 of Pseudopedobacter saltans DSM 12145. Lineage (GTDB taxonomy): Bacteria > Bacteroidota > Bacteroidia > Sphingobacteriales > Sphingobacteriaceae > Pseudopedobacter > Pseudopedobacter saltans. The sequence goes on from NC_015177.1 coordinate 2,958,510, forward strand.
AAACCGCGGTAAAGACCGCGGTTATATAATTTATTTAGTTTATTATTTTATCGACTTAATGTATTGCTCTATAGCCATAGTCATAGACGGCGCTTCTGGCGTTGGCGCAGGTATATCCAAAATCAATCCGGCATCTAAAATTGCTTGTCGGGTAGTATTTCCAAAAGCAGCTATTCGGGTTTTATTCTGTTTAAAATCCGGGAAGTTTGTAAATAAAGACTGAACGCTTGACGGGCTGAAGAAAACTATGATATCATAAAAAACATCAGCTAAATCGGATAAATCAGACACCACCGTTCTGAATAATACCGCAGGCGTAAAATCAATACCCTGATTTCTTAAAAACACTTCTGTCGCCTCTGCAGCTACATCAGAACAAGGATAAAGGAATTTTTCACCGCTGTGTTTTTTCAATACATCCGCTAAATCCTTAGCGGTTTGTTTACCGAAAAAAATCTTTCTTTTTCGGTATTGAATGTATTTTTGCAAATACAATGCAATAGATTCCGAAATACAGAAATACTTCATATCCGCAGGAACTTCATACCTCATTTCTTCGCAAACTCGAAAAAAATGATCAGCTGCATTTTTGCTTGTTAAAATTACGGCAGTAAAGTCTGGTAAGTTTATCTTGTCTTTTCTAACGTCTTTCGCGGGCACACCTTCCACGTGAATAAAAGATCTGAAATCAATTTTCAAATTCATTGACGCGGCTAAATCATAATAAGGTGATTTTTTACTTTCCGGTTCTGGTAAAGTAACCAAAATGCTTTTTACTTTAGTCTTTCTATCTTCCACCTGAGATTGCATAAATATATTTTTTATATATTAAGAGCTTTTATTAGTATTATGATAGGACATAATTCAAAGGTGCAAAGGTACAGAAATAAATAAAATTTCGAAAGTTTATATCGAGACAATATATTTATCCCTACTCTAAACAGTTGAAGAACAAAACTAAGGCATAAAAAAGCTATTCCACCCCATAAAAACCAAATATTACTATTCACACTTAACGTAAAAAATATAACAAGAGGTATAAATAATAAAGAAGCGTTAAAAAAAGACAGGTAAATGCTATTTACATATTCTCTCGTTATCTTCTGTACATTGAAGAAATGCCCCAGAAGTCTCAAACCTAAAATCTTTATTGCCAAAGCCAGGCCAAAAAAAACAGATACAAAAAGAAAAAGGTTAAATCCTTTTAAATCAGAAGGAACTCCATATCGATCTAAAGCAACGTATGCAAAAAGACCTATAAAAAAGGAATACAATACATACGAAAACAAAAAGTACCATGAACTTAGAATATTCTCTTCCTTATTAATTTGCGAAAACGTCCTGTCGTCATAAAAAGCTTGAAAAATTAATGACATCTTCTTTCCAAAAACGAGTCTTAGAATTGCAAAACAAATGATAAGAAAGATTAACACCAAAATTTCCCAGGTCGGATATTTCACAACCAATTTACCTTCTTTATACTCCTCTTTTTTTATTTGTTTTGGTCCCTGATGTAAAAAAGTATGATCGTGAACAATGTGCTTCTCCAGCATCTCCTTTACAAATAAATTCTCCCGTTTTGGATCTGGTGCTACAAACATCCAGGTTAAGGAGTCCCGAACATGTTTGGCTTGTGCCAATTGTGCAGAATCTAATCTAACATAAGTATAACTTCTTCGATACTGGGCAACGGTATCTTTTGGAGCGGTTAGAGAATCTGTTTGCGCATAGCCCTGCAAAAAAGTTCCCAATACAAACAAGAAAAACAAAAATCTCCTAAAGATCATATTTAAAAATAGCTAACGATACCAAAATGTATTTTGCCTTTCTGCAAATCTAACGGAATATTTCTTTGTTTTCCTAAAGCATAGTTTAAAGAAAGACTACCAATTTTTGTCAGGAAAGTAAATCCTGCGCCAAAACTAAATGGATAATTCAATTCGGTTTGCTTCTTAGAAATTTGTTTCATTATTGCCTGATCGTAAAAAACGTTTAAAAATGAATTTTCTTCTATAAAGATTCTATATTCAAGAGTTTGTACCATAAACGAACTTGCAAAAAACTGCTGTTCGTCAAATCCTCTTAATGTTTTCAATCCCCCCAATCTAAAAACCTCATTTTCATAAAAATCTTTCCCTGTTAATAAGGAGGATAGATTATGAAGATATATTGCGGAAACCTTAGATAACTTGAAATAATAACTTAAATCAGCCTTTATTTTAAACTGACTGGTTTGTTCGTCTTTTATTTTTCTATTTCCTGCAGAAAGTGACATCACCAGATTGTATCCTTTTTTTGGGACAAAGAGATTATCAAGAGAGTTTAAATCGAAATCTAGACCATAAAAAAGTATATGTATATCATTAATATTATTGTTGGACTCATTAAACGAAGAAATTGCGTTGCCGGTATAGTTCTCGACATGAAAACCTAAAGACTTATTACTACTATAATTAAATACAAATGCAAGTTTGGTATTTAAGTTCAAGTAATTAGTATCTTGTTTATAAAAAAGTATATCAGTTTTTATGCCTAAACGGGATTTAAAAAGGTAAGGATATTTAAATCCAAAATCTAATTCCTGAGATTGTTGTGGCAGTCCTCTATAATTAAAACTCAATACTTCGCCTTGTTTTAACGCGTTTTGTAATCTTAACTTAAAATCCCCCGTAATTTGTAATTTACCTGTCGCTTGATTTGGAAGAAATCCTATTAAACCGTCGAATTGATTAGCATCTTGTTTATCTAAAAATAAATTTAGTCTCGACCTATCAGCAATAAATTCAATCTCAGGAAACTTTTGTACTTTAACAAAAGGCAATTCTCTTAATCGCTTGTCTATCATCCGGATTTTATTTTCCTGATAATCCCCCCCAATTCTCAATCCCAGATGTGTTGGAAGAAATGAATCAGAAATTTTCAAAGAACCAATAATCCTAACGGAATCTATAAAAAATCGATCTCCCGGAGAACTAAAAATACTCGCCGACAATGCATTATTTTTAAACTGAAAGCTATCTAACCAAACTTCAGCAAAAGGAAAACCATGGTTCTCATACCAGTCTAACAGTTTCCGTTTCAGTTCCGATAAGCTTCTGAGATTTAAATACTGATCTAAATAATATTTTTCTTTAAAGCTGATATCACTTAAAACCAGTGGGGCGATATTACCATTTTTAAGATATAATAATTTGAATTGATCTCCTGTGAAAAAGGTAACACTTAGCTGTCTGTCCTGCCATTCACGTTGCACAATTTCCGCATAAAAAAAGCCTTGATCATGTAATTTTTGTAACAAATCAACAATGGCCTTTTCTACTTTCAATGAATCTTCATAAACAGACTTAGGCTGATTAGAAAAATCTTTAGGCACTCCCTTTATCTCAACACGCCAGTTTTGTGTCTGCAACTGTCCATAAGAAACAGAAATAAACAAACACATAAAAAATAGAAGAGACAACCTAAACATCCTGTAAAAATATACTTTAAAAGATAAAATCAGAACAATAGAATGCGATAGACACTATTTGATTAACTTTGCTTTATGGCCGGAATTTATATCCATATTCCATTTTGTAAACAAGCTTGTCATTACTGCGATTTTCATTTTAGCACATCGTTAAAATATAAAGATGATATGCTGAAAGCAATAAATCGGGAAATTCTACTACAAAAGAATTTCTTGCAGAATGAAAAGATAGAAACTATTTATTTTGGAGGTGGTACCCCATCTTTATTGACTAGTGACGAGATTAATAAAATAACAGAACAGATCCAGCGCTATTATATTGCCGACGAATTGGTAGAAGTAACACTAGAAACCAACCCCGATGATCTTTCCTCACAAAAAATCGCCGCGCTCAAGCACACTCCAGTTAATAGATTCAGCATAGGAATTCAGTCTTTCTTTAACGAGGACTTAAAATGGATGAACAGAGCGCACCAGGCAAAAGAAGCTGAATTTGCAATAAAAGCTTCCCAGGATGCAGGTTTTGAAAATTTAACTGTAGATCTGATTTATGGATACCCTCTTTTAACTAAAGAAAAATGGGACCTCAACATCAATCAGGTATTGGCTATGGATATTCCTCACGTATCGTGTTATTCTATGACAGTTGAACCGAAAACTGCTTTAGCTTCATTTATCAAAAAAGGAATAGACAAAAACATGGATGACACCAAAAGTGCAGAACAATTCCTTCATTTATCTGCCAAACTTCAGGAAAATGGATTTGAACATTATGAAATATCTAATTTTGCAAAAGGCAACAAGTACTCTGTTCACAATACTAACTACTGGAGAGGGGTAAAGTACCTCGGAATTGGTCCTTCAGCCCATTCATTTGATGGAAAAGACCGTCAATGGAATATTGCTAATAATGCATTATATATGCAATCGTTAGGAAAAGACAATATTCCCGCAGAAAAAGAGTTTTTAAGTCCCAAAGACCGTGTCAATGAATATATAATGACCGCATTAAGAACCATGTGGGGATTAGATCTTAATAAGATAAACTCCGATTTCCCCGTTTTTAAAGCGGAAATCTCTAAAAATATGAACCAGTTTTTTGAAAAAGATTGGATAGAGGAAAAAGATAATCACATAATTTTAACCACAAAAGGCAAGTTATACGCAGACCATATCGCTGCCGAATTATTTATAGAAGATGGATTTTAAGAACAAAGTTGTTTGGATCACTGGCGCATCTTCCGGAATCGGAAAAGAACTCGCAATCGAACTAAAAAAGCAAGGAGCCAAACTGATTCTTTCTTCAAGAAAAAGGGAAAAGCTCTATCAATTAAAACAGGATTTAAAAACCGATCCTATCAATACCCATATCCTTCCTCTTGATCTTACCGACAAAGAGAATCTGGCGCAAAAAAGCGAAGAAGCCTGGCGAATTTATGGCTATATAGATGTTTTAATAAATTCTGGCGGAATCAGTCAACGTTCTTTAGGGTTAGAAACCCATCTAAAGGTCGAACAGCAAATATTTGACACCAATTATTGGGGAACGGTGATTTTAAGTAAAAACATCATTCCTAAAATGATTAAAAATGGCGGTGGGAATATTGTTGTCATCAGTTCATTAATGGGAAAATTCGGTACGCAATACAGAACATCCTATGCCGCATCAAAGCATGCTTTACATGGTTATTTTGACTCTTTAAGATGTGAAGTTTATAATAAAGGAATTGATATCTCAATTATCTGCCCTGGATTCATCAACACAGATATTACAAAAAATTCTCTAACAGCAAATGGCGAGAAATATGAAAAGGCCGATGAATTTCAGCTACATGGCATTCCCGCCAAAGAGTGCGCACTACGTATTTTGTCCGCTACCGGCAAAAAAGAAGAAGTAATAATAGCCGGAAAAGAGAAATGGGGAGTAATAATTAAAAGATTCTTTCCTGCATATTTTTCAAAAATGATTAGGAAAAGAAACGTTATTTAAATTTGTTTTAAATAAAATTTCTATATTTAATGGCTTAAAATCTAAAAACTTATTTGCCGTATCCCTTTAAATGAGAACTAAAATAGAGAGCGCGTTCATAATTGATGATGACGACATTTATATTTTTGGAATAAAAAAACTCATTCAGATAAAAAAGCTTTGCGAGGATTTACATTCATTTAGCAATGGATATGAAGCCTTACAAAAGCTGGAAGAATTAAGAAATGCAAATCAGGCATTTCCTGAAATTATTTTGCTGGATATAAACATGCCAATCATGACGGGATGGGAGTTTATTGAACATTTCAGAAATTTCGAAAATGATTTAAAAACACACACAAAAATCTATATGGTTAGCTCTTCTATTGATCCGGAAGACATAGACCGAGCAGATAAACTAAAGGAAATTGAGAAGTATATTATCAAACCTATAGATCTTGATACGCTGATAGAAATATTTACAATATAATGGTGTCATGGTAAAATGACACCAAATCAACCATTTAATAAAATCTCAAGTCTTAACTTTACGTGTTATATAAGCGCGTTTTTTATTTAAGATGGGAAAGATATTTTCACTGGCATTACTATCCATTCTTCTTCTGGCTTTTGATTTATACATCTACAAAGCGATATTGTCTATTTATCCTAAATGGAGTAATAAAAAAAAGGAAAATTTCACACGAATTTGGTGGATTTATAGCATATTATTAATAATAGGAGTTTTTATAAGCATATTCTTCAACATTTTCCTCTGGTTAAGAGCAATCATTCTCGTTTCTTTTTTTATAACTTTTGTATCAAAACTATGTTTTGTTCCTCTTTTGTTAATCGATGATATAAGGAGGGTAATTAAAAAGGTAGTCAATAAGAAAAATAACACCGAAAAGGAAGAAGTCTCCTCTAAAGATAATACTATTTCCCGGTCGGAATTTTTAGTAAAATCGGGCATGGCTATAGCTGCCGTACCATTTTCCACATTAACCTGGGGAATTGCATATGGCGCATACGACTACAGAGTAAAAAAACAAACACTAATCCTTCCTAATTTACCTTCATCTTTTAATGGGATGAAGATTGCACAGATATCTGATATCCATTCTGGAAGCTTTTACAACAAAAGAGCAGTATTAGGCGGTGTTGAAATGCTGTTAAATGAAAAGCCTGATATAGCTTTCTTTACGGGCGACTTAGTTAACGGAAAAGCTTCTGAAATGCGGGATTATCAGGATATCTTTTCAAAAGTAAAAGCTCCTTTAGGTGTATTTTCTGTACTAGGAAATCATGATTACGGAATGTACGAAAAATGGAAAGACGACGCTGCCCGAAATAAAAATTTAGAAGACCTTAAAACAACTCATAAAAACATGGGTTGGCAACTTTTAAACAATGCTAACAGAAGGATTAAAATCAATAATGAAGAAATTGGTATTTTAGGAATTGAAAACTGGGGAGGAGGCCGTTTCCCGAAATACGGTAAAATGAAAGAAGCGGTAAAAAACACCGATGATTTACCGATAAAACTACTTCTGTCTCATGATCCATCTCATTGGAAACTTCAGGTATTAAAAGAATATCCACAAATAGACGTCATGTTTTCCGGGCATACCCATGGTTCGCAGTTTGGTATAGAAACAGAACGTTTTAAATGGAGTCCTGTACAATATCTTTATGAAGAATGGGACGGACTATATCAACAGAACAACCAACAATTATACGTAAATGTAGGATATGGATTTTTAGGCTATCCTGGCAGAGTTGGTATTTTACCTGAAATCACGATATTTGAATTGAAGAGCTCTTAGCTCGAATAAATTCAAATGACATATCACCTCCGCAAAAGTATAGACTTCTTAATATTCAGCAATATATTCATAGCTATATGTGCCGTCGCTCAGGCTTTGGTTACTTATCACCTGCTTGATGCAACACCACATATCGCGGTTCTTTGCTTTTTATTTTTCTCTACACTTTGTACTTATAACTTCAGTATATTAATACAAAGAAAGGCCATACATAAACGCTCCCCATTTAGAAGGATAAGATGGTTCTACTGGCATTATCAAATCTGTATTATTATAACCATTATATCAGCTCTAGCGTTAATACCAATATTTTTTTTCTTAAGTAACTCTTCTAAATTAGTATTAATCTTTGTCGGCTTGCTTTCTATCGGATATTCACTGCCATTATTCAAACTTCGAGAAAAAAGATTTGGACTTCGGAATATCCCTGGCATCAAATTGTTTTTAATAGCTTTGGTATGGTCCGTAAGCTGCGTGACCTTTCCAATAGTCGAGATTAATTCCCATAATTTAATAGCTATCCCCCTTTCAGACACGTTAATCTTAACCATAAAAAGATTCCTATTTGTGGCTGCTATAACGGTTCCCTTTGATATCAGAGATTTATTTCAGGACAGACTTAATGATTTAAAAACCATACCTACCACGCTCGGAGAAAAGGGAGCCTACATTTTTTGCCAAATATTACTCATCCTCTATCTCGTATTGCTTTTTATTTTTAGCAAAAATATAGATACAGATTTTATGGCTCTAGGCTTGACAATAATTCTTGCAAGCTGGCTAATATTTAAATCTAACTGGAAAAAAAACGAATATTATTACTTCCTCTATTTAGATGGGACAATGCTACTTCAATATCTACTGATAGCCTTATTCGCAATACTATTCCCTTAGAAACAAAAAAGCTATCCTTTTCAGGATAGCCTTGGTACAAAATAAACTTATTTAACTATTTATTTTCAGGAGCCTGATCTATTAATTCCATAAACTGATCAAGCTCTGGTGTTATGATAATTTGAGTTCTCCTATTTTTGCTTTTTCCCTCTTCCGTACTGTTAGGTGCAACCGGATTATATTCTCCTCTCCCACCAGCCGTCAACCGCTTCGGATCAACACCGTATTTCGTTTGTAGTGACTGCACAACAGAAGAAGCTCTTAAAACACTCAAATCCCAGTTATTTCTGATATTTGTTTGAGAAATAGGAACATTATCTGTGTTACCTTCAATCAAGACACCATAATTTTTATAGTCCTTAATAATCTTCGCAATTTTACTGAGAGTTTGGTCCGCCCTGTCGGATATTTCATAACTACCCGATTTGTATAGCATATTATCGGCCAATGAGATATAAACCACTCCTTTTAAAACCTGAATATCAACGTCTCGCAATTCTTCCCGACTCAAAGATCTGGTAAGATTATTAGTCAACACCAAATTTAATGAGTCGCTTTTGTTTTTTGTGTTAACCAGATGCTGGATGTATTTATTTGATGCATTTATTTCATCTACCAGCTTAGATATATTCACATTCCCTTGATTGCTTGATTTTAGACACTTGTCCAGTGCTCTTTGCAAAGCTTCTCTATTAGATCGCTCAGATGCAATTTGTTCCTCTAAACTTTTCACCCTGGAACTGCTGCCCGATAAGCCCTGTTGACTTTCCTGATATTTACCATTAAGTTCTCTCGCTCTGGTTTCTAAATCCGCATATTTAGTTTGTAATTCGGTATACTGCTTTTTACTTACACAACTTTGCGTCAAAAAAGCCATTATAAAAATCACAAACATTAATTGATAAGTCTTCATAATATTCGCTTTTTGTGAGTAATTACAACGTACAAGAATAAATAATGTTTTAAAGCTAAACGAGCGGAAATAAAAAAGCCCTAGAAATATCCAAGGCTTTATATGTGGAGGCTGCTGGATTCGAACCAGTGACCCTCCCGATGTAAAATCGGGATGCGCTGAACCAGCTGAGCTAAACCCCGTCGATTAACTGTTCCAGTAATTGACGGCTTTTCCAGTTCTTAGGCTGCTTTTCACGTTTCATCGCATCACGCTTCAGCTCGTACTCTTGCCACTTTAATTCCCAGTCATGATTACCTTTACCCGTAAAACCCCGATGGTTACTGTTGTGCTTGCGAATCCTATCTTCCAGATCACTTGTATACCCAACATAATATTTATCCAAGCTGGACGAATACAAGATATAAACAATGTAGACTGACATGAAAAGAAAATCGGTTTATAACAAAAAAGCCCTAGAAACATCCAAGGCTTTATATGTGGAGGCTACTGGATTCGAACCAGTGACCCTCCCGATGTAAAATCGGGATGCGCCGAACCAGCTGAGCTAAACCCCGTCGATTAACTGTTCCAGTAATTGACGGCTTTTCCAGTTCTTAAGCTGCTTTTCGCGTTTTATCGCATCACGCTTCAGCTCATAAATCTCTTGCCACTTTAATTCCCAGTCATGATTACCTTTACCCGTAAAACCCCGATGGTTACTGTTGTGCTAGCGAATCCTATCTTCCAGATCACTTGTATACCCAACATAATATTTATCCAAGCTGGACGAATATAAGATATAAACAATGTAGACTGACATGAAAAGAAAATCGGTTTATAACAAAAAAGCCCTAGAAATATCCAAGGCTTTATATGTGGAGGCTACTGGATTCGAACCAGTGACCCTCTGCTTGTAAGGCAGATGCTCTGAACCAGCTGAGCTAAGCCTCCTAAATAATTTTAAAAGATGGTGGAGGCTACTGGATTCGAACCAGTGACCCTCTGCTTGTAAGGCAGATGCTCTGAACCAGCTGAGCTAAGCCTCCATCTTTTTTATTTTAAAGAACTTGTCTTTGTCCCCGTTTGGGATTGCAAAAGTAACTTCTTATTTCATATTTCCAAAATTTTTTTTCATTTTATCCTAGTACATCTTCCAATACGTCCTGCGACTTAATCACACCAAAATTATCAACATGCAAACTAAAATAATCTATCAAACTATCTAATAAATACTTACGTGTTAAATTATCTAGCTTAACATTCTTATAATCCTGTATGGGTGTGCGGATAATTTCTATAAATTTTTCTAAAAAAAATTCCTTGATAAAGAAAGCGTGTGGAGGTTCGGAACTAACAAAAGCTCCCTCTTTAAGATCGAAATAAGAACTGGTATCGGCAAAGCTTAAATCAGGATGAAAGCCCAGAAACCGTGTTAGTTTCATTAAAAACACCAAATGAAAGTTAGCAACACTTCCATCTTCCTGATCCAAAAGTTCGATAGAAGTACTTATAAATTCAAATAAGAGTGCGTCATCCACCTGTTCTTTAATTGATTTATATATAACTTCATTTAAGAACATCGCTATCGCACTTTTCGAAATATCATAAGGTATAGAAGATAAAATAGGAGAACTTCTTACATCAGAAACTTTATGCATTGTAGCCATGGGTTTATGATAAACTACCATATCCAACAAATGCAAAGCTTGTAGCATATTCATTTTAACCTTAGCCTTTGGCTTCTTCACCCCATTTATGAGATAAGATTGTACCCCGAATTTTTCGGTAAAAATCTTTACTACCACGCTACTTTCCGAGTAATCAGTAACCTTTAAGACTATTCCCCTGGTCTTATGAAGCATTTCTACTGTTATTTTGCACTTGAAGGAACCTTAACCGCCTCTCCAATAACGACATCATTAAACACAATATTTTCAACATTTGTAAAGCTTAAAGCAGTTTTACAAGAATCTATTTTCACATTAGTAAATTGAATATCTCGCACTTTTTTTGTTGGATATCCCTGGATAACCAAACCAGCGTTTGCAGCGCTTCGACATGTCAAATTATCTACAAATACATTTCGAATATCAGTCTCAAACCCATTTCCTTCTCCGTGATAATAAGAAGTAACAAAAAAACAATCTTCAACCTCCCCAAACACTACATTATTTATATAGATATCTCTGATAAAACCTCCTCTGTCGGGATTAGATTTTAAATATATACCTCGTTTACAATAACCGCCATATGTACAATTTTCTACAAAGACATTTTGTACTCCAGCAGACATTTCACTTCCAATTACAACACCGTGTAATCCTTTAAATCTGCAATTACGGATTATGATATTTTCTGAAGTGAGACCTATTCTTCTTCCTTCATAGTCCCTTCCCGCCTTTATAGCGATGTTATCATCAGCATTATTAAAGTCTATATCTTCTATCAATACATTCTTGGAATATTCAGGATCGAAACCATCATTATTTTTATTAAATGCATCGAATTTCACTTTCCTTGCAGTAATATTTTCCGACTTCAAAAAATGCACACACCAAAAAGGAGAGTTGGTTATAGTCACTCCCTCTATCAGTATATTCTTACACTCAAAAAACTGGATAAACTGAGGTCTAAGAAAATGCCCTTCGCCAAACTGTCTTTTTTCTATAGGAACATTCTCATGATTCATTTTCCGACTCAATTCCTGACTCTGTTTTTGTTTACCATGCCATAAGTTGAATGAGTCCTTTGCATTCCCGTCAATAGTTCCTTCACCGATAATAGCTACATTTTTAACCTGATACGCATATATAAAAGGACTATAATTATATAAAAAGGTTCCTTCCCAACTTGTCAGAACCGTAGGAAGATAATCTTTAGCTTCATTACTAAAAATTAATTTAGCCCCCTTTTGTATATCTATAGACATATTGTCAACCATATGAATAGGTCCCCGCAGCAAATACACTCCAGGAGGGACAATGATTCGAGCTCCATTTTGTTCTTTACAAATTTGAATCACTTTATCAAAAGCAGGTTTACTATCTGACAGAGAATCTCCTACAGCGCCAAAATCTGTTATGATCAACTTATTTTTCGAAATCGTTGGTGGAATAATAGTCTTTAAAATCTGATTCATTTTTTGTTCTCTGGATAATTCTTTTTTCTGAAAAGAATTACACGAAGAGCTAAGAAATAAAGCACATACAACAACAAATTTAAGTTTCAGTCCTGTTTCCATTGATTCCTTATTCAATTCATAAAATCATAAAATTAGTTGATTATGGTGAATTAATTCAATTTAATCCCACTATAATATAAAGATTAGCCCCTTTTTCACATTTCAAAACTCAATATCAAATACTTAGTATTCATTTCAGCTACATCACAAGCTAACCCCAGCATTCAAATACTCTATAAAATAACACATCTACTATTTCAAAGCCGGTGTTTACTGTTTTATGGTTTTAGTTTTGCTATTATTGCTACAAGTTTGATGAAAATTAAACTTTACATTATGAAAAAGATAACCTTTATATTCCTATATCTTATTATTTGGCTACCTACAATAAATGCACAAAAAGGCATCAACTTTTCTCGCTATTATGCTGCGGGAGGAAAACTGCTCATGTGCGTAGATAGTGCGGCCAAAAACGTCTATTATCACAATATATTCCCCAATCAACCCAATACCACCTTTAATTATTTGCCTGATGCTAATAATGCTAGCATCCAAATTAATTTTCGGAGAAATATTAATGTGCCGAATTTTCGGTATACCATTTTGGTAGATGATAAGCCAATTTTAGTAAATCAATCCATCAACCAGGCAAAATTAAAAGACACTCACGCAGGGGGTGACGAAGAGATATTTCGTTCTACTTCACTCGGTACCTTTCCTATCAAAAATAAAGTTATTACAGTATTAGTCTTTAGCATCGAGAAACCTATAGATATTGACAAATCTGTTTTTTATGGTAAACTTATCCCGAGAGCAAAAATTTTAGGATTTTCAAAACGTTTCAAAACCGAAAAAGGTGTCGACTACAACAGAATCATGGCTCTAAAGGATAGCACAAAGCTCATTTTTACTCAAAAAGACGATGAACTAACTATTTATAAAGACAAATCTGATATTGACTATGTCTACTATACCACCATAAAAGACAAGCAAACCAATAAAATAATTTTCGAATCAACTGCATGGCAATATGGCGGTGTAGTCGACAAACATGAATTTGTACCTTATATCAACATAGATAGAAGTATTTTCAAAAAATCGGGGGATTATGAAATTATTATTCAGCCATTAATAAAATGGAACAACTGTTTCAATTGTGACACTTCACCCAAAGAAATAGAAAAACATATAACCAGACATACGCTTTCCATAATATTAGATGAAGAGAACTATACTAAGAAAGAACTTTTTATATATACACTTATCGTAGCACTTTCTATTGGGTTAACCTGTCTTTCTATTATTTATATCATCAAAAAAAGAAACAAAAAAAGACTGGCACAAAAAGAGCAGCAGAAAAACATTGCAAAGCTCCAACTTAATTCAATTCGTTCCCAATTAAACCCCCACTTTCTGTTTAATGCGCTCTCTGGCATTCAAAATTTAATGAACAAAAACGAAATAGACAATGCCAATAAGTACCTTTCTAAATTTGCCCGGTTAACTCGTAACGTACTTGATGATAAAGAACTGATTAGTTTATCGCAGGAAAAAAAGCTACTAGACGATTACTTACAAATGGAGCAATTGCGGTTCGGCTTTCAGTACGAAATTAATCACTCCGAAAACTTAGATTTAGATAACATAGAAATACCAAGTATGCTGCTGCAACCTTTTGTAGAAAATGCGGTGAAACACGGCATATCGCAAAAAGCTGCCGATGGAAAAATTACAATCACATTTATTAAGCAAGCAAATGATTTGATGTTAACTGTTTCTGATAATGGAAATGGATTTGATACAGAAAAAAGGAATATTGGCTTGGGAATGCAATTAAGTGACAGTAGAATAGCATTATTAAATAGTATTTATAAAAAAAATCGCTTTAACTTGACTATACAATCAAGCACTAAAGGCACTGAAATAGACTTAACATTAACCGATTGGCTATAGTGTGATGAGAGCAGTTTTAATAGACGACGAAATTTCCAACTTAGAAAACCTGCGGAATCTGCTAACAAAGCACTGTCCGCAGGTATCAATAATTGCAACAGCACAAAATGTAAGTGACGCGGTAGACGCTATTGACAAACATTTACCTGAATTAGTGTTTCTGGACATTCAAATGGGCGAACAAACAGGCTTTGACGTACTAAAACTGCTTCCCAAACGTAATTTCGAAGTTATTTTTGTTACCGCTTACGACCAATATGGAATACAAGCTGTAAAATTTGCCGCCTTAGATTATCTTTTAAAACCAGTTGATATTGAGGAACTAATGAATGCAGTAAATAAAGCCGAGCATAAATTGGCATCACAGATACAATCTTCGCAGCTCGATTTTTTACTACAGCAATTAAAAAAGCCAGAAACGAACGTTAGTAAAATAGCCCTGCAGATGCAGAGCGAAATAAGGTATGTTACTTTATCAGAAATTATACGTTGCGAAGCAGACAATACTTATACCCACTTCTACCTTTCAGGCAACGAAAAAATATTGGTTTCTAAACCCCTTAAAGAATATGCCGATTTATTGCGCCCCAATGGATTTTTAAGAACTCACCAAAGTCACTTAGTAAATCCAAAATATGTAAAAAGCTGGTTAAAAGAAGATGGTGGTATCCTACTTTTAATGTCTGGAGAAAAAATCCCTATTTCTAAACCCAATAAAGACACTGTCAAACAAGCCTTACAACAGATCTAAGTAAAGTAAATCCTATTTTCCCATAATAAGTTGAATTTGTTATCAACTTTTTCAGAGGTGAGACATCTAAAATAAAGAAGCCTCACATTTCTGAGAGGCTTCTTGTGATCCCGCTGGGATTCGAACCCAGGACCACTACATTAAAAGTGTAATGCTCTACCAGCTGAGCTACGGAATCTTACTTTATTGATCTCTTGTTGTTTTCAGTAAAGTTGTGCAAAGGTAATACTTTGCCCTATTCGCTCCAAATGATTTGATAACAAAAAAACAAAGTTTTATTTAAGTATCTATTTATCAGTGCAAAAAAATCACACCTTTTTATCGAGTAGATTATCTAATGCCATATTTAAAGTTGGGTATTTAAATCGATAACCCGTAGCCAATAATTTAGCCACCGACATTTTTGTACTGCCTAATAAAATGGTACTCATTTCTCCTAAAGCGATCTTCAAAACTATTCCAGGAACAGCCGGAACCCATAAAAATTTATGCAGTTTTTTCGAAAGGAGAGAAGAAAAGGCTTTATTTCGATGAGGCTCAGGAGAACTCATGTTATATACTCCTCCTAAATCATTTTCTATAAAATGCATATAAACCCCTACAGCGTCTTTAATATGAATCCAGGACATCCATTGCCGTCCATTCCCAAGCGGAGCGCCTACACCCAGTTTAAAAGGAACAACTAGTTTAGGAAAAGCCCCTTTCTCCTTATCCAATATAATACCTGTCCTCAACTTCACTATCCTCAAATCAAAATCTTTACCTCGATCCACCGCCTTTTCCCACAAATGACAACAGTTACCCAAAAAATCATTCTTAGGCAGCGCCGGCTCTTCCATCATTTCGTCTCCCCTATCGCTATAATAACCAGATGCCGATGCCGATATCACTGTCTCTACCTGATGATTTATCTTATCCATTAAATGATAAATCAGATTGATTGAATCTACTCTACTCTTAATTATCTCCTGCTTTCTCTTATCTGTCCAACGTTTATCTCCAATACCTGCACCGGCAAGATGTATTATAATTTCAACTCCTTCCAAACACCTTTCATCAATTTCACCTGTTTCTATATTCCAAAAATAAGTAGTCACCCCTAATATCTGTCTTCTCTCTCCCCTACTCAAATGATTTACACGATATCCCCTTTCTAATAATTCTTTTGTTAAATGCGTTCCTAAAAATCCGCTGCCTCCGGTAATTAAAATCTTTTTGATCATATCTCTTAAACCATTTTTGGGGATTTAAGTTTACAAATTAGGATAGTTTTAGCTTTATAGTAATTTTGACAAAAAATAAATAGCATGAGACAGAAATATAAGAAACATATCTTCGTTTGTACCAACCAAAGACCCGAAGGCGCCAGAGTTTGTTGTGGAGAGCAGCATGGGCTCGCTTTGACTGCAGCGTTCAAAAAAGCTGTAAAAGATAACGGTCTTTTAGCAACTGTTAGAGCACAACGAGCGGGATGTTTGGAAACATGTGAACTTGGCCCTAGTGTTGTTGTATACCCTGAAGGTATATTTTATGGCAAAGTACAACTATCAGATGTTGATGAAATTGTAAAAGAACATATTATGAACGACAGAATAGTGGAAAGACTGGCTTTAGACTTCCCTTCAGAAGAATAATAAAAATCAACAAAGGGCAGCCCCTTTGTTGATTAAAATCTGGTATATGCTGCTAATTGTAAAATATTATTAGTCAGGCCTTCGGTTCTTTGTTTAATTCGCTGATTCATATAACCCATTTCTAGATCAAAAGAAGGTTTGAATCTATAACCTAAAGAAACATAGGCTCTGTTTTGATCAAAAAAACTCCCATTAACTTTATTTTGTACATTAAAAAAAAGCTCGTTCTGAAGCCCTAAAAAGATTCCTTCTGTAAATGGCGTCTGATTAGAAAAAGGCAATAAAGTCCTTACAAAATAACGTAAACGCTGAGAAAACACATTACCCTGAACCTGTTCAATAAAACGCTGTTCAAACCGGAGTCTATGGTTCAAACCTACATCCCCTATTTTTTGCAGATAAATCAATTGCTCCCAAATTCTTTGCTCAGTCAGGTTAACGTCCAAAAGATCTGACTTAAATTTACTGTTAACCCAGGCATATCCAAGCGTCACATTCATTTCCTTGTTAATAAAATAGGTAACACCGGGCCTCACCAGAATATTTTTCAGATAGTCAAATTCATCTGCACTTCTTGCTTGAACATCTAAATGTAACCCCAGCTTCTCATTTAGTCGCTGGCTATGAAAAACTGCTCCCCAACCACAAAACTCAGAATTTTGATTTGAATAAACTTTTAGAGAACAAAATAATACAATCAATAAGACACAAATTTTAAACGGCATAACACAGTAAAGTAAGCCTTAAATATAAAAAAGCCCTCCAAAATTTTGAAGGGCTTTTTTATATTTCTAATCTTCGACAACCTCGCTATTTGGCGATGGTACTTCTTTTATCTCTTCCTTAAAATACGTTTTTTGATTCAGGAGTATTATAAACACGCCGATAGAGATAGCTGCATCTGCGATGTTAAAAACCGGCCTGAAAAAAATAAATTCCTCACCTGACCATATAGGAAACCAGTCGGGAAAGCTGCCTTTCAATATTGGAAAATAAAACATGTCTACCACTCTGCCATGGAACAATTTTTCATATCCATAAATAACGCCATAAAAAACTGAGTCTATGATATTCCCCAGCGCTCCCGCGAAAATCAAGGCTACGCTTAAAATAAAACCGCGGTGATATTTATGCTTTATCAGGTAATGCAAACCATAACCTATTCCCCCTACAGCTAATATTCTAAACAAAGACAATGCTAACTTTCCGGCTTCACCGCCAAACTCCATACCAAATGCCATCCCATTATTCTCCGTAAAGTGAATAATAAAAAAATTCTTAATAATATGGAACTCCTGACCAATAAACATATTGGTTTTTATCCATGTTTTAAGAACTTGATCAGCAATTAATACTAATAGAATAAGGATAATTGGTTTATTATATCCTTTCATTAATTCTGTTTTAATTTAGCTTCCATACTTAAAGTGGCATGTGGTACAGCTCTTAAACGTTCTTTCTGAATAAGCTTACCTGTTTCGCGGCAAATGCCATATGTTTTATTTTCTATTCTTACCAGTGCAGCTTCTAAATTCTCTATAAATTTTTTCTGCCTTGCTGCCAACTGATTAATTTGTTCTTTTTCTAATGTTGCAGAACCATCTTCCAATGTTTTAAAAGTTCCTGCCGTATCATCTGTACCATTTGCATTAGGATTACTTAATGAATTGGCTAACAATGCTAACTCTTCCTTAGCACTATTCAACTTAGTGGTGATTAATTCTTTGAACTCTTGAAGTTCTGCATCTGAGTAACGGTTTTTAGCAACATTTTCCATAGTCTTAAATTTTACTTAGCAAGATAAATAATTTTTCGTTCTCTATTTCTATGCTATCTCCTTCTGTCAATTTTAATATCTCAAACTCTTCAGAAAGGGTCTCGGCACAAATATATAATTTATTTTTTTCTACAGATTTTGAGATTAAAGAGTTATCCTCTAATAAAACCTTTATCTTATCTGTCACTTCAAAACCTTTATCTTTTCTTAGGTTTTGAATTCTATTGATAACTTCCCTTGCAATCCCTTCTTCCTTTAACTCCTCTGTGATGGTAACATCTAATGCTACAGTCAATCTTCCAATATTTGTAACCTGCCATCCCGGTACATCCTCAGCAATTATTTCTACATCTTCCACCGGTATGTCAAATGTTAGACCATCAACATCAAAAACGATGTTTCTGTTTGTCTCAAATGAATTTATTTGTTCATCCGTAAGATTTGTCAGATAATTACCAACAGCTTTCATGTTCTTTCCAACTTTAGGTCCCAAAGACTTAAAGTTTGGTTTGATTTTCTTTTTAATAATACCAGCCGTATCTGTAATATACTCAATTTCTTTGATATTAGTTTCTGATAAGATCAATTCCTTAACCTTTTCTACTTTTGCCTGAAACGCAGCATCCAAAACAGGTAACAATATCTTATTTAATGGCTGCCTTACATTTATTCCAACTTTTTTACGTAACGATAATACCATCGAAGAAATATCCTGAGCTAACTGCATTCTTTCTTCTAGAGATTTGTCAACTAATTCCTCATGATAAATAGGAAAATCCGCTAAATGAACAGATTCTACTTTCTCTCTGTCCGTTTCGCTGTTCAAATCATTAAATAACCTGTCGGAGAAAAACGGGGCAATTGGAGACATCAATTTAGCAACAGTTTCCAAACAAGTATATAAAGTTTGATATGCTGATATCTTATCTTCTGAATAATCACCTTTCCAAAAACGCCTTCTGCTTAATCTAACGAACCAGTTACTTAAATGCTCATCCACAAAGTTTTGTATAGACCTTGCCGCTTTAGTAGGTTCAAAATCTTCGTAAAACTCATCAACCTCCTTAGTTAAGGTATTCAGTAAAGAAATAATCCAACGATCTATTTCCGGACGTTTACTGATGTCAATATCAGCTTCGCTATACTTAAACCCGTCAATATTTGCATAAAGCGCAAAGAAAGCGTAAGTATTGTATAATGTACCGAAGAATTTTCTTCGCACCTCATCCAATCCTTCTATATTAAACTTCAGATTATCCCAGGGAGAAGCATTACTTATCATGTACCAACGGGTTGCATCGGCACTATATTGTTCGATAGTAGAGAAAGGATCGACTGCATTTCCCAGACGTTTAGACATTTTATTTCCATTCTTATCTAGTACAAGTCCGTTAGAAATCACGTTTTTAAAAGCAATTCCTTGATTTCCATTCTCAAAATTTACAGCTTTAATTTCAGGAGAGCATTCGCTCAACAAAGCGGCAATAGTATGTAGAGTAAAAAACCAGCCCCTTGTTTGGTCCACACCTTCTGCGATGAAATCAGCAGGATAAGCCTTAGCGAATTCTTCCTGATTTTCGAAAGGATAATGCCATTGTGCGTAAGGCATTGCTCCCGAATCAAACCAAACATCTATCAGATCTGGTTCTCTAAACATTTTTTCTCCTTTTGAAGATACCAGAACAACATCATCAACAAAAGGTCTATGCATATCCTTCAAACGGAATCCTTCTGGCATAAAACCTGCCTGCGCTGCTTCATCAATTTTAGAATTCAGCTCCCCTACCGATCCGATACAAATTTCTTCCGATCCATCTTCAGTTCTCCAGATAGGTAAAGGAGTCCCCCAATATCTGGAACGAGATAAATTCCAATCAACTAAATTTTCCAGCCAGTTACCGAAACGTCCGGTTCCAGTAGATTCCGGCTTCCAATTGATAGTTTTATTTAAAGCTACTAGCTTATCTTTAATAGCTGTTGTTTTAATAAACCAGCTATCTAAAGGATAGTAAAGCACTGGCTTGTCAGTTCTCCAGCAATGAGGATAACTGTGTTCGTATTTCTTAACGTCAAATGCTTTATTCTCTTCCTTTAGCTTAATTGCAATAAGAACATCTGTTGGTTTAAAATCCTCAGCTTTTCGCTCTTCATCAGAATAGTATTCCTCTTTCACGAATCTTCCTGCAAAATCTGTTACCTCCGGAATAAACCTTCCTTGTTTATCAACCAAAGGCAACTCATTTCCTCGCTCATCCTTAATCATTATAGATGGTACACCATTTTCCTTAGCTACCCTAAAGTCGTCCGCACCATATACAGACGCTATATGTACAATACCAGTACCATCTTCAGTAGTTACAAAATCTCCTGGGATTACTCTAAAAGCATTAGCTTCAATTTCTTCACTGCTTACATAAGGAAGTAACTGATAATAGCGCAGACCTACCAGTTCACTTCCTTTAAATTCATCTGTAACTTCCCATGGAATCAACTTGTCACCACCTTTATAATCTTGAAAAGACAAATCCTTTGCTTCCGCCTTAAAATGCTTTGCAACCAAATCCCTCGCCAAAACAACACTTACTGGCAAATGGGTATATTGATTAAAAGTCTTTACTTTAACATAATCTATATTCTCTCCAATTGCCAAAGCACAATTCGATGGAAGCGTCCATGGAGTAGTGGTCCAGGCTATTATTACAGTATCTTCCTCATCCTCTTCAAATAAACGAGGTATTAAAGGATGAATTTGATCGCCCTTTAATCTAAACTCCGCTACAACGGAAGTATCCTTTACATCTCGATAAGTTCCGGGTTGATTGAGTTCATGCGAACTTAAGCCGGTACCTGCAGCAGGAGAATATGGCTGAACAGTATAACCTTTGTATAAGAACCCAGCGGTATGAAGTTCCTTTAAAATCCACCAAAGTGATTCTATATAGTCGTTTTTATAAGTAATATAAGGTTCATCCAAGTCAACCCAATATCCCATTTTCTCCGTTAGGTCGTTCCAGACATCCGTATAGCGCATAACCTCCTTCCGACAAGCTTCGTTATAGTCCTCAACTGAAATCTTCTTACCTATATCCTCTTTAGTTATACCCAATGATTTTTCTACAGCCAATTCAATTGGCAGGCCATGAGTATCCCAACCACCCTTTCTTTTTACCTGGTAGCCTTTAAGCGTCTTATAACGACAAAAAATATCTTTAATAGAACGGGCCATTACATGATGTATGCCGGGCATACCGTTTGCAGAAGGAGGACCTTCGAAAAAAGTATACGGTTTAGAATCTGGCCTATTATTAATGCTTTTAGCAAAAACATCATTTTCCTTCCAATTCTCTAAAACCTCTTTTCCAATTTGAGATAAATTCAGTTGTTTATATTCCTTATACATCGGCTAATGTCTTCAATTTTAAGGTTGCAAATTTACTAAATATGTCTCTCAATTTCACTTTTGTTTTGAAAATTAAGAGTTTATAGATATTAAGGGTATATATCAAAAATAACGCTCGTGAGTAAAAGTAAATTTCTTCTACAAGAGCCCGCTTCTCAGGAGAAGTATCATATCTAAAAGCAAAACTATATGGAAATACAAGAGATATCATTACATGATAGAGTAAATATTGGAATTGGTTAGCTGGAGGTCCCTTGCCTTTAGGGCTATCTTATACGGAACAGGAAAGCTACCCGTAGTACGCCTGGCCTTGGACTTACCAATATTCTGCCTCATTCCCCGCTATGCACCGCCCAGGACAGGAAGCAACATGGGATCTGACATACATCATTCAACCAGCTGGGATCCTCCCTGAAATAATGTGAACATACCTGGTAATAATAGATGGAATGGAAAGGCTACGACGGGTTGGGTTTATGTGATTGGGCCGCGGCGGGATATGCGCCCTGGCCTCGCCCAAAAACAATAAAAGGGACCTTCGCAATAGCTGAAGATCCCTTCTTTAAGGTAAGGCACCGACCTACTCTCCCACATGTTACTGCAGTACCATCGGCTCTGGCGGGCTTAACTGCTCTGTTCGGAATGGGAAGAGGTGGACACCGCCGATATAGGCACCCGAATATCTTTGTTCGGTATGACATATCATTGAAAGAAGCAGGACAGAGAAAACAACAGTTAGGCAAGCCCAATGGAAAGCTTTCGGACAATTAGTACTACTCGACTTTGGCATCGCTGCCTTTACATCTGTAGCCTATCAACCCCGTAGTCTTCGGGGGTCCTCTATGGAAATCTTATCTTGCGGCTAGTTTCGCACTTAGATGCTTTCAGCGCTTATCTATTCCCGACGTAGCTACTCTGCAGTGCACCTGGCGGTACAACAGATTCACTAGAGGTCAGTCCAACCCGGTCCTCTCGTACTAAGGTCAGCCCCGCGCAAATTTCCCGCGCCCACAACAGATAGGGACCGAACTGTCTCGCGACGTTCTGAACCCAGCTCGCGTGCCACTTTAATGGGCGAACAGCCCAACCCTTGGGACCTTCTCCAGCCCCAGGATGTGACGAGCCGACATCGAGGTGCCAAACCTCCCCGTCGATATGAGCTCTTGGGGGAGATCAGCCTGTTATCCCCAGAGTACCTTTTATCCTTTGAGCGATGGCCCTTCCATGCAGAACCACCGGATCACTATGTCCGTCTTTCGACCCTGCTCGGCTTGTAGGCCTCACAGTCAAGCAAGCTTATGCCATTGCACTCCACGTACGGTTACCAAGCGTACTGAGCTTACCTTTGAAAGCCTCCGTTACCCTTTTGGAGGCGACCACCCCAGTCAAACTACCCGTCAAACAATGTCTCCCGATTTTTCGGGATTAGACACCGGATACATAAAGGGCGGTATTTCAACGTTGATTCCACGACGCCTGGCGACGCCGCTTCAATATCTCCCGCCTATCCTACACATCATGCACCCAATGTCAATGTTAAACTATAGTGAAGGTTCATGGGGTCTTTCCGTCCCGTTGCGGGTACCCGGCGTCTTCACCGGGACCACAATTTCACCGAGCTCATGGCTGAGACAGCGCCCAGATCGTTACACCATTCGTGCAGGTCGGAACTTACCCGACAAGGAATTTCGCTACCTTAGGACCGTTATAGTTACGGCCGCCGTTTACTGGGGCTTCGATTCAATGCTTCTCTTACGATGACATCCCCTCTTAACCTTCCAGCACCGGGCAGGTGTCAGGCCTTATACTTCATCTTGCGATTTTGCAAAGC
Source organism: Pseudopedobacter saltans DSM 12145 (assembly GCF_000190735.1). GTDB lineage: Bacteria > Bacteroidota > Bacteroidia > Sphingobacteriales > Sphingobacteriaceae > Pseudopedobacter > Pseudopedobacter saltans. The sequence goes on from NC_015177.1 coordinate 2,982,090, forward strand.
CATGTGTTTTTGTTAAACAGTCGCCTGGGCCTTTTCACTGCGGCTGGATCGCTCCAGCGCCCCTTCTCCCGAAGTTACAGGGCCATTTTGCCGAGTTCCTTAGCCATGATTCACTCGAGCACCTTAGAATTCTCTTCCCGGATACCTGTGTCGGTTTGCGGTACGGGTTCTGTTAGCCTGAAGCTTAGGGGGTTTTCTTGGAAGTCTGATTACCTGCGCTATCCAGTTGGCCGAAGCCGCCCGGTACTATCAAGTTTCAGCAAGACCTGCGGATTTGCCTACAGATCCTATACCTACGCTCTTTAACGAACTATTCCGTCAGTTCGCGGCAGTGTCACTACTCCGTCGCCCCATCGCAGCTAACAAAAGTACTGGAATATTAACCAGTTGTCCATCGGAATCCCCGTTCGGGTTATCCTTAGGCCCCGACTAACCCTGATCCGATTAGCGTTGATCAGGAAACCTTATCCTTTCGGTGGGCGGGTTTCTCTCCCGCCTTATCGTTACTTATGCCTACATTTGCTTTTCCATGCGCTCCAGCACCCATTACCAGATACCTTCGCCGCACATAGAATGCTCCCCTACCGATATATTTCAATCCCATAGCTTCGGTGGTACACTTGATGCCCGTTTATTATCCATGCCCGATCGCTCGACTAGTGAGCTGTTACGCACTCTTTAAATGAATGGCTGCTTCCAAGCCAACATCCTAGCTGTCTATGCAATCAGACCTCGTTAGTTCAACTTAGCGTACACTTGGGGACCTTAGCTGATGGTCTGGGTTCTTTCCCTCTCGGCGCGTGACCTTAGCACCCCGCGCCTCACTGCAGTGTATATTTATCTAGCATTCGGAGTTCGTCTGGATTTGGTAGGATTTGACTCCCCCGCACCCAATCGGTAGCTCTACCTCTAGTAAACTAACCACCACGCTGTTCCTAAAAACATTTCGGGGAGTACGAGCTATTTCCCAGTTTGATTAGCCTTTCACCCCTACCCTCAGGTCATCCGGAAACTTTTCAACGTTTATCGGTTCGGTCCTCCAGTACGTGTTACCGCACCTTCAACCTGCCCAAGGGTAGATCACAAGGTTTCGCGTCTGCCTCCCCTGACTGTACGCCCTATTCAGACTCGCTTTCGCTTCGGCTCCGTACCTGAAGTACTTAACCTTGCCAGGGAAGAGCAACTCGTAGGCTCATTATGCAAAAGGCACGCCGTCATCCCGATAAGTCGGGACTCCGACCGCTTGTAGGCACACGGTTTCAGGTTCTATTTCACTCCGTTATTCACGGTTCTTTTCACCTTTCCCTCACGGTACTGGTTCACTATCGGTCTCTCAGGAGTATTTAGCCTTACCAGATGGTGCTGGCAGATTCCCACAGGGCGTCTCCGACCCCGCGGTACTCAGGATACTGATAGGGTATATTCCTTTACGCATACGTGGCTGTCACACGCTATGGCCGGGCTTCCCATCCCGTTCTGCTTCATCGATATACCCACTTTTCAGTCCTACAACCCCGGACCTGCCGTAACAGGTCCGGTTTGGGCTCTTTCCCTTTCGCTCGCCACTACTCAGGAAATCATTATTATTTTCTCTTCCTCTGCTTACTTAGATGTTTCAGTTCAGCAGGTTTGCGCTTGTGCGACATACCTTCAGTATGTCAGGTTTCCCCATTCGGAAATCTACGGATCAAGTCGTATGTGCCGATACCCGTAGCTTATCGCAGCTTATCACGTCCTTCTTCGCCTCTGAGAGCCTAGGCATCCTCCGTGTGCCCTTATTTACTTTCTTCATTGCTGATGGCATACGCCATCTGCTGTCTTCTCTTTTTCTACTTCTTCCAATATGTCAAAGAACTTTCTGAAGTTCATAGCTAGATGTTATTAGTATCGCTACTCTTTTCATTTCACTATTTACTTCCTCGTGGAGAATAACGGATTCGAACCGTTGACCCCCTGCGTGCAAGGCAGGTGCTCTAGCCAGCTGAGCTAATTCCCCTCTTAAGGATGTCCCCTGTAGTCCCGAGCAGATTTGAACTGCTGACCCCTACATTATCAGTGTAGTGCTCTAACCAACTGAGCTACGGGACTATATTCCCCTTAGCCTGCCGTTATCTTCACTAACCGGCTACATCTCTTTAAAGGTTCATCTCTTTTTTTGATTAAGATATATTCATATAGCACCGTCCGTCTCGGACAGCTCCAGAAAGGAGGTATTCCAGCCGCACCTTCCGGTACGGCTACCTTGTTACGACTTAGCCCCAGTTATCGGTTTTACCCTAGGCCGCTCCTTGCGGTTACGGACTTTAGGCACCCCCAATTTCCATGGCTTGACGGGCGGTGTGTACAAGGCCCGGGAACGTATTCACCGCGTCATTGCTGATACGCGATTACTAGCGAATCCAACTTCACGGAGCCGAGTTGCAGGCTCCGATCCGAACTGTGATCGGCTTTTTGAGATTGGCATCCTGTTGCCAGGTAGCAGCCCTCTGTACCGACCATTGTAGCACGTGTGTAGCCCCGGACGTAAGGGCCATGATGACTTGACGTCGTCCCATCCTTCCTCACTGCTTGCGCAGGCAGTCTGTTTAGAGTCCCCACCTTAAATGCTGGCAACTAAACATAGGGGTTGCGCTCGTTGCGGGACTTAACCCAACACCTCACGGCACGAGCTGACGACAGCCATGCAGCACCTAGTTTCCTGTCCCGAAGGACTGATCTATCTCTAAATCATTCAGTAACTTTCAAGCCCGGGTAAGGTTCCTCGCGTATCATCGAATTAAACCACATGCTCCTCCGCTTGTGCGGGCCCCCGTCAATTCCTTTGAGTTTCACCCTTGCGGACGTACTCCCCAGGTGGATGACTTAACGCTTTCGCTTGGACGCTAACGGTATATCGCTAACATCGAGTCATCATCGTTTAGGGCGTGGACTACCAGGGTATCTAATCCTGTTCGATACCCACGCTTTCGAGCCTCAGCGTCAATTATAGCTTAGCAAGCTGCCTTCGCAATCGGTGTTCTGTGACATATCTATGCATTTCACCGCTACTTGTCACATTCCGCCTACCTCAACTATATTCAAGCCAAACAGTATCAAGGGCACTGCGACAGTTGAGCTGCCGTCTTTCACCCCTGACTTATCCAGCCGCCTACGCTCCCTTTAAACCCAATAAATCCGGATAACGCTCGGATCCTCCGTATTACCGCGGCTGCTGGCACGGAGTTAGCCGATCCTTATTCTTTAGGTACATTCAGCTTCCTACTCGTAAGAAGGTTTATTCCCTAACAAAAGCAGTTTACAACCCATAGGGCAGTCTTCCTGCACGCGGCATGGCTGGTTCAGAGTTCCCTCCATTGACCAATATTCCTTACTGCTGCCTCCCGTAGGAGTCTGGTCCGTGTCTCAGTACCAGTGTGGGGGGCAATCCTCTCAGATCCCCTAGCCATCGTCGCCTTGGTGGGCCGTTACCCCGCCAACTAGCTAATGGCACGCATGCCCATCTATCACCTCCTCAGATTTGATCATAATATGATGCCATATCATGATGTCATGCGGTGTTAATCCGACTTTCGCCGAGCTATCCCCCTGTGATAGGTAGGTTGCATACGCGTTACGCACCCGTTCGCCACTCTCATCAGCCTAAAGCAAGCTTTAAACTGAATCCCGTTCGACTTGCATGTATTAGGCCTGCCGCTAGCGTTCATCCTGAGCCAGGATCAAACTCTCCATTGTAAAATGTTATGTTCGATACTGACATGATGTCAATATTTCTTTTTTCTTGTCTTCCGTCTGTCCCGACGTTTGTTGACTGTGCTATATGATATGATCTTAAAGAACTTCCCGCCTTCCAGTCACTGGTCGGCTTTTATATCTTCCACCCATTCAGGTGGGAAATCTTTTTCGCTTTGTTTCCGTAGCCCTCGTGGCTCCGTCCCGTTCGGGAGTGCAAAGGTAGGAATCTTTTTCTTTCCTGCAAGAACTTTTTTTTATTTTTTTTCAGCAACCCTTTTTTCTCTCTTTATCCCTCTCCTGCTAACCCTTTAAGCTGCTGCCGTTCCTGCCTATTCCTTCAGTTTCCTATGCCCCTTCCTCGCGATTGGGAGTGCAAATGTACGAACTTTATATTAACCCGCAAATCTTTTTAAAACCTTTTTATACCATTAAACGCAATCAACTGGCTGACAGGGGAATACTTTTAAAGAAATTCGATTTTACTTAAAACCCTTCTCGATTACGCACAAAATTAAAAAGCTCGTTGATTGGCTTTTCCAGAATAATCCCTACGTTAACCCCATGTTTTTTACAAACCTTCTTTAAAATACTCTGAAATTCGAAAGCTGTTGGCCCCACAAAATTGCAGACATATTCTTTATAGTGTTTATAAGTTAATATATGAGTCCTTACAAAATCATCCAATCCTTTCTCTAAAAGATCCGAACAGTATGGATGATCGATATGCCTTTTTAAGAATATATTATGGGATGAAAGGTAAAAATTAGGCAATGGCTTTTGATATATACTTTGAATTACATCTTCTTTTGTCACTTTGAATTCTTCGAAGAACAAAGCTTCTAAGTCAGAAGGCATCTTTTTATAAAGGAACTCTGTGATTAATTTCTTCCCAAAAAGGGTCCCAGATCCTTCGTCATCGAATATATATCCTAGCCCATGTACTCCTTCATGGAGAATCTTACCATCATAAAAAGATATATTTGATCCTGTTCCTAAAATGCAATTGATACCAGGCTTGTCCTTACAGGTTGCGTAAGCCGAACCGAGTATATCATTTTCTACATTTACAAAAGCATTAGGAAATCTTAAAGTAAGTGCATTTGTCACAGTCTCTCTACGGTCCGGGCTGTTGCACCCTGCTCCAAAAAAATGAACTTCTGTTATACCTGATATATACTCATCAAGTATTTTAATAGCATTGAGAACTTTAACTATTTCTCTCTCCGAAAGAAAAAAAGGGTTAATTCCGGGGCTGGAAAATTCTAAAATCTCTTTATTCTCCAACAACAACACCCAATCGGTAACCGCAGATCCCCCGTCAGCAACTAATAACATTTCTAAATTCCCTTTAAAGTATCTGCAGTAAGCGGTTTTCCGTAAAAATCTGAAACATTATTAAATTCATCGATCTTTTTATGATCTGTAGGATCCAGAGAGGACGATAGCATGACTATCTTCACTTCGTTTTTATGATAGAAAGGCAATTGTTGAAATTCTACTAAAAAATCGAAACCCGTCTTGACCGGCATTTTTATATCGACAAAAATAACCTGTGGTAATTGCTCAGGATTAGCAGAAAGCTGTTTTAAAAACTTAATAGCGTCTTCGCAAGATTGCTGGATGTACACTTTCTCCGCAAAAAAAGTACTGGAGATAACTTTCTCATTAATCGCATTGTCTATGTGATTATCATCAACCAGCAGCACATTTTTATATTTATATGATGACATATAGATAGTTTATAAAGTCAACAAATATAGAAAAGATGAAGGATATAAAAATCTTTCTCTTAAAGTTCTATAGTTCCTGCCAGTTCTCTAAGTGAAATTTCGGCAAGCTTCGCCTTAAATTGAGCGTTTGAAAACCTTGCGTTTGCGTCTACAAAGTTTCTCTGTGCCTCTCTCAATTCCAGCGGGCCAATACTTCCTAATTTGTACTTTTCTAATGTGATCTTTAAATTTTCTTCGGCTACATCCACATTTCGCTTCTCTAATTCAACCAATCTTAGATTAGTTTGATAATCGCTATACAGATTAATTAATTGCGCATTAACGTTTTGGATTATTTTTTCTGTATTAAGCTTGGAGTTGTTCAGCTCGATCTTAGCATTCTTTTCATTTTTATTCTGCTGAAGCCCGTTAAAAATATTTACAGAGGCTGTTATTCCATAATTAAATCCATGACTATTGGATCGGATGGAAAAACCGGTAGGAGGCGATGTTGTTTTGGCAAAATTATAGCCGGATGTAAGCGCTATTGTAGGATATCTTGCTCCCCGCACACTCTTAAGGTTTAGTTCTGATAACTTTTGATTTACCGCAGCGATCTGTAATTGAGGATTCTGTGATGATAATTGCTGTTGTAATGTTTCGTAAGAAAGAGACTTATCCACAATAATAGTATCCGAAATATTAAAAGAAGTATTCAAATCTCTGGCTAATAACTCATTCAGCTTTGTTTTGCTGGTGCTATATTGCCCTCTTTGCCTCAACAAAAGCGAACTATCGGCAGTTAAATCTACTTTTGCTGCGAGTAATTCCAATTTTGATCCTTTTCCGATTTTATAGCGGCTATCCGCATTTTTCAAGCGGGTTTGCGATACTTCCAATGCAGTTTGCGTAGCGTCCAGCTGTTGTTCCTGAGAAACTAAATCAAAATAAGAAGCTATGATATCCGCTATCGTGGCTTGGATATTCGACTTAACATTTAATTCTCCCAGTCTATCAAACTCCTTTAATTTATCATAATTGGTGAACATCTGGAATCCATCGAAGATCCTCCAGTTTAAACTGGCTCCATAATTCAGATTAGTTGTTTTAGCATTATCGGCATTTCTTGTTCCTCCGTTTGACAACTCCACTTCCGACGTTTGCACATTGTTTACATCTGTCAAATTACCTGTAACAACTGGCAGCATACCAGAAATACCATATTTTAAATCATTGGCACTGATCTCTTTTAAATTCTTACTTAATTTTATGTCGTAGTTATTTTCTAAGCCTATTTTAATAGCATCCTCTAAAGTCAGTCTATTATTCTGTGCATTTATCTTATTTGTACAGAATAGAGATAGGATTACTAAGAAATAGATTATCTGCTTCTTCATATTATGAATTTCTTTCTGCTAATTCAATTTCTTTTGCTGCCATTTCAGCTTTACTTATTTTGTGCTCTCTGGACCAGTAGGAATATATAGCGGGAATAACATATAAGGTTAATATTAAAGAGAACATTGTTCCTCCTATAATTACAGTTCCCATACTCATCCTACTCTTTGCTGCCGCTCCCAGCGCCATAGCAATAGGCAAAGCACCTAATGCGATGGCCAAACTTGTCATCAAAATTGGTCTTAACCTGGCAACAGCCGATTGCCTGATTGCCTGAGGAAGCGGCACTCCCTGCTCTTTAAGCTGATTGGCAAATTCTACAATCAGGATACCATTCTTGGTTACCAGACCAATTAACATAATGGTACCGATCTGACTGAATATATTCCAGCTTTGTCCCAATATCCACAAAGAGAAGAATGCTCCTGCAACCGCAAGTGGCACCGTCACAATAATAATAATCGGATCTATAAAACTCTCGAACTGTGCCGAAAGTATCAGGTAAACCAGTAAAAGTGCCAGGCCAAAGGCAAATATCGTATTCGAATTACTTTCACTAAAGTCTCTTGACTCTCCGGCCAAATCTGTCGAGAACGTATCATCCAGGACTTTTTCTTTTGCCCTTTCCATTGCTGCTATGCCATCTCCCATTGTCTTACCCGGCGCTAATCCTGCCGAAACAGTAGCCGAAGCGAAACGATTATTTCTATATAATTGTGGAGGGCTGCTACGCTCTTCTATCGTAACCAGATTATCAAGTTGAATCAGTTCTCCTTTTTTATTTCTTACAAAGACTGAAGTTAAATCGTAGGGATCATCTCTTTTATCACGGTCAAACTGTCCTATTACCTGATATTGCTTTCCGTTCATGATAAAATAGGCAAAGCGTTGTGCACTAAAAGAAAGTTGTAATGTTTGCGCAATATCCAATACTGATACGCCTAAATCCTGCGCTTTATTTCTATCTATAGAGATACTCAATTCAGGTTTATTGAATTTAAGATTCACATCTGTATTGGTAAAAGTTGGATCCTGAGAAATTTCATGCATAAACAGCGGTACTTTCTCCCGCAAATCTTCGAAACTATTTGCCTGTATAATGTACTGCACAGGTAAACCTCTCACCCTACCTACCGAAATTGTTGGCTGCTGGATGACGAAAGCCCTTGCTTCGGAAAGCTTTCTTGTTATCTGTGTAAGTTCCTGTGCTATTTCCTGTTGGGTTCTTTCCCTTTTATCGGCATCCACTAATCGAAGCCTGATTGTTCCCGTATTGGGAGCCCCGGTACCTGAAAAACCCGGAGATGTAATCGATATATGACTCAATACTTCGGGTACTGTATCTTTAATTATATGGTTTACCTTTTGGATAAATGCATCTGTATACTCAAAAGATGCACCTTCTGGTGCTGTTATAGTTAGGTTTACGCCACTTCTGTCATCCAAAGGTGCCGTTTCCTTAGGCAATACTTTCCAGAAAATCCCAATCAGAACAAAACATAAAATAACAATAGGGAATGCTAACCAGCGCCTTTTCATAAATTTATTAAGCGAGGTCTCATAACTGTTATTCATCAGTTCAAAATAGGGTTCTGTCTTATCATAAAACTTAGAATGCTTATGCTCGCTCTTCATTAAATAAGCATTTAACATTGGCGTAAGTGTTAATGATACAAAAGCAGATATCAGAACCGCAGCACCAATAACCACACCGAACTCCCGGAATAAGCGTCCCACAAATCCTTCCAGAAATATAACGGGTAAGAAAACTGCCGCAAGTGTTATCGAGATTGAAATGATAGCAAAAAATATCTCATTCGAGCCACGTATCGCTGCTTCAAAAGGCGACATTCCCTCCTCTACTTTTTTATAAATATTCTCTGTAACAACAATACCATCATCAACCACCAATCCCGTTGCAAGCACTATCGCCAACAATGTCAACACATTGATGGAGAATCCCAACAAATACATGATAAAAAATGTGGCTATCAATGATACTGGAATATCAATTAAAGGTCTGAATGCTATACTCCAATCTCTAAAGAACAGATAAATGATAATGATAACCAAAACCAGTGCTATCAAAATTGTTTCGGCAACTTCTGTAACCGACCTTTTAATAAATAAAGTATTGTCTAATGCTATATTTAAAGTATAATCTTCCGGCAATTCCTTTTTCAGCTCGTCATAACGCTTATAAAATTCTTTGGCTATATCCAGATAATTTGCTCCAGGCTGAGGAATAATAGCTGTTGCAACCATTGGCTTTCCGGAAGAACGTAATACTGTTTCTTCATTTTCGGGACCTAAAACCGCAGAGCCCACATCCTTTAAACGAATGATATTTGTACCATCGTTTTTAATAATCAGCTCTTCAAATTCATCTTCAGAGCTTAGGTTTCCAGATGTTTTTACTACCAGTTCGGTATTATCACCAGAAATCTTTCCCGATGGCAAATCCACATTCTGTGCCTCCAGTGCATTTCTAACATCTAAAGGCGTCAATGCATAAGAAGCCAATTTATCCGGATTCAGCCATAATCTCATTGCAAACTTCTTTTGCCCCCAAATTTGTACACTCGAAACACCGGGTATGGTTTGGATTCGCTGTGCAATAACGTTCTCTGCAAAATCGCTCACTTCCAAAATATTCCTTTTATCACTTTGGATTGTCATAGAGATTATTGCATCCGAGTTAGCGTCTGCCTTAGAAACTATTGGCAAGCCATCTATATCTTTAGGAAGCTGCCTGGCCGCCTGTGAAACTTTATCTCTTACGTCATTCGCAGCTTCTTCTAAGTTTTTGTTCAGATTAAATTCTATAGTAATTACACTACTCCCCTGATTACTTGAAGAAGAGAGGTTTTTGATACCGTCTATACTATTTAAAGACTTTTCCAGCGGTTCGGTTATCTGCGATTCTACGATATCTGCGTTTGCCCCCGGATAACTTGTCCTTACCGATACAACCGGTGGGTCTATGGAGGGAAACTCTCTTACCCCTAGAAATGTGTAGCCAATAATTCCAAACAGAACAATCACAAGGTTCATTACAATGGCAAGTACCGGCCTTTTTATACTTGTTGTTGAAATACTCATTGAGACTGCTTTTTATTGTTTTACCACTTTTACCTTAACTTCCTGATCTGCCCTAAGCGACATTAATCCTGATATTATTACTGTATCGCCTGCATTTAAACCAGATGTGATCAAAACATCCTTATCTGTTCTGATATCTGTGTCTACATCTTTAGCAACTGCTTTTCCATTCTCGTAAACAAACACCTGTTTCCCTTTTAACACCGGAACAATCGCTTCTGTAGGAACAAGAATCGCATTTTCAATAGATTCTAACGGCAATTTAACATTCGCAAATGTGCCGGGAAGTAAATTGCCGGAAGCATTATCTGCTCTGGCTCTCAAAAGCAAAGTTCTTGTATTCACATTGATAGACGGTTCAATAGCATATACTACGGCCTCCATCGATTTATTATTGCCTGCTACTGTAAAATCGAATTTAGACCCCACTTTTACACGATTTGCATATTTCTCTGGAATCGAAAAATCAATTTTCACAGGATTTACACTCACCAGATTAGCAATATCAGTAGTTGGTGTAATATAAGCACCTACAGAGATGCTCCTTAAACCAATTCGGCCCGAAAACGGAGCGCGGATTTCTGTTTTAGACAACTGAGCCTTTATCAATTGCGATTGAGCTTGAAGTGATTTCAATTCTGCCAGCGCATTATCATATTCTTCCTGACTGATGGCCTCTGCTTCTAACAATTTCGAAGCTCTGCGCTCGACTTCAAAAGCAAGTTTCTCTTTTGTTACTGCCTGCGCTAGTTGTGCTTTTAACTCCCTATCATCTATTTTCACCAAAGTAGCACCTTTAGAAACCACTGTCCCTTCTTTAAAATAAATCTCTCTTACCAGACCAGAGATCTCACTTTTGAGACTAACCTGTTCATTAGCTTCTACAGATCCAGAAACGGAAATGGCATTATTAAACTTTTGAGATTTTACGACGATTGCCTGAAGTGTGCCCGATGGCCCTTTGTTTGAAGCCTTCCCCCCGCCTGCTGCTGAATCAGCTTTCGATTCTCCCTGAACTCTTTTATAAATTAGATAAGCTAAAACTAGAACTATTAAAGTGTAAACAATATATTTTATTTTCATCGTTAGGTTTGATTACAAAAAAAGTGCGACTCCAATTTGCTAATATGCTGAATATCTACAAATTTTCTGCCTATATAAGTATCATTCGCATTACAATTATAATCTATATGACTACAAAAGCCTATAGAAAGTTTAATTTTGAAATTCATAATTGTCTATTTTCACTTATGCATCTAAAATCAGTTTACATATTTTTCATAGTTATTTTTATGACTAACACCATTTCTAAAGCTCAAAATAACCAGTCTGTTTCTTACACTTTATCATTTCCCCAACCTCATACTCACTATGTAGAGGTAGAAATGCGAATCGATCATGTAAACAGCAACGAACTGGAAGTCATCCTCCCTGTCTGGGCTCCCGGCTCTTATCTCATTCGCGAATTTTCTAAGAATATCGAAGGTTTTAAAGCTGCAAGCGCTTCAGGAAAACCTTTGAATTGCAACAAGATAAGAAAGAACGCATGGAAAATAGAAACCAATGGCGAAAAAAATATCGTTGCCAGGTATAAAATATATGCTTTTGAAATTTCGGTAAGAACAAGTTTTGTTGATGAAAATCACGCCTTCATCTCCCCAACAGGTGTCTTTATGTATACCCAAGAAGCTTTTAACAATCCAGTAAATGTTAGTATCAAGCCTTACGAGAATTGGTCCAAAATATCTACCGGATTAGCCCAAAGTTCATCAGACAAAAACACTTTTACAGCACAAAATTTCGATTGGCTGTATGATTCTCCTATCGAGATAGGTAATCAGGATGTATTTGAGTTTACCGCCGCAGGGGTGTTGCATGAAGTCGCTATGGTAGGCGGCGGAAATTATGACATCAACAGCCTGAAGACTGATATGACAAAAGTGATAGAGGAATCAACTTCTATTTTTGGAGAAAACCCTAATAAAAAATATGTATTTATTGTTCATAACTATAAAAATGGCGGTGGCGGCCTGGAGCATCTAAACTCTACTGTTTTGGGCGCCAAAAGAATGGGATATAATGACCCTGTGATTTACGCCAACTTTTTAGGTCTTGTTGCTCATGAATATTTTCACCTTTGGAATGTAAAACGCTTAAGGCCGGCCGCATTGGGACCTTTTGATTACGAAAAAGAGAATTATACCACCGATCTATGGATAGCCGAAGGTTTCACAGCTTACTATGATAATCTTTTAATCAAAAGAGCACATCTGATTAATGAAGATCGTTATTTACAGCTGTTAGGCGAAGATATTCAATCACAAATGAATTTGGGCGGGGACAAAATCCAACCTGTAGCCGAAGCAAGTTTCGATGCCTGGATAAAATACTACAGACAAAATGAAAACAGCTCCAACTCGCAGGTTTCATATTATACTAAAGGCTCGCTTTTAGCATTAATTCTTAACCTGGAAATTCTGCATCAAACTAAAGGAAAGAAAAGTCTGGACGATGTACTTAAAACAGCCTATTTCGAGTTCTATAAAGAAAAAAATATTGGCTTTACCAGTGAGGAGTTTAAGGGTTTACTAGAAAAAACCGCAGGTATAAATTTAGATACCTTCTATCAGGATTATGTATACGGAACCACTCCTATAGATTTTGATAAATATCTGGGCTATGTTGGCTTAACCTTAAAATATATAGTCCCTATGGAAAATCCATCTTTGGGAATCGTTGCCAACAAAAGTAACATCATCACAAAAGTTGTAAGAGATGGCAGTGCATGGAATAGCGGATTAAATGTTAATGATGAAATATTAGCCATCAACCAACAACGTATTGAGGATATACCAACGGCGTTGGAAAATAGAAAAATTGGCGAGAAAATAGATGTTTTGATCAGTCGAGACGGAATCCTTAAAACCATAACCGTCACTCTGCAAAAAGACAATAACAATAAAATACAGATTGTAAAGAAAGATCGAGCAGATAAGGACGCTATCAAATTGTATAATAAATGGTTGAAAAATTAAGACCCCTGAAGTGATAAAAGGTCGGAAGTCGAAGTCTGGATGACCACAGGGGTAGTCTGCACTTGTTATCGCAGAGTCCTCTATGAGAGACCATTGCTCAGACAGTAGGATTTGTATTGTTCAAGGAACTTAAAAATCCCATAAGAAAGGGGCTATTCAACCTTTAGACTCTGCGTTAATATACAAGTCAATTTTATATTTTTTGTAATTTTGGGTTTTAGGCAGTCTTGTACCAGCCTGTTTAGGGTGGCCGTTTTTGGCCGCCCTAATTTGTATCTAGCTTTTCGTTCTGATACTTTTTGAGATGGTATTGTGGGAAGGAACGACGACTAATCTCACTTAAAGATTATGCAAACAACGAATGATGGTCGAACTCAGGTTCCCAGGACAATTTCATTAAACATTAAAAATTCAGCATTTAACATTTTTCCGTTGTTAGCTTTTTTAGTAAGAATAATTATTTCTAAAATATATAGCGGATAGTGATTGCCGGTTCCAAATCTAAAAACGGACCTTTAGCTAATTCCAATCTCGGATGCAAATCAGCTCCTAAAGATAAAGGCGCATTAGGAATTAACCACTCGGCTCCTATTACGGCATCCGCACCCAATAAAAGTCCACTTTTGTAAACTTTATCATCATTTCCTGTATATCTTCTATACCTTTCCCCATTGATTCCGCCTATATGAGCTCCAAGACCAAAATACCATTTCAAATCAGGCACATCCAACAGAGGCGCATGTTTTTCATATAATCCTGTCAGAACAAAAACTCCTGTTCTAAAACCTAAAATACCTTCGTAAGCAGTATTTTCATCCACGAAATATTTACCGGTTAAACCATTTTCATAACCTCCAAATCTAAGGCCTACTCCCGCAGTGTAATCCTGAGCTTTGGTATTCAAGAAGAATAAAATAGAGAATAGAGCTGTTAAAAAAAATCTGTGTTTCATGTAAGTAATCTTTGAAAGTACAACGCCGTGTACAGCATTAAATTTTGTGCAAGTATAGAAATAAAAAAAACTTATATTCCCTTAAATCGTTAATTTAATACTGTTAGAGACTGATATTGTATCTTTTTTAGTCGGTATGTCGCCTGAAAATATTTTTGCATTGCAGACTAAAAATCAGTAATTTAAGACAACAGATTAACTTTATGTCTATGCAAGGAATTTCAAGAGTATTCGATCTGCTTTCTTATAACAAGGCAAATTATAGTTACAACGATGTTTTAGCCTATAAAAAAGACTCCAAATGGGTAAAATATTCCTGCGAAGACTTCATAAAAATCTCTGACCAGGTGAGTAAAGGACTCATTCGATTAGGAATAAAAAAAGATGACAAAGTCGCGATTATGGCGGAAAATATGCCCGAATGGAATTTTTGCGATTTCGGGATCATGCAAATTGGCGCCGCTCAGGTCCCAATGTACCCAACTTTGGCCGAGAATGATATTAAGTTTATTTTTAAAGACGCAGATATAAAAGTGGTATTTGTCTCGTCTGAACCATTATACCAAAAGCTCAAACGCATTGCAGAGGAAAATGGTCAGGATATCAAAATCTATACCTTCGAAAAGATTGATGGTGCGCCCCATTGGACAGAAATTATCGAAACACATGATGATGAGTCGTTTATTGATTTGGACGAATACCGAAGTAAAATCACGGGAGACGACTTATTAACTTTAATATACACATCCGGTACAACAGGTACGCCAAAGGGCGTAATGCTAACGCATAAAAACCTTTTAAGTAATATCGAGGCCTCTGCCAAACTTTATCCCGAAGGTGTTACAAGGGCACTAAGCTTTTTACCCTTATCTCATATTTTCGAAAGAATGGTGGTATATATGTATTTTTATTTGGGAATCTCTGTTTACTATGCAGAGAGCCTGGATACAATTGTACAAAACCTCTCGGAAGTAAAACCACATTGTTTTACAAGTGTACCGCGATTGCTGGAAAAGGTATACGATAAAATTGTAGCTAAAGGTCACGAACTTACAGGGATAAAGAAAAGCCTGTTCTTTTGGGCACTAAATCTGGGATTAAAATACGAGCTTGACGGAGCCAATGGCGCATGGTATGAACTGCAATTAAAGCTTGCAAGGAAGCTGATCTTCAAAAAATGGAAAGATGCACTTGGCGGAGAAATCATGCTGATTGTATCAGGTGGCGCTGCTCTGCAAGAAAGATTAGCAAGAGTATTTTGGGGTGCCGGCATAAAAGTTCTGGAAGGTTACGGCTTAACGGAAACATCTCCTGTTATTTCGGTAAATGGGCCGCGTAAAGGTGAAACGAAGTTCGGTACTGTAGGAAAACCTTTATTCAATGTAGAGGTAAAAATTGCAGAAGACGGTGAAATCTTGTGTAAAGGACCAAGCCTAATGAAGGGTTATTATAAAAGGGACGATGCTACGCAGGAAGCCGTTACAGAAGGAGGATGGTTTCATACCGGTGATATAGGAAATCTGAAAGATGGATTTCTTACAATAACAGACCGTAAAAAAGAAGTATTTAAAACTGCCGGAGGAAAATATGTAGCGCCTCAGGTTCTAGAAACCAAGTTCAAAGAATCCACGTTCATAGAGCAGGTGATGGTTCTGGGTGAAAACAGACGTTTCCCGTCGGCTCTAATTGTTCCAAATTTCGAAAAAGTGATTGAGTGGGCTAAACGCAACCAAATTGCGGAAACTGATCACCAAAAGCTGGCCAAAAACCAGAAAGTAATTGATAAAATATGGTCTGAGGTGGACCGGTTAAACGCCGATTTCGGCAAATGGGAAAAGGTAAAAAAGATAGCGCTGCTACCACATGAATTTACCATCGACGGCGGGGAATTAACTCCAAAACTTAGCCTAAGAAGAAAGGTAATCCTCAAAAATAATGAAGCCGCTATAGAGGAGATCTACAAAGACGAAGAACATCATGATATTTAAAAACAAAAGGGATTTTTACAATCCCTTTTGTTTTTTACTTTCCTAATAATCAATATTGTATTAGGACATCGCTCCTTCGAGTGAATTACCAACCTGATAAGTTTTATACAAATCCAAACATTTAAGATTATGCCCCCTATGGTTCAATAAAACTGAACAAATTCTCCTGCAGCTTGCTTACTAATAGGCAGTATATATTATACTTTCTTTCTGAAATCATGTAAAATGATACGAGTCTCGTTAAAAACAGAGGGCAGATATCTTATTCATATATCTACTTTTATTCTGCATTTATACCAGAGTGAGTCCACCTTTTTTATAAAAAACATGGATTTATAATTGATTCTTAACTATTTTATTCTATTTTCATAGATAGCTAATCTGTTGTTTGTCTGCCAATTATACCGTATCTTTATTAAAGAGAGCTTGTACTGATATAAAAAAAAGGAGGTTTACACATGGCAATTATTGACAAAAAAGGTTTTATCCGTGGCAGAATTGGTAATATGGTATACCGAAAAGTGGGCGACACCAATATTATCCAGAGCAGACCCGGAGAAGTGCGCCAAACAGCGGCCACCAAAGAGAGTGCACTGGAATTTGGATTGGCGAGTAGTACAGCTAAGGTATTGCGTCAAATGTTTACAGGATTATCACACTATGCGGATGGCAGCATGATTAACCGTTTGAACAATACTGTATTAAATGCTATCAGAAGTGGGACGGAGGAAACCCGGGGCCAACGTGATCTGCATCATGCAGATCTTTCTACCTTAATAGGTTTCCAGTTCAACAGAAACTCTCCCCTGGATGAAACACTGTTGATATCACCAGATATTGTAATAAACAATAATGGTTTGGTAAAGATAACCATACCTGCATTTGAGAGTAATGAATTATGTTGGTTGCCCGCTGCCAATGGCTGTTTCCTTCGCTTTACGGTAATATCCGTAGATTTCAAACAGCAATACCACCAGTTATTGGGACATCACGAGATAGATGTATCAAAAGGTAAAAATATGGAACAAATGGAGTGGACCACACCTGAAAGGGCCGAAAAGGGTAGCATTATTCTGGTTGCTCTCTCTGTTGTATTTTATGCGCCTGACGGTATCCGACGCGACGGTATTGTTCTCAACGATAAGAGTTTCTTTCCGGCAGCTATCATTGCTGCTTTTCATAGTCCGTATACAGCAAATGGCAAGGAAAATAAAGAAACAGATTCTTACAGATTCCCACTTGCCGGCTATCAGGGTGAGGATATGTTACGTGAACTGAAACGCTTACAACTTAAAGAAAGTAAAAAGAAGTAAAACAATAGCGGTGCGATTGATCTTTCAGTTTTTACATTTCTATAAAATTACAAAAAATAGTGACCTTTAGCTAAGTGCCTCTCTTACTTTCATAGTTGTTTTGTAAATAGTAAAAGAGATATATCCAATATAAACAGCATTGAATAAATTGGCTATAACGTTGATTCGCTATAAGACTGTTGATGTAATGAGCCCTTAATTTACAATACAGACCTGCATAAGCGCAAGCCCTGATCTGTCCCTTTTCCGGATGCTTCAAAACTATGGCGATTGAAAATCTGGCAACGGCTATCTGCCCCCATCCAACCTCCTCCTCTCTGAGATCTTAACAATCCCATTGGTGTCTGGTAATCCTGGTACCAATCCTCACACCACTCTCTTACATTACCAGACATATCATAAACACCCAACTCATTTGGTTTTTTAACTCCTATTTTTTTTGTTGAACAACGATTGTTTTCTAAAATCATCCAGGACCACTCTCCTTTTAGCTCTTTATTGCCCGAGTTTTTCCAGAACCATGCTACTTCGTTGATATCGTCACTACCACTATAGCTATAATTTAAACTCTCCTGTCCTCCACTCGCGGCATATTCCCACTCCAACTCGGTTGGCAATCTGTAGCCGTTGGCATTTTTCCTGACCTTTACTGTATATTTCAAGCTATCAAACTCACTTTTATTGTCTGTGTCTTTTTTCATCTTATCAAGCAGATACACAGGCTCCAACCCTTCTTTAAGGCTTCGTTTATTACAGTATTCAATACTTTCATACCAATTTATGCTTTCTACCGGTAGGCTGTCTCCTTTAAAGCCAGAAGGATTATATCCCATTACTTCCCACCATTCTTTCTGAGTAACCTCATACTTACTTATGTAAAAATCACGGATGAGAACTGAACTATTATAAAGATTTGATTTTATATTTTTTGTAAATCCTCCTTTTACAAAAACGAAACCGGGGGGAGCACTCTTGTTGAATTTGCAAGAATCAATACTAAATATTATTACCAGCAAACCATATAATAATCTCATAAATTTTGTTATATTCTATCAGGAGATTTACAATCAGATTGGGGACTATACAAAACCAAAAAGCATTTTTATAGTCCCCTTCAATTGAGTTTATTTATAGCAGATTATTATTGCTGCCATACCGTTGCATTTACATAACCGTTGCTTCCGCCATAAGCTTCAGTTAACAGAATAGCGGCAGGAGAAAAGTCACTACCTAAAGATAAACCAGCCTGTTGCCATGCATAAGCATGATTCCCAAAGGTAATTACTTTGTTTTGTCCTGTTGGAGCCTGTGAAGTACGGGTACTAAAAATTTGACGAAACGTTTGTGTTCCATCAATAGATGGAGCATTGTAACGCATAGCTGTGTAGATGTCATATTGTGCATCATCCGACCAAAACGAGCCCTTCTTTTCTCCTGTAGGTCTACTACTTCCCCACTTTTCATTAACATAGTACTCGATAAGCGGACTTCTTGTCCAGCCATAATAAGCCAATACTCCCCCGCCGTTACAGGTATATGCTCCGCAATTATAACCAATTTTACGGGTCGGAGATCCATTGCTCCAGCCTTTTCCACACGTAAAATTGCCTGTATAGTTCCATGATACGCTATAATTTCCTCCGGATCCATTGGTATAGGTTACATAACCACTCTGATCGTCTTTCCAAAGCGACCAGAAATACCCGTTGTTAGTACCCGATTGATAAGATTGTACTTCTGCACCTCCTTTAGATGAGTTTTTAGCAAGTGTAAGCTGTTCGCTTTCTGCCACACTTTCTTTTTTGCAGCTACTTAAAATTGTTGTACCTACAGCAATAGCTACTACTGCTGCACCTAAAGCAACCTTATGGGATGCTTTACTCCTTAGAGATTGTTTTTTCATAAAATATTTACAATTGATTAACAAACTCAAAACAAGCGAGTTAACACCAAAACCAATAGCACACATCGATATTTTACTGGAACAAATGTTCTTCGGAGAAATATAGCTACCTATAACCTTTCCTATGTTCTATATCTTGAAGACGTCTGGGGCCACCATTATTACTATTACACAGATTACTAACTCATTTCATCAACTTCACCGAAACCACTGATTTTAAAGGCAGACTCACTGTTACCGATTGTTTATCACTACCCAGTATCACACTTTTCTTTTCCATATTCTGTGTTTCTGTAGTTACTACGGCTTCACCACTTTTTACCGCAACAGGTAAATTTATTTTGAGCGACACCGGTGTATTCCCCTGATTAAGCACTACAAACGTTAAATCTGTACTGCCACTATAAGCTGTAATTTCTACCTGGTTGTTATTAGCTATATTCCCTACTTGTATTCGCTTTCTACCGGTGGCGTATTTAGCATAATGCGACAGTACATAACCCCTTTTCAGTACTTCTCCCATCACGGTTCCTTTATCACCATCACCAAGCATGCTGTAAGAACGCTTTAAGTACCACCAGAAATAGGCGTTAAAATTAGCCTTCATACAATCGTTCAATTCTTTAGCCAGCACCATGGCCTGCTCCCAACCCATTCCATTGTTAACTTCGTTCAGCAGGTGTTCCGTCATCCACATTTCTTTTCCTTTGGCTCTTGCCAGCGGATAGTCCTGCAAACCGCCCCCGTACAGGTGCCCACCAACAATATCCAGGTTATTTACTGCTACTGCATCGTTTAAAACGGGGTCTGTATACATTTTCTTAAAGTTTACAGCTTCTGCCGCCAGTACTTTTGCATTGATATTTGCCCCATGATTCTTTATAAAGTCGAGTATCTGCTCAGGTGTCCATTCGCAGCCGTCATATTCCGGGCTCCAGTCCGGCTCATTTTGTATAGATACCGCTTCTATGTTTATTCCCTGATTCTTCATATATGCTACGAAATCGTTGAGATGGGCTACATAATCAGCATATTTCTCTGGCAGCAAATGTCCATGAAGGTTGCTGTTGCTGCTTTTCATTTCCGCGGGTGGTGTCCATGGCGATGCCAGTATCCGGGCTCCCAATGATTGCGCTTTTAACGTAGTTGCCACGTCTCTGCTCCAGTCGTTTTTATTGGGCCATATCATAATCCGCATCATATTATAACCCAGTCCATCCTGCGAATACATTTTCTCTACTTCTGCGAGAGAAAGCGTCCCGGCCGCCCATACATTATTCATACCTCCAAAACCGGTTACATTTTGGTAAGTTTCCCCTGGGTTTACTGATATTTCTACTGGTGGCCGTGTATCTTGTCTGATAGTTACGATACTTTGCTCACCCGTGGTTTTATTGGTAAGGGTAATTTTCTGTTGTCTTTCTTCAGCATTGATGTTATCTCCATAGCTGAAAGTGATGCGGGTATTGCCACTATGATTGATACTGCCTCCATTTAAATAAGTAAATCCTGACAGGAAACCTGATTTATCGGTACTTATTTCCCATTCGGCAAATGTCCATCTTACTGTTACTTCTGCTTTACCTGCGGTGCTGGATACTACTATTTCCGATGCATTGAAACTACATTGTGAATTCCCTGATACCTCTTCTTTCTTTTTACAGTTTAATAGCAACAATGATGGCAGGAGGATTAACATGTAAAGCTTTCTTTTCATTTTCTGTCGTTTTTTTGTTTGGTATCGTTTATAATGGTTAATTTATTTTGATTGGTTCTTTCCCGGTTACATTAAAGGTAGTGCTTGCTGTACCTAACTTTCCGTCTGCTGTTATCGACTGTATATCTACCACATACTTTCCTTTTACCTCCGAGGTAAAGAAACTCATCGTGGCTTGTCCTCTGGCGTCGGTCACATTGGTTCCGCTCCAGAGCAAAGTGGTACGGTAATCCGGCGAACGCGAGAACCCTGTATGGTCTCCTTCGTACATGGGTGAATAGAATTCCCTGTTGGTTTGCAGACTTTCGTAATCAAGCACCAGTGCTGTTGCTGGTAGCTGATAACCTGCCAGGTCTCCTTTATAACTATAGAAACTAGCGATACCACTAAAACTGTTCTTGCCATAAGTATAGGCTGTGGGTATAAGCTCAAGTCGCTGTATTTTTATGGGGTCTGTTTTTATAATAGCATTTCCATCATCAAACAGCGGTACTCCGTCTAAAAGTATCAATGGGGCTCTTTCGCCAAACTGTCCAACTTTATTGTCCAGCACCCTAAGGTAGTAGTTCTTTTTACGCAGGCTTACCGATATTTCTGTTACATATTCCCTCAACACTTCTTCCATCGTGGTAAACCTTACATAATCGTCTAACTTATACACTTTATCCGGCTGATGATAAAAGCTAAATGATGGCTGGGAGGTTAGTTTCTGGTTGTTTAGTTGCCGGGCCTGAAAGGCATTGTTTACCTGCATGGCTATGCTTCTTTCAAGCAGGCCTTTTTGCGATGGCTGCTCGTTGAATTGAGCAGGGTACCAGGCAGAAAATTCGTCTGAAAAGGGCGAGTAAATCGCTACCTGCAACAGGCTATCTGTACGGGCATCTGTTTGTACGATAATCTCGTTGCCACTATAGAAATTTCGGGTAAAAAAGTTGATTTTTCCACCTTTGTGAGACGATGAGGTATAAAACTGGCCATGTTGTCCTGGTATAGACAGATAAGCCTGCCCGTTTTCTACTGCATCCCCGGTTAATGAGTTATACATCCTGCCACTAATGATATGCCCTTCCAATTCCGGCGGGTAATTTATGCTAGGTGGTTCCTGCCCAAAAATGTTTTCCCATTTAAACCTGCGCCAGCCGTGTGTAAGCATCAGGTTGTCTGTGGCATCTCCTGTAGGATCTTTCAGGTACCACGCCACATTTTCTATTTTTCCTTTCAGTTCTGAGCTTAACCATAAAGAGGAAATAATGCTTTCTTCTTCGTTTATATCCGAATCAGTCTGGTAAACAGATATGGAATAATTTGTTTTTACCGGTAAACCCGCATGTATGTTAAGCTGCACTTTCTCTTTTGGAACATAATCTTGTTTATCTGTCTCTGTCCGGATATTAAGTAGGTTTGCAGGCTTTTTAAAGTACAGGCGCTGACAAATAGCTGTTCCTTTGGAACTAAATAGTGTAAAATGCGAAATACCATCGCCTAAAAGGGATACTGCCACAGGATATTCTTTGCCCGTATCTTCTTTTGAAATTGTTTTTACACATACTATTTTTTGTCCGCTGTGTACCAGCAATGTATATTTTTCGTCTGGCTGCACCAGATTGCTTTGCAATAAAACAGATAGATATGCAGGATCTTTTCTCTTTATACTTATTACTGTACCTTTTTCAAAAATGGGTGGCAGGGTTGTGCTAAATTCGTTTCCTCCCTTAGGCTTTATCAGTACTTTGTATTTTTCTGCTTTGTATGGACAGAAGTAAAAACTACCTATACCGAATTTTAGTGGGGAAAACTTGCTTATGGTATCGTTATTATGGTTGAGTATGACTCCTTCAAACTCTACACTCTTACCCCGCCGGTCTACTGCCCTGAAAGCTATCCTGCTGGTTAAACCGTCTACCAGATTTCCACCTTCCGGAAAAAAATGTACTCTATATATATTGTCATCTACTTTCTTTTCTTCGTTAAAATTCTCTTCTTTTAAAGTGTTATACACCGACAAATCTTTATGGTAGTAATAATCGGCTCCAAAGTTTTTCATCCAGCTGGTATAGGTCCTCAGCACATAGCTGCCCGAGTTTATAGATACCGGCAGATACAATGTTCCTTCTCCTCCACCTTCTTTTAGGGTTACCTTGGTTTGCAATATGGGTTTGTTTTGGTTATCCAGCAGTTCTATATATGCAACCTTGCTTATATTCACCGGACGGTTTGTATAAGCTTCCGTATTGTATATTTTAAACCAGATAATCTCTCCTGCCAGGTATGTATTTTTATCAGTATGTACATAGAGTTTTTCCTGAAAGTTATTTTGCAGATAATCTGTCAGGCGCTTCTTTAACAGGCTGGTATCTACTGTTTGTGCATGTAAACAGATGATGCAGACTTGTAAACATAAAAATAGAATGGTTATCTTTCTCATATCCTGTGGTTAATTATTCGGCCAATAAGTTGGCTTTACGTTCGATCCTCTTAAACGGCAGTCTATGCAATCGTCCTTTGCCATGGTATAATTAATAAAGATTTCGCCATTGGGTTGAGGAAAACGATTTTCGGAAATAATCGCATTTCTACCACCCAGATAGTAAAGCAGGCTATCCTTCGATGCCGTAAATGGCTCGCACAGCTGGCCGTACACCCAGTCGCTTCCGGCTTCCGGTTTATCGCGGTAGCTTATAAACAGTCTCTTTTGCGATATCGTACCTGCACTGACCCAACCAAGAACCTGCTCCTGAGAGTCGGAGGGATTATATAGGTTGCCTTTTAATTCGGAGGGTTGCGAGTCGAAAATGCTTCCTATCTGCTCTGTGTTCTTCTTCATGTTCTCCAGGTATTGGTAGGCCTCCCGGGTCAGTCCGTATTGCCTTACCAGAATGCTGTAAAGATGCGCTACTTTTACAGAGTTTCCCTTAACATGTACAACGGGAGCGAGTGTTACCCTATCTTCTGAAAGCCGTTCTGTACTACCCAGCAATATCCGGGTGGATAAGGCATCGGCCCAACAGTATTCTATGTTGACCGCCGGATCTCTGCGAACTACCTCTCCGTTCTTATATTCATAGGCAGAGGTGAACGCCGATCTTATTTCCCAGGTCTCCTGGTAATCCCAGTTATAGTACCGGGTGCTGTTGCGTTGGTCATGTGTATTTACATAGATCTGGAACCCCTTATCTTCTATCCTAAAATTTAAGCTATCTATTTCCGGCGTTTCCTTGCCTTCCAGATAGTCTGTCTGGTAGGTTTTTCCATTGCTTACTATCCTTAACCGGTATTTTTCATCCATGTCCAACTGCTGTGTGGCAAGTACGCACCTCCCGTCCTCTCCTGTTGTTCCGCTCAGGCTTGTTCCTCCACCGCCTTCTACAAATACAGTGGCATTCTTTTCGGGCTTAATGTTTTGCCAGTCTTGCAAATCGCCCGTACGGCTTATACGAATGGTGGTTTCACCACCTATATGAATAAACCCTTCTACCACCAGTAAATTACGGTAATGTGCAGATACTTCGGGTGTAAAAGGATCTTTGCACCCCGAACACATCAGCATACTAAACAACGCTATATATATTTGCAATGGTTTCATCGGTTTATTAATTCGGCCAGTAAGCCGGTTTTATGTTCGATCCTCTTAAACGGCAGTCTATACATACAGTGGGAGCCATTATATAACCTAAAATTTCCCCCGTTAAACCATCCCCAATTTGATCGACAATTCCATTATTTCCGTTCATGTAATAAACGAGACTGTCTTTAGTTATATTTAAAGCATCACATCTTTGGCTAAACAACCAGTCTCTTTCCGCCGGCTTATCGTTTGAAGTAATAAATAATCTTTTCTCTGTTGCTTTCCCTGAACTTATCCATCCAATAACCTGCTCTGCACTATCAGAAACACAATATACATTTCCTCTAAGTTCGGAGGGCTGCGAATCGAAGATACTACCTATCTGCTCTGTATTTTTCTTCATGTTCTCCAGATATTGGTAGGCTTCCCGCGTTAACCCGTATTGCTTTACCAAAATACTGTAGAAATGGGCTATCTTTTCAGAATTTCCTTTAATGTAGTTAACGGGCATATTTGTTATTCTATCTTCTGAAAAACGCTCCGTCGAACTTAGCAGGACTTTGGAAGAATGTTCATCCTTCCAACAATAGGTTATATTGATGTTTGGATCTCTATCTATTACCTGCCCATTTTTATACTCGAAATAAGAAATGAACGCCGATCTTATTTCCCAGGTCTCCTGATAATCCCAGTTATAGTACCGGGTGCTGTTGCGTTCGTCATGCGTATTTACATAGATCTGGAACCCCTTATCTTCTATCCTAAAATTTAAACTATCTATCTCCGGCGTTTCCTTGCCTTCCAGATAGTCTGTCTGGTAGGTTTTTCCATTGCTTACTATCCTTAACCGGTATTTTTCATCCATGCCCAACTGCTGTGTGGCAAGTACGCACCTCCCGTCTTCACCTGTTGTTCCGCTCAGGCTTGTTCCTCCATTGCCTTCTACAAATACAGTGGCATTCTTTTCGGGTTTGATGCTTTGCCAGTCTTGCAAATCGCCCGTACGGCTTATACGAATGGTGGTTTCACCTCCTATATGAATAAATCCTTCTACTACCAGTAAATTACGGTAATGTGCAGATACTTCGGGTGTAAAAGGATCTTTGCACCCCGAACACATCAGCATACTAAACAACGCTATATATATTTGCAATGGTTTCATTTAAATCGGATGTTATAGTTAACATAAGGGATTGCAGTACCAAAAATGGATAATTGGTATCCGTTGATCAGCTTATTCTCACTGGAAAAAAACGTAGAGAAGACATTTTTCCTTCCTGTAAGGTTATATACACCAAAAGTCCACGAACTATGCGTTAGCTGTGTTTTTTTATGGTTTCCAAGTATATTAAACGATATATCTGAACGTAAATAATCGGGTATACGGTATTGATTCCGCTCTGAATAAAGCAGGCGCTGCCCACCTGCATAATAGTATTTGCCAACTGGAAGTGTAATTGGTCTGCCAGTGCTATAAGTAAGGTTTAGCGAAAAACTGACACGGTGCGAAAAGCGGTAATTTCCTATCAGGGTAAAATCATGTGGCTTATCGTAATTGGCGGGATAATACTTTCCATCATTAATAGAATTACTGCCACTTACATCTTCTGTTTTCAATAGTGTTCTGGAGTAGGTATAGCTTAGCCATCCGTTGAGCTTTCCGGTAAGTTTTTTAACCAGAAATTCTATCCCGTAAGCCTTGCCTTGTGTTGGCAGCACATCTTGTTCTATTTTATGATTAAGTATTAAAACCGCCCCGCTCTTGTAATCGAGAAAGTTGTTTATCTTCTTATGGTACGCTTCTATAGATGTTTCTATGGTGTTTGCTTTAAAATTCTTATACAGGCCTACGGATACCTGACTACCATGTTGCGGCGCAATGTTCCTGTCACTTAGCTTCCAAACATCGGTTGGCGATATGGATGTGGTATTGGAAAGCATGTGTATATACTGCCTTTGGGTATTATACCCTGCTTTCACGGAAAAATCAGGAGTGATTGCAATTCTTGCCCCTAAACGATACTCGGGGCTGTGGTATGTTTTTATTGTCTTTTTACTACCGTAATTCTCTACCGTAACAATGTTTGCATCGGTTTTGTCGAGTCCGTCTGCATAGATATTTACGTTTGCCGGCCCCAGATAGTTGAAAAACGAGTAGCGTAAACCAGCGTTCAGGGTAATGGCATCAGTTAAATCGTAACGATGTTCGGCAAATACGGCGCTTTCCAATGCCTGCTCTGTTTGCAAAATATCAGCAACAACTAAGGATTTATCACTGTAAGGTTCCAAAGATCCCTGATAGTTTTTGTAATAAATGGTGCTTCCTCCAAAATCTATATTCCACCTCGCCGTTGGATAATAATTGAAATTGGTTTTGAGATTGGTTTGCCCAATAGCAAACTTTAGCTTATAGTCTACATCGTCTTTATATTTGCTGTAGTTATTATAACTGTATTTATCATAACCGCCAGATAGTATCCCATATAATTTATTGTTAAAAGAGTGTTTCCATCGTAGGGAAACATTCTGATTACTGTACATAAACGTGGTATCTGTTGCCAGATTAGATTTATCATTACTGAAATAGCCTGTGGCATAAAAGCTGTTCTTATCGTTTTGCTGATGGCTGACGTGAAGGTTTATATCGTAAAAACTGGCTTTTGCTCCACGGTAGCCGGACTTTTCGGGCAACAGATCGGTTATCCAGTTGGAGTAGGTAGTTCTACCACCCACAATGAAAGATGTCTTGTCTTTAATAAGGGGTCCTTCTATGTTTAAGCGACTTGTTATCAAACCAATTCCTGCGGTTCCGGTGAATGCCTTTTTATTTCCTTCTCTGCTGTTCAGTTCCAGCACAGAAGATAGTCTACCTCCATATTTTGCGGGTAAACTGCCTTTATAAAGCTGTACATCTTTGATTACTTCGGGGTTGAATGCCGAAAAGAAACCAAAAAAATGAGATGGATTGTATATGGTAGCATCGTTAAAGAGGATGAGGTTCTGGTCTACCGATCCTCCACGTACGTTAAAGCCTGTGCTAGACTCTCCTACCGATTTAACACCCGGAAGCGTTAGCACTACTCTTAGTATATCTGCCTCACCAAATACCGTAGGCACCTGTTTAATGGTTTTGATGTCTAGTTTTTCTATTCCCATTTGAGTGCGTCTGATATTGGATGCTTTTTCGGTAGTGATTACTACTTCTTTAAGTGAGAATGGCTCATCTGTCAGGTTTATATCCAGCTTCCCATCGCCCTGTAACAGTATTTGTCTACGGGTGTCTTTTAATCCTACTGCCCTGATATTAATTTCATGTTTTCCTAAAGGCAAGGTAAGGGAATAAAACCCAAACTCATTGGTAATTGCTCCTATACGCGGTTTATCTACAAAAACGGATACTCCCGAAATAGGTTCACCAGTTTCTACATTTTTGATATTCCCGGCAAGGGTTCCGGTAGTCTGTGACATTGCAGTCTTTTTCCCAATGGTATACAGTTTATTTTCAAGCGTTGCTATCTGGACTGTTTTCGTAGAAATATCTGCAGCCAGCCGAATGTCCTCTTTTTGTGTTGTTATTTTCGACCTGCCAGTAAACTGTGATGGAAGCTCGGTTAATATCTCTTTGTCTTTGGTAAGAAAAACAGCCTTTCCGTAAATAGCGTACTTAAAGTCTGTGCCTTTAAAGGCTTTGTTCAATATCTCTTTTAAAGAAGCTTTTGTGTGATTGATATTTACTTTCAGACTGTCAAAAAGTGTCTGCTCATAGTAAAAACGATAGCCACCTTGTTTTTCTATGTTTTCTGCAAGGTCTTTTACAGAAGCATTGTAAAGATTTATTTCTATACTTTCTACTTGTTCCTGCGCTTTACTTTGGAAGACTACAAAAAACACTACGATGATAAAAAGGTATTTTTTTACTTTCGTCA
The DNA here is from genome assembly GCF_000190735.1 of Pseudopedobacter saltans DSM 12145. Lineage (GTDB taxonomy): Bacteria > Bacteroidota > Bacteroidia > Sphingobacteriales > Sphingobacteriaceae > Pseudopedobacter > Pseudopedobacter saltans. The sequence goes on from NC_015177.1 coordinate 3,010,430, forward strand.
TTACTATCTGTTTAGTGAATCATGAAACTTCAATAATTCTACCATGGAGTTTTCTTTTTCTTTTCTGAAATTTAAACGCTGTTGTTTTATAAATAGCTGGTTCTGTTGCCTGGTTTCTGACAGCTGCTTCAGGAAATCATTCTTGCTTTTGACGGGTATATATGTTGTATCTTTCAACAGATAGTATTTATCTCTCTGCGATACTGTTCTTACTACTTTATGCTGCCCGATGGTTTCGGTTATTTTCTTTGTTCTTTTTACCAAAAGGTCTTTGGTTCCGCTATATAATAGATCGTAATACCCGGGATCGATACCTGCTACCTGTGTTTTTCCAGGCTTCAGATTAATAAATGTATGATTATGTAAAGAAAATTCGTCTATATGATCGGAAGGAATCATGATCCCCCCTGCTTTATCCAGGTTCAGCAACACTAACTGGTCGAGTACCAAATCGTACAGTAGCATTATATTATTATAGGTTAATCCGTTATAAATAACTGTTCCTGTAGTGTACCTACTATCGTAGAACAGGGTATGCCCATCTCCGTCCAGTTTTAAATCTGGCCTGTATACCTTACCATTATAGATTGGGGCCTGGCTGTATTGGGCATTTGTGTAATTTTCTACCATGATCCTGGTTAGCTCCCTTACATATAAACTGTCGTTTAATGCCTGTGCCTGCGTCATTTTGGCAAAAAGAAAGGGCATAATAAATATTCCGAAAAATCGCACATTAAACCCCATTGCTTTATATAGTTTTAAAGACTTGACTATAAAATATAGTTTGGCTTCTTTTTATGAATTAGAAATACCGGGAGAAATCTCCCGGTATTAAACCCGACTAATTACCAACTATTTTATTTACCATTTAAACCTTCTGCTACTCCTACATATGAAGGCTTACGCGTATATCCCTCTGTCCATAAACCGATTGGTTCTCCTGCTCTCCAGCTTGAATTTGCCGGGCTGTCTTTCGGACTCCAGATGGTAATACCGTAGCGCTGGCTGGCAGGAATAAGCTCGAAATATTTATCTATTACGTACTTGTACATTTCTGCCTGTGCTTTATAATCTCCTTCAGTTGCATCGGCAGTTTTCTTACCAGCAATACCAATATCCAATTCTGAGACTTTAATCAATTTGCCTGTAGCAGCAAGGAGGGTAAACATTTCTGCTATCTTCTGCTTATCAGCCGTTGTGGATATATGCATTTGTGTACCTATTCCATCTACCCTGGCTCCTTTACTCTCAATATACTTTGCATATTCAATCAGCCCTTTACATTTGTCTATACTGTATTCTAAATTATAATCGTTGATAAACAATTTATCATTTGGATTACCATGTTGCATAGCCAATTTGAAAGCCTCAACGGCGTAGTCTTTTCCTAAATAATCTTGCCAATAAAACTCATCACTTGTCATATTTGCTTTTCCTATACCGGTCTTCAGTTCATAAGGTTTACCATCATCCATCGGTTCGTTTACTACATCCCATGCTTTTACATACCATTTACAGGTATCTACCATTCCAGATATAAACGTAGTCAGGGCGTTCCTAATAATAATTTTCTTTTCTTCTGGTGTTTTTTCCACAACCAAATCTCCGGTAGACTTCCAATTTAATACGATGTTATCTATATAATAGTCCCCTGAACCCGTACCAGAACCTACTTCTAGTGTAAAACTATTTAACTTTTTTTGTTCGGCTGTTAATGAGAGAGAGGAAAAAGGAAGTACTATTTTGCCTCTTCCCCAACCTCCGTCCGGACACCCGAATACTGATGGACTATTAAAACTGGCCAACGTACCTCCATTAATACTCATTTTCATACCCTGTCCATACAGACCTGTACTTCCAGTACCGTAAAAATCTAATGTTACAGATTCACAATGGCCTAAATTAACTCCTACTGGTAATGTCACATTAAACTTAGGGTGCGATTGATTTGATTTTACATTTAAAACTTTTCCCGCATTATCTGGTCCATTTACTACGGTTGCACTTCCTCCGTTTGTCATCGTATAGGTTTTTCCAAGTGCATCTGAATCAAAATTAGCAATAATCTCTGTCCCGGAGGAACCTCCACCTTTTGGATTAAACTTCTTTAAAGTAACGTTATCGAAATAATAATTTGTGGCTGCTTTCCCTAAGTTAAATGCTATTGCTCCACAGTTATCCTCATTATCAGAAATCGTAATAACTTTGGTATACTTAGTCCAGGTTGGTGTTGAAGAAATAGTTCCAAAAAAGTCCCAATGTTTATAAGAGTATGGCACAGTATGCGCCTGAGTACTGAAAGATGCATTAATATCCGAACGAACGTCCATACTAAACTCATATTGCTCTCCTTTTTTTACAGCTGGACTAACTTTGATAAAAAACTGAACGTCCCAATCATTTGTTCGTACAACATCATTTGTAATTTTTAAAGCTCTCCCTTTTCCACCAGCTCCTTCACCTACCGCTGTAAAAGACAGCCTTGCATTAGTATTAGCTTCATAGTTAGCGTTATTGTCGGTTTCAAAATCTGCAGCTGTCACTATATCCCAACTAGGCCCACCTGTTGCTGGGATGATCATTGGTGCAATTAATCCGTTTAAATAGGCAGCATTCTGGTTTGCATGCCAACAAAGTGTATGTCCATATATACCAATTCCTGCTGCAGATGCCGTTTTTAATAGCTTCTTAACATTTTCCAAATCGAGTTTCCCATCTGATTTGACTACTGCTCCATGCTTCATTTCGTAACCCATTACGAGTTCATCGAAATTAGTATTGGCTAAACGATACATCACTCCTTTGTCTACATATTCAGATATAGACATAGCTACACCCAATTTGAAGTTTGGATTAGACTCCTTGTTGATATAAGATTTGAGTGTCTTATAGGCATCTATCTGCTCCTGATTGGCAAAACTAAGTGGCTTATCTACGTGATAATCGAGAAGCTCATGTTTAGTACAAGAAGCCGCTACTGCCGAAACAGTTAGGCCAATTATTATTCTATATATCTGGTTCATAATTTTTAGATAAAATTTGAAAGCTATTTTGATACAGCGGTAAATGTTTCCATTTTAACTCCACGGTCACGCATTACCAAAGTATCTGTTGAAGTGATATTTCTGGTTGGCAAATCTATCTGATAATTGAGATATAGGGCATCACGATCTTTGGCCCCCCAACTGTTCTTTTCTCCTTTTGTCACAAATTTTCCACTACCAGTAGCAGTAAACGTATTGTCACCATTTGTGATGGCACAATTCCCATTTCCATCAAAAGTTAATAATAGTTTACAGTTGATATTTTGGTTATTTTCGTCTTTAAAAACGACTGGAAATTCTGCTACTGTCAATGAAGCTGTTTTTAAAGACGAAATCTCGTCTTCTTCTACATACTGTTTATGACGAATAATTGTTTTATTCAGAGCTGTATTACCACCTTTTCCTACAACAACGTCTTTACCTCTTCTTAAATAATTACCATGCCATTTGTTAATGTATTTAATAGCATAAAGGGTATAGTCTTTTCCAGATAAAATAGAATCAGCATTATTTACATTAACCATTTTTAGAGGTATAACGTAAGTGTTTTTTAAAGATAATGGATCTGCGAAAAATGCATCTGTCAATTGCACTTGAACGCCACCAGTAATTTTACCTTTTGGGATAACTATTTTGTCTGATGCCAGGCTGTAATAACTAGCTGGCATAGGAATAATATCGCCTCCCGAATTAAACGCCTTATTTACGGCAATGCTATTATCAACCTGAATGCCCACAGTTACATCTTTTTTATTCTGGTAGACGCCTCCCATAGTTGCTATGATCTCGCATTTGTGTTCGTTATCCAATGAGGTATCAAAAACGTCCTCTCCCAGCGTAATGGTTCTAACTGGCCCCTGATAAGCAAAATAAACGGACTGATGCTCAAAATCATCAAATTCCCAATCACCGTTTTTACAGGAACCTAAACACACTACTCCAGCTAATAACATCAATATTCTTTTTTTCATCGTATTCTTTTTAAATCTATATTTTCAAATTATTGCCACCCGTTATTCTGTATTAAATTGTTATATTTCAAGGTCTCGCTATAAGGAATTGGACCATAAATCATATGGCTTTGATAAACCCTGTTTTCTACATCAATGATGGAGTAGTTTCCATTTGAAATACTTACACCCTTAGCAGTTTCATTTAGGTTAGCATTCCACCTGCGTAAATCCCAAAAACGAAATCCTTCAAAACATAATTCCAATCTTCTTTCATTTCTAATCAGCTTTCTCATCGCATCTTTGTCATTCTTAATAGACTCTAAGTATGGATCTCCATTAGAAACACCTACTCCAGCTCTGGTGCGTATAGCTTTGATTACATTATATGCAGAAAAAGCATGACCGCCTGTTCCTTGAGGTCCCCAGGCTTCATTAGCAGCTTCAGCGTATGCTAAATAAATTTCGGTATACCTTATATGCGGATTGTAGTGTTTCTGAGTAGTCGTAGAAGAGGGATTAAGATTTACATCTTGTCTTAATAATTTCTTTAAGTAATAACCTGTACGGGTAGATGTTTCCACTTTATTAAGTCCGTCGTTAGTAGTACTATTAACGGTAGTGTTTATTACTGTATTTGAAGTTCCTGCTGTGCTTCCATTTACCAAAACATATAGTTTTAAACGAGGATCCCTATTATCATAAGGAGCTAGTGCATTATAACCGCTATTGGTGAGATCAGAAATAGGATAACCATTAGCCATTGGGAAAGCATCTACCAAATTCTGACTTGGATTTAGACGGCCGCTACCATTTAAGGTTGGCGGAAAATGGTCTCTCTCAAGGCTGTTATTTGTAGCCACATCACCGCGCCAAAGAATTTCAGATGGATTAACCCCTGCTCCTAAACCATCAATTCCGCCAGTTGCATTGTACCAAACTAAATCCTTATCAGTTAAATTGGTTAACCCCCCCCGAAGATTGATGACTTCTGCAGCATAATTTGCAGCATTTGTCCATTTAGTTACATCTCCCTTGTTAAAAGCTGGACTTGCCGCCAGCAAAGCGGCCTTTACTCTAATTCCTTTTGCAATCCTAGCCGTCATACGACCTATAAAACTTGCTCCAAAAACCCTATGATAATCATCTGCATTTATTCCTGCATATTTTGCGGGAACAGGCGAGCTGTCTGAATAATCTAAAGGAAGCAATTCTTCTGCCTTTACCAGATCCGCATATAACTGTTGCAAACAAGCATCAAAGGTTGCTCTTGGCTGGTTAAAATCGGAGTTCACCGTTTCATGTTGTAATAGAAGAGGTACACCCAATAATTCGCCGTTGATACCCTGACCTCCATGATGTTGAAGCAAATAAAACATATACAAAGCTCTAAGACCATAGGCTTCGCCTTTCATACGATCATTAAACATCCTACTGATAGTTGGATCTACCGCCCATTTAACGCTATCGCTTACTGCAAAGAACTGATTCAGGTACTGAATCGCCGAGCGGCTATTTCTCCATTGGTCAACCGGGTTGTTCATTGATGTCCACTGCCCGGTTGCCATTTTTAAAAAGCCGCTGTTTATATTATTGGTTACCGCATCATCCGTTGCTACATCATTAAATGACCACGAGTTTGTTGGAATTCTTGTATATCCATTCAGCAATAGTCCCTGAGCATAGGTTGCATTAGTATATGCGTTTTCCAGTTCAAGGTTGTTTTCTATAGCCGGTTCAAACATATCTTTGCAACCGCTGAATAACAACATTGCTGATAAACAGGTTAATAATACTTTTCTCATATCTTAAAATTTTATGTCGAAACCATCTATTAGAATAACGCCTTTAAGCCTAGATTATAGAATCTGGTTTGAGGACTTAAACCTATGTTCATCTCTAAAATCTCCCTCTCTTCAGCGATTGTTAGTAAATTAAATCCATTAACATAAGCTCCCAGCTCTCGTATGAAACCCTTACCTAACATTTTAGTAGGGAACTGGTAAGACAACTGTACCTTAGCTAAATCGAAGCGGTTAGTATTGTAAAGCCAAAAATCAGAATTACGATAATTGTTATCACTTGTACCGGTAGTTAACCTCGGAAAAGTAGCTGTATCTTTTGTCTCTTCAGTCCAACGATCTCTAACAACTATAGAATATTTGTCTTGCCCGTCTACCCAGAAATAAGAGCTATTCTTAATAGCTTTCGCTCCAAAACGCCCTGTGGCTAAAGCAAAAACGGTGAAGTTTTTCCATTTAGCTGTTAAATTTACACCGAGTGTCAACGGTGCTCCATACCAACCGGCTCTTCCCAGATAAATTTCATCACGCGAATCGATTATACCATCTCCGTTTTGATCTTTGTATTTAAGATCGCCTGGTTTAATTTCGCCAAAAGCGGATTGGTCTGGTGAATTGGCTATATCATTACCATCCATAAAGAAGCCCTCGTTCTGCAGTCCGAAGATCGCATCAATTGGTCTTCCTGATCTGTATTGGTAATCATATTCAAACTGACTATCAGACGCCCTGATCTTAGCTTCAGTTCTATAGTAGGTCCCGTTGAATCCCAATCTCCAGGCAACTTCTCCTAACTTTCTATTGAAATTCAAGCTAAAATCAAAACCTTTACGTGAGTCGCTATCATAATTTACATAAGGAATATCCGAGTAAACCGGCCAACCTGTAGAGAAATAAATTGGAAAAAGAGCACCTGGCTGTACAATATTTCCTTTAGTTTCACTAAAGAAAGCGTTTGCACTTAAGTCGATTAAATTCTTAAAAAATGAACCTTCCAAACCAAAACTAATCTCTCTCCTTTGAGGGAAAGCCATATCAAAATTGTTCCCTCTTCTTCTATCGAAACTGTGCACTAACTGTCCGTCTTTCCAGCTGTACCATGCTGCATCATTATAAGTGTAATACCCCTGGTATAAATAATAACCAGTAATATCTAAATCTGTATTTAATATACCTGCAGACGCGGTAAGTTTAAGATTATCTATGGCATCCACATCTTTTAAGAAATTTTCCTGGCTTATTCTCCATCCCAAACTTAATGTTGGAGAAAAAGCGGTCCGTTTTCCTTCGGGTAATCTGGTTGAGTAGACGTAGGCACTACTAAAATCTGCATAATATTTTTGATTAAAGTTATATCCGAAGTTTAGTCCCAGATTAGTATTGTTATTTTTTTGATAAATTTGAGATTCACCTATTTGGAACGCGTATCCTAATAACGAGCCGGAAACATTATGAACCTTATTAAAGGTTCTGTTATAAGCAAGTTGACCGGAAAACGCCAGATTCTGACGGTAATAACTATTACTTATATTTTCTACGCCTGACTTAGAATCATCGCCATATTTAATCAGGTTACTGATTTGATCGAAACCCGCATAGTTATTCCAATTTGCCTGATATGTTGCGTAATTATTATTAAATGACTGTGTAAACGAGGTCAAATAATCTATAGCCAGATTGGTTTTAAATGCCAGACCCTGGGTTATTCCTTTTAAATCAAAATCAACCCCCGTATTAAACTGAAACTGTCTGTTAATATTTTTATTTGATCCGCCGGCATAAATACTCGCAAACACATTGGTTTGATCTAACTGCGTTCCACCTAATAAATACTGTCCATTTATGATGTAATTACTATTGTTTACATAAATCATGGACGGGTCGTCTCCTTCTTCTATCATACTTATTGGAATTAGCGGAGAAAAACGGTTTGGACGTACGGTAGCGGCACTACCCCAAAAATCGGCATTAACTCCCCTCCCGGTATAGAAACTTGCCGATGCATCAACATTTAACTTAATAATATTATTCAGCCTCATATTAATATTTCCACGCAGGTTGAACCTGTTTGCGCCTCTGCTTTTTGTTGCTTCACCAAAATTCAGGAGGGCATCATTAGTCCAAAAACCCATATTGGTATAATATTGTGCTTTCTCATTTCCTCCAGATATCTCAGTAGTTACATCGTAACGATTGTAACTATCTTTTAGATAGTCAGATGAATAGAAGTTAATATTGGGATAGCGAAAAGGGTTTAATCCAGCTCCATAATTATAAATTTCACTCTCTGTGTATAAATTAGCTAAGCCATCATTTCTCCGGGCCTCATTATACAAAGTCATATACTCTGCTGACCCCAAATATTGCGGGTAAACTTTTGGAACGTTAATACCTGCATTTGCCCTAACATTAACTTTTTGATCGTAGTTACCACCGCGTTTCGTAGTAATATAAACTACACCTTTTGCAGCCTTACTTCCATACAATGCCACGGCACCTACTCCTTTCATCACTGTAATTTGATCTATTTCTGTAGGCATGATATTGTTTGCATCTCTTGGAAATCCATCAACCAAAACTAAATAGCTGCTATTTCCCCAGATGTTACCATGAAAACCAGATGTTAAAGCTTCCAGATTTTCTAAACTGTATGTTGCATAATTATTCTCCATAAGCTCAGAAAAATTCAAAACGGATACTCCACCAAGTAAATCTTCTTTTTTCACCTTCCTGAAAGCTACTTGTACCAGAGAATCTGAATCATTTCCCTTTAGTATAGAATCTTGTGTTAATATGTTATTAGGGGAAATGCCCGCATTTGTTTTATGATTACTTGATATTTTGTCTTTATTAAAAGCAGCTTTTGCCGAACTCACACCGTACAATCCACTTGTAACGGTAAGGCATATTGCAATTCCTATAATTCGCTTCATTTTCGTCTCTTTTAAATTTTAAACCAGGTTACCATCCGGGATTTTGTGAAAATTCCGCATACATATTCACATCTACGTTTTTAAGAGGTAGCCAATAATGTTTATTTGTGTAATTCCTTTGAACTATTACCACCTCGCGTAAATTTGCCACTCTATTTTCTGTAGGATCAGTGGTATTAAAAGTTCCTGATCGATCGAATTCTAACGATGTTTTTATTGTATAAGGATGTTCAGTAAGCAACAACCATCTTCTCAAATCATTAAAGCGATGACCTTCAAAAGCAAGCTCAACAGCTCTTTCGCGTCGCAATTCGCTTAAGAAATTGTCAACAGATCCGAGGAATTTTGTGTTTACAGGATCTACTCCCGCCCTATTCCTGATAATGTTTACAGATTCTACTGCAGTTTTGCTAAAATTTGGGTCTTTTCCTTGAGGGCTATTATATCCCATAAGTGCTGCTTCTGCGTACATTAAATAAACGTCCGCTAAACGCATATAGGGAACATAAATATGAAGGCTATAACCCCAACTGTAAGCGTTATCGTATTTATTTGCTGTAATAGGAATGAATTTGCGGAGAACATAACCCGTACGGCTACCTGTGCTAACATTTCTATAGCTACCTCCAGTATATAAATTGGCATATCTATTTGGCTGTTCATCCACATTTGGAATTGCTCCCTGGACAAATTTCACTCCGTCGAATACTATATCATTGTAAAAACGGGGGTCTCTGTTTTTCCAAGGGTATGTGGGATCGTAACCTGATGCAGCATCTGGCTTGGTAATATCAGGAATAGGTAGTCCGTTCTTCATGCCATAATAGCTGACATAATTAGAAGTAGGGACAAATTTCAAGTCGCCTTCAGATACAATTACTGGTGTGTATTGCTTACTGGTTCCCCAGTTAGAGTCGTTTGCGCTATTAAAAGGTCCGCGAAATATAGCTTCAGTACTACCAGGAAGTGCCCAGCCCTCACCCGTTGTATAAAAATTCTTATAATAATCAGCAAATGACACCAAACTATATTGAGTAGAACCACCCTCGACAAGCTTTAACAACTCGCCAAACGCCGCGGCTGCCTTTTTACAATACTCAACATTATAAGTTTTGCTGCCTGTAGATTCGTAGTTCATTAATGGACTGCCTGCCCATAAATAGTTTTTGCCTAAATATGCCAGCGCCATTATCTTATTTATTCTCAGCTGATTTTTTCCAAGCGTTCTTCTACCAGGTTCAGTATTATCCCAATTGATGGGTAACAAATCAGCAGCAGCTCTAAAGTCTGCTGCAGCCTTGTCAGCACATTCATGGTATTTTAAACGTGGTAAGCGAATTTCTCCGGCGCTAGGTAAGACGTAATCAATATAAGGCAGTCCTCCAAAATACTCCATTAAGCGATGGTGAAACCATGCTCTAAAAAACAATAACTGACCTCTTATTATATTTTTCTCTTCAGTAGTCGCATCTGTCATTAAATCCATATTGGCTAAACCAATATTTGCTTTTCTAATCCCATACCAGGCGGCATTCCAGAGATCCTTATTAAAACGTCCGTTTACAGTGGAGAAATTAGATTTATCCATCCATCCAGAGCCCCATCCATCAAATTGTGATTGCCAACCCCAAAAATTGCCATCATCTATTTTATGAATGTAGTGGTAATTTCCTGCGGTAGAGGTTATTTCATCCTCTCCCCAATTCCATGAGTTGGTCCAATAATTATTGGTGAAGTTTACTATACAATTATACAATTCTTCGGTAAAGCCCTGAAAATTCACAAAGTTCTTAAAAGCTTCCTTTTCGGAAATATTCGTTTGTTCATCTTTATCCAGGTATTTCTCGCAAGCGGAGAGGCTTATACATCCCCACACTATCAAACAAGACACAATGGTTTTTATATGCTTTTTCATCTGTTTATTTTTATTTTTAGAAGATGATATTGGTTCCTAGATTAAAACGCTTCACGGTTGGATAGGCTCCTTGAGATGCCCAACCTGTTCCGGCAAAGTTGGATTCCCTATCATCAGGCATTTTTGTCCATACTGCCAAATTATTACCATTCATAAAAATTCTGAGGCTTTCTATACCAATACGTTTAATAAAACTTGTGTTTTTTTGAAAAGTATAAGCTATCTCAGCATTCTTCAAGCGGATATATGATCCATCGAACATATATCTATTGCCCGGGCTGTAATTACTTGGAGTCGACAACCATCTTGGCAAAGGCACATCTGCATTTATATCGTCCTTAGACCAATAAGTCCCTTCATTATAAACCAGCTGATTTTGCCCTGACAGACTATTGAAAACCACCTGACGAGTAACATTAGTTACACCATAAACCTGAACAAATGCGCTGAACCCTTTCCAATCAAAACCTAATATTGCATTGAAAGTATGCTGGGGATTAGAAGGGAATCCGAAAGGAATATTGTCCTTTGAATCTATTATTCCATCTGCATTATAATCAAGTATATGATAGTTTCCCGGTAATTTTTGACCATCACCATTATCTGTAACAGTACTTCCATAAAGCTCATCCCAGGTATTATAATAACCGGCTCCAACATATGAATAGGTTTGACCAATTTGTTTATTTTGCCTTTTTTGGTACTCAGGTAATAACTGAGCATCATCGGCATCTAAAACCTTGTCCTTAGCTCTGGTATAGTTCACATTCCCCCACACTCTCCAGTCTGCATTCAGCTTTTTGTCTATAGCTATTTCTAATTCGAAGCCTTTATTCTCTACTTCGCCTAAATTGGCCGCAGGTGCAACTGCTCCAAAATAAGAAGGTATAGCCCTATTTGTTAATATTATATCTGACCGTTTATCTCTGAAATAATCAAACTTACCGGAAATAAAACCTCTTAGAAAACTGAAGTCTAACCCAACGTTGATTTTCCTCACTTTTTCCCAGCGTATGTCCGGATTTCCAAGAGTACTTTCTTTATACCATGTATAAGGACTTAACTCTGAATCTACTCCCGTTACCCCTAATTTTGTTTTATCTCCATAAGTCCATTGAGTAAGGTATAACCAACGGGGTCCTGAGCTATCATCTCCTATCTCTCCGTAAGAACCTCTAATCTTTAAATTGTCAATAAAGGTTAAGGGTTTCATAAAATTCTCGTTGGACATAGTCCAACCTAAACCGCCAGACTGAAAGAAAGCAAAACGATAGCCCGGACCAAATTTAGAAGAGCCATTGTAGCTTCCATTATATTCTACGATATATTTATTTGCATAATTGTAAGTAGTTCTAAAAACCCAATCTTCACGATTAAAAGGAATTTCACTTCCTGTAGCAACTTGATTACGATTGAACAAGCCCATTGCTGTAATCGTATGTTTATCCGCTAGGGTAGTATTGTAATCCAGCTTCGCTTGATAAAAAAGACGACGATAAGTAGCCCAATTTTGAACAGATCCCGGACTAACAGCCCAATTGATACTATTTTGAAAATCAAATCGATTAGTAGCATCGTAAGCTATTTGATACACAGTTTTTCCTGTTTTAGGATCAATCCATTTACTCTGAACATCATTATATAAATCATTCACCCCTCTGTTTCCTTCAACGAAGGTATTGTCTAAGGCCACTGTTCCTACAGCACTCAACCCCTTTACTAAACGACTTAAATCCTGATTTAAAGTAAAATCAGTAGTTATACGATTTGTAGTTGTATAGGAAACACCACTCATGGCCAGAATTCTGGCAGAGTTTAGTCCTCTTTGCACATTAGGAGCATGATATCCCCATGTACCGTCAGAATATTGTGGCATAAACACGTTAGGAGCTGTCGAGTAAGCTGATATCCAATAATTATAATCTCCATTATTGGCTCCCCACGGCATTTTTTTCACTCCTCTTGAACCCGCAACGTTAGCTTTTAGGCTAGTGGATTTGGTTAGTTGAAAGTCCAGATTGCTTCTCATATTCAACCTATTGAAACCATAACCTGGTTCGTAACCTCTATTATTTTCAAACGTTCTGAATAAATCACCTTCGTACAGGTAATCTGCACTAGCAAAATATTTCACCTTTTCGGTACCACCCGAAATATTCAGGTTGGCATTATGAGACATTGCATAATCTTTGAATAACACCTCATCCCAGTTTACATTTGGATAACGTTCTGATTCTGCCAAATCAGCAGGAAAACGATACTTATCTATAATGGCTTGGGGAAGAATATCATTCCAACTTTCAGGACGCAGTGCAAGTTCATATTCAATAACCTCATTACGAATTCTTAAAGCGTCGTAAGCGTCATACTTTCCCGGCAACTTTGAAGGTACCTTAGCGACATTATTTATTGTTCCGCGAATAGATGCCCGCCCTTCTTTACCGCGTTTAGTAGTAATCAAGATCACACCATTTGCACCTCTAACTCCGAATACGGCAGTTGCAGAAGCATCTTTTAATATAGAAACAGATTCTACCGATCCGATATCTACACTATTCATAGGGCGTTCGATACCATCTACCAATATTAAAGGGCTGGTATTATTCATTGTACTTCTTCCGCGGATTATAATTTGCGGATCCTCTTCTCCAGGCATACCTGTACTGGCAGAAGTTACGACACCAGGAACATTACCTGTAAGCGCAGCCCCAATACTCGACACACCCCCTGCTCTCTCCAATACCTTTCCTGTTGTCTGTGTAACTGCAGCAACTATACTCTCCCTTTTTTGCGTACCGTAACCAACTACCACCACCTCACTCAGTTGTGCCATATCATCTTGCAGTACAACTTTTATTTCAGTTTTTCCCCTTACATCTATTTCCTGGCTTACCATCCCTATATATGCAAAGGACAGTATATATTTATCCGCGGGAAGGTCTATGGAGAACTGTCCATCTATATTGGTCATAGAGTTAATTGAGGTTCCTTTAACAGAAACAGAAACTCCTATAAGGGGGATATTCTTGACATCATGTACAGTCCCTCTGACTATCCGCTTTTGTTGCCCTAAAACCCCTTTAGCTAAAAGAGAGAGCGCTAGAATAGCAAAATAAAACTTACGGTATATCCCTATGCTTACTTTTTGTTTTTTTTTCATTTATTAAAAAATAATTAGGATTTAGAAAATTGTTCTTCACTTATCATTATCTGAGAATAGCTTTTAATCATAGTATTATTTGTCGATCATAATATTGTTGGATAAATAAGAGATAAGCGGGCCATCGCCTGTCTTTAAGTTCATTTGCCGTTAAGTTGGTGCTTTCATTTATACATTTGGTTTAGTTGGTTTATAACTCCAGTTTATATATCTAAATAATATTTGAGATCAATGCAATCGGTTGCTTTAATTCACCAAAACAACTTAATTCCCCAATCTGTAATTTTATCAGCTATAGAAACCGGCTTATAATTAAGCTCTAAACTAAACCTGAGTCGGATTTATAGATAGCACATTTGTCCAAAACTATAGACTACATGTTCAAGACGTTGTTTAGTGTGAGTAAAAGTGGTATTTAGGTTATAAAATGAAGATGTAAAAAGTCGTTATCACATATTAATCTAAATATGTTACCAGTTAATCGAAATTATTTTAAACATTGTCATTCCTATCCTGCCTTTTTAGCATCATGTATTCTGACGGGAGCATATTATATTTTACTTTAAAGGCTCTTGCAAAATAATTTGGAGTAGCAAAGCCCACCGAATAACATATTTGTGATACGTTCATATCACTTTTTTCTAAAAGCAATGCGGCCCGTTCTAATTTTAGCCTTCTAATGTACTCTACAGGAGTCTGTCCTGTAAGATTTAAAACCTTAGTATAAAGAGAGCCCCTGCTCATTGCTAAATACTTACTAAGATCCTCTACGGATAATTGAGAATTAGTAAGATTATCTTCTATATATTGCACTATTTTACTCAAAAGTTTCTCATTGTCAGACTCTATGGCAACCTCTCCCAAAGTTAAGTTAACTCTATTACCATAGGTGGTCTTAAGATTATTATTGAGTGTAAGAAGATTTCTAATTTTGATATTCAATATGTCAAAATTAAATGGCTTTGACATATAATCATTTGCCCCGGTTTCTAATCCGCTTAACTCATCCTCTTCCCCCGTAAGAGCGGTTAATAATAAAACAGGAATATGCTTCGTTCTTTTGTCTGCCCTGATTTTTTTACAGAGATCCATTCCACTGAGATAAGGCATACTTACATCCGTTATTACAATATCAGGATGTGAAGATAGAGCTTTTTGCCAGCCTTCTTTTCCATCGCAAGCCTCTATAACTCTGTAGCTTTTTGTTAAGTTATCTTTTAGATAAGATCTAAAATCTTCATTATCTTCGACTAATAACACAAGTGGCAATTCACTTTTGTCCAATGTAGGCAGTCCAACTAACTCATCTTCAACATCATTATTGAATGATTCATTAAAAATTACCGCATCATCTTCCAATATTAGTCTGTCTTCTATTTTTTGCAATGGCAAAAATATTGAAAAGGTGGTTCCTTCGCCACTCACACTTTCCACTTCAATATTCCCATTATGCATCTTAACAAACTCTTTTACAATTGATAAACCTATACCGCTACCTTGATTGAGTATAGCATCGTTATTATCACTCTGAAAAAATCTATCAAATATTTTCGCTTTCGCATTTTCCTGAATACCGATACCTGTATCGATTATCTTAACGACTACCCCTGTCTTTTCAAATAAATCTATTTGGAATGAAATCGTTCCACTTTTCAAAGTGAATTTGAAGGCATTGGACAAAATATTGAAAAAAATTCTTTCCAACTTATCATGATCAAAAGAAGTGAAATAAAACTTTATATTGCTCCTAAACTCAAAATTGATAGCTTTTCGTTCTGCCAGGTCTTTAAAAGATTCAGCTACATCTTTAGCAAAAGCAATAAAATCCCCCTCTTCTAAATTTAGCTTTTGTTCCTCCTGCTTTATATTTCTAAAATCTAATAATTGATTTACTAAGTTGAGTAAGCGCTTAGAATTTCTTCGCACCATATTTAATTGGGCCCACTTCTCTTTATTATTTTCTTGCTGCAATAACTGTTCTATCGGGCCAACTATCAGCGAAATAGGCGTACGAAACTCATGACTTATATTAGTAAGAAATTTAATTTTTAATTGATCAAATTTATGGATTCGATCCGCCTCGCGCCTTTCCTCAGCTAGAAGTTGCTGCACCTTAATTCTTTCTTGTTCTATTGCAAATTTCGCTTCTAACTTTTTTATTCCCCTGTACCTCATATACCATAGTCCAATAACTACGATCAGGAAATAACCTACATAAGCATATATGCTAAGCCATATAGGCGGATGAATTTTTATTACTATGGATGTTAAAGGCGTACTCCATTCTCCCGCATCGCTTTTTGCTTTAACTTTGAATATATATTCTCCAGGAGTTACATTGGTATAAACCGCTGTATTTTCCATACCAACATTATTCCATTCTTTATCAAAACCTTCTAATTTATAGAAGTAACGGTTTTCTTGTGGCGATGTATAATTCAAGGCGGCAAAACTTAAAGAAAAATTCTGCTTATAATCCAGATTAACTTCTTTAGCTATGGAAATATGTTCCTGAAGTTGTCCTGCCTGACCAGGTACTACACTTTGATTGGCGACCTTTAAATCAGTAAGTATTACATTTGGAATATTTTTATTCTGAAATAGCTTAGACGGATTGAAGTAATTGAATCCGTCTGTACCTCCAAAGAAAATCCTGCCATCCCATAGTTTCAGGCCAGAACCATATACAAATGGACTTTTTTGTACTCCGTTATTACTGGAATAGTTCTTAAACGCTCTGACTTTGGGATCAAAACTGCTGATTCCTTTGTTTGTACTTAACCATAATTTACCATTATCGTCTTCTAAAATCTTATATATGACGTCGTTAGCAAGCCCTTCATGTTCTGAATAAACGACAAATTTATCAGTTTTAACATCATACTTAACTAGTCCGGAATTCGCCAATCCCAGCCAAATAGATCCGTCTTTTGTACATAGGATAGTATATATATTATCATTTGGCAAATTACTGTTAATTCTATTAAATGTTTTGGAATATCCATTTACCGGATTATAGACCGCCACGCCACTTCCACATGAACCGACCCAAATATTCCCATTCCTATCTTCTTCAATAGCTCTTATAAATCCATTAAGCTGGATTTCTTTCGGTTCGGCTCCATATTTAAGAAATACATTCTTTTCCGAATCGTAGCGATTAAGGCCCTGTCCATTAGTTCCAATCCAAATATTCCCTCTAGAATCCTTTTTTATACAAAAAATATCTGAGCCACTGATATTTTCCTTTCCATTTCCTTTTTTTATTTGTCTACTTTTCCCCGTATTGATATTATACACAAACAGACCATGCAAAAAAGTCCCTATCCATACTTCATCTTTTACTTTCTCCATAGACAAAATAGACAGCCCATCCGATTTTATTTGATCAGAGACTTGTATTTTATGAAAAGTCCCCTCTTCCATATCAAATAAATTAAGTCCACCACCGTCGGTTCCTACATAAACCATTTTATCTGATTTTTGTACGAACGAAGTGACTACCGGAGCGCTTAACCCCAATGGATCATAAACATTACTCTGTACCAGGTTAAAAAAAGCTAAATTCTTGTCATATTTATTTACACCTCCTCTAAATGTTGCCAGCCAGTAAATACCTTGTTTATCTATCATGATAGACTTTATCGCTTTGCCAACCAAGCCATAATTATTCCGCCCCCCTTTATTTACTCTGGTTATTTTATCACTTCTTACATTGTAAATATTCAGGCCTTCTTCCGTTCCAATCCATATATTGCCACAGGGTTCCACAGCCAGAGAATAAATCATATTAGAACTAAGCGACTGGATATCCCCGGGATTAGAAACATAATTATGAAATGTCATATCTTTTACGTTCAGCCTGCTCAGTCCGTTATTTGTGCCTAACCATATATTTCCTTGATTATCTTCACAAATAGCACTTACTGCATCGTTAATAAGACTATTAGAATTATTTGGCAATTTTTTAAAATGTGAAACGGCACCTTTATTTGGTCCATAACGATAAACTCCTGTATTAGTTCCGATCCAAATATTTCCGGATCTATCTTTAAACAATTTATTTACCGATTTCGTTGCTATTGTCTGATCAATATTCCTTCCTAAACCTGGAGAAGTAAATTCTCCTGTATGAGGGTTAAGCACTTCGAGTCCCTGATAACCACCCACCCAAATAGCTCCGGTATTGTCACTGCAGGTAGATAGCACAGGAAAGTTTTTTCCTTTTAGATAACTGATAAAAGAGTCTAAATTTCTGTTGTAAAGAGTCAGCCCTCCAGATGTAGATACCCACAAATTACCAGATTTGTCTTCATACAAATCCAATACCTCATTGGAGACTATATTTGAAGCATTTTTTCGATATATCGTGAAGTTTTTCCCGTCATATTTATTAAGACCATCATCTGTTGCAAACCATATGAATCCATAACGATCTTTGTGAATACTATTTACAATATTTGACGAAAGCCCATTCTTAGTACTTAAATTCATAAAATTTAAGTCTTTTTCATCGGCTTTAACGGTTAGGATACTTCCTAATGTGAAAATACAAATAAGTGAGAGTGTAAAAACCCTAATCATATATCAAACCTTTTATTTGGATACAATGCCATTAGACTCTTTGATCAATTGTTGTAAATAAATTACAACCTGTTGTTTATAATTGATACTATTTCCTGGTTAAATATATAAAGCTACTATTATAAATGGTCTTTGACTGTTCTTTTTGTTCAAAATAACGAAACAAATGTTCAAAACAAAAAAGCAGAGCCGATCCAAAGACCGCCCTGCCTTTAATAATAAACCAATTAAAGAACTTTATGAAATCTGCCAATTACGAGACAAACGTTCTTTACAAGTACAATATCCGATAACTTCCCTATTTTAAGGGGTAATTTTCGATAGAAAGATAGAACAAATGTCATTCTATAAAATCGGGATAAAAGATGGTTACATAACTCACACTGCAACCTGGTTTTCCCTTTAAAAAAGCTATGTCTCCATCTTCCATAATTTAGAATATATTAACGCTGTACTCGACGACTCCTTTATAGTCATTGCTGTCAATAATAACTTAATATATTTTGTTATTTCTATTGCTTAATATTAAAAAAGTCAAAATCGGCATAGCCTCCTGTATATTTTGTAGAATAGCTAAATAATCCAAAACGATAGCCCATGAAATGAGGTATTGTATAAGCCATTTTTAGCTGAGTACCAATAGGCTGCCAGTTCTTTCCATCCAAACTATAGAAAAAGTTAGCAATATCTTTTTTATTAGTAAAATCACATTCGGCCTTAAGAAAGACTTTCTTTCCGCTAAAAGGTATTCGGGCTGCCTCTTGGGGAGTCCCAGTAGTGGCATTTTCCATAACCAGGTATTTTTTCCCTTCTATCATTTTAACTCCTACCAATCCATAATTTTTTTGCAATAGAGACAGTCCAGCAAAATCACCGTCTTTCATTCCCGACACATCTACAGCTGTAGATCCGGAACATGTTGGACCTATTGTGCGCTGGGTTAGGGTATTTCGAGCCTGTAAAAAGCTACTATCTATACATCCGGTTTGTAATCTCAGGTAACCTTTTCTTTTGGTTACAGACCAAAGACTATTATCTGGGTTATGATTCCACTGCCATACTAAAGGTAAATTTGGTTCACCTTTTTTCCTTGAAAAATCGTCTGAATTTACGATATGGGGAATCAAACTTTTGTTGGCCGGAAGATTTAAGGTATAAGGAACCTTGCCATCGACACCTAATACAGGCCAACCATCTTCCCATTTTACCGGGACTAAAAACGGAATACGTCCAACTGCACCATAATCCTGAAATAAATAGGCATACCATTTTCCATCAGGCATATCTATCAATCCTCCTTGTGCAACACCTTTATCTTGAAGAACAACGCGTCCTTCATAAGGTCCATCTATCTTATCTGAGCGATGTACGATTACAGTACGCATACCTCCGGGAGGCCAAGAAATATTAAACAGGTAATATTTCCCATTTATTTTAAATAATTGCGACCCTTCGGCCGGAAGTCCTCCACGAACTCCTTCGGGTGTACTGGGTAAAGTTGCATTTTCAATAAGTACACGTTGAGTTTCGGGTTTAATACCTGATAAATCTGGCTGCAATTCTACAATATTTAACTTTCCGCCACCCCATATCATATAGACCTTCTCGCCTTCAAAAAACAAGGTATGATCATGCATCATAGGTTTAAATTCTTTAACTTCCCATGGACCTTTTTCTATGTCTTTTGTAGTAAAGATGTAAGTTTTTCCAGTGGTCTGAGCGAATGTACTTACATAATAGGTTCCATTGTGATAACGCATACTGCTTGCCCATGATCCTCGTCCGTAAGTATTTTTTCCATTCGCCAAATTAAGCTCATCCATGTTTGCTAACGTATCATAAGCATAACCTATCAGTTCCCAATTAACCAAATCTTTTGATTTCATAATCGGTACCCCGGGATTCATATGCATAGTGGTGCTACTCATATAGTAATTTTCTCCAACCCTTATCATTGACATATCCGGGACATCCGCAAAAATAATGGGATTGTGAGCACTCATTGGCTCCGAAGATTGAGCTTTTAAGAAAAAGGCAATAAACAAAATGGTCAAAACCATTAAACTAAATTTTAACTTCATATTTAACTATTTGAGTTCTTAAAACTTTACGCCTTTCTATTTATTTGCTAAATTTCCAATAATCGAAATACATAATATTAGACGACGCCTTCCCTTTAAACACAAAATATACATCCTGGATACCTGTAATTTTCCTATCCAACTTCACATTTATAATTTCCCACCTATCGTCCCCACCTGTTAGAGGAACTTTTACAGTCCCAGCAATTGGTCCCTCCTGACTTCCCATCCTAATCTCCATAGTAACTCCCCCATTATGAGTAGTGCCAACTCTGGCCGAAAATGCAGAGGCACCTATATCTCCAAAATCTACATTTTTAACACTGGTATAGGCTCCATTTTGCAATGCCCTAACAAAAACACCCACTTTGTCATTTTGAAAAGCCTTTACATGCTCTGACCATGAAATTGTTTCGGCCTGTGTTAACTGATAAGGATTCAATGCAGCTATCCCTTTGGTAATTCCTTCTGTCATTTTCATTTGAGGGATTGTGCCGTCTTTATTGAAGTTTAGCTCTTGCACACATACCGAGCGTGTAAAACCACTTCCTCCAGGTAAAGCTCCATTGTGATAGAAGAAATAAGTCTTGCCTCTAAAATCTATAACACCCGGATGATTTGTAAATGATTTACCCTCTGCAGGCATGACGATACCGCCATATTTCCATGGCCCTTTTGCGCTTTTACTTGTAGAATAACCTATAAACTCTGGAAGCGGACCACCAGGCCAGAAAAGATAGTACAAATCTTTACGTTTATACAACCACGGACCTTCTTCATATTTAGTGGGTCGTTCCGGATTACCGTCTCGTTTTCCAAAAGATTCTTCGGTCATAGGAACCTCGATAATATCCCCGGAATAAGAGATCATATCTTCGTTCAGTTTTACATACTTAAGTTTTGGGTTTCCCCAGTACATATGAGCCTGTCCATCATCATCTATAAAAACTGTTGGATCAATATCTCCCCACTCACTCTGCACAAGTGGTTTACCTAATACATCGTAAAACGGACCTAACGGACTATCACCTACTGCTACGCCAATAGCGCCTTTGTTATTTACTTTGGAAACAACAGGAACATATAAATAGAATTTTCCGTTTTTCTCTACACATTGCGCAGCCCATGCATCTCCTTTTGCCCATGCAAAATCTGAGTATTTTAGAATTGTTCCGTGATCGGTCCAGTTTACCATATCATTTGTAGAGTAAACTTTCCAATCGTTCATATTAAACCATGTGGATTGATCTTCGTCATGCGTTGTGTAAACATATAAACGGTTATTATATACCATAGGCGCGGGGTCTGCGGTGTACATGGTCTGAATTATCGGATTCTGAGAAAATGCACCATTTACCCAGAAACAAAATGCATAAGCAAATAATATATTAATTCTTTTTATCATCATGATTCTCTAAAAACTAAGGTCTTACTTCTTAAAAGTCCAGTGATCAAAATTGAATAGCTCACGTCCCGCAGTGATATTTTCGCCTTTGAAAACAAAATATACATCATGCACTCCTGAAACTTTTTCCGCTATTGTAGAAGTCAATGTTTTCCAGGTATTCCAACCTCCAGTCCGTGGTACATCAATACCAGCTATTTTTGTACCTCCAACACTATCAATACGCACCTCAAGTATACCTCCGTCAAGTCCCGCAGCAACAGTCGCTGAAAACTCTGTAGGAGAACTTTTACCAAAGTCTACAGCTTTTACCTTTATAAATCCTCCGGTTCGAATATCAGTTACATATACCCCAATTGCTTTGCTTTCTTTGGTGCTACATTTTTCTGACCATGCTATTGTTTCCGCCTCATTTCGTTGATATGGATTTAATACGCCTATTGGTTCAACGCCATTTTTAGTCATCTTTATTGAAGGTATAGATCCATCTGCATTAAATTTAAACTCTTCAATTGCAGAAGATCGGCCGTAACTTCCACCTTTAGGCAGTAAGCCGGTATGATAAAACAAATACGATTTACCTTTGAAGTCTATAATGCCCCCATGGTTAGTAAAACTATTCGTCGGTTGATCAGTCATAATTTTACCCTGATATTTCCAGGGACCTGTTGGCGTGTCGCTTATTGAATAAGATAAACATTCCGTTCCCTTCGTCATCCCTGCATATATAAGATAATACTTGCTATTACGTTTAAATAACCAGGGACCTTCTACAAATACATCTTTGTATTGCTCTCCTTTTTGCAGGACTTCTTCGGGACGTCCAGGACGCCTTAAACCGCCAAATGCTTCTACAGATTGCGGAACTTCTACAATCTCTCCAGAATAAGACACCATGTCTTTATTCAATTTCACATAAAAAAGAGTACCGTTACCCCAATACATGTAAGCCTGTCCATCATCATCGATATACACCGTCGGATCGATATTAGACCAACTGCCATTACTTATTAAAGGTTTTCCAAGGGCATCTTTAAATGGACCGGTTGGACTATCTGACACGGCTACTCCAATTGCCATATCGTTATTTACTGTTTGCGCACAGATATACCAATAAAACTTTCCGTTTCTTTCTATACATTGGGCAGCCCAAGCCCTATCTCTGGCCCAGGAAAAAGACTCCAAAGAGATAGGCACACCATGATCGGTCCAGTTTGCCATATCGCTGGATGAATACACCCTCCATTTAGTCATGTAATAGAAGTCAAAGCCTGGGATATCATCGCCAGCATACATATATACCCTATCTTTATATACCATTGGCGCCGGGTCTGGTGTAAAATTTGTTTGTACTACCGGATTTTGTGCCGATGCTATAAAACCTATTCCGGAAAGGACCAAGACACTGTACGCGATTTTAAGTTTTTTCATATAAATTGCTTATTAAATTTTTAGAGAAAGAGGATTGCCTTCATATATCACTTTTTGCTCAACAATTTCTCCGTCTAGCCCAACAATTCTTATATTAAACGCTCTTTTTTCTATACTTCCTTGAAAAGTCCCCACACGTTTTCCTATTGTCAGCATTCTTTTTTTCTCATTCCATGAAATTGGAATCACGGTATAACGCCCCTTTTCATAATTGTAATTGTCTCCTTCATCTTCATATAGCTCGAAAAAGCCGTTGCTACCGCGATATATATCAAGCGTTAAGGCTTCATTTGATTTTTCAGATGAATATTGCATAACTGGGCCTAAGGGAATAATAGACCCCGATTTAATAAATAAAGGAATTTTATTTTTTGAAGCATCCGCCATTACTTCCCGGCCGCCTTTTTGAATTTTATTTGTCCAGAAATCAAACCATAAGCTTCCTTCGGGAAGGTAAACCTTCCATTCTTCAATTTCTGACTTAACTACAGGAGCAACTAAGATGGCTGGGCCAAACATATATTGATAAAGTTGCTTTATTGCATTTTCGTCTCCTTTAAAATCCATTACCATAGGACGCATGATGGTAGTATTGTTTCGATTGACGTCCCCTGCAAGAGAGTAGATATATGGTAGAAGCCGATAGCGAATATTAAGTAGTTCCCGCATCTCAGCTTCTACCTTTCCGCCATATTTCCATGGCTCCGTTTCTGATTGATAGCCATGCATTCTAAAAATCGGGCAAAACACACCCCATTGAAACCAACGCATCAGGATATCATGATATTTTGGATCATGATATTGAGAGGCTCCCGGTCGAAAGAAACCGCCAATATCGGTAGTCCAGTAAGGCATTCCTGTTAAGGAGAAATTCAGTCCGGCTACAATTTGCCTTTTATAGGTATCCCAATCCCAGCCAATATCGCCAGACCAGTTAATTGTTCCGTAACGCTGTTGGCCGGGAAAAGCAGAACGCGTTAATATAGTCACCCTTTTGTCCGGATTTGTCGCTCTCTGTCCCTCGTAAACGGCTTTACTAACAAATAAAGGATATGTTAAACGATAGAATTCACCTTGTCCGAAATATGTATTTTTATCTTTTAAAGCATCGTTTTCTGGTTCTGTTGCATCCATCCACCAGGAATCAACACCATGCTTAAAAAGGTTTTGATTTAGGGCATTCCAATGCACTTTTTGCGTTTGGGGATTGTAAATATCAATCCAGGGACTGTCTTTGATGTATAATCCTTCATAATCTTTTGCTACGCTTGATTTCTTATCCAGATTCTCCCATACCGAGATAGAAAATTTTGCATTTAAATCATGTAATTCCTTTATAAATTGACTTGGATTTGGATAATTAGCTTCATCAAACTTCGGAACTCCCCATCCATATTTCCCCCAATATTGCCAATCCTGGACAATCACATCTAATGGCAATTTTCTTTTTCTGAATTCTTTTACTGTTTCTACCAGATGTGAAGAAGACGTATATCTTTCCCTGCATTGCCAATAGCCAAAAGCCCATTTCGGTAGCATAGGTACTTTTCCTGAAAGGTTCCTATATGTTGAAATAATATCATCAGCATCCTCGCCTAAGAAAACTACATAGTTTAAAGATTTAGCATTTGGCGAGCGAAAGGTTGTAACGTTACCAGCTTTTCTCCAATGTAAGGAAGGAGTATTTGTAGATTTACATACCACTTGTACATGATGTGTTCCCTCTTTCAGCTTCACTTTAGCACTTACTGCAGGAGGTAACCACAAATTTGACTGATCTATAATTGGTTGTCCGTCTATCACCAATAAATGGCGATTATCCATATCTCCCAAATCCAACATAAAAGTATATTCACCATCGCTCTCCAAATGAAACTTTCCTTTATATAAAGTTTGTTGCTGCGAAACTTTTTGTGTTCCGCTTGTACTCGTTACCTCTCGCTCCCTACTATTGGTGTAGGACTCTTTATTTAAATTAATAATGCTGTCTGCGGGATTAAACCATGACAGCCCGTATTGATGCCATAAAATTCCATATCCTTTAGATGAATACAGAAAAGGCAAGGCAATTTGACTATTAACCTGAATTAACTTTCTACTTAGATTTTTTAGATTGTAGTGCCCGTCCTGAAATTGACCTAAACCAAAAAGATACTCATCGGGCTTAGATTCGAAACCTTGTTCGGCGATGTAACATGGTTCTGAATGAACTGTATTACTGCTTAATTTACGGCTATTTAGTGCCTCGTTTAGTATAATCTTTCCCTTTTTATCAAGGAAGCTTAGCGTAGATGTTTTTTTATCAAATAAAACGCTATAGTCGTTTGTTACAAGTTTTAACAGGGATGTAGTTTCTGAACAATTGAACGGAGGAACAGGTTGTTGATTAACCAGAATAAACTCGCGTTCTTCCTCAGTCAAATCCTTTGTCCACTGTATTCTTACCGCTTTACCGTGAATTGGTTGGATATTCAAAAAACCTTCGGAAAGCCTCACTTTCAATCCATCTTGCTGAATGGTATGACTGGTGTAAGTCTGTCCATTTAATAGCAATGGAGTTAACACAAACAGATATATGAAAAAATTCCAGTTCATTTCAGATATATTTACAAGGCTACTTTAAGGGTGATAGTTTAGCGACAAAACCTCCTCTTCTCAACATTTTCACATCAATAGAAGACATTTTATCTACGGTTAAGTATGAAACATCAAAATCCTGATCATGCTTCCCATCGGCGATAAGCACTAGTTTGTATTTAGTATTATCATCCAGAAAATCAAATCCAACTTTTTCCCTTTTTTCTTTATTCTCGCCATTTATACCGCCTATATACCAGTCTTCATCTTTTCTTCTTGCAATAATTACATCTTTACCAGGGTAGCCGTCTAATAATAGTGTTTGATTCCATGCAGATGGTACTTCTTTAATAAAACTTTTTGGAGCATCCGGAAGTTTCTCATATCCTTCCGGTCGGTCTGCGAAGTGCTGCAAAGCAGATTCAAACAGGACACTTAATGCGATTTCATGTCCGTAAGAAGTGAGGTGAGGATATTGAGAATTGGTAAATGTTACCGGTGTATAGTCCATAGAGCCTACTACATTACGGGTAAAGGGCATAATGGTATTATGTACCGGAGCGGTCGTGGTAAATTCCGGACCATTGTTGTACCATTCGGCACCGCGGACCGCTTCGTAAGTCATCAGATTTGGATAGGTTCTTGACCATCCTCTGGGAACCAGACATCCGTGAAAATACACCATCATGTTGAAACTGGCTGCGTCTTCCAGAATATCCAGATAGTATTTGATCATATCCTGCTTTTCGCTTTCAAAAAAATCGATTTTCACACCTGCAACTCCCATTTTTTTGAGCTTTGCAAATTCCTGCATTCTATTCTCGTGAGTCAGCATTCTATCCTTAGGCGTTGCAGGTACCCAGGTATGGTCTCCTCCGGAATTATACCATATCAAAGACTTTATACCTTTGGAATGTATATATTTTAAAGCGTCATCAAGATTTCCGCCATTACCCATGGCATCCCACTCCCAATCTAATAACGTGTATGGCCAATCCATTGCGGCCGCCAAATCGACAAAATCACAAACGGTTTTAAAATCTTTCGTTCCGTGGTTGTCTGACCAATAATTCCAGGATACGATTCCCGGTTTTATCCAATCTGTATTTTTAATTACAGATGGCGAAGCCACATCATCTACTAAGGTCGAAGCTACTATATCATTTAGATTTCCAATTATAATCACTCTCCACGGAGATTTCCAGGGAAGGAAGATTGTTGGTTCAGACTGTCCCTGTCCGCGACCATCCTTTTGATCGGGAAAAGTGACTTTATATGTATTCTTATCAGCTTTATTACTGAGTTTAGAGCCACAATAATTACGGTCAAGAGCAGATTCGTGTAATAAAAACCAACAATTACCTTTGGTCTTAAATAATGCAGGATAACACCAATCTTCTTGCTGAACTTTTTCACCAACGGCAGAAGTATACAAGCCTTCATTCGCTGGATTCCACTTTTGGGTCCATCGTGTTACAGCTGTATCTATTGAGTAGGAAGTGAGTTCTTCTTTAACGGTAAATGTTCCTTTTCCTGAAATTGAGTACCGGAACGCAATTCCGTCATTATATACCCGAACAATTAAATCCAGTTTTTTCTTTTCTTTATTTTCGAAAGAACAAACCACTTCGTGGCCAATATTTTCTCTTACTGAACTCTTGCCGTGAGGCATTGTATAATTTTCCTTAACTAATAAGGGTTTTGTTGCTTTCAGGAGTTTCATATCGCTGAAGGTGATATCTTCTGATAGCATTAACCCCAGGTCGATCGAAGGGATGGCTTCTGTAATTTCATCTTTGGTATCATAATATACCTTTAATGCCCACTTTCCACTTTCTGTATTATAAAAATTAATAACTATTTTTTGATTGGGCGATTTTACAGTTACGTTTTGAGCGAAAATCTTACAGAAAGAAAATGAAAAGACAATTATTAAAATGATTTTTTCGGGCGAATATTTATTACAAAAAGTCCTCATTATATTCATTTTAAATGTTTCCGATTATTTATATTTTTCCTTTTTTCTAAGCTCAATCTGGTTAGAAGCACATTATTTAGTCCCCGTAAACTTATAATAAGCAACACCGTGTGCCGGAATTTCAAGTGCTAAACTCTGGTTTGATGTGTTGATTTTTGCGATATTTTTTTGTCTCCAAAGATCACGTACGGTTTGATGTTCTGTAATCCCCAATTTTTGAAAATCCTTGTACGACATATTTACCTTTTCTCTTCCGAAATTGGCAAACGCCACTGCTTTTCCTCCGTCTTCTAATTCTTTTACATAAATCTTTAGCTCGCCAATGGTTTGCTGGCAGACCCCTTGTTTACCCAGTGCATCCTGATTTACTGCAATTACCTCGTCATTTGTAAGTAGATTTATTGTAAAATCGTCCAATTTCTCCAGGTCACAACCAATAAGCAACGGTGCCGAGAAAATACTCCAAAGGCTGATATGTAAGTATTGTTCATCTGGTTTCAGGCGGCTTTGGTGTGCATTACCCCAACCAACAACACCTACAACAAGCATATCCGGATCATTCCAGTTGCCCGGTTTGGCGTATGGCGCAGCTTTGTCCTGCGCTAAAGCAATACTTTTTACACTTGCCCAGGTATCAGTAATATCATTGGTGGTACGCCAGGATTGGGCATCGGCATCATCTCCCCATTTCCATACATCGCCCATACCGTATTGACAAAGATTGTATACAATATCTCTTGACTGTTTTTTCAGCAAATCTCCCATCACCTTGAAAGGCTTAACACCTTTATCCAAATCTGCTCCACCCTGAAATGCAAGAGAAGGCACCTTATTAGGGTCGTTATCTGGCAAACCATCTATCACACCTCCATAACTGCACCAATCATACTTAAGATAATCGAATCCCCATTTTGCATAACTCTCCGCATCTTGTTTTTCGTAACCATAACTTCCTGCACAGCCGCCACAGGTCCACGGACCGGGGGAAGAATAGATTCCTGCTTTGAGACCATTGGAATGCATATAATCGGTAAGTCCTTTCATATCTGGAAACTTGGAATTGGTAAGGATATATCCGTTCTCATCTCTCATTTTTCCTTTGAAAGAAGTGTCTTTGCCATCTCTGTTATATTGCCAGGAATCATCAATATTAATGTAATTCCAGCCATGATTTACCAGTCCTGTTTTAATAAGCGCATCAGCGGCGCGTTTTACTTTTTCGGCAGAGACTTCGTGTCCGAAACAGTTCCAGCTGTTCCATCCCATCGTAGGCGTTAGGGCTATTTTGTCTCCGCATACTATCCTTAATTTTTTTGATGCTGAACCTTTTGCGTTTTTTGCAGAAAGTATCACTTCATAAGTGCCTTTTTCTGCGATTTTTCCCGTAATGATTCCGGTCTTTGTATCAACTGCCAAACCTTTTGGCAGATTCTTCACAGAAAATGTCATCGGTCTTTCTCCGGTAGCGGGAATTCTGAAGAGAAACGGTGAACCAGGACGCACTCCGTAAACGCTTGCTGAGTTGATACGTGGAGTAACGGCAGGTTTTGGAGTTAAAATATAAGGGGTGGATGCAATTGGATTAAAGGTTTCAAAAGTGGAAACGCCTACGGCTTCGAATCTGGCATTGGCCCAATTTGCGTGGTCATAGTATGGGCCATTACCGCCATCGGTTACTACCAGCTCCAACTGATTGATGCCTTGTAAAGAAACTGATACCGGTCTTGCTTTGTCCCCGAGACGCATTACTCCGCTAGACCATATTTTTTTATTATCTCCGTAAATCTCAAATTCTACAGCAGGTGTGTGTCCGGTAATTTCATCATCAATTCCTACCCATGCGGAAAAATGTTTGGCTTTACCGTTGAGCTTAATCAAAAGTGAACTTTCTGCGTGTGTGCCGAAACCTCTGTCGAAAGTTTCGCCGGCAATAGTCATTTTTTTCCCATCTACAGAGGTATTAATTCCTGGTTTACCATGCCCCTGAGTAGCTACACTCAAATCCAGCTGGTCTAGCCAAATTATAGATTGCGCTTTAGAAAAATTCCCAGAAAACAAAAGCACTAAGACGGTTAAGAATATTGTATTCTTCAACATTATTTTAAAAAATTTAATCAATTAAATTTCCACCAATCAAAATAGAAAAGCTCTTTTTCGCCTTTAAAAACGAAATATAAATCATGGATTCCTTTAGTGCTTTTTAATGGCGTGTTAACTGTCTTATAGATATCTCCCTCACCTTTTCCGCTAACATTTATCACGCCCAATACAGGTCCATCAATAGCATCTATACGTACTTCTATTTTTCCTCCGTAAAGAGATGCAACATTCACATCCAAAGATTTCACTCCTTTCGAAAAATCTACACCCTGCACCTTGATATAGTCACCATTATTAATAGAAGTAACAATAATACGATCCGTGATTTTTCTACCTCTGTTATACGGTTGATTGCGTTCCCATTCCGTCACCATTTCCGTCTTTACACCTTCGCTATAAGCAATTGTTTCCGCCTCATTTCTTTTATAAGGATCAAGAGTACCTACTCTTTTTGGAGCATCTGTCGTCCAGAAAGGAAGTTTCTGAATAGTTCCATCCGCATTATAGTTAAGTTCTGTCACCGTAACAGAGCGACGCTCATAATGCTTGCTCATTGTTTGCATTCTAATTCCGTGGTTGAACCCGAAAACATATGCTTTGCCTTTGTAATGTATAATCCCGGGATGATTACCACTGGATCTTTGATCGCCCTCCATAATAACTCCTCCGTATTTCCAGGGACCAACAGGTGATTTTGCCATTGCATAATCAATTCCTTCCGGGCAACATTTAGAGGCATATGCCATATAATAAGTCCCATTTCTTTTCCATATCCAGGGACCTTCCTGATAATTAAAAGGATCTGGTGAGCCTTTCACTTTTGCCATAGAAGCATCTTTGGTAATAGGTCCTGCAAGCGAAATCATGTCTTCGTTTAATTTTACATACCATAAGTTTGGATTTCCCCAATACAAGTACGCTTGCCCATCGTCATCAATTAATATGGTAGGATCAATATCTTCCACAGAGTTTTTTATCAGAGGCTTCCCAATAGGATCCATAAATGGTCCGTACGGACTATTCGCAACCAAAACGCCTATACCCATATTATTTGGCATTGGACAATACATATAAAATTTACCGTTGCGTTCGACAACTTGAGGTGCCCAGGCCCCATTGTCGGTATTTACCCATTTAAAGTCTTTAAGTGAAGCCACCACACCGTGGTCTGTCCAATTGACCATATCTGTAGAAGTGTACAGCAGCCAATCTTTCATCTTGAATCCGAAAGCATCATCTTCATCATGACTGGTATACAGATACACCGTATCTTTGTAAACCAAAGGAGCCGGATCTGCGGTATATTTGGTCTGAATAATTGGATTTTGTCCCAGGCAAACTTGAAAAAATCCTAGAAATGTTATTAAACTTAAAATCCTCATATACTTCTATCCTATTATTTGAGATTCACTCTACTATTCTTTCCTGAATAAGAAATTGTCTTTTGTTGACCATTTGGAAGGATTAGCGTAAATTTCCTTGTCTCAATCATTCCTTTATACTTCCCTTTTCGTGATCCAATAGTAAGCGTACTGGTTTTGTCATTCCAGTGAAAAGGGATCTCCGTATATTCTCCTTTTTCATAATTATAATTGTCGAATTCGTCTTCGTACAATACAAAAGTTGCGTCTGCACCCGGATAAATTTTAAGGTTGATATTATTCCATTTCTTTTCTGTGGCATACTGTACTTCGGGGCCGAGCGGAATGATGCTACCTGCTTTCACATACAAGGGTATCAGGCTAATGTCGGTTTCTTTATCAATTTGCTGACCTCCAGCAAAGCTTTCATTAGTCCAGAAGTCATACCACATAGAGCCTGCCGGCAGGTAAACATTTTTCTTCTTCGGTTTTAAAAATTCAGTAGTTAGCTCCTGAATATTTTGCTTCTGACTGGTATTATTCCAACCATCCTGCTCATCAGTTTTAACTACGGTTTCTGACGTATATTGAGCTTGAGCAATTGGCGCTACCAAAATTGATTTGCCAAACATAAATTGATTGTTCAGATCCCAAACCTTTTTATCTACAGCAAAATCCATTACCAGCGCTCTCATAAAGCTCGATCTGTTTTTGCTTACATCCCAGGATGTCGAATAGATATAGGGCAGCAAACTATAACGTAATTGAATAAACTTCTCGATAGCATCATAAACCGGTTCTCCTTTTTGACCAAACTGGTAGATCTCACGAGGCACATCCGTTCCATGCGAACGCATCATAGGAGTGAAAGTGGCATACTGCAACCATCTGACATATAATTCCTGAAACATAGGATTTTTTGTACCTGTACCGTCGTTCCAGGTTTTGTTATAAGCCCCAGCAAAAAAACCTCCTATATCCGAATTGAAATTGGGATTAGCAGTAAGCGTGAAATTTAGCCCTGCAGGTATTTGATTCCGGAGAGATTCCCACGATGAATTTACATCTCCAGACCAAACACTGGCGCCGTAACGTTGCTGTCCGGCAAACGCAGATCTGGTAAGTATAAAAACACGTTTATCAGAACTTTCAGATCTTTGATGGTCGTATACGCCTCCTACGGTCATCAAGGGATATGCGTTACGAACTTTTCGAAAAGAGCCTAAATAAGTTTTGGTGTCCATATCTTCCGGTTTTTGGTTTAAATGGTCAGGCTCCGTAGAATCCATCCACCAGGCATCTACGCCCAACTTAAAAATTCCCTGGTTTAGATATTTCCAGTAAATATCTCTCGCTTTAGGATTAAAAGCATCATAAACCCTAACTCCAGACGGATAGTTAAGATCCGGAGGCCAGCTCTCTCTTCCGGATTCTGGCCAGGTTTTAAAGTTGAACAACATACCGGTTTTGTCCATCTCACGATACGGTTTTGTCATGGGACCAAAAGAAGACCAGATAGAAACTGCCAGCCGGGCGTTCATTGCATGTATATCATTAACCATTTTTTGGGCATCAGGAAAATCGGGACTTATAAAATCCATTGCGTTCCACTGATAATTATTACCCCAATACTGCCAATCCTGAATAATGCCGTCTAGTGGAACTCCCAGTTCCCGATATTTTTTAACGACTCCTACAATCTCATTTTGCGATTTGTAACGTTCTTTGCTTTGCCAATAACCATATGTCCACAGCGGGAACATTGGAACCTGACCCGTAAGGCTACGCATCCCAGCGACAACGCCATCCGCATTTTCACCGTATATGAAATAATAATCAATAGCATCACCTACTTCTGAGGTAAAAGAAGTCAGGTTTTCTTTGTCTTTAAATGTTGTAGGAGAATAATTGTCCCAAAAAACTCCATATCCCTTTACAGACTGGAAAAAAGGCACAAAATCCCAGGTATTATTTTGTACCA
This sequence comes from Pseudopedobacter saltans DSM 12145, assembly GCF_000190735.1. Lineage (GTDB taxonomy): Bacteria > Bacteroidota > Bacteroidia > Sphingobacteriales > Sphingobacteriaceae > Pseudopedobacter > Pseudopedobacter saltans. Next base: position 3,043,732 of record NC_015177.1, read on the forward strand.
TTCTTACTTCTTGATTGCGTTGGGACATTTTACCATTTTGCAATATTCCCAATCCATAAATTGTTTCATCTTTGTCCAGAGTAAATGCCTGAGACACCGAATAGGTCGAACTTCCGGCATCATTAAACGGGGTAAACTGACTGTCACTAAATTGTTCATTCAATAGCGCTTTTCCCGAAATATGATGGTAAGAAACGGTTCCCGACTTTAAATCGAGCTTAAGATGTAAATCTGCCGTTCGGAGAGTTAGCTCATTACCTTGCTGATTTACTGTAAAAGGAGTTTTTTGTTCAGATTTAATAACAGAAAGGCTCTCTTTCAAGAAATCTGCTCCCCTGGGATGTTTTATGGTCCGTATAATTTTAGAATTATAAACCTTAATCTCTACCGAGATATTTTCTGTTGAGAATTTAATTCCTGTATTAGTTTTGGTATAAGTCTGCCCAACGCTAATTTGGGATAGAATTAATAACCATGAAATACTTATAAATATAATTTTTCTCATTACCTGTTATAGTTAATACTGAGTCTTATATAAATGGTACGTTCGTAACCCACATTCTATTAATTTAATCTCTGCTTCCCCGGAAAAAAGTATAAGTTTTACCGGCAACAGTAGGTACATCATATTCATAAACTGCCTTTAGATTATTTCCTTTTAAAGTGGCTTTGTCAGAGATAATCGCTTTTGCGCCAGTTATGGTATTCATTAATATATTCGGGTTATCTTCCTCTGCCTTCCTTAATCCTTTTCCTTTCAGTGGTACATATGATCGCAAGCGAAGATTACCGCCAATTTTAGATAATACCTTTACTTCCTGAACCGCACCTTCTTGCCACTTCATATCTATTTCAAAACCTCCACGAGCTACAATTCCAGACACAGAACCGGTATCCCAGACATCAGGTAAAGCAGGCAATAAGTGTAATGCACTATCATGACTTTGTACCAGCATCTCTGCAACACCTGCTGTAAGACCAAAATTTCCATCAATCTGGAAAGGAGGATGGGCGGTGAACATGTTCGGGTAGGTTCTGCCATCTCTATTTTCCTTGTCAACCAAGGTTAGCATATTATTAATAATCTTATACGCCCGGTTGCCTTCTAAAAGCCGGGCCCAGAGATTTATCTTCCAACCTATAGACCACCCTGTAGCGAAATCTCCTCTGTAGATTAGTGAATTTCGAGAGGCCTCAAATAGTTCCGGAGTTGTATAAGGTGAAATTTGATTACCGGGATATAATCCATATAAATGAGAAACATGCCGATGCTCGTTTTTCGGGTCGTCTATATCTTCAAGCCATTCTTGCAATTGCGTATACTTCCCTATTTGCATTGGTGGAATTCGTTTTGCCATAGATTTTAACCTTGCAATATAGTTTGTATCTTTTCCCAGCATTTCACCAGCCACCACAGTTCTTGTAAGAACATCAAAAACCAGCTGATTATCCATTGTAACACCCGCGGTTATTGGACCATGTTCCGGCGATATAGAAGGAGACACTACCATCCAACCTTTATATTTAGGATGTTCTATTAAAAATGACAAGAAAAAATCTGCTGAACCTTTTAGAATTGGATAGGCTTCTGCTAAGAATTTTCTATCTCCTGTAAATAAATAATGTTCCCATAAATGCTGGCTCAACCATGCTCCGCCTGTAGGCCACATACCCGCAGCTGCAAAATCTATCGGGCTGGTGACACGCCAGATATCCGTATTATGATGAGCTACCCAACCATCTGCGCCATAGAGCGTTTTTGCTGTTTCTCTGCCACTTTCACTTAAGTCTTTTAACATCTGAAATAGCGGCTCATGCGTATCAGATAAATTGGTAACCTCTGCCGGCCAATAATTCATTTCTGTGTTGATATTGATCGTATATTTACTGTCCCAGGCCGGGTGCATAGAATTACACCAGATACCCTGTAAATTTGAAGGTTGCCCTCCCGGTTGTGAGGACGAAATCAGCAAATACCGCCCGAATTGCGTAAGCAAGGTCACCAAAGCAGGATCCTGTGTTTCCTTAAAATTACGGATCCGTACGTCTGTAGGCTCTTCTTTAGAAATATCCTGACTTCCGAGATTGAGTTTAAATCTACCAAACTGCTTATAATATGTCGCTGAATGTTGTTGCAGCGCAGATTTAAAATTTTTCTTTTTTGCAACAGCTAACTTAGAAGCAGCTCGCTCCGCAGGATTGGCGTCTACGGATTTATAATTGGTAAAATTAGTCCCTATAGATATATAAATAGTGGCTGAGCTTGCTTCTGTTATATTAATTTTATGATCAGAAACCGCTACATGCCCATCCGCATGACTAACCAAGGTATGTATTTGATATCTGATTTTTCCTTCTATACCTTCATGGTCCGAACCTCTTCCTTCTAAAACCAGGGAATTATCTTTCTTTGAAACCGTATGTTGGGAAGGATTGACATACCCGATGTCAAAATTTAAGCCTCCCTTCTCGCTGGACGTAAGCTGCATAATGATAACGTCATCGGTAAAGGAAGAAAATACTTCACGGGTATATTTAACTCCATTAACAGTATAAGTAGTTTTAACAACTGCTTTATTTAAATCGAGTTCTCTATAATAATTCTCATATTGATTATGTCCCGGAAAATTAAGAATCAGGCTTCCTGCTGTTTGAAAGGGCATGCCATGTGTTTGGGTAAAAAAGCTTTGATTGATAAGTTTATCCGCTTCCTGTGTTTGGCCATCAAACACCATTTTTTGAACCAGAGGCAAAACTTCGAGAGCTTTATTATTATCGTTACGATATGGTCCACCACCCCAAATGGTTTCTTCATTCAGTTGAAGTTGTTCTCTTTGAGGAATCCCATAAACCATAGCACCTAAACGCCCGTTTCCTATCGGTAAAGCTTGCTCCCAAACATTATCAATTACAGGTTTATTGTACCAAAGTTTTAAATCATCCTGACTATAAGCTTTAAACGGAAAAACCAGTATATGTAAGAAAAGAAGTTGTAAAATCCTTTTGCATGTAACCTTCTTAATTATATATTCCATAATCAATTGCATCATAAAATTACTCGCTCGCTACTATCACAAATCCTCCATTAGCTTGTATTTCTATATCAGTAACACCATTCTTTTTAACTATTAACTCTTTCGTATAAGGCTGCTTAAGTTTATCGTCATTATATAATTGAGACTTTTTACCTTTTAGCATAGGAAGGTCCAGTTTCAGTTTCAATGCATCTCGTTGTGCATTAACGCCAGCTATATACCATTTAGACCCATTCCGGCGAGCAACCACACTGTATTTTCCCGGAAAACCGTCTATATAAACGGTTTCATCCCAGGTGGTAGGCAGGTTGCGCATAAAATCTATTTCGAATTGCGGAACGTCATGCAAATTATTCGGTGTCAGGGCAAACATCTGTACCGGATTCTGAAAAAGAACTCCCGTAGCCAGTTGAAAGATATCTGTTGTTAATCTTTGCTGTCCCTGCTTATTGCCTTTATTAAGGAATTTATTCAACATCACACCCCCATATTCCATGGAGGCCACTGTATTTCTTATAAACGGATACAAAGTGGCATAAAACGCTTCATTATCGCGGGCATGTTGAGAGAAAATTTGCATTTCTGAAGCCAATACAGCTTCGCTGCCAACAAAATTCGGATACATGCGCTCCCAACCTCTTGGAAGTGTTGCGCCATGAAAAATAATCATCAAACCATAGTCATTGGCATCCGATAAAATATCTTCATACAAACGCATGGTTTCTTGTTTGTCACCTCCAAAAAAATCTACTTTTAATCCTTTAACGCCCGCTTTTTTCAACCACTTCATTTCCTGTTTTCTGGCTATAGCGGTGTTCATTTTATTCAATGGGGTTTGGAACGCATCATTAGCCGATCCGTTTGAATTGTACCACAGAAACACATCTACTCCCTTAGAGTTGGCGTATCGGATAAGCTCCTCCATTTTTGAGTAACCTATTCTGGTATCCCACCAGGCATCTATAAGTATATATTCGAAACCAAGCGCTGCGGCCAGATCAATATATTTCACCTGATCTTGATAATTCATACTTTCATCCTGCCATATAATCCAGCTCCAGGTACCTTTTCCATACTTATACTTTTGCGTTGCTTCATATAAAGGTTCAACCACATCAAAAGCTATAGTAGTTTCTACTATTGGCTTAAGATTATCGCCTACAGTTATTGTTCGCCATGGCGTTTTCCCCGGCAACCCTATTTGTGCACCAGTGCTGCCAAAGCCGTTATTTTGCTTAATATTTGGGTATTCAACAGTATAAACACCATTCTTCCATGAACTTAAATGAGAAGCGCAATAGATACTACTAACTCCTGTCTCGGAAAGCAGAACCCATCCATTATCTCCTATTTTAAATAATCCCGGAAAAACATAACCTTCCCTTGACGTAGATTTTTCTAATGGTGCATCTGCTTCGTATCCACTTTCATAACTCGGTGCTGTACGAGCAAAAGCTACCATTGGTGTCATCATAGGCGACAGAAAAGTTGTGGTATGTGAAGGAAAACGAAAACCGGTAGTCTCTTTTTCTACTACACAAACTATTCGTTCGCCCCAGGCTGGCAGTTCATATCTGAATGCGATATCGTTATTACTTATCTGAAAAAGTACCGAAATCTGTTTTTTATCTGCGTTTTCGAAAGTACACTTAATTGTATTGGCCTGATAAGTTATTTCACTTCGCTTAATTTTATCTTGTGTATACTCATGACTTACGTGTCCCGCATCTGATTTAAGCAATTTCATGCCTTTACTAAAATCTCCCTCGTTGGTTATAATCCCAAGGGGCGATTTTTCCAGCATGGTTTTATTTTTAAAAAATACAGAAAAATTTGGCAGGCCATCTTCTGTATTGATTTTAACCGTTAACTGTTTATCAGGACTAGTAGCGACTATTTCTTCCGCATGGGATAGAAATCCAGAAACCACTAAAAAACAAAAAAATAAAATAGTCTTGAAAGTATAAGTATATCGAAGTTTAATCATCATATCTTGCTTATAAGGTTTATTAATCTTATAACTTTAATTAGTCAATAAAGTAAGCATCTTACTTGCGTAACGGTTCCCCAATTCTTTGTAACCCACCGCTGTAAAATGTAAACGGTCTGCACCTGCCTCACACCCTTTTGACGATATCACATGGGCATTGGGTATAAATCCGGGTAGCTGTCCGATAATTTCATTCATACCTGCACATACACCGTTTTGTTCTGCATGAACTACCTCTCCGGCTAATAAAGGCACTTTTGAAGGATTCAGATTTAAGTCCTGAATTAAATCCCCATAAACATCTTTAACTTTTTGTGGCCAAGAAGTATCTCCGGTATTAGATTCGCCCTGGTGTAAGAGTATTCCTTTAATAACTCCGGATTGTTGCGCAATTTTTGCCATCTCAATCAGTCTTTGATACGGATTATTGCTATAGGCTTTTAATGCACTTACCATCCAATCTGGCGCTGTGTTTATATAAGATTCACTATATTTTTTATGAAACAACTCAATTTTGCAACCACCTACTGCCACATTTACAATTCCTATAGTTACACTATCAGGCAAACTGTTCGCCATGGCTCTCCCAAAATAATCTGCCGGGCCAAGACCGGTATTACATCTTACCAGAGGAGCTATAGCGTCGTACCAATTACCTTGTTCTCTTTTAAGATCTTCGCAGGAAACCGCTTGAAGTAGTTTGACACGTTTATTAACAGGCAAATTGGTATCGGTTTCTACCCTTGCATGTCCCTCCATATTAGATTGTCCAAAACAAAGGTATATGTGAAAGTTTTTGTTTACTTGCTGCGAAAAGCTATTTAAGGTAGCTCCAGCTATTATAATCAACGTAATAAGATATTTATTTTTCATCTGTATGGCATTTATTGTTTGAATAAAGTTTGAGCAAACTGGTGTAAGCTTCTTCTCCACACTGGCCAGGTATGCCCTCCTGGATATTCTTCGTAAGTATATTTAAGCCCCATATCGTCGAACTTCTTTAGCATGATTTTACAGTTTTCGTAAGCTATATCCTCTTTTGCCCCCATAGATATCCATAGATTCTTCACGTTTTTGTTAACTGTCGCAACATTTTCCTGAATAAAATCATAATGTGGTTTTGAGAGCTCGGGTCTGTTAGACCACCATCCTGAACTGAATACGCCCAAACCAGAAAACAAGTTGGAGTGCTTAATTCCGGCATGTAAGGTTTGCATACCACCCATAGATAGTCCTGCTAAGGCTCTATCTGTGGCTTTATCAGATACCCGATAAGTTTTTTCTACAAAAGGAATTACCGCTTTTATCAACTCGTTTTCAAACATAGCTAAAGAGCGATCTGTAAATCCTGCTATGCCAGTAGACAGATTACCGTCCAACATAACCACAACCATTGGTTTCGCTTTTTTGTCGGCTATCAGGTTATTTAAAATAAGATCTGCTTTCCCCTGGGCAGACCATCCTCTCTCATCCTCGCCACCACCATGAAGAAGATAAAGCACCGGAAATTTGCTACTCGCCTCTAAATCGTAAGAAGGCGGTGTGTATACATATAATTTTCTCCACGATTTGGTAACATCAGAATAATATCTTTTCATCCGTACTTCTCCTTGCGGTACTTCTCTTTCATTATAAAAGGGTTCTCCCGCAATCGGAATTTCTATACCGCTTGCCATTCTTCCCATTCCGTAAAAAGTTTCACTTGACGGGTCGGCCACAGCCACACCATCTATAATCAAGGAATAATAGTTAAATCCTTCATTTATTGATTCGGTTGTAACTGTCCAAACTCCGTCTGTTCCTTTGATTAAATCGTATTTCTTACCCAGATCTATCTGTATTTTTTGGGCTTCCGGAGCTTTTATCTTAAAAATCACCCGCCTATCCGGTAAAACTTGCGGATATTTTGCCGATCGAATATTGGTGGATGCGGGTGTACCTAAAACTGTATATTTCGGAAAAGTGGTGCTGTCTATCTGCTTAAATAAGAATTGGGAAAACATATACAAATCGTTTTTCCAAACTTTAAAATCGTGGTTACCGGGTTCTATATAATAGATATGAGGTACTTTATGATTTTCTAAATATTCATGGGTACTTTTAGTTACATTTAAAAGTCCATCATTATCGCCACAAGAAATCCACAACAATTTGAGCTTCTTTTTTGCTTCTTCTGGATTAGCCAGTAATTCTTTTCCTCTTTTGGTGTTAGGAGCCGAAGAAAAACCTCCTACCCATGCAAATTTATCCAGATTGCCTAAACCAAAATTCAAAGACTGACCGCCGCCCATGGACAAACCTGCAATAGCCCGGTATTCTCTTTTTGATATTACCGGATATGTTTTCTCTATATGCGGTATCAAATCGTTTAACAAATCTTTTTCAAAAACCGAGAAAGCATTTACTTTTTCGGCCTCCATAATATTTCCTACCGCCCGGTCATCTTTCATTGCCCGTCCGTTCGGCAAAACCACTATCATAGGCTCCAGCTTATTTTGCGCATACAGATTATCCAATATAACCTGTGGATTTCCCTGGTTATACCATTCATTTTCGTCTCCGCCTATTCCGTGTAATAAATAAAGCACCGGGTACTTTTTACGTTTGCTAAACCCTGGCGGAGTATACACTCTTGCTTTACGGTCAGCACCAACGGTTTTAGATTTGTAGGTAATCATCTCAACATTTCCATGAGCTATTCCTTCGCGTTGAACATCAAAACCTTCTGGTGCCTGCATTTCAGAAGGTTGCGCAAACAGTGAAATCGAAAACATCGAAAACACCAGAAATAAACAAACTAATTGCTTCATATGTGGCTTATATTATTTGGTTAATCCTCATTATTGGTTATATCCCTGTTTCAATACACTAAAGCATAATTTCTTTAGAGAGTTAATTTCAATTGCTAAAGAGTTACCCTAGCCTATGAAACAGGGCTTTTTGGTTTGGAATGCTTTCTAAATTTATTTTATGACTGATAGATCCATATTGTTATTTAAGGTTGCATACAAGCCTATTAAATTTCCTGTAAAACCTTGCGCAACGTTAGTGGACAAAATATCTCCTGACACTATTCCGCCAAGCATTTTGTAACCAGCGTTACCGCTTTTAAAAGCGAATTCATAGTTATCTCCATTCGCTTTAACCTGTAAGCGAAGTGGCTTATTAATATCCACTTTCTCACTGGCTACTATAGTTTTTATACCATTTTGCGTACGCTGTAATACTATATAATTTGTCTTTCCTTTTTTGGTGACACCAAACACATAATTAAATTTCTCATTCTGCATACAAACTAATCCTGCTAAGTCCTTTTCTGAATTTGGCTGATAGTTTATAGCAACCTCGGCAGAAAAATTATTATGCTGTTGTCTGTAGAATAAGGTCGATGTAGGTTTAACTTCGCTTATATTGACTGTAAATGGTTTAATACGGAGTCCGCCTTTTTTATCAGAATGTACAAAATGCTCTCTGGGGCCTCTTACTCCAATCCACCTGTAGTCTAGTTTTTCATTATCAAAGTTATCTTTAAACTCGAAGTTACCGGATGGAAAAAAGCCCTCATCGCCTTTTTTATTTACAACACCTGCTGGTGTTTTAATTGTGGCCGGCATAGGTTCTAAACCATTTTCAAAAACAGGAAACTCTCCGGTCCAGTCTACCGGTAATATAAAAGTTTCTCTCCCTGTATTTACCCGGTCTTTTTCATTTGGCCTGATTCCCAGAAAAACGCCATAATATTTTCCGTCTGGCCCTTCAACTAAATCTGCATGTCCGGCCCAGTCTACCTTATCAGGTCTATTTGCCGGCAAATGTCTTTGCGTTAGAATAGGATTTTTTGGAGCCGGTGTATATGGCCCTCTCGGATTATCTGAACTAAAAATCACCTCGCTGTGCGCTCCTCCTGTACCTCCTTCTGCACACATCAGGTAATAACGCCCGTTCTTTTTGTAGATGTGTGGCGCTTCAATCCAGATTGGCTTTTTCGAAATATCAACGCCTCCATTTACTATAATCTTGTCTGTTCCGGGAACAACTCTATCGTTCTCTAAATCATAGTCCCAGATTTTAATTACACGATGACCATTATACAATTCGGCCCCTTTTGCTGGCGCGTCATTATGAACCACATAAGCCTTACCATTATCATCGAAAAACATAGAAGGGTCTATACCATCAAATTGAAGTTTTATGGGATCGCTCCATCCTTTAAACGGATCTTTTGTCTTCACAACGATGTTACCAAATCCTCCTGAGAACTGAGTGGTTATCATGTAAAATGTATCATTATACTGGTTGTATTTAATAGCAGGAGCATAAACTCCAAAATTCATCAAGGTGTTTTCTACTTTTAACTGTGAAGGCCTATCCAATACATGGCCTATCTGCCTCCAGTTAACCAAATCCTTAGAGTGGAAAATAGGTACTCCAGGAAAAAAAGTAAAAGAAGAGTTTACCAAAAAATAGTCATCGCCTTTTCTGGTGATTGCAGGATCCGGATAACAACCCTGTAAGATACTTGTATAAAATTTATTGGAGCTAACGGGATTTTCTCTGTAAACTTTATCATCTCCTTTATAGGCAAAATTGCTAAATATGGGTTCATTGGTACGCTCTTTAGTGTCTTGCGGTTCAACAGATTTACAACTTTGTGTGAAACAAGATAAAACGAGCAAACAACTGGAATAAAATTTTAAAGGATGAAATACACTCTTTCTTCTCATATCTAAATTGAATTAAGCTTATAAAGCAATTTTGCAATTGTTATTGGTTAACCTCAAAATGCAAATTGTAATGAATTGCATCATGACCTAACAAAAGTATCTACTGTTTAAAGCCTCGAAGGGGACATTTCATCATTATAGTTATAAAAATGTTCAAGATTTGGTGTTTTAATAAGGTATTTCAAGGTTTATATACCTGAGCAAATTGTTATAAAAAAACAAAGGCATTATTTTTAGTAATGCCTTGTTACCTTATTAATAAAACGAGTTTCAAACTCGCCTTATTCACACTTCGGGATGCGCTACGCTAACATCCCGAAGAGCAATTGTTCTTGAGAACTAAACCCGTATTCCCTTTCATCATATTTTTTGATACTACTTATTGAATGTTGAATGAAATATTTATTCTGTACTAAACTTGACATTATAGATTTTCAATACGCCATTATAATCAAACTGAACAGTTGCCGGTTCATTTAATGACTTAGCCTGTATAATAGCTACTTTAACCTCAGGATTATTGGAAATTGTTTTAATAACAGGTACTTTCTTTGTACGCACAGGTAATTTGTAAGTTGTCTCATAAATATTATAACCGATAATACCATTCTGATTTGTAGATCTTACCGGAGTAACGGGTAAATCAATTGACTTGCCGTTCACCATTATATTAACCTGCGGTACAATTGGACGAACTATTTTATGGTCTTTGGAACTAAATCCTAAGCCTATAAAATCGAAAAGCGCATCCTGTCCCTCGCCTTCGGCAACAAGATATACAGCATGTTTTTTGTCCAAATTATCTACAAATTGAGAAACATCTATGCTAAATTGGGTGGTTTCTGCTTTAGAATTTGCAGGTACATAGATTTCACCTAGTTTCTTTCCCTGCCATACTTCATTGTCCCAGGGCCCGTTTAACCAAACATTTACCTTAAAAGCCTTTACTGTTTTAGGCGTAATAAATAAGTTAAATGCAGTTTGATTACCTGCTTTTGTTCCGTCAAAAGCTTTTAAACCCAAGGTATCCTTTTTTAATCCACCAAAACCAAAATACTTGAACCCCACAATATGCCCGTTTTTTACATTGGTAATAGGCATGTGGTTGTCCCAAACATCCCATGAATCCTGCTGTATACCGATATCAGACAAATAACTGGCATATCCCGCAGAATAATACTGATAAGGATCTAAGCCATAAATATGGAAACCTTCTGATGTAATCTCGGCGCCTTTATATTCCCTTCCCTGACTATCTTTTGCTGTCCATAACTTATTTGGCGAATAAGGGTCATATGCTCTGATAGACAGCGTTCCGCCTTCTGCTACAGGCTTGTCATCCCACTTTATAGTTACCGGTGCTACCACCGCCTGTCTGGCAAAACCAAATCCTCTGGGTGGCCTATGATAAAACACATACCACTGGCCATTAATCAACTCAATACTACCGTGAGTATTATGACCGGCATTAGCCGTAACTATCGCTGTTCCGTCTTTGTTCAGCACCGGACCTCTGGAATCTACCAATACGCCTCCGCTTTTCCACGGGCCTAAGGGAGAATCTCCCACTGCATAACGCAGGGTAGAATTTGAACTTGGCACTCCATATTCCGGACCGGAATAACCACTATAAACGGTTACATACTTATTGCCAACTTTGCGTATAGATGATGCCTCGAAAAAGTTAAATGACCCTAAATCTTCTTTTTCATAAATATTTGGATAGGTAGTACCTTTTGGATCGCGAATTACGCCATATTTGCTGCTTGCCGGAATAAAGTAGTTGATAATTTTAGTTCCGGGCCTTAGCGAATACATGGTTTTTTGATCTAATTCTGCTGCTAATGATCTTTGAAAGCCCCAAAATCCATAAGCTCTGAAACCTATCTCGTAATCCGGATCCTTCGGATCATCAATATATTCTATATAAACTGCAGGGTCAAAACCTAGGATACTGCCCGGTACAGTACGTTTCCCGTCTTCTGTAAGGTTAATAGGTGTAAAAGGCCCATCCGGACGACTTCCTTTAGCTACCATTGCCTCCCGATTTGGTCCACGGCTATGCGGATAGAGATAGTATTCTTTGGTTCCGTCTTTTCTTTTTACCTCCACTAAATCTGGCGCATACATCACATCCCACTGTCCCTCAATTTCATAAGTAAAAATTGCTCCTTCATCTCTCCAACTCGATAAATCTTCTATAGGAGCAGACCACATTCTAATATCCGGACCACAATAGCTCGTATATCTTAAGTCGTGAGAACCGATGATATAAGCTCTGTATTTTCCCGGACTATCCGGATCTTCGAAAACACGTGGTTCCCCATCGGGTAAGTGTTCCCACAAAGGCAAGTATGGATTACCGACTGCTTTGTGAATAAATTTCTGCTGTGTTCCAGTACTTTTTTGCAGGATATCTTGTCCTTTAATATTTCCTGCAAACAGCAATGCCGACACAATAAACATACAGCTTAACGCTAGCTTATTAAATATTAGATTCGCTCTTTTCATGAATAAATCAATGTTTTAGATTATTTTAAAAGTGGTTATTTCGTTCTTCTGTCAGAATACGCCGAATTGCCGTATAACTGCTTGTACAACAAGCAAAAACACACTTGTTGTACAGTTGCAAGTGTAGAAGTATTAGATTTAGTTAAACGGCATAAATTGTCAAAAAAATGGAATTTTTGTTTGAGCCTCTAATTTTCAAACGCTCCCATCTGTTAAAAAAACCACTGACAGACAATTATTTACAATTAAAACATTAAAAACAGAATAGAGCTATATTCTCTCGTAGAAGCACCTCGATAAGCAAATAAGCATTTAAACCACTCTTTGTTGAAACTCCAATTTTCTACCGAAAGGCCCTGTAAAACTTGAAAGTCCAATTTACAGGTGTTCAGGACATATACTTTTTGTCATTATTTTTACGTATATTAGAAAGTAGAATTATGTTTAATACCCTGTCTTAAACGCCTTTTAAAATTTGTCCGTTCCTAAATCCACTTTACAATTTTGGACAAAATCCTAACTTTAAAGAACAATGGAAAAACCAAGAAAAGGAAAGGGCAAAGGTCGTACTCCTTTATTCGAAGACAGTTTTAAAATTGCAGTTGCCCGAGAATATATTTTGGGTGACTATAGCGCCAGTCAGGTTGGCAAGAAATACAATTTAAATTCAGGCAATGTATTTTACTTTGTAAAGTGGTACAATAAGCATCATCCTGACCCAGCCCCAGAGACAAGTTCTCCTGCGGAATTAACGCCCTCAAACACCGCTAAGCTTGAAGAGGAATTAGCGTTGGCAAAACTTAAGATCACCGCATTAGAAATGCTCATTCGTAATGCCGAACGGGAAATGGGGGTAGATATTGTAAAAAAGCCTGGTACCAAACAGTAGGACAAATGAAAGAAATATATCATGAAATTTCCCTAACAACAATTTGTGCTTTGTTTGGTAAAAGTCGTCAAGGTTGGTATCAGCTAGCTGAAAATAAGGGACAGAAACAACTACAAAGAACTTTAGTGATAGAACAGGTTCGACAAATAAAAAGTGAATTGCCCCACATCGGCGGCCTTAAGATGCACTCCATGCTGCAAAAATTCCTATCTGCTCATCAGATTTCGATGGGAAGAGATGCTTTTTTCTGCTTATTAAAGGAAAATAATTTGCTGGTTAAGCCCCGGAGATTATATGCCAGAACGACCAATTCCTTTCATCATTTTAAGAAATGGCCGGATCTGGTGCAAAGACGTAAAGCTATAATGGCAGAAGAAATATGGGTGAGCGATATTACCTATTTAAAAACAAAAAAGGTTTTATCTATCTTAGTTTGATTACAGATGCTTATTCAAGAAAAATTGTAGGTTATAACTTAAGTCGAAACTTAAAAGCAGAAGGATGCATAAAAGCATTTCAGATGGCGTTAAAATCAAGATTATACCCCAAAAGACCTCTTATTCATCACTCTGACAGGGGAATTCAATACTGCTGTGACGATTATGTCCAATTATTGATCAGCCAAAATGTACAAATTAGCATGACGCAAAATGGAAGCCCTTATGATAATGCTATCGCAGAGCGGGTGAATGGTATTTTAAAACAAGAATTTAATCTATACCAATCTTTTGACTCATACCAAAAAGCTAAAGATGCAGTAGAAAACGCAATTATCAGTTATAACCAGATCGGACCCCACTTCTCTTGCCAGCTTCAAATACCACAAGCAAAACATGCATCAAGTAATGCAAGGTAAAGTGAAATCAGGAAAATAAAATTTAGTGTAAAGTAATATCGGGAAAATAATATAAATTGTAAACCAAAATTAGTAATTACCGTCCAAATTTGTCAAGTAAATCTAGTATAGGACACTTTTTTCTATTTACCCAAACCAAGATTTTATAACTCCACCTATAATCCACGAATAGTCCACCTTTCATCCACATATACCCCACGGTATCCGGCTTATACCTTGTACTATTCTATAACTATTCCATTACCATACACGTTCTTTATTTATGGCTTCTTTTTTGAAGAGCCAAATCTATAAATCTGCTTAACGACAGGTTTAGCATTGTATTGCCGGTCAAACAGCAAGGCATAATCTGTTCTGCCGGGCATTGGCCAGTTATTCCGCCATGAGTCTGCATCTGTAACTCCCCAAACTGTAACCCTACTGATTTTATCCTCATGTTTTAAAAAAAGTTTAAAGAAATCCAGATAGCGTTTTTCAAATATTGTCTGTTTATCTTTAGGCAATCCATCTTCATATGGATTCATTTCTTTCTTGTATGCAAAATTACTCTCCACCTGGGCACCAATATTTCTATTGGGCATAGGTAAAACGGTAATATCCATTTCTGTAATCATCACTTTTACTCCTTCTGCCGCAAAAGCCAATATGCTTTTTTCAAACTCCTCAACTTTTGGAAAATCAAGAGATAAATGCCCCTGCATTCCAATAGCACTAATCTTAATTCCTTTGGATTTTAGATTCTTAATCATTTTAACAACGCTATTTCGTCTGCCTTCCAAAGCCATTGAATAGTCGTTGTAATAAAGTTCGGCGTCCGGATCGGCTGCATGTGCAAATTTGAAAGCCAGCTCTATAAATTCTTCTCCTATTATATTGTAAAATTTACTCTTTCTCCAGGATCCATCATCAAGTATTGCTTCATTCACCACGTCCCAACCTTTAATTCTGCCTTTATACCTGGAAACAACGGCTGTAATATGATTTCTCATGCGCTCTATTAGCACCTCTTTCGAAACCTCCTCTCCTTTTTCATTTTTAAAAAACCACGATGGCGCTTGTGAATGCCAGATTAGGGTATGGCCTATAAGGAACATGTTATTAGCTTCGCCATACGCTACAAACTTATCTGCATCTTTAAAATTGAATTTGCCTTCCTGAGGTTGCAAATGCATACTTTTCATAGAATTTTCTGCAACAATAGAATTAAACTGGCTCTTTATTAGCTTGTCGGCAGCAGGATCTCTTTCCCAAATTTGGTTGAGGTTTAAAGCAGTTCCAATGTAAAACTTCCCCTCAAAAGCTTGTTTTAATGATTCGACAGTAGCTTTTTTTTGAGCATAGCTAAAACCGGAACAAACCAGTAGCAGCATAAGTAATAGATTCCTTTTCATTTAAAAAAATATATTTGGTAGTGAATATTTCTCAGTTAAAATTGAATTACGGTTTGAACACATTAGATTTATAATACCACATTTATACTGATTGATTTAAGGCGATCTTCATTTGATGAACCTCCATACATAATGGTATAATTACCTGCTTTCGGACCAAGTTCATCTTTTGACGGATCATAAAACTCAAATGCTTCTGCAGTAAGCTGGAAATCCAGATGTTTTGTTTCTCCAGCCGCAATAGCTACCCTTTTAAATCCTTTTAAGGATTTTACCGGAGCATCAGGATCACCATTTCTCTTTACATATACCTGAACAACTTCTTCTCCTTTATTATTGGAGATGTTAGTAAGTGGTATGGATATGTTTAAAGTGTTGCCTATTTTAACTGTCCCAGATGTTAGCTTTGCTTCGCCATAATTGAATTTTGAATAACTTAACCCATGGCCAAATGCATAAAGAGGCTTCTCAGTCATATACCGATATGTTCTGCCCTGCATGCTGTAATTCTCAAAATCTTGTCTGCTGGTATCGGATGTTTTTAAAAGCGCGTTATCTAATTGGCTTAAGCTTTTATAGAAAGTTATTGGCAATCTGCCCGCTGGATTATAATCTCCAAATAATACATCTGCCACAGCAGTTCCAGCTTCCTGTCCACCATACCAGGCACATAGTAAAGCATTGTAATTTTTCTCGTCTTGTTCTAAAGCTAAAGAGCTTCCGGTACATAACACGAAAACCACCGGCTTTCCGGTACTTTTTAATGAAGACAAGAGTTCTCTTTGAATTTTTGGAAGGTCTATGGATATTTTATCTCCACCTCTAAAACCATCAGCGTTAACAGGCATTTCTTCTCCCTCTAACTGTGGCGATAAACCTCCAGCATATACAATAGCGTCTACTTCTTTTAGACGTTTAATTAAATTGGTAAAATCGGCTTTATCTTTCTTTAACACCGAAAAGTCAATATTCACATATTTCCCAACCTGCTTATGTTCCAAAACAATATTATACTTTTTGTTCTTTTCTGCCTTCATCGTATATTCGGTATCTGCAGATGCCTCTCGCCCTTTCTTTGTTAAAAGAACTTTATCGTTTACGTAGAGAACATATCCATCCGAAGCACTGATTTTAAAAACAATTTCACCTGTATAAGGCGCTGTGAATACTCCTGAAATCCTGGTGGAAGTATTCTGCAAATTAACACCTTGTGCCAAAGCTGTACCACCGGCATTATTATACTTTATGGCTAAAGTATTTATTAGGGTAGTTTCCGGACTACCCGAAAGTTGCGTATTGTTAAAAAACTCAACTTTCATTCCTTTCTGACCTTTAGGGGAACTGGTAAATCCTTCAAATAAAGAAGTACGCACCCATGGATCTACCCAATCACAACCTTTATCATAGATGATTTCTGCGTGAGGTAGTTTATTTTTAATCCCCTGCAAAATAGTGACAGTAGAATTTGGGGTTCCATTATAATTACCCCACAACATCACACTATCTGCTGCGTTAGGACCAATAACCGCTATTTTTTTTATTGATTTGCTTAACGGCAAAATTGAACCGTTGTTCTTTAACAGGGTCATAGATTCTCTGGCAACTTTTAAAGCCTGTTGTACATGCTCTTTTGAAGCGACTATCTGGTATGGTAATTGGCTCCAAGGTAAACGCTCAGCAGGGTCTAACATTCCCAATTCAAACCATCCTCTCAAAACTCTTCTTAAAGAAATATCTATTTGCTGCTGAGAAATGAGTCCTTGCCGAACGGCTTCCAGAAGATTGGTATAAGCACTTCCACATTCCAAATCGGTAGAATGTATCACCGCATCTGCTGCCGCCGCGGCTGCATCTTTATGTGTTTCGTGGTGCCCTTTCCTAAAAAAATCATCAATAGCCCAGCAATCGGAAACCACAATTCCTTTATACTCCCATCTATTTCTTAGAATATCAGTAAGTAAACGATCGCTACCACAACATGGTTGCCCCTCATAGGCATTGTATGCACACATTACTTCCTGTACATTTGCCTCTTTCACCAATGCTTTAAAAGCAGGCAGGTACGTTTCCCACAAGTCTCTGCCAGATGCAGTTGCATCATAGGAATGCCTGTTCCATTCCGGTCCGCTATGTACCGCGAAGTGTTTGGCACATGCATGGGTCTTGAAATATTTGGGATCATCACCTTGCAAACCTCTAACTGCCGCTACACCTAATCTTGCGGTTAAATAAGGATCTTCTCCATAGGTTTCCTGCCCTCTTCCCCATCTTGGATCTCTGAAAATATTAATATTTGGTGTCCAAAATGACAAACCGTAATATCTTCCACGTTCTCCGTTTCTGATCGCTTCATTATATTTTGCTCTCGCTTCGTCAGAAATTAAATCAAATGTTTGTTTGTGGCCAGACTCGTTCCAGGTAGCTGCCATTCCGATAGCCTGCGGAAATACGGTGGCTTTTCCTGATCTTGCAACCCCATGTAAAGCCTCATTCCACCAATCGTAAGCTGGAATACCTAGACGTCCAACAGGTTTAGAGCTATTCATCATCAAACCAACTTTCTCTTCCAGTGTTAGCAATCCCAGTAAATTTTCTATTCGTTCATTAACAGGTAAATCCGGATTCCTGAACTTATAGGGTATTTCCTGACTTTTCAAATTACTGTTACCTAACAAACAATAAAAGAAACATGTAACTAAAAAACGGATTATATTTTTGTTCATATCAATAATTTATAATTACCCTTCGGCTAAGTTTATACATACCCCAATTGGTATAAAAGTAGGTTATAAGGCATGTTATATGTGCGAGAAATGCTGAAATAGATAGTTCAAATGTTCAAAAATTAAATACGGACTTAAACAGAGGAATTTTTCCCTGCAGTTTCTCCGGCTGGACTGGTCGTATTCAAATGCTTCCTTATACCTTTTTGTTCTCAGAGCATAAGAAAGCAGCAATCTTTCATAAATGACAGAGGCATAATTCAGGATTACTTAAAAATGATTTTGTAAGATTAAAGTGGCTATATCTTAATAGCTCGTTTTAATTATGCCGCTTTCATCAAACTGATAAACTATCGCGGATAGCAAATAAGTATAGGTGAACGGAGCTATTAAAAGCTGAGCTCCCGCTTCGTTCAAGTAGATGTATAGCAGACATCAAAGCTAATATTCCTGCGGGCGACAAGGTGTTCATCCAGAATATAAATTCCCGATTCAAATTGATTTGTAAAATAAAAAGACAGGAACAATTCATCATGGGACTGTTGATGCAATGAAGCAGAATTCTCCTATGTCATTCTATTCCTAATTCTCTAACAAATTTCCCCCCGGTACCCTGTACAAAGATGAGATACAGATACATACGTCCTTCTTCATTTCACCGGTCTGCCGAATACACTTGAGAGTATATAGCGTTCCGATTGTCGACTCATGCCAAAGAAAGCCTAACTATTTCATTAAAAACAAAGAAGGGATTTCGCAACCCCCTCTTTTCGTTCATGTAATTTTTTATTCGATAGTGCTACTTTATTATGCTGTTTTTTTAATGGCCTCTGAAACAATATTCTCAAGTTCTGTTAAATCAAAAGGTTTGGACAAGTATGCATCGGCACCTGCAGTTTGTGCTAACAAATGGATATCATTATTTGCCGAAAAATATATAACGGGGATACGGTTAAAATCAGGATCTTTTTTTAATAACTGAGTTGCTTTAATACCTCCAATATCCGGTATCCAATTATCCATCAGGATTACATCTGGTTTAATTTCGGAAACTTTTTCGATAATGTCATGAGATGTTTCGGAAACTTCAACATCATATCCAAAATCCTGTAAAACGATAGCGCATAATTCCAGTATGTTGGCATCGTCATCAAAAATCAACACTTTCTTTTTATTCATGATATTAAAATTTCATTTGGTTTACACCAGTATCTATGCTTTAAATATAACAATTCGGCATTAGTTTCACTTTACACTTAACTTATTAATAAAAGAGGCTATTTCATCTGGTCTGATCACCATATCTACTACTCCTCTATTTATTGCCTGCAGCGGCATATACTCCACTTCGCATGTTTTTGGATCCTGAACTGTGGCTATGCCTCCCATATTTTTTATAACTCCTAAACCATTTACTCCGTCTTCATTTGCTCCTGAAAGCAAGAGCGCTAAAGCCCCCTCTTTATAAACATGTGCCACAAAGATAAAAGTGACATCGATAGAAGGTCTCGAATAATTCAGCTTTTCTGAGTAATCCAGGGTAACCGACTTATCCTTCTCAATTAGCAGATGATAGTCTGCCGGTGCTATATAAATACATCCTGATTCTAAAATTGTTTTGTCTTCGGCCTCGAAAATGGGGATTTTTGTATAGCTAGCCAAGAGACTTTGCAATACGGGAGGGCCATTTGGAGCGCGGTGAAGAACAATAAGCACAGGAAAATCTGGCTTTTCTAAATCAGGCAATACTTGTAATAATACCTTGATACTACCGGCCGAACCTCCTATTGCAAAAATGTGAACTTTCATTTACTTTGCCTTTCTCCAGATTTTATCTGACCCTATTTGTTTGTAATTTTTCTCCAGACTGGAGAAGCGTAAAGTTTCTTTAGAACCCAACGCCAAGAAGCCCAGAGATTCCAGGCTTTCGTCAAATAAATTCAGCACTTTTGCTTGCAGCTCCCGATCAAAATAAATCAACACATTTCTGCATACCACCAATTGAAACTCGTTGAAAGATCTGTCGGAAACCAGATTGTGCGTAGAAAAAATAATCTTTGATTTTAACTCGGGATCGAACTTGGCGACGTCATAGTTAGCAGTATAGTATTGGGAAAAATCAACCTTCCCTCCTGAGTTGTTATAGTTTTCGGAATACTGACGCATGTTTATTAAAGGAAACACACCTTTTTTTGCTTTTTCCAGCACTGTTGGATTTATATCCGTTGCATAAATAAGGCTTCTGCCGTAAAGGTTTGCTTCTTTAAGCAGGATGGCTATTGAATAGGCTTCTTCTCCTGTAGAACAACCCGCAACCCATATCCTGATAAAAGGATAAGTCCCTAATTGAGGCAATACTGTATCGCGAAGTGTCTTATAAAAAGACGGATCGCGGAACATTTCGGTAACATTTACAGTGATTTCTTCAATAAAACGCTGTAAATAATCCGGCTGTTTTATGACTGTGTACCGGAGTTCTGCAAAACTTGTAAACTTATCTATGACACAAATCCGGTTCAACCTTCTTTTCAAGGAAGCTCTGCTATATTGCGAAAAATCATAGCCATATAATGATGATACATCCGCCAACAGCATTTCTAAATCGTCATCATTAATAATATCCTGTTCTATCATTTAGTCACTTCTTGAATCATACTAATAAGCTTATCCATATTTATGGGTTTGGATATATATCCTGATGCCCCGGCAGCAATACATTTTTCTTTATCGCCGGTCATAGCCTGGGCGGTTACCGCGATTATAGGTAAAGCACTAAATCTGGGATTTTCCCTTATTTTTTTAATTGCTTCATAACCATCCATGTCAGGCATCATCATATCCATTAACACAACAGAGAAATCGTCTGACATGTTTAATATTTCTATGCCTTCTTTTGCTCCCAAAGCTGACATGCTTGCTACGCCTCTCGCTTTTAGGTAGAGACTCAATGCAAAAATATTTCTGCTATCGTCATCAATTATCAATACATTTTTAGTCGTCATATGTTGATGAGTCTCCTGTTTAATCGTATAACCAAACTCTTAATAATGAAAGCAGTTGATCTGTATCTACAGGTTTAGAAATATAATCCGAGGCACCAGCCATGATACATTTCTCCCTGTCGCCAACCATGGCTTTTGCAGTAACGGCAATAACAGGCAGCTCCTCGCTTTTCTTATTCTTCCTGATTTCTCTTATTGTTTCGTAACCATCCATTTCAGGCATCATCATATCCATTAATACAATGGCCGTATCTGGATTATTTTCCAGCTGTACCAAAGCTTCTTTGCCATCTATAGCGGAAACCACTTTCATCTGATATTTTTCAAGAGCTTTGGTTAGCGAAAAAATGTTCCTTACATCGTCATCGGCAACAAGGACTTTTTTGTCTTTTAAAACTTCCTGAAGCGCCCCTAACTTATTGGTTCTTTTTGAAGAGGTATCTGACTGCTTCTCTTCTACGAGATGTAAAAACAGGCCTACTTCATCTAAAATCCGCTGGTATGAATGTGCAGTTTTTAAAACAATCGAATCGGCATATTGTCGCAGTTTAGCTTCTTCGAACTGAGAGAGATTCTTTCCAGTAAAAACAATAATTGGCAGGTTTTCAAGCCCTGAATTTCTCTTTACTGCTTCCAGCGTCTCATAGGCAATCATATCCGGAACGCCCATATCCAAAATTACACAGTCTGCTTTGCCTGATGAAAGTGCATCGATACTATCCTCGACACTGGTTTTTATTTCGGTTTGAATATTAAAAGTACTTAAAAAGTAAGATAAGGCGCTTGCATGTTTCTGGTTCTCTTCTACAATCAGGACTTTTTTAGGATATTTATTTAAAGCTTCCTCTATCCTTTTAAACATGTCGTTGATTTGTTCCAGTGCTACAGGTTTATCGATAAAATCTATTGCCCCTTTTAAAAGGCTCTCTTTTTTTACTTTAAGCGAAGACATAATATGCACAGGTATGTGCTTAGTAGCGTTATTGCTTTTTATCTCGTCCATAACCTGCCAGCCATCTTTAATAGGCAATTGGATATCTAAAAGTATAGCCAAAGGTTGATATTTCTCGGCAAAACCAGCAGCGATATCTCCCCTTACAACTACAACACCTTTATAATCTTTCTTTCTGGTATATTTCAGCAGAGCTTTAGCGAAGTTAATATCATCTTCTACAATAAGGATTACTTTATCTCCCTTTTTGATATTGTTTCTGTCGTCTTCTACCTCGTCCGGAATGTCATGTATCGCCAGATTTTCGGTATTTGAAGACGCTGTAAGTTGTTGTATCTCGGTAACCTCTGTTGCAATTTCTTCAATTAATTCTTCTACGTGAGGTTTGCTGATATGTACATTACTTTCGTCTCTGCTAATAGGAACTACCAAAGTGAAGATACTTCCTTCACTTTCTTTGCTAAGCAATCTGATTTCGCCACCAAGTAATTTTGCAATCTCTCTGCTGATAGACAAGCCTAAACCTGTTCCGCCAAATTTTCTTCTAGTAGATCCATCGGCTTGCTGGAAAGCTTCGAAAATAATCTTCTGTTGCTCGGCGGGTATACCAATCCCTGTGTCTTTAACAGCAAACAAAATGTTATTATTTTCCCGGGAGATTTGTAAACCGATACTGCCTCTTGAGGTAAACTTAATAGCATTAGACATCAAATTCTTCATCACCTGCTCTACTCGCATCTTGTCGGTTTCTATGATTTGTCCTACATCTGCACCTATTTTTATATCAAAATCAAGATTTTTCTCTTTGATAATTGGCAGAAACAATGCTTTTAGAGCGCTAACGATTCCTGAAATCTCAATCTTTTGAAACTCGAGTTTCATTTTACCCGCCTCTATTTTCGAAAGGTCTAGGATCTCGTCTATAAGTTCCAGTAAACTGGCTCCTGAGCTTTGGATGACGTTAGCCGATTCAATCTGTTCTTCATTGAGATTGTGCTCGGTATTTTCGGCCATCAGACGCGATAACAGCAAAATGGAATTTAGCGGTGTCCGCAGCTCGTGGGACATGTTCGCTAAAAACTCTGATTTATATTTTGTACTTAAGGCCAGCTCTTCTGCTTTTTTCTGTATTTCGAGATTACGCTCGGCTATTAAATGGTTTTTCTCCTCCAGTAATTTGGATCTTTCTTCCAGTTCCTGATTTGTTTGCAGAAGCTCTTCTTGCTGTACTTTCAATTCCTCTTCAGATGCCTGAAGTTTTTGGGTTTGAGCTTCCAATTCCATATTCAGATTTTCCAATTCCGAGTGCTGCATTTGAAGCTCTTCGGCCTGTGCCTGTGATTCTTCCAATAAAGTCTGGATTTTATTCCTGTTATAAGCATCGGAAATGGCAAGGCCGATATCTTTACATGATTCCTGAAAGAAAGATATTTGCTCTTCCCGCGGTTCGTTGGGCAAACCAAGTTCTATTACGCCCAGACATTCATTATCCAAAATTAAAGGCATAAGTGCTATATTATGTATTTTCACTTTTCCGCTGGAGAAGCTTACCGTAAAATCATCACCTGTTAAGTCCTTAAAATGTCTGAATGCTTTATCTTTGAAAACCTGCCCAACCATACCCTCGCCCACTTTAAGACTTTTAGGCATATGTCCTTCTAAGCCGTAGGCTGCTTTTAATATAATTTTATCGTTATCTGATAAATAAAGTGCACCATTATAGCTATCGGTATAATTAACAACAAACTTTAGTACCTGATTACATAGATCCTCGACACTTTTATTACCAACTAGATTCTTATTTAATAAAGCTAAACCCGTTTGCTGCCATTCGTTTGCATTTATTTTCTCGAATGCTGTCTTCAATGATTTGGTCATATGGTTAAGAGAATTCGCTACACTTCCCAAATCATCCTCTTCATTGTCTTTTACTTGTATTTCGTAATCACCTTCGGAAACTCTGTTGGCAATACTTCTGATAATGTTAATTCTCCGTGTCATTTCGGCATCTTTTTCTTTCAATGCCGTTTGTAGCTGATCCCGCTTTCTAAAATCGATTCGTACCCTGTTATAAAAATATATAGTGATAAAAACCGAAGCAAAAGCTGCTATAACAATAAATATAATGCTGTATGAGATATAATTTTCTAATTGCGCACTATTTCGCGCCAAGAGTTGCTCCTCATGGCTAATGATATCTTCTATCGCATACCGGCATTTATCCATGTAGCTTCTCCCTCTTTCCAGATTTCCAAAAGGAATGGCCTCGCCCTTACGCTTCTTTACGATAGTCTCTTCTAAAATAGCTAACCTTTCGTTAGCTAGTGAGGAGAGCGTCTGAATTTTCTTTCTGGTTATTGTATTGCCCTCAGTTAACCCAATGGCTTTATCGATAGAAATATGCAGATTTTTCACACCTGCATAATAGGGCTCTAAAAAGGCATCCCTTCCGGTAATCAAATAGCCCCTTTGCCCGGTTTCTGCGTCCTGTAAATTAATGAGGATTTGGGTTACTCCTTCGATAATTTGTCTGGTATTTGATAACTCTGCCCGGCTTTGTATTAATTTTTGTATGCTGATATAAGAAGCTCCCGAACTTAAAATTAAAATCAGTAAAGAGATTCCAAAACCTATTTGCAAGTTTCTTAAAAACGTTTTCGCCATTTAATTTAGTTATAGTTTAGTGGTAAAGTAAAATAAAAGGTAGCGCCATTTCCAAGTTTACTGTTTATTCCTACATCTCCGTTATGCTGTCTGATAATCTCTGAACAGATATATAATCCTATTCCCAGTCCCTGAAATTTAACGGAAGTTTCCTCTACCCGGTAAAATTTATCGAAAATACTTTTTTGGTTATTCTCCGAAATACCTGTACCGAAATCTGTTACGCTCACTTTAACAAACTCCCGCATTTTTTCGGTTTTGATGATTATTTTATCCGAATCGGGAGCATATTTTAAAGCGTTTGTCAGATAATTGATCAAAACCTGCTCTACCCGGTTTTCATCAGCTATGATTTCCCTGTCCAGTCTTTCTCCCTCCTGAAGAATTTCTAACTGAACATTGCCATAAGTATGTTTAATGGTATTCACCACATTGTCTATCAAAGAAGACAAACAAAAAGGTCTTTTATTCAGCTTAAGTTTTCCGTTTTCAATCTTCGAGATATCTAACAGATCGGTAATGAGGTTTTGAAGTTTATCCAGCTGCGACTGCACCCTATGGATATAAGTCCCTACCGGAGAATTATCTTCTGCCTTAAGACTCCTTTCCAGAAGTTGAACATAAGCTTTTATACTGGTTAAAGGTGTTTTTAATTCATGGCTCGCGATACTCAGAAATTCATCCTTCTTTTTTTCTATTTGTTTTTGATCTTCAATGTCCGTGAACGTTCCTACCCATTTTACGACCCGACCATCTTCTTTAATAGGTACAATCCTTAACAAATGGAATCTATAAGCTTCGCCATTTATCTTTTTAATTCTAACTTCCATTTCTAAAAGACTGTCTGTTAGCATAGCTATCGACCATTCCTGAAAAATATCTTTATCCTCCGGATGTACAGGGGGAAAATTTTTATCTGTAACCGAATAGCCAAACCATTTCTTATTGACAAAATCTATATCTCCTTCCTCTGTTGCTGTAAAAGCTATCTGTGGCAAAGATTCCAATGTAAAATGCAGGTGTTCTACTTTTTTTCTTAATTCTTCCTGAACTTTTTTTCTAATTTCTATTTCGGATTGCAGATTTTTTTGAGTCTCGTTCAATATTAAGGTCTGTTCGTACAATCTATAGAACGTCTTTACTTTTAAAAGAAGGATGTCCGGATCTACCGGCTTTGTCACATAATCTATTCCTCCGGAAGCGTATCCCTTAGTGATAAATTTCTTATCGGTGTTTACAGCTGATAGAAAAATAATGGGAATATTTTTGGTTTTACTGAATCCAGACAAGGTCTCTGCAACTTCGAAACCATCCATTCCAGGCATCTGAACGTCTAATATGATCAGCGCATAATTATTTTTCAGTACTTTCTTTAAGGTTTCTTCTCCAGACATTGCAGTGTCAACCGAAAAGTTTTTTGCTTCCAGAAGTTTCTTTAACGAATATATATTTTCCGCTTTATCGTCGACGATTAGTATCATTTAATTTAGAGCGCAATTAATTAAAAATAAAATTTAATGATTTAAAATTCATCATGCCGCCTTCTTTTCCACAAAAACCACTCCAAAAACACATCTTATTATGCTTGCATAATATTTATTGATTTATTATATTTGGTAGACAACATCAGGAGTATTCTAATTAAGATTATGAGACACCAGGAAACCATAGACTACTTTTTAAAAATTGTTTGGCAAAATATAGCTAATAAATATAACAATATTGCCTCTGAATTTGGTATAACTCAATCTGTTGGTTATTTATTGATCAATATTCATGAGGGAGAAGGAACAACCGTGTCGGAAGTCGCTTCTTTATTAGGGCTAAAGTCCACCAGCTTAAGCAGAATGTTAAACAATTTAGAACAAGAAGGGTTGATATATAGGCAAAGCCATCAGACAGACAAACGTTCTGTAAAAGTTTTTCTAACAGACTTGGGCAAAGAGAAAAAACAATTGGCAAAAGGCGTAGTTCGGAAGTTTAATGACTACCTGAACCAGAATTTTACAGATGCTGAAAAGGAACAATTAATAGATTCCTTGAAAAAAATTAACAAGTTAACAACAGATTACCAACCATAATCTACTTTACTCATGAAAAGAACGATAAAAAAAGTCGCCGTTTTAGGTTCAGGCATTATGGGCTCGCGCATTGCTTGCCATTTTGCTAACATTGGTGTAGAGGTTCTGTTACTGGATATCGCTCCTAAGGAGTTAACTGCAGAAGAACAGGCAAAAGGACTTAGTTTGGCTGACAATCAGGTAAAAAACAGGATAGTCAATTCTTCATTACAAAACACAATAAAATCAAATCCTTCTCCTGTATATAGTAAATCTGTACTTAATGCTATAACCACAGGCAATTTCGATGATAATATGAAAGATATATCCGGTTGCGACTGGACGATAGAGGTTGTGGTGGAAAATATTGATATCAAGAAGAAGGTTTTCGAACAGGTTGAACAATATCGCAAACCCGGGACATTAATAACATCTAATACTTCCGGTATTCCAATCCACTTAATGACCGAAGGAAGAACTGATGATTTTAAAAAGCACTTTTGCGGGACACATTTTTTCAATCCGCCGAGATATCTAAAACTGCTAGAGATAATACCTTCTCCATGTACAGACCCAACGATTGTAGATTTTTTAATGGAGTACGGCGATCTGTATTTAGGAAAAACCACTGTACTTTGTAAAGACACGCCTGCTTTTATTGCCAATAGAATTGGAGTTTTCTCAATTATGTCGCTTTTGCATCTGGTACAGAAAATGGATCTTTCTGTGGAAGAGGTTGATAAATTTAGCGGACCTGCTTTGGGACGTCCTAAATCGGCAACTTTTAGAACTTCTGATGTAGTTGGATTGGACACTATGATAAACGTCGCTAATGGGCTACGTCAAAATGCGCCTGATGATGAATCTATTGATGTGTTTTCGCTTCCTGATTATGTGCAAAAAATGCAGGAGAACAAGTGGCTGGGTGATAAAACCGGACAGGGCTTTTATAAAAAAATAAAAGGCAAAGATGGCAAGTCTGAAATTCTCGCTTTAGACTTGAAGACTTTAGAGTACCGGCCACAGCAGAAAGTGAAATATACCACCTTAGACGAAACAAAAAAAATAGACAATCTGCCAGAAAGAATGCGGGTATACGCAAAAGGGCAGGATAAAGCCGGTGAGTTTTTCAGAATTTCTTTTGCAGGGCTTTTTGAATATGTTTCTAACCGGATTCCCGAAATAGCTGATGAACTTTATAAAATAGATGACGCAATGCGGGCTGGATTTGGCTGGGAGCTTGGTCCTTTTGAAGTTTGGGATGCCATTGGAGTGAAAGAAGGTGTCCAGATGATGGAACAACAGGGCAAAAAGCCAGCAAAATGGGTTGAAGACATGTTGGCAACAGGGATAAATTCATTTTATAACGTTGAAAAAGGTGTAAAAGCATTCTACGATATTTCTTCGCAAGCCTATAAAAATATCCCGGGACGGGAGGCTTATATCTCCTTGGATAACCTTAGAGCAACGCACACCGTTTGGAAAAATAGTGGGACTACACTAATTGATTTGGGCGATGGAGTGTTGAATCTGGAATTCCATACCAAAATGAATACTATTGGTGCAGAGGTGTTGGAAGGTATCAATAAAGCCATTGATATGGCCGAGAAGTCTTATAAGGCTTTGGTTATTGGAAATGACGGTGCTAATTTTTCCGCAGGCGCTAATGTGGGAATGATATTTATGATGGCTGTAGAACAGGAATTGGATGAAATTAATATGGCCATAAAGTTATTCCAAAACACCTCTATGCGCATAAGACATTCCTCCATTCCGGTTGTACTTGCTCCCCATAACTTAACACTCGGTGGCGGTTGCGAGTTTTGTTTGCATGCCGACCATGTACAATTACATGCCGAAACTTACATGGGACTTGTTGAATTTGGAGTGGGTTTGATTCCTGGAGGTGGCGGTAGTAAAGAGTTTGCACTGCGGGCATCTGACGAATACAAAGAAGGGCAGATTGATCAGAATGTTTTAAAAGATAGGTTCTTAACCATTGCTATGGCAAAAGTTTCAACATCTGCTGCAGAAGCTCACGAACTGGGTTACTTACAAGCTGGAAAATATTCGATCAGTATGAATAGAGATCGTCTGATTGCAGATGCAAAAACAAAAGCCCTGGAACTGGCTGATGCCGGATATACAGCTCCTGCTCCAAGAAAAGACATCAAAGTTTTGGGAAATTCAGGTTTAGGGATGGTTTACGCTGGAGCGAATAGTATGCGCTCTGGAAATTACATATCAGAGTACGACCAGAAGATATCCCAAAAGCTGGGCTATGTCATGTGCGGTGGAGATTTATCTGCCCCCACGTTAGTCACTGAACAGTATCTTTTGGATTTGGAACGCGAGGCATTTATATCATTATGCACCGAACGCAAAACACTGGAAAGAATACAAAGTATTATAACCGGAGGAAAACCGTTGAGAAATTGATTCTTTTGGAAGGTAAGATATGCTTATTGAGTATAGAGTATTGAGACCATACTTATTTAATAATAAATAGTAAAAGAACACTTAGACGTCGTATAATGCACAATATTAAAGAGTTGAAAATTTGGAATAAGTCGATAGACCTGGCTGTTGATATTTACAGATTAACTGCTGAATTCCCTTCGGATGAAAGATTTGGTTTGACTTCTCAAACTCGTAGATGTGCTATTTCAATTTCTTCAAATATTTCCGAAGGAGCAGGAAGGAATACAAAAGGAGAGTTTAAACAATTTTTGGGAATTGCAAACGGCTCTTCTTATGAACTACAAACTCAACTGGTGATCGCCAATAAGTTAAAATTTATTGATGATCCATCAACAGAAGACATTCTTAACAAGATTGACGAGATCCAAAAAATGAATTACAAGCTTCAAAAATCATTAGAAAACATTTAAAATATTTACAAGATCTGTCTCAAATCTAAAACAAACAATGAGCATCTCAATACGCAATACACACTACTCAATACTTTAATTAAAATTAAGATATGGAAGCATACATTATAGCAGGTTACCGTACAGCGGTTGGAAAAGCTCCCAGAGGCGTTTTCCGTTTTACACGAGCTGATGATTTAGCTGCCGACGTAATAAAGAGCCTTGTTGCATCTGTTCCGAATCTGGATGTTAACCGAATAGATGATGTAATAGTGGGAAATGCGACACCCGAAGCAGAGCAAGGCCTGAATATTGGTCGTATGATCTCTCTGATGGGATTAAATACCGACAAAGTTCCGGGCGTAACAGTCAATAGATACTGTGCTTCGGGCCTGGAAACGATCGCAACGGCTGTAGCAAAAATAAAAGCAGGCATGGCTCATTGTATTATTGCGGGCGGAGTGGAAGTTATGTCCGGAATGCCTTTCGGTGGAAATAAGATTGTACCGAACGCTAAAGTTGCAAAGGAAAACCCCGACTGGTATTGGGGCATGGGACTTACCGCAGAAGCCGTAGCCAGAGAGTTCAATGTGAGTCGTGAAGACCAGGATGAGTTTGCCTATAATTCACATAAAAAAGCTGTTACCGCGATAGAAAACGGACATTTAAAGGACGGTGTTTTACCAATTACCATACATGAAACGTATCTGGACAATAATCTTCAAAAGAAAACAAGGGAATTTGTTGTCGACACAGATGAAGGTCCGCGTAAAGATACCAATTTGGAAGTTTTAGCAAAGCTTAAACCAGTTTTCGCCCTAAACGGATCGGTTACGGCAGGAAACTCATCCCAAACTTCAGACGGAGCGGCATTCGTTATTGTGGTTTCAGAACAAATGCTGAAAGAGCTCAATGCAGAACCTCTTGCAAGATTAATCAGCTATGGTATAGCTGGAGTTCCACCAAGGATAATGGGAATTGGCCCAATAGAAGCTATTCCAAAAGCACTAAAAATGGCTAATCTAAGTTTAGACGATATGGATCTGATTGAGCTTAATGAAGCCTTCGCTTCACAATCCCTGGCAGTAATCAGAAATCTGGGGATTGACCAAAGTAAGCTTAATGTAAATGGCGGGGCGATAGCATTGGGTCACCCTTTAGGTTGTACCGGCGCAAAATTAACTGTACAGATTTTGAATGAGCTTAAACGTAGAAATCAAAAATATGGAATGGTTACCATGTGTGTAGGTACAGGACAGGGCGCAGCAGGAATTTTTGAACTGCTATAAATCAACATAAAAAGAAACAACACTAACTAAATAATCGATGAACGTTTGGGAGCAACTTATGCTCCTAAATCGCTCATCTAGTGAAGGAACCAACAGAGAGAACAAGGATGGAAAGAATAAGGAATAAGGAACAAAGACTAAATGAATAAAGCAAACGGCAAGATGTCTTTTGATCTTTCTTCTTTAATCCTTTAAAAACAAAAATATCAACCGGGCAAAGTGTCTTATTCATTATCCTTTGCTCTTTAATCTTATAAGTCATGAAAATAAAAGGTGGTGAATTTATTATCAAAGAAACAGAGGCTAGAGACGTCTTTGTTCCTGAAGAATTTGATGAAGAGCAATTGATGATAAAAAAAACCTGCGAAGATTTTTTACAGACAGAAATATATCCCAGGCTGGAGGAAATCGATCAGCAAAAAGAAGGCTTGATGCAGGAACTTATGGATAAGGCCGGCGAGTTAGGCTTGCTTGCCGTATCTATTCCAGAAGAATATGGAGGATTTGGAAAAAACTTTAACACTTCCATGTTGGTGACCGATATTATTGGGGCCGGACATTCTTTCGCGGTGGCTTTGTCTGCTCATACAGGTATAGGAACGCTTCCAATACTTTACTATGGCAATGAGGAACAGAAAAACAAATACATTCCAAAACTGGCTTCCGGCGAACTAAAAGCTGCTTATTGCCTAACAGAACCGAACTCTGGTTCTGATGCCAACAGCGGTAAAACCAAAGCTACATTAAATCCCGAAGGCTCTCATTACCTTATTAATGGGCAAAAAATGTGGATTACGAATGGTGGGTTTGCAGATATATTTATTGTATTTGCCAGAATAGAAGACGATAAAAACCTGACTGCTTTTATTGTAGAACGGAATTTTGGTGGCATCAGCATGAATCCTGAGGAACATAAAATGGGGATTAAGGGATCTTCCACTAGACAGATTTTCTTTAATGATTGCCCTGTTCCAGTTGAAAATATGCTTTCGGAAAGGGGAAATGGTTTCAAAATTGCCGTTAATATTCTAAATATAGGCCGTATCAAACTGGGAGCTGCCACAATAGGATCATCGCGGAAAGTTATAGATACAGCGATAAACTATGCTAATGAAAGGGTACAGTTCGGTTTACAGATCTCGAAATTTGGCGCTATCCGATATAAATTGGCAGAGATGGCCACACGCAACTTTGCGATAGAAAGCGCCACCTACAGAGCTGGACAAAATATAGATGACGCTTATAACGGATTAGTCGCATCTGGAATGGATTCCGCAAAAGCTAAACTAAAATCTACCGAAGAGTTTGCTGTAGAATGTGCAATTATCAAAGTATGGGGATCCGAGATGCTGGATTACGTTGTAGATGAAGGTGTACAGATTTACGGAGGTATGGGCTTTTCCGCCGAAGCACCAATGGATCGGGCTTATCGGGATAGCAGGATAAACCGGATTTTTGAAGGAACAAATGAAATTAACAGGCTGCTTATTGTAGATATGCTTTTAAAAAGAGCAATGAAGGGCGAATTAGATTTGATGACCCCAGCTCAGACGGTGGCCAGTGAACTGATGTCTATTCCCGATTTTAATACAGGAGAAGATGAAACTTTATTTGCTGCAGAAAAGAAAATCCTTAAAAATCTAAAAAAAGCAGGATTAATGATTGCAGGTGCCGCTGTACAGAAATTAATGATGACTTTGGCTAAGGAACAGGAGATCCTGATGAATATTGCCGATATCATTGGCTATGTATACGTTGCCGAATCAACTTTGCTCAGAGTGGAAAAACTGGTTGCTATGAAAGGTGAAGAAGCTGTTTCGGGTCAAATAGATATGATGAAAATCTATATGCAGGAAGCGGTAGATAAAGTCCATTTGGCGGGAAAAGAAGCGTTAAATTCTTTTGCTGATGGCGATGAACTGAATATGATGTTGATGGGATTAAGGCGCTTTACCAAAACCGCACCCTTCAATATTAAAGACGCAAGACAACGCGTAGCTAAAAAGCTTATAGAACAAAATAAATATTGTTTTTAATAAAGCAGTTTAAATATATTGTAAAATTTGAGACTAATCAAAGATTACAAAATACTCACGCATAAGCGGCCATAAAGCCGAAAATTATTGATAAGGGACGGAGTTGATCGGCCTTTATCAATAATTTAGATGCTATTTTATTTATATTTTGGTATACATTGTGTGCTTAACATCATGATGATTTTAATCTAAAACAATGGATTATATTGACTATTACAAAATATTAGGTATCAGCAAAAATGCTACTGCCGACGAAATAAAAAAAGCTTACCGAAAGCTGGCGCGTAACCATCATCCTGATTTAAACCCACACAATAAAGAGGCAGAAAAACGCTTTCAGCAAATTAATGAAGCAAATGAAGTCTTGAGCGATCCTGAAAAAAGAAAAAAATACGATCAATACGGAAAGAACTGGAAACAGGCCGAGCAGTTTGAAGAAGCTAAAAAACAACAGCAGGCATCAGGGGCTTACACGAGTGGCAATCCATTTAGTGGTGGCTCGCACTATACATATAATGACGATGATGATTATTCTGATTTCTTTTCATCTATGTTTGGGAATCGGGAAAGCAGCAGACAAACAAAGTTTAGAGGACAGGATTTACGCGCTTCTTTACAAATGAATTTATCTGAAGCATATACCGAGCAAAAGCAAACATTTACCGTAAATGGGAGGAATATTCGCATTACCATTCCAGCTGGTATTGAAAACGGACAGGAGATAAAATTGAAAGGCTATGGCACCGATGGTGTAAATGGTGGCCCTAAGGGTGATTTATATATTACTTTCGAAGTAAAAAACGATACTTCTTTTATTCGAAAAGGAAATGACCTTTATGCCAATATTCCACTGGATCTTTATACGGCAATTCTAGGAGGAGAGACAACGATAGATACAATGAGCGGAAAGTTAAAACTGAAAATCAATCCTGAAACGCAAAACGAAACCAAAATACGACTAAAGGGCAAAGGATTTCCTATATATAAACAAGAAGGCTCTTTTGGAGACTTGTATATTACCTGGCAAATCCAAATACCTAAGCATTTAACTGCTAAAGAAAAGGAACTGTTTGAACAACTTTCTAAAGAACGATAAAATGGGAGAAGAAAAAAGAATATCTGTAGAACAATGTTGTGCTTATTATAGTATTGAAATTTCATTTATGCAGCAGTTAGATGAACACGGACTAATCAATTTAAGTCATTCAAAAGAAAAAACATTTATTGATTATGAACAATTAGCCGATTTGGAAAGATATATACGACTACATTATGATTTGGAAATTAATATGGAAGGCCTGGAAACCATTAAGCATTTACTCCAACGAATACAGAATCTTCAAAACGAAGTAAAAAGACTTCACAATGAATCGCATACAGGCAATTCATGAGTACCGATGTAGTATAAAAAAGTATTAGATTAAATACCGATTAGCTTACCTTATTTCAATATATTTTCAGAATCATATATCAACACCTTTTTCCATAAATGCTCCGATTCCGAAATGAATACTTTGTGAGCAACTTCTTCCTGGTATTTGTCATGCATTTCTCTGGAGTCGAATGTCACCATTAAACAATAACTGTAAGTTTTGTCAATTACCGGTCTATCTGTTGAAGCCGGTACGCCTAAATGCTTTGTTTTTATAAAAACAGAGGTATTGACAAATTTGGTTAAGGATTTTTCAAAAGCCTCCCTGTCTTTCTTACTATCTGGATTTTTTAGCCAAAACAGAACGGTATGTACAAATTTACCGTTTGGGCTTTCCTCTGCAATTGAGCTATTCATAAAACAGGTTATACTAAAAAATAGAATTAAGCAGATCTTTTTCATTCTCGAAAATAAAAAAAAAGTTACAAAGTAGATCTTATATTCTGTAGCAGAGAAATAACACCGACTCGTATAGTCTTAAAAAATGTTAAATAGTAGGTTTATCTAAAAAGATAAATAAATTTGTGGATAAAGTTATGAGAAAATTACTGGTTTATGTTGTGGTAGTAAGTAGTATGTTTATCTTTGGTTCTTGTCTGAAGACGGAAGATACACCGAATTATCAGCAACAAATGCAAGATCAGCTGAATAGTGAAGAGATGATAATTAGTAGATTTCTGGTGGAAAAAAATATAGCTGCTACAAGAGATGCTACAGGAATTTACTTCTACAAATATGAACAGAACAAAGATCGGAATGAGAAATACAATTACACTCCAAATACAATTATCACCGTAAAATATACTGGGAGACTTTTAAATGGAACTGTTTTTGACTCGAGAGAACAAGAAACTAACTTCAGATTGGGAGAGGTGATATTCGGTTGGCAAGTAGGTATACAACTTATGCAAAAAGGCGAGAAATTACGGTTAATCATTCCGTCTGTATATGGTTACGGAAATAAAAGCCTGGGGTTAATACCTGCTAACTCAATCTTAGACTTTGATATAGAATTAATAGACATAAAATAAAAAATGATAAAAAAAATTTTAGGATTTGTGCTTACTTGCTCTATTTTCTTAGGCGCATGTACAAAGGAAACAAGAACATTACAAGAAATAGAAGAGCTAAGCATTAAGGAATTCCTAACCAAAAACAATTTAACTTCTAAATTTAAAAAAGATAGTACAGGGTTCTATTATATGACTGTAAAAGAAGGCCACGGAGACACATTACAGAATTATAACCAGGCTTTTTTCTTATTGGAATTGAAATCCTTAGAGGGGACTGACATTGCAACTACCAGTTTGCTTATTAATTCTGCCGAGACTTATTCATATATGCCAAATCTCAATTCTGTAAAGAATGGGTTTATCGGCTATGTTTCTCCTATCGGCTTAAGGAATGTTCTTTTGAAAGCTAAATACGGCGAAAAAATCCGAGCGCTATTACCGTCGTATGTAATGTTTGGAAAGAATGGATACAGTACTGTAATTAAAGGCAATACTGTTCTTGATGCCACTCTTGATATTATAAATGCTAAAACTCAGGCAGCTGCAGAGGATACATTAATTAACAGATATATAAAGACAACAGGACAAAGCTATACTAAAGACGAAGAAACAGGGCTTTACTATCGAATTATTAATGAAGGAACAGGTGCTCAAATAGCGATTGGAAGCACTATAAAAGCGGTATATACGGGTAAACTTTTTAATGGTAAAGTTTTTGATTCGTCCACCAAAGATTCTCCTTTTGAAACGACAATTTATAATGGAAGTCTGATTACCGGTTGGATTGAAGGTATTCAAAAAATCAAAAAAGGCGGTCGCATTGAACTTCTTATTCCATCTTATCTAGCTTATGGGGCCAATGGAAGTGGTGCAATTTTACCAAATACTCCTTTATACTTTGATATTGAAGTTTTAGCCGAATAATCACTCTTCCAATTGGCAAATATTTTGATAGTATGATATAAAAACATCCTATCATGAAAAAGAAAATTTTAATTGGTATTTCTGCATTAGCTCTACTTATTGGCTTTAATACAATAGATGCAAATGCACAGAAAAAAACAGAAAAAGCTGTAGAAAACACAGGAAAAGCTATTGAAAAGGGAGCTAAAGCTGTGGGAGATAAAACCGCAGAAGTGGCTTCTAAAGGAGCTTCAAAAGTTGCAGACCAAACCTACAGAGGGAAAATGGCTCCTGACGGATCCAATGTTTATATAGATAGCCATAACAAAAAGTACTATATAGACAAAAAGGGTAAAAAAATATATTTAAAGCCTTCTCAAATAAAAGACAGGCCTAAAAGCTAAAAAAGGGAATCAGATGATTCCCTTTTTTATGCGTTGAATTTGTACCCAACCCCCCTTATTGTCTGAAGATATTCTGGTCTGTCAGGATTTTCTTCAATTTTTTTTCTCAGCCTTACGATATGCATATCTAAAGTTCTCGTATTGACATCAGAGTTATAACCCCAAACTTCCAGCATCAGATCGTCCCTACTGATAACTTTATTTACATTCTTAAGGAAATATAACAAAATTCTGTTTTCCAGAATGGTTAGCTCTATTTTCTTTCCGTTTTTTACAATAGAATGTATATGAGGAGGGTGATGTTCCATATCTCCGAAACGAGATATCTCATGTTTATCATGATTGACAAGAAACTTTACTTTACTGTCTAACAGAGCAACCAATACATCCATATTAAACGGCTTTGTGACATAATCAGATACTCCAAAATTATAAGCATCTATTTTATCTAAATCCTGTGCTTTAGCAGTCATCATAATAACCAAACCATCATATCCTTTTTCTCTTAACGTTTTACAAACCTCCGATCCCTGCATTGCTGGCAACATCCAGTCTAAAAGTACAATTTCCGGATTTTCTTTTAACACCAATTCTACCGCATCGCCTCCACTTCCCGTCTCTACTGTGGTGTACCCTTCCGATTTTAAACGATGAACAACTAAGAATCTTAAATTTTCATCATCTTCGACAACTGCGATTTTGCTGTTTCTTTGCATATTATTTACTGATATAAGGCAATTCTACTATAAATTCTGATCCTGTACCTATTTTACTGTTTACAGTAATATCACCTTTCATTAAGTTAACAAGTTCCTTACAAAAAGCCAAACCTAAACCTATACTTCCCTGCTGATTATACTGGCTTTCAATTCTATAAAATTTTTTAAAAATATTATTAATTTCCTTTTTTTCTATACCTATTCCTTTATCCTTAAAACTAAATACAATATTTTTCTTTTTTTTAGAAACCGTAATTTTCAAATATTTAAGGTTAGGGTTAGAGTACTTATAAGCATTTTCA
This sequence comes from Pseudopedobacter saltans DSM 12145, assembly GCF_000190735.1. Taxonomy (GTDB): domain Bacteria; phylum Bacteroidota; class Bacteroidia; order Sphingobacteriales; family Sphingobacteriaceae; genus Pseudopedobacter; species Pseudopedobacter saltans. Next base: position 3,081,497 of record NC_015177.1, read on the forward strand.
ATTAAATTTTGATAAATACTAGTTAACAACACCGGATCGGATAAAAATGTTTTAACGCTCCTTTTAACATCTAAATCTATTTTATAATCAGGATATTTTAGTTCATATCCGTTGATAATATTTTGAGAAAATTCTTCCAATTCTATCTCGACCTCCTTAATATGAATGGTTTTATTTTCAATCTGAGTAAATGACAATAACTTGTTCATCAACTCATTTAATTTATCAGCTTCCTCATCCAGTATCTTACCGTAATGCTGCAGCTCTGCTAAACTTAAATCATGAGCACTTCTTATATTATTGCCAGCAATCTTTATCACAGAAACCGGAGTTTTAAATTCATGAGTCAGATTATTTACAAAATCGTATTGTAATTTGAACAGCTTTCTGCTCATACGGAAATTCCTGTAAATCAAAAAAGTAATTATAATCATTATAGCATAGATAAAGAAAACACCGAAGGCGATAGGCAGGAACCGCCTGTTTACTTCTTTCTCTAGAAATAATTTGCTACTGGTAAAGTATAATTTATAAGCAGAAAATGCACCTGGCAGCGGCATACTGGTATTCAGGTAATGAGGGTTATCAAAAATATTCCCAGAAGATAACTCCTCTATCGTAATATTTTGATATAGGTTTGGATGCCTATTTGTAACTTTCAATTTATGCGGATTCAGCTCGAAAGAGAACAGGTCTAATTCATAAACAGGTGGTTTCTTCTCTCTATTATTCATGATATCCTGAAAAGCACTAATTTCCTGCCTTCGGGGAACGTTCATGTAACTTATACGATTGGATGTGATATTGTAAAAAATCTTAAAAACGACCTCGTTACTTACATTCTTCGTAGTATCCGCAGATTCGATAAAAGCCGCCAGCTTTAGTCCGATGTTGTTAAACTCGTCTGCATTGCTTAGGCTCAACCTTCCTGGCTTTTTACTATCATAAATAACTATGGAATCTAAGGGAATTCTCTTTCCGAACTTGTAGATACTTTTTATACCTATACCTAAATTTCTAACTGCAATGCCGTGGTTAATATTCCTGTCGCTTACATAAGAGTCATAAAATGTAACTGTTTCTACAAATGGATATTTTTTTAATACCGTATCCGCATATCTGGAAGCAGAAAGTGAATCTAAAAACCCTTGATAATAGGATATTTCAGGAATTGACTGCTGAAAAAAAGCTTCATAAGAAGACATGGTACTCTCCAGAACATCAACTTTAAGAGAATTAAATTCGCTTTGTACCTGGCGTCTGACAAGGTTATGTCCTAAACCCAATGCTACTATCAAGGAAACAGAAAGCAGTATCAGGAATAGGAAAATGAGTAACCTATTTTTCTGGAAATCTACTCTATCTGCTCTCATAAGAAATTATTTCAGATGGCTTTTCAGAAAATTATCAACCGCATTATAAAAGTGAACTTTATTTTCGAATTTACCAATTTTATAACCTTCGTCTTCTCTCAACACATACTCAACCTCTTTGTTATATTTTTTCAGCTCTCTTAAAAATTGGTTGGTTTCAACCATGTTTGCTCTGGCATCCTTTCCCCCCTGAAAGAAAAAAACAGGTCTGTTTAACTTTTTCAGATTAAATATGGGAGAAACCGATTTAATGTAATCAATATCTTTTTCGGGGTTTCCCAATAATTCCTCTATAACGTATCTATGAGGTTTATAATACAACGGTGTACTTTTTATATAAGTAAACAGATTCAGAATACCTGAATAAGAAATAACACATTTATAGATATGTGGTTGTTCTATTGCAAGATTTATCGCTGTTAAACCACCAAATCCCCTACCATATGCTACTATTCTGGCCGAATCTATCATATTGTTCTCAATCAACCAGTTCACTCCATCTTCGACATCGTTTTGGATATTTTCATTCCATTTTCTAAGTCCTGCGTTAAAAAAAGCCTTGCCATATCCTGTTGAGCCTCTAAAATTGGGTTGAAAAACCGCATATCCACGATTGGCAAAGAACTGTACTTCCGCATCATATCCCCAATGTGTTCGCTGATAAGGCCCGCCATGTGGCATTACTATTAATGGACATGATTTACGGTTGGTGTTCTTTGGCAAGGTGAGATAAGCATGAATATTTACACCTTCCCTATTTTTATATGAAACGGGCTTCATCACACTCATCTGAGATGAATCTATCTTGCTATTGATGTCGCTTAATTTTCTTAAAGAATCTTTTTTCGAGCTATACAAATAAAAAGAGCCCGGCTCTATATCGCTATAGGCCCTCAAAATAATATTATGCTCTAATTCGTCGTGATCAACGATTTCTATAATATCAGTCCCTAATCTTTTATTCAATCTTGCATAATAAGCCTCGATATTCGGAGACAAGAAATGGATTTTCCCTTTTCCTAAACCAGTAGAAACATATACCACTTTATCTATCTTAGGTGAGTACAAAAAATCTAAAATGTCGGCATCTTTAGTCTCATAAATGGTTCTTATCTCCTTACCATTATTGCAATCGAATTCTACAAGGGCATATTTGTCTCTTCCAAGATTCGATAAAGCATAAATCGTATGTTTTTGAGACTTTACAAATGCTATTGGCTTTATGTTTGTTGTAAAATAGTTAGAAACAATCTTTTTAAAGCCCTCCTTGTTTCCGGATCTATAATACCAATTCTCATTGGTTGATTCGCTTCCCCGGGCAAGTCGTATTACGTTATCCCCATCGGCAAACCATTCAATAAAATTCCCGGGATTAGACATAATATTTCTTTTTTCTCCTGTTTCCAAACTCAACTCGTAAACGTCTGTTCGTTCGGGATCGCGATCATTCATTGAAAAAAGTATCGAGCTATTATCAGAACGATTTCCCTTTTGTATAAAATCTATTTTTGTAACGCTGTTACTAAAAACTACTTCATCCAAATCGTCTCCATTGCTTTGCAAAGTGTACAAACCAAAGTCTTTACAGGCGGCATCTTCTACTATCAGAGAGAAGTATCTACACCCTATCCAACGGTAATCTCTAATCGATTTCCCTTCAAATGAGGTAAGCTGCAATTCTTTCTTGTCAGCGACGTTTTTAATAAATAGATTTTTATCCCCGTTTTGATTGGTGCGCAAAAAAGAAATATATTTTCCATCGGGAGAAATACGGAAAGAAGATACTTCTGAATTTCTGAAAAAATACTCTGTTGGAACTTTGTCTTTATATACTTCTCCTTTACAAGCATAAATCAATAGGATGAAAACTCCTAGTGAAAATTTTAGCAAAGGATTTAGAGTATTAAAATTCAATTTAGAGAACACTAAAGGTTAATAACGAAATGACAAATTAACTAAAACTTTAATAAACGAGTGCATAACCTCCGGTAATAAATAAGTTACAAAATATTCTAAAAGTGTTATTCCCGGCGTATATTTAAATTTATATTGTAAAAATATAATCTTACATTTTGTTTGTGAAAAAGATACTTCTTTCGATTCTATCGATTCTCTATATAAGCTTAAACGTTTTCTCACAGGACAATGAAAACATTGTGTATGCACAGCAACTATTCGGCAATGGCGAGTACGAGAAAGCAAAAAAAATTTACGAACGTCTTTATCAAAATAAGAATTTTAAAGAGATTGCTTATGACGGCTATATGAATACGCTTTTTAAGCTGAAAGAATATGATTTAGCAGAAAAAGTAATAAAAAAAGAAATTAAGGATGATTCAGGTAACCAAAATTTAAAAGTTTATCTGATACAGCTTTATATAGAAAAGGGTGATAAACCCAATGCAGATAAAACATTAAATGATTTGCTGGGAAAGCTTCCTCCCAACAACTTTTCCATTAGCCAGATAGCAAATAATTTTTATCGCATAAACCAATATGAATATGCGGCAAAGGTCTTTATCCAAGGCAGAAAGGTTATTAATTCGAATAATGCCTTTTCATTTGAATTGATAAATCTATATAAATATCTCCAACAAAAGGATTTTTTGACGCAGGAATTAATCAATCTTGTGGAAACACAACCGGAATATTTGCCAAGTGTAAAATCCAATTTCAGCAGAGCCTACCAAAGCAACGAGGATTATCAGATACTAAAGTCATTATTGATCAAACGATTACAAAAAAATACAGATAATCTTGCACTAAGTGAATTATTGGCTTGGACGTATATACAAATTAAAGAGTTTAATCTTGCCCTTATACAAACCATATCCATTGATAAACGTACCGATGGAAATGGAGCTTTGCTTTTCCAGCTTGCAGCCATTTTAAAAGACGAATATCAATATGCATACGCTCAGAAAGCATATGAGCAGCTTATTTTAAAGGGGAAAAACAATCCCTATTATATTTCTGCACAAATAGAATTACTAAAAATAAAACAAGAGCAGGCGAACAATAAAGGATCAATAGGATTGGAAGCAGCCGCTTTGGAAACCGCTTATGAAGCTGTACTTACTGAATTTGGGTACAATCAACGTACCTTGTTTGCTGTTTTGGAATTGGCTAAAGTCAAAGCGAATTACCTTAATAAACTACCAGCTGCAGAAAAGTTACTTTTGGACGCGTTAAATATACCGCGATTAAACCCCAACGAATTAGCAGAAGTAAAATTAGAACTGGCTGATGTCAACATCCTAAATAACAATCCCTGGGAAGCCTCACTGCTTTATGGGCAAATTGAGAAATCTTTACCTAATACGGTATTGGGACAGGAAGCAAAATTTAGAAATGCCAAGATTGCTTTTTATAATGCAGATTTTAAATGGGCAAAAGCACAACTTGATGTCCTGAAAGCTTCCACATCCCAATTAATAGCCAACGACGCTCTTGATCTGAGTCTTCTCATTCAGGAACATTTTGATGAAGACAGCTCAAACAATGCACTGAAAACTTATGCGAAAGCTGAGTTTCTACGCGAACAACATCTTCATGAACAAGCCCTGAGTAAATTAGATAGTGTGTTAAAAGCATATCCGAATACTGACCTTGCAGATGACATCCTTTTAAGTAAGGCAAAGATTTATGAAGCAAAACGAGATTACAAACAAGCCATCTCTTATTACGAAAAGTTATGTAATGACTTTTCGAATAGTATTTGGATAGATGATGCGATCTATAATATCGGTATTATATATCAGGACAAGATACAGAATAATCAATCCGCTTCGTTATACTATGAGAAGCTAATTAAAGATCACCCGGGAAGCATTTATACTATAGACGCCAGAAAAAGATTCAGACTTTTAAGAGGTGATTCTCTGTGATTTTATTCTTAATAGATTAACTTTGCGCGATGATTATTTTTAATATAACTGTTATAGTTGAGGACACTGTGCATGATGATTTCTTTCATTTTTTGCATAATGAATACGTTCCCACTGTACAAAACAGTGAAAAATTCCAGGAAGTTAAAACCTATAGACTTACAGAGCCTGTAAATGAAGGCATAACATATTGTGTACAATGCTTTGCTAAAAGCAGGGAAGAATTAGATAATTTCAGAGATCAAAAGTTTATAGAACTTAGTCAGGCCCTTCTACAAAAATTTCCTGATAAGGCATTTTTTTTCACAAGCGTTTTAGAATATTCAAATCCACTATAGATGAATTTTATTGAAACTCCAATAAAAGGCCTTATCGTCATCGAACCCAAAATATGGAAAGATGATAGAGGATACTTTTATGAAAGCTACAACGAGAAACTTTTCAAAGAAGCTGGGATAGACACTTCTTTTGTCCAGGATAACCAGTCTTACTCCCAAAAAGGAACGTTAAGGGGTTTGCATGCGCAGGCAAATCCATTCGCTCAGGGCAAGTTAGTAAGGGTTATACAAGGAAAAGTATTAGACGTTGCCGTGGATATAAGAAAAGACTCGCCAACCTATGGCCAATATTTCTCTGTAGAACTATCAGGAGAAAATTTTAAGATGTTCTGGGTTCCACCTGGTTTCTTACACGGATTTATAACCCTTGAAGACAATACAATCTTTTCTTATAAAGTAACAGGTTTATATGACAAAGCTTCAGAATTAGGGGTATTATGGAATGACCCTGATTTAAACATTGATTGGAAGTTTGATACAAGACAGGCTATTCTTTCAGAAAAAGACAAGCAACTTATAAGCTTTAAAGAATTTAATAGTCCATTCTAAAAACAAAGAGGCCTCAAAAAAAGGCCTCTTTGTTTAATTTAAAAGGTTAAATAGCTCATCCAGTTTTGGCGAAAGCACAATTTCTATTCTTCTATTCTTACTTCTTGATTCTGCAGAATTATCCGTGGAGATAGGTTGGAACTCTCCTTTACCAGTTGCCATAATTCTATTTGGTGAAATTTTCTCATCAACTGTCAAAAATCTCACAACAGAGGTTGCTCTTAATACACTCAAATCCCAGTTATCTTTAATCTGTCCCAAATTCACAACCCTCTGGTTATCTGTATGACCTTCAACAGCAATGTTGATTTCCGGTTGGGTATTAAGAATCACTGCCAGCTCGTGTAAAGCCTGTTTCCCCCTTTCATCTATCACTATACTACCACTCGCAAATAGTAATTTATCCGTAAGAGACACATATACCTTTCCGTCTCTCATTTCCACGGTAAGGCCTTTATCCTGAAATCCTAACAATGCTTTTTGTAGTTTATTTTTTAACGCATTGCTGGCTTCATCTCTTTTCCTGATCATCTCTTCCACCTCTTTCAAACGCTGCTCACGTCTTTTAAGGTCTTCAGATAATCGATTTATCTCCGAAGAGCTATTTGACCTTAACGTAGAGTAATTTCCCCTCAAATCGGCTAATTCACCGTTTAAGCTATTTACCTTCTGATTTAATATAGCCGTATCCCGTTTTAATCTCGTCAATTCTTCTTCTAAAGACTCTATTTTAACCTGTGCTGTGCTCCAGCCATTTGCGAGTGAATCCTGATCAGATAAGAGCTTCTGATATTTCTTTTTAGACATCACTACACAGGAGCTCATCAACAGCAAAGAAAAGGCAAGGGCTAATAAAGATTTTACTTTCATAATTATTCTAATGCTCTATTTAAAAAATGGTTCAATGGCGTTATTAATTTCAGACCTTCCAATAGATTTTCTATTCCCGCTTTAGTCGTCCAGCTATTATCATCAAAATGCTTAACACAGATAAAGCTTTTTAATTTCAAAAACTCAATATGAGGATGATCTTTTTCATAACCTTTAGGATTAACCTTTAGCATATCCTCTCTGCTAAGATCACCAAAGTAATTATAAAAGTGCTTTTCTGTAAGAATAGACAAAAATTCAGATGTATTATAATCAATCTCTTGTCTAATTGCATTCAATGGCTGCGCAGAAGGTCTCCAATATCCACCGCCAATGTAATTGTTGTCAGGCTCCACGTGAATAAAATATACCGGACCTTCCTTCATTCGGTTCTCCGATATAATTATCGCAAAATTATTTTTATACGGTGTCTTATCTTTACTGAATCTTACATCCCGGTAGATTCTTAAGACACATTTACTCACACGTGTATCTGCTGGTACCGAAGGATCGAATTTACTGATCTGGTGAATCAGAAAAGCGGCAAACTCGTCAATATTAGACTTGGCTATTTCATATAAAGGACGGTTCTCTTCAAACCATTCTCTGGTATTATTGCTTTTTAACAGTCTTAAAAAATCAAAAACCTCTTTCTTAATCGTGATCATAATCCGGTCTATAGCTAATCTTAGGAGAGAGTAAATGCAATAATATAACTCTGGAATATCTAAAGTTTATAGGTGCAGTAAGGAAGCTAGCAGTTAATACAGCAGCTATATATATCCACGGCGATTTTTCTTCCTTCGTTATAAAGTAAGTTGCCATACCAACCGTAACTCCCAAAGCCACATTTATTGCATAGCCCACATACATCGCCGCATAAAAATAACCTGGCTCTACCTCATACTTTAGTCCACAATGTGGACAAAACTCATACATCTTTTGTGACTTTAATCCATACATACTGTTTTGGAAAATATCTCCTCTCCTGCATCTGGGACATTTAGCATCCAACATTGCTTTCAACTTAGGTGTAGCGGCCATAGCAAATGATATTTAAAAAATAAAAAAACCCCGAATTTAACGGGGCTCCAATTACTAATTTAAATTAATTTTTTCTTTTTTGATATCGATAACTACATCTTTTTTTCGATATTTCTTATACCACAAAATACCTATGGCAGCAACTGCAACATAAGGGGCTGCTAAAAGATACATTATACCTTTATTCAAACCCTTAGCTGTATTATCTCCCGCATTAATACTCGATTCTACCGTAGATTGACACATTGCACATTGTGCTTTGGATTGAAATGGAATTATCATCAAGCCCAGAGCAAAAAAAACAACGACCGATAATACCTTCAGCTTTTTCATAATACTAAAACTGATAATATGGTGAAATCATTAAATAAACAATAACTCCTGTTACCGTTACATACAACCACACCGGAAAACTGTAACGCACCAACTTTTTATGCCTTTCTACATTCATTTGCAAACCTCTGTAGAAACTCAATAAGATTAAGGGCAACACTATTGCAGCTAAAACTATATGCGTTATCAATATAACGTAATAAACATACCTCACATTGCCTGCTGCCGAAATTTCTTCTGCTTCCAGAGTACCATTTCCATTTAAGTCTCCAAATTTGGTTTCCGGGGCAAAGTAATGAAATACAATATAAGAAATCAGAAATAAAGAGGAAAGAAAAAAAGCAAAAAGATTAATCCTTTTATGCATCGCTACATTTCCATTTTTTATGAAATAGAATGATATTAGCAGCAGTACGGTACAAGTTCCGTTGATAATGGCATTTAGCTTCGGAAAAAAATAAATATAGGAAGGTGTTTCTATAGTTACAGGAATAATTTTTCTGTTCAATATCACTACAACTAAAAATACAAATATAGAAACGGCTGTTATTAATCTAAAAATAAACTTATCATTCATGATTATGGCATCTTTCTTAACTCTTCTGTTATTAAAACCTTGATTTGATCATTAAGCGATTTCATATCTTCGCTCTGCAAACTGTTATAATAACCTCTTATTCGGTGTTGTTTATCTAAAAGGATAATCTTTTCAGACAAAATGTATTTACCATCGCTTTTAAAGGCATTTACAAAAAAACCTTCAGAAGACAGCTGATATACTGCTGATGTATCTATCGAAACAAAATCCCACTTACCCGCTTTTGCTTTTAAACTATCTGCATAATGTTTCAACAACTCACCTTTGTCATTCTCTGGATCTATGGAAATTGAAACCAATCTGATAGCTTTATTGTTTATATACCTATTATACAGCCAATCCATCTGTTTATTCATCTCTTCCCCAAGCTTTCCAGACTTTGTATAGAAAAAATTGGCTATTACGATATTATCTGTAATCTTAGAAAAATCAAAATCCTGACCTTCCTGATTGAATCCAGTAAAGCCTGGCACCATATGATACAATGTATCCGGAATCTTTTCTCCCCGCTTCATTTTAAAGGTTTCCAAAACTGTCTTTGGACCATAAAAAGGAAGGGGTTTATATCTATTTTTTCCTTTATCCTGTAGTAAATAATATAAAAATCCTGGCACCGCTAATATGGCTACCAGGATTAATATCTTTTTTAAAGGAAATTGCTTCCTCATAAAAAATGCTTAGTTACATGCTGGTATCCACCTTCTACTAATAGCAGAATAATAAAGTAGATGATAAATATGAAAGATATGGCTATGGTGACTATCAGACCATATTTTTCAAATTTCAGGTGCATAAAGTATGCTATAATATAATATGCTTTAAACAATGTTAAGAATATGTACAAGAAGTTCTTTATGCTTTGTCTAAGCATTTCTTCAGGAATAGCTAATGCTATAATGAATTCAATAACTGTTAATACTAACAGGATAAAGAATACCTGCCAAATCTTTCCTTTACTCATTGTTGCATGTTCTTCCGCATGCTCTATATTTGAATGTTGAGACATATCCTAAGTGACTATAAAATTAAACCAAATAAAAGAATGTAAATACGAATACCCAAACCAGGTCTACAAAGTGCCAGTATAAACCAACTTTCTCCACCATTAAGTAAGACCCTCTTCTTTCGAAAGTACCGTTTAGGGTTTGAATCAAGATAATTATATTCAACACCACCCCTGTAGTAACGTGGAATCCGTGGAAACCTGTAATTGTAAAGAACAAGTTTGCGAACTGCAGTGTACTGATATGATCAGACCCTAAAGTAGCCATAACTTCAGCACTAGGAACGCTACCCCACCAGAAACCTGTGTGGTGCAAATGGCTCCATTCTAAAGCCTGACAACCTAAGAACATTAACCCACCGATTACGGTAGCTATCATCCAGCCTACAACTTCTTTTCTAGAGTTTCTATGACCTGCTTCAACAGCTAAAACCATTGTTACAGAACTCATAATTAAAATAAAGGTCATGATACCAACGAACACCAATGGTGCCCCGCTGTCCGTGATCCCAGGAATTGATTGAAAAACGATATCCGGATCTGGCCAAGTTAAATTCGCAAATCTTTGCGCACCGTAGTATACCAGGAACGCTGAAAACGTAAAGGCGTCCGAAACCAGGAAAAACCACATCATTAGTTTTCCGTATTCTACGGAAAAAGGCGACTTACCCCCACTCCATGGAGTACTTTTAACTTCGTCTAATTTTGCTACTGTCGTATTCATTAAAATTGTTGGTTGTAAATTCTTTAATTAAAAATTTTACTGATTCAAAAGTAAGAAAAGGTACAAATATATCCATAGGATATCTACAAAATGCCAAAAAATAGAAGTGATTTGCATCCTGAAACTATTAATAACATTTGGTACTTTACCATAACTGCTCACAAGCGCAGTTATAATAATGATTAACCCCGCTAATATATGCAATATATGTAGGAATGTAAATGCATAAACAAAACTAATGCTAGCATTAGAGTTTATAAAATACACTCCCAATTCGGTCCAAACTTTCCAACCATAAATCTGCATGGCAATAAAAGCAATGCCGAGGAAAAAGGTTAACCAAAGTCCAATCCTTTGGTTTGTAAAGTTGAGACGCTTTGTTTGTTGCGATGCCCAATATAATGTGGCACTGCTTAATAAAATAACGATAGAGCTATAGCCAAATATCTTTGGAAGCTGCACATTCAATACTCTTCCAGAACCTGTATAGACTATAAAACCACTCGTTAAACCCGCAAAAAATATAATAGAAGAGATTAAAAACAGCCACATAATAAATTTCTTCGGCTGTAGATTGTGTCTATCTATATCATTACCTGAATTCTGCATCATCATATCAATTCAAATTTAATAATAACACCAACTGTACTACCGGAAGGTACAAAAAACTACCAAACATGACCTTTCTTGCCGACTCGATATCCAGTTTTACAAAAAGCTTTATTGCCAGCCAGGTAAACCACAGCCCTATTGCTAGAGATACTATAGCAACAATATTGCCACCAAACCCATAAATCGTTGGTAATAAACTTACAGGAATTAATAATATCGTACTAAATAAAACAAATCCGGCGCTAACTTTATCCCTTTCCGTTGTTGGCAACAATCTAAATCCTGCCTTTTTATAATCGTCATCCAATACCCATGCTATCGCCCAGAAATGCGGAAACTGCCATACAAACTGTATTGCGAATAGAATAATAGCAATTTCGTAATCAATGCTTTGAAATTCTTTCATATTTCCCAAAGCTGCCAAATATCCTATAAGCGGAGGTAAAGCCCCTGGTATTGCTCCAACAAAAACTGCTATTGGAGACTTTCGCTTCATCGGCGTATAAGCAAAAGCATATAGCAGGATACTAAAAACTGAAATAAGACCGGTTTCAAGATTAAGGATCATTAACAGCCTGGTTCCAATTATACCCATTACCAGACCTATCACAAGCCCCTGTCCTGTAGTCATTCTACCAGAAGGCATGGGTCTGTCCTTAGTTCTGGTCATTAATTTATCTAAATCCTTCTCAATAATTTCGTTAAAGCAATTAGCAGCCCCTGTAACTAAAAAACCTCCTAGAATTAGAATCAGCCAGTTTGCCCAATCAATGCTTTCGATATTGCCCCTTTCAATCTGGATTTTCTGTCCTATTAAAAAGGTTACAGAAGCAGAAAAAACGACTAACAGCGTTAATCTTAACTTGACTAAATTCTTAAAATCTGCAAAAAACGTTTTCAATTCCCTCCCATCTTAACAGATGCTTTTCTCAGCATCAAAAACAAATAAAATTGCTCTCCAAACATCAGCGTGGCCAAAACCATATGTAAAGCCTGTGCGGCGGGAGGCATCGCAAAGAAATTCAAAATAAGTCCCAAAATATACTGAAGAACTACTAAGAAAAGTCCATATATGGCGTACTTTAGTTGTTCCTGACCTACTCGGTTCTTTTTAACCATAAAAAAGATCAATAAATTAGACAGCACAATAGATACCGCCAGTAATTTATGATCCAGATATATCTTCCCTGTATGTTCCAACCATTCCGACCTTGCTATTCCCGGATATGCCTGAATTATAGCATCAATTGTTTCTCTTAACTCTGTTCCTATAATAATTTGGGAAAAACTTAAAAGTAAGGCCCCAAATACAATCAGCTTAACAAGCTTTGATGTACTTTGCGCCAGAATGCTTTGGTCGGTTAGCGATCTAGCATAATGATAAGTATAGATAGCGATAGCCAGAATTAAAACAGCAACTATCATATGTACTGTAATTGTCCACGCCAATAAATTGGTAGAAACAACTATTGAACCCAGCCAGGCTTGAAAACCTAGCAGAAAAACATTGATAAGGCTTAATAGAACTATTCTTTTATGTGCTTTGAGATAATAAAAAGAACTTATAAAAGTCAGGAATACAAAAACACCTATTAAAGCACCGGCCAACCTATTGATATATTCGGTGTATGTCTTTGTAACATTAAATTCCTCAGGTATTTTTATAGATTCGTCGTGACGAACTTTATCAGCCAAATCACGATATCCCATTTTGTCTAGCATCTTTGCAAACTTTTCGTTTTTAGCTAAACGTTGAGCAACATATTTTTCCTGATAATCTTTTGGAAGCTGAGATACGTCTGTAGGTGGTATATAATGGTCAAAACACTTCGGCCAATCCGGGCATCCCATCCCTGCTCCGCTACTTCTCACAATTCCGCCTGCCAAAATCACCAGAAAAAGGAAAACGATAGTATAAAAATTATACTTAATAAACCTCTTTTCTTTTTTTTGATCCATTACTTTATATAATGATGGGGTATCTAGTAAGTATTCTTACGTGGATACCCCATAATTTTATTATCAATTTTTGAAGAATACTAATTATACTTCTTCACTTCTTTCTACAGCATTTTGGGCATTCCATTGCTCTTGTATTCTTTCTGCTTCTTCGTTACCTTCAAAGTCATGAGGTAAGTTAGAACTCATTGTTTGAGAATGAGGTACAGTTTGAAGAATAAAGTCTTCATGGTGACCTGGCTTACTATAGTCGTACGGCCAACGGTATACTGTAGGTATTTCTCCCGGCCAGTTTCCATGGATACGCTCTACCGGAGTAGTCCATTCTAATGTATTCGATTTCCAAGGGTTTTGCTCTGCTTTTTTACCATAGAATATAGAATGGAAATAGTTATATACAAATATAAGCTGAGCTAGACCTCCTACTATTGCTGCCCAGGTAACAAATACGTTAACAGACAACCATTCATGCATAAATTCAAACTCTGTGAAAGCATAGTATCTACGCGGAACGCCATCCAATCCCATAAAGTGCATTGGGAAGAATACTAAGTAAGCTGCCACGAAAGTGATCCAGAAGTGTAAGTAACCTAACTTCTCATCCATCATTCTTCCGTACATTTTAGGGAACCAATGGTAAACACCACTAATCATACCAAATATCGCAGCAGATCCCATAACAAGATGGAAGTGAGCAACAACAAAATAAGTATCATGCAAGTTGATGTCCAAAGTAGCATTCCCTAAGAAGATACCTGTTAAACCTCCGGAGATAAAGAAAGATACCAAACCGATTGCAAATAACATCGCTGGTGTAAATCTGATATTACCTCTCCAAAGCGTAGCTAAGTAGTTAAATGTCTTAACAGCAGAAGGAACCGCAATAATTAATGTTGTAATCATAAATACCCCACCTAAGAAAGGATTCATACCCGTTACAAACATATGGTGTCCCCATACAATGAAAGACAATACTGTAATACCTATTAAAGAGTAAACCATCGCATGGTAACCAAAGATAGGTTTACGGGAATTAGTAGAGATAATCTCTGAAGAGATACCCAAAGCAGGCATAATTACGATATATACCTCTGGGTGACCTAAGAACCAGAATAAGTGCTGGAATAAAATAGGGCTACCACCTTCGTTTGGTAATGCTTGTCCACCAATATAGATATCAGACAAGTAGAACGAGGTACCAAAGCTTCTATCAAAAATCAAAAGTACCACTGCGGCTACCAACACCGGGAAAGATAACAAACCTACAATCGCTGTTAAGAAGAATGCCCAAATAGTTAAAGGCATTTTCCATAGGTCCATTCCTTTTGTACGCAGGTTAAGTACTGTAGAAATATAGTTAATACCTCCCATTAAACTTGATATAATGAAAAGTACCATAGATACCAACCATAGCGTCATACCCAGTCCAGAACCCGGCATCGCTTTAGGCACTGCAGATAGTGGAGGATAAATTGTCCATCCAGCTCCAGCAGGTCCCGACTCTATAAAGAACGTACCAACCATTACAACACTAGCTGCAAAAAACAACCAGTATGACAGCATGTTCATGAATGGAGAAGCCATATCACGAGCACCTAATTGTAAAGGAATTAACAAGTTAGAGAAAGTACCACTTAAACCCGCAGTTAATACGAAGAATACCATAATGGTACCGTGAATAGTCACTAACGATAAAAAGAAGTTAGGATCTAACCTGCCGTCCGGAGCAAATTTACCTAGTAACACTTCTAATAACGGAAATGATGAATCAGGATAAGCTAACTGAATCCTGAATAATAAGGATAAAGTCATCGCAATCAATCCCATGATAATACCAGTTATTAGGTATTGTTTTGCGATCATTTTATGATCCTGGCTGAAGATATACTTTGTCCAGAATGTTTCATGATGATGACCGTGTGAATGGTCATCATGGTGATGTATATCTGTATGAATTGCAGCTGTTGCCATAATCTCTAATATTTTCTTAGTTGTTTAATGCAATTTGTTTACTGATACCATTTTCTTTCTCAAGAGCTAACTGGTATTCCTTCTTCATATCTTCGGTTACAATAGGCTTTTGTTCTACTAACCATTTTTGATATTCCTTCTCGCTAACAACTTTTACATTGAACTTCATGTTATAATGAGAACCTCCACAAATTTTCGCACATAACAAGATGTATTCAAATTTCGGATCATTGGTTTTCTCCTGCATTTCTGCAGTTGTTATTGTTGGCGTGAACTGGAAGAAAGTTGGCATACCCGGAACACAGTTCATCTGCACTCTAAAGTGAGGCATATAGAAACTATGTAATACGTCCATAGATGTCAATGTGAATCTCACTGGTCTGTTAACCGGTAATACAATTTCATTTACATGCAAATCGTCATAGTTTCTTTTATCAGACAAATCCAGCCCCATTGCATTAAGTCCGTTTAAGCTACCAATTAATTTGTAGTTTTTCTTTCCGTTCTCATTATCAGCACCGGCGTATCTTACGTTCCACTTAAACTGTTGTGCTGTAATATCGATTTTAATTGCCTTAGCTATATCACCCTCAGAAACATTGGTAATTCCTCTCCAAATAAAGAATCCCATTAAAACCAATATCGACAATGCTATCGCAGGAATAATAGTCCAGTATTTCTCTAATGTATCGTTGTGAGGATAAAAATAAGCCTTCTTCTTCTTGCTGAATTTGTATTTAAAAACAAAGAAGAATAAAGCGATGTGCGTCAATACAAAAACAATTGTAGTAATTATTAATGTTGTATTGAACATACTGTCTACAGACTTACCATGCTCAGACGCCGCTGCAGGTAAAATTTGAGCTCCGTGAACGGCATAGGACCAATAAGTTCCATAAAGACCTGTAAGTAAAGCTACAATGAATAAAATTCCATTGAATTTATTCCATGCAATTCCCTCCTTCTTGCCCTGGATGTTCTTGGTTAATTCGTACACACGAAGAACTTTACCAATTACACCAATAAATAATGCAATTAAAAGGAATATCAAAACATAATAGGATACTACCTTACCCAAACCTTCATGTTTCGCAGCAGCGTCAACTGCCTGTTCTGCAGTTTGCGCCATTACCGAAGTTAATGACAGAGACATTAACCCAAATAACGACAGCGCTGCTCTTAAATTTAAATACTTCTTTATATTCATTTTATTTTAAGTAGTATCAGTTTCTATTTAAATATGATGATGCACACTCTCCTCTAAGAATGGATGGTTTTTCGGAGCTAATGCTACCTTGCTTAGTGCATTCAATGTTAAGAATGTAAACAAGCCAACGAATCCGAAGAAAATTCCAATCTCAATTATTCCAAATCCTCTATGCGCTTCTACAGTACCTGGCATGATCATCATATAATAATCTAACCAGTGACCGCATATAATTAATATGGCAACAAATAACATAACGTTCATTTTACGTTTAGCATCTCTTGTCATTAAGATTAATAATGGAGAAACAAAGTTCATAATTAGATTTAACCAAAACCATGGTAAATATTCAGGCTCAAATCTCTTGTAAAAATACACTGTTTCTTCCGGCATATTTGCGTAATAAATCAATAGAAATTGTGCAAACCAAACGTAAGTCCAGAAAATAGAAAACGCAAACATGAATTTACCTAAGTCATGAATATGGTTATCATTAATCCAGGTCAAATAACCATTTTTCTTCAATAAGATAACGGTTATAGCGATAGCCGATAATCCCGTTACCCACATTGCTGCGAAATTGTACCAACCGAACATAGTGGAAAACCAATGTGCTTCTAAAGACATTATTGTGTCGAAT
Organism: Pseudopedobacter saltans DSM 12145; assembly: GCF_000190735.1. Classification (GTDB taxonomy): domain Bacteria; phylum Bacteroidota; class Bacteroidia; order Sphingobacteriales; family Sphingobacteriaceae; genus Pseudopedobacter; species Pseudopedobacter saltans. The sequence goes on from NC_015177.1 coordinate 3,098,605, forward strand.
GCCCAGATTGGTGTGGTAAAACCAAAGATTACCAAGAATATAGCAGAGTTCTTAATACTTCTTTTGTAACTATTTAATCCCCCTTCTAAATCTTCGTTATTAGACAGCTTTGGCAATAAATAGCCAAAAAAGCTATATATAGCAAGAAAAATAACTAGTCTGGTAAGGAAAAACGGCGCATTTAAATATCCTGCTTTTCCAGCGATAAGTGGATCGTAGTTTTTGTGTCCTACTTCCGTAAGTCCCTCACCGTTCCAGTGATGGTATAAATTATGTGTACCTAAACCTGCTGCAGCAATTATTATTAAAATAATACTGGCTATAGGCAACACCTTTGAAAATGCCTGAGGTATACGAATCAAGCCTGCTGACCATCCTGCTTGTGCCACATATTGTACTGCTAGAAAGAAAGTTCCCGCTGCACATACACAAGTAAAATAATACCCCATTAACAATAAGTTAGCGAAGGTTCTTTCTGCATGGTGATTTGAACCGTCCTCTGTTAAAAAACCGTATGCGATAGCAACAATACCGACCAAAATCGCTACCAAACTATACGTTTTAGCTTTTCCTGAGAATTCGAATTGTTCCGAAAAATTATGCGTATGACTGTGAGTTCCCATTTTATTTTTTGATCAATTATTGTTGTCCTTTTTGTAATTGGTTAACATACATTACTACTTTCCATCTTTCTTCCGGAGAAAGCTGAGAAGCGTAAGATCCCATTAAGTTTAACCCATACTCTATAGTGTGGTAAATCTGTCCCGGAGTCAGGTCTTTCATTAAACCACCTCTCGATGAGTTACCAGTAGCATATGATGGAGGAGCAGGATATTTCCCTAACTCAACAATGTGACCATTTCCACTACCATCTCCGTGGCAAGGCCCACACATAGCCACATATAACTGCTTACCCTGTGCTAAATTCTTTTCATTAACTTCAAATGGATTAACTGCAGCTTTTGAAGCTTCATAACCCTCTCTGGTATTCGGATACTCAAATTTTGTATACCCGATAGGCACAGTTCCTGCTGGAGGTACTTGTGCTGTCTTTCCATCAGCAAAATTTGGGTTTTTCATATCCGGATTGTATGCAATAGATTCATACATATTCGGAGCATATTCTAACCCAGTACTTCTCTTGTCTTTACAAGAGCTTAATATAGCTACAGTGCCTAAAGCTACTAATGCAATACTTACTATACTGGTCTTATTCATAGCTAACATATTTTCTATCGTTGTACTTAACCTCTACTGCGCCAGTTTCTTTAAACAAAGAATCAATCTTCTCGTGGTCTGTGTTTTCTGCTGCATCAACGGCTAACACAAAACGGTCATCAGTAGCTCTAAAATCCATTACTCTTGGTGCTCTCCCTGGAAAAAGATGCGTTCTGTAAAAGAAAGTAAATCCCATTCCATAAGACGCAAATAAAACCGTAAGCTCAAACATGATCGGAATAAAATCCGGAAATGCAAAGGCTGGCTTACCACCTATATTCATTGGCCAATCGTAAACCAACGTATAATACATTAAACTAAAAGCACAAATAGTTCCGGTTATACCGAATAAAAATGCAACGATTGGTAAACGGCTTCTCTTAACGCCTAACTTATCTTCGATACCATGTATTGGCATAGGAGTAAAAGCGTCGTAAATTTTGATGTTACTTTTTTGCAAAGCATCGATACCGGCCATCATATGGTCAGGATCTGCATAAGATGCTAAAATATATTTAGTGTTGCTCATTGTTATTATTTTGCGTAATCAGCTTGGTTAACACTATCAAATTTGGTTAAAGACTCTTTATAGTATTCAACCTCCTCTGGTTTAAGGACTCCTTTTTCAATTAACGCTTTCTTACTTTGTTCTGAAGATGATTTCACTAGTAATTTAACCTCTGCCATTGCTACGGAAGGTAACACTCTAATGAATAATAAGAACAAGGTAAAGAATACACCTATTGAACCAATAAACAGACTAATATCAACCCAGGTTGGATAGAACATTGCCCAGCTTGAAGGAATATAGTCTCTATGTAATGAAGTTACGATAATTACAAAACGTTCGAACCACATACCAATGTTCACAACGATGGACAGCACCCATGATACCGCGATATTTGTTCTGATTTTAGAGAACCAGAATAACTGTGGCGTAATCACGTTACAAGTCATCATACACCAATAAGCCCATGCGTAAGGACCTGAGATACGATTCAGAAATGCATATTGCTCATATTCCACACCAGAATACCATGCGATAAACAACTCTGTCAAGTATGCAACACCCACGATAGAACCTGTCAATACGATAATCTTGTTCATAGATTCGATGTGGAACATTGTGATGTAATTTTCCAAACCTAATACCTTTCTGGTAATCAGCAATAACGTTTGCACCATAGCAAATCCTGAGAAAATCGCCCCCGCAACGAAATAAGGCGGGAAGATTGTTGTATGCCATCCCGGAATTACCGAAGTAGCAAAGTCAAAGGATACAATTGTATGTACGGAAAGTACAAGAGGTGTAGAAAGGCCTGATAAGATCAGACAAACAGCCTCGAAACGTTGCCAGGTTTTCACGGAACCAGTCCATCCGAAAGAAAGGATAGAATAAATTCTTCTTTTCAATCCTGTTGCTCTGTCTCTGATAGTTGCGATATCCGGTAATAAACCAATGTACCAGAATAATAATGATACAGAGAAATATGTAGAGATCGCAAATACGTCCCAAATTAAAGGCGAGTTAAAGTTAACCCATAAAGATCCGAATTGGTTTGGAAGCGGGAATACGAAATGAGCTAACCAAGGACGTCCCATGTGAGCAACAATATAAGTCGCAGCACAGATAACGGCAAAGATAGTCATCGCCTCTGCGGAACGGTTGATAGAGTTTCTCCAGTTTTGACGGAAAAGTAGTAATACCGCAGAGATTAATGTACCAGCGTGACCAATACCTACCCACCATACGAAACCTGTAATATCCCAAGCCCATCCAACTGTCTTGTTTAATCCCCAAGCTCCTATACCATACCAAAATGTGTAACTAACACTAAATACCCAAAGCAAAGCTCCTGCTACAGCTACAATGAATCCTATCCACCAAGCTTTGTTTGGTTTATTTTCTACAGGTAAAAGAACCTCGTCAGAAATTCTTCTGTACGTAATGTCTTTACCGGTTATTAACGGTTCTCTTAATATCGATTCGTGATGAGATGCCATATTTTCTTTTTAATAATATCCTAAAATTAAGCCTCTTGTAACCCTGTGTTCGTGATCTTTGTCATATAACCAACACCTGCCTGAACGTTGATCTCTTCTAAAACGTAGTATACTCTTTCGTTTTTAAGCGCTTTCGATACTTCCGAGTTAGGGTCGTTTGCATCACCAAAGATGATAGCGTTTGAAGCACAGGTTTGTTGACAAGCCATTTTGATATCACCATCTTTAAGCTCTCTTCTTTCGATCTTAGCTTGCAGCTTACCAGCCTGAATACGTTGGATACACATTGAACATTTTTCCATAACACCACGGAAACGTGTAGTTACATCAGGGTTTAGTACTAATTGTGTAAACTCGTTATTTAAGTAGTTATCGAAACGAGAATCGTTCCAGTAGTTAAACCAATTGAAACGACGAACTTTGAAAGGACAGTTGTTAGCACAATATCTTGTACCTACGCAACGGTTATAAGCCATATGATTTAAACCGTCTGAAGAATGTACAGTTGCCAATACCGGACAAACAGTTTCACAAGGTGCATGGTCACAATGTTGACACATCATTGGCTGATGAACCACAGAGATGTTTTCCATTCTGCCTTGTATCTTCTCGATCTCTTTCTCCTCTGTAATTGACTTCCCTTCTTCGTTGAAAGTATAGTAACGATCTATACGTATCCAGTGCATTTCACGACGACGACGAACCTCGTCTCTTCCTACAACCGGAACGTTATTTTCAATGTTACAAGCAACAATACAAGCTCCACAACCAGTACAAGCATTCAGATCGATTGCCATTACCCAGTTGTTTCCAGGTGTTTCATATTTCTTCCATAAATCATAAGTTTTATGGTGATTATGAGGATTTCCAGTTGCCGGATCTTTTTTATAATCTGCGAAAGAAGCTTCTCTGATCACATTTCTACCTTCGTAAGAATGATGAGTTTGAGTTTGTGCCAATTCGTAATAACCTGAAACCTGCTCGATAGTTACTGTTGAAGCTCCTAAGAAAGGATAAGCATTTTTGCCTAAACCGGTTCCAACTTTACCCGCTTTCTCTCTACCATAACCCAAGGCAATTGCCACAGTTTCCTGTGCCTGGCCAGGCTGTAATAATAAAGGTAGTTCAACCGAGTAATCTCCGGCAGTTACCTTTACCAGGCTATTTTCTTTCAATCCTAATTTCTCAGCAAATTTAGGATTCACTGCTGCGTAGTTATCCCATGTCACTTTCGATATAGGATCTGGTGTTTCTTGTAGTACCGGATTGTTTGCCTGCTCACCAGCCCCCATAACGCCAGTATATAAGCAAAGCTCAATAGCATCTGTAGTTTTGTATTTCGTAGCTAACGATGATGCCACTGCAGCTATGTTTCCGTTAAAGCTATAAGAAGAAGCTGCTTTTGGCGCAGTTAAAACAAGACCTGTTTGTAATACATCCTGCCATGTTTTTCCTGATCCAGGAAGAATTGTTGCTTCCCAATTGCTTTTCACGAAAGTGTAATAATCAGGAGTAGTACTTTCTGCCCATACCAATAAGCTTTCTTCTGCTTGTCTGGTATTATAAATAGGGTTAATAGTAGGCTGAATGATAGTATAATAACCAGACAATGCATTTGCATCACCCCATGCCTCCAGGTAGTTATTATTTGCAGCAACTACATTTGATAAAGCAGCTGTTTCATCTTCTCTATCAGCAAAAGAAACTTTTAAAGCAACCTTTTCTAAAGCTTCTTTTAATGACTTATTGTCTGCGTAAGTATACGCAGGGTTAGTATCCAAGAAAAAGATAGCACCAACTGCTCCAGCTTTTGCATCTTTAACCAATGTAGCAAAATCAGTATCGTTACCTGTGTATTGGTTACTGTTATTATCTAAATCTATAGTAGCGCCATAGCTTCCCAAAACGCTATTGATTGCATTAACTACTGTTTGTATTTCCGGATCGTTTGAACCAGAGATTACCAAAGCAGCTCCTTTAGCAGCAGACAATTCTTTAGCAGCTAATTTAACTGCTGTTGCTGCCGCCGGATTAGAGGACAAATTACCTCCCGAAACTGATGAACCAGTTAATTCTGCATACAATGCTAAAACAGCAGCGGCTTCTTGCGAAGGCTTAATTACAATTCTTGAATCTGCAGTAGAACCAGCCTGAGACAGGATAGACTCAAACTGGATATGTCTTGACATTTTTTTCTCTGCCAAAGACTTATGGTTTCTGTTTTTGAAATACTGAACAGAGAACTGGGAAGGAGAAATCCAAGACCCCAAGAAATCAGCTCCAAAACTTACCACAACCTGAGCTTTCTCAAAATTATATTGTGGAATTACCGCTTTTCCGAAGCTATCTGCGTTAGCTTTTATAATACCTGCATAAGACACAGCATCATAAGTAACATGCTTAGTATTCGGATATTTAGCAGTAAATTCTGCAATTACTTTTTTAGTAGAAGGACTATTTACTGTCGAGCTAAGAACAACGATAGATTTTCCAGCAGCCTGAATTTTACTTAATTCTGCTTTTACAAATTTATCTACATCCTCCCAGGATGAGTCTTTACCGTTTAATAAAGGTCCGTGAAGTTTAGAGTTATCGTAAAGATCCAATACAGATGCCTGACCTTGTGCGTCTAAACCACCTGCATTAATCGGACAAGCTGGGTTACCTTCCAACTTGATAGGTCTACCCTCACGAGTTTTAACAATTACACCAGTTCCTTTAAAGCTTGACGCGTAGTAGTTAGGAACACCTGGAGTAACATCCTCTGGCTTTATAAGATATGGAATAGATTTTCTAACCGGAGCGGTATTACATGCAGCTAAAGTAACTGCACCTAAACCAAATCCCATAGTCTTTAAAAAATCACGACGTGGAGTAGAAGCCTTCAATCCAGAACCTTCTAATACTTCTTCAATAGGAAGCGGTTCAGCAAATTCGCCTTTGTTTTTCTCAACGAATTCAGGAGTTTTGTTAAGCTCCTCTAAACCTTTCCAATATTTCTTTGTGCTTTCCATTTAAGCTATATAAGACTTACAGTTTATTCTAATTATTTAACCAATTAATTAATAGTGACATTTACCACACTCTAATCCACCAAGGACAGCTGCTGTAATTTTCTCACCTTTCTTAATTTGTTCGTGTGCCGCGATCACCTTATCGTAATATGAGTTATGCTCATGATTAACCTCTGTTTCTCTGTGACAGTTTACACACCATTTCATCGTTAATGGAGAGTATTGATAAACTTCCTCCATAGTCTCGATAGGACCGTGACATTTTTGACACTCGATACCTGCAACATTTACGTGTTGTGAGTGATTGAAGTACGCAAGGTCTGGCAAGTTATGGATTCTAACCCACTCGATTGGTCTTGGATTATCTCCGTATTGTTGAGTTTCAGGATTATAATCTAACGCAGTGTAGATTTTTTGGATTTCCGGAGAAATCTCACCATCATATTTATCTGTAGCCTGTACATATTTATGACAGTTCATACAAACATTCAATGACGGAATCGTAGCATTTTTAGACTTCCACGCCCCAGAGTGACAATATTGACATTCGATCTGGTTTGTTCCAGCATGTAACTGGTGAGAGAATTTAATCGGCTGTACAGGTTGGTATCCTTGCTGAACACCTGTGTTCCACATTATTGAGGTACTGTAAGCACCAATAATTACCAATAAACCAATTATTGTAAAGAAAACTGCCTTTTTATTTTTAAGGAATTTCTTAACACCTGCATATTGATCTTTTGCTTCCTTAATTTCCTCGTCTTCTTCAATAATTAAAGCATCACCTTTATTTAAAAGTAGACGCTCTAAAGTTGAAATCACACGATTTAAAACCAGGATAATGATTAATGCAATAACAACAACAGCGATTAAACCAGCAATCATAAAACCACTTACTCCTTTGTCAGCAGCAGCTGTTTCAGCTCCACCGCCAGAAGCAGGCTTTTCAGCTTTCTTAGTTTCCTCAGCTTTTACATACGCCAAAATATTATCAATATCAGCGTCAGATAATTGAGGAAATGGAGTCATCGGCGCCTGATTGTACTCGTTAAAAATTTTCACAGCAGCAGCATCGCCAGAAGCAACCATTGCCGGAGCATTTTTAATCCATTTGTGCAACCATGCTCTGTCATGACGTTGATCGACGCCCGCCAATGCAGGCCCCATCACTCTTTTGTCTACCGCGTGACAGGCCGTACAGTTCGCTTTAAATAAAGCTTCACCTGCAGCTGCATCACCAACAGCCGCTTCACCCGCAGCAGCAGGGTCTGCAGCAGCTTCCTGAGCAACAGATACAACTGACGCTCCAATAATGATAGCCGAGACTATCAGAAGGGATCTTACTAATTTCTTAAAATCAGATGAGAAGTTTCTCATATTGAGCTTGTTATACTAAAATTTTTAATGTTTTCTGATTGAAAATGCGTACCTACCTCATTTTCGCACCACAAAAGTAAGATTAATTACGTTCCGCCTGACAATTTGATGACTGATTTTCCTAATTTAAAACCATTCTAAACTAGCTTAAAAATCCGCCTCAAATGACATTAGACACTTTTTTTTATGATTATGCGTAATTTCTTAGCTTTTTGCAGTTTGTTTATCAAACTTTTTTTCCTTATTGTTTTAATATCCACGCAAAAATTAATGGAGCAACGATTGTAGCGTCAGATTCAACTATAAATTTTGGTGTATTTATATCCAGCTTACCCCAGGTAATTTTCTCATTCGGAACTGCCCCAGAGTATGAGCCATAAGATGTTGTAGAATCCGAAATCTGACAGAAATAGCTCCAGAAAGGGATATTTTCCATTTCCAAATCCTGATAAAGCATAGGTACTACACAAATTGGAAAATCACCGGCAATACCACCACCTATCTGGAAGAAACCAATGCCTTTTCCTTCTGAGTTTTTAGTATACCAATCCGCTAACCAAGCCATATATTCTATACCACTTTTCATAGTAGAGGCTTTTAATTCCCCTTTTATTACATATGAAGCAAAGATATTACCCATTGTAGAGTCTTCCCATCCCGGTACTACAATTGGAATATTTTTTTCTGCAGCAGCCAACATCCAGGAATTTTTAGGATCAATTTCATAATATTGTTCCAACACGCCGCTTAACAACATTTTGTACATATACTCGTGTGGAAAATAGCGTTCTCCCGCATTGTCCGCATCTTTCCAAATCGCGTGGATATGCTTTTGCAATCTCCTGAAAGCTTCTTCTTCAGGAATACAGGTATCGGTAACCCTGTTGTAATGATTTTCTAACAAATCCCATTCATCCTGCGGACTAAGGTCTCTATAATTCGGAACTCTTTTGTAATGTGAATGCGCAACTAGGTTCATAATATCTTCTTCAAGATTTGCTCCTGTGCAAGATATAATTGAAACTTTATCCTGACGAATCATTTCGGCAAGCGAAATACCTAATTCAGCAGTACTCATAGCACCTGCCAGGGTAATCATCATTTTGCCACCTTCATCTAAATGTTTCTCATATCCTTTAGCGGCATCCATCAATGCTGCAGCATTAAAGTGCAGGTAATTTCTCTCTATAAACTGTGATATAGGACCTCTTTGTACACTCATGTCATTATTTTTTTGGACAAAAGTAAGACTTTTTATCTTTTAACCACTATGAACTCATGCCCTACCCCTCTTTTTAAGTGGAATGCGTGGTTTTGCCCACATTTTACGGGCTTTTCCGGAAATCCCCCTATCCTTCTTCGAGGCTTCTTCAGAACCTCTTCGGGAAAACGAGGGTAATTCCCGAATAAAACCCGAAGAAAGGTCGAATAATTATTAGTTGCTTACTTTGAGTTTTTATGTAAGTGGGTCTAAGGTGGGAGTATACTGGGAGTATAGTGCTGGTATAGTGGGAGTAGCAACATGGCTCATTGTGTCTTCCTATCATTGACTTCTGTTCCTTATTCCTACCAATCTGCTATTCTGTAGCTGATAAAGACGAAACCTTTGAAATGAGATGTGTCTGAGAAGTTTCTGAAAAATATTAAAGAAATAACTTAATTGTGGTAAAAACCAACCGTTCTGATTGTTCTTGAACCAGAACATCTATGATCAATTATGGATAAGGTGAGCTTCAAACTCTTTTTATTCACGCCTTAAATTAAAATACTGCTATGCCCTGAGTGCTCTTGAGAAAATGCATCCTTCGTTCATCTTTCGTTATAAGCTACTTTGGAGTATAGTCGTCATTAACTTTCAATATACTCTATATATTTTAATAATCATCATCCTAATAAACCTCAGATTTTAACTCCAACAATCTATTAGTCAAAGCCCTATTTAATCACTTATCTTCTATTGTCTAAAATACTATCTTTACGGCTTCGGAAAAAAGATTTGTGTTAGATACATATCAATAAACTACTTAATCGTCTAATGAAAAAAATACTCGTAGCCTACATTTTTTCACATATAACAGTAATAAGTTTCGGTCAAAATAAATTACTGGAACAGTTTAACAGGATATTTCCAGACGATACCACCAGAAGAAATACTTTTATGCCTTTGCCTGCAATTGGATATAATCAGGAGGCAGGATTTATTATAGGTGCTGCAGGATTATATTCGTTTTATACCGACAAATATGATTATGCTACCCGACCATCTCAAATCAATGGTATGGCTTTATTCAGTACTAAAGGGCAAACTCAATTCTCTCTGAAATCTGATATCTGGTCCAAACAGAATAAATGGCACCATATTCATACGATTCAATTTTATCACATCCCATTCAATTTTTACGGTGTTGGGAATGATACAAAAGTTATTGATGAAGACAAGCTTAAGCAGGAAAAAATCCGGGTAAACAGTGAGGTAGAATATAAATTTTTCAAGAATTATTACGCGGGTTTAGGCGCAGAATTCGAGTCACATTCTTTTACTGATAAAGAAACAGGCGGCATATTTGAATCACTACCTTCTACCGATCGGACAGGAGGTAAATTTCTAATGTTCAAGATCAGCCAGCTTTATGATACGCGAAACTCAAATACTTATCCTACAAAAGGTTTTTTTGGCAGAATAAAATACGGTTACACACCCAATTTATTTGGTCACGATGATTTTTCAGGTAATTTCTACTCGGCTGATATTAGACAGTTTGTCTCCCTGCATAAAAAAGTCGTATTTGCAAGCAAACTATTTTACGAAGGCTTAGATAGCGACAGACATATTCCTTTCTACGTCTTACGCCAGCTGGGTAATGACGAAGTCATGAGAGGTTATTATCAGGGAAGATATCGGGATGAGCAGTATATTTCTCTACAATCTGAAATCCGATACAGATTTAGCAACCGATTTGGCATAGTAGCTTTTGGTGGCTTTGGAAATGTGGACAATAAATTCAGCAATCTTTTTTCCGATCTTAAACCAAATTATGGGCTTGGTGGAAGATTTTTCTTCGATCTGGATAAAAGCCTGGCAGTTAGATTTGATTTAGGGTTTGGTGAAAAACCTACAGGAGAAAAAAGGATATCTGGTTTTTACATTAGTCTTAGTGAAGCTTTTTAGTAGTAGCAAATACTTCGTACTTTGTATCAAGTAATTAGCATAAAAAAAGGCAGGCTAAATTAAAGGCAGGAGTAGCGTTGATCCTACGCTGTGGAAAATTAAACAACTTGCCAAACATAGCATATTTCGTCCTTTCAACAGCGAATAGTGTAATCGATCAAATCAAATGTTAAAAAATTATTCATACAACCTATAAAATGCAAATCTATAAATCAAAAAATGTCCCCTACATTTGTTTTTCAGCAAACATAGGAGACAAGGGTCATCACCTACAATACGCTCTAATTATCAATTTTAAACTTTTCCCAATTACCGATGTTTGTCCGGTTACATATCATTGGGTTTGTACCGCCATCTGTAGAGACATATTTACCATTGTTTCCCTTTAAAGAAATTGTTCCATCGTTATTCACTATATAATCAAATTTTTCCCAATTACCGATAGTGCTGCGTGTACAAGTCATGGCTCCCGTTCCATTTTCAGAAGACACATATTTCCCATTGTATTTCAATGCCACTTTCCCCGAGCCGGCATCTATTATGGTAAATTTTTCTGCATTTCCGGGAGTCGAAACATTACAAATCATCGAACTTGTATTTTGTGCCGAAATATACTTCCCATTACTTCCCATAAATTGCAAAGTATTGTTTAAAGGGATGATACCGTAAACCCTCACATAATCCACTTCCATTGTCCTTGTATAATTAGTATCACCATTAATAATGTCGGCCGTTGTCGGATTTCCTGTATACCAACCTCCAACGGCGAAGTTCAGGAGTATATAAAAGTCTTTGTCCCAAGGCCATTTCACCTCGTTGTTTGAGGCGGGAGATAGTGAATTAGGTGTCTTTGTTTCTGTTTTAAAAAGCACATCATCTACATAAAACCTAATTATTCCAGGCTCCCATTCTACGGAAAAAACATGAAACTGATCTGAAAAATTACCTGTTGGCAAATAATAAGAAGTGCCATCATTTTGATTATTCGGCCAGCCATTACCATAATGTAAGGTACCTCCTATCTTATTTTGAATGTCTCCCCGATATTCCATTATGTCAATTTCTCCACTAGTTGGCCACCCCCCGTAAGCCTTATCTTTAGGCAACATCCAAAATGCCGGCCACATACCTAAACCTTCGGGTACCTTTATCCTGGCTTCAAATCGGCCGTATAGCCAACTGAATTTTGTTGCAGTCGAAATTTTTCCGGAGGTAAAAGAAGAGCCTGACCCCTGATAATTTGGTTTATACTTCACTGTCAAATTCAATTTACCATTAGTCACTTTAACGTTTTCAGTCGCGGTCGTGTAGTATTGCTTTTCATTATTTCCCCATCCACATAAACTCGGACAACCATTCCCCGTCTCATATATCCACTTACTGGTATCTAAACTGGTTCCATCAAATTCATCGGCCCACAATAAATTACTAACCGCTTTGGTTGTAGCTTTAGTTAGTTTTTGGTTCGGCTTTTTGTCAGGTTCTACCAGCGCGTCGGATGGCTTTTTCCCACATGATAAAAGTACCAGCAAAGAGGACAGGTACATTACAGTTTGACTTTTGTAATTTGTTAACATAATATTATTTGGTTTATAATTAATAATCTGTTATTTCTTAATGAGGCGTTGAGATTGCCCGCCTGATTTCAGCAAATATGAACCAGATTTCAAAAAACTTATATCCAGTTCATCTGTCACGAATACACCTTTTTTCAATAGTTTACCGTCTATAGAAATTATTTCAAAAGAGGCATTTATTAAAGAAGGATTTACTTTAATATAATCCTGAGCAGGATTAGGGTAAATAGTCAAACCAACCAACCCGTTAGAACTAACTGCCTCTATATTACTAAATGTAACTGTTCCATCGTTGTCTACCATTTTAAGACGATAATAAATAGTCTTTGCTTCGGCATTAAAATCAGTTAAATTATATATGTTACTTGATTGATTTTTTGCCGGCACTACCTTAACAGAATGAAAATTCTTTCCATCAATACTTTTCTCTAACACAAATTCCTTTACATTAAGCTCATCACTAGTTGTCCATTTCAAAACCGCATTATTTCCAGATGAAGACGCCTTAAATGAGGTTAATTTTAGAGGTAATGTGCTATATTGACTAGGAGAAAGTGCCACGCTTCGGAAAGTGTATTTATCGCCTGAAGTAGCTATTTGAACTATAGTATGAGTTCCATCCAATTTATCCCTCGAACTGCTATTATCAATAATCTTAATCAACTCATTATTTAAAGTCGCTCCTCTTACTGCATACAACTCAGCTTTACCAGCTGCATTTATTTTCCCAGTTAGTCCGGTGATTATCCCGCTAGCATCTATTCTTCCTAAATAAACCCAACTAGATGTACTGGTGTCGTAATACATTTTGACAATTCCAGGACTAGTTCCTTGATCAGCCATATATAAAACATCATTTTTATCTGAAAGACTATTTACTGTATTGTCCTGATCAAGCAGTACAAACCCATAGCTCTTTTCTATATTACTACTACCGCTATTCCATAAAGCCGTTCCCGTAGTACTTGTAGGTGAAGTTGCTCCCGCATGTGGAGTTGAAGCATCATACGGAGATAAACCAAAATCTAAAAGTACAGCCGGATTAGCAGTATTAACACCGTACAAATGCTTTCCAATCACATTAAAATAATTAATAAATCCAGAATTATTAAATCTTATTGCAGGGGATGTTCTATTATCGGGAAATGTAGTAGCTGCAATACCCTGATTGGTAGCTATATATATAGAGCTACCATCGTAACTCGCTGTAGACCTAATATATCCATTACTAATATTCGCATCTAAAGCAAATAGTTCAGGAACACCAGTATAACCAATTCTGGCGAAACTTTTCTTAGAAGGACCTGTGTCTCCGATTCCCTTATACGCATTTGAGCCACCAATCACCAAATATCTTCCATCGGCGGAAAGAGACAACCCTCCTTCAATTCCAGTTGGATTTATGTTAATAACCATTGAAGGATTTACAATATCTGCTGGGTCGGATGAAGAAGAGTAAGGCAATGTTACAGTAACAGTATTGCCATACGTTAAAGTATTGTATTCAAGGAGAGATACAGGTACAGCATTGTTAGTTGCCTGTCCATCTCCCAACCTAGCTACAACAACATTACCCGGAGTAAAATTTTGAGCAAAGCCTGCTCCTGCAGCTCCTAAGAGCAGTAAAGTAGTAAAGATTTTTTTCATAAAATTTGATTTAGTTTATAAAAAAGATGTCTCCTGCGTCCTGTAAAAACACAGGAGACCACCCTATATTTGGTTTCCGTTTTATCGTTTTATTTCGGTATTTGGTTTATAGTCGGAATACCACTTTCCGAGATTCGTCAGATTTCCATTCGCATCTACCAATGCAGAAGGCCAAAGTCTGGCACTGGTTGGCGAGCCTGAAAACCATGAATAACGATGTACAAAATCTAATGCTTCTAACTTAGGCAATAACCGCTGCATAAAAGCCAGTACAATTTCCGGAGTATAAGGATTTTCGGCCATAGTAGTAGCTTTTTCATGTACTGTTGCAAACTCGGTAATCCAAATAGGCTTATGGTATTTATCGTATAAGTCTTGAAGAATTTTTACAAAATGATTCTCATCTATTCCCACATACATGTGTACCGCAATAAAATCTACACGTTTACCTTGTGCAATAGCTTTATCCATAAAATCATAAATCCAGGCATTAGTTGGCCACGAAGCTGCCGGACTACCCAAAGGAAGTCCAATAGACTCTAATTGCGGCCAAAGATCCAAAGCTTCCTGAACGGTCATATTTGCCTGGTCTTTAAGGTCAGGCTCATTAAATCCCAGAATGTATTTCACTTTCCCTTCTGCTTTTAAAGCTTTTATCTGGGCTATATTCGCATCTGTCACAGAAGACTTGCCCCAAAACATTGGAACAAATTCTGAGTTCTGCGGAGCCAGCTCAAAGGGTATGGTTAATCCCCAGGTGTAAAACCAATGGCTTTGCAGATTAATCGTATTCCCCCACCAGGTACCGTTTTTTGTTGAGGTACTAAAATCAGCTCCCTTTTTACCTTTCACTTCATAGGGAACGGGTTTAGATTTTTTAGGGATATATTCGTTGCTTTTTGCACATCCCAGCAATAATATACTGGCCAGAAATAATGCTTTAATATTTTTCATCCGTTATTTATTAGCGTTTACAATTGATGCACCGTGACTGTTTAATGGCTTGGAATTTTTCTTTTGTACATTAAACAGTCACGTTACATTTAATTAAAATTAATAAGTCCCATTATACCCCACATTCCTTAGTGTAGGATAACCGTCTGTTCCAATTTTCCATATTGAAAAATCGAAACCAAGAGTGCTTTCAAAAAATGCCTGATTGGTAACGGTTGCTGTTAAACCATCTAAACCAGCCGCATCTTCAACAAATGGTACATCTCTAAAAGGAGTTACCACTCCTGATCCTACATAATTTTTCTTATTAGCTCCGGTTCCATTAGCTGCTGTACCGGAAATTCTGAATACACTATTAGCATTAGGAACAGTATTGGACCCTTCAAGGGAAGTACTTACCACAAAGCTATTTGCAGAATATCCGCTATTTTGATAAGTAGACGATAATCCGGCAACTGGCATTGCTGCAGTAGTAATTGAAGCTCTTAAAGTTGCATTCTTCACCACGCAATTTTCTAGCTTCACTTTATTGGTTCCTGCGATTCCACCAATATTTCCGGTGGCAGGTGTCCCTACTGCCCTAATTGTTGCAGTTGTTGTCTGACCTGCTCCTGCCCCTTCTACCAGGCAATTGGTAATGCTGGAACCTACTCCCGCAATACCCCCTACTGAGAAGCCACAAGAAATGGTACCGTCAAACATACATTGGTCTATAGGAACTATTCCCGCATTTTGATCTGCTCCAAATATTCCTCCAACGCCATTTACAGTAGCTATTATAGCTGTTGTTGCTGAAATATTGACAGAGGATTTACAGTTTTTTATAATTCCACCACCTATATTAGTGCCTTCTGCTCTTCCTAAAATACCAGCTATCCTATTTTTAGATCCACTAATTTCTATTGTTCCTGTCGCTGTTGAATTAGATATTTCTGATATGCCAGATGAAGCTGTAGTCAATCTGCCAACCAAACCTCCTACCATACCACAAGCAGCCTTAATATTTAAGTTGGTATACACTTGAGTTAATCTCGCTACGGCCGACATTTCACCAACAACCCCACCTAATATATCCCCTCCATTTGTAGAAGTAACATCTCCTGTTATCTTAACGTTTTGAATAGTTCCGCCAACGAGCTTACCCGCAAGTGTACCGAAAGCTAAGGTAGCATTACAATTCACATTCAGTAATTGGATGTTTTTAATCGTTCCCGTTACTGTTGCAAACAATCCTTCATTGGCTGTTGTAGAATTAATGGTTAAACCAGTGATTTTATGCCCGGATCCATCTAATGTTCCTGAAAAATTAGTGATTGGTACCCATGGTTTAGTCAATGCAAAATCCGTAACAACTTTATAATTTTTATCCATGCCCTGTGCTATGGCTATTAATCCATCTTCAGAAGATATTAAATATGGATTCCCAATCGTTCCATCGCCACCGTCAAAGGCAGAGCCTTCTTGTTTAGCATATACTTTTATAGTTTTTGCTATTACTACATTACCTTTTTTCAAGTTCAATAATACATCTCCTGAAATAAATCCTGTAGCAGGTGTAAAAGTTACTTTTTGTCCGGCAATTGGAGTAGCGGTTAAGTTTGCCGGTGCAGATTTAACCTCTATTATCGCATCACTCGGACTAAAGCTAAATGTAGTTGTCGTAACTGTATTAATACCATATACTATCGCAGGAAAGGTATTTGGTATATTTAAGATGGTGTTATTAGTTTGAACAGAACCTGTATTCTCTTTAGCTGCAAGAGTAGCTACATAATTATCTCCAGAAACTGCCAAAGCCGTTACATCACCATTTGTCACTTTCCCAAAGTTATTAACTGCAACTCCCGCTACATATTGTTTACCTTTCACGGTACCAGAAGCCTTTATATTGTCTATTGTACCTCTATTTGTTACAGCAACAAGGGCGACATTATTTTGTGCAGTTATGGCAGCATTTACAAATTCTACATTCTTAACCGTTGCCGAAGTTCCCAACTCATTAAATAAAGCAACATTATCTGTTGTAGCATTATTAAATGTCAGGCCCGATATTTTTTTAGTATTTCCGTCCAGCGTCCCTGTAAATACTCCTGAAATAGGACTGAATCCTGCACCTGCGATGTCACTGGAAAGTTTATAATTATAAGCTAAACCATACCTTACTTTATTTAATCTTGCAAAGTCGCTAATTTCATAAGGTTTTGATGTTGTACCATCACCGTTGGAAAACGCCACCACTTTTATCGTCTTCACTACTTCCGGAACTTGTAAAAACTTAGCTTTTATAACAACATCGCCCATCACAAATTCATCTGTAGCTAATAACTTTAATACCTTGTGGTCATCATCAGCACCATTTTCTATACTTGCCGTTAAACCTGCTGATGCCGTAATTTCAAATTCTGTAGAACGCGGATAAACTGTAAATGTTCTTGACACTTCGCCTACAGCATTGTACAATACGTCTTCAGATAAATCTAAGGTAATAGCGCTTACGTTTGGCTTATCTACAAACAATTTAGTGTTAAGTACGTAACTTTCTCCGTCTATCTTCACCTTTATAATCATAGTAAACACGCCCTCATACTTCGGCTTTCCCTTTATAGGTACATCCACAGCAGTACCTGTTAAAAGAATTTTCTGTTCTTCTATATAAACTCCATTAACTTCCTCGGCACTTACAATAGCCTCGTTATTCTTAGGCGGATTAACGAACACCATATTAAACTTATTCGCCTCCGTAAGTGACATATTCTCTACCACATTTCCGGTTATTCGTGATTTTTCGGAATAGATTTGAAATCTACCATCAGATACTGAGTAATATCTGTCGTTATCTTTTTTACAACTTCCTATCAATACCAGCAACAATAAGGCTAGCACAGGAAAATTCTTTATAAAACTTATACTTTTCATAACGCTGCTTTTTTGTTATGGTCTTTGATAACCTTTTCTAATTAATGTATACTGATCTCTCCACAATGAAGCGGCTCTTGAGGCCGGAGCAGTCTCGTAATGGGTAACTACCATTTCATTCTCATTGATAGAGTTGATTTCATACTCAATTACATTGGAAATTCCTCTATAGAAAAAGAAGAACGCGCCACCTTTTAATTGCAAATAGTGCTTACCACCCCTAATTTCCATTTCCCAATGCTGAACCGCATCTTTTGGTGTATAATTGATCATTAAATCCCCGCCATCTGCAGTAGAAGAAGTTACGGTTCCCCAATTGGCATTCAGTTCTTTTAATCGGAATTGAGTTACCCCATCTATAGTACCACCATGACAATAAGAGTTTCCATTATTTTTGTATAAACATTCTTTTCCAGCCAGTTTAAAGGTTAACTCATCATCATACACCCCTTTATTGGTCTTTGCTAATTTATTCCATGGCGTGGTAGAGCCATTATTAACCAGCTTAACATGACCATCAATTAAAGAATCCAACACCCATGTTTTTCCGTTGGTGGCATTTGGCCCTCCTGTTAAAAAACCATAAACAGGATCAAGGTCGAGATTATCATTTTTGAATGATATCTGGATTGATTTATCTACAATCTTGATTCCGTTAAATACCGATAATTTCACGGTATAGTTTCCTTTAAAAGGATATTTGCCTATTACTGTATCACCAACAGCCTCTTCACTATTCCCCAGGTTCCACTTTGCTTTGGCAGTATTACCTATTTGCCCGTTAATGAAACGATAGACATTTGGCGTTTCCGTTTCCTGGACGATGATATTGATATCCTCTTCTGCTATAGGATCTTCCAAACTGATGCTTTTCTTACAGGCTGATGCTGAAAAAAGCACTATTGCCATGATTAAAAATATATTCTTCATGTTATACCTCTTTTAGAAATAACCTTTGTTTTGTGACAAAGTATATTTAGCATTAATGATTTCCTCTTGTGGAATTGGGAATAAACCTTCTGCATCCATATTAAACTTGCTGATAAATGGCTCCCCTCTGTTGATGTCTATTTTAGATTTTGCATAATCTAAACCTCTTCTCATCAGATCCCAATATCTTACTCCTTCCAAAGCCAATTCTAATTCACGTTCTCTATACAATACATCCAGTGTAACTGTTGGAGCAACATAGCCTGCCTGATGTGCCCGTTTAGCTACTTTTTCAAAATACGTTTGTGCCTTTGCAGCGCTCCCTCCATGTAAAAGGTTAAGTTCTGATGCCATCAACAACACATCCGAAAAACGGATAGCAATAAAATGGTTAGGGAAATTCAATCTAAAATCACCTCTTGTAGCTTGATTTGCCTTTAATGCCATCCATTTCTTAGGAAAGATATCGGTGTTCTGATAGCCGGGCGTAAAAGAAACAGAAATGTTTTTAGGCAATAAAAATGTCGCATCTTTTCTCAGGTCATCATTTGGAAAGCTATTATAAAATTCTGCATCTATAGGTGCAAAAGACCATCCCGCTGAAAATATCGAAGCCGAATTAGGATCGCGTGGGGCCCATAACATTACTGCTAAATTACCATTCGCTTCTTCTCTGTAGCTAAAGTTTCCACTGTTTGCTTTGGATGAATATTGGATTTCGAATACCGACTCTTTATTGTTATGATTAAAAGGAGCATCATTTACAAATACATCCGAAAATTTTGGTAATAAATCGTGTCCGCTTTGATTTATCACCTTTTCAGAGATATCCAATATTTGCGTAGACGATACATTGGGCATTTCTGCTTTCTTGTAATAACCTGTGTAATACAACCAAACACGCATTAGAAGTGCTCCTGCGGCATCCGAAGTTACCCTACCATACTGGTCGGCAGGTAAATCTTTATAATGTGGCAGTACGTTAATCGCTGCCAATAAATCATCACCTATTTGTTTATATACCTCTTCTGGTGTTGCTTGTTTTTGGTTATACTCCGATGGTGCTAGTGTTTTTAATATTAATGGTACATTTCCAAAAAGGCGCACCAAATCAAAATAATAATATGCCCTCAAAAACTTCGCTTCGGCGGCGTACCTTTCCCTCAGTTCGGGTTCGTCAAAAGTTGCTGCCGGCAATTTCTCCAACAAAATATTGGTTCTATAAATACCATAATAATATTTATACCACATTGCTTTAGGCGTCAAATCATCGGTACGTATTATCCCTCTGTCCACACGCAATAATGCTGGTAAGTCAGTAGCCGAAGCACCTCCGGTAAAGCATTTATCACCCAACACCTCGCTAATTAACTGGAATGGAGCATTCTGGTTTTGTGGCGCATCCCACAAAAGCACATTGTATGCCGCCGCCAATCCCTGAAAACAGTCTTTTTGGTCTCTATAAAAGTTAGCTTCAGTATCCGAAGCTATCGGATATAAATCTATCTTTTTATTGCAAGCACCCAAGCTTAAAACCAGGGTGAGCATAGACAATTTTATATATTGAAATTTCATAAAACTCTTTTTAAATGATATTAAAACCCTACTGATGCACCCAACATAATGGTTCTTGGCTGCGGATAAACACCTTTATCAATACCTAAACCTAAAGCACCTCCAGAAACTTCAGGATCAAATCCAGTATATTTAGTTAAGACAAATAAATTGGTCCCCGAAGCGTAAACTCGTATTTTGTCTATTTTAGCTGCTTTTATATTTCTGAAGGTATAGCCAATAGAAGCATTCTTTAATCTCAAGAAGCTTCCTTCTTCCAGGAAGAATGTAGATGGATTGGTAAAATTCCCATTCAAATCACCCGCAGCCACTCTTGGATATGAATTAGTGGTTCCCTCTCCATGCCAACGATTCATGATTTCAACCGGGAAATTTGCTGTCAGTAAATCCCATCTATGCAAACTATTAAAGATTTTATAATCTGCCAAACCATTAAAGAATACATTGACATCCAGATTTTTATAGCGGGCATTTAGATTTAAACCATAGTTATATTTAGGATGTGGAGACCCTCCCATAGATCTGTCTTTACTGTCTATGATGCCATCTCCATTCAAATCCTTAAATCTGATATCTCCCGGAACAGCATTAGGCTGGATTAACTTTCCATCTTTCTGGTGTGCATTAACCTCTGCCTGATTCTGGAAGATCCCATCCATGGTATATAACCAGAAATAACCAAGCGGGTAACCTGCTTCCATGCGAGCGATATCTCCCATTTGATTATTGGCATTACCGCCCATTAAATACCCATTTGAATTCCCGACAAGGGTTACTTCATTATGATTATAGGCTCCGTTTATAGTAGCATCAAAATAGAACTTACCAAAATCTTTTTGATAACCTAAAGACAGTTCTATCCCTTTATTTACCACACCACCTGCATTTCCCCATGGCTGAGCATTTCCTGCGTACAATGGTATAGGTATACGCAATAAAAGACCTTTGGTAGACTTCTTGTATAAATCGAAGGTTAATTTGAAATCTTTAAGAAATTCTGCGTCGATACCTATATTGGCTTGCTCTGAATTTTCCCACTTAAGATCTTGGTTTGAAACACCACTTGGAGAGGCTCCAATTTGTTGAACATCTGAACCAAAGTAATAGTTTCTTGCATAAGTACTTATTGTTGACAGATATCTAAAATCTTCAATTTGATCGTTCCCTGTCCCTCCCCAACTAGCTCTTAGTTTTAAAGAGTTGATTTGATTAACATTTTGCATGAAATTTTCCTTGTGAATATTCCATCCAGCAGATACTGAGGGAAAATAACTAAACTTGTTATTCTTACCAAATCGATACGATCCATCCACTCTATAGGTTGCGGTCATCATGTATTTATTATCATAATCATAGTTTACACGACCGAAGTAAGAAACAAACCCACTCTCCCAAGCAGTTCCCGAAGCAGTCGCACTCGTATTGTCCTTTGCTGCACTTAGATAAGCAAACTCTGGATCGTCATACAATAATCCATTTTTCGATGCGGACACATTGGATCCATACCCTGTATTCACCGTATTTCCCAACATAGCTGTTAGAGAATGTAAATTGATTTTTTTGGTATAAGTCAGAATATTATCTATATTCAGATACTTGCTTTCTGCCATAGATTTACTGGCACCTGTAGCAATAGTTTTATTCGTAGAATTTAAGTAATAAATGGGGGTATAACCTCTTCCTTCATCATACTGCAAAGAAGCTCCAATACTGGTTTTAATCTTCAGTCCTTTTAAAATTTGTAGCTCTCCAAATGCATCTGCATACATTTTTGTATAACCCGAAGATCCATTGGTATAGTAAATTCTTGCTATAGGGTTTACAATTTCCTGAGCAACATAACGTGATATGGCAAAGGTTCCATCATCATTCATTACCGGAGTCACTGGATCCATATTTATGGCACTTAAAATAGGGCCAGAATTACCACTATTGGTAGCTATAGATGCTCTTTTCACATTGGTTACACTCAAATTTACTCCTGTATTCAATAAACCTTCAATTACATTTTGCTTGGTATTGATACGGCCAGTGTATCTCTCAAAATCAGATTTTCCTTTGGCAATTGTTCCCGATTGCGAAAAATAAGAGAATGAAGAAGCATAAGATGACTTTTCATTTCCACCAGTTAAAGAAACCTGATGATTCTGAATAGGTGCATTCAAGTAAGAAACCTCACGCTGCCAATCTGTTCCTTTTCCCATTTTCTCTATTTCTATTTCTGAAAAAGGAAGTGGTAAATTGGAATTAAAATGCAATTCATTTTGGATTCTCGCGTATTGGGTTGCATCCAACACATCCACATACTTTCTGATATTCTGAAATCCACGATAATATTCATAATCTAACTTAGTTCTACCTGCTTTTCCAGATTTTGTAGTGATGATAACAACTCCATTTGCTCCACGAGCACCAAAAATTGCTGCAGACGCTGCATCCTTTAGCACTTCCATCGTTTCAATATCCCTTGGATTTACCGCTTCCAGATCTCCTCTTGGAAATCCATCTACAATAAATAAAGGATCATTACTACCATTGGTCCCAACACCTCTGATTCTGATACTTACCCCAGAACCTGGTTGACCGCTGTTCATCATAACTGTTACCCCAGCTGTCTTTCCCTGAATAGCCTGATCTGCCCGCATCAAGCCGGGTACTTCCAAATCTTTTGGCGTTAAAGAAGCAATAGCACCTGTTACTAAGCTCTTTTTTTGTACTCCATAACCTATAACAACAACGCTTTCCAAATCCTGCACACTTTTACTCATCATAACGGTTACATCCGTTTCATTTTTCAGGACCATTTCTTTACTTTTCATCCCCACCGTTGTAAAAACTAAAGTTGATGATCCCTGCGGTACTTTGATACTGAATTTTCCATCAATATCGGTCATAGTACCTCCACTGGCACCTTTTACCGTAACAGCAACACCGGGTATAACCGAACTATCCTCAATGTCTTTTACGACTCCTTTTACTGTTCTAGCCTCTTGCGCATGGGTAGTAAAAGCTACACACATGAGACTGACCAGGAAACAGAAACATGAAAACTGTTTAATTTTGATTCTCATAATAATACAATTGGTTTAGTTATTTATTTGGGACTTCATAATTTATTCAATCTAGATTTAATCCCAATGCCTTAATATAGCCTTGATTTGGCTCACAATTTTTATATTTTATATTTTCTAAATATTGCTTTAGAATTTTTTTAATCGCGGCTCTATCTACTTTTAGCTCACGAATTTCTTTATAAGAACCTCTGTTTGCTTCGGCATAATCGATAAGTATCTGATAATTGTCGGGTAACTGCACAGAGCTTATATTTTTAGGGCTATCCAGTTTTTTGTATGGCCAGAAATGCCATCCAATATTATGTTTTTCTAATAATTCGCGGAACTCTCTTACCCATTCATCTGTATTCTCACCGGTTTCACCAATATAAATTGGTGCATTGAATTTATCTCTGAACTCTATGAAACGTTTAATAGAGCCGAAGTCTGGCTTATCCCCATATTTATGAAAAGTATAAACTGCATTTTTATCCAGGAGTTCAGAGAATATATTGAAGTTCGTATTCCATTGTGACCCACCATAAAATATAATATGGTTTTTATCTACACTTCTGATAGCCGCTGTCATTTCCTTATATAATGGAACAATCAGCGGATTAAGCGTTTTAGAATCGAAATAATGTGCTACCGGTTCGTTTAATAAATCATAACCTATAATAATAGACTCTTTAGCATATCTTTTTGCAATACTTCTCCATATGTCAATCGCCAGCTTTTGATCTTCCTTACTTTCAAAAAGAAAGGGATAACCGTAACCATCGTCAATATTATCTCCTGTTTGGCCGCCCGGCGCACAATGCATATCCAAAATCACATAAACTCCTTCTGCTTTACACCAGGAAATAACTCTATCAAGTAGTTTAAAACCACGGGAAGCATCGTTTCTTCCCATGTAATCTTCAACCGTAAAAAGCTTATAGTTAAAAGGAACTCTGATAGAATTTACCCCCATTTTCTTTAAAGACCTGATATCGTCGTGTGTGATATAATTCTCTAAAAAAGTATCCCAAAATTTGGCTGCCTCCGTTGGACCAATCAACTGTCCCAACATGTCGTGAATCATATACGGAGAATTCGTTCTTTTAAACTTGAACATATAGCCCTCGGGAACCAACCAGTTTCCTAAATTTGTTCCTTTTATTAAAAAGGGCTTACCATTTGGGTCAACAATCTCTTTCCCTTGTACACTAAAGAACTTATCTCTTGCGTTCAGGGAAGCGACTGCAAAAAATAGGGTTATGGTAAAAAGTAACTTCTTCATTTTAAATTGTAGTGTCGTATTATTTATATTTCTTAGCTAATTCGTCGTAATATCCCTTTAGTACATAAAATGCCTTTTTCTTTCTGCCCTGATGGTCATAAAGCCCTTTATTGTTCCACCCTTCCTGATAAACAGGATTATTTCTTCTCGGCGATCTAAAATCAGCCAATATCCACGGGGAAATCCCAATGAAATTTGATGGCATCCGCTTTAACATATCTACTTGTTCTTTATAGTACCATTCCTGAAATTCCTCACTCCACAACTGTTTGGCATCTGCATTAAATCCACCTACAGCTTCTGCTCCCGTTTCGCTGATAAACAATGGCTTTTTATAATGAGTTCCCCAGTT
Organism: Pseudopedobacter saltans DSM 12145; assembly: GCF_000190735.1. Taxonomy (GTDB): domain Bacteria; phylum Bacteroidota; class Bacteroidia; order Sphingobacteriales; family Sphingobacteriaceae; genus Pseudopedobacter; species Pseudopedobacter saltans. The sequence goes on from NC_015177.1 coordinate 3,123,673, forward strand.
TGCTGTTCTGCAACTTTCTGGCGTTCCGCCATACCAGCCTAAATATTGGTTAAAAGAAACAATATCTACATAAGCTCCTAGTGGATCATCAATCCACCTCATATTCTCTTCTGAATGATAATTCACTTCTAATGCCGCAGAAACTAACCGAGTAGGATCTTGCTTTCTCGCTTCCGCCAATAGATTTTTCATAAAATTGGTTCTTACTTCACTTACCGGAGTTTCATTTCCAACCGACCAAATAATAATACTCGCTCTGTTTTTGTCTCTATCGATCATTTCATCCAACTGAGTTTTTGCTTTTTCAAACACTTTATCGCTGGTAAAATCAATAGTCCAGTAAACTGGGATTTCTGACCATACTAATAACCCCAGCGAATCTGCCAAACGGGTCATTTTTTCATCATGTGGATAGTGTGCTAAGCGGACCATGTTGCAACCTAATTCTCTTGCCCATCCAAGCAATTGATTAGCGTCCTTTTGTGTATTGGCTCTTCTACCCTCCTGTGGAATTTCGGAGTGTATGCTGATCCCTCTTAAAAAAAGAGATTTGCCGTTTAATAAAACTTTCTCTCCCTGCACCTCGATATTTCTAAACCCAATCTTTTCACTTACCTTATCTGCTTTACTGCTAATATTTACCTGGTAAAGTTTAGGATTTTCTAAACTCCATAATTTAAGTTTAGGTGCGTTAATCTTCACTTCTGCTCTTCCCGCAGCATTTACCGTAAATTTTTGATTGATTTTAAGTTCTGGTATTTCTACATATACCTCTTCGTTTGCTTTCGCATTTTTAACTTCAACCCAGCCTTCTATTAAATTAGATTTTGTATGAGGTTTTGCCAGCTGGATAAAGTAATTGCTGATGAACTGATTTGGAACTTCTACCAGAGATACATCTCTGATAATACCTCCATAATTCCACCAATCTGTATTTAGGGTTGGAATTTCATCTGCATATCTCCTATTATCTACTTTAACTACTAAAAAATTGTCCTTTTCTTTCAAAAGGGATGACGGGATTTCAAAATTGAAAGGACTGAATGCTCCTTTATGCATTCCAAGTTTTTTGCCGTTTAAATATACATCTGCTCTATAACTAACGGCTCCAAAATAGACGTATAACTTGTTATTCGTATCTGACTTTTTATAGTCAAAGCTTTTTTTGTACCAAACAGTCCCTTCATAATACAGGAACTTATCGGCTTGTGAATTCCAGTCTCCGGGAACATTAAGCGTATACTTATCATTGTAACCATGCTCTTTTCTATCTAAGGAGTTTGCCGGAACATCGGTATTCCAATAAGCCTCCGGATCTTTCTCTGCCCGCTCTCTGTATCTATAATCATAAAATCCGGTTTCATAAATGTCAATAATGTATTGCCATTTTCCGTTAAGGCTTGTTGTCTTCCGATTTGGAATATTGGTTATCAGATCTGAACTTATTGCTGAAGTTTTAACAAAAATCAGCACAAGCAGCAACAGAAAACATTTGAAATGTAGTTTTTGCATCATCTAAAAATTCTGAGTGTTTCTAAAAATTATAATTGATCGATTGGATATCGGGACAAATATTCTAAAACACCTTCAAAAAAACAAATAGCAAAAACACATAAAACACTGATTACTAGAATATTAAATCAAAAATAATACGTATTATTACCACAACAACTTTCAGGCATTAACCCCTGATAATCAGCACTAAATGAACGGTAATAAGGGGTATAGGATTAATTATTTAACACGCCTCAATAAAATTTAATTTATTTACGATTTATCTCTCAAAAAGCGCGGCTGGGTATTTATATTCATGCAAAAACCAATTTGTTCCATCCGTCTTCTCCTGCGCCCTTAAATTCTTTTTTTCTTTCCTGCATCAGCGATTTTATCTTATTAAGGTTTGCCCAGCAGGTTGCCTGCCTTAGCTCTAAAATCTCGGCAAGCTTATAGGATGATATTTTACCCTTGGTGGTATAAACGATGTACACCATATAAAACGCTTTATTTAGTGGGATTCTACTATTTTGAAAAATTGTTCCGTTAATCACGGACTCTTCATAATCGCAAGAAGCACATCTTTTGCTATAAGGCTGATGTCCCACATAAAAATCAGTATGATTGCATTTTCTGCATTTAAAGCCTCTTTGTTCTTTTAACTCGTGTAAAAATTTAACACATGTTTCGTTATCAGGGTAAATTTTAATGAATTCTTCGTAACTAAGGATTTTAGACATTACGCGAGCTTCTGTAACTTCTGTAATATTCTTCTTTAGCTCTGTGTTGTCTATAGATAGCAATTCATTCATTTTGCGAATCGCTTCGGCCTGCACCAAAAGCTCTTTATTTTGAGCTTCTATAATTTCAGACTTTTCTAATACCTCTCTCGTTCTTAAAGCAACTTTATTCTCCAGTTCTACATTTAATTTGTCTTTAAGCTTTTGCTTAGATTCTAATTCCTGAATAATTCTCTTTTGTGCCTTTTCCTTCTTCTTCTTTAACAGGCGTATATTATCACCAATGGCAAAAGTCACAAAAAGCATCTCCATAATTAAGCAGAAGCTTAAACTATAAAAATTGGCAGGACCAAAAGGCATTTTTCCAATATTTAATACTTTAATGATCCTGATGAGTATTCCAAGAAAAATAAAAGAATATCCTGCGACAAAGAATCTTGCGGGATAATATCCTTTTCTAAGAATTACAATTCCCGAGATGAGCGCTAGTAGTACCGGAATTACTTCTATAACCTTATAAACAAACCAATGATTATTGATAAAAAGACATATCAGAAAGAAAACAGTTCTGAGACTAAGGTAACTTAAGATGATTTTGTCTAGAACCGGAACTTTATGTTTTAAATGCAGAAATTCTCTGGTAAACAGCATACTGAATATAGCAGCGAGATAAAGTGCTACACCATACGCTATTTCGTTCCATCCCGGAGAACCAGGCCAAAGATATTGAAACCCTATTCCGTTAGAGCTTATTTCGAACATGCCTATACTTAGATTATAGAGCACATAAAACAGATACTGTTTTTGCCTGACAGCGAGAAACATGACGAGGTTGTAAAGACAGAATACGAGTATCATTCCATATAAAACTCCCAAAAGCACATATTCTCTCAACCCGTACTGAATGAACCAATTTACTTTTTTGAGTACAATCATAACTGCCGCGGGTTGTTCTGTTTTAACGGCTATATAATATGTCCTGTCTCCTTCAAACCTGCGATTGACATTAAAAGTGAAGTTCTTATGGTGAATTTGTCGTTTCTCAAAGGGAAGCTGGGCCCCGAATTGATGAAGGCGAAAAGAACCTGGTTTGTTTTGATAGTATATTCTTATGTCATCAATTGTCTGATCATAAAATTCAAGCAAGAAAGCTCCTTTAGCATTCGTATTTTCCAGCCTTATTTTATACCAGTAGGTGGATTTACTATTTGATGTTTTTGGAACAAAAGTTCTACTGCTTTTAAAACTTGCATCAAATTCTGCTGAAGATATATTACCGATATCTAACTTTCCTGTCTTATCCTCGAATACTTTTATCTCATTATAAGAAAGAATGTGTTGCTTCGTCTCTGAATCCAGTTTAACTATTTCCTGACAGGTTACAGTTCGGCAAATTGTTATGATTAGAAAAAATAATACGGATAAAAATTTAGACATTTTGTTTAGGAATAACCGGTTGCTTTCGGTTCCTAAATTAATAAATTATCCGCTTTATTTAAATCTAGTGTTCAACTGATACCTTTTTTAAAACAAAATAAAAAGGCAGAATAAATTACACTGTTTTAAAACTCAAAATCCTCCACGCAGAGTTGGAAAATCTTATTAGAAAGGAGGTATAAAATTAAAACTTTACCTTAAAATGCTCTTTAGCCTGGCCTTTCCTAAAGAAGACCAAACCTATCCAAAATAAATCGATTGTGAAGCTTACATCCGGATGATTTTTAACCTCTTCCCAAGCCTCCTTCATTCCTTTACTCCAATAGATATCATCAAAAATCAGGAGGGAATTTTCGTGAACTTTTGGCAAACTCCATTTGAAATAATCGAGGGTTGCATCTTTTCTATGATTTCCATCAATAAAGACAAAATCTAATTTTTGAAACCGATCTATTACATTTGGAAAATTATCATCAAAATTTCCAATCTCTAATTGAATATTACTTAGTCCTAAATCCTGGAAATTTTCCCGCGCTACTTTTGCCGTTTCAGGACAACCTTCCATAGTTATTATAGTAGCATGCGGAGCAGCTTTAGCCAGGTAAGAGGTGGTTACACCTAAGCAGGTCCCCAATTCTATTATATTGGAGGGTTGCATCTCTTTCGCCAACCTATAAATCAACTGAGCTAATTTCTGAGGCTTTAAAGCATTTTTTGCTATTTGTGCAACTGCCTTCTGCTTATTATTATTCATATGCGAGCCGGCACCCAGATCAGTTATGGTAATAATTCTATTGTCTGATATTAACTTTTTACGTAAATCTTCGATATTTTTGTATTCATCTTTAGTCTTTAAATCATAGATAACTTCGTCTATCATTTTATAAACAAAAGGAGAATGTATTCCGTGTCTTGTTTTCGAAGTGAGCCTATGTGTTATAAAGTCTTTAATGAATTGAAATTTTACCATGCGCCAAAGGTAAATAATATGAAGGATATTTTTTGGAAGGCATGACTGGTTGATTTATTTTAAGAGGAGTGATGAACGCGAACGAAATCCCTGCATTAATTAAATTATTAGATGATCCGGATCCGGAGATCTTCAAACATATAGAAGACAAATTGCTTTCTTACGGGGAAGAGATTGTCTCTTATCTCGAGTCGGAATGGGAGAAATCTTTCAATCCGATTCTTCAGGAGCGATTGATCAATCTCATTCATAAGATACAATTCCAAAACATCAAGATTGATCTTGAACTCTGGTTTAACAGCGGCTCTTTCGACCTGTTAAGAGGAATTTTAATTGTTAACAGGTACCAGTACCCCGACCTAAACGAACAAAAGGTCATTAATCAGATTGAAGAGATTAAGCGCGAAGTCTGGATGCAGATGATGTATGAATCCAGTCCTTCTGAGAAAGTAAAACTTATTAACCACGTATTTTACACCATTTACGGATTTAGCGGAAACACCACCAATCATAAAGACCCACAAAATTCATATATAAGCCAGGTTCTGGAATCTAAACGGGGAAATCAGATTAGCCTGGCTATTATTTATTCTATTGTAGCGCAAAAACTGGATATTCCTATTTATGGGGTAAATTTACCGCAGCATTTTATTCTGGCTTATATCGACGAGGAGAACCAAACTCAATACGATAATGACGTATTGTTTTATATCAACGTTTTCAACCGAGGATATATATTTGGCCGGCGCGATATCGATCTTTTCTTAAAGCAGTTGAAAATACAGCCTGACCGCTCTTTTTACGAACCATGTTCGAATGTAGACATCATTAAAAGGGTCCTTCGAAATCTGATATCTTCTTATGAAGAATTAGGATCGGAGGAAAAGGTAAAAGAAATCAGGCAATTACTGGAGGTTCTTGCCTGATTTAAGTTTCCTACATTATTCTGTTAGACAGAAAGGGGCGTCGGCGAAAAAGCGTCCTGACTTTCTATCTCACATAAAAACTATATGCTTATTCTTCTTTTTTTTGTAACAGAAATTTATAGATCAATCCTCCTAAAATGCCACCTAAAATGGGTGCTACCCAAAACAACCAGACCTGAGCAGTTGCCTGTCCGCCTACAAAAAGTGCCTGAGAAAGGGATCTTGCAGGATTTACTGATGTATTGGTGATGGGAATAGAAATTAGGTGTATTAAAGTCAAACCCAGGCCTATAGCTATCCCCGCAAATTTTCCCTTGGCAAATTTATCAGTTGCCCCCATAATAATAATGAGAAAAAACATGGTCAGTAAAAACTCGGCCAAAAATGCCTGCCCCAAAGAATAGCTTTTACCAAAATACACCGCAGAGTCATAAAAATTACTGGCAAAAGCTCCTGCTGCATTACCACCTGTCCCTCCATTTATGGTGTATAAAGCAGCAGCAGCCACTATTCCACCTATACACTGCGCCAAAATATAAGGTATCAGATCTTTCGCAGAAAATCTGCCCCCTGCCAATAATCCAAAAGAAACCGCAGGATTAAAATGCCCTCCGGAGATATGACCTACAGCATAAGCCATCGTAAGCACGGTAAGACCAAATGCAAGGGCAACTCCAAGAAGAAGAATACCTATTTGTCCATTTTCAGCCGGGGCAATGTGCGAAGCGAAGATTGCGCTACCACATCCTCCGAACACCAACCAAAAGGTACCGAAAAATTCAGCAAACAATTTTTTCATTTCTGTTCAATTTAATTGACTAATTAGATTTATAAACTTTAGCATAAAGTTGCTGGTATGGAATTCAAGTAGTATAGATTTTAAGATTATAAATATCTCAGCAAACATCTTCTCATCAAAACACTGCTTCATGATAAAAACGACAGTCTCAAATAAGAAATTAAGCTCAAATTGGTTATACTACAACGGGAGTTTCGTCTAATTATAATTGATAACAAAAGTGATAAAATAAGGTTTTACTTTTTTATTACTGAAGGTCTCGTTCAACTGTTATCCTTCCAAATATATCTTCAAAATTGAAACCTTTTGTAAGGGTGTTTTAAAAACAATTATTAATCGAATCTCAGATTATAAAAAAGAACAGGACTAAACAAAGCCCTGTTCCTTTAATTCAATATTTTAATATCCATTCGTCATCACTATGCTTATAATGTTTAAACTCATAGCCGTCATAACGGTTCAGCCCGTCTTCGGTTCCCATCCAGATATAACCCTCACGATCCTGGATCATACACAGAACCACATTTTGTGATAATCCGTCGTTAATCGTAAGATGTTTAAACTTAAGCTGAGCTTTTGATACCTGCGGTACAACAAGTATCAGAACGAACAACACGAGATGAATTAACCGAACAATAGGCTTGTATTTGAGCATTAGTGTGTTTAGATTCTTCAGGTTGGAACCTAATTTATGCAAAATAATACGCTAAATCTATAATAGCAATCAATATCATTTCAAAATTCCCTGGCTATCCATCCAATTGCCCAACCTGTCAAACCAATAGTCCTTTACAGTCTTGTTGTTTAAGCCAAATCCATGTCCTCCGGTTGGATAAATATGCGCTTCGTTTTTCACCCCTGCTTTATTTAAGGCCAGCATATAATTAATCGAATTTTCAACAGGAACAGACTTATCATCATTGGCATGAACTATAAATGTTATGGGGGTTTTGGAAGTCACTTGCTTCTCGTTCGAATAAAGAGTTATCAAATCCTGTGGAGCATTCTCTCCTATTAAATTATTTCTGGACCCTTTGTGCGTAAATTCGCCGAAGGTAATAACTGGATAAATTAAAATTGAAAAATCTGGTCTAACACTGGTGCCTTTCTTATTCTCAATAGCAACTCTCTCAAAATGAGTAGAAGCTGTTGAAGCCAGGTGTCCCCCGGCAGAAAAGCCCATTATCCCTATCTTGTCTGGATTGATCCCATACTTTGATGCATTTTCCCGAACATATTTTATAGCTTGCTGAGCATCTTGTAATGGTCCGATCTTTTTATCCACCATGATTTCATCACTTGGCAAACGGTATTTTAGAACAAAGGCAGAAACTCCCATTGATGCAAATTTTTCGGCAACATCATAACCTTCATGACTAATAGCCAAACCGCCGTAACCTCCACCCGGACAAATCACCACAGCAGCACCGGTTTTTATATTTCCTTTTGGTGCATAATAACGTAAATTCGGTTCAGTTACTTTACCTGTCCAGTAAGTTCCATTTTCCCTCAAAACCGTTTCTTCTTTATAACTATCAGATTTTTTTTGTCCAGGTACCTTTTCGTAAAGTTTAATATAAGCTAAGTCCTGCGCCAAACCAATTTGTTGCACCATTACAAATACAAAAATAATGAGTATGCCTTTTTTCATTAATAAATACAATTTTGATTTAAATATAATCATTTGATTCCTTTTGTACTTAGACAAATTTCGCTTTAGATCACAATCATTCGTAAGTTCTAATATCTAAAAGCAAATCAATTTTGATTATAAAAAAATTAATAAGTTATTTTATTCTTTTTAAAAATGTAGCATTGTTTGTTTTTATTAAGCAAATTATTAAATTCATGTCATCATAGCCATTTAAACTTTAATTTACTGAAAACTACCAGTTGTCATGGAAAATAAATCGACTAAACCTATTCAAAATATTAACAACAAAAATGTAAAAATGGAAAGTAAGAATAACTCGAGACGAGAGTTTATCAAAAAATCTGCAATTGGGATTGCCTCCTTTACCATTGTTCCCCGTTTCGTACTTGGAAAAGGTTATCTGGCTCCAAGTGATCACCTGACCAAAGGTGTTATTGGTGTAGGATCTATGGGCAGAGGGCACTTCAAATATGCAGGAACCAAAACTGTTGCTATTTGCGACGTCGATTCCAGGCATCTGGCTATAGCACAACAAGCTCTAGGTGGAGGTATAAAAGAATACCATGATTTTAGAGACTTGATTAAATCACCGGAAGTAGATATTGTACATATTGCAACACCTCCTCACTGGCATGGCGTTATGTCTGTGGAAGCAGCAAGAGCAGGCAAAGACATCTGGTGCGAAAAGCCGATGACCAGAACCATTGGTGAAGGAGAAAAAGTAGTGGAAGCAGTTAAACAGCATGGAAACATGTTTAGACTGAATACATGGTTTAGGTTTGATGCCAATTTCTATGGCATGAACGTACCTGTAAAAAAGATTAAAAAATTAGTGGATACAGGAATGCTGGGATGGCCTTTAAAAGTAACCATTAGCCAACATACCGGATTTAACTGGAAATTCTATTGGGTTGGAAGAGAAAATCTTCCAAAACAGCAAGTTCCAAAAGAATTGGATTATGACATGTGGCTAGGCCCTGCGCCATATAAACCTTATAGCGAGCACAGGGTACATACTACTTTCAGAGGGTATTGGGATTATGATGGAGGCGGCTTGGGAGATATGGGACAACACTATTTAGACCCCGTTCAGTATATTTTAGGAAAAGACAATGAGAGCCCAGTTTCTGTTGACGTTGATGCACCTCAGCAACATCCCGATGCAGTGGGTACCTGGAGGAGAATAACTTATACCTATGCAGATGGTTGTCAGATTATTTTAGATGGAGAAGGTAAAGACGTTGGTAAAGCTTTTATCGAAGGTCCTTCCGGAAAACTTTACAAAGGTTTTGTTTGTGACATACCGAATGTTGAGCAAAAGCTGGCTCAATATCCAGATCCGGAAATGCAGGTTACAGACTTCTTACAATCTGTACGTACCAGAGAGAAGTTCGCATTAAATGAAATCAACGGGCACCGTTCGGCAACCCTGGTTAATCTGGGAGCAATTGCCCTTAGACTGAACAGATCTCTTCGCTTTGACTCTGCAACGCAACGATTTGTTAATGACGATGCTGCAAACAGACTAATTTCGCAACCTATGAGAGGCCCATGGTCTATATAACCAAAAAGAAATGAAAAAACTTAATATTTTATACGTCCTTTTATTATTTCATACCGTATTGTACGGTCAATTACCGAAAGGCAGAACCACGGATACAAAGATTGCTGATGTTCTGGCTTTACAACCTGCTGCAGAAAAAGGAAAATTTCTTGACGCTATGCAGGAATTAAAAGGTTTTTCTGCTTCTGAAATTGCTACATTACTTTCACAATTAAGACCTCAGGGAGGCGGAAGAAATCCGGAAATCGAATATCTTACCAATAGCTATTCATTTTATGTTCAAAAAAACGGACAAGAACAAGACCGGCTAACTTTTGTATCAGGACTAATTGAGAGCTTAAATAAAATAAAAGATAAAAACCTACAGGGATATGTCTTGCAGCTGATTCAAAACTGTGGAAAAGACGAAGCTGTAGAAGCCGTTTCAAAATATTTGAATGATGAGTTTCTGGCAGAGAAAGCTGGCAGAGCTTTAACCAGTATAGGATCTGCAAAAGCAGAATCGGTATTGGTAAATGCATTGAAGAACCCTTCTAATGAAAAATCTGCTATTGCTATTGCAACCGCTTTAGGTGCTTTAAAATCTCAGAAGGGAGAACAGGCAATTATTAATTTACTACCGAAATACAGTTCTGTTGATTTCCAAAAAACAGCTTTAAATGCTTTGAGCCAAATCGCACAACCGGGCTCAGCACAAATATTCGAAAGCAAGATAAAAGCCGCCAATTATGCGTATAGTTCTATTGACGAAATGGGATTAGCGCTGAAATATGCACAATCATTAATCAGCAACAATCAAGCAGATGCTGCTGTTAATCTGGCTACAATTGTTTATAATCAGCCTAATGTTGCACCTAATTATAAGAGCGCAGCACTAAAGATCCTCGCAAAAAAGAACCCCGAAAGTTATAAAAACACACTTTTTAAAATCGTACAGGAAGACAATAGTGCTTTGTACAGAAATACCGCACTTTCTTTGATTAATGAAAACTGGGGAAACAATGGCAGTATCAAGTTAATTAGCTTAATTTCTAAATCTAAACCAGAGGTTCAGGAAGCGATATTAAGAAACATAGGTCAATCGGGTAATTCTGCTAATTACAAAAAAATAGAAAAACTAGCTAAGAGCAAATTAAGCGGACAATCTAAAATTACTGCTTTAACAACTTTAAATACACTCGATAAAGCTCAATCAGGCAAATTTCTGATTAAACAATTAGGTCCCGATCTGGAAACAAACAAGGCTATCAAGGCCATTTTATTAACTTCCAAATCTGCAAACTTAATAAATGAGATTAATGCCGCTTTGCCAAAAGCACCAGAAAATGTACAAGTTGAATTACTGGATGTTATTGCACAAAGAAACAATGGAACCTCAGCAAAATTTGTTTTACCGTTGTTAGACAGTCCCAATCAGAAAGTAAAAGATGCGGCTTATAAAACATTTGCCTCTGTGGCGATACCAGACAATATTAAAGTAATTGTTGAAAGGCTTGATAGAGCAAACAAACCAGAGATTACATATCTTCAGGATGCTCTCGTACAAGCGATTAATACCAGTACTCAACCAGAGTCAGAAATAAAAACGCTATCTAAAGAAATCGCTTCAAAAAATGAATCTATAGCCATTAAATACCTGCCGGTTTTTGCAAAAGTTGGAGGTACAGAAAGTTTAAAATCTGTACAACCATACCTTCAATCAACTAATTCCGGAACAAAAGATGCTGCTATAATGGCATTATCCGCATGGAACGATAGCGAAGCTTTAGAACAATTATTTCAATTAGCCAGAAAAGAGAACAAAAATTTCGATTCAATATTTAAGGGATTAATACGTCAAATAAGCTTATCGGAGAAAAACGCTGATCAAAAAACGTTGTACTTGAAAGATGCATTTGAAATTGCTAAAACGGATGCTCAGCGAACAGCTGTGATCAAATCTTTTGCACAGGCCCCAACTTATCAATCTTTGGTATTCGTAGGTGATTTAATAAAAAATCCTGCTTATGCAAAAACTGCAACACCTGTAGCCATGGATATTGCTTTAGACAATCCCCAATACCAGGGTGTAAAAGTAAAGGAGATATTAAATAATGTTCTAAGTAATCTGTCAGGTAGTGAGACTTCCTATTTAAAAGAAGCTGTCAGGAAACATTTAGCAAAAATGTCTGATGTGGAAGGTTATGTTTCCGTATTTAACGGTCAGGATCTAACCGGATGGAAAGGTCTGGTAGCAAATCCTCTCAAAAGGCAAAAAATGACTCCTAAAGAATTAGCTGAAGCACAGGTAAAGGCAGACCAGATTATGAGAGAAGGATGGATTGTAGAGAACGGAACATTGGTATTTACAGGCAAAGGAGATAATATAGCCACTATTAAAGAGTATGGTGATATTGAAATGCTTGTAGACTGGAAATTGGATAAAGATGGAAAAGAAGGTGATGCCGGTGTATATTTAAGAGGAACTCCGCAAGTACAGATTTGGGACACTTCTCGTGTAAAAGTTGGTGCTCAAGTTGGCTCTGGCGGACTCTATAACAATAAAACACATCCTGCAAAGCCTTTAAAAGTTAGCGATAATAAATTAGGGGAGTGGAATACCTTTAAAATCAGGATGGTTGATGATAAAGTTACCGTTCATTTAAATGGCGATCTGGTAACAGATAATGTGGTTCTTGAAAATTACTGGGACAGAAAACAGCCTATTTTTCCTAAAGAACAAATAGAACTACAGGCTCATGGAACCAAAGTATATTATCGAGATATTTTTATTAACGAATTACCAAGAAAGGAAATCTTTCAATTAAGTGAACAGGAAGCAAAAGAAGGCTTTAAAATGCTTTTCGATGGTTCTAGCTTAGATGCGTGGATTCCCGCTAATGGATACAGTATTAACGAAAATGGCCATTTATGGGTAGACCCAAGTTCTAAATTTGGTGGCAATCTTTATACAAAAGAAGAGTTTGCAGACTTTGTTTACCGGTTTGAGTTTAAATTGACGCCTGGTGCTAATAACGGAATAGGAATAAGAGCACCTTTACAGGGGGATGCAGCTTATTTAGGTTCGGAAATTCAAGTTTTAGATGATTCTGCCGAGATTTACAAAAATCTTAAACCTTACCAATATCATGGCTCTGTTTATGGAGTTGTAACAGCGAAAAAAGGCTACCTAAAACCTATGGGCGAGTGGAACCAGGAAGAAATACAAGTAAAAGGAAACAGAGTTAAAGTAATACTCAACGGCACCGTAATTGTTGATGCTGATATTAAAGAAGCCAGCAAGAATGGTACTTTAGATGGAAAATCACATCCTGGACTAGAAAGAACAAGTGGGCACATTGCCTTCCTGGGTCATGGAACAGAAGTTTTCTTCAGAAACATAAGAGTGAAAAAACTATAAACTAAAAACTCCCGATAAGCTAATTTATCGGGAGTTTTTCTTTTCATCCGCCGGTTTTGAGGGATTACCTCAAACATCTATATACGCAATAAAGCAGTTGATCTTTAGAACCTTACGATCTTTATAATTTTCTTTTGCGTACTTTATCGTTAAAAACTAACTATTTCCCCCGTACTCCATGAGGTACGCTTTTATAAATTCATCCAAATCACCATCCAGAACATCCTGTACATTTGACGTTTCGTAATCTGTACGGTTATCTTTAATTAATTTATAAGGATGAAGAACATAGTTTCTGATCTGAGATCCCCACTCTATTTTTTTCTTGTCACTCTCAATGGCTGCACTTTTTTCTCTCCGCTTCCGCATCTCAATCTCATACAATTGCGACTTTAACAAGCGAATAGCATTTTCCTTATTCTGAAGCTGAGACCTCGACTCTTGATTTTTAATAATAATTCCGGTAGGTTTATGATACAAACGCACTGCTGTTTCTACTTTATTTACGTTCTGTCCGCCTGCACCTCCGGATCTGAAAGTTTCAAACTCAAGATCCGCAGGATTAACCTGGATATCTATATTATCATCAATCAAGGGATACACATACACCGACGCGAAAGAAGTGTGCCTTTTAGCATTGGAATCAAAAGGGGATATCCTTACCAAACGATGCACACCATTTTCTCCCTTAAGATGACCATAAGCAAAATCACCTTCAAATTGAAGGGTAACGGATTTTATTCCGGCAACATCTCCTTCCTGAGAATCCTGTTCTATTACCTTACAACCATGCTTTTCACCCCACATGATATACATTCGCATTAGCATACTTGCCCAATCGCAGCTTTCGGTGCCGCCAGCTCCTGCAGTAATTTGCAACACCGCATTCAATTGATCTTCCTCTGCTGAGAGCATGTTTTTAAACTCCAGCTCTTCAAGCATTTTCTGTGCATAGGCATAAGCTTCATCAACTTCATCGGCTGTGGCATCTCCCGATTGATAAAATTCGTACATCACAGCAAGATCCTCTACAGCTGCATTGGCATTACTATATGCCTCTGTCCAGCTTTTCCTGATTTTTATTGTATGAAGTATTTTTTCGGCTTCTTTGGGATTATCCCAAAAGGTAGGTTCTAATGTCATCGCCTCTTCGCGATGCAATTCGATTAACTTGGCATCAATGTCAAAGATGCCTCCTCAGAGACGTTATTCTGTCTCTTAAATCCTGTAATTGTTCTTTGGTCATGTTTTTTGTTGATTCAACTATCTGTCTAACTCTGCTAAAGCCTCCTCTACAGATATCTCTCCATGAGACTGGTCAAGGACACACTCTCCGTCTTTAATGGCTAAAAGTTGAGGGGATTCGTGATGAACCTGAAAGGTATCAGCAATTAGATTGGATATATTTCTATAATTTAACAAATCTAAAAAGTAGCAATCTACATCATCTGTTAAAATATCTTCGTCCATTTCCACTCTCTTCTTCGCCATCAGACTAATAGAGCAACGGGTGCTATGTTTGAAAATAATGGAACGACCTTTTTTTATTTTAAGTTCCTGTATCTGTAATTCTTCTGTTAAATCTATCCAATTCATAGGTATACCTTTCCTCAAAATGAGATCAAAATCCTTAAAATCTCATATCATAAGGGCGTTGTTGCTTTATCTTCTGGCTCTGGCTTCAGGATAAGAGCTGTATGCCGGACACAGCTTAGAAGAAGAGCAGGATTGTAACATAGACAATCCAATTACAGAGATTAATGCTATAAGAACAAATTTTCTCATATTCTATTTTTTATAAAAGTAACAATTTTATATATAATAGTTACTGTACTATTTCAATTTAGATGCCATATCCGCCATCTTAATCGCTGTGATAGCAGCCTCATCTCCTTTATTCCCATGCTTACCGCCAGCTCGATCTAATGCCTGTTCTTGATTATCTGTTGTTAAAACGCCAAAAATGACAGGCTTGGTATGTTTTAATCCCACATTTGCTAAACCATGACCTACCGCATCACAAATAAAGTCAAAATGGCGGGTTTCGCCCTGAATCACGCAGCCTAAACAAATCACTGCATCCAACTCTTTACTAGTTAACAGTATATCTGCTGCTGCAATAAGTTCGTAACTACCAGCTACCTCAACAGAAATGATATTTTCCTCTCTTGTACCGTATTTAAGTAACGACTCATAAGCTCCATTATATAGCTTACCTGTAACTTCTGCATTCCATGCTGCTACAACTATACCGAATTTATACGGCCCTGCTGTAGGTACTGTGGTATGAGAAAAATCAGACAGATTTTTTAGATGACTTGCCATGCTTGTATATTGTAAAAAAGGCTAACTATGATATAGTTAACCTTTCTTTTATTCATTAATTTTTAAAATCTATTTACTTTCTTGTTTACCTTCCGCTCTTGCTATATACATATCAATGTTAGAAGCAACAGGGCTTTGAGGATAATCTTCTTTGATTTTTTTGTATGAATCCAAAGCTGATTTAAAATCTTTTTGCTCTTCGTAAACCAACCCTAATTTCTTCAGATAAATTGGAGCTGCAAAAAGATTATTTCCCTTAGAAATTGCTTTTTTATAATAGTTGATAGCATCATCATACTGTTTCAACTCCGTATAAGCATCACCCGCACTTCCCAAAGCTAAAGGAGCAATAACAGCATCCGAACCGCTGTAATTAACCAGGTTATCAGCTGCTTTTTGGAATTCGCCTTTATTTAAATAAGCTATACCTAAGTAATAATAAGCCAAGTTAGCTGATTTTGTATTTGCGTAGTCAGCAATGATTTTTTCAAAACCCGGGAAATTACCATCACCTTTTATGGCTTTATCCCATTCTTTTGCTTCCCAATATTGTTGCGCTTTGTACATTTGGTCTACCGCTTCCGTTTCCCTTGGAGCCAAATAAAATTTTTGATAAGCGAAGAATAACAAGATTAATCCAACGATAGTTCCACCTATTACCAATAAGCTTTTACGGTTCTCTTGAATAAAATTTCCTGTACTGCCTAAACTTGGCGTTCCTATCTTTGTTGTTTGCTCGGTTTGTGTATTCGACATTTCACTATTATTAAGGATTGCAAAAATAGTGTTTTACTTAAAAACAACAACCTTTTTGCAATTAATTTATTGTAATATAACAGAATATAGTACAAGACATATACCCTATTTCGTTTAATAAAGATTATTTAGCTTCTAAATTACGAAAAAGCATTGAAAGAATAATCTCAAATAGCCTGATAAAGCTCATTTTATCTTATTAAATTTGCATAAGATGTACCTTAAGAATCTCTCTTTAATCAATTTCAAGAATTATGACGAGGCAGAACTTTCATTTTCTGAAGGTGCGAATGCTTTTTCTGGCGATAACGGAGCAGGAAAAACGAACCTTTTAGATGCTATTCATTATTTAGCATTATGCAAAAGTTATTTCAATCCTATAGACAGCCAGCAGATTAAGCAAGAGCAGGATTTCTTTATGATACAAGGAGTATTCGATAAGAACACAGAAGAAATTGTAGCCTGCGGAGTTAAACGAAATCAGAAAAAGCAGTTCAAAAGAAACAAAAAAGAATACCAGCGGCTGGCAGACCACATAGGATTATTCCCTTTAGTTATGATCTCACCAAATGATGTTTCCCTTATTTTGGATGGCAGCGAGGAACGTCGTAAATTTATAGACAATGTCATTTCCCAAACAGATCCGAAGTACCTGGATGAACTTATTATCTACAACAAAAATCTGCTTAACAGAAATAGCCTGTTAAAAAACATTGCCGAAACAGGAAAATACGATCCTTATCTTCTGGAAATTCTGGACGAACAACTGGTAAACTCCGGGAGGATTATTTTCGAAAAAAGGGCTGCTTTTATGGAACGTTTTGTCCCAATTTTCAATCAGCATTATTCTTATTTGACAGACGATGCTGAAAAAGTGGAGTTAATTTATGATTCTCCTTTACAATCCGGAGATTTTCAGGAACTATTGCAGAAATCCATTGAAAAAGACAGAATATTACAGCGTACAACAACGGGTATTCATAAAGACGAATTGATTTTTAGCGTACATGAAATGCCTTTGAAGAAATTTGGTTCTCAAGGCCAGCAAAAATCGTTCTTAATTGCACTTAAACTTGCCAAATACAGCTTTTTGTATCAGGAAAAGGGCTTTAAACCTCTATTATTATTGGATGATATCTTTGACAAGTTAGATGACAAAAGAATCACCAAATTAATGAAAATGGTATCAGAGGACGACTTTGGTCAGATCTTTATTACAGACACCAACCCCGAAAGGCTAAAGCGGGTCTTTAATGACATAAGCGTAGCCCTAAATTTGTTTCATATTAACAACCAACAGGTAAAACATGAGCAGGACTAACGACAAAACTTTAAAAGAGGCTTTAGAGCAAATGCTGAAAGCCTATAAATTAAAAAACAAGTATGACGAAACTTTTGCAGTTAGCTCATGGGAGGAAGTTGTCGGTAAAGCCGTTGCTAACAGAACCAAGGAAATTTACATTTCTAACAAAAAGTTATTTGTACGTATAGAATCTTCTGTTGTTAAAAATCAGTTGGTTATAATGAGATCGCAGATTTTGCAAAGCTTAAATGAAAAAGCTGGAGCCATAGTTGTTGAAGAAATTGTTTTTTTATAGAGATTTCTTCTCATTCCTCCTTAGTACGATAAAATAGATCAGTGTCGTTATACAACTTGTAAAAAAAACTCTTGCAGCAAATACTTCATTTAACATTTCTTTTTTCACAAACAGACCATAAAGCGTTATTGCTATAGCGATTGCCATAAAGAAAATCAAAAACCTGGTATTCCAAATACGCATATTGTTAAAATTTGAAGTAGAAAGTTAAAAGTTTAAAATGGATATACGAATTTTCATGAGCCGGGGACTATATCCTAAGTTGACTAATAATCCATTCAATATCTTTTAAAGCCATTGTCACGCCATCCCGAAGAAATTCTTTGGAGGTGGAAGAAAACCCTATTCAGCATATCTAAGACATGTAGCTATCCTTCATCTTTAATTTCACCAAATCTGATTACCTTGGTACTAGATAATTGAAGTTTAAAGTGGATAGACGAAGAAACTCTTTGTAGAAAAACTGGAAACTGGATTCAGCATCTCCAAGACAAATCTTTATTCCCTAATCTTCAATCATCTCATCAACAAAAAAAGGCAGGTCCAAACTGAAGTGAACCTGCCTTTTCTTTTAAGACGTTAAAATTACTTATTTCTTTTTACCGTCTTTTGCAGCTTGTTGTTCTGCTTGTTTCAATGCTCTGGACATGATTACAGAAACGATAGTATCTTCACCTACGTTTGTGATTAAATAACCTTCTGGTTTCAAATCACGTACACGAGTTGATTTACCAACCTCTAAAGGCTCTAAAGATACTTCTACGTATTGAGGCATATCTTTTGGTAAAGCATTAACTTTTAATTTACGTAATTTTTGAACTAATTTACCACCCACTTTAACACCTGGAGATGTACCAGTTAATTTAACCGGAATTTCCATTGTGATTTTTTTATCATCGAACAATTGCAAGAAATCTACGTGTAAGATTTTCTCAGTCAATGGATGAAATTGAATATCTTGTAAAATAGCTTTGTATTTGCTACCATTTACTTCCAATTCAGCAAAGTGTACGTCTGCAGAGTATACTAAGTCTCTTAATGCAGGTGCATCAACCGCAAAGTGAATTTGCTCTTTTCCACCATACAAAACCGCAGGAACTTTACCGTCGTAACGAAGTTCCTTTGCGTCGCGTTTCCCTACGTTCTCTCTTGAAGAACCGCTAATAGCGATAGTTTTCATTTTTGTTATATTTATTGATTAAACTTTAAAAAGTGCACTTATAGAACTGTGTTGATTTACACTCTTTATTGCATTTGCAAAAAGCTCGGCCGTGGACAACACTTTAATTTTTTCACTTTGAATTCTTGGAGCAATAGTATCTGTAACAATCAGCTCTGTTAATGCAGAATTCTCGATTGTTTCATAAGCCTTCCCCGAAAGCACGGCATGTGTACAAACCGCTCTTACGCTTCTCGCCCCTTTCTCCATAATTAAGCTTGCTGCTTTAGACAATGTGCCCGCAGTGTCGCATATATCATCTATTAAAACAATATCTAAATCATTTACATCTCCAATGATAGACATTGCTTCAATTTCATTCGCTCTTTTTCTTCTCTTATCACAAATAACCACTTCCGCATTGAAGAATTTGGCAAAGGTTCTTGCTCTGTATGATCCTCCCATATCCGGAGAAGCAATAGTCAAATCCGTAAGGTTTAAACTTTTGATATAAGGCACAAATATTACTGATGCATCCAGGTGATCTACCGGAATATCAAAAAAGCCCTGAATCTGAGCGGCATGCAAATCCATTGTCATTACACGGCTTGCTCCCGCAGCAGTTAAAAGATTGGCCACCAATTTAGCACCGATAGTTACCCTTGGTCTGTCTTTCCTATCCTGTCTGGCATATCCAAAGTAAGGGATTACCACATTAACAGTATTTGCAGAAGCTCTTTTTGCTGCGTCAATCATCATCAGCAATTCAAAAAGATTGTCGTTCGGCTGAGATGTTGACTGAATAAGATAAACATCACATCCTCTAACTGATTCATTAAAACCAGGTTGAATTTCTCCGTCAGAAAAGCGGGACAAAGTCACTTCGCCTAAGTCGCTGCCATAAAATCCTGCGATTTTTTGTGCAAGCTCTTTCGTTGCCGTACCAGCGAAAATTTTTACCGGATTAAATTGTGAAGCCATTAGCCTTCTCGAGTATATTTAAAAAAAATTCGGATTGCGTTATTTCACAATCCGAGTTTTACATTGTTGCCCGACCAGGATTCGAACCTAGACAAACAGAACCAAAATCTGTCGTACTACCTTTATACTATCGGGCAGTTTCCTTTTCTTTGTATCAATGTTTCCGAAATGGAATGCAAATATAAGAGCATTTATAAAATGATGCAAATGTTTTTTAACAAAAAAAATAACTCCCTAATTATCAAGCAGAATATTTGTTTATCACCAAAATCCCATCAACAAATTGCTTTCTAAAGCACTAAAAAAGGCTCATTTTTCCAATACAAATACAACAGGTCGGTTTTTTACAAATCATCTAAACTTATAAAACCGAATATTGCTGCTGAAAATTAAGAAACAATGTACACAATTAGAACTATTACAGCAGCCTTAGTGTTAACGATGTTATTTAACGCCTGTAAGGAAAACAAAGAAACTACCAAAAGCAATTATGCTGTCAATTCAGAAAAATCATCAATCAAGTGGAAGGGCTCTGCCCCTACGCATTATCACATTGGAACATTCAACGTAGAAGGGGATATTTCTACTGAAAACGATGCCGTAACCAATGGAGAATTTACTTTTCCTATTAGCAGTATTACCAATACCGATCTACCTGAAGGGCCAAATCAGGAACTGATTTCACATCTTTCGAGTCCCGACTTTTTTAATTTGGCTCTACATCCCTATGCAAAATTCAAAATAACCAAAGTAACACCTGTATCTGAAAACGATCACCTAAATTATAATATAACAGGAGACTTCACTCTGATAGGACAAACTCACGAATTAAGTTTTCCTGCAAAAATTGAATTTAGCAATGACAGTTTAAAAACCACTGCAAATTTTACGTTCAATCGTTTAAAATGGGGAATGGAAAGTTTTAATGATCCTAATGAAAAGCTGTATATATTACCGGAAATAGAAATCACCTTAGATATACACAGTGCAAAAAAAGACTGAAAGTGAATGTAATATTTTCAATATCTTGCACTCTAATTGGTTGAATATATAATAATTACAATGGTAAAACAGATCGACCCATGTCCTTTGCTTAATAATTGTATTGACAACTATATGTTTGTAGATATAGACTGGTCAAACAATAAACATATCGACTCGATCTGGAGACTTATCCCCTTCGGCCAGATTTCAGCACTATTTTTATATGGAGATCTCCATGGTTATAGCGACCATGGAGATTCTCCCTTAATATCTACTCCCCGTTCCTTTATTGTAGGTCAGTTAACCAAACCCTTATGGCTAAGCTTTTCGGGACATACCCGTTTAGTTAAAATACAGTTCAAACCTGCGGGAGCGCAACAGCTTATACACATCAACTTATCCGAATTAACAAATAACCCTTGTATTCCTTTAGAAAACCTATGGGGATATCATACCGATTTCTTGTTAGAACAGTTGCATGACGCAGATTCCGATAATGAAAGAGCAGAACTATTGAATAAATTTTTCATCAAAAGATTAAGTCCCTCAAACCTCCAGGCTACTTATATAGATTATACATTACAGCAATTATACCGTAATAATGGTAGTTACAAATTACAGCATCTGGAACAAAAATTAGGTATCAGCGGCAGACAGTTGGAACGAATTTTTAAGTCTCATGTAGGACTAAAGCCCAAAGACATCAGCCGGTCTATCAGGATGAATACTGCCCTGACTTTGCTTTGCAATAAACCAGAAACATCTCTTAGTAATCTCGCTTATGAATTAGGTTACTACGATCCCGCCCATTTCTCTAAAGACTTCAGTCAATTAACCGGCCTATTACCTTCCAAATTAAAGAACAAACCACAAAAAGAGCTTGTAGTAACCCACGGAAAATGTTTCTATAGCTAAAACAATATGGAATGTTTTCCCAAAGGGATGCCGTCGTCAAGTTTTTAATGTTAAATGAACAAAACAGAAATCCTAAGGCAATATTAAAATTAAGTTTACTGATGAACTAGTCCACCCAGTCTTGACACTAAATACTGGCTACTTACTCCCCACTAATCATTACTAGCTTTTATATCTCCCAAATGTTCTACATCACGTAAATCATACGGAGTCTCCTGATATACAAAATAGTTAAGCCAGTTATTGAATAATAAGTTTGCATGGCTTGTCCAGCAGACCAAAGGCCCTTTTTTAGGATCGTTATCCACATAATAATTTCGTGGAACATCAATTTCAAGTCCTCTGTTCACATCTCTCATATATTCATCGTGTAATGTAAGAGGTGCATATTCCGAATGTCCGGTCAGATAAAACTCCCTGCCTCCTCTCGAAGATGCAATAGCAACTCCGGCTTCTTTAGATTCAGAAAGCACAGTAATATCCGCTTTATTTTCTACATCAGACTTAAAGAAAGTGGTATGTCTGCTATGTGGAATAAAGAATTCATCATCAAAGCCCCTAAATAAAGGGTTTGTCTTATCTGTCGCAGTATGCTTAAAAACACCAAACAATTTATCATCCAAAGGCACTTTCTCTACACCATAGAAATGATACAATGCAGCCTGCGAAGCCCAACAAATATATAAAGTGGACGTAACATGTTTTCTGGCCCAGTCAAATATAGTCGTAATCTCGTTCCAATAGTTTACCTCTTCGAACTTCAACATTTCTACGGGCGCACCGGTAATAATCATACCATCATAAAAATTCCCTTTAATCTCGTCGAAGCTCTTGTAAAACAATTCCAAATGCTCTTCAGACGTATTTTTGGATTTATGAGAATCCAGTCTCAAAAACTCCACCTCTACCTGCAACGGATTATTAGAAAGTAAACGCACAAAATCAGTCTCCGTCGTTATCTTTATAGGCATCAGGTTCAGGATCAATACACGCATTGGACGAATGTCCTGAGTGTTTGCCCTTAGGTCGTTCATCACAAAAATGTTTTCTTTTTTCAGAAGCTCTATCGCTGGCAGATTATTCGGTATTTTTACTGGCATATACTATTTCCCCCTTGTCCTGCTAAATTTTGCTCAAAAATAAAAAGAATATATTGGAAGTTGAAAACGAAAATCGTTTGTAATGAGCCATCAAACCTTTGGGTTTATTAAAAAGCCGAGATATGACTTATCTTCAACAATTCTCCGTATTCACAGATATTAAAACAGCAATTTATAACAAACGACTAATCACCCGATAAACAGCAAATTTTTGTAAATTTATTACTGAACTTATTCTAAGAACCATGAACTTCTTTAAACTTAAAACAACGTGGACCAATGCAGAGCTCGTCCCATTAAAACTTTGTATCGCTTGCGCATATGTATTGGTGGGAGCTTATTTCCATAGCTTCATTTGGCAGTATAAGACATTAATTATCGTGGTGTTTCTTATTACTGTAGTTTACGCCGTCTATTTATGGATCAATAAGACAAGGAAAGAGAATTAGTTAATGAAGGAGGATATTCTGTAAACCTAATCAGTAACCTTAATAGAAAAGCAACTATTCGACATGTTCCAAGCTATTAAGTTAATTTATCATCATAGTGCAACCTTCCTACGTATAAGACAAACGCCAGAATACTTAATACCAACTTCAACCTTCCTTCCAGAATTGTTCGGGTGTGCTTCGGGTGCACTTCGGCAGCCGCCGAATGTCCCTCGAAGAATTATTGAAGAATTGTCGAAGATTAGTGCGATGATTGTCGAAGCAGGTACGAACCAGGGTGCTAGCAGGTACGGAGCGGAGTCGAAACATCAACGGAGTTTCATGGACTTTCACGGACTTTAGTGGAGTTTTATGGACTTTTGGAGAAGAGCTTTACAAGAGGTACTGTAATAAATATTCTCAGTTATTTGGAGGAAAGCTAATTTAATTAAAAACACATTAAAACAAAAATGTTTGAAAGACAGATGCTTTAATCTCCAACATTTAAAAACAGATTAATAAAAACGGTTAATAATTTGTTAAAGTACTTATATATTCATTCCAAATATTTATTTTCGGCAGATATATAGAATATAACAAAGAAATGACCTATAAAAAAATTAACAACTTATTTGGTTGGCTTACATTTCTAATTGCAAGCTTAGTTTATATTTTAACTCTGGAACCTACGGCAAGTTATTGGGATTGCGGCGAATTTATTTCTGCCGCCTATAAACTTCAAATTGTTCATCAACCGGGGGCGCCTTTGTTTTTGATGATAGGCAAGCTATTTAGTCTATTTGCGGCAAATGAAACTAAAGTTGCTTACTGGGTGAATGTAAGTTCGGCGCTTTCCAGTGGTGCTACCATTATGTTCTTGTTTTGGTCCATTACTGCGCTGGGCAGAAAAGTGGCTACCGGTTACAAAGGTGAGCCTAATACAACACAAGTTATCACCATTATTGGTGCTGGTTTGGTAGGTGCTTTAGCTTATGCTTTTTCTGATACTTTTTGGTTTTCTGCTGTTGAGGCCGAGGTTTACGCCATGTCATCTTTGTTAACAGCAATTGTATTTTGGGCTATTTTGAAATGGGATGCTCATGCAGATGAGCCGAACGCCGACAAATGGCTTCTTTTTATTGCCTATGTAATGGGACTTTCGATTGGGGTTCACTTACTGAATTTATTGGCTATTCCGGCAATTGCGTTGATCTATTATTTCCGCAGAACAGAAAAAGCTACCTCTAAGGGAACTATAACAGCCCTAATTATTGGAATTATAATTCTGGGAGTTATCCAATACGGTATTATACAGTACCTTGTAAAATTTGGAGCTTACTTTGATTTATTCTTTGTTAACACGATAGGCCTGGGCTTCGGAAGTGGCGTTATTTTCTTTGCACTATTGGTAGTAGGTTTATCAATCTGGCTAATCTTATATTCTATACGTAAAAACAAGCCTGTACTTAATCTGGCTATGTTATCATTTGTATTTATCATTTTCGGATACAGTTCTTTTGCCATGATTGTCATCAGAGCAAAAGCAAATCCTACTTTAAATAACAGCGATCCGGACAATGCCTTTGCTTTATTAAGTTATCTTAACCGCGAGCAGTACGGAGACAGGCCATTAGCTTATGGACAGTACTTTGACAGTAAAGTTATAGACTCTAAAGAAACCTCTACTATTTACAGAAAAGGGGAACATAAATATGAAGTTGCAGGCAAAAGAACTTCATACATATATGATAGAAACACGTTATTTCCAAGAATGTACAGCGATGACAGAGGTCATATAGCAGTTTACAGGGATTGGATGGATATGACAGAATCTCAAAGTCCTACTTTTGCGCAAAACCTTGGTTTCTTTGGAACTTATCAGGTAGGTTTTATGTATATGCGTTACTTCCTTTGGAATTTTGCCGGAAGACAAAATGACGAGCAAGGATATGGCGAGTACACAAAAGGAAATTGGATTAGTGGGATCAAACCTATTGATGCTATGCGTCTGGGCAGCCAAAGTGAGCTTCCAAAAAGCATCACAGAAAACAAAGCCTATAACAGGTTATATTTCCTTCCATTAATTTTAGGAATAATTGGCGCTTTCTGGCATTTTAAAAGAAACCAAAAGGATGCTGGTGTTGTGGCGCTTCTGTTCTTCTTTACGGGTTTGGCAATTGTTCTTTATCTTAACCAGACACCAAATCAACCAAGAGAGCGGGATTATGCTTATGCCGGATCGTTCTACGCTTTTGCAATATGGATTGGTTTGGCTGTTTTTGCCATTTCAGAATGGTTTGGCAAGTTTTTAAATGCTAAAACTGCCAGTGCATTGGCAACTGTTATCGGCCTTTTAGCTGCTCCAGTTTTAATGGCTAAGGAAGAATGGAACGACCATGACCGTTCTGAAAAAACGACCGCAAGAGATTTAGCAAAAAACTATTTAAGCAGTTGTGCACCAAATGCGATACTTTTTACTTACGGAGATAATGATACTTATCCTTTATGGTACGTACAGGAAGTGGAAAACTTCAGACCGGACGTAAGGATTATCAATTTAAGTTTATTTGATACGGATTGGTATATCAATCAGTTGAGGAAACCATTTAACGCTTCGCAGCCTATCGATTTAACTATTCCACCGTCTGCTTATGTCTCCGGGGTAAGAGATGTGCTTTTCTATCAGGATTTTCAATTACAGGGCCATCAGGAGATTGCCGATATTTTTGAATTTGTTACTTCTGATAATCCTGAAGCTAAAGTTCAGTACCAGAATGGCAAATCGGAGAACTTCTTACCTACAAAACAGTTTAAATTGACTGTTAACGCAGAGGATGTTATTAAATCTGGTGCAATGAAGGCAAGCGAAGCTGGCAGAATTGTCCCTGAAATGAACTGGACTTTACCAGGAAATTATTTAACAAAAGGGCAATTGGCTATTCTGGATATTCTTGCCCATAACAAATGGAAAAGACCTATTTACTTTGCTTTCACTGTTCCGAACAGTAGCTTTATGGGTTTGGATAAATACCTTTTTAACGAAGGCTTCGCTTTACGCCTGCTTCCAAAAGAAAAACATAATCTGGAAAACAGCAGTGCCCTTTCTGAAACTGAAGAAGTTGATAGCGATGCAATGTACGCCAATATGATGGATAAATTTGTTTGGGGTAACATGAAGAATGCATCTTATTTAGATCCTGAATCGACGAAAATGGTATTTTTGTCTGTTAACAAGTTTATTGAGCTAAGCAGAAATTTAATTACTGAAGGAAAACTGGATAGTGCCAAAAATGTAATGAATAAATGCCTTGATGTGCTTCCTATAAAAACTGTTTATGATTCTAATTTTGCCCTGGGTAAATACGAAATCGTTGATGTTCTTTATCAATTAGGTATGAAGAAAGAGGCAAATGATTTATTGTCGCAAACAGCTGATTTGGTTCAGGGAGAATTGAATTACAGATATTCTATCAGCAAAACGAAAGAAAACCTTGCTGGAAGAGACGTTCAATTGGGACTATTTGTACTTTCTCAGTTTGAGGAGATGACTAAAAAATATCAGGAAACTGCTTTACATAAAAAGGTTGATGATCAACTGAAATCTTTTGAAACTAAGTTTGGATTTTCAAGATAGTTCCAGCCACTAAGAAGGCTAAGTTCACATAGAGAAACGCTGATAGGGATTGTACCTATTGGCGTTTTTTGTTTTCTTAGCGAGAATATCTGTTGTTGGTTTTTGATTCCTACTCGTTCAAAAACATACGCAACAGCTGAGAGGAGGGTGCATTGAGGATCCTTTAATATTCTTGTTAGTTTAGCCTGAGGGAAAAAATCTGCCTGGCCTAACCTGCTTGCACAAATAAGATTTCACATTCTTTATTTCAGGTTCTGGATAAAAAAGTTAGGATATAATAAATATCTTAACTTTTTTCATATATATTAGTTCTATCTTTTTGATTATAAACTAACCTGTCTTTTCAGGATTAAACGACATTAAATATTTGCATATAATATGCGGAATCTCGAGAAGCTTTCGGACAATAAACTTGCGGTATTGCTTTGTGAAGGTAGTGATGCCGCATTTGAAGAGATTTTTAACAGATATTGGTCTGCTTTATATGCAGCTGCCTATAAGCGGTTAAAATCTCATGAAAAAGCAGAAGAAACGGTTCAGGATTTATTTACCCATTTATGGACTAAGAGAAAATGCATTAAAATCCATACTTCACTAGCTGCTTATCTTCATACTGCAATTCGTTATATGGTGTTTAATAATATGCAAAAAGAAGGAGTTAGGGAATCATATAGGATATCTCAGCAAACTACAAATAGTTATGACAATTCAACAGAAGAGACAATTTTGATTAATGATTTAAATAAGATTCTCGAGAAAGAAGTAAATCATCTTCCACCAAAATGTCGATCTGTTTATGAACTTAGCCGCAAACATTATAAAACTAACCGAGAAATTGCTGCCGTACTTGGTATTTCTGAAAAAACGGTCGAAGGGCATCTGACAAAAGCCATCAGACAATTAAAGATCAGGATTTACGGTATTAATAAATTAGCCTCCTGGCTCATTATAATCTTATCGATTAAAAATTAACTTCTGAGAATTGGTAGGAAAAACCATCCGGATCATAAATATTTTTTCAATAAGCAAGGGTTAACCTCGTATTAGCTGTCTATATCTAAAGAAAGCATTTTAATTATACGACCATTAAGCCTTATGCAAAAAACAGATTTGCAAGAACTAGTTGCTAAATATTTAAATAATGCATGTACCCCAGAGGAAATACATTATTTAAATGAGTGGTATAATTCGTTTGATAACGAGCAAAATCCTATTGATCTGCTATCGGATTTACAGCAGCAGCAACTAAAGCAGCGCTTAAGAAAGCGTATTAAAAATAACATTTCATTAATCAATCGGCAACCAGATGAGACTTTGAATCATAATAAAAGAACAACTGACAGGATTTATTTTCTACGTGCAATAGCTGCAACTGTATTGATAGTACTTGGAATTTTTCTTTTTAGGTATCATAAAGTACAGCCTATAATGCAGGAAGTTGTTGCGTTTAACCAATCAAAAAATATTCAAAAATTGATTCTTGAAGATGGAAGTACGGTATGGCTTAACCCTAATAGCAAAATTACATATCCAAAGGAATTTAAATTGACTAAGAGAGAAATTACCATGTCTGGCGAGATTTTTTTTGAAGTCAAACCCGACGCTAAAAGGCCTTTTATTATTCATAGTGACAATATTGTAACAAGGGTATTGGGCACAAGTTTTTTAGTAAGAGCAAAAAAGGGTACTCCGGCAGAGGTTTCGGTAGTAACTGGAAAAGTATCGGTACGTCTTCAACAACAGTATGAAGATGCAGGTGTAATTCTGTACCCCGATCAAAAAGCGACTTATTCCAAAACAGATAATGTCTTAAAGAAAGGGAGGGAAAGCGGAAACTCTGACTTAAGCATGTGGCGAAAAGCAACGTTAACATTTAATAATAGAGCATTAAAAGATGTTCTTCCCATCCTGGATGAAAAATTTGGAGTTGATATTACGACTTCCAACAAAGATCTTCTGAACTTTTCCCTCGAAGCAGATTTTACAGATCAGAGTTTACCCTCAATATTAGAAATGCTGGAGAAATCTCTTGATTTAAAATATGAAATAAACGGCAGGAAGATAATCTTAATTAAAACCATAAACAGTAAGCCTATGATTGATGAAAATAATTAAACCAAACTAAATCCGAAGTTTTAATGCTTGGGCAGCCTAGCAGAATTAAGCCTTGATTTGATAACTTAATTGTCTTATTCTAACAGAAAAAACACATGAATTTATGAAAATGTATTTAAAGAAAAGTTTGACATGGTCCAGAATTATAAAGAGTACTATTAGTCAGGGAGCCATTGCCTTCTTATTTACAGGGATAACTTTCGCAAACGATACCAGCGCTCAGGCCATATTAGATCGAAAGGTAACTATATCAATTAACGATAATTTGGGCGTTGTGTTAAACGCACTTAAAGAAAATGCAAAAGTTAAATTTGTTTATAGTAAGGATGTCATAAAGATAGACCAACAGGTCTCGCTAAATGTTAATGATCAAAAGCTAGGTGTTGTTTTAGATAAGCTTTTGAATATTAATGGAATTTCATATGAGGCAATAGATAACCGGATTGTGTTAGGTAAAAGCCCTGACAAAACTGTAGATGCAGCCTCACTAAAACCATCCATTGAAATGGTTCAGGTCAAAGTAAGCGGTCTGGTAGCAGATAGTAAGGGAGAACCTTTAATTGGTGTAGGTGTTCAACTTAAAGGCGCAAAAATCGCTACAAGTACTGATGTAAATGGCCGCTACTCCCTTAATTTGCCAGATGGCAATGGTATTTTGGTGTTCACCTATATAGGGTACGTCACCAGGGAAATACCGGTAAATAATCAGAGCACTATTAATGTAATTTTGGCAGATGATTCTAAATCTTTGGAGGAAGTAGTCGTGGTTGGCTATGGTACACAAAAGAAAGTTAATCTTACAGGGGCGGTTGACGTGATTTCTGGAGAACGACTAGAGAACAGACCGGCATCCAAAGTTTCTGACCTATTAAAGGGTACGTCCCCGAATCTTAACATTACAATGAATTTCAGAGGTGGCGAACCTGGTGCCGCTAGCAACTTTAATATAAGGGGTGTTGGTTCGATTAATCTTGATGGTGTCAGGGGCGTAAGCACTTCTCCTCTTGTTTTGGTTGATGGTGTGGAAATGGATATCAATAATGTAGACCCTGAATCTATTGAAAGTGTTTCGGTTTTAAAAGACGCTTCGGCATCTGCAATCTATGGTTCAAAAGCACCTTTTGGTGTTATATTAATTACTACCAAAAAAGGGAATAAAGACGGTAAAGTTAATGTTCAATATAACAATACCTTATCATTAGCTTCTCCGGTTAGGCCACTTAGCCAGGTAGATGCCTTAACGTGGGCAACAGCTTATAATCAGGCTAATGCCAATGCTTTAGTAGCAACCCCAATATATTCAGATGAACAAATGAACAGGATAAGGGATTATATAGCTGGAACATATCCTTATGAATATGACCCAAACAATCCCATTTCCGGTATCTTTTTGGGAAGACGTAACGGCAATGCCAATTACGATTGGGCAAGATTAATGTTTAAAGATAATACCTTCAATCAAAAACATAACATTAACGTTTCCGGCGGTACAGATAAAACACAATTCTATATTGCCGGTGGATTTACAGACCAGGATGGAATGTATAACTATGGTTATGATTTTTATAAAAGATATAATTTCTTAACTAACCTTTCTACCCGAGTGACCAATTGGCTGAGTTTAAATACCAGTTTAAAATATGCAAAAGGTTATTCCGATTATCCTCTTGGTATTACAACAGTAGGCAGAGACCATGCTTTCGGTGAGTTTCTTACCTGGGCACCTATGACACCTATGTACAATATTAATGGTACTATTCAAAACCCCTTAATAAGGATGATGGAAGACGGAGGAAGGGACAAACTGGAAACTAATGACTTTTTATTAGTACTAGGAGGAGAGTTTGAACCTGTAAAAGGATGGAAGACAAATGTCTCTTATAATCATAATGTACAAACAGACAGGCAAATGGTAAACCCTAAACCAGTTATGGTAGAACTAGGCAACGGTACATTTGGCAATATAGGTAAGCCAAGTGCTACTTATCAGTCGGTTTTCTCACAGCCTCTCTACACGTTATTTAACGTAGTTTCATCTTATGAAAAGCAAGTCAACAATCATTATTTTAAAGGATTATTAGGTTACGAGCAGGATAAAAAAACATTTTCAAGTCTTAATGCAACAGCGTCAGGTTTAATTACTACCGAGGTGCCATCTATAAGCACTTCAGTTGGAAATAAGACAGTTGAAGATGATTTATGGCATTGGGCAACAGAAGGTATTTTTGGCCGTTTAAACTATAATTTTAAAGAAAAATATCTATTAGAATTCAGCGCCCGTTATAACGGTTCTTCCAGATTTGCAGAAAATCTGAGATGGGGCTTTTTCCCTTCAGGATCTGTTGGATATAACATTTCTAAAGAAAACTTTTGGGATCCTGTGAAACCGTATGTTAATATGCTTAAGTTAAGGGGGTCATACGGCTCTTTAGGAAATCAGAATGTCTACGATTATTCTCAATATATAAAAAGGATTGATCCTGTTGCAGAACTGAACTGGATAATTGACGGGCAACGCCCTCCATACGCAAACGTTCCGAAAATAATTAGCCCTACGATAACCTGGGAAACGGTGTCTACCTTAAATCTTGGATTAGATGCAGAATTTTTGAAAAACAAATTGGGGCTTGCTTTTGATTGGTACAACAGGAGAACGGACGATATGATGACTAGAGGAAAAGACTTACCATACCTTCTGGGAACACTAGCTCCAAATGTTAATAACGCTTCTTTGACAACCAAGGGTTTTGAACTTGCGGTAAGCTGGAATGACCGTATTTCATCTGATTTTGCATATAATGCCAGAATAACTTTGGGAGACAGCAGAACAAGGGTATTAAAATTTAACAATGAAAAAGGAATTATTGATAACTTTTATGTAGGTAAAGAAATTGGCGAAATATGGGGTTATATAACCGATGGTCTAATACAAACACAGGGAGAAGCTATGTATAACCAGAGTTTCTTTTATCCTACATGGGGGCCGGGTGATATGAAATATAAAAATCTTGACGGAGACAGATACCTGGATACAAATGGAAACCCTATCATAAATGATGGAACAAGAACATTAGATGACCATGGAGACTTAACCATTATTGGTAATACTTCCCCAAGGTATAATTATAGTTTTACAGGGGGAGCTAGCTGGAAAAGTTTTGATTTTAATATATTTTGGCAAGGCTTAGGTAAACATGATTATTACCCACATATCAATGCTGGCATGTTTTACGGTATGCTTACCGCATTTGGATCATCGACCATTCTTAAAGACTCCCCTGCTCTTGACTACTGGAGGCCTGCTAATGAAACGAATATATTAGGGCCGAATACCGATGCTTATTTTGCCAAACCTTATTTTACTACTCAAACCAATAAGAATCGTCAGGTACAATCGAGATATGTTCTAAATGGGGCATATTTAAGACTAAAAAATATTAGCGTAGGGTACACTATACCTCAAAAGCTATCCAATAAACTGTTTTTACAAAAAGCCAGAATTTATGTAGCCGGAGAAAACCTGCTAACTTTTACAGGTCTTCCAAAAGTGTATGATCCTGAAACCGTTTTTGCGCAGAATGCGGGTAATGTTCCTCAGGCAACTTATCCTGTTTCTCGTTATTGGATAATGGGGTTTAATTTAACCTTTTAATGAATTATATTATGAAATCTCTAAAAACAATCATCAGTTTCATAGCATTTGGTATAGTCTTTACCGGATGCGAAAAAGATTTTTTACAAAGGTCTCCTTTAGATGAAGTAGAAGATTCAGCGTTTTTTACAGATCCCGAGCATCTTAAAACATACGTAAATCAGTTTTATAACAGCACAATTTTCATCAGATATGCGAATCACGGGAATGATTTTGACAGTGATAATCAGATCAGAATAAATATTGATCAGCGTTTAGAAGGCACACGGGTGATTTCATCTACCGGGTCTATACCATTTGCAAGTGTTAGGAGTATCAACTACTTTTTTGATAATTATAAAAGAGTAGAAGAAAAACATGCCCTTAATACTTACAAACAATATTTAGGCGAAGCATATTTCTTTAGAGCCGTGATCTACTTTAATCTTTTGCAAGACTACGGAGATATTCCATGGATAACTACCGAGCTCAGTTCTGAATCTCCTGATTTATATAAACCAAGAGATCCAAGAAACATTGTTGCGGATAATATTATTGCACAATTAGACTCGGCAGCTAAATATTTAACAGCAGATAAAACCTCAGGTGCAGGCCGTATAAATAAATGGATGGCCCTTTTAATGCAAAGCAGAGTTGCCTTATATGAAGGCACATGGGAAAAATACCATAATGGTACCGATTTTGGTGTTGCAAACCCCCAGCCAGCTAAATATTTTAATAAAGCTGTAGAAGCTGCCGATAAAATTATGACCTCAAATTTGTATGATGTTTACACAACAGGCAGTCCTTCTACTGATTACAAAGACCTGTTCGCTCTTAGAGATTACTCTACCAATAAAGAAGTAATGTTCTGGAAAAAATACGATAATAATTTATCGAGAGGTAGTTCGGCATTTGTAAACGATAGAAACTTTAGGATGGAAACGCCATCAGGGAATACAATTACAAAACAGCTGGCAGATTCTTATTTAGCCATTGATGGAAAGCCAATTACCGGAAATGCAAATTTTATGGGCTACAGCACCTTAAAGTTAGAAGGCCAGAACCGAGATCCGCGATTTTTCCAAACCATAGCTTCACCGGATGATATCTGGAAAATTGCTGCAGGCACACCAAATAAGTTCTGGAAAGAAGTATACGACAAACGTAATAGTACTGCAGATTATAATGCGCCAACCGGGTATCTAATTGTAAAAGGTTATAATCCTAATATGATTTACCATGTTCAGCAGTTTGAAGAGACTCCCTCTATTCTCTACAGATACGCAGAAGTTTTGTTAAACTATGCAGAGGCAAAAGCTGAGTTAGGAACAATTGATCAAGCGGATATAAATAAGACTATTAAAAAGCTTCGGGATCGGGTTGGTATGCCAAATTTAATATTAACTAATATTACTACAGATCCAAAATGGGATTTTCCTACACTTTCTCCGATAATTAATGAAATTAGACGAGAAAGACGGGTTGAGCTGGCTTTAGAAGGTTTCAGGCTACCGGATATTTTACGCTGGGCAGCGGCAGATGAGTTGATTTTTGGAAAAAGACCTAAAGGATTCTTAGCCTCCCAGCATCCGGCAAATACTACACCGGTTGATAATGAAGGATTTCTTGATCCATATAAAAACACTATTCCAAGTGGCTATGGCTTTAAATTAAATAGGGATTATTTAAATTCTATTCCAGTAAGTGAAAGAGTATTGAATCCCGCGCTTACGCAAAATCCCGGTTGGTAGAACCCTAAAATCGTCTATAAATAAAAAATGCAAACGAGATATCTCGTTTGCATTTTTTATAAGCTGAATTGTTAATTAATTTTCTAGCACAACTCCCATACTACAGAACTTATCAATTCTTTCTGAAATAAGGGTTTCTATTTGTTTGGATTTCAGCTCTTTTAAATCCTGAATCAGTTTTTCTTTAATTGTTTGCGACATCGCCGCCGGATCCTGATGTGCTCCGCCCAAAGGCTCTGGAATCACACCATCTATTAAACCATTAGCCAGCATATTTTCAGAGGTCAGTTTTAAGGCCTCAGCAGCCTTCTCTTTATAATCCCAGGTTCTCCAAAGAATAGAAGAACAAGATTCCGGAGCAATCACAGAATACCAGGTATGTTCCAGCATATACACTTTATCTCCAATACCGATACCCAATGCACCACCAGAAGCTCCCTCTCCAATAATTATGCAAATAACAGGAACATTAAGTACAGACATTTCCAGTAAATTTCTCGCAATAGCTTCCCCTTGCCCGCGCTCCTCTGCTTCCAATCCTGGGTATGCGCCCGGAGTATCAATAAAGGTAACAACCGGTTTGTTGAATTTCTCGGCCAGTTTCATCAGGCGCAAAGCTTTTCTGTAACCTTCAGGATTAGCCATACCGAAATTCCTGTACTGGCGCATCTTGGTATTTATACCTTTCTGATGACCAATAAACATTACCGTTTCTCCATTAAGACTACCAAAGCCGCCTACAATGGCTTTATCGTCTTTTACGGTACGGTCGCCATGAAGCTCGATAAAATCATCACATATGTTCTCGATATACTGTAAAGTATAAGGTCTTTCCGGATGTCTCGATATCTGCACCTGCTGCCAACCTGTTAGGTTGTTATAGACATCTTGCTTTGCTTTTTCTATTTTTTCTTCCAATTCTCTCAGTGTAGCCGACATATCCACTTTGGTTTTCTCCGCTATCTGATTCACTTTTTCAACCTGTTGCTGTAATTCTGCAATAGGCTTTTCAAAGTCGAAGGATGTGTTCATATAAAAAAATTTTAGGGTGCTAAGTTATCGTTTACTTGGCTAAATTTAAAATTACTTGTTTGTATTCTTTATAGAATCGTATTTTTTAAGTTGTTGGGCGGTTAAAATCCCCCGGGTTCTTAAATGCGCTTTTAAATATGCATTGCGCATTTCGCCTTCTAGTGCACCAATTTTATTGGTATGATATATTAAAGAACCCTCATTCACTTTATTTGTTTCGAAAAGCTTATTCAGTTTTGTCTGTTCCGTAATCAGAAAGCCGCCCATTTCTTTAATTTTCCGCATCATTTCGGTATGTATAGTTTGAATTTGGATTTTCTGATCGGTGCTTAAATTCAGTTGCTTTTGTTTATCCAGAACTTTTTGCGGAGAGGGGTAATTATTCAATTCCGCTATCAGCACCAGAGAAGGATCGTTCCCTTTTGTATAATAAGCATACTCTTTATCACCGATAAATTTTAAAGGCGAAACTTCAATAGAATCTTGCTGCGCTTTTGCAGAGAACATAAAAGCACAAAAAAAGGTAGATAAGATTATTTTCATTTCAGGTTTTTCAGTTGTTCTAATTTTGATTTTGCAGACTCCCAATCATTGTCTTTTTTTGATGTAACGACACTTTCGTCGATAAGCTTCTGCAAGTCGGACAGGCCTTCAATCACCTTTTTTGCATCTATTTGCTCTTTTTTAAAATAAACAAGATCCAGCATTATAGCTTTGGTATTTCCTTTTTCGTCTGTTACTATGTTGATTCCGTTCATCATTTCTGTTTTGTTTATATTACGAAATATAAAAATTTCTATTGTGATACATCGAAAAAAACGATTTAACCGTTATTATTGATATACTTAACATTATTTAAATTATAAACTTTTAAATAAAGTATTAATTTTACACGCCCGCAAAGATGCCATTTTGACTTTCTTTAGGTCGTGGCGTAATTGTTGAGTTGATAGTATTTTCAAATTAATCTAAGATGTTAAATTTTATTAGTAAGATATTCGGTAGTAAATCTGATCGCGATATCAAAGCAATCAGGCCTATCGTTGATAAAATAAATGAAGAGTTTGACAAGCTCTCCAGCCTTTCACATGACGAATTAAGAGGAAGAACCTTAAACTTCAAACATAGAATTCAAGAAAGTTTGTCAGAAATCAATGGTAAAATCATCGAAATAAAGAACAATGTTGAGCAAAACCAACAAATGCCTTTAGCTGAAAAAACAGCTTATTATGATGAAATTGACCGTTTGGAAAAAGAACGTAACAAACAATTAGAAGTTACGCTTAATGAAATTCTTCCAGAGGCTTTCGCTGTAATGAAAGAAACTGCAAGAAGATTTACAGAAAATGAAACGATAGAAGTTACCGCTACAGATTTCGACAGAGAATTAGCTGCGAAAAAAGGTAACGTTATTATAGACGGTGACAAAGCTATTCACCACAATTCGTGGTTGGCTGCCGGAAATGAGGTTAAGTGGAACATGATCCACTATGATGTTCAGCTGATTGGTGGTATTGTACTTCATCAGGGTAAAATTGCCGAAATGGGTACGGGTGAAGGTAAAACCTTAGTAGGAACTTTACCAATTTACTTGAATGCACTGGCCGGAATGGGTGTTCACGTAGTTACGGTGAATGATTACCTGGCTCGTCGTGACTCTGAATGGAATGGACCAGTTTTCGAATTCCATGGTTTGTCTGTAGATTGTATTGATAAACATTATCCAAACTCTATTGACAGAAGAAGAGCTTACCAATCGGATATTGTTTACGGAACGAATAATGAATTTGGTTTCGACTACTTGCGTGACAATATGACACGTACACCTGAAGAACTGGTACAAGGTAAATTACATTTCGCTATAGTGGATGAGGTTGACTCGGTTTTAATTGACGATGCCCGTACACCTTTAATTATCTCCGGTCCTATTCCTCGCGGAGATGAACACGAATTCTATGATTTAAAACCGAGAATCGAACGTCTGGTAAATGCACAAAAGAATTTTATTAATGGTGTTTTAAACGAAGCTAAGAAACAAATAAATGAAGGTAAATCTGGTGTAGATGATGGTGGAATGGCTTTATTGAGAGCACATCGCGGTTTACCAAAAAGCAAAGCCTTGATCAAGTTTTTAAGTGAATCTGGAATTCGTCAGATACTTACTAAAACCGAGAATTATTTTATGCAGGATCAGAATAAAGAGATGCACCGTGTGGATGCAGAACTTTATTTTATCATCGATGAAAAACAAAATCAGGTTGAATTAACCGAAAAGGGTATTGAATTGATTACCGCTTCTGGTGAAGATCCGCATTTCTTTATTTTACCAGATGTAGGTACCGAGATTGCAGAAATTGAAAAATCTGCTGCTTCTCCTGAAGAGAAAGCACATCAAAAAGATGAATTATTGAGAGATTACTCAATTAAAGCAGAACGTATCCACTCGGTAAATCAACTCTTGAAAGCCTACACTTTATTCGAAAAAGATACGGAATATATTATCGACGATGGAAAGATTAAAATCGTTGATGAGCAAACTGGTCGTATTATGGATGGCCGTCGCTATTCAGACGGTTTACATCAGGCTATTGAAGCTAAAGAAAATGTAAAAATCGAGGATGCTACGCAGACTTATGCTACTATCACGCTTCAGAACTACTTTAGAATGTACCACAAACTAGCTGGTATGACCGGTACTGCGGTTACTGAAGCTGGTGAGTTATGGCAAATCTATAAATTGGATGTTGTTGAAATTCCTCCGCACAGACCAATTGCCCGTAAGGATATGCAAGACAAGGTATACCGTACAATGCGTGAGAAATACAATGCTGTAGTAGACGAAATTGTTGAATTATCTAATGCTGGCCGTCCGGTTCTTGTAGGTACAACATCAGTTGAGATTTCAGAATTATTAAGCCGTATGCTTAAACTTCGCGGAATCAAACATCAGGTATTGAATGCGAAATTACACCAGAAAGAGGCAGACATTGTTGCTGAAGCTGGTAAAGCAGGAACCGTAACCATTGCTACCAATATGGCCGGTCGTGGTACCGACATTAAATTGGGCGAAGGCGTGAAGGAAGCTGGTGGTTTAGCTATTATTGGTACGGAAAGACACGAATCCCGTCGTGTAGACAGACAGTTACGTGGTCGTTCAGGCCGTCAGGGAGATCCGGGTTCTTCTCAATTCTTTGTGTCATTGGAAGATAACCTGATGCGTTTGTTTGGTTCGGAAAGAATCTCAAACTTAATGGTTAAAATGGGAATCGAAGAGGGTGAGGTTATCCAACACTCTATGATTACCAATTCTATTGAAAGAGCGCAGAAAAAAGTAGAGGAAAACAACTTTGGCATTCGTAAACGTTTGTTGGAGTATGACGATGTTATGAACTCTCAGCGTACCGTAATCTATACCAAACGTAAAAACGCATTGTTTGGAGAACGTTTAGATGTGGATATTGAAAACATGATTATTGATGTTATCGATGATATCGTTGCAGAATACAAGGATTCCAATAATTACGAAGGCTTTAAGCTTGAGCTGATCAGAATATTCTCTATCGATACGCAAATTACAGAACAGGAATTCTCTAATTCTAATATTGATAAACTGGTAAATAAGGTATTCGATGAAGCATCTGAATACTATAGTAGAAAATCCGAAGCCATCAGTCAGCAGGCTTTACCTGTGTTAAAAGAGATTCTTATTACCAGAGGTGCGAGCATAGAAAACATTATAATTCCGTTTACAGACGGTGTAAGAGCGATACAAATTTCTGCTCCTCTTAAAAAATCTGTTGAATCTAACGGAAGAGAAGTTATCAAATCATTCGAAAAGAATATTGTACTTGCTTTAATAGATGATACCTGGAAAGAGCATTTACGTGAAATGGATGATTTAAAACAGTCTGTACAAAATGCTGTTTATGAACAAAAGGATCCATTGATTATTTATAAAATGGAGGCTTTCAACCTGTTCAAAACCATGTTGGCGTCTGTAAACAAAGAAGTGGTAAGTTTCTTGTTCAAAGGAGGAATTCCGGTTCAGGAAGCTCCGGTTCAGGAAGCCAGACCACAGCCGTCTATAGATTTGAGCAAGTTAACAAGTTCCAGAACAGAAGTTGGATCAGAACAGCCTGGAATGGACGATACCAGAGAATTACCAAAATCTCAACCTATCGTTCGTCAGGAAGAGAAAATAGGTAGAAATGACCCTTGTCCTTGTGGAAGTGGTAAAAAATATAAAAGTTGTCACGGCGCAAATGCTTAAAACAAAAAATATCATTATAGCGGTTCTTTTTCTTCTGCTAAGTCAGGCTGGCAAAGCCCAGGAGACTGGCTCGGTACAGGAAGTAAAAGACCCGCTTATAGATAGCTTAATTAAAAGAAGAATTGAATTAAACAAAGGTGTATCGCAAAGTGGTACGCCTTTGGTTCTTACAGGCTACAGGGTTCAAATTTTCTTTGGACCAAACAGAAAAGAAGCCTATGATGTTCAGGCAAAGTTTAAAACGCTTTACCCGGAACATAATACTTACATCTCTTACACACAACCTAACTACCGGGTTAAAGTTGGTGATTTCCGCTCAAGGATGGAGGCTCAACAGCTCATGAGTTCATTGCGTCCCATCTTCCGTACCCTTTTTATTTTTAGAGAACGTATCAACCCCGAAAAAGTCGACCAATAATGTTAATAGAAAAAATTAAAACCTTAGCTTCCGAAATCCACGAAGATGTTATCTCCAAAAGGAGACATTTGCATGCTAATCCAGAGCTTTCTTTTCACGAATACGAGACATCGAAGTTTGTGAAGGAACAATTAACAGCTCTTGGAATTTCTTTCACTGAGATTGCAAATACCGGAGTTTTAGGAATTATTAAGGGAGGTTTACCTTCGGACAAGGTGATTGCGTTAAGAGCGGATATGGATGCCCTTCCTATATTCGAGACAAATGATGTGGTATATAAATCAAAAAATGAAGGTGTAATGCATGCTTGTGGGCACGATGTCCATACTTCATCGTTACTGGGGACGGCTGCTATATTATCAAAATTGAAAAACGAATTTGGTGGAACTATCAAATTGATGTTTCAACCGGCAGAGGAAGTACTTCCTGGCGGAGCCAGTATCATGATTAAGGACGGCGCATTGGAAAATCCAAAACCTCAAGCTGTTTTGGGACAACACGTAATGCCTCTGATTGAGACTGGTAAAGTTGGTATCAGACCGGGTAAGTACATGGCTTCGTCTGATGAATTATATATTACCATAAAAGGAAAAGGTGGGCATGGGGCACAACCTCAAGAAAATATAGATCCTGTTTTGATTATGGCCCATACTTTAACCGCATTACAACAGATTGTAAGCAGAAATGCAGATCCCAGAATCCCTTCTGTCTTATCTTTCGGAAAGGTTATTGCTGATGGTGCCACTAATGTTATTCCAAATGAAGTTGTCATACACGGGACTTTCAGGACATTAGATGAAGAGTGGCGGAAATCTGCCCATATCAAGATGAAAAAAATGGCCGAATCTATTGCCGAGGGCATGGGAGGATCATGTGAATTCAAAATAGTGAATGGTTACCCTTTCTTAGTTAACGAGGAAAAATTAACGGCTCGGGTTAAGCAAAATCTTGTTGATTATCTGGGTGCAGAAAATGTAATTGATTTGGATATCTGGATGGCTGCAGAGGATTTCGCCTATTACTCTCAGGTTTCAGACGCTTGTTTTTATAGATTAGGAACGGGTAACAAAGAGCGAGGAATAACATCTTCTGTACATACACCAACTTTTGATATAGACGAAAACGCACTGAAAATCAGCACCGGTTTAATGGCTTATTCTGCTATAAAGGAATTAGGTTTTTAAAGAGGGATATTGGGTCAGTAGTTGAATCAACTCATTAGTGTGTGTCTGTTGAGCCATTTATTACAGGCTTAGAGTAACTTAGTTGAAGTCTTGTGCGAATGGCCTAGGGGAGTTTATTGATACGCCTATTGTACCAGATTCGCTTCTGACTTTTTCTCTTTTTTTTATTTTGATATTTATAGCTATGAAACGTTTCATTACCCTGCTTTCCATATTGATATTTTCCGGACAGTTTTCTTTTGGGCAGGCTATCCCACGTTTCAATCCGGATACGGTTCTGAGTGTTGTTATAGATAGTGTTGTCGTTATAAAAACTGCAAAAGCAGGTTTGAATCAAGAAGATTTTATTCAACGGATTATTACAGACACCAGCTTTTATGAAGCTTTTCGGGCAATGAAAAAATATAAATTCATGGCCGAAAACAGCATTTTTAGCTATAATAAAAAGAATAAGGTAGACGGTAGTATCTACAGGAGATTCATTCACAACCCAAATAAGTCTGCCCAGAAAATCACTTATCTGGTTGATAAAAGCGAAGGTAATCTCCATAAAAGGAACGGAAAATATAAATTGAAGACGATAGAGCTATTCGATTATATTTTCGCCAATTCTTACAAGTCTTATTATTCTCCCAATACATCGGTTGCCCATAAAGGACAGGAAAAAAACGAATCTTACAAAGACAAACTGAAAACCTTGATTTTTAGCCCGGGAAGACCTGTAAAAGGTGTTCCGATAATATCCAACAAAACGGAAATTTTCTCGGCCAATATGCGCCAGTATTATGATTATACATTTTATTCGGGTACTTATCTGGATTCTATTCCTGTTTATAGATTTAAGGTAACCATGAAAGATGGTTTATCAAACTGGACAAAGGATGGCCTGATGATTAAAGAGCTAACTACCATCTTTGACAAACGAAACTTCCAGATTTTGGGTAGATATATCGATATGAAACTAAGCAATCTGGCATTTAGTTTTGATATACAAATGAATATCGAAATGTCTTATTTTATGGATGAACTGCTTCCTACAAAAATCAGTTATCAGGGTAATTGGGATATTCCTTTCAAAAGTGAGGAAAGGGCAAGCTTTTTGATAACTCATAGAAATTATACCGACAAATAAGCGCATTTTAAAATTCTTTGTAACTAATCTTTGCTGCCTTCGTCTTATCAACAAAAAGAATAACAAGACGCATGAGATCGAATTTTTTAAAGCTGATTCCCACTATAGTTTTGACAGCTGTCAGCCACTGTATTTTTGCACAAAGCACATTGGTATCAGGAAAAATACAGGATGAAAAAGGCACACTTTTAGATTTTGCTACCATTTCTGTAATTTCAACACAAGATTCGTCTACTGTAAAAGGCACTTTGGCGAACGAACACGGCGTTTATTCTATTTCTAATATTCCTTTCGGAAGATATATTCTCAAAGCTTCTTTATTTGGCTACAAAAATCACGTTTCAAAAGAATTTGTTTTAAATAGTGACCAACAAACCGCCAAGATTGATTTGACACTACAACCGGACGGTAAAAAAATAAATTTAAATGAGATAGTCGTTGTTGCAAAAAAGCCTTTTGTAGAACGTAAGGCAGACAAACTTGTAGTAAACGTGGAAAGTAGCAGCCTTTCTACAGGATCTACTGCATTGGAGGTTTTACAGCGTTCTCCGGGCGTATCTCTTGATCAGAACGACAATATTTCATTACAAGGTAAAAGCGGCGTTCTGGTGATGTTAGATGGAAAACAGACTTATATGTCTAATTCAGATCTGGCAACACTTTTAAAGTCTATGCAAAGCTCTGAAATTCAGACAATAGAAATTATTACCAATCCCTCCGCTAAATATGAGGCTGAAGGTAATGCCGGTATAATCAACATTGTCACTAAAAAAGGGAAAATGTATGGTACAAATGGCTCGGTAAATTCCAGCATAAGCCTGGCCAAAATTACAAGAGCCAATACTGGTTTGAATTTGAACCACAGGACTGAAAGATTGAACCTTTTTGGAAATTTCAACTATTCCAGAAATGCGAATTTGAATCGCCTTGATATAGACAGAGTTGCATCTAGACCTGGTGAAAATGTTTATTTCTCGCAACAATCCGGAAACGAATCGCATGGCAATTACTATTCTTTCAAAATCGGATCGGACTTTTTTATCAATAAAAATCAAACATTGGGTTTCTTTATCAATAATTACAATAACGATGATAAAGAAGATTCGCACAGTCAAACTGCTATAGGAAAATCCTTTACACAGGCAGATAGCTTATTGAAAGCTTATAGCTTATCTGAAAACAGGAACAGAAATACGGCATATAATCTCAATTATAAAATCAAGATAGACAGTAGCGGGCAAGAACTAAGCACAGATTTTGACTATTCGAATTATCATAAAAAGGAGAATGCGCAATACGATAACTCTTATTATGATTTATCTGGTAATCTTTTAAATACTCCCTTTTTATTCAATAACAACAGTCCAAGCGATATAGATATTACCTCTATAAAAATTGATTATGTAAAGCCTTTTAAAAATGGCTATAAATTGGAAATGGGTTATAAGAGCAGCTGGGTAAAGAGTGATAATAACTTTAAATATTTAACAAAACAAAATGATGAATGGGTAAACGGCCCGGGAAGAAGCAACCATTTCATTTATGATGAAAATGTAAACGCACTTTACTTTTCGTTGCATAAAACATTTAAAGATTTCAGTTTCAACGCGGGTTTAAGAGCAGAACAATCAAACACTAAAGGACATTTACTGGAGAATAACAATGTTGTAAAACGTGATTATCTTGATTTCTTTCCTACGTTTTTTGTAACTAAACCTATAACTAAAAGTTACGAATTATCATTTTCTTATAGCAGAAGGATTGACAGACCAAGGTACACCTCATTAAATCCATTTATCTATTATTTGGATGAATACACTTATAACAAGGGAAATCCGTTTTTAAATCCTCAGTATACAGACAAATTCGAACTAAACCATACTTTAAAAGGCAAGTACATTGTATCTATGGGCTATTCTTTGG
The DNA here is from genome assembly GCF_000190735.1 of Pseudopedobacter saltans DSM 12145. Lineage (GTDB taxonomy): Bacteria > Bacteroidota > Bacteroidia > Sphingobacteriales > Sphingobacteriaceae > Pseudopedobacter > Pseudopedobacter saltans. The sequence goes on from NC_015177.1 coordinate 3,167,996, forward strand.
TTCATGACTTGATTGACAATGCTGTTATATTGCCTGATACAACAAACAATGCTTTATACCAGACCGCTAAAAATCTGGATACTCAAAATCAATATTATATAAACATTTATGCCCCCTTTCAGCTCTTTCCATGGTGGAATATGACCAATAATGTTAATGCATTTCACTTTGACTACAAGTCGGCAGACTTAAATGGACAAAACTTCAGGTCTGGAAATTTTGCTGTGCAATATAATATGCAGCATGCATTCACTATAAGCAAGAGTATGAGTGCAGAACTGGGCGGCTATTATGTTTCGGCCCTGGAGTACGGAACTTTAAAAATTCGCCCGCAGTATAGTTTAAATGCCGGGTTGTCTAAAAACTTTTTGAAAAATAAACTGAATACCAAAGTTGCTGTTAGCGATATCTTTAATACATTCGAACAAAGGATTAGTAGTTTGATATCTGGTTTGGATTATAATTTAACTCAAAAACATGCTACAAGACTATTCAGATTTAGCGTGAGCTATAAATTTGGTAAAAACGACATCAAACCAGCCCGAAGGAGAACATCGGGATCCGAAGAAGAGCAAAATAGATTGTAAAAGAATAGCGGGTATCCATAAAATGAATACCCGCTATTCTTTTTTAGCCTTATAATATTATTTACCTGCCTGATAAAGTTCGTACCAATCCTGCCTATCCAAATCAATAGAAAAAGACGCAACAATGTTTCTTATTCTTTGTTCGTTCTTGGTACCAATCAAAGGTAAAGCGCCTAATTTTACTAACCAAGCCACGGCCAAAGATTCGATATCTACATTATATTTTGGAGCTATCTTCTCTAATTTTGCTCTAACTTTTGTTGCCAAAGCATCTGTACCATTCGCTATTCTTCCTTCTGCAAGCGGAGCTGACGCTAAAGGCCTCATATATCTTTGTTTGATATAATCGATTTGTCCGCTATCTAAAGCAGTCGTATTCAGCAAATTCAATTCTATATGATTTGTTACAATAGGGATATTCAGGTAAGAAGCTAATAACTGGTGTTCGAAAACCGAAAAATTGGTAATACCAATATTCTTAACTTTTCCAGATGTCTTTAACTTCAATAATGCACTTGCAGTTTCCTCCAGATTGGCTATCGGATCTAAATGATTCAATAAAAAGATATCGATATAATCTGTTTTTAGCTTTTTTAAAGAGTTTTCTACAGAATCTATAATGTGTTTTGCTGAAGTATCAAGATGATCTAATCTTACTTCCGGATGCTTTGTACTCGGTGTTCTTAATCCGCATTTGGTAAATAAGACGATATCTTCTCTCTTGAAAGATTTTTTAGCAATCAAATCCCCAAAGAGTTCTTCAACTCCATAATCGCCATAAATATCTGCGTGGTCGAATGTATTGATTCCTAAATCCAAACATAGGTTTACTATTTTTTCCATCTCTGCAGATGTTTCGCTTCCTACTTCATTCCATCTGTAAAAACCATAAATAGCTGGCGACACTTTTGGTCCGGCATCACTTAAATATATCTTTTCCATTGCAAAATATTTATTCCTTACAATTATAAAAAAATAAATTGCTTTACCTATCACCATAGAGAAAGTTTTCGCAATCATTTAATCGACTACCGATTAAAAAAACAGTGTATCTGTACAGAAAGCTTATAGAAACTTTATGATACAAATTTAAACATACTCTAAAAACATAATAAGCAGCTATCTTTTTAACTTTGTAGACTAATTTGATGTTATGAAATACGCATTTGTTACTGGTTCGTCCAGAGGTATTGGTTTTTCTATTGGGTTGGCTTTATTGGAAAAAGGCTATAAAGTAGTTTTTAACTACGTTAACAGTAAAACTTTCACAGACCGTATTGACAAAAAATATACTGAAGATAAGGACTTCTTTGCTATTCAATATGATAATAGCAATCTTCGGGAAATACCTTCACTAATCGATCAACTTAAGCAAATATCTCATTCATATGAAATTATAGTATTGAATGCGGGAATTACAGATCGCTCTCCTTTTTTCGAAGCTCAGGACGAAAATATATTAAATGTTTTCAATTGTAATTTATTATTTCCTACACTCTTCTTAAACCATTCTAAAGACCTTTTAGTAAACAACGGGAATATTATTCTTATCGGGTCTATGCTGGCGGTATATCCACATGCGACATCTATTCCTTATGGTGTGTCTAAAGCTGGGATAAATGCATTAACAAAAAATATGGTTAAAATACTTGAGCCTTTGGGAGTACGCATTAACTGTATTAATCCAGGCTATATAGATACAGACTGGCAGAAGGCAAAGAAACACGAAGTGAGAGAAGCTATTAAACCTGGAATTGCCTTAAAACGATTTGGCGAACCGGAAGAAGTTGCAAAACTGGCCATGCATATTATTGAAAACGGCTACCTGAATGGCTCTATTTTACAAATAGACGGTGGTTATTCTTTTAAGGCTTAGAAAAAGAAGAAAGCCACAGCTAATTTTATCTGTGGCCTTCCTTACATATGTAGTAAAAATTTTAGAAGTGGAACTGAACGCCAATTCTTGGAGCGAATGTATCAGCATTTAAGCCAAATGCATTGTTTTTGGCTTTTGCACCTGTCGCTTCGTCTTTGAATTGAGTATGTTCGTAACCTAAACCTTTAACAGATAATTCGATTCCTATTCTTTTTGTTGGATAGAAAGCAAATCCAGGAGCAAGATTAACACCGATATCTGTTGTAGTACCAATTTTTGCGCCTGTATCTCCGTTGTTGTCTATACTTTTATCTGTACCAAACTCCATTGGAACAGATAATTGACCGTAAAATTTAAACTGGTTCGATAAACCAACGTAATAACGACCGAAAGGAGCTACTACAAATGCTTCATTTTGTCTTTTTGTACTTACAGATTTATCGTATTGGTAACCAACTCCTGTACCAATAGCGAAATTGTCATTTAAAAAATAACCTACACTTGGAACGATATTAAAGTTTACATCAGATTTAGATGCTCCTTCGGCTTTGCTGGTGTTGAAGCCTACACTACCACCTAAAATAACATTTCCTTTTTCTGTTTGAGCTTGTGTTGTAAAAGCTAAGCCACTTAATACTGCGATTGATAAAATTAATTTTTTCATGTTTTTAATTTTAAATGTTAATCCTATTTTCAATTATAAGCCTTTCGACTTTCTGACAAAATTAGTCCAATAATCAATATACTCCAAACATTTTAGACTGCTTAAACAAATGTGCTTTTGTAATTAACTGATAGACAAGATGAATGACCGTAAGTTGACTTATGTTTTACGAAATAATGACAAGGCTGGCACAATAATCGTCAACAGATACTTTACTGAATTGCAATTGAACCTGATAAAAAAACGTATATTAAGAACGAAACATCAAAAACAAATAAAATATGGCTAATACTTTTTCTAAAGACGATGGTTTTAATCAGGAAATATTGAAAGCGGCTAAACTGCTGTTTTCTAAATATGGCCTCAAAAAAACCACCATGGAAGATGTAGCCAGGCATGTTGGAAAAGGCAAGAGTACTTTGTATTACTATTATCCCGGGAAAAATGAACTTTTTGAGGCAGTCGTAAAAGAGGAATTTAATAATGCGGTAAAGAAAATCCGTCTGGCCGTAAATCAGGAAAATACTTCTAAAGCTAAACTTCAGGCTTACCTGACGTCCCGGTTGAAATTAAGGGAAGAATACAACAATTTAAGCAAGGTTATTTCTGATGAAATATTCGACCATTTAAGAGAGATATTCCGTCTAAAAAACGAATTTACTGAAGTGCATATCGATTTTATAAAGGAAATTGTAAAGAGCGGTGTCCAGTTGGGTGATTTTAAACCTATGACCGATGATGAAATATCTTTCTTTGCCAACTGGATTAATGCGGCTTTCGTGGGGCTGGAAACTCCTACGCAGTCTTCTCTATGTATAATAGAGTCTCATGAATCCTGTAGTAAGTTGGTCGATCTTATAATTGGCGGGATCAACGCATAACTTAACAAAATCCATAAAAAAGAGAGCCTGTTCAGAATCTGAACAGGCTCTCTTTTTATTCTCTTTTCTATTATTAGAATTTGAAAACAAGGCCAAATTGAGCAGCGTCAAAGATGTTGTTTATCGAACCTGCGCTTAAACCAAAATTAGTTTGAGCCTTTTGTCCATCAGGTTTCTCGCTTGTAAAACCAATAACATTTGCTAAAGCAAAATTAAGTGCTATTTTTTCTGTTAAAAAGTAGTTTGCACCAACTCCAGCTCCAATACCTAAAACTTTTGATTTAACAGTATTTGTATTGGCTGCAGTTGTAGGTCTTGTCTCAGTTTTACTTGTAGCATAACCTACACCAACTTCAGTATAAGTTTTAAAACGTTTACCTAGTTCTAAGAAATAATAACGACCAAAAACTCCAGCTCCTAAATCATTTACTTTTTTCTCGTAACCTGTTGTACTGTTTTCATTTTTTGACGTACTTACACCTAATTGAATACCAATTGCAACTTTATCAGTTAAGAAATATCCTACTTTTGGAGTGATCTCAAATTCATTTACTTTAGTATCAGTGTTTTTATCATTAGATGAATGAAAACCAACGTTTCCTTCTACAAACCCGTTTCCTTGTTTGAAACCAAACTCCTGAGCGTTAGCTGTTAAAGCTAAACCTGAAATAGCAAATAATGCAATAAATAATCTTTTCATAATAGTTTATTTTAAAATTTGGCGCAAAAATGTGTAATCAGTGGTGTGTTTCAGTCATTTTTCTGTAATTAAATTTATTATTATAAATATCTACCTGGAAATGAACACATTAATCAAATAATAAATTTTTAAAAATTGAAAACAATAAGATTGAAAACCAAGCATTTTAGATCAAATCTATATTAACTATCGCGACAACACCTTCAATAAACCTTTTGAAGTTTTATTGAATTAGCCTGTTAAATTCTGCTAAATTTGTTCAGGCATGATAAAGAAAGAAACAGTAGAGCGGATTTTAGAAACGGCGAGAATTGAAGAAGTCGTTGGGGATTTTGTGCATTTGAAAAAGCGAGGCACAAGCATGATCGGTCTTTGTCCTTTCCATGGCGAAAAAACACCTTCTTTCCATGTTTCCCCGGCTAAAGGTATTTACAAGTGCTTCGGTTGCGGCGAGGGTGGAGATTCGTTGCAATTTGTCATGAGCCATGAAAAATATTCTTACCCGGAAGCGTTAAGATACCTGGCTAATAAATACAACATAGAAGTTGAAGAAATCGAAGTTTCTGATGAATATAAGGCAGAAGCAGATAAAAGAGAGAGCCTTTATATTACCACGGCTTATGCTGCAAAATTCTTTGCCGACAAACTTTGGAATACAGACGAAGGACGTTCTATTGGTTTAAGCTATTTTAAGGAAAGAGGTTTCAAAGAAGATATCTTAAAAAAATTCGAAATAGGTTATTCGCCAGAAGAATGGACTTCTCTTTACGATTCAGCTACTGCCGAAGGTTATAAACAAGAGTTTCTGGAAGAAACCGGGCTCGTTATTAAAAACGATAAAGGTAGCGTCTATGACCGGTTCAGAACGCGTGTCATTTTCCCTATACATAACTTTACGGGAAGAATTATTGGTTTTGGTGGCAGAACACTAAAAACCGATAAGAAAATCCCTAAATATGTGAACTCGCCCGAGAGCGAGATTTATTATAAATCAAAAGTTCTATACGGACTTTTCCATGCGAAAAAAGCGATTCGGGAAAGGGATAATTGTCTTCTTGTAGAAGGTTATGCCGATGTTCTTTCTGTCCATCAGGCAGGAGTTGAAAACGTAGTAGCTTCTTCCGGCACTTCGCTTACCACAGAGCAGATTAAGCTAATCGGACGTTTTACCAACAATGTAACGATCTTGTATGATGGGGATGCCGCGGGCATTAAGGCTTCTTTAAGGGGTTTGGATATGATTTTGGAAGAAGGCTTGAATGTTAAAGTTGTTCTTTTTCCCGATGGTCACGATCCGGACTCTTATATTCAAACTTTTGGTGCTTCGGCGTTTAAAACGCATGTAGAGCTTAATACCAAAGACTTCATTTTTTACAAGACGGAAATCTTGTTGCAGGATGCCGCCAATGATCCTATCAAAAAAGCTGGGGTTATCAGGGATGTTATAGAAAGTATTGCTAAAATTCCGGACGCTATAAAGGCTTCTGTTTATGTCAGAGAATGTAGCAGCTTGCTGCAAATGGAAGAGCAGATTTTGATATCGGAGTTAAATAAAATCCGACTTGCAAAATCAAAAAAGGAAGCCCCAAATCAGCCCGGCTCGAACTTCCCTCCGCCTGAATTTTATGAAGAAGGTCCGCCGCCTGATTTATTTGACGACAACAGGCAAAGTATACAGGAAGATCTTCCCCAGGAAAAAGAAATGATCCGTATTTTATTAAGCTATGGTCATCATCTTGTTAATTGGGACGATATTACGGATACTTATATAGGACCATATATTGTTATGAATCTTAACGATGTAACTTTTACAAATGCGGCCTTAGATAAGATTCTTAAATATTATATCCAGGAAGTAGAAAAAGGCACATTACCTCTGGAGAAAGATTTTTTGCAACATCAGGACCGTGAGATATCTTCCATGGCGATTTCTCTTTTAACCAGTCCTTATAATTTAAGTGAAAACTGGTATAACATGCATAACATTACAGTTAAAAATGAATCCGATCATTTAAAATCAACCGTTATGGGTGCTATTTTTCATCTGAAAAAGAAAAAAGTATTGGCGCTTATGGCGGAAAAGCAAAGAGAGATGCAACAGGAGCAAGATGAAGCCAATCTTATGATTTTGGTAAAAAATTATATGGAATTAAAAGAAGTAGAAAAATACATTTCTAATTATTTAGGCACTGTAGTTTCTCATTAATATGGCAATTCATAACGATTTTGGAAAAAAAGGCGAGCAGTTAGCCAAACTATTTCTGGAAGAAAACGGTTATGAAATCCTTGATGAGAATTGGCACTTTAATAAAGCAGAGGTAGATCTTATTGCCTACAAAAACAAAACAATTATATTTATAGAAGTCAAAACCAGATCGGGAGACTACTTTGGAAGCCCCGAGGAGTTTGTCGATCATAAAAAACAAAAATTGTTAAGCGATGCCGCGGAAGAATATATTTACATTATGCAGCATCAGGGAGAAATAAGATTCGATATCGTATCCATATTAATCAACAAACATTCGGAAAACCCTAAGATAACACATATAGAAGATGCTTTTTGGAACTATTAAAAAACAGACTTTAAACTCGCTATTTATAGCACCTTTAATCGCTTTAACAGCTTTTTCCTGTAAAGAGAGTCATAAAAAATCAGAAAGTATTGCTTTGTTCCCCGAGAGTGGGAGTACTTATAAATTAGGAGACGAATTTAAAGCTTTTGTAAAAACTGCAAATCTGCCGGATTCTGTTCAATATTATGTTGATGGAAAACTCATCGAAACAAAAAAAGACACATCAAATATCAACATCAATACATCCAACCTTTCGCTGGGAACGCGTATAATATCTGCAAAAGTTTTCAGCGAAGGAAAGGAAGAAGAAATACAATCAAATATTACCATTTTAACGCCCAGGGTTCCAAAGCAATTCGGGTTTAATGTTGTAAAAACATATAAACACGACACCAGCTCGTATACTCAGGGATTAGAATATCACGATGGTATTTTTTATGAAAGTGATGGCGAGTATGGAGCATCAAGCCTTCGTAAAGTAAGCGTAGAGGGTAAGGTTCTTAAGCAAATTGATTTGGACAAGCGCTACTTTGCAGAAGGAATTACGATAATTGGAGACAAAATCCTGATGCTTACTTACAAAGAGAAAGTGATGTTTGAGTATGATAAAAACACTTTCGAATTGCTGAGAACCATCCCTTATAATCATGCAGAAGAAGGTTGGGGATTAACTTTTGATGGAAATGTGATTTATAATACAGACGGTACCAATCGCATTTTCAAATTAAATAAAGACACTTATCAACCTGAAGGATTTATCGAGGTTTATGATAATAAAGGGCCTGTAAATTACCTGAATGAAATGGAGTGGATTGATGGCAAAATTTATGCAAACATCTACACTTCTGATCTAATTGCTATAATAGACCCTAAAACGGGTGAAGTAGAAGCCTACATTAATCTATCTGGAATCAGAAAAGGCTCTGTAGAAGATGAATCTCAGGACGTATTGAATGGCATTGCATGGGACGCTAAAGGAAAAAGACTATTTGTTACCGGAAAAAAATGGTCAGAACTTTATCAAATTACTTTAAAAGAACATTAAGGCCGGCTCTGCTACAGCATTTTTACAAAGTGCGATTCAATCTCCTTCTTTTTATAGATATGTTTGTGACTATATCAAAAATTGGGTATGATAAGAAAGCATTTTTTTCCGGGACTTTTACTCTTTTGCAGTATGTCAACAATAAACAGTAACTGCGCTTTAGCACAGGCCAATCCTTTTTTTTCTGAATATAATACACCTTTTCAGGTTCCTCCGTTCGAGAGCATTAAACCAGCACATTTTATGCCTGCTTTTGAAGAGGCTATGAAACAGCAAAAAGCAAAAGTTGCAGCAATTTACAGAGTACGGTCAACGCCAACTTTTCAAAATACTATAGTCGCACTGGAAGACAGTGGTACACTTTTAGACAATGTAAGTACGGTGTTCTTCAATTTAACCAGCGCCAACACAAATCCCGAACTGGAAAAAATATCAACTGAAATTGCTCCAAAATTAGCCCAACATAGGGATGACATTTTTCTGAATCAGGAATTATTCACAAGGGTTAAGCAAATTCATGATAATGTAGCTAAGGAAAAGTTAAGTCCTGAAGAAGCCAGACTTTTAGACAAAACCTATAAGTCTTTCGTTAGAAATGGGGCTAATTTAGACGAAAAATCCAAAGAGCGATTAAGAAATATCAACAAAGAACTTTCGTCCTTAACCGTTAAATTTGGTCAGAACCTCCTAAAAGAAGTTAACGCCTTTGAGTTGGTTATTGATAAAAAGGATGATCTGAGCGGGCTTCCTGAAGGATTGATTACCAATGCAGCAAAAGTCGCTAAAGAATCCGATTTAAACGGAAAATGGAAGTTTACATTACACAATCCAAGTGTAATGCCGTTTCTGGAATATGCTGATAACAGAAAATTAAGAGAGCAAATATACAAGGCATACACGCATAAAGGAGACAATAACAACGAATTTGACAACAATGAAAATGTTGCTAAAATAGTTTCTCTCCGAGCTGAACGGTCAAAACTTTTGGGCTACGATAGTTATGCAGATTTCGCATTGCAGGAAACTATGGCTAAAAACCCTGCATCTGTTTTCGATCTGCTCAATAACCTTTGGTCCGCCGCACTACCAGTGGCAAAATTAGAAGCTACCGAAATGCAGAAAATAATGGATAAGCAAGGTAAGGGCGAAAAGTTGGAAGCATGGGATTGGTTTTACTATGCCAATAAGGTTAAACAGGAAAAATATAATTTCGATGCCGAAGAGTTAAAACCATATTTCCCCCTCGAGCAAGTTAAACAGGGAATTTTCTTTGTCTCGCAGCGTCTTTATGGATTGAGCTTTACCGAAGTTAAAGATATCCCCAAATATCATCCTGACGTTGTTGCTTACGAAGTGAAAGAAGCTAACGGTCGCCATGTGGGCATCTTTTATATGGACTTCTTTCCGAGAGGATCTAAAAGAGGAGGTGCCTGGATGACATCTTATAGAAAGCAATCTGCAAATGGTAAGAAAGTATCACCCATAGTTTCTATTGTTTGCAATTTTACGCCTCCAAACGGTAGTGAGCCAGCACTATTAACTCCTGACGAAGTAGAAACCTTTTTTCATGAGTTTGGACACGCTTTACATGGCTTATTATCAAACGTGAAGTTTGAATCTTTAGCTGGAACTTCAGTTTCAAGAGATTTTGTGGAGCTACCTTCGCAGTTTATGGAGCATTACGCTTTCGAAAAAGAGGTTTTAAATCAATATGCTAAACATTATAAAACCGGAGAACTTATCCCTCAGGCACTAATCGATAAAATGAATGCTGCTTCAAAATTTAATCAGGGATTTGCTACAGTAGAATATCTGGCTGCTTCTTTACTGGATATGGCCTATCATTCGCTTCCCACCGGAAAACAAGTTGAACCAGGTAAATTTGAACAGACTGAAATGGCAAAAATTGGCCTGATCCCACAAATTGCACCGAGATACCGAAGCACTTATTTCCAACATATTTTTGCTGGAGGATATTCTGCTGGTTATTATAGTTATATCTGGTCGGAAGTTCTGGATAGCGATGCCTTTGCTGCATTTAAAGAAACTGGCAATATTTTCGATCAAAAAACTGCTGAATCCTTTAGAAAAAATATTCTGGAAAAAGGTGGCACAGTAGAACCTATGGATCTTTACAAAGCCTTTAGAGGTAAAGAACCTGATATTAAGTATTTATTGCAAAACAGAGGTTTGGAAAAACCTTTATAAAAGACAAAGGCAGTCCGAAATCAGACTGCCTTTTTGATATAATTGAGAAGTGATGAAAGCTTAAAATCCGAATCTTAATGTAGCTCCATAAGTTCTCGGATCTCCTAATACTCCGGCATATAAACCTGAGTTTCCTGCAGCTGCCTGTAACTGTTCGAAATAATTTGTACCGGTTATATTTCTTCCCCAAACAAATATGGAGAATTTCTCAGACCTGAATCCTAACCTTCCATTTAGCAGCGAGTAACCATCTACAACCAGTACTTTCGAGGGCGTTGGATTTGAGGAATATTCCGAACGATAGGTAGCATCAACTGCAACAAAAAATCTTCCTTCTTTAGAAATTAAATTACCGGAAGTACTTAACTCCGTACCCCCAGATACATTCCATTTCGAAATACCTGGCAACCTACCTCCCGAAGCATCCTTAAACGCAACCTGCGTTGAAACTCCATTAATTATTTCTGTATGTCCGGTTTCCTCTAAAGGCAGAGGAGCATTTGTAAATTTCACATATTTACCATCCAAATAAGCTAAAGCTGCATTTAAAGTCAGGAATTTTTGCAATTGATAGCTACCATCAATTTCCAAACCTTTTACCCTTACTTTTTCCGCATTTGCTAAGTAACCTCTGTTTACACCTAATTGTGGAGACTGTACATTGGTTTGATAGTCTTTAATATCAGTATTAAATGCTGTTATATTTAATAAAGCGCCAGCAATTGGTTTTGATTTAATACCCAACTCATAATGTTGTACATATTCTGGCTTTACAACAGCTACAGATAAATCAGGTTCACCTGCAGAAGTAGTCGGCAAACCACCTACATTCACGCCCACTGGTTTGTATGCCGTAGAATAAGTTGCGAATACATTAAATTTGTCCAACGGCTTGTACGCCAATGTAAGGTTACCAGACAAGTTATTATTATCTGTACTGATATTAAATGCTTGATTCGTATAAACAGCTTTTTTTAGATCCAACAATGTGGGATCGGTAGTTTGCAAACCTCCATAAGTTTTTCTATCATAATCCACATCTTTTTTATCATATGTAAACCTGATACCAGGTAAAATGTGTAGATGATTTGCGAACTCCCAATCTGCCTGAGCAAAAATCGCAGCGCTTAAAGATTTAATGGTCGAATTTGTTTTAATCCCAAAGCCGTCTAGTAACCCCGGAGTATTGGCAGGATTATATAAGGCCTGAGTCCCTGTATTGCTGGTTTGTACAAATCTCCACTGATCGCTACCTACCTCTTCGGTCTGGCTTAGCCCCTGCAAGTTCTGACCAAGAGCAAATACTCCTACCACACCACTCAATTTATCTGTGATATTACCAGCATATCTGATCTCCTGTGAATATTGATCATGACGGGAATTACCTTGCGATTTAGTAAGTGCAGAAAATTCAGTAAAGTCTCTGTCGTTTGTTGGATCCCAGTTCCAAAATCTCCATGCAGTGGTAGATGTCAAGGTACCGTTTCCTATTTTTCTATCAATATTTAAAGATATACCTCCAATGGACTGGTTCTGCCTCCAGGGCGTATTTGTATAAATCTCACGGGAAAAAGGATTTATTTTAGGAAGTTCATATCCTAAATCTGATACAATTTTAGCATACTGCCTGTAAGCACTTCTTTCTGTTGTAGTGATACCTGCTACTACCAAAGGATAACCCGCAGGATGCTGAATACTCACATCTCCGCTCAATAATACTTCCAACTTATCCGATGGCAGATATAATACTTGCCCTTTTAAACCAACGTTGTTTTGTCCGCTATATTTGCGTTCCTCTATAGGATTCCATATTGTACCATCCCGCTGCGTACCAGATACAGATAATTTAGCTGCTAAATCTTTAGCTATTGGTCCGGTAACCGTTGCTTTTGCCTGCATAAAGTTATAATTACCAAAACTTAACTCCGCTTTTGAACTTGGGATGAAACTTGGCTTTCTGGTAGTAATATTAAATGCTCCGGCGGTAGTATTTTTCCCGAATAATGTTCCCTGCGGACCTCTTACGACTTCTATTTGTTCAACATCAATAAAATCAGTAGATGTTGCCGCCGGACGGGCATGGTAAACTCCGTCTACATAAAATCCAACCCCCGGATCAATACCATCATTAGTTAGTCCGAATGTCGAACCCAGCCCTCTGATATTCAACGTTGTGTTTCTTGCATTTGAAGCGTACAATTGAACAGAAGGGACTAGCTCTTTTAATCGGTTTACGTTAAAAGCTCCGGCATTTTCCGCCACTTGTCCTCCGATAACTGTAATTGGAATAGGTACTTCCTGCGCAATTTCGCTACGACGTCTGGCCGTCACCGAAACTTCGGAAAGCAACTGATCGTCAGCCTCCAAAGTAATTTCTGTTACAGTTGCTGAACCGGCTGTCAGATTTATATCTTTTGATTTGAATCCTACCAAACTAACTTGTAAGGCCAAAGGGAAATCCTTTTTTGCGACAATGCTAAACTTTCCGTTGGCATCACTGATGGCATGCGTTGATGTTCCTTTGATAATTACCGTTACTGCAGGGATTGGCTCTCCTGCTTTATCCTTAACAATACCACTAATTGTTTTTTGTGCAAAACTAAATTTTGCTAAGATTAAGATAGGGATGAGTAAATAAAGCGCTTTATTTTGCGATTTACGTGTTTGTATTTTTCTTTTCATTTGTTTAGCATTAATCATATAATCTATAGAAATAGTAGACAAATGTATTTCAAAAAATAATCCCTTGTATATGCTTAGTTCTGAAAAAAATATAAATGCCTGAAAATCAGATTAATAATTTTTATATAATCTATAGACTTACTGTATTTATGTCAAGTAAAAAAGGCTGCAACAACGTTTCGAATCATTTAAAGCTATAAAAAGAACCTACACTCACAATTTGACATGCCCCCTTTTATAGTATTAAAACAATTCACATTTGTTGATACAGCCTTTTAAGCCGAATATAAAAATGTAATTATTTCACTTTAAATCCTACTTGCACATCTCCCCAAAAAAGATCTACATCGCCGGATTTGGCAATTGTAAAAGTCATTTTTTCTGTAAATGCTTTTGCTTTTACAGGTTTTACTGTTATTCTTAGGGCATCTTCTTTTTCGTCATATTTATATGCCCCCCATTGATCCCATGTCTTATTAAGAATTATTGTCCACTCCTTAACGCCAGGAATAGTAAACAAGGAATATCTTCCTGCTTTCAATTCTTTTCCATTTACAGTAACATCTTTGCTTACTTCAAATTGTGTGGCAGCATTGGCTCCCGTTCTCCAAACTTTGCCATAGGGAGCTATCTCGTTACCAATTGTACGTCCTTTAACAGAAGGCTGAGCATAATTTATAGTTACAGTTGCTCCTTTAGTTATCGTTTCCTGAACAGTCGCCGGAGGACTCAAAACGGGCTTATTCTGTGCGCTGGCAGCAACAGTACCAACAGCCATAACCAAACATAATAAGATCTTTTTCATTGAATTGTGTATTAAGTTTTTCCTAAATTTAAGCGAATATCTTGTAAAAGTCTGTTAAATTTCGATTTATGTTAGTTTGTAAGAATACCATCAAAAGAATAATGGAATCTGTACTTATTTAAAATTATTCGTATATTTTGTTAAAAATAAATTATCACTTATGAGTAAACGAATTTTAATGCTAGCAGGCGACTTTGTAGAAGATTACGAAATTATGGTTCCTTATCAGGCACTATTATCCGTAGGACTACAAGTTGACGTGGTATGCCCAGATAAGAAAAAGGGTGACAGCATTGCTACTGCTATACATGATTTTGTTGGTTTTCAAACTTATGCAGAATTACGAGGGCATAACTTCGTTATAAACAAAAGTTTCGATGACGTAAATCTTTCTGACTATGACGGCTTATATGTTTGCGGAGGCAGAGCTCCGGAATATATTCGCTTAAACCAAAAGGTATTGGATTATACCCGCCATTTTTTTGAAGAAAATAAACCGGTAGCTGCAATATGTCATGGTATACAAATTTTAACTGCTGCTAATGTAGTAAAAGGAAAAACATTAACCGCTTATCCAGCCGTGGGACCAGAAATCACCCTTGCTGGTGGTACTTATAAGGAAATACCTGTTGACCAGGCTATCACAGAGCACAATTTAACAACATCTCCAGCCTGGCCAGGGCATCCCGCCATTTTAAAAGAATTCTATAAGCTATTAGGTATTTCTATCCATGGCTAAAAAGGAAAGGCCGCTTATAACAAGCGGCCTTTTATGATAACTCGATAAAAATCACATAAGTAAATTGAGATAAACGGCAAAAAATAAGTCCCTTCGAATCACTTCAAAAGGACTTTAATTATGTTATCGTAATAGCGTTATTCTATCTCCACTCCTTGAATTTATTAATCAATCCATTAGTGGAACCGTCATGAGAAGTTATCTCATCATCGTTTCTCAACTCAGGAAGAATTTTTCCAGCTAATTGCTTTCCTAATTCAACTCCCCATTGGTCGAAACTGAAAATATTCCAGATTACACCTTGAGTGAAAATTTTATGCTCGTACATTGCAATCAGACTTCCCAATGTTCTAGGTGTTATTTCCTTAACCAAAATAGAGTTCGTAGGTCTGTTACCTTCAAAAACTTTGAAAGGAGTAATTTTAGCGATTTCCTCTGGCGATTTTCCGGCTAATTCAGCTTTCACTTCATCCTCAGTTTTTCCATTCATTAACGCTTCTGTTTGTGCAAAGAAATTAGAAAGCAATAGCGTATGGTGCTCTCCAATTGGATTATGCGATTTAGCAGGAGCAATAAAATCACAAGGAATCAGTTTAGTACCCTGATGAATTAATTGATAAAATGCATGTTGGCCATTTGTTCCCGGCTCGCCCCAAATAACAGGTCCGGTTTCATAATGAACTGCTTTTCCACTTCTATCCACATACTTACCGTTACTTTCCATATCGCCTTGCTGGAAATAAGCAGCAAAACGATGCATATATTGGTCATAAGGTAAAATCGCCTGTGTTTCAGCTTCGAAGAAATTATTATACCAAATACCTAACAAGGCCAGAGTTACCGGAATATTCTGTTCAAAAGAAGCAGTTTTGAAATGGTTATCCATCTCATGTGCTCCAGCTAATAATTCTTCAAATTTGTCGAATCCAACACTTAAAGAAATTGGCAAACCAATCGCACTCCACAAAGAGTAACGGCCACCAACCCAATCCCAGAATTCGAACATATTTGCTGTATCGATTCCGAATTTACTTACGCCTTCTACATTTGTAGAAAGTGCCGCGAAATGCTTAGCAACATCCGATTCATTTGCTCCCGATTTTAGAAACCATTCTCTTGCTGTATGTGCATTCGCCATTGTTTCCTGCGTAGTGAAAGTCTTGGAAGCAATCAGGAACAATGTAGTTTCCGGATTTAAGTTCTTAACCGTTTCAACTATATGTGTTCCGTCTACGTTAGATACGAAATGTAAGTTTAGGCGGGTTTTGTAAGCTTTTAAAGCCTCGGTAACCATTACCGGACCTAAGTCAGAACCACCAATACCGATATTTACAACATCTGTAATGTTCTTACCAGTAAAACCTTTCCATTCTCCTCCAATAATAGCCTCCGTAAATTTCTTCATTTTAGCTAAAACGCCGTTTATTAATGGCATCACATCTTCACCATCAACATAAACCGGGGAATTGCTTCTGTTTCTTAAAGCGGTATGCAGCACTGCTCTATCTTCAGTTTCGTTGATTTTCTCTCCACTAAACATAGAATTAATCGCTTCGTCCAATTTGCATTCTTTTGCCAGTTGAATTAACAAAGCAACCGTCTTGTCATCTATTCTGTTTTTAGAATAGTCAACCAATATATCGTTAAATTGAATTGAGAATTTCTCAAATCTCTTTGGATCTTCTTTAAACAGGTCTCTTAAATGCTTCTCGGACATGTCCATCATGTGATGAGCAAGATATTCGTAAGCTTGAGTTTCTGTAAAATTGATTTTAGACAACATGATGAGTTTTCTTAAATTTTGTGATTTAAATAATGGCGCAATATAAGAATTGTTACAATTCTAATGTCGATTTTTATTTAAATATACACTAAACTTTCGATAAGTGCACTTAATTCTTGCTGAATGGTTAGCGTCTTATCTTTCGCATACCAATAATGTAATTTTTCAGAGATTTCGGCAATTCCAAGAGAGCTGTCTCTCTTTAATTCACCCATTAATTCCTGAGCCGGAATAGGTCTTGGACCCCAACTTGCTATTTCGTGACCATTTGATTTGTCGATTACAACCAATTTAGGAATCGCTCTTCCTCCATTAGTTAAATATCTATCCATTATTTCCAGATTCTGGTCTCTCCAAATCAAATCCAATTCAATTTTTTGATTGGATTCTTCAGCAATTTTATTGATAACCGGAATAATCTGAGAAGCGTCACCACACCATGCTTCGGTTAAAACCAAAAATTTATATCCTTTATTCAACTTTTGAATAGCATTCACAAGCTCTTCACTTAAAACGACGGTTTTATCCAGCCGATTCATTCTATGAACATTCATCTTCGTATATTCGATCATAAATTCAGAATGATCGTTTCCTGATGTTTTTCCTGATGCCAACAAATTGTCTATAATCTCTCTGTATTCTTTATACTGCATATTATACTTTAAAAATGTAACACAATAATTTTCAATTCCCTTAAACCTTTTAGAAAACCCTTAGTCTAATAACTTTTTTGATTTATTTTAAACTAAATTCCGAAATGACCTTTTGCCGAAACAAAGTTACCGTATTTGTATTGTTGCTCTTTATTAATCTGACCTCTTTCTCGCAAAATAACACGGCCCTGACAAGTCCCACATCACAAGCTGGCTTAACACTAAGAGGAAAAGCAGTAGACGAGAAAACAAATATTCCAATAGACTTCGCAACAGTTAGTCTTGTAAAAGCTAATGAAACGCAGGCTGTAGCGGCTACTCAAACCGATATTGATGGTAATTTCTCTTTTAAAAACATTAAAGCTAAAGGGAGTTATAAAGTTATCATCAATTTTATTGGATACAATGCGTTTTCTAAAACCATTTCTTTGAATAACTCCATGAATTTGGGAATACTTAAATTAAAACAAAGTGCGTCTTCTGTTTTAAATGAGGTTGTTGTTACAGGCACTAAAGATGTTATACAGTTAGGAATTGACCGAAAAGTTTTCAATGCGGATCAAAGCTTAGCTACGCAAGGCGGCACAGCTACAGACCTATTGGCAACTATTCCTTCTGTACAGGTCGATTTGGATGGAAATATAAGTTTAAGAGGTACAAACAACGTAAAAGTGATGATTGATGGTAAACCTTCTACTTTTGGTGGTGGTGATGTAACTGCTATACTTCAATCGCTACCTGCCAATGCGATAGAAAAAGTTGAACTGATTACAAATCCATCTGCTAAATACGACCCGGAAGGTCAGTCAGGGATTATCAATATTGTGTTAAAAAGGAGTAAAAACGCCGGTATGAACGGAAATGTAAACCTTTCTGCCGGGAAATACGAAAGCTATAATGCAGGCATCGGGCTTAATTTTAGAAACGAAAAATGGAATCTTTCCGGAAATTATAATTATAGAGAGGGAGACAGACGCGGTTCGGGATTTAACTCTACTCAATTCCTGAATAACAGCAACAATCCTTTTACTTCATCTACCCAAATTAGAAACAGATTCGACAGCAATCACACCATAAAATTTGGTAGCGAATACTTCTTTACTCCAAAAACAAGCTTAGGCCTGTCAAGCAATCTAAATCTAAGAAAAGAAAAAAATCACGACTCTGTTAATCAACTGTTTTTTGGCAACAATAACGAAATACTGGACAGAGGTCCGGGTTTCAACCGCGAGTCTGAAGACAATAAAGGATACGATATCAACCTTGATTTCTACCATAAATTTAAAACTGACGGAGAGGAATTAAGTTCGAATATTTCATTTGGAAACAGAAGAGCAGATCAATACGAAAATATCGTACAAGAGTTTTTCGACGCCAATAATACGCCTTCTGCCGACAGATTTGGTATGAACAGAATAAATGACATTGATCAGAAGAGCAAAAACTGGAATTTTCAGTTAGATTATACCAGACCTTTCTCTAAAACGAGTAAGCTGGAGTTAGGCTACAGGTCGACTATGCGCTACAACGACGAAAACCAAATTTCTGATACATTAGTTTTAAACACCAATATCTACGAAAGGGATAAAACTTTAAGCAATCTTTTCGAACTGGAAGATATTGTTCACGCGGTATATTCCAATTACCAGAACCAGCTTACAGATAATTTTGGAGTACAAGTAGGTCTAAGAGCGGAGCAAGCGTATTTGAATACAGATATTTCTGGTTTGGACAACAATAATGTGATGCAGAGAAGTTCTGGCAGATTAGACTATTTAAGGGTTTATCCTAGTATTTATCTTACTCAGAAGCTAAAAGGAGATAACCAATTGCAATTAAGTTATTCAAGAAGAGTTAACAGGCCCAGAGGCTGGCAGGTAAATCCTTTCCCTGACGTTTCGGATAGATACCATATCCGTATAGGTAATCCAAACCTTAAACCAGAAGACATACACGCTTATGAATTTAGCTACGCTAAGTTTTGGAAATTGGTAACTTTTACATCTTCGATCTATTTTAGACAGGTTAATGATGTTGTCCAAAGTATCAGAAAAGAAAACCCGGATCAAAACGGTGGAACGATATCTGAGTTTTATAATATTGCCAGAAGCAGATCGGCTGGATTGGAACTAATTAGTCGCGCAAATATTACTAAAAGTTGGAATATTACCGGAAATATCAATCTTTTCAGATCGTATTTTAAAGGTGATGAAAGCCTGGGAATTAACGACAACGATGGTTTTAACTGGAATGGAAGCTTAAACTCAACACTTTCTATTACGAAAGCATTGGCCGCTCAGGCAAATTTCTTCTATATGGCGCCAAGAACAACGTCGCAAGGAAAGATGAGAGAGATGATGAGTTTGGATGCTGGCTTAAAATATGATATTTTTGGTAGAAAAGCCAGTCTGGGTTTCAACATGCAAGATATCTTGAACAGCAGGAAATTTGGTATGTACACCAATAACCAAAACTTTATTCAGGAGTTCGAGCGTAGAAGAGCAGGTAGAATGTTTAATTTCAGTCTGAATTACAGATTCGGAAAAACGGATTTAAACAGCAGTCAAAAAAGAAGCAAAAAAGGAGATGAAAGACCAGGCATTGGCGGAGATGAAGAAATGGGTTTTTAAAAACTTTTTAGAATGAGAATAACTTTGGGTCTGTTTTTTTTAATTTATATCAGTACATTTTCGATCGTTGCATATAGTCAGGATAATCAGATACAATTAAAGGGGATTGTTCCCGGTAAACAGGCTAAAAACATTCAAATTGTTGAACAGCGGATTTCCGCTAATATCTACCGGGATTATAGCTACGTAGAATGTTATTATCATTTAAGAAATACCGGAGCAGAAGTGGAGGCTGAAATGGGGTTACCCATTATGAATTTCGTTGCAGCTTCTCAAAAGAATGTAAATCTTTACGATAGAAACAGTTTTGAAGTTCTTATCAACAACAGAAGTATAGGTTATCGGAATATTTATATTCCGAACGAGCTTCGTGAAATTACCGGAAGAAAAAGCAATAAAAATGCTGTAAACAGGTATTATAAGAAAAATATGCCGGGTTATGCCTGGCGTATTCTTTTTCCAGAAAACGGTGAGTTGCAACTTCTTGTAAAATATAAATTACCTGCGGGACAAACCAATTCATTCAATTATTTCGGCTATCAACTGGCACAATCCGCGTTATGGAAAGGAAAAATAGAACGTACCGAAGTTTCCGTCAACCTGGCTGGCATAAACCCGGATGCATTAATTTCCGTTGCGCCAAAAACAAACGAGCAGAATCCACAGAACTTCAAATGGCATTATAAAAATGCCGATAGTAAGGACTATATCTTTGTTAAATATCAGGGTGGATTTTCGAGACGAAATAGTTTCGAAAGAGAAACTGCTTCAAACTCAATCAAATTCCTTTTAAACAATAAAAAGGTTTCAGAAAAAAAGATCGAAAAGCAGAAGAAAACTGAAATTGCTTTTGTCAAAAGATCAGAAAATCAAGTAAATGTTTTTACCAAAGACTTTGTATTGAAGTCTTTCGCCAATGAAGTCTCGGAAAGATTCCCCGATATAAAAAAGCGTATCGAAAAACTGGACACCTATAAATTTGACACAAGCTACATCCTGATCTTAAACGGCCGGAGGGTGAATAGAAACAAGGCTTACGAGACACTGTATGAAACGCATTCTACCAGTATCAAATCTTTAGAACTAAAAGACGACACCAACAGCGGAAAAACTGAGATAAGTATAGATACGCAGAAAATAACCACATACGGGGCTTAGAAATAACAGGAAGTTTGGTCTTTGGTTCGTCCAAAAATACGGGCTTTCAACATAATTTCATGACTTCCCTTCTGTATCTTAGCCAGCTCGGTATTGGTAAAATCGTAAGAATAACCAAACTGTATACTTGGTGTTATAAAAATTGAGGCCATTAAATCGAAGGAATCTTTTGTTCTGTATGATGCGCCCACCCAAAGTGTTTCACTGATCAATAAATTCGCATTAAAATCAAGCTGTATTGGAGACCCGTTAACATATTTCGCTAAAAAGTTTGGTTTTAGTTTAAAGTTCTCTCCTAACTGCAATAAATAACCAGCCTGAAGCATATAATGCGGTCTGTACTTTGTCGCCGAAGCTTCTTTGCCTAAAGAAGCAATATCTCTATAATAAAAGTGTGGCGATGAAAATCCAAGATAATACTTCTCTGAAAAAAGCATGATACCAAACCCAAAATTTGCCCGCATTTCTTTAGAATTCTGAAAAACGGGATCATTTATAGATCCTGGGCTGTAGTTATAATTGTCAGAATAATTCGCTTTAAAACTACTTACCCCTCCGTTAAATCCCACAGATAAAAAAGTCTCTTCAAAAATCTCTACTTTTTGTGCCAAAGAGAGATACCCTCCCGTTTCTTGAATAACCTCTCCTATTTGATCGTTAACGAGAATAGCCCCTACAGAAGTATTCGATTCGTTTATCGGTGTATGCAAAGTAAGGGTTTGTGTTCTTGGCGCTCCTTTAAACCCCACCCACTGCATTCTGGAAACTCCTGTAATCGTAAAGGCATCATCTAAACTGGAGTAGGCCGGATTCACCGCCAGGGTATTGAACATGTATTGCGTGTACATGGCTTGCTGCTGACCATAAACGGTCATAAACAAGATGTTCAACACAATAAACAGGTGAAATTTCCGCATGCTCAGCCCTCAGATTAGTTTTTTTACTAATCTTATACGGACAAGCTCCTGAGTAGTTACTTTATTTCTGGATTTATAGCTTTGTTAACAATCTCTTTACAACAGTTGGCATAAAGCAAAATGAAATCCATCTCCTTAGGTTTTATTACAGGAAATAAAACCGCAAATATTGTTTGGCTGCTGTACCCCACTGTTTAAACACATTCTCTAAAGTTGTTTTTAAGTTTTTGCTGTCAATATTCTTACCCTTTGTTGGCATTTGAAAAGACGACGATGAAACAGGCATATCTTTAACAGAAGTAGCAAACCAGGTCATATGCTCATGTGGCAAGGCAACACCTAAAATCATACCTGGCAACCCCGTAAAAGATTCAGGGCCTCCCGAAACAGGGATTTTATCGGTATAGAAAGCAACCACGTAAATAGAGTCCATAATTACGGCATTTGCTCTTCGACAAGGATAACCAGCTATTTCACGCGTCTCGCTTGTAATTTTCCAATTAATTTTACGGAGACTGTCTTTTACTAAATAAATTTCTTCAAAAATTGACTTTTGTGTTATACTGGTCTTATTTTTCAGATCTGTTTGGATAATGTTTATCTGTTGTACTCCTGGAGAGTTTCTAACAAAAGCCAGAGAGTTATCCTCTTCTTTAATAGGCTTAAAAAAAGTGGTTTGGTTAGAAAACAACAAAGTACTTTTCATAGTAACAAACTGAGGATGTTTAGATTTATATTCATCAAACATCTTTTGCATGTATACTTCGTTATTTTTATTTATCGACATACGAAACATCGCATGTATATTGATCTTCTTTTCAAACTGTATTTCTCCTTGAGTGGCAAACCGGCTATGCTGAGCAAAAACATTACAGCACAGTGATAAGAATGCGATAAGAATGATATATGGCTTTTTCATTATTCAGTTTCTTTTGTTGGTGTTTTAACTTTACTACCTATCCCCATTTTATTGAAATCCCATATCAAAGAAAACATAAAATATCTTCTAATGGTGTTGTAGCTGCTTTGGGATATCGAGTTATCATAAGCAGATCGATTGAATCCGACATTCTGATTTAATAAATCCCTGACAGAGACAGACGCTACTAAATTCTTTTCTTTAAAGAATTTTTTACGAATGCTCGAATTGATAATTGTCCGCTCGAACGAAGTATCAAATGACGATGTCTTCTGTTGATACTGATACTCTCCGTCTGCTCCGAACTCGAAATTTAAAGGCAGATATATATTGAACGACGCTCTGTTAAACAATTCCCAACCATTGTTATTAATATTCTTTTGAAGGCTGGAATATCCGGTTTTATAGCGTGGACCAAGTGTTATGTAAAAATCATATTTAGACTCCCTGTAAGCAGATGCATTCAAAGAAATAAAATAACTATTTGAAACGCCTTTATTAAGCTCTCCATTTACATAATTATAATAGGTATTTCCATTTACACCTCCTCCAAAACCTCCATTAATGGGTCCAATTTTTCTTGCAAAATTGAAATACATATTGTAATTATTAGGCCTCTTATCGCTTAGATTAACAGATTGATAAGTAGTTTTTCCTACCGAGTCGGTAGTCGACTTATTTACAATAGAATTCTCGGTAAGGCTATAGGAGCCACTGACATATAAATATCTGCTGTTCAGAATTTTATAAGTATTATACGAAGCATTCAGTCTATGATTAAAAGAAGGCTTCAATGACGGATTTCCGATGTAAATGTTCAAAGGATCCGTATTGTTTCGAATAGGTTGTATGTCATAAATACCGGGTTGTCTGCTTGATCCATTATAATCAACCCGAAAGCTTTCCTGATTACTAAATTTATACTGATAATTTACCTGCGGATTTAGATTGATAAAATTTCTATCGTATCTGGTTTTCGTGTATGTATCTATCTGATTGAAATCTACATGGGCTACCTTAGTCCCAAAGTTCAATGTAGTCTTATCTTTCTTATAATTAAATATTGCACCGGCTTCATTAGAATATTCCTGTAACTCGAAATTATTACTGTATAAAGAGTCTAATTGATCATACCTTCCCGATCCTGACTGGTTCAAAGACTGTTTATTAGACGTTCTGTTGTTTAAACCAAAACGATAATTAAACACCAGTGAAAGCGATTTCGTTATAGGTTCCGTATAGGCAACATTCGTATTAAAATTAGTCCCTTCAGAGTTATTCAATTTCAGTTGATTGATATTTACCATACTGTCTATAATTAGGTTCGCATCCGTAGAGCTCGGATTAAAGAATATATTCTCCGAGTTTAAATAACCTTCTGAATTATTCTTATTATAAGCAATAGATGTGTTGATAGATACAGTACGACGTTGTTTTTTTAGCTTTTTATTCCATAAAATATTGGCTTCCACATTTTGCTGGTCTCCATTGTTGTCAACCGTTCTTTTATTTCTATTCTGTAGTATATCATTGTTTTTATAGGTTTCAGAATCAAAATCATCATTCGATTTCGTATGCTTTGTACCCGCTGAAATTCCCAATTTTATTGTTGATGTAGAATCTATTTTGTTTGTGAAAGTAGCATTGAGCCTTTGTCTGGATAAATAATTACGAAACACATTATGACTGACGTTTTGCGTAATTCCCGAGGGTAGATTCCTTTGATTAAGATTATCCCTATAACCATTAACCTCCATATCTCCCAATTTATAATTCAGGTTGAAGGTCTTTTTATTACTATCCCATTTATTCTCATAACTAGCCGCGGTAGAACGTGTTTCGGGAATTCCCTGTCCATTATAAGATATATCATCCCTGCTGCCATAACTAATCATATAACCATCATCACTAAAAGAAGTATTTGATTCTCCAAAACGCTGACTATCTCTCCAATTCAAACCCGTGGTAGAAGTATTACTATTTGTTCCGTAAACAGATAATTTTTGTCGGGCAGTAAAAAGATTTGCCATTGCCTGCTGCTCGTAATAACCTTTGGCAACACCAGCGCTTAATTTTCCGAAATAACCTTTCTTTTTATCTTCCTTTAATTTGATATTTAATGTTTTATCTTTCACTCCATCATCTATCCCGGTAAAGGTTGCCTGATCACTTTTTTTGTCGTATAGCTGAACTTTATCTACCATATCGGCTCTCAAATTCTTTGTCACCAAAGTTGGGTCATCGCCAAAAAACTCTTCTCCATCCACCAATACTTTTGTTATCGTTTCTCCATGAGCGGTGATTTTACCATCTTTATCTACCTCTATACCCGGGAACTGTTTAATCAGATCTTCTACTTTAGAGTTTGGTTGTATAACATAGGCTACCGCATTAAATTCGGTAGTATCACCTTTTATGGTAATTGCATTCGCAGTACCTTTCACCAGCACTTCGGCCAGTAATCTGGACTTTAAAACCATATCCACCTTGCCAAAATCTATGCTTTTGTTTACAGAGTCCAGTTTAAATGGCTCGCTATAATCTGCATAACCCGGATAAGACAACAAAAGGATAAAATCACCCTGCTTTAAATTATCTACCGTGAAATTACCATTGTTGTCTGCCCTTGTAAAATTCAACAATGTGGAATCTTTAGCATTCATGACCAAAATACTTGTGTTCTCCAGTTTGATATTCTCGGCAGGGTCTATAACAAATCCTTTAACGAGATACGGATTTTGCCCGAATACACAAAGAGCAAAAACCGAAAAGATAAAGCCAAAAATGGCAGTTTTCATATTCAAGAGTGGTTTGGTTTATAAGTTTGAAAAGTCTATTTATGATATGGACAATTTATTTCAAACCAAAATTAAATGATTAACGGAAAATTAAAAGATAAAAATTGTTAAATAATCTTAAAAATTCAGCAATCATGAGGAAAGTAAAAGACTTGAAAAAGAAAGTACTCTTGATAGATATTAATTTTATGAAAACAAAGTCCATTTTATTAGAGTTATCCAATAAGAAAATAAGGTATCTAAATAGCACAAAAGTGAAAAAGACTCTGTTCAATTTATACGTTTCTAATTGTCTCAAAACAATAGAAAAAGAGCTAAATACTTTAAAAAAGCAGCAAAAACCAGAGTCTTTTCATCAGCTAAGGGTTCAGGTTAAAAAAATCAGAGCCCTGTTTCATTTTATTAATAGCATATATTCATATCCGGGCGGAATAAGAATACTGAAACCTATATTCAAGAAAGCTGGACAAATCCGGGAACTCCAAATCAATAGTAAACTCCTTCAGAAATTGCATAATCCACCACTATCTATGGTAAAAGATATGGCTAGGAAAGAAAATAACGATCAGAGACTGTTTATAAAAAATATTCCTGTTTATATCGATATCGTAAAAAGGTTAGATATGATCTTTGACGCTCCACTCTATCTGCCTAAGAAAAAAACAGCAAAAAAATACTTTCAAAAACAAATTCGAAAAGCCAGTAACAAATTCAATAAGGGGTCAAAAAAAGGTCTTCATCAGCTTAGGACTCAGCTGAAAACACTCATGTATGTTTACAAGGCTTTGCCAGACAATATTCAAAAATCATTAAATTTAAATGCATCTCATGTAAATAAGCTGCAACACAGACTAGGTTTATGGCATGATACCTACTCTGCAATCGGTTTTTTTTCAAATCAACATTTTAGAGATAAAAAAAATTTTATTACGAAACTGAAGGCTCGCAATAGAGAGTTGTATCGGGATATACTTTATGCAAACCTAAAAATGAAAAAGTCATAACGAACAATAAGTCGTAAGATGAAAAAAGTAATCATAACAAGTTTATTAACAGTGTTTATATCAGTAATCAGCTTTGCCCGAAGCATAAACACGGAAAAATCGGTTGTAAACTTCAAAATCAGCAATATGAAAGTAAACGTCGTAAGAGGGACTTTTAGTAGAATGACAGGCGAAGTGGATTTTAATCCAAACAAGATTTCGACTTCTTCTTTTGATGTGTGTATTGATGCCACAACCGTAAACACAGACAACAAAAAAAGAGATAAACACCTTAGAAGTGAAGATTACTTTGATGTTAAGAAGTATCCAACCATTTGTTTCAAATCAACAACAGTTGTAAAGACCGATAAAGGTTATATTGTTAGCGGAGCATTAACGATGCATGGAGTAACTCAAAATGTTCAAATACCGTTTACATTGTCGCAAAACACTTTTAAAGGCAGTTTAATCGTAAAGCGGTTAGACTATAAAATTGGTAATAGTGGAACTTTTTTGATGGGTAATGAAGCAGAAATAATTATAGTTGCAGTGTTGAATTTATAATATTTTCAGCTCAAGGTTCTTCTCCTTACCAAGCATTATTATTTAAATTCCTCCGTCTCTTGCTGTTTGGCTTTCCTAAATCAAAATACTATTCAGGCTTCTTTTCCGGTATCAGTTTATAGGTATAAACATTATAAGGCAACAAAAATGCAGCAAAAGCCTTTGCTATAAATGCTGCTAAAAGCAATGGTACAAACAAGGTGAATCCGTTAGGAACAAGATTACAAACCAAAAACAAGGCAGTTAAAGGTGCATGGATAGCTGCAGACAAAGTAGCTGCCGCGCCAACCAGCGCAAAGTTCAATACCAACAGGTGTGTTCCAAAAAATTTATTACACAAACCTGCGAACAAAACACCTAAAACCGCTCCGGCCACAATACTGGGAGCGAAAACCCCACCGTCACCCCCAGCGCCAAGTGTTAAAGACGAAACGATTGGTTTTAACGACATTAATAGTAGCAATGTCAAAATAAAAGAATTACTCATTTTAGTTTCTAAAGCATGAGCCAATATATCGTTCAATCCGTGATAACTGTCTCCAAACAGAAATGGCAGGAGATAAATCATAGCACCTACAGCAATAGCTCCCAGGTTTACCCGAATAAAATTGTTGTTTATTTTCGCGAAGCCATCTTTTACCTTAATAACAGTCAACGTAAAAAACACGGCCAGCGCACCGCCCATCAAACTTAAAACAAGGAAAAAAGGCAAAGCAGACCATTTCCAGTTATCAATAGAAAAAGGCAATAAGGTATGCCCATCAAAAAAGTAAATAAACAATGCTGCCGCAATTGCTGATGCCGTACAGCTTATGATCAGAGATTTATTGATTTTTCTGGCAATAACCTCCATAGCAAATAGCCAGCCGGCAATAGGGCTTGCAAATAAAACAGCTACTCCGGCCGTAACCCCGGCACAAATCATCTCCCTCTTAAAAGCGTAAGCGCCCATTTGCTTTTTATAAGCCACATTTCCAACCGTAGCTGTAGCAACCACTGTTGATACCTCAATGCCTGTTGACCCTCCAAAAATCACAGTTAAAAACCCGTTTATATAGTGCGAAGGGATTTTAAAAAAAGGTAAGTGATCTTTTCGCTGATCAAGCGTTTTATAAATCTCTGTAATCCCTTTATTCTTCCTGTTTTTAAAGGCGTATTTTCTAAGAAAATAAATAATGGTAATACCAACCGATGGCAGTATAAAAAGCAAAACCGGATAGTTGGGTTTTATCCATTCAAATATCCGCTCTTCAAAATGCTCCGTCAAATGCTTCAGAGATTCGGCAATAATAGAACATATAAGACCTATCAGAAGAGATGTTATTAATAATTTAACGTAGTGGTAAGCAAATATTTTATTCCTCATTTCTTTGTATACCAATCAAAAACACAAGCAAAAGTAAGAGTATCTGAGTCTCTGTCAAAAATTATATCAAATCCATTAAAATTTCCTTAGATTAGCTTATCCAGTCCAACAAAATCTGATTGCCATGACTAAAGTTTCCTACCCCGAACTATATAAACAGTTCGAAAGAGTTTTACTATCGTTAGCATTCGACCCGATAAAGGCCAAATCTATAGCAGAAATATTCGCCAATAACAGCTTAGATGGCGTATACTCCCATGGTTTAAATCGCTTTCCTGTATTTGTCGATTACGTCAAAAAAGGCTGGATAGCTAAAGATGCAGAACCAACATTGGTAAAGAGCCTTGGCGTAATAGAACAATGGGACGGACAATTGGGTCCCGGTATGCTGAACGCCAAAATAAGTATACAAAGAGCTATAGAACTTGCAAAAAAGAACGGTATGGGTTGTGTGGCTTTAAAGCGTACTAACCATTGGATGCGTGGTGGATCTTATGGCTGGCAAGCAGCTGAAGCGGGCTGCATCGGTATTAACTTTACCAATACCATTGCCATTATGCCGCCATGGGGAGCAAAAGAACCCGCTATTGGTAATAATCCTTTAATTATTGCTGTTCCTCGCAAAGAAGGACATATTGTTCTGGATATGGCTATGTCGCAATATTCCTATGGTAAAATGCAGGAAGCGGAATTAAAGCATAAAGAACTTGGTTTTTATAGTGGTTATGATGAGGAAGGAAATTTAAGTAAAGATCCCACAGCTATCCGGATGACAAAAAGAACATTACCCGTTGGCATGTGGAAAGGTTCGGGGCTGGCTATGATGCTGGACTTACTTGCCAGCATATTAAGCGACGGACAAACTACAGGAGAGGTTACCACAAGTAAAAGCGAAACCAATATTTCTCAGGTTTTTATTTGTATCGATCCAAGTCTGAATTCCAATTACGAGGACATTGCCAATAAAATTATCGACTATACTAAAGGTGTACAACCTATCGAAGGTGAAGCTATTTACTATCCGGGCGAAAAAACTTTACAAACAAGATGGCAAAATGAAAAAGAAGGCATCCCTGTTGATGAGGTAATGTGGCAAAAGTTAATGGATTTGTAGACCGAACTAATTGAAATGAAGGAACAACACTTTTTAAAACTATTTTCTCACCGGATGATTTCAACAGCCATCAGTTTATCTTGATAATTGCCGTTGAGAATTAATAAAGAATTCCTAACCTGCAAAAGATACATTTAAGCCTCATCTGCATCCTTTAACCGAAGCGAAAGAGAAAACTTCGCTATTAGTATTTAGATAATGATGTTTT
Source organism: Pseudopedobacter saltans DSM 12145 (assembly GCF_000190735.1). Taxonomy (GTDB): domain Bacteria; phylum Bacteroidota; class Bacteroidia; order Sphingobacteriales; family Sphingobacteriaceae; genus Pseudopedobacter; species Pseudopedobacter saltans. The sequence goes on from NC_015177.1 coordinate 3,197,849, forward strand.
CTAAAATCTGCTTCGCTAAAGCCTATAAACATCGGTGACTATTTCACAACTTCCTTTTCTTGATTGAACTTCTATTACCAAACCTTATTTAAGCCATCTTAAGCAAAGTTTGTCATTGAAAGGAATTCAGGCTTTAGATATTTAAAGAAGCTGGTATCGACTAAAATAAGCAGATACAATGTCTTTTTAAAGGAACAAAGCTTGCCTTGGCTAAAGCTGATGATTGAGGCTTTTTACGTTCAAACTTTCAGGTATTTCTTCAAATTATAGCATAGCGCTGCCATTAAAATATGTTTATTAGAATTCGACTTGTTAAGAACTACTCCAGGAGACGGATATAATATTAGGATACTGGTAACAGTATTTATCTATAAACAAAGGAGTATTAAAACAGAGATTTTGTAGAGCTCTACCTCTATGAACCCTCTATAAACCCTCTGTTTTATCACTAGTACCCCTCTAAAAAAGAGCATGTAGTAATAAGTGTGTTATTAATCAATAGCGGATAAGTAAGCTTTAAAAAAATGAATAACCCGGAGTCTCAAACCCCCATCTCACTCCGCAGGATATTTTATCTTCTTTGCCAGTCATCAGAATCACGGATTATATGCAGATTAACAGAATCTACGGATTTGACTTGTATAGTACATCAATTTCAGTGAAATCTTTTAATCTCTTGAATCTGTGATCCAGACGGCAAACAATTGACAATGAAGATTGCCACTTCGCACCTACGTACAAACCATCCCTTCTCTCATCGCAATGACAAGGAAAAAAGGATAGGCCACGACAGGAGATGAACAAAAAAATGATGGACAATATTCTACAGAAGTCGAAGACTCTTTTTTATTGACTAACCCGCAGAGGCAGTTCACTTAACTCTGCGGACAGATTAGGGATTTATATAAATGATTAAAGCCCACTCGTAACCATAGGTTGCAAAACCGCGAACGAAGTACTCTTCTTTCACCACTTTTTATTAAATTTAGTGTTGTCTTACAAAGTAATTACAAGTAAAACCACTAACCAGTGACAGAACCTACTATTAAAAATTATCTGAACGTAGCTCAAAGTATTGGAATTACGGGTATTTTAATATTAGGACTTCTTTTATTATATCCTGTGAATTTAATCCTAAACAAATTTCTCAGCAAAGAAGTTTCCATACTATTGTGTTACCTTTTTGCATATGGAATTTCTCTACTCGTTATTTACTCAATCAGAAAAAGTAAAACAAGAGATTATTCATTTAACCTGATTATTGCGAATAAACGAATTCTTTCCTTCATCATTACAGGAACAATTGCACTACTTTTTGGTATAATATTTCCAATAGTAAAATTATTAGTGAATTTAATACCTATGCCAGAAATTGTACAAAAAACATTTATGAGCTTTGGAAATCAAACAGGTGTTTTTTCTTTTATATTGATTGTTATAGTGGTTCCAATTTTTGAGGAACTTATTTTCAGAGGTATTATACTGGATGGACTATTAAGAAAACATTCTCCACTTAAATCTATCTTGATTTCGACTCTGCTGTTTGGATTAGCTCATTTAAACCCATGGCAATTTGTAACCGGATGTATAATAGGAATTTTCTCTGGTTGGGTTTATTACAATACACGTAGTTTATTGCTTTCCATCATAATTCATGCTACTAATAATTTAAGTGTTTTTCTTATGAAACACTTCCACTTCATTGATATTAAGTCAATCTATAATGATACTACAAATCTTATTTTAACTATGGCGGGACTTGTTACTATTATTATAGTTTGTATCTATTATTTAAAAAAGGAGTTTATGAAGAATGCCCACGGACTTGCCTATCCTTAGAATTAGTTTACAGTCTCTGTTTGCCTATCATTTATAATGAACAGGAGTTTGAAACTCTAATAAATCGAGTCGGAGACTCTTTTTTATTGACTAACCCGCAGAGACATTTCACTTAACTCTGCGGACAGATTAGAGTCTCCTCCCTCGTTTAAAATCTGAGAGTCGCTTTACTAACACTCAAACCAGATCCGGGGAGATTCCCCAGAAGGAGAAGAAATGAACGGACAGAAGAGATAAAAACACAGGCTTTAGAATAAAATCACTGACCTACTCCCCTCTCCTTTAGAGAGGGGCCGGGGATGAAGCTTCTTCAGTCTTTGGAATTATCTTATTTGTTTGTCTATAGAGTTAAGCACAGCATCTCTACAGCTTAATGGATAAGCAGGAGTCTGAAACTCCTGCTTAAAATAAATCAAAGCTCCTTTTCCTAATCCGCAGAGAGGTTTCGGTTAACTCCGCGGACAGCTTAAATGCACCTCCAAGTTTCTCAATACCCAATACGCTATACTCAATACCAAAAAACCTACCTCCTCATAATCACATAGCCTTTATTCAACAATGGTTTTCCGTTAGCATCTTTGGTATGGATAATAAAAAAATAAACACCATCTACCAGATCTTCCCCTTTATTCGCCAGCATACCTGCATTGGCTTTTCCGGCAAAGGCTACGTCCTTATTGTTATATCCTTTTATTCTGAATACCTCATTGCCCCAACGGTTATAAATTACCACTTCATTATCCGGGAACTGTTCGATATTATAAATTACAAACACTTCATTACCTTCTCCGTCACCATTAGGAGACATATATGGATCTGGCTGTATATTCCCATTTTCATCCGGGCCAAGAGGTTTTCCTTCCGGATAGAAATCCTGAATCATAACCAAAGCAGAGTCTCCAATAGTCACAAAGTTAGATGGATCTACGGCTATTATTTTTGCTTCTACACTTTCGTCATCTTCTTTGATAAAGTCTCGCAGGGTTTTCACCAAAAAGTACTGGGTCGTTACGGTATCTCCCGCAGCAATCCTGATCACATCAAAGTTTCCTTCTAAAGTATAGTCTTTATTCAACTCTGCAGTTCCAGAAAAATCCAGTACCACATTTACATCCTGGAATAATGGTTCGCTTAGCTTAGCGGTGATTTTAACCACTTCGCCTTCGGTAACAACCGTAAGTACCGGCGTAAGATCTACCCTTACTTTTGGCTGTACATACAAGGTTACATTTGCAGTATCCCTTAATCCTTCCGGATCTTTTACTTCATAAACAAAAGTATCTATTCCCGTAAAACCAGGGTTTGGAACATAAACAAATGCTCCGTCCATACCATCAAAGAACTCGATTTTACCATGTTTAGGAAATTCCAGAACTCTAAAGGTTAGTACATCACCATCTACATCGTAATCGTTTAAACCTACGTTTTCGCGGATGCTGCTGTCTCTTTGTACATAGTAAATATCGTCTACGGCTATCGGTGCATCATTAACCGGAATAATAGTGATCTGTACCCTCGCTTCATTTGATAGCCTTCCGAAAATATCTTTTACGGTATAAGTAAATGTATCGTAACCATTTACATCCTTATCTGGAGAGTAGGTTACTGTTCCATCTGCATGAACAACAACTTTACCTATGCTCGGAGATGTTACTATTTTCACCGTTTTCGGATCTATCCCTTCATCATGTTTATCGTTAGCGGTAACAGAGAAAGTAACAGGCTCGTCTTCCAGGGTTGTCACATAATCGTCCATAGCCATTGGTGCGAAATCGTCATTCAGAATAACACCTTTACCGTCTGGACCTATAATCAGCTGCCCATCAAATGTTGGCGCTAAGTTCATTAACTTCAAACCAAAGGTTTCATCGTCTTCGTACTTAGTATCTCCGATGATGGTAACATCTACTTTTTTTGTCTCTCCGGTATAACCCGCAAAACTTAAATAACCACTGGCTTTTACATAATCTTTATCCGCTACGGTTGCTGTACCATCTACCGTTGTATAATTTACTGTAAACGGTTTATCTGTTGTTTTGTCCAGAGTTATGGTAAAGGTTACGGTTTTTGTTCCACTGTGCCCTTCCAACACCGGAGCCGGACTGGTTATAGTGAGATAACCTGTATCATTATCATAAATATTTAGCACTGGAATTGGCAGTGCCATAGATACATTATTATACGGATTATCTATTTTGGTAACATTTAACACCACAGTTTCTGTTTCCTCTACAATATCATCATCAATAGTTTTAATATTTAACACGGCTCTGTTTTCTCCTGCCGGGATAGTGATATTTGTTGCAGAAGATAGCGCGATATAGTCGCTTGCTGTTGCTGTACCACCCAATTTAAAGTGGATGGTAATATCCTTATCTGAGGTTACACCCGGATTTAACGTGAACACAAATTGTCCATCCTGCATTCCTTCTATTCCGTCTACTTTAGATACGGTTATTAAAGAGCTATCATCATTCAGGATAACGTTATTAGTTTCTGTTATAGGTATGGTTAAGCGATTATTAAAGGTATTACTTAAACCAAACACCTTGAATTTAAAGTCCTCATCGGCTTCTATTTTTAAATCTCCGTTTACCCAAACTGTCACAGACTGTACTTCACCGGCATGTCCTGCAAAAGACAATTCTCCTTCGGTATGCACATAATCTTTATCGGCAACGGTCGCCGTTCCATTTTCGGTTGTGTATTTCACGACAAAGCTACTTCCTGTTTCTTTTTCTAAAGTAAGATCGAAGGTATAAGCTGTGGTACCATTATCGCCTTCTTTTTTTGTTACAGGTGCGCTTAACTTCAATATTGTAAAATCATTGTCTATAATTTTTGCTACCGGGAGATTTGGATTTACGGTTATGGATGCTGGGTAGTTTGTATTTATGGAATTGATAGCAATGCTAACGGTTTCGTCATGTTCTATAATTTCATCATCTATTACCGGAAGTTCCAATATGGCACTTTCTTTATCAGCCGGAATGGCAAACACACCGTTTACATTGCTTTTATAATCTACCCCACCTGCAGTTGCTGTTCCACCTAGTGTATAATCTATAACTGTTGGAATATCGGAAGTATAACCAAGAGGGTAACTAAATTTAAAGCGAATGGGGATGGTTCCTGCTTCTGCTCCATCCATTGCTGTAACAATAATCTCTGCATTATCGTCATTCAGAATAGTAACGGCACCTCTATCTTTCTGTATAGATAACCTGCCCTCGAAAGTTCTGGATAATGCTTTCAACACCACATCAAAAACTTCATCAGCTTCAATCTTTTTATCCCCAACAATGGTGATGGCAATGGTTTGCTTTTCTCCGGCTTTTCCGGCAAAGCTGAGAGTTCCATTATTTACACCCACATAATCGTTATCTGTCACTTTAGCTGTTCCGTCTTCTGTATTGTAACTTACGGTGAAAGGCAAACCGGTTTCCTTATCCAATGTCACGTCAAGAATAATTTGTTTATAAGCCAAATCTCCTTCGCTAATTTGTGCATCTTCAATACGGATTTTCCCGTAATCGTTATCCAAAATATATGCTCGAATTGGCGAATTATTTACGGCAATTCCTCCGTAGTTCTCGTTAACTACATTTCCTGTTTTCAGCTCAATTACTTCTGTTCCTTCAACAATATCGTCGTCAACAACGGGAAGCCTTAAAGTAATGCTATTTGCACCTGCCGGAATTATAACCTCGCCAGAGATTGCACCGATATAGTCCTTTCCGGCTCCCTGTGCTATTCCTGATAATGCATAAGGAATTTTGGTTGGATAATCACTTACTATATTTTGAGGGAAACTGAATGTAAACACAACATCTTCTCCTCCTTCTGCCCCATCTGTTTTGGTGATATGGATAACTTTATTGGCTTCTATATTATCATCATCAATAATAATCCCTTCGGCTTTGTCGACTTCTATAATCAATCGGTTATTGAAATTTTCAGACAAACCAAAAAGCTGTACAAAGAAATCTTCATCGCCTTCTATCTTCTTATCGCCATTTACCAGAATAATAATCTCTTTTCTTTCTCCTTTTGTTCCTCCAAAATCTAAAGTACCTGATTTTGGAATATAGTCGTTATCAGCCACAGTTGCTGTTCCGTCTACAGTACGGTAGTTTACTGTAAAAGGGTTTCCTACATTGTTATTCAGGATTACGGTAAATTTTGCCTCGGTTGTGCCTACATCTCCTTCTGTTACTTCTACCGGACCTAAAATCCTGATTTCTGCATTATCATTATCTTTGATATATGCGGTTGTGGACTCTGTCTGGATGGCAATTTCATTGGTATATTTACCTCTTATTGCATTTACTTTTAGCACAATGGTTTCATCATCTTCTATCAAATCGTCGTCTACTACATCCAATGTCAATGTCACCGACTTATCGCCCGGTGCTATTGTTACATTGCCTGAAGTCGCTCCTATATAATCTACTCCGTTTCCGATAGCTGTACTTTCTGCTGTCATAGCATAATCAATCAGAATAGGTTCATCTGCTGTAACGTCATCTGCCAAAGTAAAAGTAAATGTTACCGGATCGCCACCTTCTTCGCCATTTGTTTTGGTAACTATAATTCTGGTCCGATCGTCATTTTCTATTGTTCCTGTCAGTTTGGTATTCACTATACTTAACCGGTTATCGAACGTATTGGAAAGTTCGGTCAGTAATAATTCAAAATATTCATCGGCTTCTATTTTCTTATCGCCAATAATGCGGATTGTTATTTCCTGTAGTTCGTTAGCCTTACCACTGAAAAACGCCTCTCCGTTTGCAGCCAGATAATCAAAATCGGAAGTTTTAGCAGTACCATCTTCTGTATGGAATTTCACCTTAAATTCTTTCGCCGTTTCTTTGTCTAACCTTAGGGTGAAAATCATATCCCTGGTATTGGAATCTCCCTCGGAAATTGATCTGGATTGCACCATTATTTTACCATAATCATTATCCTCAATAAACAAGATGCTGGTGTTGCTTTCCATTTTTACATCAGGATATTTTTGATTAATTGGTGCTCCAATAATCGTAAGATCTACCTGTTCGGTACTTTCTACGATCTCATCATCTATTACTTTTATCCTTAAAGTGGTACTGTTTTTTCCTGCCGGGATAACAATAGAAGATGAAAAACCACTAATGGTATAATCTTTATTGAGTTCTGCTGTACCGGCTAAGTTGAAGTTGATCTTTGTATCTGTATCTAAAGTTACTCCCTGCGGATAACTGAAGATAAATGCAGCGTCACTTAATCCTTCTTCCCCGTCTTGCTTGGTGATGCTGATTGTTTTATTCAACTCGATGTTATCATCATCAATAATGTTTGCTATGGCAGGCGAACCCATAATACGCAACCTATCTCCAAAGGTTTCTGAAAGCTCTTTTACAATCACTTTAAAAAACTCATTTCCCTCTACTTTTGTATCACCATTAATAGCTACCCGAATTAGCTGCTTTTCATTAGGTTTTTGACCGCTGAATGAAAGTACTCCAGTTGCATATTGATAGTCATTATCCTCTAAAGTTGCTGTCCCGTCTTCTGTCTCGTATTTTACAGTAAAGCTTCTGGTAGTTGGGTTGCTTAAAGTCACTTCAAAATCCAAGAACTGAGTTCCGAAATTTCCTTCAATAATGCTTAACAGTCCGTCAATTGTTAGCTCTCCATAGTCATTATCTTCTATATCTATTTTATGTGTGGTTTTGCTTAATTTGATATTATCCGGATATGGATTGTTTGCTAAAGTTGCTTCTATAATTACATCTTCTGTTCCCTCGATAATAATATCATCTATCACATTAATAAACACCGTTCCACTATGCTCTCCCGCATTAATTACCAATTTTCCAACTGTTGGTAAATCGTTATAATCTACCCCATTTCCTGTTGCAGTACCTCCAAGATTGTAAGTAATGGTAACTGGCTGATCGACCGTTACACCATCCAGCAAAGTAAACTTAAATGTTCCTTTTACTTCTCCTTTTTCTTGTCCGTCTGTCCCGGTTATTTCAATTTTTAAATTATCATCATTAATAATGGTACCAATAGCTGGTTTAGTTGGCAAATGCAATCTGCCTTCGTAAGTGTTACTTAAACCAGTTAGTACTAATTTCAGGATTTCATCGGCCTCTACTTTTGTATCACCAAATACAGTAATCGAAAGCTTTAGTGCGGTTTTAGACAATCTATTAAATGTCAGAGTCCCAGCATTAACACCTAAATAATCTTCACCAGCAATGGCAGTACCATCTTCTGTTTTGTAAAAAACAGAAAAACCTTCCTGTGTTGGTTTATCAATAGCAACAGAAAACTCCATGGTGGTATTCCCATTGTTGCCTTCTAACACATTTACATCCTGGATGGTAATATAAGCCTCGTCATTATCTATTATAGACAAAGTTTGACTTGAATTGGCCAAGGTGATATCTTTTGGTAAAATTGCGTTAAGCACTGTCAGCGTTAGGGTTTCTGTACCTTCTACTATTTCGTCATCAACAACTGGTAAAGTTAATGTAGCGGATTGCTGTCCTGCCTGAATAACAACAGTTCCACTTAGATTACCTACATAATCGACTCCGTTTCCTATAGCGCTATTGGTTGATAAACTATAAGGAATGGTAATATCTTTTTCTGACGTAATGTTTCCATTAAGACTAAAAATAAACTGAGCCGATTTAGAGTTATCTACTGTTTCTGCTCCGTCTACTTTAGTGATATTAATCTGCCCTTCGTCATCATTTATTATCGTTACATCAATTGGTGAACCGGCAATATTTAGACGCCCGCTTAATGCCCCGTTATCTACAGCTTTTATTGCAACTCTAAAGATTTCATCAAGTTCTACTTTCTCATCTCCCTTTACATACACTTTAAAAGTATGTTCTTCGCCAAAGTCTCCTTTAAATCTTAGTATTCCTTTCACTTCCAGATAATCATCATCACCAACTTTAGCTGTGATATCTTCTGTAAAATAGGCTATATCAAATGGAATTGCAGAAGAATTATTTAGTTTAACCGTATACTCCAATTCTCTATAACCGTCTTTTCCTTCTACCACAGATTTCGTTCCGGTTAATGTAATCATAGCAGAGTCATTATCTTCTATGATGATGGTGCATACCTGATTGTTTAAGGTTATTTGTGGATAAACACTCGTTAGATTAGCCGTTAATAATACCGTTTCATCTTCTTCTACTTTATCATCATCGATAACTTCTATTTGTAATATCTTTTCAGTTTCACCTGGTTCAAAAGTAATGGTGCCTTTTGCTGCATTGCCATAGTCTTCTCCCAGCGTTGCCTCTCCGGTTAAATCATAATCTATTGTAAATGGTGTATCAGAAGAATATCCATTTAATATACTGAATATGAACTGCCCATTAAGCGGTCCTTGTTCTTTTCCTCTGGTTCCGGTAATGCTAATTTTAGCAAAATCGTTATCTAATATGGTTGCTGCGGCAGGTTGTGTTGGCAAAGACACGTGACCTCCAAAATCATTACTTAGACCGCTTAAAGCCACATAGAATTGTTCGGTAGCTTCTACCACTTTATCGCCTATAATCTTAATAATAAACTTACGCGTGGTATTGTCTTTATCAAAAGCTAAAACACCGTTCTGCTCGGCAATATAGTCGGACCCCGCTTTTGCTGTTCCATCTGCCGTACTGTATCTTACGATAAACGGTTCTTGCGTTGGCTGACTTACCGAAACGGTAAATTCCAAATCCTTTGTATTTAAATCTCCTTCTGTTATCGTTGGACTAGATATACTAATTAAAGCGCTATCGTTATCTTCTATTTCTAGCTTAACTTTAGGATTAACCAAGGCTATCTTATTTCTTGGATTATCATCTCTAACCGTTGCTGTTAAATTGACTTCTTCCGTTCCCTCCACCAGATTATCATCAATAACTTTAAGCGTAAGCGTAACGCTATTGCTGCCTTTTGGTATTTTTAATGGACTTAATTCAAGTGGATCAATAGTATAATCTTCTCCTATTTTTGCAGAAATATCATCTAAATCATAATCGATAAAAATATCCTCATCAACCGTTTTTCCGTTGGTCAGCTTAAACGTGAAAGTTGCATTTTGTGCGCCTTCTTTGCCGCCCTCAGCTGTAATTTCAATAGTCGAGAAATCATCGTTTTCTATGGTTCCTTTGATGTCTTTTATTGGAAAAGTCAATCGGCCTTCGAAATTTTTAGAAGGATCTTCAAACAGTAAACTGAAAATCTCGTCCGGCTCTACCACATGGTCGCCCTTGATCTTGATGATAACAGGGTATGTTTCGTTTTCATTTCCCGAGAAGGTTAGCGTTCCTGTTTCTGCCACATAGTCTTCGCCTGCGGCAGCCGTAATGTCCTGAGTTTTGTAGTTAACGGTAAAGCCTCCTGCTGTGGCCATATTCAGCTTCACTAAAAACTCGTAATCTTTTTCTCCGCTGTCTCCTTCTATGATTTTAGGTTCGCCAGTTACGGTTAAAGTGGCTCTGTCATTATCCCGAATCTCCAATACCGGAACTGGTGCCCCTAATTTGATTTCATTGGCATAAGCCGAAGAAACAGTCAGGTTTTCTAAAATAATCGTTTCTGTACCTTCTACTATCTTGTCATCTACAATATTGAAAACCAATTCTACACTACTCTTATCCGCAGGAATAACAATTTGTGTAGCAAGGGCACTGTTGGTCAGTGTATAATCTGGCGTTGTTGCTGTTCCTGCTAAACGATAACTAATGGTTACCGGTTGGTCTGCCGTTACTTCGTTTCCGAACTTGTCTACCAAAGTAAACTTGTAAATAGCTTTGCCGTTGTCGCCATCTTCCTCTCCATGGATGGCCGTGACTTTAACTTCGGCACTATCATCATTTAACAAGGTTCCTAGCCCAATATTCTTTGTTGGATCTAAGGTTAAGTGTCCGCCAAAAAGATCTTCTAATCCTGTTAATACCAATTTAAAAACCTCATCTGCCTCTACTTTTCTATCGCCATAGTAGGTAACAGTAATTGGATTAGCATCTGCAGGTAACCTTCCTATAGATATTTCTGATAACGGTATCGCTTTATAATCCTCGCCAGCAGTTGCTGTTTGATCTTCCGTTCGATAATAAACTTTAAAAGAACTCTCAACTTCTTTATTTATACTTACATTAAACGTCAATGTGTGATCTCCGGAATGCTGCTCCTGTACTTGTACATTGTTGATACTTACAAAACCGTAATCATTATCGATGATTTTTAGTGTCGCTGTATTATTGTTATCCTTAAACTGAATTCCATAAGGAGCATTTTGCAATGCTGCTGTAAGCACAACCGTTTCATCGCCTTCTACAATCTCATCATCCACAATGTTAATTTGAACATCTACCAAATGATCGCCTTTTTTTATGACTACAGATCCATTAACTGGAGCATAGTCTGCAGGAGATTTAGCCTTACCTCCAAAAGTATAGCTTATCTCCAGGTCCTGATCTACCGTTATGCCCGGTGGTAAGCTAAAGGTAAATATCCCCGGTTTGTTATTGGCTGGTGCTTCTTCTCCGTCTTTTGCGGTAATAGTAATGTCTGCAAAATCATCGTTTTCTATAATGGTTTTTATAGACGCTACCGGATAAGTCAATCTGCCTTCGTAATCATTGCTGATTCCTAAAATCCTGAACAGAAAGTCTTCATTAGGTTCTACTTTCGTGTCGCCAATAATATCTACGATAACGGTTAAATCCTTATCCTTATCTCCAGTATGAATGATATCTAGCGGCGAAAAGAAATAGTCATTATCACTTTGTTTTGCCAGACCATCTACTGTAGCCAGCTTTATGGTAAACGGGTCCTGAGTTGATTTGGTTAGCTTAAGTGTATAGGTAATTTTAGTGATATACGGCGTGTTGCCTTCCGTAACCTTGTCTGCTCCTGTCAATAATAGTTCCGCCGAATCGTTATCCCTGATCTGTACTACCGGTCTGTTATTACTTAAAGTAACCAGGGAAGGATAAGCGGTCCCACTGGTATTGATACCTACCGTTTTAAACGAAATGGTCTCGGTAAATTCTACAATATCATCGTCTACAACATCAAATTCCAGATCAACATAAGTCGATCCCGCAGGAATGGTTACCCTGCTTGTGGTGACATTATCATTAGTTACTACAGCATAATCTGCAGGGCTGACAGCCGTTCCCTGTAAACTATAATCGATCACTATGTCCCCATCTGAAATATTACCGTTGGTCAGTTCGAAACGGAAGTAAGGCTTTGTAAGAGATCCTTCTGCATCGCTTACTGCTGTGATGTTTACTACTGCTTTATCATCGTTTATAATTGTTCCGGTGCCCGGCAAAATTGGCAAATGCAATTTGCCTCCAAAATCTATACTGAAGTCACTCAGAAATACATTGAAAACTTCATTGGCTTCAACTTTTTTATCTCCGTTTACCTGCACTGTAAACGTTTTTGAGTCTGTAGATAAAGCACCGAAGTTAAGCGTTCCTGTCGTAGCCTGATAATCTTCTCCCGCTATAGCCGTATCATCTGCTGTAGCATATTTTACAGAAAATGGTTTTTGTGTGGATTTGTCCAGGCCTACTGTAAATGTAAATGAAGTGGTATTGCTATCTCCCTCTTCCTTACTTACATTCTGTATAGACAATGTAGCTTCATCGTTATCTTCAATATTTAGCGTTAGCTCCGGATTACTGATGATAATATTATTGCGTGAATTACTTAGTGTTTTGGCATTAATCTTAACAGTTTCTGTGCCCTCTACAATATTGTCATCAATAATGGTTAAGGTTAAGGTTACACTGTTGCTTCCTTTTGGTATTTTTAATGGACTTAATTCAAGTGGATCAATAGTATAATCTTCTCCTATTTTTGCAGAAATATTATCTAAATCATATTCAATAAAAATATCCTCATCAACCGTTTTTCCATTGGTTAGCTGAAAGGTGAAAGTTGCATTCTGTGCGCCTTCTTTACCGCCCTCAGCTGTAATTTCAATAGCCGAGAAATCATCGTTTTCTATGGTTCCTTTGATGTCTTTTACTGGAAAAGTCAATCGGCCTTCGAAATTTTTAGAAGGATCTTCAAACAGTAAACTGAAAATCTCGTCCGGCTCTACCACATGGTCGCCCTTGATCTTGATGATAACAGGGTATGTTTCATTTTCATTTCCCAGAAAAGTTAAGCTTCCTGTCTGAGCAACATAGTCTTCGCCTGCGGTAGCCGTAATGTCCTGAGTTTTGTAGTTAACGGTAAAGCCTCCTGCTGTGGCCATATCCAATTTCACTAAGAACTCGTAATCTTTTTCTCCGCTGTCTCCTTCTATGATTTTAGGTTCGCCAGTTACAGTTAAAGTGGCTCTGTCATTATCCCGAATCTCCAATACCGGAACTGGTACCCCTAATTTGATTTCATTAGTATAAGCCGAAGAAACGGCCAGATTTTCTAAGATAATCGTTTCTGTGCCTTCTACTATCTTGTCATCAAAAATATTGAAAACCAATTCTACACTACTCTCATTGGCAGGAATAACAATTTGTGTAGCAAGCGCGCTACTACTTAGCGTGTAATCTGGCGCTGTTGCTGTTCCATCTAAACGATAACTAATGGTGATAGGTTTGTCTACCGTTACTTCGTTTCCGGAAGGATCTACCAAAGTAAACTTATATATAGCCTTACCGTTGTCTCCATCTTCCTGACCATGGATGGCTGCAATTTTAACTTCGGCTTTGTCATCATTTAATAAAGTTCCTAAACCAATATTCTTTGTTGGATCTAAGGTTAAATGTCCGCCAAAAAGATCTTCTAATCCTGTTAATACCAATTTAAAAACCTCATCCGCTTCCACTTTACGATCACCATAATAGGTAACGGTAATTGGATTATTATCCGTTGGTAACCTCCCGATAGATATTTCTGATGATGGTATGGCTTTATAATCTTCGCCAGCCGTTGCCGTTTGGTCTTCGGTATGGTAATAAACTTTGAAAGATTGTGATACTTCTTTATCAATCGACACCTTAAAGGTTAGCGTATGTTCCCCAGAATGTTGCTCCTGAACCTGAACGTTATTGATACTCACGAAACCGTAATCATTGTCTATAATCCTTAAAGAAGCTGTATTGGTATTATCTTTAAATTTAATACCATAAGGAGCATTTTGCAATGTAGCAGTAAGTACAACCGTTTCATCTCCCTCTACAATATCATCATCCACCACATCTATCTGAACATCTACATAACGGGTCCCTTTTTTTATGATTGCCTGTCCACTAACAGGAGCATAATCTTCAGGAGACTTGGCTGTGCCTCCCAAAGTATAGCTTATTCTCAGGTCTTCATCTACAGTAATGTTCGGTGGTAAACTAAAGGTAAATATCCCCGGTTTGTTATTGGCTACTGCTTCTTCACCATCTTTCGCCGTAATAGTAATGTCTGCAAAATCATCGTTTTCTATAATGGTTTGTATAGACGGTGTTGGGATGGTTAATCTGCCTTCGTAATTATTGCTGATTCCCAAAATCTTGAAGAAGAAATCTTCATCACGCTCTACTTTCGTGTCGCCAATAATATCTACCGTAACCGTAAGTTCTTCCGATTTGTTCCCGCTATGAACAACATCTTTCGGAGAGAAGAAATAATCGTTATCGCTTTGTTTTGCCAAACCATCTTCTGTTACAAGTTTTATGGTAAACGGATCCTGAGTTGACTTGGTAAGCGTAATTGTATAGCTAATTTTCGTGATATCTGGTGTATTGCCTTCTTTAACCTTATCTACTCCCTTAAGCAACAATTCTGCCGAATCATTATCCTCTATTTGTATTATAGGTCTGCTGTTGCTTAAGCTAATTAAGGTTGGATATTCTGTACTTGTTGAATTGATACCCACCGTTTTAAAAGAAATAGTTTCGGTAAGCTCTACAATATCATCATCCACCACATCAAATTCCAAGTCAACATAAGTTGTACCCGCCGGAATTGTTACCGTATTTGTGGAGACATTATCATTGGTTATAACAGTATAATCTGCCGCACTCACCGCCGTTCCGTCTAAACTATAATTAATAACTACCGGTTTGTCAGAAGTATTTCCGTTTGTAAATTCAAAACGAAAACGTGGATTCTGAGTAGACCCTTCTTTTCCGTTTAATGACGTAATATTAATTACGGCTTTGTCATCATCCAGAATGGTATATGTCGCCGTAGAATTTTGTATGGTTAACCTTCCGCCAAAGTTTTGGCTCAAACTACCCAATATCAGATTAAATTTCTCGTCCTGCTCTACAATTTTATCTCCGATTATTGATGCTTCTATTTTGAATTCCTGAGCAACTGCCGAAGCAGGAAAAGTTACAACTCCTGCTGTAGCATTATAATCGCTATTTAAAGTAGCGGTTACATCCTGAAAACTGTATGGAATTGATACATTTTCTCCAATTGCCTTATTGATATTAACCGTAAAATAAACAGGAGTGTCTCCGCTGTCTTTTTCGTCTTGCGAAGCAGGAGCTATTAAAGTGATCACACCGGTATCATCATCTTTTATAGTTAGAGTCTCTATATTATTTTGTAAAGTAATGGCATGGGCATTAGGATTAATAACATTGCTGATCTCTAATATTACCGTCTTATCCAATTCAATAACATCATCATCAATTAAAACAATAGGCAAAATCACTTCGTTTTTTCCGGCAGGTATTGTTACAGTACCTATTGCCGACGTTGTAAAATCTGTGGATGGACTTGCAGTTCCGCCTAACTTATAATGTAAAGTAATGGATTGATCTGATGTCATTCCAGCAGGTAGTTTAAATATAAACTCACCGTTTTTAGAACCCTCGACACCATCTTTATGATTGATGGTAATCGTGGCAAAATCATCATTTTCTATAATAACTTTCTGTTCTGCCTGAGCAATAGTTAATCGTCCTTCGAAATTTTTGCTCAATTGCTCCAACACCAGTTTAAACAGTTCTTCCTGTTCTACCACCAAATCTCCTTTTACATTTACTGCAATAGAATAGTTTTCCCCTGCGTTACCTATAAAAGGAACCTGTCCCGTATTAGATTCATAATCTTCAGGAGCGTTTGCTGTAATATCTTCAGTTCGGTAGTTTAAAGTAAATCCGGTTTTGGTAGCCTTGCTTAAAGTAACAGTAAAAGTCACTGGAGTTGTACCTGAATTGCCTTCTTTTACACGGTCGTTATCTACAGTCAAGGTAATTTCGGCAACATCTTTATCCAGGATATTCAATTTTGATGTGTTAACCGGAAGCGTAATACCCGGTAAAGCATTATCTAATGACGCGGTTATGATTACATCTTCTGTGCCTTCTACAATATCGTCATTTAAAACAGGTAGTTCTACATCTACATAATTTATGCCCGCAGGTATGGTTATTGTTCCTGCATTGGGATCAGTATAATCTGCACCTTTTGTCGCAGAACCTGAAAGACTATAAGTAATAACAGTTGGTTCTGACGATACATAATCGTCTTCAAATTTGAACCTGAAGTTACCTGCAATTGGTCCTTTTTCATCTCCATCCGTTGGGATAATTATAATCTTTGGTTTATCGTCATTAATAATTGTTCCTGTTGCTTTTGCCTCAGAAATAGAAAGGTGATTATTAAAGTTTTTATCCAGCCCCATCAATTCTACAAAAAACTGTTCATCCAGCTCTACTTCTTTGTCCCCTTTTACTTCAACAGTAATAAATTGCGATTTTGGTTGTCCATCAAAAACAAGTTGTCCATTAGCAATTGCGGTATAATCTGCCGAAGCTATTGCCGTTCCATCCTGTGTCGAGTAATTAACGGTGAACGACTCTTTGGTTTGCTTATCCAATATAACCTCGAAGGTAAAGTTCGTAATACCTGCGTTACCTTCATCTTTACTTAAAGACTTAATTGTTATTGTCCCGTAATCATTATCGAAAATAGTTAATGAAGAAGTATTATTTGCCAAAGCTACTTTTACCGGGCCAGAATAAATAGATGCATTTAACCGTACATCTTCAATACCTTCTACAATCTGGTCGTCCTTGATCGTTATATTTAAAATAGTTTGTGTGTCCCCGGCCTTAATAGTAACCCGGCCATTCATATTTTCCATATAATCTACACCACCGCCCATGGCCTCGCCACTAAGACTATAGTCTATCAGAATATCCTTATCAGCTTTTATTCCCGCAGGCAAACTAAAAATAAATGATCCATTTTGTCCGCCCTCGGTTCCATTTACAGATGTAATGGATACATCTCCGAAATCATCATCTATAATAGTAGACGTTGTTGTTTTGGCTACAGGTGCGATTGTAATTCTCCCACCAAAATCTCCAAGTACCTCATCCAGAATCAACTTAAACTGCTCATTTGCTTCAATGATATTATCGCCTAAAATTCTAACTGAAATAGTTTGATTTTGATTAGGGGTATCTGCATTAAATTTAATTTGCCCTTTGCTTTCCGCATAGTCTGCGCCTGCGGTTGCTGTTATATCTTCAGTATGGTATTTTACTTCAAAAGCATTTTTTGTGGCTTTGTCCAAAACTAATGTATACACATAATCGTGTGTATTCCCTTCGTTGCCTTCATCTATATCCAATGGTGGAATTATTGTAATTTTACCATTATCATTATCAAGAATATTTAAGGATATATTTGGGTTAGTAATAGCAATACCATTAAAAATACTTTGGATATCCCCATTATTAATATTTAAAACAGCACTTTCTGTTCCTTCTATAATATCATCATCTATTACATCCAGCTTTAAAATGGCTGAATTGTGTCCTTTAGGAAAAACAAATACTCCAGGTGTCAGCTCATTAATAGTATAATCGTATCCCTGTGTTGCAGAACCGGATAGGTTATAGGGTATGCTGATATCATCCCCTGCTGTTACATCCTGTGGGAAGCTAAAGATGAACTGTCCTGATACCGTATTCTCTTCATTTCCGTCTACCTTAGTGATGGTAATATTCCCTGAGTCATCATTTATAATGGTACCTGTTCCCTCTTTTTTTCCAAAAGTTAGATTCCCTCCGTAGGTATGGCTCAATTGTTCCAGAATAACTTTAAAAGTTTCATCCAGCTCAATTTTCATATCACCTCTTACCTCAATCCTCACCGGCTTAATTCCTGCATCGGTAAAAGTCAATATTTTATTTAATTGTGAAATATAATCATTGTCGGCAACTAAAGCAGTACCATCCTGTGTTGAATAAGTTATATCTAAGGGATATTGTGTCTTTTTATCTAAAGTTACCTGAAAATCGAAATATTTAGTATTGTTATTCCCTTCGCTTTCCGAAACATCCGTAATACTTACCCTTCCTATATCTATATCTTCGATGATAGCTGTTACTGTGGAGTTTGCCATCTGAATGGCATAAGAGCTGGAAATCCCATTAGCTGGGACGGTTAAAATCACTGTTTCGTTCCCCTCTATAATACCATCCGCAACAGCAGGCAGTTCTAACTTTACAGAATTTGTATTCGCTTTCAGAATAACGGAACCGTTAATAGTACCGGTATAATCTATACCTGCCTGCGCGTTTCCTCCCAGCTCATAAAATATCTCTATGTCTTTATCTGCGGTTTTTCCATTTTCCAAAGTGAAGATAAAATCAACACTTTTACTCCCTTCCTTGCCGTCTGCTTTAGTTAAAACAATATTGGCAAGATCATCATTAATGATCTCTCCGTAATTTTCCTTTACCGGAAATTTCAAAAGTCCGTTAAAATCAAAACTTAGATTAGAAAATTGTAGCTTAAACTTTTCATTGGCTTCTATCTTATCATCACCATTTACAATTACTTTTACTTCTTTCACCTGGTTACCCTGGTTAGGACTGAAAGTCAGGAATCCATCCTTAAACTGATAATCATTGTCTGATACTTTAGCTTCCTGGTCAATAGTTTTATAATCTATCGTAAAACCACTTTTTGTAGGCTTGTCTAATGTTATAGTAAACACAAACTCCTTCGTAGTTCCATTGTCGCCTTCGGATAATTTAACTGCCGGACTTAGTGTCAATGTTGCTTCATCATTATCAAATATTTTCGCTACAGGAACATTGTTGTCTAAACTAACTTTACTCCTATTATCTCCTGCAATTGAAACAATGTCTATTATAATCTCTTCTGTACCTTCGACGATGTTATCATCTATAACCGGAAGTTCAAGTTCAATACTTTGTGTATTCGCAGGAATAGTGATACTCGCCGGACTTGCAGCAGTTCCTACATTTCCTTCATAATCTATTGAATTTCCATCTGCAGTACCACTTAGAAGAAACTTGACATCAATAGGTGTATCGGATGTTACACCGTTTTGGAAAGAAAACATAAACTTGGCGGGTTTTGTCCTTGGAGTTATATCTTCTTCATAACCATCGACTGCCGTGATTTTGACAAGACCAAGATCATCATCGTTAATTGTTCCTTCTGCTTCCGAAACCGCAATAACATTTCCTCCACTCGCATTGGTCAGAATAATCTTGAAACGTTCATTCTTTTCTATAACCTTGTCAGGATTGATCTGTATCTTCAGCGTTGCATTTAACTGATTTGCAGGGATTACAATTTGTCCGGTTAATGGGCTTAAAATATCGTCACCATTGGTTTCAAGATGTTGTATTTTATAATCGACAGTGATATCACATTTTGAAACCTGTGATAAACTAATTGGAAAGTCGATATAAGTGGTCCCTGAACTCCCTTCGGTTACCGTTGCCCCATAAATCGAAATATTTGTTTTATTAATCGTTATGTCTTTCTTTTCCTTGTAATTATTACACTGCCCATTTGGACACTCTATAAAGGGATCAGTTGGCGGAGCATCATCCGGATTTGTAGCACCGGGATCTGTATGGTCTTTTGGCCGCATCACAAAGGCACTTACTTCCAGCGTTCCTGCATTGATATAATCCGTAAGCTTTCCGGAAAAAGTAAGTGTCATGGTCTTTTTATTGGCGAGATCTATTCCTCCGATATATGGCGAAGGTGTTGTATTTTCAACATATAATGTCCCATCTCCGGTGTTAGCTACACTATTTACCAAGAATTGTGAAGGGTAATAAAAGAAAATTTTAGCTCCTTTAACATCATCCGGACCGTTGTTTTTAATAACTACCGTATATTTAATATCCTCTCCAACACAGTAAGAAGTTTGATTAGATGTTATACTTACCACTTCCAGATCCGACTCGCGGAAAGTGACGTCCATATAAGTAAAAATCGGCTTGCTAATGATATAAGCCCAAGTATCCAAAACTTTATTATTCCCGAATGCCGTACTACTATATGCGGTAGTTCCCCATTTATGACCGTTAGTAGAACTACTAACTCCAGCAGCAGCAGTTTTTAGAGGATTTGATGGCCCTGGATTATTATCAATACCAGTATCATCCCAATAAATCGTATCATCATTAGGATTTGCACCATTCAACCTACGGATAATCATTCCTCCAACATTATTTTCCACATCCACAAATGGAAAGTGCACCTCACCTCCGCGTAATACAAGATTTGTTTGGGAGGGTTCTATTCTAATAGTTCCCTGTATCGCATTGCCATTTCCATCTCTGCCGTCCCAATAGATTTTATTTTGCCCACTTACTGCTGCTCCTTCCAGGGTAACATCTATAGGATCTGTAAAATTGGCATTCTTATCGACATCTATATTTAAATAATAGCTACCTGCCTGATTGGTTTTAAAATAAATATATCCACCAAGCGGAGCGGAGCCGGCCAGGTTTGTAGTTCCTTCCTTCCCAACAAAAGTCAGATCTTCAGCAACCGGAATAAAAGGCTCCTTTTTCAACCAAATGTCGTCCTGAGTACTCGTATTATTTGGGTAAGCTCCTGTATGTCTTCTTCCCTTAGCAGTTTCAGGTAAATCGTTTGCTGGGTTATTAAAGAATATTTTATGTGTAACATCAGCGTTGGTATCAGGAGAAAATGGATTATGAATATTTACTCCTGTGGAAGTATTGGCACTCTTATAAGTTGGCTGTCCTGAATTATCCCTTATCCCTTTATTATTGGAAAAAAAGTTAAATATATAGCCTGCCATTTCATTAGGCTTCACCTCATACCTGTAACCATCATATGTTTGTACATATAGAGTACTTTTAAACTTTCTATCAAATTCCTGCATGCTTGCTGCAAAAGCATTCAAATAAGCTCTGCCTTTTATAAATGCACTCCCGCTCCTGACACTGACATCAAAAGCTGTTATATAATAGGTATTATTGGATTGCGGGGCTGTAAAACTTGACACACCAGTGGGAGGCATATTCCCGTTGGTATTATTTGTGTTCGTTACTGTGCTAATAAAGAAGATAGACCAAACACCTTCCTCCCCCGCATTTACACTGATAACTACCGGATTATATCCGTTATTTGTAGAAGCGTCTCCAGCAACTCTTGGGCCTGTTTTTTCCTCAGTTCTATTATTAATTCTGCCAACACTAGTATTACTCCCTGAAGTACCAATTACTCCGCTCGGAGAAATCCATCGAATAGTACCGTTTCCAATACCCTGTGCACTAGACCCTAAATAGATGGTTTCCCCCGCCTTTGCATATACCCTTACCAAACCCTCACTTGGAAATGGCAAACTCGAGCTGGTATTCGTTCCGGAGTACAAATATAACCTGTCCCCTCCGTCAGGATTTAGCTCTAAACTCCCCTCCGCAAAAACACCAGCAGTCATATAACACATCAATAGTGACATGAATAGTGCTTTAATGCTTTGTCGGTTTAGTATATGTTTAGTCAATATTTTATATATAGTTTGGCCTAGTAAATAAAAGTGCTCCATCTAAAAAATCATACGTTGCTACAAATCCCAATAGTTTGAATATCAAATCCTTTTGCGAACACTTCCTTTTACGGATGAAAACAAGTTAAGGTTATGTCATTTTCTTGATATGAACAGGAGGATTTGGAGAGTTTAAGCGTCTGAAAAAATATTAAAAAAAGAAAAGCATTCCTTGTTCGGAATGCTTTAAAAATTAAGATCGCTTAGCGGTCTACACTTAACAAAAATTTCGACAATTTTACCCGCTTTCTGTCCTCAGAACTAAGTGAAACGTCTATGTGGTGGATTATTAAAATAAAAAAGAGTCTCTGACTCGATTTATTCAAGTAGGAGTCGGAAGCCCCTATTATTAAGTAAGGGTGATTGTTTTTTCCTTTGCTTATTTCAAGTTTCGGAATTTTACTTGTTTTCTGACTTCGTCATAGCTCGCTAGGAGATCAACGCAATGGCAACGCGTTCGCCGTACAAAGTCCTCTGTTTTCATTTAGGATTTAAGTCCCCCATACTCTTCTTGCATTTGCCTACTAAAACTTAAACCAGAGATGGCAATACTTTATTTTATTCCCGCTTAAGCCGCTCAAGCTCCTGCGGAGTAACCTCCAGGATCGAGCCATGCCTAATACAAGAAGGCAGCGAAATTTTATCAGATACATCTTCCCATACCCTTAAATCCTTTGATTTTATGGCACCATATTTCTTCTCTCTGTACTTATCAAAATAAACCAGCCATTCCCCATCTTGTCTCAAAACAGTCGGGCCTTCTACCCATTGATGATTCGAAAGCGGTTTACTAGCAGGCGTATATGGCCCGTCCAGTTTCTTGCTAACAGCAATTTTCAAATCCTTAGTTACCGGCTCTACCGTTTCGTCCTTCATGAACATGAAATAAAACTTACCATCTTTTACAATGGTAGCATCAATAACATTAAAACCGGGATCATAAAGCAATTTAGTATCAGAAAAACGAATAAAATCCCTGGTAGTTACATAATATATCCTGTGATTATAAGCATTCTCCTTTTCAGATTGTGTTTGAGGATATAGGCCTTTTATAGTAGAGGCCCAGTAAATCATATAGATTTTAGACTTAGCATCATAAGTAATTTCAGGGGCCCATGTATTTCTCGCGTTCTCCTCATGTCCCATCACCGGGATAAACTGTTGGGCAGACCAGTTTATTAAATCTTTTGATTTAGCATAGCCAATCCCTCTATCATTCCAGCTTACTGTCCACACCATATGAAAATAACCATCACCCCCTCTGATAATACAGGGATCGCGCATCAGTTTATCCGCAGCCACTTCGGGCTTCAGGAAAGATTGACCATTTTTTAAAGCAGTCCAGTGGTAACCATCATTACTATAGGCTAAATGCAGACCATCTTTAGAGTCGCCTTTAAAATAAGAGAATACATAGTTTTTTGATTTCTTACTTTGCGCAAAGGCCGAAACCGAAAACAGACAAAACAGCAAATAGCATATGCTTACTTTTTTCATAGAGTTTATATTGATTTCAACTTCTAAGTTAAAAAGTATATTTAGATTGACTATCCTGTGCTGTAGTCATATTTATAATAAAATCGTCCGCAATCAAGGTTGAATCTGCTGGCTCATTCTTAAGAGTAAAGTTATAGCCATCAAACCTATTTAAGCCGACCAGAACACCAAAAAGTAACTCTTATTTGTCTTTATAGATATTATTACCTGACTATGAGATAAGGCCTGTTTGATTCTATATGGACAAAATTATATAAATGCGGCGCTATGCAGCAATTTAAAACATTGATATAATAACGCTTCCTTAACCTTTTTGCAATCGATTGCATTTTAATTTTATTTTACATATCTTAGGATTCTCAAATAAGCCTGAATTTTGAAGTATGAGCCAGAAAGAGATTACTATTTATGATATAGCGGAAAAATTAGCAATTTCTGCAGCTACCGTAAGTCGCGCTTTACAGAATCACCCGGCTGTAAACGCTAAAACAAAAAAGCGTATCGTAGATTTAGCCAATGAATTGGGTTATCAATCCAATAAATTTGCAAGTAATCTTAGAAAGCAGAAGACGCATACCATTGGCGTAATTGTTCCAAGATTAAATAGTGCTTTTATGTCTACAGTATTATCCGGCATAGAAAAGGTAGCGAATAATGCGGGTTATAACCTGATCATCAGTCAATCATTTGAAACACACGACAAGGAAGCTCAAAATGCGCAAACCATGTTTAATAACCGGGTTGATGCGCTCGTTATTTCTTTGGCTTATGACACTAAAGATTATAAGCACTTAAATAGCTTCATCAAAAAGAAGATCCCTATCATTTTCTTCGACCGCGTTGCCGATAAAATAGATGCAACAAAAGTTTTAATAGACAACTTCAAAGCAGGTTATCAGGCTACGGAACATCTTATTCAGCAAGGTTGCAAAGAGATTTTACATATAACCGGCAACTTGAGTAGAAATGTCTATAATGACAGATTTGAAGGTTATAAAAAAGCTTTGGAAGACAATGGCATAAAATACGACCAAAAATTGCTTATATGTAATGATTTATCGGAAAAAGCAATAGAGGATTGTCTGAAAAACGACGTTCTGAAACGTACAAAATTACCTGACGGCTTATTTATCACCAGCGATCCTTCCGCAGCTTATGCATTAACCATATTAAAAGAAGCTGGAGTAAAGGTTCCTCAAGATATGGCCATAATTGGTTTCAATAACGACCTCATTTCCAGAGTATGCGAACCTGCAATTAGTACGATAAATTATCCGGGAAATCAGATGGGGGAAACAATAGCCAGAATTCTGATCAATCATTTAAATGGCGAAAGTGACATCAATTATATGAACACAGTAATATTGAAAACCGATTTAATCGTAAGAAACTCTTCTTTAAAAAAGAAATAGTTCCTTTTTTTAACCATTTACACAACCGATTGCAATGATTAAAAAACTGATATTCTATATTTTAACAACCACATTTTCTTTATCAGCTTTCGCAGATAACGGCTATAATTTATGGCTCAATTATAAATTGGTTGAAGACGTTTCTCTATTGGCCAATTATAGAACACAGCTACAAAGCTTATATATCCCTTACCAAAATGCAACAGCGAAAATTGCAGCATCTGAATTAGAAAATGCGTTAAAAATACTTTTAAATGAGCGTGTAGCAGAAACCAAGGAAATTAAAGAAAACAGTCTCGTATTATTAAAAACAGAAGATTTTACAAAATATGGTTTAGCTTCAAAAAGTTTCGAAAAAACAGATGCCTTTGCCATTGAAAAGAAGATGATACAAAATAAGCCGGTTATCCTTATTTCGTCACCATCTGAAATTGGTTTGCTTTACGGAAGCTTTAAATTGCTTCAGATTTTAGGAACCAACGGAGATATATCCCAAATCAATATACAGGAAAGCCCGAAAATAGCGCGTAGAATTTTGAATCATTGGGATAATTTAGACCGGACAGTTGAACGCGGATATGCCGGCTTTTCGCTTTGGGATTGGCAGCGTTTACCAAAATACATAGATCAACGTTATATAGATTATGCAAGGGCAAATGCTTCCATCGGCATAAATGGAACTGTTTTGACCAATGTTAATTCCAATGCGCTTATTCTTACCAAAGAGTGGCTACAAAAAGTAAAAGCCCTGGCAGACACATTCAGGCCTTATGGCATAAGAGTTTATTTAACCGCAAGATTCAGCGCTCCGATAGAAATTGGCAAACTAAAAACTGCTGATCCTTTAGACGAAGAGGTAAAAACATGGTGGAAAGACAAAGCGAACGAGATTTACAATATTATCCCTGATTTTGGAGGCTTTTTGGTTAAAGCAAATTCAGAAGGACAGCCAGGACCACAAAACTATGGCAGAAACCATGCTGACGGTGCAAATATGCTAGCCAAAGCGCTTGCTCCTCACGGTGGGATAGTGATGTGGCGGGCTTTTGTGTATGATAATGAAGTTCCTGAAGACAGGGCAAAACAAGCCTATAACGAGTTTAAACCTTTGGACGGTCATTTTGAGGACAACGTTATTATTCAGGTCAAAAATGGGGCGATAGATTTTCAACCGAGAGAACCTTTCCATCCGCTATTTGGTGCTTTGTCAAAAACAAATACAATGGCAGAATTTCAGATTACGCAGGAATATCTGGGAATGGCAACCAACCTCGCCTATCTGGCACCTTTATTCAAAGAATGCCTTGATGCCGATACTTACGCAAAAGGTAAAAACTCGACAGTTGCAAGAGTTATAGATGGTTCCTTATTTAACAATAAAATCTCTGCTATTGCCGGAGTTTCCAATATTGGAAATGACATCAACTGGTGCGGGCATCCCCTGGCTCAATCCAATTGGTTCGCTTTTGGGAAACTGGCCTGGAATTACAGCTTAACATCGGAACAGATTGCCCGCGAGTGGACAAAACTTACACTTCATACCAACAACTCGGCAACCAATGAAGTTGTTGATATTTTAATGCAATCCCGGGAAGCTGTTGTGAATTATATGACTCCGCTAGGTCTTCATCATCTGATGGGATGGGATCATCACTACGGCCCGGGACCATGGATCGCCAATAAGCCACGGGCAGACTGGACTTCGGTTTATTACCATAAAGCAGATAAAAACGGAATAGGTTTTAACAGAACCAGAACAGGAAGTGATGCTGTTGACCAGTACCAGCCGCAATTGGCAAATGAATTTAATTCCACGAAAACCTGTCCCGAGAAATACCTGCTATGGTTCCACCATTTATCGTGGGATTATCGTTTGAAGAATGGAGAGACGCTCTGGAATGGATTGGTGAAAAAATACTATCAGGGTGTGGAAGAAGTTTGGCAAATGCAAACTGCTTGGAATAAATTAAATGGAAATATAGATCCTGAGATTCATTTGGCGGTAAAACAACTCTTTAGTATCCAGTACGACGATGCTGTAATGTGGAGAGATGCCTGCGTACTTTATTTCAAACAATTCTCCGGTAAGCCAATTCCCGCAGGATTAGAAAAGCCTAAACACGATCTGAAATATTACGAAAGCTTAGAATTTAAATATGTCCCAGGAATATAATATTGATATGAAGACATTTATAGCAAAATCCTTTTGCACTGCCTTATTTACAGCATCGTTAACATGGGTGGCCCAGGCACAAGATGTTAAAGATTTAAAAGATTATTATCAGAACTATTTTCCCATTGGTATTGCCGTTAATGTAAGAAGTCTGGAAGAACCACAGGCAGATTTTATTAAAAAGAATTTTAACAGTATAACGGCAGAAAACGACATGAAAATGGGCCCTTTACAACCTAAAGAAGGTATTTTCAACTGGAAAAATGCTGATCGAATAGTCGACTTTGCCTTTAAAAATAATATGAAAATCAGAGGGCATGCCTTATGCTGGCATGAGCAGGCCGGAGATTGGATTTTTGTAGATAAAAATGGTAATAATGTAAGCCGTGAATTGTTATTAGAACGATTAAGAACACATATACACACTGTAGTTAACCGGTACAAAGGGAAAATTTACGCATGGGATGTCGTGAACGAGGCCATTGACGACAATCCGAATAACCTGCTTAGGAAATCTAAGTGGACGGAAATAATTGGCGATGATTTTATAGAAAAAGCTTTTGAATATGCCCATGAAGCCGATCCGAATGCGAAACTTTTCTATAACGATTATAATAGCGAAAGACCTGAAAAAGTAGAACGAATCTATACCCTTCTAAAACAATTGAAAGACAAAAACATTCCGATAGATGGTGTCGGACTTCAGGCCCATTGGTCTATTTTTGAACCTTCAAGAAGTGAACTAGAGCATGCTATTCAAAAATATTCCTCTCTGGGATTAGAAATCCATATTACTGAACTGGATGTTTCCATCTATAAATGGGAAAAAGAAAAAAGAGCTAAACGCCCAAATGAATCTGACGAATATACTCCTGAGTTACAAAAAGCACAGGCAAATAAATACCAAATGTTTTTCGAGGTATTTAGAAAATACAAGAAGAATATCACCAATGTCACTTTCTGGAATGCCACAGATAAATATACCTGGCTAGACCATTACCCTGTAGAAGGGCGTAAAAACTACCCTTCTCTCTTTGATATTAATGCTAAACCTAAAGCCGCTTTTTGGAAAGTCGTAAACTTTTAAGATCATGAAGAGACTAAGCTTTACCGTAATCCTATCCCTGTTATTTGCCCAGACTTTTGCTACTGGCTTAGAAACCATTGTCAGTACAAATGCTTTATCCAATAGCTTCCCCATTGTAGCCCAATCTAAAGCGAGTAATATTTTATACGATGAAAATGATTTTGACGGTGTAAAAAGAGCTATCAGAGATTTACAAAGCGATATCAAAAAGGTTACCGATCTGGAACCGGCACTAAACAATAAAACATCTAAAACGACTATCATCATTGGAACTATCGGTAAATCTGCTTTGATTGATGATTTAATAAAAAACAAAAAAATCAACGTAAACGGGATTACAGGCAGATGGGAAAGCACTTTAATTGAGGTTGTACAAAACCCTACAACAGACATTGAACAAGCTTTAGTAATAGCCGGAAGCGATAAACGAGGTACAATTTATGGTATCTACGAAATCTCTTATCAAGCAGGCGTATCTCCCTGGTACTACTGGGCAGATGTTCCGGTTAAGAAAAAAAAAGATCTCTATGTTAAAAATGGAAGGTACGTTTTAGAAAGTCCGGCCGTAAAATACAGAGGAATTTTTTTAAATGATGAAGCTCCCGCCTTAAGCGGCTGGGCAAAAAAAGAATTTGGCGGATTTAACCATCAATTCTACGAAAAGGTATTTGAACTGATTCTTAGACTAAAAGGCAATTACTTGTGGCCTGCCATGTGGGGAAGCGCTTTCAATGACGATGATAAATTAAACCCCTTAAAAGCAGACGAATATGGCGTAGTTATAGGAACTTCTCATCATGAACCTTTAACCAGAGCTCATGATGAATGGCGACGTTATGGAAAGGGGGCCTGGGATTATACCAAAAACGAAGAGGAATTAAAAAAATTCTGGAGAACCGGGTTAGAAAGAGTTGCTGACAAAGAGATTTTAGTGACTTTGGGTATGCGTGGCGACGGAGATGAACCCATGACCGAAGGAACTGCTACTGCCCTGCTTGAAAGAATTGTCAAAGACCAAAGAGACATCATCAAAAATGTAACTCAAAAGCCTATTGAGCAAACTCCGCAAGTTTGGGCTTTGTATAAAGAGGTTCAGGATTATTACGATAAAGGCATGCGTGTCCCGGACGATGTGACTTTACTATTGTGTGATGACAATTGGGGAAATCTTAGAAAATTACCTGATTTAAAAGAAGCACCAAGAAAAGGTGGTTATGGAATTTACTATCATTTCGATTATGTAGGTGGCCCCAGAAATTATAAATGGATCAATACTAATCCTATCCAAAAAACGTGGGAGCAGATGAATCTGGTTTATCAATATGACGCCAACCAGATCTGGATTGTAAACGTAGGCGATTTAAAACCTATGGAATTTCCTATCGAGTTTTTTTTGGACTATGCGTGGAATCCGGACGCCATTCCATCAGAGCAACTAAAAAATTATACAGTAAACTGGGCAGAGAAACAATTTGGCGGTAAACACAGGAATGAAATCGCTGATTTAATAGACACCTATTTAAAATATGCCGGACGTATAAAGCCCGAGCTACTGAATGCGGATACTTACAGCTTAACAAATTATAACGAATGGGCAAGGGTAATTGCAGATTATGATGTCTTGCTGCAAAAAACCGTAGAAATCAAGTCTAAACTTCCGCAGATTTATCATGATAGTTTTTATCAATTGGTTTTGCATCCGATAGAAGCAAACGCTAATCTGCACCATCTTTATTATGCACACGCTAAAAATAAACTTTTCGCTAAACAAGGTAGAAAATCAGCCAATCAATATGCTGAGGAAGTAGAAAAAAGATTTAAACAAGATGCCGAAATCACTAACTATTATAACAATATAATGGCCAATGGAAAGTGGAAACATATGATGGACCAAACGCATATTGGCTACACTTACTGGCAACAACCAGATTCTAATACTATACCAAAAGTCATCAGAATAGAGCTTATGAATAAACCTGGATTAGGAATAAGTGTAGAAGGAAGCGAGGAGTTCTGGATTGGGAAAAACGTTACAGGTGCAAAACTGGCAACATTTAATACTTTATCACAGGCGACACATTATATTGAGTTATTTAACAGAAGCAACGCAAGTTCCAAATTCAATATTAAAGCGCCTAAGTATATACATTTATCTAAAACAAATGGTATCTTGGAGAATGACGAACGCATTGCTGTTTCTATAAACCGGAACCTGGCTCCAAAGGGAATAAGCAATAGCAACATTATCATATCAGGAAATGATGGTAGTAGAATCACAGTACCTGTTACTATTGACAATAGATATACCGAAGCAAAGAATATATTTGTTGAACAAAATGGGGTGATTTCCATGGAGGCGCCACATTATTCCAGAGCAAACCATAATCGCCCTTTTTTCTGGAAACATTTAGAGGACTATGGAAAGACCGCCGGCGGAATGACTGTTTATCCTTCTGCAGTTGCTGATCAAAAATTGGACAGCAAAACACCTTATCTGGAATATGATATATTCATTAGCAACAAGGGGAATTACACTTTGCACACATTGGTAAGCCCTACCTTAGATTTTAAAAATGGTGAAGGCTTAAGATTTGCTGTTTCTATAAATGATGAGCAGCCCGTAATTGTAGATATTACCAAAGACGATAATAAACCCGGCGTTTGGGACAAGGCAGTAGCCAATAGCATCAAAGCGTTTAAAACCAATTTCGAATTCTCTAAAACAGGAAAAAACACCATCAAATATTGGATGGTTTCTCCCGCAGTCGTATTACAAAAACTAATTTTAGATACCGGAGGTTTAAAACCAAGCTTTCTGGGACCAGAAGAAACATTTATCAATTAAATTTTGTCACTTATAAACTAAAACACATGAAAAAGAAACTTAGATTTCCATACGCACTTGCCTTTTTGGCCTTAGCAGGAATATCTTGTCAGAACAACAACAAAAAGACGGGCCAACAAACAGCACAGGAAACAGCCGACACCTCCAAATTTCTAAGCCAGCCTTTGGTTACTGATTTATTCTCGGCCGATCCATCCGCGCATGTATTTGAAGGAAAGATTTACATCTACCCTTCGCATGACATCGATGCGGGAACTCCCGAGAATGATAACGGAGATCATTTTGATATGCGTGATTATCATGTGTATTCTATGGATAGCATTGGCGGGAAAGTTACAGATCATGGCGTGGTATTGAAAAAAGAGGATATCCCATGGGCAGGCCGTCAGCTTTGGGCTCCCGACGCTGCTTTCAAAAACGGAAAATACTATTTATACTTCCCCATGAAGGACAAGGAAGATATCTTTAGAATTGGTGTCGCCACTTCTGATAAACCATATGGCCCTTTCAAACCAGAAGCTAAACCTATAGCGGGCAGCTACAGTATGGATCCGGCAGTATTTACCGACACCGATGGTACTTCGTATATGTATTTTGGCGGAATCTGGGGCGGACAATTACAAAAATGGGAGAATGGCAAGTTTAATAAAAATGGTTCTATGACCGATTCCCAAAAAGAAGAAGAACCTGCTTTGAGACCTCGTATTGCAAAAATGAGTGCTGATATGCTAAGTTTTGCAGAACCGGTTAAAGAGATCAAAATCCTGGATAAAGAAGGAAAAGAACTGCTAACAAAAGATCATGACAGACGTTTCTTCGAAGCTGCCTGGATGCACAAATACAACGGTAAATATTATTTATCTTACTCTACAGGAGATACACATTTTATCTGCTATGCCATTGGTGATAATCCTTATGGTCCATTCACTTACCAAGGAGTAATTTTAGAGCCTGTACAGGGATGGACAAATCACCATTCTATTATAGAGTTTAATGGAAAGTGGTGGCTATTCTATCATGATACTCAGATTTCAGGAAAAACACATTTGAGAAATATCAAAGTTGCTGAACTGAAGTATAATCCGGATGGAACTATTCAGACCATCAATCCGATGAGGAAGTAAGATTTCGCAATTTTTTAACCATAAAGACGCAAAGTGCTCAAAAATTTTCTGAGGCTTTGCGTTTTTTTCACGGCAATCTCTTATCTTTTTTATTACATTAGTATTACACTAAAAACTGTTTAAAATGGGATATAAGAAAATTACAACGATATCTGCCGTTTTATGTTTTGTCGCCTTACTGAGTGCATTTGCTCCCCAACAAGAGGACCAGAAAGCTAAAAACCTAAAGGTACTGCCGAAAAATATTAGTCACGACGAGCTTAAGAAGGTAATGGACGATTTTAAAGTTGCCTTAGGAGTAAAATGTAATTTCTGCCATGCAGCACGAACAGATGACCCTAGCAAACTGGACTTTGCCAGTGATGAGAATAAACACAAAGAAATTGCCAGAAAAATGATGCGTATGACGGCAAAGATTAACAAAAGTTACTTTAACAAAAAGCAGGAAGATGGGTCTTTAAAAGCCATATCATGTGCTACTTGCCATAACGGATTAAAACATCCCAAGATGATTTAACTTTAGGCATAGAATATTCATTAAACGGGGCCTGTAGACGGATTCGTTCTTTTTAAAAAAATCTCTGGAACGTTTAGGTTTCAATTTGATAGTATCAAAAGATACTATCAAATTGAACCTCCATATTAGGTATTTAAAATACTTCCCCTTATTTCATTTATTTCTCAAAAATACCTGGGCTGGTTCGATATGTTTCGTTCGAACTATAAATGAAACGGATTTAAACCTGCCTTATAACGAAATTCGGATACGCTTTTAACTTTGCGTTCTTTGTCCCCTTTGCGGTCACTCTCTTCCACAAGCTTAAGGTACCTGAAAAGCCGATGCCGGCAAACCTTCCTTATTGTATAAATTTGCTTTAATCGGGTTATGGCTCCAACCGTATCTTAAACGCTTTGGATTTTTTACATCATCATTCCACACGATCACCTTATTTCCTTCTATTTTAGCTTTTGCCCATTTAAATTCTCCAGATGCATCTGCAACAGCAAAGTGCTTTAATTCCTCTTTATTTCTACTCACTAAACCAGAGCCGACATGATGGAAAGTCAAGATAAACTCACCGGCTTTTATTTCGTAAGATTTCAGGGTTGGACCTGAGTAGACTACTTTTTTATCTCCATAAGCAAGGTATTCAGCTGCCAGTGCCAATCTGTCGCCAACAGTTTTTTTATTTAAAGGGTGAATATCGTTCCACTCTCCAATATCTGTAATAACAGCCATTGCTGTATTCGGAATACTCAAAGTTTTCCTTTGAACCTCTCTTAACTCGGCCCAATTACTTTCTTGGGGAGCGCTACTTTCTTCCATAAAATTCGCCAATTGCACATATAAAAATGGCAGTTGAGGTTTACTAAAATATACTCTCCAGTCTTTAATCAGATCGGCAAAAAGACTTTCATATTCCTTAGGATTTTTAGTATTCGATTCTCCCTGATACCAGATAACACCTTTAGTCGAAAAATTCTTTAAGGGTGCAACCAGAGCATTAAATAAACTGGCAGGCTGATAATGGAAAGTCACCTGGTTAGATGGCATCGGTGTAGATGAATAACCAACTTTGTAAAACCAATCGCCTTTAAGAGAAATAGTATCTTGTCCCAATGTCATTCCATAAAACTTATCAGGAACGAATCCTCCATTACGGTTATTGGCTACTAACCTTACGGTAATGATATTTTTTCCTTCTTTCAATGTATTCTCGGGAATATTATATCGTCTTGGGGGATATTGATATCCGGTAGTACCAACTTTAACACCATTTATGTAAGCTTCGTCACGATCTACCAAAGCTCCTAAAATCAACATACTCGGTTTACCTAATTGAGTTTTCGACAGGTTGACCTCTTTTTTAAACCAAATAACGCCACTGTTTCTTAAATTACCAGCAACATTCATATGCGTTTCCTGCTTATTTTCTATAAACGGATTTGATTTCCAAAGTCCCGGAACACTCATTTTCTCCCAATTCCCAAAATCAAGATTGTTATTCAACCAATTTTCTTTTAACCCTAAATCCTCCCTATCAATATTATTATTCCATGAATCAATCTTTTCTTTATCGGCTTTTAAAATACTGTCTACAATTCCTTTTTGCTTATATTTCATTAAAAGCTTGTAGTAATCAGGGTATTTTTTAATTGTCCCCTCTGGCAACCACGCTTCTGCAGGAGAGCCGCCGACCGCAATCCTGATCAATCCGATTGGTACATGATATTTTTCATACAATGCTTTTGCGAAAAAATAGCCAACAGCAGTAAATGCCCCTACATTTTCAGGAGAAGCCATTTTCCATCCTCCTGTTGCAAAATCTTTTTTCAGGTCATTAAATTCATAGGTGGTATTTACCGCGAAATGTCTTATTTTATCATTTTTACTATTTTCCACCAGACCCGGATATTTTACTTTCACCCGATCTACAGGCAATTCCATATTCGACTGTCCCGAACATATCCAAACGTCTCCAATTAATATATTTTGAATCTCCAGTTGGTTCTTGCCTATAATCTGCATCGAATATGGTCCGCCAACTTTCATGGCTGGCAATTCGATCATCCAATTCCCGCCGCCATCCGCCTGAGTACGATAAACCTTATTTTGAAACTTTACGCTTACATTTTCAGCCTGATCAGCCCATCCCCAAATCTTTACTTTTTGATCTCTTTGCAAAACCATTCCATCACTTACCAACCGTGGTAATTTAACATCAGCATAAGCGAAAAATACGTTAAGTGACAGAATAATAGATAACAGTTGTTTTTTCATTTTCTATGGTTTATAAATCGTCTTTCCCTGTATAGTCCAGATATTTAAAATGTGCTTCGTTGGAAGATGGCTGTCCATTGGAACTAGCATACAAACCAATAATACACCCTACAAATCCACCTGCTATTTTAGTACTCAGATATCTGCCATCGACTTTATCTTTTACCAGCTTCCATTCTCCATTATTTTCGGCAAAGTAGAAAGCGTAATCAGCCCCATTGGCTACAACTTTCAATTGTACCTTACCCGACTTTTTAACCTGTTTCTGAATGACGAGATCCATAAATTGGTTTTCTGAACTTGCCCGATACAATTGCACCACATCATATTTCTCGAATTTGGATCTGCACAAATAATAAAAGTGTTTTTCATTTTGGAAAATTACAATTCCTGCAGTTTCATTTCCATTTTTAGGCGTAAACTCAACTTCAGTACTCGCCTCAGCTTTCAAATGCTGTAATCTTCGGCCTATAAACGAGGGATTTCCGGTTCCCAGAATGGTTTCAGGCCGTAGTTTCAGCGTCAGACCTTTTTGTTTGGAAAGAGAATACCACGAATTGTCTTTCGTTCTCATGAACAGTAACGAATTGGCGATCGTATCTTTAAAAGTATAACGTTGCTGAAAATTTCCGTTTAAAGGAAAGGGAGCCTTTTCGGCTTGCTCTTTCCAATTAAAGGTATATTCGTACTGCACTTCCTCATGATCCGGATTAATAACGGGCCAGCCATCATCCGTCCATTTTACAGGTGCTATAAAAGTCTCTCGGCCTGTATTATAATAATCGCCAGAATAAGGTCTTACAGCTAAAAACACTGCATAAGTATTTCCATCCGGGCCTTCAACCAAATCCGCATGGCCTGTCGACGTAATCGGGTTAGATCTGTTTGGATTTAAGTTTCTTTGTGTTAAAATTGGATTTTTATCCCAGGGAATAAACGGACCTTTAACATCCTTACTTCTAAAAATCACTTGAGAATGGTTGATTGAAGTTCCTCCTTCCGCAGCACACAGATAATAAAAGTCCCCTCTTTTGTATAAATGCGGCCCCTCTATCCAAACTGGTTTCTTAGCAAGGTCCACTCCACCATTTATCAAAATAGTTTCTTGCCCGCTAACTTTCAGATTTTGATAGTCAAACTCGTACATTCTGATGGTTCTGTGTCCATCATACAAAGGTTTGAAATCCGGAGCATCACTATTATAAATGATATAAGCTTTATCTCCATCAAAAAAAATAGACGGGTCAATTCCCTTTACTTCGGGTAATTTTACTGGATTTGACCACGGACCAGCCGGATTAGTAGCCGTCACTACAAAATTTCCATCATTGTCGATATCTGTACAAACCACATAAAAAATGCCTTTATGGTAGCTAATCGCCGGAGCAAACAATCCTCTGGATATCCGTTCACCCATAAAATCCATTTGTTCCGGTCTGTCGATAACATTTCCTATCTGCTTCCAATTTTTTAAATCTTTACTGTGAAAAACAGGAATTCCAGGAAAATAGGTAAAAGTGGAGTTAATTAAATAATAATCGTCCCCTACTTTTTCTATACTCGGATCTGGATAAAAACCTTTTAATATCGGGTTTTTAATGGTGATTTTGTCCTGGGCTACCGCTTGAATTGCCAAAAACAAACCTAATAATAAAGATAGTTTCTTCATGCTTGCAACTGGGTTTACAGCCATGAAGTTAATAAATAATCTTGAATATGCAATCGGTTGCATTTATTTTTGAAAAAACATTTTTGTATTATTACTTGCAAATAAACCCGAAATGAACCTTAAATCGTTTTTTACAATCTTGTTCGCACAAATCGCTTTTTTTATTTCAGCCACCTTGGCCCAGGATAAACAATTAAAACTATGGTATAACAAGCCTGCACTGGATTGGAATGAGGCTTTGCCAGTAGGAAATGGTTCACTGGGTGCTATGATTTTTGGAAATACATTTAACGAGGTATTACAACTTAATGAATCGTCAGTTTGGGCGGGAAAAGATGAAGACTTTGTAAATCCCAGGGCAAAAGCCTCCTTAAAGAAAGTAAGGAATCTCTTATTTCAGGAAAAATATACAGAAGCACAGGATCTGGCTGATAGCTCGCTTATGGGCGATAAGAAAATATGGAGCTCTTATCAGGAATTAGGAAATTTGAGGCTGGATTTTAAAAAATCAAACCGATCTGTCTCTAATTATAACCGGGAACTGAATATTGAAAATGCTATTGCAACAACTACGTTTAATGTTGACGGTACCCTTTTTGAAAGAGAAGTATTTTCAAGTGCCGTTGCCAACACCGTCTTTATTAAATTATCTTCTAATAAAACTAAACAAATCAGCCTGACTATTGGAATGGACAGAGCCGGAAATCTGGCAAAAATATCAGCTAGTGATCATCAAATCTACTTAACGGAACATGTAAATAATGGCGTTGGCGTAATCTTACATTCCATTGCAAACATCGCAAATAAAGGAGGGAGGCTAAGTGTAAGTAATAACAAAATTATAGTAGAAAATGCGGACGAGGTTGTTATAACTTTAGCAGCGGCTACAAACTTCAATCATACGAATCCTTTAGAAACGGTTAAATCAAGAATCTCTGAATCCTTAGCAAAAGCTTATCAGCAACATAAAGAGGAACATATTAAAGATTATCAGCAATATTTCAACCGTGTAAAACTGAATTTAGGCAACAACAATTCTTCACTATTCCCTACCGATGCCAGACTAAGTGCGCTAAAAAACGGGAACTTTGATCCTTCGCTGATTACTCTTTTTTACCAATACGGCAGGTATCTATTAATATCAAGTTCGCGACCAGGTGGATTACCGGCAAATTTACAGGGAATCTGGGCTGAAGGATTACAGGTTCCATGGAATGGCGATTATCATATTAACATTAATGCACAGATGAATTATTGGCTGGCAGAAAACACCAATCTTTCTGAGATGCATATGCCTTTCCTGGATTATCTAACCAATCTTGGCAAAGATGGAAAGAAAACAGCCAAAGATATGTATGGTTTATCCGGAGAAGTCGCCCATTTTGCCAGCGATATTTTCTATTATACAGAACCCTGGGGAAAGCCAAAATGGGCGATGTGGCCAACGGGTTTAGCCTGGTGTTCTCAACATGCCTGGGAGCATTATTTGTACACACAGGATAAAGCTTTTTTAGAGAAACAGGGATACGAGATCTTAAAACAATCATCTATTTTCTTTCTGGACTGGCTGGTTAAAAATCCTAAAACGGGATTGCTAGTTTCTGGTCCTTCTATTTCTCCTGAAAACACATTTAAAACTCCAGACGGCAAAATTGCTACAGTGATTATGGGTCCCGCTATGGATCATATGATTATCAGAGAATTATTTGGTAATACGATTTCCGCAGCCCAAATACTCGGGAAGGATAAAAAGCTCGTAACGAAATTACAAAAAGCCTTAAAGCAATTGACTCCAACGCAAATTGGATCTGACGGCAGAATTTTAGAATGGTCCGAAGAGCTCCCTGAAGCAGAACCTGGGCATCGTCACATTTCACATCTTTTCGGTTTATATCCGGGAAGAGAGATAACAGACAAAAACCCCGAAACTTTTAATGCTGCAAAAAAAACGATAGACTATAGGTTGAGCCATGGCGGTGGTCATACTGGTTGGAGCAGAGCCTGGATTATCAACTTCTTTGCCCGACTTCATGATGGAGAAAAAGCTTATGAAAATCTGGAGCTTTTATTAAAAAAATCTACATTATATAACCTGTTCGACAATCATCCCCCCTTTCAGATAGATGGGAACTTTGGAGCGACAGCGGGAATAACAGAAATGCTGATGCAAAGTCATACCAATCAAATTAATTTACTCCCTGCGCTGCCTTCTGTATGGAAAGACGGCGAAATATGTGGGATTGTTGCTCGTGGCGGTTTCGAATTAGATATTGTTTGGGGGAACAACGAACTAAAAGAAGTTGTAGTTACTTCCAAAACAGGAAATACATTAAATTTGGAATATAAGGGAAAGGTACATCAAACTGCTACATCAAAAGGAAACACCTATCGCTTTAATAAGAATTTAGAGCTTCTATAGTTTGCTTTATATTATTTGAGTTTGGACAAGAACATAGAACATATTTGTTCTTCTGAGCCTCATCAACAAGTTCGCATATTGTAACCAACTTACCATGCTGAACTTGAATCAACATCTCTTAGATAGTGAGTGAGATGAATAATTATGCTTTCTATCTGAAAGTAAATAGTAAAAATCAGGTGTTTATGTATAAACAGTACAAAAATGAGCGGCTGTATCCCTACAGCCGCCTCAACCAATTATAATAACCCATTACCTATGTGGCCAAATTGTAAAAGAGCAGAGTAATTATCTCAGCACTTGCAAAAGACATGTGATGTTTTTTTTGAAAAAATAAGACTCTTATTAAAAATTAATATACTTTATAATTGATTTCGTTTTTTACTGGATAAAGAGCCTTCAAATCTGTTAAATATGCAGTCATTCTATATTTGAGTTTTTCATTTCGTATCTCCTTTATTAAGACTTCTTTCATTTCATTCATATTCTTAACTCTCTGACCAGATTCCGACTCCTTTACCACTACGACATATTGCCCATTGTGAAAGAACGGCCTTAGCACACTTCCATTGTTAATAGAAAAAATCATATTTTTAACAGTATCAGGAAAAAGAGTACTTTGATTATTTAATTGTTTCCGTTCTACATTTTTAATACCCAGTAGTTTATTTATTTCTCGTCCATCTTTTTTTAGATTTATCATGCCTGTTATAGCATTACTAAGGTTATCAAAATAGTAAATACTGACATTCACTTCTGTGGCCTGAATAAATCCTGCTTTACCTAAATCATATTTTTCCTTCAATTCTTTGTCAGAAATATTAATCCCTTCTCTCATTTGTCTTTCATATAGACTATAAATGATATTCTTTTTATAATTTTCTTTATCAAGTAAAAATCTACGTTCCCGCGTTAATCCATATTCCTTCGCTTTCTGATAAGCATAAACATCATAAACCATAGCCTGTAAATAGTAGTGAATATCAGCTTCTTGTTCTATTGCTCTTTTCAGCGGGAGATAATTGTAATAGTCAATAAATTGATTTACGGAAATAGTTTTTGTCTGCTTGTCGAAATTATAAGAGATGAGATTTAATTGTAGATAATCTGAAAATGTTTTTTTATCAAACTCATGCATTCCCCAATAGTTTGCCATATATTTTATTAATCGAGACAGCGCTTCGTTATTTATAAATGCCTGTGATTTTTGCTCGATTTCTTTTTGATATTTTGCTCTTGCTTTTACTTGCTCTTCACGTACCAAGAAATTAATGATCTCACTTTTAATACTATTCATATCCGATTCAGATCTGATAGCAATGTCTTTTACATGAACAAGATAATAGCGGGTATTGGAAGATTCAAAAAAAATGATCTCATTCGATTTCAAAGCCGAAGCTATTTCTATTTTATTGTCAAACAGTGCAAAAGGCCATTTAAGGGTATCGACTTTAAATTCGGCAACTTTGACTTCAGAATTCTTGGTGACTGCATTATCGAATTCTGAACGATTTCTTACAACACGTTCTCCTATAAGTTTAACAACTTGTTGATAGTTTTCAAAATCTAAATACTCGACTATTATATTTTTTGAAGCAGCCCGTAAAGCATCCTCTGCTTCGCCTGCGGTCAACTCCTCCTTCGCCATTTTTTCATCAAGCAGTCCACCTGGTTGACTCAACACGAGGTGCTCCATGCCCTCAACTTTAGCGCTTACTTCTTTAAGCGTATCAAACCCTTTTTCGTAAGCATCAGCAAGTAAATAGGTATGGTTAACAAAGCTTTGAAGCCATTCTTTCACATGATCAGATGTTGGATTAGAATTATTTTTTCTGATAAAATCTACTTTAAAAATATTTAGATTCTTCTCCAGCTCATATTGGGTAATATCAACTTTCCCTATAGATAAAATTACCTTATCTGCTACTTGAGCTTGAATGTTTAAAAAATTGAAAACTAATAAATGTAAAATAAAGAGCTTTTTTAGCATAAACAGGTTATCAACTAAAAAATTAATAATGATTTTTTTTAACAGCTAACTCCAATTAAAATTAATTTCTAGTGCAATTGATCACTTGTTGTTGAATAACCGATTAGAACTACCAATAGGCACCTATTTGACCTGTACCATCTTTAGTAGAACCGAGAGCTAAATAAAGAATGCCATCTGTGTTCTCCGATGCAGAGAAAGTGGTTCCTCCATAATTCCCTCCTACACTTGAGGCTGTATAAAGCCACATACGACCTCCTAAATCTGCCTCTGCACCAGTGATATTCCCTGATGAACTAATATAAAAATAAGTTGAAATAATAACCGGCACTCCCGGAGTTATATAATAAAGTTGCTGATACCCTGTACCATAAGCAGAGTAGCAAAAAACATTATGAGAACTCTGAATTCCACACTGTGCAAAAGTTTTAGTATTGTCTATTAACAACAGACAGAATGTAAAACATGATAAAATTAGTAACTTTTTCATTTTTTGTTTTTAAAGGTTTACATAAACAATTGGAGTTAGCATTGAGAGGTTAATACAGAGGAGACTATGCTCCTCTGTGGTGATTACATTTTAAGATATTAATTATATCCTGGGTTTTGATAATTCTTTTTATAAGCCGCATCTCCACTCATCCGATCTAATTGCCCCTGAGGAATAGGTCTCAAATAAAGATATTTTGGCAACTCTCTATTGACTGTAACAGGCGCTGTTCCACCTACTTGGGAAATACGATAAGAACCAGCATATTCCTCCCATTTTTGCGTCCGGGCTAAATCATGCCAACGATAGCCTTCACCAAAGAATTCTCTGGATCTTTCATCTAAAATATAGTTAATATCTATTACCGCAGGAGTGGCAGCCATCATTGCCGCAGAGTTATCAGCAATCTTAGTGACATTTTCAGCCACATCAAACCTCCACTTTCCTGCTCTTGCTCTAATAACATTTATTAAATCACGAGCACTTTTTCCAGCTTGAACATTGGCGCCTTTAACAGCCGCCTCCGCCGCAACGAAATAGAATTCAGAAAACTTTAAAATATTAAAAGGGCGAGAACTTGCGATTTTGTCATCATTGTAATCGCTAGCCTTTCTATAAGCTCCTAGCTTCCATAGTCCAGGGTAAATATTTCTTGAAATTTTATCTAGCGGAATTACAAAGTCAGCCCTTCCAGGTAAAAATCCAGCTTCGGTACCATCCTGGTTAAGAATAACGTTATTTGGATTGGGGTTTGGATCTACTGGATAACTGATTCCTCCCGGATCAGAAGGCAGAAAAGAGAGTATTTTGTCATTCGGTGCTATTGGCAAATAATTTGCTCCGTATAAAATATTTTCTGCCCTATTGGGATTGAGTTTCCAAGTCGCTCTATAAACTGTCGTAAAAGTCCCATTAAACCTAGAGTCACTTGTTTTATCTGCAAATGTTCGCGTAAATACATCTATAGGAGGTGCCATACGCATCCATGGTCGTGTATACGATTGACCAGCCTGAACTGTTCTAAACGTAGCATCAACAGAAGACCAGGTTCCAGCTGTTTTACTTGCTTTAAGATTCTGAAAATACCATGTAACCATCCAACCCGCTTGGTTCTGACCATCGCCACCATCCCATCCGGTAATATTACTCTCGCTGTATTGAGCATTCGCCTCTGTATGATCAGCAAAGAGCATAATTTCACTATTACGATCATTTTGTGCGAGATTCACGTCATAAAAAGTTGGCTGTAAACTGTATGATCCGGGACTATCAATACCTGTTACCGCGATATCGTAGGCTTTTTGAAAATACCATTGTGCATCGTGCCCATCGGGATCGTTTCTAGCAGTTTCTGGATAAGTTGGAACATTATTTGGATTTTGAAGCCACCAACCATACGTCAAATAAGCCTTTGCTAACGTAAGACGAGCAACATTCTTTGTAACGGCTCCAATTACCCTTGGATTATCCTGTAACTCATTAATAGCTTGAAGTAAATCAGGAAATACACCTTTCGTATAAACCTCTGGCACCGTATTTCTAACAGAGGTTAAGGTTGGTGTAGTGTTATATTGGAGTATTCCACCCCCTAAATCCAGAGGAACACCGCCGAAAGTCTGAACAAGAAGAAAATAGGAAAATGCTCTGAAAAATCTAGCCTCTGAAATGAGTGAGGGAGAAATACCCGCTTCAGTACCATTTGCTATGATGCCACTTGCTGAATTAATATTTGCGTAAGCAGTATTCCATAAAACGTCCCATCTACTATTTTGAGCATCGGGAATACCCAAACCAGATAAATCCGCTGCTCTGAAATTTCCATCTGCCTGAGAGCCGTAGGTGTATTCATCTGTTCCAGTTTCCGTGGCATTATAATAATACGGTTGTCCGTAAAGCCTCCGCAACCCCGAGTACAAACCCGTTAATCCGCCTCT
Organism: Pseudopedobacter saltans DSM 12145; assembly: GCF_000190735.1. Taxonomy (GTDB): domain Bacteria; phylum Bacteroidota; class Bacteroidia; order Sphingobacteriales; family Sphingobacteriaceae; genus Pseudopedobacter; species Pseudopedobacter saltans. The sequence continues at coordinate 3,240,950 of NC_015177.1, forward strand.
AATACCATCTTCAGTTTTAAAGAAACCAGGTTCAAATCTATCACGAGGGGTTTCTTCCAGAATATCATTACAGCCAGTTGCTAGAAACAAACTGGTAACTGCTAACATCTTATTTAACTTTTGCATAACTAGTAATTTTAAAAAGTGAAATTAAGTCCTACTAAATAGTTTCGCGTGGCAGGTACATTATAACCTACTACAGGCAAACGTTGTACAATTTGAGTAGTAACAGCTTGATTTTGATTTCCGTAGGAGTTCGGTTCGGGATCCATACCTGACTCTTTATGAAACGGTGAAAATAAAACGAACGGATTTTGAGCGGTAAAATAAATTCTTGCTTGGCTAATACCTGCATTTTCCATCCACTTACCATTAAAATTATAGCCTAAAGAAATAGTTCTAATTTTCAAATAAGAGGCATCAAAATACGCCATAGTACTCATATACTTGGGATTATCTGCTGCTGTTATCCCTCCGGGTCTAGGATATTTGGCTCCCGTATTTTCAGGTGTCCAATAGTCCACACTAACGTTATTGTGTCGTCCATTCAATAGGTTTAAATAACTAGTTCCTCCGTGTAAAGTGGAAATCAATGTACCACCATTCTTAAATGCAGCTACAATTCCTAAATCAAAGCCTTTGTAAGAGAAACGAGTATTAAATCCTCCTTGAAATTTCGGGTCAAAGTCTAAAATCTGGCGATCAGCTGCGCCAATTTGTCTCACTGGAACACCATTATTATCATACTCTCCAGTATACTTAACCTTGATCATCCCTACATTTCCTCCTGGTTCTAGAACATTTAAATGAGAATCTCCAGTCTGCCAAAGTCCAATTCGCTCATAATCGTAAATAACATTAATAGGATGACCTACAAACCACCAGTTACCCTCATTCCTATCTGAGCCAGATGTCAGTGCTAATAATTTATTACGATTTGTGTATAAATTAACTCCTGCTTCCCATCTAAAACCGTTTGGATTATCTATGATTACACCATTTAGAGAAAGCTCAAAACCTTTGTTTTCCGTTTCTCCTATATTACTGGTAAATCTGTTTACACCGGTTGTTGGAGGCAAATCAACAGCTAAAAGTATATCTTTTGTGTGCTGTTTATAATATTCTATTGTACCACTTAAACGTCCTGCAAAAAGTCCGAAGTCTAAACCGAAGTTCCAGGTATTTGTGAACTCCCACCCTAAATTCTCGTTTGGCAATTCTGAGATAATATAACCAGTCTCATAACTTTCATCTCCGTTATCTCCAAAGTTATAAAATCGATTACTTAACCTGCCCAAAGTAGCATAAGGAGCAACCGCCTGATTAGATGTTACTCCATAACCAACTCTTAATTTCAATAAGCTTAAAGGAGTAACTTCACTCATAAAAGACTCCTGAGCTATGTTCCATCCTGCGGAAACTGCTGGATAAGTATGCCATTTTCTTCCGGGCGCTAATCGAGAAGAGCCGTCAGCTCTTAACGTAGCGGATAGCATATAACGATTATCATAATTGTACATCACACGCCCCATCCAAGATTGTAAGCCCCAAACGGTATGACCTTGATTATCGGGATTAATTGTAATATTTCCCTGTGGAGCCTGCCCCAAGTTAAAATATTGAAAATGCTCTGCAGCCAGATCCCTTACAGAAATATCCGAACGGTAAAATGTATTTTCTTGAGCAGAATACAATCCAACCGCATTAAATTCGTGTTTACCGAATCTACGATCGTAAGTTAGTAAGTTTTCAATTGCCCAATCCGTCATTGTAGAATTGTTAATTCCTGCTGTTGAAGGTTCATTAGGGTTTGTAGCACTAGTAACCCCTTTTCCAGTAAAATTTCCACCGGTAGTTTGACGAATATTCAATCCTAAATTCACTCTAGCCTTTAAACCCTCAACCCAAGGCGCCCGAACCTCAACATACATATTATTATATGAGCCTAAACCTTTGGCTTCACTCAACCATCTATCTTTTAAATCGTTTATTAAGTCCTTGGTCCACACCTTATAAGGATCTGTAGAAGCATATGTAGATCGCTTTAAGTTTCCATTTGCATCATACGGCGAAGCCAGGGGTGAAGCGCCCAATGCATCAGAAATGCCAACTTGATTACCTTCAGTAACTGTATAGCTGTTATTAGATGTTAAACCAAACCGGAAATACTTCCCAGCCTCCTGATCTACAGCGGCTCTTATAGAATATCTATTAAAATCATTAGTAGGCAGAACAGACTGATCTTTATAATAACCTATACCAACAGAAAAATTACCTCTTTCTGAGCCTTTGGAAAGATTTACGTCATGACTCATCGTCATCGCATTCCTATAAAGTAAATCCTGCCAATCAGTATTTGCATTATCAAGCTCATCTGACGAAGGTGCAAAAGTTCCAATATTCAATTCTTGTTGAGTTTTAGTGGCTTCTGTTCTTAGACGAGCGAATTCAGGACCGTCCATCATTGGGACGCGGGAAAATAAATTCTTAAGCCCGTAAAAAGAATTATATGAAACTCTTGCTGCCTGGCCCTTCTGCCCCCTGAACGATGTAACTAAAATTACTCCATTGGCTCCGCGGGAACCATATATTGCGGTAGCAGAGGCATCCTTTAAAATATCTATACTTCTTATACTATTGGGATCAATATCATTGATAGAACCCGAAAAAGGAATTCCATCTAAAACTACTAAAGGCGCATCTTGTCCAGAGTTTGGGTCAGCATTCAAAGATCGAGTTCCCCTAATACGAATTTGCATTCCCGAACCAGGTCTGCTCGAAGTTTGTGTCATTTCTACGCCGGCAACACGCCCCTGTAAAGCCTGGGTAATATTAGCCGAAGGTACTTCTCTTAAGGCTTCTCCTTTTATTGAAGCTACAGAACCTGTCACTGCTTCAGCTCTTTGCGTACCATAACCTATCACTACTACCTCCTGCAAGTTCTTTTGGTCGGGATTTAATGTCACAGTAATATTTGTTTTTCCTGACACGTTGACTTCCTTACTTTCATATCCAATGTAGGAAACAATAATTGCAGATATGGAAGACGACGACTTAAGCTCGAAATCTCCGTTAGCTCCCGTCAAGGTACTAGAAGTACCGCCTTTTGCTTTTACTGCAGCACCCGGTAAAGGCTGACCCGTTTCGTCCAGCACCCTACCTTTTAAATTTGCCTGGGCAAAAGCTCCCAGAGGCAAAATAAATGTCGCTATCATAAATAGCAACAATAATTTAGTTTTCTTTAATTGGTTGGCTTTGTTCATAACTGAATAAATTTTCGTTCGTTTATTTCTTTAAGTGGGACGGGTTGTTTAGTAAACCGAAATTTCACTATACCCTAAATGCTAATCTCATTTTTAAGTTTATAAATGTTTATTATTTAAATGATCAATCAGCTTTTCGATTAAGCTTTAATTGGTTATGATAAAATTAAAAACTTAAATTGAATTTTGCAACCGATTGCATAAATTTTTCGTCTTTTTATATGATTTTTTTAAAAAACACTTTAATACAAGTCAAAAATAACTGTTATCGGTTGCATAACAATAAGATACTTTTTGTTAGTTTTCTCAAATAATAGTATAAATCAGTCGAAACCAAACTTTGAAGAATTAGTTTGAAGACCAAATTGGTTTGATAGCAAAATAGAAACTAAAAAACCAAAACAGCAACCGATTGCATAACTTTGTATATTTACATCAAAGTTTATTTGATACCGATTGCAAAAAATATAAATAAAATGAGTTTAATACAAACCATGAGGTGGTATGGTCCTACTGACATTGTATCATTAAAAGATTTAAAACAAGCTGGCTGTACAGGCGTGGTTACAGCCTTACATCAAATACCAGTTGGAGAAATCTGGGAAATAAAAGAAATTGAAGAAAGAAAACATATAATAGAATTGGAAGGGCTGCGATGGGAAGTCGTTGAAAGCCTTCCTGTCCATGACGATATTAAAAAGAGAAACGGCAATTACAAACTGTATATCAATAATTATATAGAAAGCTTAAGGAATCTTTCTGAATGTGACATTAAGGTTATTACTTACAATTTTATGCCTGTTCTCGACTGGATGCGTACAGATCTGCAATACAAACTTTCGTCAGGAGCGCTGGCTTTGAGGTTTGAAAAATTGGCCTTTATAGCTTTTGATCTGTTCCTTTTAAAAAGGCCAGAAGCAGAAAAAGATTATTCCCCGAAAGACAGAGAAAAAGCCAAATCCCTCTTCGATAAACTCTCTCCAGCCGAGAAAAGCAAATTAAATTCTACCTGTTTGCAAGCATTACCTGGCAGTAAAGAAAACTTTACCTCAGAACAGGTTTTAGGACTTCTGAACGAATATAAAGGAATAGATGCACAAATATTAAGACAGAATCTAGTTTCGTTTTTAGAAGAGATAACGCCGCTGGCAGACCAACTCGATATTCAATTAGCAATACACCCGGACGACCCTCCATATCCTATTTTAGGACTGCCGAGAATAATGTCTACACAAACAGATGCTTTATATATAATGAATAAAGTACCAGCTAAATCCAATGGTTTCTGCTTTTGCAGTGGGTCTTTTGGAGCTCGGCCAGATAATAATCTTCCAGAAATGATTGATAAACTGGGATCCAGAATATATTTCACCCATTTAAGGAGCACGAAGCGTGACGAGTTGGGGAACTTCTATGAAGCCAATCATCTGAAAGGAGACGCAAATATGTTCGAAATCATCAAGCGCCTAGTTAGACTTATGAAAAAAGAAAATAGAGCCATTCCTATGCGCCCTGATCATGGACATCAAATGCTCGATGATTTAAGTAAAAATCCATATCCTGGTTATTCCGCTATAGGCAGACTGAAAGGTCTGGCGGAATTAAGAGGACTTGAATTGGGAATCCAGAAAATTTTAGAGCAATAAAATAGAAAAGGCGGAGAAAATCTCCGCCTTTTCTATTTTATTTTATTTATTTGAAATCAATCAGTATTACATTTCAACCATTTTCATTTTCGGCACCAAAGACTTCATTACAACCCACGCAATCAGGTAAGCCACCGCACAAACAGAGAATATAATAAAATATCCTGCTTCTTCACCTTTGAATCCCATAAACACCATACCTGTTTGACCTGCATAATCGAAAAGTACTCCAGAACTTTTATTGATAATAAAAGCACCTATACCCCCAGCCATACCGCCGATTCCCGTAACCGTAGCAATTGCTGATTTAGGGAACATATCTCCTACAGTAGAGAATATATTAGCTGACCATGCCTGATGTGCTGCACCACCGATACCGATTAAAATAACGGGAATCCAATAAGTAATATGCCCCAATGGCTGAGCAAAAAGAACCACTAATGGAAAGAACGCAAAGATTAACATCGCCTTCATACGACCAGCATAAGGATTCATTCCTTTGTTCTCTACAAAATAAGTTGGCAACCAACCGCCAATAATAGACAAAAGCGTAATAGCATATAAAACGAATATCGCCAACTGTCCTTCTACATCCGATGATTTAATTCCGTAAACAGAGCTTAAATAGGCCGGTGCCCAAAATAAGAAAAACCACCATACCCCATCAGTCATAAACTTACCAAATGCAAAAGCCCAGGTTTGTTTGTGCTTAAAACACTCCACAAAAGACACTTTCTTCGTTTCTACTACTTCAGTTTGTACATTTTCAGCACTATCCTGTTGAATATAGGCAAGCTCCTCTTTAGAAACTTTAGGATGAACTTCTGGCTTCTGATACATAAACACCCAAAATCCCATCCAAATAAAGCCTAAAGCACCGATGATGATAAAAGACATTTCCCATCCCCAATGCGCAGCAATAACCGGTATTGTGATTGGAGCAGCTAATGCACCAACAGTTGCTCCTGCGTTAAAAATACTTGTTGCTAAAGCTCTGTCCTTTTTAGGGAAGTATTCCGCGGTAGCTTTAATTGCCGCAGGAAAGTTTCCTGCCTCCCCAACCGCCAATACAAAACGTGCAAAAATAAATAAAGCTACACTCACGTTAAGTATCAGCCCAATATCATTAACGGTAGCGATTGCTTCTTTCGCTCCTTCAAAACCAACGAACCATTTTCCTGCCACAATTCCTGATGTAGCAATACCGCAATAAGCATGTAACACAGCTCCAATAGACCATATACCAATAGCCCATAAGAATCCTTTCTTGGTATCCATCCAATCGACAAAGCGACCGGCAAAAAGCATACTTACGGCATAAAAAATAGAGAATAAGGCCGTGATATTTCCATAGTCATTATTTGTCCAATGAAATTCCGGAGCAATAAAATCTTTCCAGGTTAGCGACAGAACCTGCCTGTCTAGATAGTTGATTGTAGTTGCGAAAAACAAAAGGGCGCATATCGACCACCTGTATTTCCCTACTTTTTTTGTACTCATGTCGTTTAATTTTTTAGGTTCTATTATTTTGATTGTTTGATTAAAGTTAATGCTTTCAAAGCGTTTGCTTTTAAAGTAGCTAAATCGCCATTATCAAGAATTTCTTTCGTAATCATTTTACTACCCATTCCTACTGCACAAACGCCCGACTTGAACCAGGTTTTTAAATTATTCTCCTCGATTTCTACACCACCGGTAGGAATGAATTTTTGACCTGCAAAAAGCTCTCTAATAGCTCCCATAAAACCCGGACCTAAAATATTTGCAGGAAACAATTTAATCAATAAAGCGCCCAAAGTTTGTGCTTTACTAATTTCTGTAGGTGTCATACAACCTGGAACCCAAAGTAAATTGTTTGAATTAGCTACGTTAGCTACCTCTTCATTTACTGTTGGTGCAACAATATAATCAGCCCCAGCATCAACAAAGTCCTGCGCTTCTTTCGCCGTCTTGATAGTACCTATACCCAAATAAAATCCTTCTAAACCTTTAGTATTTTCCTTTAAAAATCTAAAATTTTCTAATGCAGCCGGGCCTCTGTTTGTATACTCTAAGGTTCTAACTCCTGCATCATACAGGGTATTGACAACATTCAAACTTAAGTTTTTGTCTTCATGATAGAACAAAGGCAACATTCCCTGTTCTATAATAATATCTAGTATTCCTTCTTTATTTATCATGATTGTTTATAGTTTCAAAAATCTCTTCTTTAGTTGTTGAAGTAGCATCCGTTGGTATAAATAACTTCTTATAAGCAGCTGCAGTTGCAAATTCCAAAGTTTCCTGATTTCCCAGCCCATTAACTATCCCAAATAACAAACCTCCCATAAATGTATCTCCACTACCCACTTTATTTATGATTTTATCTGCAGCATACTTTTTAGAGCTATACAATTTACCTTTGGTGTATAAAGTGGTAGAATAACTAATTCCTTCTCCCGCTTCAAACCTGAATGTATTTGCTACCATTTTACATGATGAAAAACGATCTATAATTTCTTGCGAAGTTTTCGCGGAGTGCTCATAGTATTTTTCTAAAGTATCTGGTTCAATCAACTCGTCATATAAAGGTGTTCCCAACATACGGTGAGCTGCCCAAATATTTCCCATAATTAAATCGCAATGTTCCGCGATTTCCGGAAGTATATCTACAGGGCTTTTTCCGTATTTCCAAAGTAATGCTCTAAAGTTTAGATCAAGCGCAACAAAGATTCCTCTTTCTTTACAGGCCTTTACAGCCTCCAGGCAAACGTTTGCAGCGCTTAACGAAACAGCAGGACATATTGCACTAAACTGAAAATGAGTAACGCCTTCTAAAACACTATCCCAATTGATATCACCTGGCTTTAGAAAATAAAAAGAAGAATAAGCTCTATCATATATAACACCTGAGCTTTTCAAATCTTTTCCTTCGTGAAGGTAATAAGTACCGATTCTTTCTCCTTGTAGAGCTACTCTAGAAGTATCGATATTCAGATCGTTGACATAATCTAGAATCTGATGTGTTAAAGAATGATCTGGGAGGGCTGTAAGATAAGAAACGTCTACACCCCATTTTGCTAAAGCCGTCGCTACATTCAACTCCGCTCCGCCCACAAAAACAGAAACCTTATTGGCTTTTAGCCAGTTGGCTTCTGCATCTGGAGAGATTCTTAAAAGAAGCTCTCCAAATGTCAATACTTTCGCCATTATAAATTAAAATAGTTTTTTGCATTGTTAAAACAAATGTCCTGAACTATCTTACCAATCCATTTCTCATCATCAGGAATTTGTCCATTTTCCATTTCGTTCCCTAACAGATTACATAAAATTCTTCTGAAATATTCGTGTCTAGAGTAAGACAAGAAACTTCTGGAATCTGTCAGCATACCAACAAATGTACTCAAAACCCCCATATTTGAAAGAGAATTTAATTGTTTTTCCATTCCATCTTTCTGATCAAGGAACCACCAGCCCGATCCGAACTGCATCTTACCTCTGGTCTTTCCGTCTTGGAAATTACCAATCATAGTTGCAAAAACATCGTTATCAGCAGGGTTCAGATTATAGATAATTGTTTTCGCCAATTGATCTTCTAAACTTAAATTCCCTAAGAAATTAGAAAGACTTTGTGCCTGTGGATAATCGGCAATTGAATCATAACCTGTATCCGGACCTAACCTTTTCATTTGTCCGTGGTTATTATTTCTAATAGCACCTAAATGAAATTGCTGCACCCAATCTTTTTCATGATAAATTTTACTAACTTCTGTTAGAACGTAACCTGCAAATGCATCTACATCAGAAAAAGAGTCTACGGCACCAGCTAAGAACTTTTTAAATTCTTCTTTTTGTGCTGCAGTAAGAGAAATCTTAGATGGAACAGTATTCAATCCGTGGTCAGAAATTGAAGCACCATGCTCCGCAAAGAATTCAATTCTGTTTCTTAAAGCTGCAACCAGTGAATCAACATCTTTTATGTCTACACCTGACGCCTGAGATAATTTTGCTATATATGCTCTGTAATTACCTGCATCGCCAATAATTAATGATTTATCCGGTCTGAAAGATGGCTTTACTTTTATAGAAAAATCACTGTTTAATAAGGTTTTGTGGTACTCTAACGAATCCGTTGGGTCATCAGTTGTACCAACCATTACTACATTAAAACCTTTTAACAAACCTTGTGTAGAGAAGTTATCCTGAGCTAACAGCTCGTTACAATGATGATAAATTTCTTCAGCTGAATCCTCGTTTAAAAATTTATTTATTCCAAACGGATTTTTCAGCTCCATATGCGTCCAATGGAACAATGGATTTCTGATTACTGCAGGAACAATTTTAGCCCAGGCTTTAAATTTTTCCAGATCACTGGCATCACCGGTAATATATCTTTCATCCACTCCCATGGCTCTCATAGCTCGCCATTTATAATGGTCACCTTTTAACCATATCTCAGTAATTGTTTTGAACTTCTTGTTCTCCGCAATTTCGTTAGGAGGAAGATGGTTGTGATAATCTATAATAGGCATATCCTTAGCATAATCATGATATAATGCTTTTGCCTGTTTTGAATACAATAAAAAATCTTCTGGAATAACCGAACCTTCTTTCATCTTTTAAATTTTTTTAATCGAAGAAGCTATCGCTTTCAGTCCCGCGTAGCTTATATGGAGATGTAAAATCGGAAAAACCACCGATTATATCATATAAGTCACCGTATTTTTTTACGTAACCGATTACGATAGCCTCTTAATTTATACTTTTGTTAAACTTATTCTATTACAAACTCACTCCTCTTTTCCATGGAATAAAATCGTCCTGTCCGTGTTTTACGGCACTTACTTCTATTTCTCCGCTCGCTACCGCGATAACATAATCCAGAATCCTGGCACCTGCTTCCTCAATAGTTTCTTCACCTTCTATAATTGTTCCGGTATTGATATCGATGATATCACTCATCTTATTGAAAAGTGCAGTATTACTGCTTATTTTAATTACGGGAGTAATCGGGTTTCCAGTTGGGGTACCTAAACCTGTGGTAAACAATACTACGTTCGCCCCAGATCCAACTTCTGCCGTGGTACTTTCTACATCATTTCCCGGTGTACATAACAGATTTAAACCTGGTTTAGTCACTTTTTCCGGATAATCTAAAACCTCTACAACCGGAGAAGTCCCTCCTTTTTTTGCTGCTCCAGCAGATTTTATCGCATCGGTTATTAAGCCATCTTTGATATTCCCCGGAGATGGGTTCATATCAAAGCCAGAACCTGCCTCTTCTGCTCTTTGCTCGTAAGTACGCATCAGGTTAGAAAAGCGTTCGGCTTCGTTTACCGTTATGCATCTGTCGCTTAAATTTTGTTCTACTCCACAAAGTTCAGGGAATTCGGCCAAAATCACCGATCCACCTAAAGCGATTAACAAATCTGATGTATAACCAATAGCCGGATTTGCAGAAATACCCGAGAATCCGTCAGATCCACCACATTCTAAACCTATAGTGATTTTGCTTAAAGGAGCATCTTTTCTTACATTCTCATTTGCTTGTGCTAAACCTGCCATAGTTTGTTTTAAGGCTTCAGAAATTAAATCAGCCTCTTTCCCTACCTGCTGTTGCTCTAAAATATATAATGGTTTAGAAAAGTTTGCGTCTCTTTTAGCAATCTCTTTTTGTAAAATAGAAACCTGCGCATTTTGACAGCCTAAGCTTAAAACGGTTGCTCCCGCTACGTTAGGATGGGTAATGTATCCTGCCAAAAGGCCGCATAATGTTTCCGCATCTTGTCTGATTCCTCCACAGCCACCATCATGTTTCAGGAATTTTATTCCATCTACATTAGGAAAAACTCTATTGGATTTATCACTCTGCGTCTCAACAAAAACTTCTGTTTCTAAAAGATCACTCGGTTTTGCACCGGTGCGATACATAGCTATCAGTTTATCAGCCTGAGACAGATAATCATTTTTGCGACCGTATCCCAAAGGCTCTATTAAAGCTTCTTTTAATACATCCAGATTTCTGTTTTCGCAGAAAACCATAGGTACAACTAACCAGTAATTTCCTGTTCCAACACTTCCATCTGCCCGGTGGTAACCTTTAAAAGTTTTGTCTTTCCACGCAGACACATCCGGAGTATTCCATGTTGTTTTTCTCTCTTCGCTAGTCTCAAAACCTAAAGCAGCATGTTTCAGGTTCGCTGTCGTTAACACGCTTCCCTTCTTTAAATCTTCCTGTACTTTCCCAACAAGAACACCATACATAATTACTTCATCACCTTTTGACAGGTCTTGAGTAAGAAATTTATGTTTTGCCTGCACATTGTCGGAAAGTACAAAATCCTCTCCGCCGTAGTGAATAACCTCTCCTTTGTTCAAATCCGTTAATGCAACCAATACGTTATCATTCGGATTTACCTTCAACACTATATGTTTCATTTTATTTATGCCTACACTGTCTGGCTATTTAATGCCGACAATACAGATTGATCTAATATATTTTGTAAATAACCGTTTACTACCATTTCAAAGTCTTCGATTTCTGTTAAATCGGTACCCCACAATTTCTGATTACTCAGAATCGCTTTAACTACACCTTCTCTTCCGTTTTTATCCCACAACGCTATTACCTGTGCAGCTTTATCATCATTAATTGGATATTCTTCGCCGTCTACTTCTCCATAGTATTTGCCATCTTTCTCATAACCATTCATAAATGCGATATAAGCAGCAAAACCTAATGCCATTAATTCAGGAACCGAATTAAATTTCTTTACATAATTTAGCAACAAGGGAATAACACGCATAGCTAACTTAGAAGTATAGTTCATAGTTATACTAATCCATTTATGCTCGATATGTGGATTTTTAAAACGATCTATCACATTATCTGCAAAATCAATTGCCATCTGCTCATCAACCTCATAAGGAATAGATTTGGCAATTTCCTGCTTCATCAAATTCTCTACATATGCAAAAACGTCGGAATCGTCCATTGCCAGTTTCACGGTTGAAAACCCAGATAAAAAAGCAATACCACTGCTTAATGTATGTGTTCCGTTCAACAATCGCATTTTTAGTTCACGATGTAAACCTATATCCGGTGTAACTACAACACCCGAATCAGACTTCGCAAAACTCAAAACATCTTTTACTTTTTCATTCCCTTCGATAGCCCATAAGCTATAAACTTCAGACATAATCAACAGCTGGTCTTTATAACCCAATTCTTGTTCTAAAGGCTGTTTCATATCAGCATGAGGTTTTCCAGGCACTATTCTATCTACCAGTGAATTACAAAAATGATTACATGTCTCAAGCCAGGTAATAAAATCTTCAGGAAGTTGATTTTGAAGTGCCAGCTCAATAATAATCTCTTTTAATTTTGTCCCGTTATCTGGAATCAGCTCTGTTGGAACTATTACCAAGCCCCTGTCTTTAGAACCGTTGTACATTTTATAACGATGGTAAAGAACCGCCAATAATTTCCCGGGAAAAGAAACCGGTGGCTGGCTGTGTACATTGTCTTCTTCTAAACAAATGCCTACCTCTGTGGTGTTGGATATTACTACTTCTAAACTGGGACTTGCTGCAAAATCCAGAATTTCTTCCCATTGATTACTCGCCGTAAGTACCCTGCTTATTGCAGAAACCAGCTGATTCTCCTCTTTTTTCTCTCCGTTTTGAATTCCTCTGATGCAAATAGTGTATAAATTATTTTGTTGATCAAAATCGTTTGTACCGCCCTGATCAGTTGACTTTACTACGACTACACGTCCGTTAAAGTTTCCTTCTAAATTTGCTTTATTAATATAATAATTAGGTAATCCTCTCAACAAAACTCCAGTTCCAAACTGCAAAACTTTTTCTGGTAACTCCAGGGTGCTAACTGGGGGACAAATCAAATTACTGTTTTTTGTTTTTAGCTGCTCTCTACTTAATAACTCCATCACTTACTTTACTTCTTCTATCTATTTTTTTGATTTAATTGTACTTTGCTTCAGCAACCATGTTGCTAATTCTTCGCTTGCTTTAAAATTGTCAAAACTAGCAGGTAGTTTTCTACCATCTATGTATTCATTATATAACCATGGGTCTCCAACTGCGAAAACAGTTCCCTTGCCATATTTTGCTACAGCCATTGCCACATCACCATTATGATCTAAAACAGACTTAGCTGGTGATTTTATATTTAACGTACTGATTTCTTTCAGATATAACTTTTTCGCTTGTTTGAAAATTTCGTTGTTAGCTGGAACATGAATTGCTCCCATTTCATATTGACTTCCCGTTACCGGATTTTTCAATTCTTCTTTAAATTCCATCCCGAAAGCACGTGGCAACGCATTGAATTTTTTTAGCTCACAATGCTTATCGTCATTAGCCATCAGAACCAAAACACCACCTTTTTTAACCCATGCTTTTAAATTTTCTACAGATTGAGTGTCCATAAAATTTGGATTAGCCGTTTCACTTGCATCATCCGGATCAACGATAATATAAACTGCTGTATTTGCCAGATTTTTAGCGGTAGGTGCTTGTTTAAGTGTTTCCAAAGTCGCTCCTCGTTTAGCAAAATTTAGCCCCCATAGTGAGAAACCATTATTGTCTAACTCATCCCAAACATAGTGATAGCTCTCTGTTTGCCCTAATATGTTTTTACGGAACTCATTATTAAAATAATTGTCTAATGTTACTGTCTTTCCTTTTCCAACTTGCGGAAGATTTCTGATCTCCATTTCGCTTGCCGTCATCAGGAAAGCACCAATTCCTTTGGGATCATCCTGCACAACTTTTTCGCTCATATAGTAGTCGTAACTACCATCACGATATGGATTTCCGCCCAAACCGGCCACGCTTACTGTTCCATTTAAATGCAATAGACCATCTGCTCCGCGCTCTAAAAATTTCTTTTTAATTCCTTCATATCCTTTCTGAGCAACAGCTTCATATTTATTTGGAAGATAGCCTAATCTAACTCCTTTCGCCAAAGCATATACAAACATGCTCGATGCCGACGCTTCTTCATAATTACGCTCTCTGGTAGGCATATCCATTACCTGATACCAAAGTCCGGATTTTTTATCCTGCACTTTTGTTACCGCTTCGGCGTAACGGTTTAAAATATCTATAATCTGCTTCCTTCCGGGATGATCTTTAGGAAAATAATCCAATACGTCAATCATTGCTATACCATACCATCCCATTGCTCTTCCCCAAAAATGAGGCGAATTTCCTGTTTCTTTATTTGCCCATCTTTGTTCTCTCGATTCGTCCCACGCGTGGTAAATTAACCCTGTTTTTGGATCTCTCGCTTCTTTTTCGATATGTGCAAACTGATTGGCTACATCAGTATAAATTTTTGTTTCATTAAACATGTAGGCCCATTCTGTATAAAAAGGCATTCCCATATATAAACCATCTAACCAAACCTGATTTGGATATATCTTTTTATGCCAAAAACTACCTGCTTTCGTTCTTGGTTGCTGGTCTAATTGTTTTTTAAGTTGTTCTGCAGCTTTAAAATATTTCTGCTTCCCCGTCACCCGGTAAAGCAATAAAAGTGTTCTCCCGGTTTTTACGTTATCAATATTATAGTCTTCCAGTTTGTAAGTCTTAATATTTCCACTTTCATCTACATAGGTATCCATAGCTTTTTGCAGATAGTCGAAATACTCTTTTTTTGCGGTACTTTCCCAAACATCTGTTATACCTTCCAGAAAAACTCCGGTTTCGTAAGTCCATTTCACTCTTCTGCTTTCGTTCTCAATGGGATAGGGCCATTTAGACATTATCGTTTTCGCAATCTCTTCCGAGATATTTGATTCGCCCTTCTGTTGAGCAACAGAAACGTTTAAACTCAGCAACGCTACCAAAGAAATTGTTCCAATCTTTTTTATAAAAGCCTTCATTATTTAGTTTTTAAAATGCTTGGTTTAGCACCGTAATTAAATTCAACATTTGTTTTTGACGCATTTACATCAGAGTTTTTCAAAAGAATATCCGCGCTTCTCTCACCTGAAACACTGATCAGCATTCGGTCCTTTTTATCACTCTTAAAACCGTCGATGTTTATTTTTTTACTATTCTCCACAAAAATCAAAGGATTTTTATCAGATGTAATTAAATGAACGTTTTTAATGTTGATATTATTTCCTTCTATGATCTCAATACCTGTCTTGGCTTCCAATGTTAAATCCTCCAGATAAATATTCTGTACGTTCATTTCAGGAATACCTCTTACAAACAAACCTTTATCTGCTCCGTTACAAACTACATTCTTAATATAAAAATTTTTAAACTGAGGAGTTGCTTCTGTAACAGGTTTAAACTCAGCTACCGGAGCTGGTCTTTTTTCTCCCGCCAAAGGTACCGGATCTTTTGCTTCATAATACATATCAAACAAAATCGCATCGCCCGGAATATCTTTCATATAAGAATTAGCAATATATACGTTTTCTACTATACCACCTCTGCCTCTTGTAGTTTTAAACCTTAAACCAATATCAGTTCCTATAAATGAATTGTTGTATACATAAAGATTTTTAGCTCCGCCAGACATCTCACTTCCGATTACAAAACCGCCATGAGCATGGTAAACCACGTTATTCCTGACAATAACATCCTCCGTAGGCATAGCTCTTTTTCTGCCGGCTTCATCTCTTCCGGATTTGATACAAATACCATCATCTCCAACGTCAAAAGTAGAATTCTCTATCAATACATTTTTACATGATTCGATATCTATTCCATCTCCGTTTTGCGCATACCAAGGGTTTTTAACAAATACATTACGTAAAACAAGATCTTCACTCATTAGAGGATGAAGACACCATGCCGGAGAATTCTGGAAAGTTACGCCTTCTAAAAGAATTCGCTTTGAATTTGCTATTACAAACAGATTTGGTCTGTAAAAGTCTTTCATCGGCTCGTAATCAGCCAACTTACTTCCTGCCTTAAAGTATCTTGCATTACCCGCTTCGTCTCCTTTTTTATAGCTTTCAGACGGCATCCAACTTTGGCCGTCTTTACTTAGTACTCCGCCAGAAGCTACCAGGTTTTTCCACTGAGAAGCTGTAAGCTTTCCTTTTTTTACTAAGCGCCAAACCTCTCCGCTACCATCGATAATTCCTTCTCCGGTAATAGCCACATTCTCCACATTAAATGCTGAGATTGGAGATTCGTTAACCAGAGCAGGTTTCCCTTCCCAATTCCCTTCCACCAATTTGTACTGGCTTTTATCTTTGGTAAACAAAAGGATAGCGTCTCTTTTAACGTGTAAATTCACATTGCTTTTTAGCTGTATCGGCCCAGTTAACCAAACGCCGCCCCCTAAAAACACCACTCCACCACCATTTTTGCTACAAGCATCAATGGCAGCATTTATACTTTTTGTGTTTAAAGTAATCCCATCGGGCTTTGCTCCGTATTTTTCTACATAAAAAGTGTCTTTTTTGAAAACGGGAGTCTTAATTGTAGGAAGTTTTACGTTAAATGTTTTTTCGAATAAAATCGAATCTGCTTTTTCTTCTGATGGATTACTGGCTTGCAAATCTACCGTTAATAGGTTAAACACGGCGAATCCACACAAACCAAAATAAATTTTAGTAAGATTCTTCATAAAATGATCTACCTCTCACGAGCTATTCTGGAATACTCTCGATATTTGAGTTGATTAAAGCTGTTTATAGGCAATTTTAGCAAATTAAAACCCAGCATTATACTTTCAGCGCATATTTATTTATGCAATCGTTGCCGGTAAGGTTTGCATAATCTTTTTGAGCAGGAAACACGGCATTTTTAGCGGAATCTTAGGGAAAGCATGGTTATATCGTCCATCGCCTCCTCAGACCGATGACTTTTTTTAACATGAGACAATAATTCGTTGTGTATAATGGCCAAATCCAATTCTTTATTTTTCAGGATCAAACTTGTTAAAACCTCTTCTTCAATAACGTTCTCTTCCTCGCCGTCAAACTCCACCAAACCGTCTGTATAGTTAAAAACCATTGCTCCCGGAGTCACATTTATATTTCCAACATTTACAAAAGGCAGCTCTTCAAACACTCCTATCATTACAGAACCACTCCTTAACAAAGTAGCTTCATTATTCTGTATTAATATTGGCGCTGCATGACCCGAGTTTATATATTCGATTTTACAGGTTTTGTTATTAAACTTACCCAAAAAAACGGTTATAAACTTTTCTCCTTTGGTATTTTTACAAACCAGGGTATTCAATTTGATTACCAATTCTTCCAAGGACATTCCGGTACCTGCCAACGCTCTTAAACTCGCCTGAAAATTAGACATTAGTAAAGCGGCGGAAATCCCCTTTCCAGAAACATCTGCAATGCACCACAGAAATTCGTCTTCGTTAAGTTTAATCAGATCATAAAAGTCGCCTCCGATACTTTGATGAGGAAGATATACAGCATGAAAGTCAAAAATGCTATTAACTGGCAGTTCTTTGGGTATAAACATATTCTGTACTTTCCCTGCCAATTCAAGCTCTTTTTGAAGTCTTTCTTTCTGAATACGCTCTTTAAATAGCTTTTTGTTTTCTAAAGCAACAATTACAACATTTATCAGCGTACGTATATAATTGATCCTGTTTTTCACCAATATTCTATCCTTGGCCATCAAATCACCTACAAAAACATAAGCCAATGCCGATTCTTTATGAAAAATTTTGATAAAATATCTGAAATCTTTTAGAAGCGGATGAATATGACCTTTTAAATCGACAATTTTTTTATCATTGGCAAAATCAAGAACAAAGGGCGTGTAATTGTCTACCAGATATTCCCCTCCAAAGCTTGATATTAATTTATAGTTCCCGTCATCGTCTTTTATAATCAACAGGAAGTTTTGAATGCATAAGCTGTTTTTTAAGATCAGTTCCAGCATATCTATCAGCACTAAACTGGAAACATGTCTGTTTATGGCCTGAGTTATTTCAAGAAGTGTATTAAGCTCCGCCTGTCTGTCCAGCAACAGCTCTATTAAGTCTACTTGTTCGACTTCAGCCTCGGTGATATTATTATACTTATCCAAAACGTCCCTAAATTTTATTATCTAACCATTCTACCCTTCCAGTCGTATTTACCCGAATTCCCCACTAAACCGATATAAACCATATACACTGGATGAATTAAACTTAACACAGGAACATATTTCAACAATTCACTTCGCTTATTAAAAGCAGTGACCTTTGAGAGAAACACTATTTCGAAAAGCATCTTCACAAGATACTGAAACAAAAAAGCTTTCATAGCATAATCAACAAAAAACGCCATAAAAAAGTTCGCTAACAGGAACGCGTTAAACAACCAAACAAAGACAGCAACGAAAACTATTCTTTTGTCTTTATACTTTGTACTTTTACTTGCCCAACGCTTCCGCTGAGAGATGAATTCTTTTAAAGTCTCTTTCGCCTGAGTATAAACTACTGCATCTTTTGATTTACAAAAACCGATACCATCCGGATATCTTGTCCCTATTTTATGCAAAAGCAATTCGTCATCTCCCGAAGCTAGATTATCTATGCCTTTAAAACCGCCTACTTCCAGAAAGGCGTCTTTTCTGTACGAAAGATTCGCTCCGTTACAAGTTGTAGGCATTTTATTTCCTATACCTGCGGCTCCCAGACCTATCAGGAATAGAAATTCCAACGTTTGCATTTCCTCGAAAGAATTTCTTTCTTCGAAATAACAAACCGGAGAACTAATCATTTTAAAATCTTTTTGCTCGTAGTAATTAACTATAGTTTCCAACCATTTAGATCCCATATAACAATCGGCATCGGTTGTTACAATAAGCTCTCCCGAAGAGGTACTAATCGCTTCTGCAATTGCTTTTTTCTTGTACGAGTTGAGTATCTCTTTTTCGTTAAGCTGAACCAGCTTAACTCCGTCTTTTTGATAGCCCCTTATAATTTCAGCAGTTTTATCAGTTGAATGATCGTCTACTACGATCAGTTCATAAAGCTGTCTGGGATAAGTTTGAACTAATATTGCATCAATTGTTCTGGCGATATTAGCTTCCTCGTTTCTTGCTGCTATAATAATGGATACGGACGTTACAGGCTCCTTTTTTACAGCCCGAAAATCTGGTAATCTTAACCACCCCCTATTTAACAAAAGAAGCAACCCTACATAAAATAAGGTTAATAAAGCACAAATGATATTAATAGTTATTACCAAAGAATTTAAGCTTAAAAACAAAAAAAGAACCGATGACAGCCGGTATCATCAGATTAACAAACCATATCAATGCAGCTGCAGACATAATTGCTATTTCCTGATTTGTAATAAATCCGAAAAAATAAGCCGCAGTCATTCCTCTGACTCCAAAATCAAGCAAATCTAACGAAGGTAAAGCAGACTGCACAAAAAATAATATAAATACCAGCAAAATACATTGATATATTGCAATTTCGGGAACCAAAAGTTTTATCACCAATAAATACTGAGAGGTGAATACTGCAAACCTTAGAATACTGTAAAATATAATTAAGCACAATTCATACCTGGTGTAGGTCTCCAATATTTCAGAAAATCGCCTAAATTTCTTTAAAAAGCCTACGCCACCTATCAAACTGTTTAGCCAATGTATGTTAAAATAAAATACGACAAAGAATGAGCAATAAACCAGCGCAATAAAAGCGATAACAATAAAAACCCAAACATCCAGCTTCTGAAAAGTATTTATAAACCAAAGAATTGCAATTGCACCAAAAATATTAGTCAGCACCATTTGCGCAATATGGCCAACGCTCATGGCTACTACCCCTTTTATCCGCTTTGTGTTGGGAAGAAAGAAGACTCTTCCGCCGTATTCACCAATTCTGTTAGGGGTAAATACTGCCCAGGTCAATCCACAAAACACAGATTCTATCGATCGCCACAAACTAATTTTTTCAACCTTTCGGATAATATATTCCCACTTGATACTTTCTATAAACCAGTTGAGGAACATCAACAGAAGTACACCAAACAAAGATATTCTCACTTTGGTTATATCCAGCCCTTTTATTAAATCTGCGAAATCTCTTAAATTTTGATTGTTACTGAGCTTTTTATAGATAAAAACCGCTGCTAGTACCAATACCGCAAACTTGATTAAATAGCTTAAAATTTTCTTCTTGTCGGTAGCCAATAGGATTGTTTTTGTGCAATGTTAAGAAATTAGCTTAATATTGTGTCCATGCAAAGAGAAAAATCCAAAGAACGTATCATTTTAGGTATAGACCCTGGTACTGCAGTTATGGGTTACGGCCTGATAAAAGAAACTGGAAGCAAAATCTCTTTGATAAATCTGGGAGTTATCCGTTTGGACCATTTAGATGATCATCCTTTAAAACTTCAGCGAATTTTTGAAAAGACAAGCCTACTTATTGAGCAATACAAACCGGATTGCATGGCATTAGAGGCCCCATTTTATGGCAAGAACGTTCAGGTGATGTTAAAGCTTGGCAGAGCTCAGGGCGTTGCAATGGCGGCCGGCCTGGCAAAAAATCTCCCGATTATGGAGTATTCTCCCAAAAAAGTAAAACAGGCTATTACCGGAAATGGAAACGCAGGCAAAGAACAGGTGGCCGCCATGCTCATGCAGTTGCTTGATTTTAAAGAAACACCGGAATTTCTTGATGCTACGGATGGGTTAGCTGTTGCCGTCTGTCATTCTTTCCAAAAAGTATCTGACAACGGAAGTAGCAAATCTTATTCAGGATGGTCCGCTTTTGTAAAAGCAAATCAGAATAGATTAAAGTAATAAGCAGAACTAAATTAAAAAGCACATTAATGTTGTTGTGTAACAATAAGCAGACATTTCTGTCTCTAAATTCAATTTTGGTTATTTTTATTTTTTAATAAAAAGATATACTCTTTTCTTGATTCTCAAATTGATTTAGATTGATATAATGAATAAATTTCTTCGAAGTGCTTTATTAATTTCCATTGTCAGTTTAACTGCGTTTACTTCCTATGCTCAGGATAATTTAATAAACTCGTTAAGTAAAAACCAAAGTGAAATAAGCAAACAGTCTTTCACTTTTACCCCGATAATTAATTTAACGAATACGTCTATTAAAAATCAAGGTTCTTCCGGAACTTGTTGGAGCTATTCTACAAACTCTTTTCTTGAATCTGAAATGATTAAAGCGGGAAGATCTGCGGTAGATCTTTCTGAGATGTTTATCGTCCGCAACTCTTATATAGAAAAAGGTAAAAACTATGTTAGAATGCATGGTGCGGTGACATTGGGAGACGGAGGTGCGCTTCATGATGTTATCAATATGTATGCAAAATACGGTATCGTTCCACAGGAAGTTTATACTGGTTTAAATTACGGAACAGACGTTAATCGCTTTGGAGAAATGGCAGCTATACAAGAGGGCGTATTAAGTGCAGTTGTTAAAAACCCGAATAATGTTCTTACACCAAACTGGATTAAAGCTTATACTGCTGTTATTGATTCCTATCTGGGAGAAGCTCCGGAAAAATTCACTTATAACGGTAAAAGCTATACGCCACAAACCTTTGCTAAAGAGGTTGTAGGATTAAACCCACAGGATTATATAGAAATCTCATCTTTTAAGGATCAGCCTTTATATCAAAAATTCGTTTTGATGGTACCCGACAACTGGTCTTTCGATCAGGTTTATAATGTAAAAATGAACGAACTTACCGACATTATAGATAACGCTTTAAAAAGTGGCCATACTGTTGCATGGGCCACAGATGTGAGCGAAAAAGGATTCAGCTGGAAAAATGGGATAGCCTATGTTCCCGCCAGAGATTTCTCTATGATGAACGACACTGAAAAGGCCAGCATGTTTAACGGACCAAAACCCGAACTTAAAATTACGGAGGATATGCGCCAAAAAGCTTTTAACAACTACGAAACTACGGATGACCACGGGATGCACATTGTGGGCCTTGCAAAGGATCAAAATGGCAAGGAATATTACATTGTAAAAAATTCCTGGGGAGAATCTAATGATTACAAAGGTTATTTATATGTAACCAAAACTTTTGTTCAATATAAAACAACCTCCATTTTACTGAACAAAAAGGGCCTTCCTAAAGATATCAGGCAAAAATTGAAAATCTAGTCGGTTCGTTGTTAGTCTTTAGATATTAGTGGATACGCCATAGTCTATGTTATTTCCATTTTGGTTTCTCTCAATGTCAGTTTTGGTGTTTAACTGATTTTTATTGCATTGATCCTATTCAACGGACGCTGCTCGGACGAAAGGATTTATTATTGTCTGAGTTGATTATATACTATCTTAGTGATGTATTTCTTGAAGAAAACCTGAGCAAACTTAAATCTCCCCAAAGGGATACTTTTGGAACGCCTTTTTATAGATATATTTTTAAACTAAAAAAATTAGTATATTTGAGTATGGAGAAGGTGAAAGCATATCCACAATCTGGCGAAAAAATATATTCATTGAACGACATCAATGAATCGCTTACATATAGTTATTCCAATTACCTGAACTGGCTTTTTGATGAAAGGCTGGAACTTATTAGAGGCAAAATCTTTAAAATGAGTCCGGCCCCTTTAAGAATACATCAAAAAATATCTGTTAATTTGTTAAGAGCACTTGCTAATTTTTTACAAGGAAAACCCTGCGATGTGTATACTGCCCCTTTTGACGTACGCTTCCCAACAAAAAGTAAAGCCGACAAGGACATTTACACCGTTCTACAACCCGATTTATGTGTAATATGCGATAAAAGCAAACTTGATGACCGGGGTTGTTTGGGTGCTCCTGACCTGGTAGTAGAAATCCTGTCACCAGGCAACAATAAAAAGGAGCTCTTAAATAAATACGAGATTTACGAAGAGTCTGGAGTAAAAGAATATTGGGTTGTCAGTCCAAGCGACAAAACATTATTGATATACACTTTAAATGAGACTGGAAAATACCAGCCATCCAAACTTTTTACCCTGAGTGAAGAAGTTACCTCATCCGTTTTACCGGGATTTGTGCTTAGTATTGATGCTGTTTTTGAAGATGAATAGAACCAATTCCAGATACTGATAAGTCTTTAATTGGGAGCGGACTTTTTCAGTATATATTTAAATCTCCCAAAGATACATTACTCATTATTACATTATATCACTTGCCGGATTTTGCCAGTGTTTTCCGCATTTTACCGGCATCTCTTTATATTCCTTTGAGAGTTCCTCGCGAAATAGGGGTATTTTTCAAAGAAACTTCGAAGCAGTGTAGGAGAAGTTCAAGTAAAATTGCTTAAATCTTAGCGGATTTTGGTTACCAGTTAAATTGAACTTCTTTCTTAATATCTGGATGCAAACTGTAAAACACCGGACAAGTCATGGCTGCATTCTCTAAAATCTTTTTTTCCTTATCTGTATAGGCCAACTTATTCGGAAAATCAAAATTTACATAAATTTCCGATACTCTCCTGGGCTCTGTCGCCATTACTTTTGTAACCTCTGCTTCCACTTCGCCCAAGTCAATCTTATGCGTGTTAGCAGCCATTCCCATAATAGTTATCATACAGTTGGCCAGAGATGTTGCCACCAAATCACTTGGAGAGAATGCTTCGCCCTTTCCATTATTATCTACCGGAGCATCTGTTACAATGGTTTCTCCTGATTTTAAATGGGTGGCTGTAGTTCTTAGAGAACCAATATATTTAACTTTTGACGTTGCCATATTATTCTTTTAAACCGTAAAAAGAGGAGACAAAGTTGTCACAGATAAAATCCGTACTATCAGCTTTGTTTGCACCCAACATTTTTTTATCCGAAAATTATTCGTATCTTATTTTTAACACAAAGATAAACTATCGATAAGATAATTTATAACTCCCCTATAAGTCTCCCTGAAGCCCCTATATACTCCCCTACATCTCCCCATTAACTAATACTGAATTATTGCTTAATAAATATTTATTGCATACTTTTCCTAGTAAGCGCTAAAGACAGGAGATAGCATTAATTCAAACGCCGCATTAATAACTCCTCTACTTTCTTAAAAAACTGTAATGGTTTTAATTGACGCCAGTGTAATTCATCCAACTCCCCACCAAAATTGATATAATAGTCCAAATTGACACTTTTAAACTCTTCGACAACGTGTTCTCTAAAATTAACTCCAGCTATCCAGCCGTCCTCTACGTCCTGAAACCATTCCTCGTAATAGCAATCGTCAGATGCATGGAAATTTAAAACGTTCTCACCAATTAAAATGAATTTGTTAACTCCTTCATCCATCATTGTTTCTAAGATTTCTCTTTTTAACAGCATAATGTCATTGGTAATCGCATCGTTCCACTCACCGATAAATTCTATAACTGCATATTGCCGGTCATAATCAACAAATAATATCTTCAGATAAAGTGTTGGCGAGCCAAAGAAATCCCATTGTGGATGCAAGAGAAAATTGTATATCTGTTTATCGTAATAAAATTCGCTATATTCAGTATTAAAGAAAGGAGACCTATCATCCTCCGCCGCTATGTAATCATCTCTCCATTTATAGAAAGGCTCTATCTCATGCATAGTCTTTATTTTTATACTTTTTGTCTTAAATATGCGTCTGCTGCTTTACGAACACTACCAAATTCCTCTAATAGTCGAATAGCAACATCTTCACTGGCATGAATTTCGGCCATCAACATCTTAACCCCTCTATCCACTAATTTATTGTTTGTTAGCTGCATATCTACCATTTTATTTCCCTTCACATGGCCTAATTTAATCATGACAGCTGTACTGATCATATTAAGCACCAACTTTTGGGCGGTCCCGGCTTTCATTCTGGTTGATCCGGTTACAAATTCTGGTCCAACAACCACTTCTATAGGACATTGAGCAACCGCAGCAATTGGACTTCCTGCATTACAAACTATACAGCCCGTTAAAAGACCTTCTTCATTAGCTTTTTTTAATCCCGACAGAACATAAGGCGTATATCCCGAAGCCGCAATTCCTATAACAGTGTCTTTTTCATTGATTTGATATGCCTTCAAATCCTTCCATGCCTGTTCTTTGTCGTCCTCAGCAAATTCTACAGCCCGTCTGATCGCTCCGTCTCCGCCAGCTATTATACCAATAACTTTATCAAAACCGACACCAAAAGTAGGAGGACACTCGGAGGCATCAACTACCCCTAGTCTTCCGCTTGTTCCCGCTCCGATATAAAACAATCTACCTCCGTTTCTCATTCTTGGAACAATAGACAAAATCAATTTTTCTATATTCCCGAGCACTTTATTAATGGCCAAAGGAACTAAACTATCTTCGTGATTTATGCTAGACAGCAAATCAGAGACAGGCATCTTCTCCAAATCATTATATCTAGACTCTGACTCAGTGGTTTTTCCCATTATATATTCAAGTTTGGCCCAAATATCGAAAAACATTTTTGTTAATGCATTTTTCTTTTTATCAAAACAAAAACCTCTTTTTCGACAAAAAAAGTGTTTAATAACTAACTAGTTATTACATTTGAATACGGTTAGTTTCATGAGTGCGAATAACAATAAATTTCTGTATATCCTTTGTATCTGTTTGGCTATGATATTTAGCTTTATACTCGGCACAAAGTACGATCAGTACAGGATAGGGGAACGGATTTCCATTGATTTCAACAGGAATAATAAGGTAAACAAAGTTTTAAATCTGATAAGGAAAAACTATGTAGACTCTGTTAATGTAGATTCTATGGAGAACATGGCTATTGGAGAGATTTTAACTCACTTGGATCCTCACTCTGTTTATTTACCTCCTTCACAGGCTAAGAAGCAAAGCGAAAGCTTGGAAGGTAATTTTGAAGGTATCGGAATTGAGTATTATCTATTATCAGATACCATACTCGTTACATCAGTTAGACAAAGTGGCCCTTCAGAAAAAGCAGGCCTACAGAAAGGCGACAAAATAATTGCAGTAAATGGTGAACTTCTAACAGGGAAGGGGCTTTTGGCTTTTAACCTTGTAAATAAGCTTAAAGGTAAAAAGGGCAGCGAGGTTAAAGTTTCCGTAATTAGAAATGGAAATAAAAAGCCCTATCAATTTTCAATTGTACGAGATCAAATCATGGTAAGCAGTATCGATGCTGCTTATATGATCAATAAAGAAACAGCCTATATCAAAATCAGCAAATTTGATATTAAAACCGAAGAAGATTTTACCAATAAGCTTTTATATCTGGAAGAAAAAGGTATGAAAAATCTCATTCTGGATTTAAGAGGAAATGGGGGAGGTTATTTAAGCGCCGCCACAAGTTTGGCCGATCACTTTTTAAAAGATAAGGACTTAATCGTTTACACGCAGGGCCTTCATGAGCCCAAAACAGAGTACCGGGCAACGGAAGGCGGTTTATTTGAAAAAGGAAAGCTAGCCATCCTGATTGATGAGCAAAGCGCTTCTGCCAGTGAAATAGTTGCCGGGGCAATTCAGGATTTAGACAGAGGAGTGATCATAGGAAGAAGGTCTTTTGGAAAGGGGCTTGTACAGGAACAATTCAGTTTTGAAGATGGATCGGCGATGAATCTAACTGTCGCCCGATACTTTACGCCTTCCGGCAGATCTATCCAAAAATCCTATGCGAAAGGCAACAAGGCATATTATAACAGTTTATATAAAGACGATGAAGAAAATTTTTATATAGACAGTATTAAGAGAAATAATATTTCCAGCCATATTTTTAAGACAGTAAGTGGCAGGGTAATATATGATGGTAGCGGAATTACCCCTGATTATGTTATTTCAGTCGATACATCGCATTTGACTGCATTTTATAAAAAAATAAACAATCAAAATCTGTTACTTGAGTTCACCTACAGATTTTTAGCGCAAGCCCCACTTTCTGAACAATATAAAACAGCTGAACAATTTTACAACAACTACGCAGTTAGTGACCAAGATTTTTCCAGGCTGCTCGCCTTTTTAAAAGATAAAAATATTCAGGCAAGCCCTGAAGAGATTAAAAAATCCGGCATGCGGCTGAGAAATGAAATCAAATCTCTTTTAGCCAGGTTCCATTTTAAAGAGGAAGGCTTCTATAGAACTGTAAATGGTACAGACAGCATGCTGACCAAGGCGCTAGATGTTCTGACAAAAAACTAGATGGTGTTAGTTTTATTTTCTACAAACATTTTGGCAAAATACTTGTAGGCTTATCGGGTAATTTCAAGAATCATCTAACCTATAAATACTCATATCATGAAAAACCTGACTCCCTTATTTTGCATAGCGATTTCAACTTTATACTTATCATCTTGTTCGTCATCTAATTCTTCAGATGGCAAATTGCAGGACACCACAAAAACAATTAATGAAAATGGTCTTCCCGAACCGTATGCAACACGGCCCACTTCTAAAAACAGCAAAGTAATCAATTGGCCAAACGGTAAAACGCCAGTAGCTCCGGAAGGATTTGTGGTTAAACAATTCGCAAAAGGTCTTAAGAACCCAAGATGGATATATCAGCTTCCAAATGGGGATATACTGGTGGCGGAATCTAATGGATCACAAAGTGCTAATAGAATTACCCGCTTTAGGGACACCAACAATGATGGTATTCCCGAAGAACAAAATATATTTCTGGAAAACCTCAATCAACCATTTGGAATGTTATTAATTGGCAATACCTTTTATGTAGCCAATACCGATGGGTTAATAAGGTATTCTTATAGCAACGGAGATACAAAAATTACCGGATCAGGCAATAAAATACTAAGCTTGCCTGCGGGTGGATATAATAACCATTGGACAAGAAATATTATCACCAATTCCGACCATTCTAAAATATATGTTTCGGTAGGTTCTGGGAGTAACGTAGGGGAAAATGGTATGGACAATGAAGTCCGAAGAGCGAATATATTAGAAATTAACCCGGACGGTTCCGGCGAAATTATCTTTGCTTCTGGACTAAGAAATCCTGTAGGGATGGATTGGGCTCCCGGAACAAATGTGTTATGGACCGCCGTAAATGAGCGCGACAACTTGGGCGATGATTTAGTTCCGGATTATATTACGAGTGTACAAAAGGGTGGCTTTTATGGCTGGCCGTATTCTTATTGGGGAAAATACCCTGATCCGAGATTGAAAGGAGAAAGGCCAGATTTAGTAGCCAAAGCTATAGTACCAGATGTTAATCTTGGTTCTCATACCGCTTCATTAGGATTAGCATTTAATAAAGGAGATGCCCTGGGCTCTAAATATAAAGGTGGAGCATTTGTAGGACAACATGGCTCTTGGAACCGATCTGAGTTTGTTGGATACAAAGTTGTTTATGTTCCCTTTTCAAATGGGAAACCAAGCGGTAAACCAGAGGACTTTTTAACGGGGTTTATTGCTGATGCACAAAAAAGTGAAGTATATGGAAGGCCTGTGGGAGTCACATTTCTTCAGAATGGAAATTTACTGGTTGCAGATGACGCAGCGGGTATTATTTGGCATGTGGCAAGGAAATAGCATAAACGAAAAAAGGTTAACCCGTTAAAGTTAACCTTTTTTGCGGTCTGGACAGCTTGTCCGGTCTTTGACAGGAGAACTCGAACCCGTCTCGCTCGAAGCGAGATGACAGGCTTGTATTCTAACCTTCTGAATTAATTTTAATAAGATTGGACGCTTGGAGACAGAGCCATTCTATATATTTTCTATTATATCTTTTCAATTGCTTTTCTCTAATCAATGCAGATCTTTTCGTCTCACATGCCTCCAGGTAAATAAGCCGCCATGGTATTTTGGATTTCGTATAACGACTTTTACCTTGGTTATGCTCTTCTACACGACGAATATAATCACTGGTAAAGCCTTTAATAACGTTCCGTCTTTCTCACTCTTAATGATATAAACATAATGCTCCATAAACGAAAAAAGGTTAACCTGTTAAAGTTAACCTTTTTTGCGGTCTGGACGGGACTCGAACCCGCGACCCCATGCGTGACAGGCATGTATTCTAACCAGCTGAACTACCAGACCAATATTTTTAAGCTTCAAGGTTGACATTCGAACCCGAGACCCTCCCGACACGTCGGGATAGTCTAACCAGCTGAACTACCAACCCTTTTTCCCGTTCCTTGCGATTGGGAGTGCAAATATAAACATTTGTTTCTATCTACAAACTTTTTTTTACAAAACTGAAGCGCCTTCCTTCAACTTCTCAGCATTCTCTGCAAATTGCAGTGCATCCAGAATTTCCTGTATCTCTCCGTTCATAACCGCAGGAAGATTATATAAAGTCAAACCTATACGATGTTCGGTAACCCTTCCTTGCGGATAGTTGTAAGTACGTATTTTGGCAGACCTGTCTCCGGTCGAAACCATGGTTTTACGTTTACTCGCAATTTCTTCATTGTATTTTGCCAATTCACGCTCATAGAGTTTGCTACGTAACATTTCCATAGCCCGCTCTCTGTTCCCCAACTGTGAACGTTCTACCTGACAAACTACTACTATTCCAGTTGGTTTATGTGTTAGCTGAACTTTGGTTTCCACTTTATTTACGTTCTGTCCACCCGCACCTCCAGATCTTGAAGTTTGCATTTCTATATCTGCAGGGTTAATTTCCACGTCCACTTCCTCTGCTTCAGGCAAAACAGCAACAGATGCTGCAGAAGTATGTACACGGCCCTGAGTCTCTGTATCCGGAACACGTTGTACGCGGTGTACTCCAGACTCATATTTTAAAGTTCCGTAAACATCTTCTCCGCTTACCTTAAAAACAACCTCTTTGTAACCTCCGTTAGTTCCATCTGTAACTTCAAGAACTTCTGTCCGCCAACCTTTTCCTTCACAATAGCGAGTGTACATTCTATACAGGTCTCCAGCGAAAATAGCGGCTTCATCACCTCCCGTACCACCTCTGATCTCCACGATAGCATCTTTCTCATCTCCCGGATCTTTTGGTACCAGCATTAATCTGATTTTGGCTTCCATTTCTTCCTTTTCAGGAATCAAAACATCTAACTCTTCTTTTGCCATTTCCCGCAACTCCTGATCTTTCTCGTTGGCTAAAATATCTTTATTGGTCGCTATATTGCTAACTACATTTTTATATTTATAGTATTCATCTACTATCAGACCAAGATCCTTGTATTCCTTATTCAGCTGCGCAAAACGCTTCATGTCCTGCGTTGCCTCCGGATTCGACAATTCTCTTTCTACATCATCGCGACGCAGCTTTAT
The DNA here is from genome assembly GCF_000190735.1 of Pseudopedobacter saltans DSM 12145. GTDB lineage: Bacteria > Bacteroidota > Bacteroidia > Sphingobacteriales > Sphingobacteriaceae > Pseudopedobacter > Pseudopedobacter saltans. The sequence goes on from NC_015177.1 coordinate 3,271,017, forward strand.
TGCTTCTAATTTATCTAACATGATATGAAATCTATATCTGAAAACCAAGTCTTAAAATCCCTCATAACAGAGTAAATCAGACTAGTCGTTTTTTAAAGACCACAAAGTTAATTGTTTTTCGCCTATTATCAGCAGGTGGTTGAGATACTTAATAAAATTTGTTGCATTTTCTACGTTGGGAATTTCAAGGGAAACCAACTGAAAGCTAAGAAAATCGTAAGCATAGAGCTTTCTTTCTTTTCCAAATAAAATCTGGCTCCCTTCTACTTCGAACTCACGGGGGATTTCTATAACAGCGGTTTTATAAAAATTACCAAAACGATCAAAAATACGGATGCCTTCTCCTTTATCATTTATAAAAACGTAGGCGTCGTTAGCATACAAGTAGTTTGCCTTTATATCCAGGCCGTCTCGCTGATAAATATTTCCACTACGCAATTCATCAATAAAAGTATTACTCAACTTTTTAAGTTCCCGGTTGAGCTGATCGTAAACCCAATAGCCATTATTATTGGCTGATGCGACCAATGTTATCTGGACATCCGGATCTTTATTAAAAGAATATCTGTTAATTTCACTCAAATTATTATTAAGGATTACGATTTGCTGATGTGCAGCATAAAAAACCAGTATCCTTAAAGGATCTTTGACATCAACCTGATCAATATCTCCAAAGTTCTTATTACTGTACGACCATAGTTTTACGCCCTTAGAACTAAACTTTATGAGTTCATTATTAGGCTGTACAACATATATATTTCCGAATTGATCCAATTTAGCCAGCTTGCTTTCGATATCAATACTCGCTTCTTTATTGAATTTTTGGGAAAACAATAAAGGTCCTTGAAAGAGGAACAAGAATAGCAAAAAGAAAATCCGGAAATGCTTCATACTACAACCATTTCTTTAGTTCAACTTTTTCTCCATCAAACTGTGCATAGCAGGAATCGTTTACCCACTCTCCTAAATTTACATAGGTGGTCTTTTCATTTAAAGGAAAAATAAAAGGATTATGTCTATGTCCAAAAATCAGGTAATCAAATTCTCCAAATTTCTTTTGGATATCCTGATAAGTATCTATTGCCCAATTTTTCTCAAAGTCTTCGTCTGGTTTCCAAAGATTTTTATTGTTAGCTAAGCGGCTTTTACTACTCCAATAATTAGCAATTCCAATTCCCAGATTAGGATGTATTCTGGCAAAGAGCCATTGACAAAAACCACTTCTAAAAAAGTTCTTTAATATTTTATAACTTTTATCTCCATCTCCCAAACCATCTCCGTGGTGAATAAAGAAACGCTTCCCTTCGCGTTCTATAATCAGCTCGTCACTGATTATTTGCAGATTAAATTCTTTCTTAAAATAATCGAAAACCCACATATCATGATTCCCTTTAAAGAAATACAGCTTTATTCCTGCATCACTTAATTCTGCCAGCTTACCCTGAAGACGTATAAAACCTTTGGGGATAACAGCCGCGTATTCGAACCAGAAATCAAAAATATCTCCAACAAGAAAAACTTCTGTTGCATCGCCTTTAATAGAATCCAGCCAGGCCACAACCCTAGCTTCACGTTCGCGACTCGTTTTATAATTAGGAACTCCTAAATGAAAATCAGATGCAAAATATAGTTTTGTTTGTTTCAAAAGCTTAATTCTAAACTGTAAAAATAAACTTTCTAAATTAATCTTATCATAAAAAAAGCCCCCGGTATTTTATTAAACCGGAGGCTTTTATAACAAATCTATTTACTTTATCTGCTTGGACGTTCGGATCTACCTCCCGAATTTCCCCTATCCATACTTGGTGCAGAACTTCTACCTTCACTTCTAGGCATACTGGAACCTGAAGGGCGCTCCATACGTTGAGGAGGAGCTTGTTGAACCCGTTCCTGCCTTTGAGGTGCCTGTTGAACCGGCTCTTGTCTTTGCGGAGCATTTTCTCTGCTTGGAACTTCTCTTCTTTCAGCTCCGGACGGCCTGCCTTCTGCAGAACCAGGTCTCTCCATCCGTTGCGGTTGAGACCGATCTGTTCTGGTAGGCGCGCCTTCTCCGGAAGAATTTTCTCTTTGAGGTCTTTCTGTCGGTCTCGGAGTTCTATCAGGAGTTGAACTTCTTTCTGAAGCCGAACCTCTGTCCGGATAAGTTCCTCTGGAAGGAGTTCCGCCATTATCTACTCTAGATGGTCTGTTTGAAATACCGTTACCATTTCTGTTATCGCCGGTTTGTGGCCTCGAATTAGTTGTAGGCCTATTGTCTCTAACATTACCATTTTCAGTTCTTGAAGGCCGTGAGTTGTTATCTCTTGAAGATACGACTCTGCTCGGCGCATCATTAGCTCCACGATCTATCTGTGGACGATAAACACTTATAGAATTTCTATCAATCCTCGCGGCGCCCGGTCTAGAAGAATTTTCTATTCTGTGAACCTGAACGTTACTTCCGGTAGCTCTTCTAACATCTCTTGCTGATGGTCCCGACACATATCTCACACTATTATTTACATAAACGTTATTGATAATAGTTGTATTTCTGATAATGGTCACGTTCCTTCTGGGATTCCAGTAGCTGCCGTAATTGTTATAATAGATATAACGTTGCGGGATAAACACCCAATAAAAATCCGGGTAATATCTTGGTCCTATGTTGATATTTACTGTTAGTCTAGGTCCCATTGGCGCCCAACCATAATAACCACCACCTGTTCTCCAATCTACCCATGCTGGCCCCCATACAGTGTCCGGAACCCAAATCCAACCATCATAGCTGTCATAATACCATCTTCCATAGTGGAACGGAGCCCAACCCCATTCGTAATCAGACGCCCAGGTATTTCCATACTGCGTCATTATCCACCTACCATTTGTATAATATGGTCTAAAATCAGAACCGACATTAGGTCGCCACACATAACCATATTCGGGATTATCTATCCAATCGCCATAATAAGACAGCTCGTCGTAAAAGACTTGCAAAGAAACATTACGATTCTGAGCATGTGTAGTCCCGCTGGTAAAACTTAAGAATGCAATCATGAATCCTAAGCCTAAAATCATTTTTTTTAAAGTTGACATCTTAAAATCCCCTTTCGTTTTGGAGTTTTAGTTAAACGCTTTCGCTAATTTTACGATATATATGTAACAACATAATTACCGAATTTTAAGCTCTTTCATCAACTATTTTCATCCCAATTTTAAATTTTTAATATTATTAACCGTCTTAAACACCGTTTATAAGCGGGTTTAATATATAGACTGTAAAAAACACAAAAGGTAACATGGTCATCCTCATAATTTTTATTGGGGAGATAAACAGGAATGACGTAATTTGCAAAATGGATAAAGGAATATTATACCTCATCCCGGTGGTGATGGCAGAAAATGCAGTAAATAAATCTTTAACTCCTTATCTCGTTGACACGATAAATGCTATTACAGAATATATTGTGGAGAATGAAAAAACAGCTCGTAAATGCCTGAAAGATGCTGGACTTAAAACGCCTCAAAAAGATTTATTGATCCATGACTACGGAAAACACCAGCGGAGTCAGGGACTGAATAAGTTTTTTAAAGGTCTGGAGCAAGGGAGGAATGTGGGACTAATGAGCGAAGCAGGCTGTCCGGGGATAGCAGACCCAGGAGCAGATATCATTGCAGAAGCACACAGACGGGGGATAAAAGTAGTCCCTTTAGTAGGCCCAAGCTCTATTATTTTAGCACTCATGGGATCGGGATTTAATGGGCAAAGCTTCGCATTCAATGGATATTTGCCTATTGATAAAGGAGGAAGAACCAAAAAGGTAAAAGAACTGGAATCTTTATCGGAACGTTTGGACCAAACACAAATATTCATCGAAACTCCGTTTAGAAACAACCAGCTTTTAGAAGAACTTTTGCGAAGTTGCAAAAGAGATACCATGCTTTGTATTGCTTGTGATTTAACGGCGGAAAGCGAGCTTATTTCTACTAAAACCATTCAGGACTGGGCAAAAAGCAAACCCGACCTGCATAAAAAACCTACTATTTTTCTGATATATAGAAAAAAATGAGTATCCCTTCAAGTTCTTCGGTATTAATAAGAGGCGTAAATATCCCTTCATTGGCTTTGAGCTGCTATTTAGCACAAGCCGGCATCAACGTACTTTTAATTGATGAAGAATCTCGTCTGGCTAAAGAAAACGAATTCGTTTCTTTTGATAGTTATTCTACAGATTTTTTGAATGAGATCAGAATCAAGACAGACGTAAACAGCTCGACAAAGGACTTCTTTAAAAACGCTAAAGAGATATTATTGCACAAAATGTGCACTGTAAGCTGGGGAACAAGCATCGTCCGAAATGACCTCGGAAAAGATTTTCAACTGATAGATCTTCACAACAAGATATTTCAACATCAGACTTCTTTTTTTATTGATTCTGAAAAGCTGGAAATCAATTCGGACCTAAACCTATCTATTAAAAATGTCGCTCTTTTTTCCTGGAAAATTGAAGGGATCATCAATGGAAATTTAAATCAGCACATTTTAACACAACAAAAAATTGAAGAAAACTTGCTGGAGGCTTATGCGTTAAAGAAGCCCAATATTTTAGAAAAGTTTCTCAAACAAAAAAATAATGCTTTCAATTTAAGGGAAAGCAAGTTAAATCTCCATCTAAGCCAGCAAAGGATTATAGAAGCCGGAGATTTGCTACCTAATCTGGCCGTTTTTGACGAGCGACTAAAACAGGAAACTAATTTTTACAACTGGTGTAAATTTGGAGAATTTCATCTGCTTATTTTAGGTTCGACATCTCAACACAATCTATTCAACGTTGCGAAATGGATAAAATCCAATTTCCCGTTAAGGTTGTTTTATTTACCTAACTCGGAAAGCAACGAGCAAATATTCGACTATTTTAGCGTAATCGAAGGCGAGAAAAAACTGATTATTGTAAGGCCCGACAGGTATATCGGATTAATTCTGGATCGCCTGGATTTGGAAGTTCTGGAAAATTACCTCGCCAACGTTTTGCAATTGCAGACAAAAGGAAAGCCAATAAGCCAAAAACTCATTGGCTCCAATATCATTGAAAATTACCCGTGAATGGTTTCTTTCTTACCGTAATTTTGGATTACCTGCCCTTCGTAATCAAGCCATTCTTTCCAACGCTGATCCACATCTATGCCTTCTCCATATTTTCTGGCCAAGCCGATAAAAAGTGTATAATGGTTTGCTTCTGAAATCATCAGCTCATGATAGAACTCAGAAAGCTCCTGATCTGCCACATTTTCAGAAAGCACTTTAAAACGCTCGCAGCTTCTGGCCTCTATCATCGCGGCAAATAAAAGTCTATCCACCAAACTTTCTGTCTTTCTGGCCTGCCCTCCGCCTTTCTTAAGAAATTTAATCAGCTCATTCACATAATCATCCTTACGTTCTCTCCCAAGTGTATACCCTCTTTGCAGAATAATATCGTGAACTCTTTTGAAATGGTCCATTTCTTCCTGCACTAGTAAAGCCATCTCCTGTACCAGATCTGAAAGTTCAGGATTCTGTACAATTAAAGTGATAGCATTGGACGCTGCTTTTTGTTCGCAAAAAGCGTGATCTGTCAATAACTCCTCTATATTGCTTTCAACTACATTTTTAACCCAAAACGGATCAGTAGGTAGTTGCAGTTTAAACATCGTTTTCTCACTCATAATCTTTAGCTTATAGTACTAACAAAAATTATTCGTCATTGCGAGCGAAGCAAAGCAACCTCTAAAGACAAGCTATTTTCCTCGCAATAACATCTTTTTGTTTTTTATAGCGTTTTGGTCATCTATAAAATTAGCTATATAAACCTTTACTATCTATAAAATCAAATACATTATCCGGAATAAAAAAGCGTACATCTTTTTTATCATGGATTGATTTCCTGATGAAAGTGGAAGAAAGCTCCATTAACGGCGTATCGGTTATCGTAACCGATGGATGCTTAGCCAATTCTCCTCCATCATATTCAGGCCTTGGATATACAAAAATCTGATAATCCCTTAAAATAAGCTCGTAATTCTTCCACTTGTTCAAAGTTCTTAAATTATCACTTCCCATGATTAAAACAAAATTATGTTCGGGATAGATATCTTTTAAATGCGTTAAGGTATCTATTGTATAGGAAGGTTGAGGCAAACGTAGCTCTACATCACTCACCTCAATATTTTCAGCCTTTTCTATTGCAAGTTTGGCCATCTCCAACCTGTCATAAACATGAATCAGGTCTTTCTTCTCCTTTAAAGGATTATGTGGAGAAACAACTAACCAAACTTTATCCAAATCGGTATGGTTGGCCATATAATTAGCTATAATCAAATGCCCCATATGAATGGGGTTAAAAGAACCAAAAAACAAACCTATTTTCATTATTTTTTTATTCTCAAATTAGTCATTAATTACTTGACATACCAGACTATGGACTATTGACCATTATATATGGACATCCAAAGTTTATGGACATTCGGACATCGGTCTTTCGACTTTTATCCGATAAAATTTAACAACAAATCTTCTGCTTCTTTACAAGCTATTTCTAAATCGAAGTTTTTCAATTGCACATCAAATTTAGGCGAATAAGCCAGTTCTTTTTCTGCCTTAGCAAAACGCTCTTTTAATTTCTCTTCAGAATCGGTACCTCTTCCAGCCAGACGCTGTTTCAAAACATCAAGAGACGGAGGTTGTACAAATATGGCTAAAGCATTCTCTCCATATTTTTTTTTCAAACGCAAGCCACCTTCAACATCAATATCAAAAATCACATGCTTGCCTTCGTCCCATATCCTTTGAATCTCACTTTTCAATGTTCCGTAAAATGTGCCGGTATAAACTTCTTCAAATTCTACAAACTCGTGTTTGGCTACTTTATGTAGAAAGTCTTCATTACTAATAAAATAATAATCTTTTCCGTCTACTTCCTGCCCTCTGGCACTTCTGGTTGTCGCGGATATGGAGAAGGATATTTTATCTGGAAATTTATTTAATAGATGATGTACTATAGTGGTTTTACCTGCTCCCGACGGCGCAGAAAATATGATTAATTTACCTTGTTTCATTTTTTAAAAGTTGAAAGTTGAAAGTTGAAAGTTGAAGGTGTTTTACTTTAAACCTTTAACTCTAAACTTTAAACTCTACAATACATTTAACAACTGCTCTTTTATTTTCTCTAATTCTTCTTTCATCCCCACAACCAGTTTCTGGATATTGGCATCATTCGCCTTGGATCCCATTGTATTCACCTCTCTTCCTATTTCCTGCGAAATAAATCCGAGCTTTTTACCACTTGCATCCTTTTGCTCCAAAGTTTGGATGAAATAGCTACAATGCGTTCTTAAGCGAACTTTTTCTTCGGTAATATCAAATTTATCAACGAAATAAATCAGTTCCTGTTCTAACCTGTTATAATCAACCATCTCTTTCCCAACTGCGTCTTTAAGATAATTATCTAACCTTTCCCTAAAGACAGGTACTCTTTTTGGCTCATGAACTTCTATTTCTTCAAGATAAGCCAGAATATTTTGAATCCTTAGGATCAGATCTTTCTCAAGCTCTTTACCTTCAGTTTCTCTAAAATTCTGAAAATTCTGTATTGCCTGATAAAATACATCCAGTACGGATTTCCACTCTTCTTCGGAAATAGCTGCTTCATCAAACTTTATCACCTCTGGCAAACCTAACGTAAGGCTTAACAAATTACTGCTGTCTTCACCTAACGCTGTAGCTGTTTGCTTTAGTTCCTTATAATAAAACTTTAATAATTCATGATTAATGGCGCCGGATTTAGCTTCTACACTGCTATTCTCATTAATTATTGACACCGTCGCTTTACCACGCTCAATTAGTCTGTTACACTCATTCCTTAAAAAGAATTCTTTTTCTGAGTATGCTTTAGGAAGCTTAAGATTTAATTCCAGAAATTTACTATTCAGAGACTTGATTTCTACGGTGTATTTGCCGCCTGCAATATCTGTAGATGCGACTCCGTAGCCTGTCATTGATTTTATCATTTACAAAGATAAAAATAAGCAGCAAGTATTTAATAGTAAGTAAAAAGATTGAAGAGCAGTCTTTCCTGATAGTATAAAGGAGAAAACCTGAATGAGAATTGATAGGACAGAAGAAATCAGCTCCCTAAAGTTAAGGCACCACAATAGCCAGAGATGGTCTTAAGAAAAAGCATCCTTCGTTCATCTTCCGTTAAGAGAAGCTTTAGAGTATAGCCATTTAATAATTAGTTAAGTACTCCCGAATAGCCTGATGATATACCAATTTACCTTTAGGCGTACGGTAGGCCACTCCTGCTTTCTTATGTACATCGGCAATAATAGCTTTCGCATAAGCCACTGCTTCTTTAAACCTATTGCGTTTATCTTTTTGATGACTGCTGGGCACCACTTTGCTCATATCCGGTATTTTACTCACCACAGTACCATAATTATAAGTCTTTAAAACTAACTGGTCACAAATTTTGCCGCTCATGCCTTGCATGATTACATTTCTTTTCACTTTTGCCATGATTAAAACTTAAGGTTTACATATATTAATACCCAAAGCATAAAAATGTAACCCAAAGACAATCAGCACAATAAACAAGACACGACTCTAACCACTCTTTTGCATAGTCGCAAATCTCATATCTCACTTCTCAAATCCTCATATGTTAAAACATCTTAAATTTTAGAACTTCTGAAGGATATAAGGTAATTTAGTTTAGAATTGATATCGGAACCGATGAAAAAGTTATTTCTATCTTTCGTTTTACTCAGTATCACCTCATTTATTTTTGCCCAGGAAACCTTCGAGGTAAAAGGTATTATTTTCAATCAAAGCAAACAAAGGGTAGCAAGCGTTAATATAGAAAATCAAAGGAATGGCAGATTGGCGACATCGGACCAATGGGGAACTTTTTCTATCGAGGTTGCTGTAGGCGATTCTCTTTTCTTTAAAAAGGATGGATTTCAGGATGCTGCAAAGTTTATTTCTACTAAACAGAATCTGGTAATTTACCTCAATCAGGGCATTACGTTAAATGAGGTTATTGTAAAGGAAAAAAGCAAAGCAGCCGAACAGAAAGAAGCTTTAGACGATTATCGGGCAAAAGGTATTTATTTTAATGGTAACCCTCCGCTTTTATTCTCCATCTTTCATCCGCTGTCTGCTATCCACGAATTGGTAAGTAAAGATGCGGCAAACGCAAAACGCTTCGGCAATTATATTTCCAGAGAGAATGCTCAATCAGCTGTTGATATTAAATTCAATAAACGTTTGATATTGGAACACACCTCGATAAAAGAAGAAAACGTTGCAGAATTTATGTACTACTATCGGCCAAGGCCCGAAATGGTAGCTAAGTGGAACCAATATGACAATATTCGCTATATACAGGATTCTTATAAAAAGTTTGTGAAAGAGAAAAGTGAAAGGGATAGTTTAGAGGAAATTAAGTAGGGGTTGGAATGTTGAGTTTTTAATTTTTAATGTTGGAATTGAAATTCGCCTATATATAAATGTCCTTATCTCTCTGTTCTAACACACTATCAGTATCCTGATACCGAAACATATGGTTTAACTGTATCGTTTTAGAATATATCTGCGTATTGAGAATAATATCAATTAACCAATTAGAGCCATACAAAGACGTAATCATGGTTTTCTAAAAGTGAAAAAAGCCCTTTTAGCAAGACTACTTTATATATCTGTTAATTAATCATTTATTGATATAAGATTTAACTCTAGTTAAAAACCAAATGAACATATTAAACTTAATTTAACACACATAAAATGAACAAATTGATTTCGATCGATCACAACAGAAATACAAATATATTATCTTTTATTTATTATTATTAACAAAACCTTACAAATACCGCTTAATTAACTTATATTCAAACAGAAACTAATAAAAAACTATAAACCTATGAAAACTATTAAAACAAAACTTATTCTGTTTATTTTGAGCTGTACGCTACTGACAACAGGTATGAAGTGCAAAAAAGACAGCCAACATCTAAATAATGATCAGTTGCCTGCTGTTACTCAAAACGGTGCAAATACTTTTGGTTTTTTGCTGAATGGGGAGGTTTGGCTGCCGAAAGGAGGATTATTAGACCAAAAACTTGATTTGTCATATGATCCTAATTATAAGGGTGGGTCTTTCGGTATTTTTGCCAATAGATATTTGTCTAGTAAAGATAAAATGAAACTAAGCATTGGATTGACAGGTGTAAATAATACAGGCACCTATTATTTTAATAATAATGGAATAATATATGATGACAGTAAATCGAACTGTTATTACTACGAAAATAGAATAGTCTCCGGTTCAATTACCATTACCAAAATAGACTTAACCAATAAATTTATTTCCGGCACATTTGAATTTAAACTTGAAAAAGACGGTTGCCCAACCATTAATGCTACACAGGGTCGTTTTGATTTAAAAATAGAATAACTAAAACCCGTATATTATGAAAAAATTCTACTTCTTACTCATCATTAGCTTGACGGGCATAAGGTCTTCCTATGCGCAGGATACTACATCTTTAGCCGGCAAAATGCAGTTTATTTTTGCCCAGCTTAACCGCAACGATATTGCCACGGGCTTTTTAGAAGAAAGGGCATTCCCTTTGGTTTCACTAACTCCATTTAATGGCAGCCTTACCGATAGCAACAAGGTACAGCTAAATACCCTGCGATTCCTATTTTAGAAAATTTAGCAAAATATCTTATTAAAAAATAATTTTTATCTTTAATTAATCAAACAATGTGTTTATGAAAACTCTTAAAACCAAACTTATCCTGATTATTTTGGGCTGTACGCTAATAACAGGCATGAAATGTAAAAAGGATAACCAACAGCTAAGTCACGACCAATTGCCAGCCATTACTCAAAATGGCGCAAATACATTTGGTTTTTTACTGAATGGGGTGGTTTGGCTGCCTAAGACACCGTTATTAATGGAAAGATTAGATTTGACTTACGACCCTAATTATAAGGAAGGGTCTTTAGGTATTATTGCTAATAGATACCTATCAGAAGAAAGTGAAATGAGGATTAGTATAGGTTTAACAGGTGTAAATAAGACTGGTATATATTATTTTAATAATAATGGAGTTATTTATAGTGACAGTAAATCAAATTGTTATTATTACGAAAATAGAATAGTCTCCGGTTCAATGACCATTACCAAAATAGACTTAACAAATAAATTCATCTCTGGCACATTCGAATTCAAATTGGAAAAAGACGGTTGCCCAACCATTAATGCCACACAGGGTCGTTTTGATTTAAAAATAGAATAAACTAAAAACCCGTATATTATGAAAAAATTCTACTTCTTACTCATCATTAGCTTGACAGGCATAAGGTCTTCCTATGCGCAGGATACTACATCTTTAGCCGGCAAAATGCAGTTTATTTTTGCCCAATTGAACCGAAACGATATTTCAACAGGCTTTTTGGAAGAAAGGGCATTCCCTCTGGTTTCGCTAACTCCATTTAATGGCAGCCTTACCGATAGCAACAAGGTACAACTGAATACCCTGCGGGCAACTTATTTTACCCATTACACCGCCTGCATGTTGGCTACTAATCCTATGATGCCGATAGATAGTTTAAATAATCGTATTAACCAATACCTACCCCTTACTAATACAGTACCCATAGCCATACATTTTGGAGAAATGAATGCCTTTAAAAGCGACGCGGTAACCAATAACCTGATAAGCATTAGCGGAGACGACGTATTATATGATGTACCCGGCCGTCTGCAAAATCCTTATCTGTTGAAGCCTTTGTTTGCCGCGGCCCCGCTGAAAAGCGATTTTGCCACAGGAAATTTTGCGCTGGTATTTAAGCCCAATCTGTTTTTTTAGTAATAGTACTTTAACGGTAAGCGCATTATATATAGATTTTGATGATGGCAACGGTTACCAAACTGCCGGTTGGAACGCTGTGCTATACCCTGGTTATACCACACCGGGTACTAAAAATATTAAGTTGAAGATAGTGATGAGCAACAGTAACCAGTACGAGTGCTATGCGCCTGTTACCGTAGCTAATATCCCTGCATTGGAACGCTACTCTTCTTCGCCACCGACACCGGTGTACTTTAATGCAACAGGAAACCACAGCGGCGGCAGGGCTTTTGTACGCTATAGTAGCAGTAATAGCACCAGCTATCTAAAAAAACCTTTGATTGTAGTAGAGGGCTTTGATGCAGCACAAATTGCCCCGAATTTAGCTGGAAGAAATTATACTTATAGCCATTTTGTTGAAGCTTTAAGTAGAGTTTCAGATTTAGGTTACGACTTCAACTATCAGTTAGATGACATTGCTGGTTATGATTTGGTTTTTATAGACTATAACTACGGTACAGATGATATAGTCAGAAATGCCAATTTATTTAAGGCGGTACTTAACTGGGTAAATGCAGACAAAGCTTTGGGCGGCAGTACCCAGCAAAATGTAGTATTGGGTATTAGCATGGGCGGTTTGGTAGCTCGTTATGGTCTGGCACACATGACCAAGAATAATGAGGTCACAGACACCCGTTTGCTTATTACACATGATAGTCCTCATCAGGGTGCCAATGTACCGGTTGGGCTGCAAGAAATTGCCCTAAATATAGGAAGGGTAAATCTCATGGGTTACAACATAGATAAGGTGATGCCAGAATATGCAGAGGTTAAGGCTTTAATAGCAGAACCTGCTACCAAACAATTATTAATGTATAGGGTAGAGGTACATGAAAATCAATTATTCCCATATTTTAACTTTTTAAATTACTATTACTCCACCATAGAACAAAATACCTGGTTGACCAGCGTGTACAGACCTATGGTAACTTTTTCTACCTCAGACCCACAACCAACCTACCGGTTTATAGCTACTAGTCAAGGTTCAGAATGTGGAACCCAGTTATTTAGTCCCGGTGCTAAGCTGCTTAATGTACAGGGCAATGCTGCTGGGATTTTGATGCCATTTTTAGGTGTTTACAGTAAGGCAAATGCCAGCATAGAAGCCCACGCACTTCCTAACATTGGTGCTAGCAATCAAATCGCAAAAATAGATATTTGGGTAAAAAAATACTTTTTAGGGATTAGGATAGATAAAGACGTCTTTAAATATACTAAGACTATAAACAACTCCTAATTTTTACCTATAGATGGTACCTCTGGTGGCACATCTCCAATTGGGGCATTAACTTTATCTCCAACTCCTGCTATAGGACAATCACTGGGTGATTTCTTTAGCTTGTTATATCTGGGCAGATTAAACACGGCCACTTTAAGTGATTTCGCATTTGTGCCAACGCCCAGCGCTTTAGATATTCAAACTTATAATGTACCAAGCTTATCATCAACTTATGTTAACGGCTGGAACCCAACTAACCCTTCAAGAGCAGAAACTTTTATCGCACAGGATGCTTCTGTCAGCATATATAACGAAAGTCATACACGTTTTACTGCCCGCAATGCCGAATGGTTATTTAAAGAAATGGAGAACGTGGCTGGCAATACTTTAAATTGTTCAAGCACTTGTTTTCCAAACACAAATAATGCATTAATCACTGGCCCCACTCAGCTCTGTAGCACAGCCACCTATCAAATTCCCAACCTACCAACAGGATCAACTGTTACGTGGACGGCTTCAGGGTTGGAGATAGTTTCTTCGAATAATAAACAGATAACTGTTAAGCCCGAAGGAAACGGTTTGGCAGTTATAACAGCTTCCATTGCTACTAAATGTGGAAATATTGAAGTAAGTACGGACCCTATCTTCGTTGGACAGCCCAATACTGCTGGAATTACGGAAGTTTACAATGACGGAATGGGTTCCGGTAGCTGGACCTTATGCAGCAATGCCCCCGGTTATGACAACTACTATAATACTTTCTCCTATGAGATTTACGCAATTGATTCAGAACAGGTACCTCCTTTCACTCTACATTACCTGTTACGGAACGACGATGGTAGTATATATTACCAAAATCAGCTTTCCGCATCGTCAACTAGCGGAATGGCGTTTTTGCCCAATAACATTCCTATAGGATTTTATAATCTTGAAGTGTGGCTAAGTGGAGGACCATGTAACCAAGCCGGAGAAAGAAACGAAAGCTGGATAGAAGTAAAAAACTGTGGCTATTCTCCTCAATTTGCAATTTACCCAAATCCAACTAACAGCAGCCTAAATATAGAATTAGATAGTAGAAAAGAGATGGATAAAGAAATCTCACTCTATAATGATAAGGGGACAAAAGTGAGAACAAACACAATGAGAAAAGGGGAAACAAAAACCGCATTAGATACCAGAGATCTTCCTAACGGCACCTATTTTCTACACATTAAAGAAGGAAAAGAAACTATCAAACGGCAGATTATTATACAACACTAATCTCGATATTATGGAGCGGAGCATCAAATTCAGATAGCTTCGCTCTTTTAGCTAAAAACGAGATGACATCCTATGTTAAATTGCTGCATCACTCGGGAGGTTCGGAAGATTAAATTCATAAGTTATAAGCTATAACCATTGTTAATCACTCCTTCCCATCCCCTCTAAATCATAGATTATACCCATTAAAAAGATTTCACAGAAAAAATGTACCGTACGCAAATCCGTGGAATCAGACAATCCCTCTATAATCCGTGATTCAGACTATCAAATTTACACACAGCCCCTTCCTCAACAATACACAATACTTATCCACCACTTTACATTTCAACAAGCTAAATGTGACTCCATACTTTTAAATATGAAATCTACTTGAATGAAATAAAATCTATTTGTAACAACTCAAGTAAGCTTACTATGAGCCTTATAAAAAGGGATACAGTCTTGGTAAAACATGAGAAACATTCCAATAACTAGTCTTGATACCTGATACTAAAAAACTAAACTCCCAACATCTCACAGGTCTTTTCAGCAGCCAATTTCTCAGCATTCTTCTTGTTGTAATCAACGCCGGTAGCCATGAGCTCCCCGTCGATAACAACCTGAATAGTGAAAAGCTTATCACTATCTCCTTCCTGGTTTGGAATTAAGTTGAATTGGATTTCTTTGGATAAACGCTGACACCACTCTATCAGTCGGCTTTTAAAATTAGTTTCGGTAACTTCTAAAGTATGAATATCAACATGGGGGTTTAATATTCTGTTGATTAAGAAATCCTTTGTAAAGTTATAGCCTTTATCCAGATACACTGCTCCTACTAAAGCTTCGAAAGCATCTCCCAGTAAAGAACTTTGTTTGGATGAAATATTAACGGTGGACGGGTCAAACTCAATTAGCTTATTAAAGCCAAGTTTTTTCCCTAACTGGTTGAGGTTTGCTCTGCTTACTATTTTAGAGCGCATTTCGGTCAAAAAACCTTCATCCTTATAAGGATACATTTTAAACAGAACTTCGGCGACTACGGCTCCTAAAACAGCATCTCCCAGAAACTCTAATCGTTCGTTACTGTTTTTTACACCTTTCTTTATACCCAATGCAATAGATTTGTGCCTAAAAGCCATTCTATATAAAGAAAGGTTTCCAGGCACAAATCCTATTAAATTTCTTAAGGCCTTAACGTAATTACGATCAGGTGAAAGATATAGTTTGTAAATCTTAGAAATAGCCATGCAATAAGACGTTTTACAAAATACTATAAGACGCTATACTCCGCAACGGCTACTCTTAATCCTCATACTTTTTGAAAATTACAGATGCGTTATGGCCGCCAAAACCAAATGTATTGCTTAGCGCTGCATTAACTTCCCTTTTTTGGGCTTCATTGAATGTAAAATTCAATTTAGGATCCAATTCAGGGTCATCGGTAAAGTGATTAATTGTAGGAGGAACGATTCCATTTCTAATCGCAAGGATAGAAGCAATAGACTCTACAGCTCCCGCAGCCCCCAATAAGTGGCCTGTCATAGATTTTGTAGAACTAATGTTCAGATTATATGCTGCTTCTCCGAATAATGATAATATAGCTTTAGTTTCGCCAATATCACCCAGCGGAGTAGAGGTTCCGTGAACGTTGATATAATCGATATCGTTTATAGTTAAGCCAGCGTCTTCTAAAGCAGACTGCATCACCAATTTAGCACCTAAACCTTCGGGATGCGGAGCTGTAATATGATTTGCGTCTGCACTCATACCACCGCCTACGATCTCTGCATAGATTTTAGCACCTCTGGCCTTCGCATGCTCTAAGCTTTCTAAAATGATAGTTCCTGCACCTTCTCCCGCAACAAATCCATCTCTGTCTTTGTCAAACGGTCTTGAAGCCGTAGCCGGATCATCATTTCTTGTAGAAAGTGCATGCATCGCATTAAATCCGCCTATACCGGCTTCATTAATAATCGCTTCCGAACCACCTGATACGATAATATCTGCTTTACCTAAACGTATGTAGTTAAAAGCATCAATTAAAGCATTGGTAGACGAAGCACATGCAGAAACACATGCAAAATTTGGCCCACGTAATCCATATTTCATTGATATATGCCCCGCGGCAATATCAATAATCATCTTTGGGATGAAGAATGGATTGTACCTTGGGGTACCATCTCCTTGCGCAAAGTTTGTAACTTCATCAAGAAAAGTTTTTAAACCACCAATACCTGCACCCCAGATTACTCCGATACGGTTGGTATTTAGTTTCTCAAAATCTAATCCTGCATCTTTAACCGCCTCGTCTGTACTAACTAAAGCGTATTGCACAAACGGATCTAATTTACGGGCTTCCTTTTTGTCTAGAAAATTCTCAGCCACAAAGTTCTTGACCTCGCAAGCGAACTTTGTCTTAAACTTTTCTGTATCAAAACGAGTAATAGGAGCAGCACCGCTTACTCCATTGATTAAACCGTTCCAGTATTCTTCGACAGTATTACCAATTGGGGTAAGCGCACCTAGTCCTGTTACTACAACTCTTTTAAGCTCCATCTATTCGGTTAAGAGTTAATTACTTTACGTTTTTTTCTAAATAAGAGATAGCTTGACCTACAGTGCTGATAGTTTCAGCCTGATCGTCTGGAATAGCCACGTTGAATTCTTTCTCAAATTCCATGATCAACTCAACAGTGTCTAATGAGTCAGCACCAAGATCGTTGGTGAAAGATGCCTCTGGTGTAACCTCATTTTCGTCAACACCCAATTTTTCAACGATGATTGCTTTTACTCTTGAAGCGATATCAGACATAATACTTTAATTTTTATGGTTAATTAATTCTGTGCAAAGAAAAATAAATTCTATTAAATATCAAACCTTTTTGTTTTTCCCTAACTTTGAAATCAACACAAAGTAGCCTAAAAAGTTTAGTGTACGAATTTAATCTTTATTATTTTGAATAAGAAATTTTTAAAGCTGGAACTTGATTTTGATTTCATTTTACTCTCAATAACCTCACAATTAAGGGATTACAGGTTGTGCCATTATATCAATAAAGCTTTGGATTTTAACTTTGAAAAGGTTGATGACCATGAAATTACTTTTGTTGGTCAATCACCAAAATTTTACTCTAAATATCTTTATTATATAGAAGAAGTCACCCCTTTTTACTATTTAATCTCCAACAAAGGCTCTGATGGATATCTGATTCCGGAGTTAAAAGGCTCTGATTACTTCGTAATTATCAAGGATTTTATAGATGATGAAGACCTTCAATATTTTATACAAACCGCAAGAAACATTCCGGATATACAGGCTATAGTTGAACTTGACCCTACAAAGTTAAAATCGAAAGAAAATCTGATTTTTTAACTTTTTAAACTTGGCTTCGTGTAAAAAATACACTATTTTTGGACTGCAATTTTGGATAGCTATAAATTGACAAGAACCAGAGGTTATTCAGAAAGAATATTTATTTTTATCGATTGAAAGAAATAAAGCATTTGTTTCGGCCTCTATTTAAAATACGAAAATTCGAATGAAAATCCCTCAAAAAAGAACAAAAATCGTAGCTACTTTAGGTCCTGCTACATCTAATAAAGACGTTTTATTATCATTGATTAAGAGTGGTGTAGACGTTTGCCGCTTGAATTTTTCTCATGGTAAACAAGAAGATCACCAAAAAGTAATTGATATCATCCGCGAGATTAACAACAAATACAAAACAAATGTTGGTATTCTTGCCGATCTTCAAGGTCCAAAAATTAGAATTGGACAAGTGAAAGAAGGTGGAATAAACCTGATTAATGGCACTCAAATAAAAATCACCACCAATGAGTGCATTGGAGATGACAGCCAAATCTATATTACTTACCCCGCATTTCCGCAGGATGTAAAGGCTGGGGAAGTGATTTTATTAGATGACGGAAAACTTCAGATGCGTGTGATTGAGACCAACAGAAAAGACACCGTAATTTGCGAGGTTGTACACGGCGGTATTCTTACCAGCAGAAAAGGTGTTAATCTTCCGAACACAAAAGTTTCTATTCCTTCTCTAACTGAAGAAGATTTAGTAAATCTTGATTTTGCTTTAGCTAACGACGTAGAATGGATTGGCCTTTCTTTCGTAAGAAAATCTGAAGACATTATCGATTTAAAAAGAATCATCAGCCGCAGCGGAAAAACTTCAAGAGTAATTGCTAAAATCGAAAAGCCAGAAGCCATCGATAACATAGATTCAATTATTGCCGTTACTGATGGGGTAATGGTTGCTCGTGGTGACCTGGGAGTTGAGTGTCCAATGCAGGAGGTTCCTGTACTGCAAAAAATGATTATTCAAAAATGTAGTAAGGCTTCAAAACCAGTAATTGTTGCAACTCAAATGCTTGAGAGTATGATCACAACTCCTCGACCAACCAGAGCTGAGGTGAATGACGTTGCTAACTCTGTTTTAGATGGAGCTGATGCGGTGATGCTAAGCGGTGAAACTTCCGTAGGAGAGTTCCCTCAGATTGTTATCGAAACAATGAGCAACATTATTACTCATGTAGAGAATACCTCTTATCCTTATTACAAAACAAAAGAATTGGATGAGAACTGTCCTACATACATGGCTGATGCCGTTTGTAGTTCTGCAGTTTTCTTAGCAGACAAAACTAAAGCGGCTGGAATTATTGCCATGACATCTTCTGGTTATACGGCATTTCAAATCTCGAGTCAAAGACCTAAAGCCAATACTTATATATTTACTTCTAACAGGAACTTATTAAATACACTAAGTTTATTATGGGGTGTTAGAGGTTTTTATTATGATAAATTTGACAGTACAGATAAGACCATTAGTGAGGTTAATAATATCCTGAAAGCTGAAAAATTAGTTGAATCAGGAGACGTAGTAATCAACACGGCATCTATTCCAATCCAGAAGAAAGGAAAAACCAATATGATTAAGGTAAATATTATCGACTAACTTGCTGGTTTATAATTATTTTCAAATAAAAAAACCATCTTTCAACAAGATGGTTTTTTTATTTATATTGGCTGTGTTACACCTATTAACTTTTTTGGATGCATAATATGAGAGACAATGTTCCGACAAGAATTGCCTTATATTACTTTTTCATTAGTTTTATATGGATTCTTCTGAGTGCTTTTTCCCTCAAATACTTTTTCAAAGGTATTCCCGAGAATACAATCTTATATATTGAAATTGCAAAAGGAGTAGCTTTCATTGCCGCAACCTATTTTTTACTTTATAAGCTAATAATCAACTATACAAACCGCCTGAAAAAATCAGAAGAAAAATACAACGACATGTTCGAATATAATCCTAATCCGATGTGGATATATGATTTGAAATCGTATATGTTTCTGGATGTAAATATTGCAGCTATCAGAAAGTACGGGTATAACCGGGATGAATTTCTAAACATGACTATTTATGATATTCGACCGGAAGAGGAGGCTAATAGATTGAGAGAGTACACTGCAAACAAGATCCATATTGGAAACACTTTGCCTCAACTGTGGAAACACAAATTGAAAAACGGAAACATAATTATCGCAAATATTATTTCGCATGATATTGTTTTTAATAAAAAGCCTGCAAAACTGGTTCTTTCCCTGGATGTAACAGAGAAGGAACCTTACGAAAGGGAACTGGAAAAACAACAGCAGGTATTAAAACAAATCAATACAGACTTAAACAAGAATCTGGTTCAACTAAAAATAAATGAGAACAAACTGAAGTACACACAAAAAGCTGCTAAAATAGCGGGATGGTCTTATAATTTGGAGCGCAACACATTCAATTTTGATTATGAGTTTTACGAGCTTTCTAAAATAGATGACTTAAGAGGAAGCTCTTTGGATTTGAATGAGTTCTTGAAATTTATACATCCAGAAGACGAATCTTCATTCTTAAATTTCTTAAACAAGGTAAAAACAGAGAGAATCACTCAGGAATGCATTTTAAGAATCAAATCAGCAGCTGAATGGAACTTTATTAAATTCGAAGCATCTCTTCACCTTGATCTTTCAGAATGCAGCAAATCTATTAAAGGCTTTATACAGGATATTGATGAGCTTACCAAGATCAATATTGAAAATAAAAGGTTAGCGGAAATAATTAACAAAATAAAAAACCTCATTGTCATAACAAACAAGGATTCTGTTATCGAATGGGCTAATGCAGCATTTTACGAAACTACCGAATACTCACGAAAAGAAACGATTGGCAAAGTTCCCTGGGATTTAATTAAAGTTCCAGACAGTAGCTTAGAAATGGTAAAAGTAATAAAGGATGCGGTTAACAACAGGCAGGAATTCTGTATAGAGATTGAGAATATTTCTAAAAATGGCAGATGTTATTGGTTACAGATTGATGGCAGCCCAATATATGACGAGAATGGCTGTTATGCCGGATACATATCCATAGAACATGAAATTACGGAACGCAGGTTAAAAGAAGCCAAGATAAGGGAGCAGAACAAGCTATTGGACAAAACAGCATGGATAAGTTCTCATCAGATGCGAAAACCTTTGGCTTCCATTCTCGGGATTATCGAATTGATGAAATATGCAAAAAGTGAATCAGAAATTAAAGAATATATTCAACTACTGGAAGTTTGCGGTAACGAATTGGATCAATATATAAAAGATTCCGTTACCTTAATTGAATCAAACGTTTAGTATCCAAAGTCTGCCAGATCAAGCTCTCCCTCAAATACCTTTTTTGCCGGGCCCTCTAAAAAGATATCTTCATATTTCTCTCCATCGTATTTGAATCGAATATTTAGATTCCCCCCTAACACTTTTACTGGCGTAGATATTTCTCCTGTTCTATTTTGATATTTAGCCATCGCTAAAGCCACGGCCGTAACACCGGTACCACAGGCGTAGGTTTCGTCCTCAACTCCTCTCTCGTATGTCCTTACAAATAAATGATCCCCTTCATCTTCCACAAAATTCACGTTGATGCCCTGTGCCTTATAAGTATCATTATATCTGACTTTCCTGCCCTCTTCATACATATCTACATTTTGCAAATCATCTACAAGCCTTACATAATGAGGTGACCCTGTATTTAAAACATAATCTTCTCCATCTTTTTTTATCACATCAACGTTTATCATTTGCAAGCTAACCCAGTCACCGGAATCAGAAACTTTGGCATAATGCGGACCATCCACTGCCAAAAAGTCCGTTTCCGAATCTATAACTTTCAGGTATTTTGCAAAGGCAACAATGCACCGTCCTCCATTGCCACACATACTACTCGGCTGACCATCAGAATTATAGTAAACCATTTCAAAATCATATCCGTCTTTTTGCTGAAGAAACATCATTCCATCGCCTCCGACACCAAATCTCCTATTACATATTCCTTCTATTAAAGCAGGATTACGATGATCCACTTCATTTTCTCTGTTGTCAACGATGATAAAATCGTTTCCGGCTCCCTGGTATTTATAGAACTTTAATTTCATATATTGTAATGCAAAATTCGGTAATATAGTTGTCGCCTGCAAATCGACAAGTAATTTAATTACTTAATTTTGAATTTAATAATTAACATTTTTTAACTATGTTATTCATAACATATACTTGCTAATCACGTCTTAATGGTATTATTTTTGAAATTAAGAGATTAGTATTTTATAGAAGTTTTAAAAAGTAATCAAATGAAGAATATGAAGACAATTGGCCTAACCTTGCTCACCGCCTTTATTGGTGGCGCGGTGGCAATAGGCGCTTACAAATTATTTGAAGATAAATCGATCGGGAATTTAAGCTTGGATGAGAGACAGAAGGTTTATTTTGCAAACAACCCTTCAAAAATTGTCTCTTCAGCAGGTGCCTTAGATTTCACAGCCGCAGCTGCAGCTGTTTCTCCGGGCGTTGTTCATGTTAGAACTACATACAATAGAAACAATGCTTCCTCTGGTCGGGGAGGTGGCGATCCTTTTGGCGATATGTTCGAGGATTTCTTTGGAAGAAGGGTGAGACCTCAATCAAACACTCCTTCTATGGGTAAAGGCTCTGGTGTTATTGTTACGGATGACGGATATATTATGACTAACAATCACGTTGTTGATAATGCTGATAAAATTGAAGTTATCCTTACAGACAAAAGAGTACTTTCCGCTAAAGTAATCGGTAAAGATAAAATGACGGATCTTGCTTTGATAAAGGTCGAGGCAAACAATCTTCCCGTTGTTAAATTGGGGAACTCGGACGACGTTAAGGTTGGAGAATGGGTATTGGCTGTAGGTTATCCTCTAACATTGGAATCTACGGTTACTGCTGGTATTGTGAGTGCAAAATCCCGCCAGATAGGCATCCTTGCTCAAGACAACATAGATCCTAATAATTACGATCCGGAAAACCCGCCAGCTTCGTCATCAATAGAATCATTTATACAAACTGATGCTGTTATTAACAGAGGTAATAGTGGAGGAGCATTGGTAAACGCTAACGGAGAATTGATCGGTATCAATTCTGCTATCGCTTCGCAATCTGGCGTATATGAGGGCTACGGGTTCGCGATCCCTGTTAATCTGGCAAAAAAAGTAATGGACGATTTTATCAAATTTGGCGAAGTTAAACGTGGTTATATAGGCGTTACTTTCCAGGAACTAAATTCTGATGTTGCTAAGCAGTTAAACTTGAAAGAGATTAACGGCCTCTATGTAAATTCGACTGTTGATGGTGGTGCCGCAGCGGCTGCAGGAATTAAAAAAGGTGATATCATCAAGAAATTAAATGGTGAAGATGCTTTAACATCTGCTGAATTACAGGAAAGAATTGGCAGAATGAGACCGGGCGACAAAGTTAACCTTACTGTTTTAAGAGATGGTAGTTTGAAAAACTTCACTTTAACATTAAAAGGTGCTTCTGAAACAAAAGGTGCTTCATCCAGCTCTTCAGCTGAAGCTTCTGATATATTGAACAGTCTGGGAGCAACATTTACACCGGTTAAAGATGCCACCAAAAAACGTTTAGGTATTTCATCCGGCGTGGAAGTGACCTCTGTTGCGGCTGGTAAATTATTTGACATGTATGAGGTTCCTAGAGGAACAGTAATTACCAGTATAAATGGTAGAAGTGTAAATAACATGGATCAAGTAAATGCCGCCTTATCTTCTACAAAAGGCAATATGCTTTCTTTCCAAGGCATTGGCCCGGATGGAGGACAGTTTAGATTTACTTTCCCTATCAAATAAAAGCTAGGTAAAACGTTTAGATAAAAAAGGTGCGAAAAATCGCACCTTTTTTGTTTGGTAAAAGCAAATAAAACGTAATACATATGTTACAATAAACAATAAGAATAAAACATCAAAAACCTTATCTTTGTATCGGTTTATAATTGGTTAGTTTAGGCTCCATTCTCCCCGTTTGGAGCTTAAACATTTTTAAGAACTTGGTTAAACTAAAAAATCCTATTCTTTTTCATTAGAGTTAGACAGACACTGCTTTTATTGATGCTTATAATTTGAGTTCTTTGTATAGAATCCCTACAAGATTAAAGCAATTATATCAAGGCCAAAAACAAAATGCACAAAGTGCCAAATATATCCCTTCGGGATTAAAAACTAAAACATTGTCACATAATTAGATATGGTTATTTAATATAAAAACAATTAATAGACTCTGTTTTGGTACATGACAAAAACGCTATTAACAACAAAACCGTGTCATTGAGAGGAAGAATAGCCTGTCCCAAACTCGATTCGGAAACGATGCAATCTACGTCTTTTTCCCATAGAGATTGCTTCGCAGGCTCGTTCTGAAAGGAACTCCTTTGGAGCAATGACGCTCCTATGAATGTCATTACGAGCCCCTGCGAAGCAATCTAATTTCATCAAGTATCCCAGATCTCTGGCTCTTTAAGACTTGAAAATCTATTTGTTTAACCAAAGGCAATGATGAATAATTTTTTATCATGTACTATGAGACTCTATATAAAAACAAATAAGTTAGATTATTGAGATAGGTCTTCTGGCAAGTGCTTGGGTGGAACTAAGGTAGGAGTACACTGGGAGTATAGTGCTGATAGTGGGAGCAAGAAGGGCAATAAGATTTTTTCCCAAACTCAATATATTCGGCTCCCAGAAAAAGAAGGCATATAATGAAAAGGTTTGAGACATCCCCAAACCTTTCCTTTTATATAAAATAATAGTGTTTATTTATTAACGTACATTACTTCTTTTACAGCCTTAATTATTCGCTCTGCATTAGGTAAGCTTGCTGCTATTAAAGTTGGTGCATAAGGAAGAGGAACGTCTGCACAAGTAACCCTAAGTACCGGCGCATCTAAATAATCGAATGCGTTCTTTTGTACATGGAAAGCAATCTCTGAAGAGATAGATGCTAACGGCCATGCTTCTTCTACAACTACCAATCTGTTTGTTTTCTTAACCGATTCTAAGATTGTAGGAAAATCTATCGGTCTAACAGTTCTTAAGTCTATAAGCTCTACACTAATTCCTTCTTTTTCCAATTCATCTACCGCTGGCTGTACAGCTCTGGACATCATTTTTCCAAAGGAAACTACTGTTACATCAGAACCTTCTTTTACAACTTTCGCTTTACCAATTTCTATATAATACTCTTCTTCCGGAACTTCTCCTTTATCTCCATACATCAATTCAGACTCCATGAAAATAACCGGATCCGGATCGATAATTGAAGATTTTAAAAGGCCTTTCGCATCATAAGGATTTGAAGGAACTACAACTTTTAGTCCTGGACAGTTAGCATACCAGTTTTCGAAATTCTGAGAGTGCTGAGCGCCTAATTGACCTGCATTACCTGTTGGCCCACGAAAAACAGCTGGAACAGAAAATTGACCTCCAGACATAGACAACATTTTCGCTGCGCCATTGATAATCTGATCTATAGCAACTAAAGAAAAGTTGAATGTCATAAATTCAACAATTGGACGCAAGCCATTCATTGCTGCACCTACAGCAATACCAGTGAAGCCTAGCTCTGCGATTGGCGTATCAATAATTCTTTTGGGACCAAATTCGTCAAGCATTCCTTGACTCACTTTATAAGCACCATTATATTCAGCAACTTCTTCACCCATTAAGAAGATCTTGTCGTCTTTACGCATCTCTTCGTTCATTGCTTCACGAAGTGCTTCTCTGAATTGTATTACTCTCATTTCTATGTCTTAAACTTATTTTAAGGGAACTGCGCAAATATAAATAATGTTGTTCTAAATACAATCGATATTAGAGTATTTATACAACAATGAGACATTTCAAAACAAAACTATTTATTTAGTTGTATAACTAAATAAATAGTTTTACATTTATATAAATCAATTAAAACCAAAAGTCATGAAAAATGATATAAAAGAGCTCACCAAAGCTGAAGAGCAGATCATGCAAATTCTTTGGAAGATCGGCAAAGCTTTTGTCAAGGACGTCATAGAATTGCTTCCCGAGCCAAAACCAGCCTATAATACTGTATCTACAATTATTAGAATATTGGAAACCAAAGGTTTTGTTAGTTATCATGCCTTTGGTAAAAGCCATCAATATTATGCGGTAGTCAAAAAAGAAGAATATAAGTCTTTTGCCGCAGAAAAACTACTTAAAGGTTATTTTGGAAACTCTGTAGAGAACATGTTTTCCTTCTTTTTAAAGAAAGAAAAAATAGATCTAACCGAAGCTGACGAGATTTCAAAAATGATAGAAGAATTTAAGGAGGATAAATCATGACATTCTTAGGCTATCTATTTCAGGTAAATATTTACCTAATTATTTTCGGGCTGTTTTACATGTTAATGCTAAGAAGAGAAACCTTCCACCAACTGAACAGGTTTTATGTCTTATTTTCTTCAATATTATCTTTAATAATTCCTGTTTTGAAAATTAAGGGGCTAAATGCTTCTTCAAATACGGCAGACATAGTACGAGCTTGGTCAAAAATATATGTGGCAGCTAATCAATCGTCAATGCATGAGATAACAACTAATGAAAGTTTTAGCTTAGGAAATTATATAGTCCTATTTTACTTCTCAATAAGCTTATTGCTCTTCGGCAGACTTATTTATCATATAATCTTAGCAATACGCCTAAAAACTAATTCCATAAAGAAAATTCAGGCATTTTCTTTTTTCAATCAAATATATGTAGACAAAGATTTAGCACATTTTGATACGATATACAAACATGAACAAACCCATGCTAAGCAATACCACTCCGCCGACATCATATTTATAGAGCTTATTTGCGTCTTAAATTGGTTTAATCCTATGGCATATTTTTATAAAAAGGAAATTAAACATCTTCACGAATTTATTGCCGATGCCTCCATTATTGCAAGTGGCATATCTGAAAAAAAATACTCAAAAATACTCTTTGGACAAAGCTTTGATCTAAACACCAATAAACTAACCAATACATTTTTTAACCAATCATTATTAAAAAGGAGGATTATTATGTTAAATAAAAAGGAATCTAAACGCCTGGCTCTTTTCAAATATGGGCTTTGCACACCCATTTTTCTTATTGCATTTAGCTTGTCTTCTTTCTCTATAGCAGAAAGTGCACCTGCATCGAACTTTATCACCAAAACAAATAGTATAGTGATCAAAGAATTTTTTAAGCCAATAATCAATTCGGGGCAAATTAAACAACAAATTTCAAGGCCCATAACGGAAAAACCATCAACTATGTCTGATGAGGCTAAGAATAAAGAACAGTTTTTTTCACCCCTATATACTTTCCTATCAAGGAACTTAATATTTCCGGCTGATGCAAAAGAAAGAGGTGTGGTGAGCAAGGTTTTGTTACGATTTGAAGTTGGAGAGAGTGGAGTTATTTCAAACTATTCTGTCTTAAAAAGCACCTCTATCAAATCTTTTGAAAACGAAGTTATAAGAGTTATGAAAAAAAACAAAGTGTCCCTAGACGTTGAAAAGGGGAGTTACAATCTTATTTTTAATTTTATACTGAGAAGCGATTCAGGAGATATTACAGAATCGCAAGTAATTAACAGCACTGAAGGTGAAACAATAAGCGAAGTCGTTATTATAGCTTTCGTTAATAACATTACTCCGTCTAACTTTTAATATGGGCCTTATAGATGAGTAAAAACATAAAGGTCATCCAAGTATTTAGTGTTTTAAAAAGCAAATTAAAGAGAAACTCTTTAATTTGCTTTTGCAGTAATCTGTCCTGGCTTTCCTATGGTTTTATACTCACCTTTCCCTTGTACAACAGACGAGTATAGATTTTTATCTCTTAATACTTCATAAGCCTTCTTCATCTCGTTATCATACTGAAAACCTTGCAGAATTCTTCCTTTTTCAAAATAGTAGCGTTGTACTATTTCAGCTTCTAAAACTCTTTTTATTTCCGGCTTATATGCGTTTAAGTCTTTGGATTTTATATTCTTCAATTTTTCCTGTAAGCCGCTTACTTCAGACTTCACATCATTTAAACGATTATCTTTTGAAGCTTCTTTAACGAAATCTTCTAAAAGCAGCTCGGAAGGTGTTTGATATTTAAAATCTTTGTTTTTTAAATAATCTATAAAAGCATTATAGTCCGCTTCCGACAAATTAAATTCTTTTGGAACAGCTACAGACTGATGTGACGACCTGTATTGGTTGGCATAATCAAAAAATAAATATTTCGACAGCAGTGTCTGCGTAACCTGATGATATTTATACGGGTCAACAAATAAATCAGGATAAATTCCGCTTCCATCGTAAACTAGTCTTCCACTTTTGGTTTTGTATTCTGTTATCAGTGAATCGGCCACCTTTTCTACAGAGCCATCTTCTAAACGGTGTGTATAATCTAATGACTGAATACATCTTCCCGAAGGGGTGTAATATTTAGCTACCGTCACTTTCACTAATGTATTATATGGCAAATTAAAGGTTTGCTGTACCAGACCCTTCCCAAAACTTCTCTGACCAATTATAACTGCCCTATCCAAATCCTGTAATGAGCCCGCCACAATCTCCGACGCCGATGCGGAACGCCCATTTATTAAAACAATTAATGGAATCTCTGCATCCAATGGATTTGCAAAGGTCTTATACGTAATTTTTTTATTTGGATCTCTTCCTATCTGAGACACCACTTCTACATCTTTTCCGACGAAAAAGTTAACAATCTTAACAGCCTCCTGTAAAATTCCTCCACCATTGTATCTCAAATCCAGAACTAAACCAGTGGGATTATTTTTTTTCAAAGCCAGAAAGGCTTCTTTAACTTCCTGCGCCGAATTTTCCAAAAACTTATCCAGTTTAATATATGCTACCTGATTGTCCAACATCCCGGAGTACGTAACATTAGGCTGTTTAATTTCTGCCCTTTTTATCTGTTTTTCCAGGATTTTCCCTTCCCTTGATAGCTTAACCGTAACCGGAGTGTCCTTTGCTCCCTTTAGAAGAAGACTTACTTCTTCGTTATTTTTACCTTTTAATTCCTGATTGTTTATAGAAATTAACTGATCGCCCGCTCTAATATCTCCAAGCTGGGCCGGATACCCCTCAAAAACATCTGCCACATACACTTTACCGTCTCGGTATAAAATTCCAGCACCAATACCTCCATATTGTGTACTGACATATTTCATTTTGTAATCTTCTATTTCAGATTCGGCAACAAATTCGGTATACGGGTCTAAATCATTTAACATAGCTCCAATCCCTGTCTTCATAAGCTTAGAAGGATCCACGTCATCCACATAGTTCATATTTAACTCTTTGTAGACTGAAACAAGAATATCGATGTTTTTTGATATCTGGAAAAGGTCTGTCTTAAATGAAAAGACTCCAAACACCATTACCAACAAACCGCCCCAAAGTATTGCCTTTTTCAGATTTAATGATTTCATAATGTAATGTTTCAAAAAATTATTTACGCTATAACTTCGTCTCTTTTGGATTTCTTAAATGTACAGGTTCCCTTTCGCCCTTTTTTGATTTCAGATTTAGAACCTCGACCAAAACCGAAAAGGCCATCGCAAAATAAATATATCCTTTTGGTATGTGCTGATCAAAACCTTCCGCCAAAAGTGACACTCCAATTAGAAGAAGAAATGACAACGCGAGCATTTTCACCGTAGGATGTTTATTTACAAAATCGGAAATAGCCGAAGCTGAAAACATCATTACTATAACTGCTATCACAACTGCAGCTACCATAACACCTAATTGATCAGCCATTCCCACAGCTGTTATCACCGAGTCTAAAGAAAAAACTATGTCCAATATTAATATTTGTACAATTGCCTGAGAAAAAGAATAGCTTTTTTTGACAGTCTGTTCATGTTCTTCTCCCTCAAGTTTTTCGTGTATTTCTGATGTACTTTTATATATCAAAAATAAACCTCCTATAATTAAAATCAGATCTCTTCCAGAGATAGCCAATTTCCCCATTAACGCAGCATTTTCTATGCCTATAATATCTGCAAGATTAAATAAAGGTGCTGTTAAGGACATTACCCATTTTAAAGAGAACAGTAGTAAAACTCTGGTAATAAGGGCCAGTGCCAGACCTAATGTCCTGGCTCTTTTTTGTTGATCGGCAGGAAGCTTGCCTGCCAAAATAGAGATAAAAACAATATTATCAATCCCTAAAACAATCTCTAATACTGTTAAAGTTAAAAGGGATATCCAGATTTCCGGATTTGCTAACCATTCCATAAGCTAATTTTAAAATCTAAAAATATTAAATAGTTCAATAAATTTCAGACCTAATTAGTTAAGGATTGTTATTTTTTGAAATCACAATTGGCTAAATGATCATTTACCATTCCTGTTGCCTGCATATGTGCATAGCAAATAGTCGTTCCAAAGAACTTAAACCCCCGCTTCTTCATATCTTTAGCTATAGCGTCAGAAATTTCTGTACGAGCGGGAACATCGGTGATATTTTTTCTATGATTAATAATTGGCTTTCCATTAGGCATAAAGGAATACAGGTATTTATCAAAAGAACCGAATTCTTTTTGCACCTGAAGGAATAGTTTGGCATTATTTACCGCAGCAATTACTTTTAACCGATTCCTTATGATTCCCGGGTCCTGTAAAATTCGCTCGATATCTTCTTCAGTAAATTTCGCTACTTTTTCAACATCAAAATCTGCAAACAAACGTCTATAATTTTCGCGTTTTCTTAATACAGTAATCCAGCTCAACCCGGCTTGCGCAGACTCCAAAATCAGGTACTCAAATAATACTTTATCATCATGAACTTCTTTTCCCCATTCTTTATCGTGGTATTCTGTGTATAAGGGGTCTGTTCCGCACCAGGGGCATCTGCTATTGTTCATATTTTTGGGTTGAATTGTCTATATCCAAAAATAGGGAATTTTATTGGAGTAAATTCTGCACTCTAATCAGATTAATCCTTTAATTACAGGATCTTCAAAAACCTGTTTTTAACGTTACAAACTTAAATTTATGTTCTTTATAAGGGAAACCCCAAACCTTAAGCCGTGGTCCCGATACATATCCGCTATACCATAAAATTTTGCTGTATTTAGGTTTTAGCAACACTGTACCATTCCAGCTTAAGACCCCCCATTTTCCGTTGACATGCTGAAACAGGAGTACTTCGTCGTACATAGTTTCTGTTAATTGCTTTGCTGGTATTGTTGCTTTAACTTTTCCGGTTTTATCTATAACCAACCATTCCCTCATAGTTGTTTGAACATAAGCTATTTCTTTAAAAAAAGGTTTGGCTATTTTATAAATAGTTGGAATAACTTCCGCTCCATTTTTATTGATGTAGCCCCATAAGTTTTCTCTCTGCACTAACAAAGGACCGCCAATCTTGCTAAAGCTGATATCTTCATAAACAAACGGCACTAAGGTTTTCCCCCGTTCATCTATCACTCCCTTTTTTCTATTTTGATCACGAACAATGGCTACTCCATCTTTATATAAAACATCCTGTATTATCCCCCGGTCATTAATAGTATGCTTTCTGCCTTCAATCGCCACAGTTGCTATTTTCCTGTCATATCCATTTTGCCGCTCTACTCGAAAATCGGAAACGCTGTCATATATTGTCGGAATAATCTCCTTTCCTCCATAATCCACAACGCCCCATTTATTATCCATTCTAACTCTGATTCTATCGATGTCTGTTATCTCCCCTATTTCCTGATATTTAAAAGGAATAGTTTCTTTACCGAAACCGTCTATAAGGCCACATTTATTATCTTTATTTGCTATAAAACAGAGTAATCCAGACAGCTCACTTACTTTTAATCCATCATATTCAACAGGGATTATTTGTTTTCCTTTATAATCAAACACACCTGTTTTACCTAAGAGTTGTACTTTTAAAAGACCATTACCTACCGGATAAAGCTTATTGTAAATAGCCGGTAAAACCTCTTTTCCTGCTAAATCTACCATTCCCCATTTATTCTCGCATTCCACAGGAAACACACCTTTTTTAGTCAAATTATTAAGATTTTTATCCTTGTACATTTCTGAGGGAATACCAGATCCAATGTTTGTATATCTGTCTTTTAGAATTTCGTTTCCCTCTAAATCTATTAAAACAGGAACCCGCTGATTGTATGCAATAAAAAAATTGCCCCCGTAATAATGTATCATCTCATATTTAAATGGGAGAATATTCTCATGTTTTAGATTTTTAACACCGTACAGTCCTTTTTTCTTTACCATAACATACGGTGCTTCCAGCGCTATCTCGTCATATTCTATAGGTATAACAATATCAAGAGATCCATTATCTCCCACATATTTTTTTGCAATGCCCCAGTTTTTCCCATCAGTTACATAATCTATTTTAACTTCGCCTTCACTGACTTCTGTATTCTTGCCATGATTATCTATCCTGCATTTTATCTGCCCATCACGATCTATCCACAGATACTGGCCATTAAGTTTTACTTTCAAACATTCTTTTCCTACGCTTTGAATATCATCGTATCTAAATGGAATTACTTCTTGTAAATCTTTATTTATCGCTCCGTATTTACCGTTGCGAACAACAACTGCCATTTCATATTTCAACGGCCTTATTTCTTCATACAACTGGTTGAGAAGAAATTGCTTTTCATCTGCCAAACCATACTTACCATTGTATTTATAAATAATTATTTTGTTCGTAAAAGGCCAAACAGGTGCTTCGCTCAGGTAAGATTCACCGGCAACAACAAACGTTTTGCTTTTTCTTTCCCGTTCTATTTTCTTTTCCTTTTCAGCTTCCTTTTTCCTCTCTTCCCAGGTACGCTCTTCCTTTTCTTTTCTGATACGATCTTCGTTTTCCCGTTTATATTTCTCATTAAGTTCTTCGCGTTCATACTTTCTCTGTGCTCCTGTTCTATTCCTGTATGAATCATAAGTTTCTATACCAGAAGGTGTGTAAGTTTTTGATTGTGTTTTCCCTTGTTCACACAAAAACAGCAACAGAAAAACAGGATATATATAACGTCATTCTTCATGATCTAAGCCTTTCACAGGTTATTATATTCTAATTGATGTTATTTAGAAAGAAAAAACCGTCCCGACATTAAGGTACCGAGACGGCAAATCATAGTACTCCCTATACTTCTCCTATTTTTTTATACTAAACAAATTAAAGCCTAACCTAAGCCCTAAAAAACTTTCCGAGCCATCTTTTGAAAAGGCTTCGTAACGTAAGCCTATATCAAGCCCGCCCAACTGTGCGCCTACACCCGGAGCATAAACAAATGCAGAATATGACGGACTCAGACCAACTCCTTCATCATCGGCATTTAAGATTCTGTTTGATACTGTACCCAATTCTAACATGCCATATAGTTTCTCGGTAAAGAAATATTTACCACCTAATTTAACGGGGACACTTAACATGGCGTTTATTTTATCATCATCACCTATAGAGCCATTAGCTATGTCAGAAACGTTTTTTGGCAAAAAACCTATTGCTCCGGCAGATAAGGTTGCACTAATTTTTTCGTTAATATTATACTGCCCGCGGACAGTACCTCCGAATGCTGAGGAGTATAGAGTTTTCAGACCAGAGCTAACCGGGAGCCCTCCTTCAAGACCAAGACTCAGCGAAAATTTCTTGTCTTGTGCATTTGCTGAATATATCGACATCAGCACTAATGAAAGTGTAGTAATCAATAATTTAGTTTTCATAATTTTAACGTTTATGGTTATTTAAGTTTATAAGTCGTAGGACTTTAGTCCTCAAATAAAGGGATATAAACGCTTTACCTCAATTACATTTTAGTGGTATTTATTATTTGGGATGAATACCTGATATGAAACACTCTTAATTATATTTATCTGTATAAATCAAATCAAACAGCACTCTTTTCAGCTTTTTGGAATGATTACCAATCAGGCTCGCATTTGTTGTTTTTTTTCGATCCGACTCATGACGACTAAGTTCAATAAATACTTGTTATTTGTTGCTCAAAATCTGTATATGCTCGTTGTATTAGCACATCTTGTTGTTGCTTCTTCAATGCCTGAAACTCTTCGAGATTCATGAACGTAACCGATTTGTAATACAAAATAAAGTAAACAATGGTTGTCATGACAGGTTGAAATGCGTAAAGCCACCATGAGCTTGTATGAGCAGTAAAAAGTAGTAAGGGAGCTATAAAATAACATATCAGAATCAGGTAGAATGTAAGATCCCGTAACCAATATAGCCCCAAAATCTTTTTAAACTCGGGGATCAGTTTCTTATTATATTGATTTACCATTCTGAGCGAAAACACGAGGTAAATACCCATCTGAGTTCCTGTAATAAAATTTATCACTAACATCCATCGAACGGCGCTTCTTTCATGCTATCATATATGTACTTTATTTCTTCTGAAGTTTTTATGTTTATAAATACAAGATATATTAGCCCAAATAACATAGGCAGGGTATGCAAAAACATCACCTTTATACTCACATTAATTTTTTCACCAACCATACTCAGGTATACATCCAGTAAAATGGTCCCAATAAAAAGAAGAGCATGTGTATTATTTCATTCACATAATGATATTTCCAGACTATACTTGTAAAAATTAGTATATCATCTACGTGGACACCTGCGAAAATTACGAGTATGGCGCTTAACAGTTTATGTCCTGTACTACTTCGTTTTTTAAAAAGGAGAATAAGCGCAAAAATCAACAGGTTTGCAGCGCTTAGAATCCCTAAAAAACCATAATTTCCATCAGCCCAAATTGATATTGTCCACACTTATGGATAAACCTGTCTTGCCTGATTTATAAGTAAAACCAGCTCCTATTTGTGATGCTCTTATAGCCATATTCTTTAAACCATTTCCGCCATTTCCTTCCTGAGAGCTCATTCCCTTTCCATTGTCTTCGATATTTAAGGTAAAGCTTCCATTAA
The DNA here is from genome assembly GCF_000190735.1 of Pseudopedobacter saltans DSM 12145. GTDB lineage: Bacteria > Bacteroidota > Bacteroidia > Sphingobacteriales > Sphingobacteriaceae > Pseudopedobacter > Pseudopedobacter saltans. Next base: position 3,305,773 of record NC_015177.1, read on the forward strand.
TTCTTTTTAATTCCAATACGACTTTATTGGCTTCCGAATGCTTCAATATATTATGTAGAGATTCTTTTATAATCATCATCAGATTCCGCTTTGCTTCGTAAGAAACCACAAAATCTTCCACATTATCCGGAAGGTCTATAAAATAATCGATCCCAGAATCGTACAAAAAATCCGATGCATACTCTCTGATATAACTGAGCATATTCGAAAACAAACTACTTTCGGGATTAAGGTCCCAAATAATCTCTTTCAGGTTTTCAGATAATCTTTTGGCATTTCCGGAAATTTCATCGAGCTTAAGATCTTCTTCATGGCTGTTCTTTTTTGCCAGCTCAGACAATAATGCAATTTTGGTTATTCCCGCACCGAGCTCATCATGCATATCCCGACTGATTCTTTGACGGACCTGTTCCCGTACCAATCTTTTCTCATATTCTGTACCCGGAAAATTGATAGATTTATAAAATAGAGTGAGATAAATTGTCATGGTTATCACTGGCATATAAATATATAATACCGAAATATCCGATTGTATAAAAAACAGCAAAGCCGGGACAATAACCAACGAAGATATAATCAGAACAGCTGTAAGAACAGCCAACCATTGAAGACTTAGCTGTGATTTATAATTTTTCGGCGCTAAACGTTTATTGTACCTGTTTAGAATATTAATACTCCAAAACCAATAAACAGTAGCCTGTACGGTAACTACAAACAATACTATTGTGGCGTCTAAGGGTTGTACTTTTTTTGCAGCCTGATAATAAGTTATAATTTCATCTGGTGTTTTAAACACGAAACTGACAATATACAGCATTGGGAAGACAAAAGGTAAAACATGAAGCCACACATGCTTTTTCCAATCAATACTTTCTCCGGCCATTAACGCTGTGTATCTTAAATAGACCGGCCCTTCCAGAAATAGCAAAAGGAAACACAGCTTATTCAACCAATAATATTTGTACACAAGATCAGTTAGCAGTAGAAGGTGCGAGGTATGTATGGCTACCAGGATGATCATAAAGAGCGCCAGTGTTATATTGGCCTTTCTGTTATCTTTCTTAAAAAATAGTATAAATGAGAATACGCTAAGGTGTATAATACAAACCCAGGCCAGATAATATGCCGAAACCTGTATATCCATATTAATGGTCGTTTAGTACATTTAAAAGCTGACGGAAAGACTTTTTTACATCGTAGATCTTCTGCTTTAATTCTGTATTCAGAGATATTTTCTTTCGTTCCTCCTTCTCGAAAATATTTAACAATTCCTCTAATTCTCCTTCAAAAGATCTGGATAGATTATCGGCAACGATTACCTGCTCTACTTTCTCCAATGCTTTTTCTTCTACCTGTGTTTCATGCGTCAAAATCTTAAAGGAAAAATACAGATATAATATACTCGTGGTTACAGGCATAGCGATAAAAAGCACATCTGTCTTACGATCGGCCATCACGATCATTAAAGGAGCAATTACAAAACAAAGGAGCAATAAACCCCGGGTTGCATTAAACAACCATTTTAGGCTGTGATCACGAGTTTTTTTAAAATGTCTACGCAAAAGTAAGAGACTCCAATAAACATATACTCCTTTTTGCAGAGCAGCCAGAGAAGTTAATATAGTATTTGAAAGTGGTTGCCGATGCAATGCTTCTGCATAAAACTTTTCCAGTGTATTCTTATTATTAAATAAAAAAGAAGAATAGTAAAACAGAAAAAACAAAAAGGGTATAAGATGCAAGTACAAATATTTTTGCCAGTTTATTTTTTCTCCGAGCATTTCCGCCACAAACTGTAAAAATGCCGGACCAAGCAGAAATATGGCAAGAAAGACAATTTCGTTAACCATCCACATAGCTGCAGCCTTATTATGAAGAACCAGAATATGATTTATATGAACATAAGAAAAAGAAAATAAGAAGAATGCAAAAAATCTAAATGCAGGATGCTTCTTTGCTTTAAAAAGCACCAAAACTGCTAAAACAAACAGATGCAGAAAGGACATCCACGAGACTATTTGATATAAAGACATTTTGGTTTAGGTTTAATACGACTTAAATCAATACATAAATATATAGTATTTTTTAATTCAAACCGTTTCTTTTTTAACAAACCATTTTATCTCTTCATTAAGTTAATAGCCTCTATTGCTGAATTTACCTGAAGCTTCTTGTAAACATTATTAATATGCTTTCTTACAGTTTCGACACTTATAAAAAGCTTATCGCCTATTTCTTTGTAGCGATATCCTCTCGAAAGAAATTCCAATATTTCAAACTCCCTATTTGTCAAATCCTTACAGGAGTCGTTTTTTATAACTTTATGTTCCTGAAAGGAGGCAACTACTTTTCTTGCAATTTGACTGCTCATGGGAGATCCACCCAAATGAAGTTCGGATATAGCCTGAATAATTTTTTCAGAACTCGTTGTTTTACTTATATAGCCTGTAGCACCGGCTTTTAGAGCCGAGAAAATATGATTTGAATCTTCGAGAGATGAGCATACCATAAACTGGGTTTTAGGCACAAGGCTTTTAAGCTGTTCTATCAGGCTGATGCCTGATTTTCCGGGCAAGTGGATGTCAACCAAAACAACATCCACCTCTAGTAAAAGTATATTATTTAATGCTTCTTCCGCGTTTTTATAGGCACTTACACATGAATACCCCTCATAACCGTTTATCAGGTTTACCAACATTTCTCTCGTGTCGGTCTCATCTTCAACAATTGCAATTCTAATATTCATTGTTACAATTATAACTATTGAAATCTGGTACAAAAACTACATTTAAGTAGTATTTTATATAAGCCCTCTAATTTCTGTCAGGAAAAACTAAATCTTACATAATTGATATTCTTTCCTTTTTGTAAGTAAATACGTTCATAATGCGTTTTTATAGAAAGAATTTCATCATTCGGATGGCTTTTGTAAATATCTGTTGATTGATCCTGAATATTGTATTGCCCTTCAGATACTTTTTCCAAAGTATATTCAAAAAAGCCATCGTTATCTGTTTTTAAATGCATGATTCCGGGCTCTTTTAAGATAGATTTATATTTACCCAGGAAGGCCGGATTTGTTAGTCTTTTTCTTTCAAGCGGGCTCTGTGCCTGCGGATCGGGAAAAGTAATCCAGATTTCGTCAACTTCCCCTTCTCCAAAGTAATCAAGAATATTTTGAATCTGGATTCTCAGGAACCCTACATTTTCCAGCCCTTCGTCTAAAGCCATTTTTGCTCCAACCCAAATTCTATTTCCTTTATAATCGATACCTAAAAAGTTTTTATCAGGATACTTTCTCCCTAAATTCACGCTGTATTCGCCTTTTCCACATGCCAGCTCCAATATCAAGGGTTTATCATTTTTAAAGAATTTTTCCTTCCATTTGCCTTTATATGGTTTACCCTCATCCAACTGCACTACATTTCTAAACGTACCGATCTCTGCGAATCTCTGTAATTTTCTTTTAGCCACGATTTTAAAATTTTGTCAAAAATAAGAGATTCAATCATTATATTACAAGCAATGGTATCTCGATTTAACAACATATTAGATCAAATAGTCAATCTTAAAGGCGCAGCTTCTTCGGACCAGCTTATAGAGTTGGTAAAAATAATCCGGCCCTATGATTTTAAAAACGCAAAAAAAGCGACAGAAAGCCTGGTTAATCTAATAGACACTCTTAAAGACAACCCAGTTTATCAACAAGCTTTTTCCAGATATATTATATCATTATTAAAATCCAAAAATCAAATCAGACTCTTTGCAGAATTGGGTATTTCTCCTAATACTAACTTTCTGGGTGAATTAAGAAGAAGGTTAAACGCGAAGATATTACCACCTGCTATCGATAATTCTGAATTAACCGATTTATTGCTAGAAGTATTCAACAACAAAAATGATCATTATTGGGTAGAGGGAGTAGCAGATGACGTTTGGAAACAGCTATTTTCTTTAATCGATCTGCCAAAATCTTTAGATCTTATTCTTCCAGATCTATTTTATATGCCAATAGTAAACTCGGTTCTTATCCTAACAAACCGAATATCTTCTTTAGGATTAGAACCTGAAATAGCTATGCGCATGCCGCATGTAGAGAAATACCACAGTGATTTTTTAGCATTAAGCTCGGAAGTTCATAATTTTTTAAATGCACATAAACAGGATCAGCAAATTGAGGCAAGCGAATCTCTTAAACAAGTCCGGGTATTACTTACTCAATGTTTAAACAGCATAGATCGGATAAGAAAGAGTCAGAAAAACAGGGGCACTTCGATAGCACAAGTATATATCCTGTTAAGAATTACACAAAATATTAAACGTTTACAACAGCTACTTAATTTTTTAGATCCAAAAAACGGGGACAGTTCCAAACAACTGGGATACAGTGTACAACTTTTCAAAAAGTTGGTTTACGCTGAAAATATGAGTAAGAGCGTGCGTTCGCACATAAAAGAAAATACAGATTTACTGGCCTATCAGATTATTGAGCATACATCCTCTGTAGGAAAAAAGTATGTAGCTGTAACTAAAAAGGAATATTTTAGTGCAATATGGGCAGCAATGAAAGGAGGCTTTATCATTGTACTAGCTGTATTGGTAAAAGCTTATATCGGAAATTTCAAAGATTTACCCTTAGTTCCTTCTACTTTTTTATACGGCTTAAATTACGCTACAGCTTTTGTGATTATCTATCTTACCCATTCTTCTCTTGCAACTAAGCAACCATCCATGACAGCTTCATATATAGCGAATGCTTTGTCTGGAAATGGAAAGGGAGGAATTCACGTTAACAATGCTGCCGATACCATTATCAGAATGTTCAGGAGCCAATTTGCGTCTGTTGTAGGAAATTTAATTGTTGTAGTGCCACTCACATTTTTATTTGCTTATAGCTATTTCTACATTACAGGCGAATATTTTTTCAGTAGGCAGCATGCTATCACCGCTTTAGAAGAAAACAATCCTTTCGAAAGCTTAATGATTATTTATGCGGCTATAGCAGGCTTTTTCTTATTTCTTTCGGGACTTATAACAGGATATTACGAAAATAAAATAGTGACAAGCCAAATCCCCAAACGCATTAGAGAACATAAATACTTAAGTAAAAAATTAGGTCAGAGAAGACTTAATATTTTTGCTTCTTTCGTTGAAAAAAATACAGGGAGCCTTGCCGGAAACATTATTTTGGGATTTTTATTGGGGTCAGCTGGCCCTATTGGTAAAATTACAGGACTTCCTTTCGATATCAGACATATTACAATTTCCGCTGGAAACTATGGCTTAGGCAGTTATACTCTTTTAGAAAAACCTATTGTTGATCTGATGGTTTATTCGGCAATTGGTGTTTTATTAGTAGGAGTTATAAATATCACGGTTAGTTTTGCACTAACCATGATTGTGGCTGTAAAATCTTTAAGAGTAGATTATAGCCGATGGGGAGAGCTGGTACAGGCTGTATTTGCCCATTTTATATTTAGCACACGAGATTTCTTTTATCCGCCGAAAGAAAAAAAGAATACTAACTTTGAAAATCAAAACTTGGAATAAAATATCTTGGAAAAATCAGCTAAAATATATGTTGCAGGGCATAACGGAATGGTTGGTTCTGCGATTTTAAGAAAACTTAAAAGTGAAGGATTTACTAATCTTATCACAAGATCTTCTAAAGAATTAGATTTAAGAAACGAACAAGCTGTACGTGAATTTTTTATAGCAGAAAAACCTGATTATGTCTTTCTGGCAGCTGCGAAAGTAGGCGGTATAGTCGCTAATAATACATATAGAGCGGAGTTTTTATATGATAATTTACAGATACAAAACAATGTAATTCATAATTCTCATTTAAACGGAGTAAAAAAGTTAATGTTTCTAGGATCCAGCTGCATTTACCCTAAAATGGCACCGCAACCACTAAAAGAAGAATATCTTTTAACAGGGTTACTAGAAGAAACTAATGAGCCTTATGCTATAGCTAAAATTGCCGGAATTAAAATGTGCGATGCCTACAGAAGCCAATATGGTTGCAACTATATTTCTGTAATGCCAACCAATTTATATGGATATAATGACAATTATCATCCGGAGAACTCTCATGTTTTACCAGCGTTGATTAGAAGATTCCATGAAGCAAAAATTAACGATGCCCTATCTGTTACTATCTGGGGAACCGGTACACCGATGCGAGAGTTTTTATTTGCAGATGATTTAGCGGATGCTTGTTTTTACTTAATGCAAAATTATAATGAACCTAATTTAATAAATATCGGAACTGGTAAAGATATAACGATTAAAGACCTGGCCTATTTAATTAAGCATATTGTTGATTATAAAGGCGAAATTAATTTCGACACTTCTAAACCTGACGGAACACCAAGGAAATTAATGGATGTAAGTAAACTTCATGCTAAGGGCTGGACGCATAAAATAGAATTAGAAGAAGGCATTAAACTCGCTTATAAAGACTTTCTTGAGAAATATGCTTAGGTATAGCTGCAAAAAAGATAAAAAGGCCAAAAAGTAATTGCTACTTTTTGGCCTTTTTATTTCCAGCGAAATCAATATGTTTCGCTATCTGGCGGAATTCCATAATCCACATCAGTTTCTTTCTTCTTTTTTTTAGGCATAATCTTACTTACCCAATCAGAAACTTTTTCGACAGCTCCAAACAATTTAGTTTGGTTAAAAATCGCTGGATTTATTGCTTTTTGCGAGATTAGTGTGAGAATTGATTTTAATAAAGCACCTTTTCCTCTTAACAAAGTTTTATTAAGTAAAAATGGTATAGACACCCTGGCTAAAGCTGTAGCCCAGTCTGAGTGAATATTTTGGTTATTTGTTAAAAATCGACTAGCTTTCTTAAAAAAGGTAAAGGGGGATTTCAAAGCCTCATTGAACCTTTCCTTTTTTTCTTTAAAAAAAAGCTCCTGTTCGGCCTTTCTTAATCTCAAAAGCTCTATCTCTGCCTCTAATTGCTGCAGGTTCGTAATTCGCTGAGTGTTTTTCATTCAACGTCCTCCCTTTTAAAAATCTTTTTAATTATTCCATTTACGATTGATTTCTCTATGTATTTATCCTTGGTCAAGAAGACAATCAATGCTATTAGAAAATAAAAAAGGCCTACTATGAGAAACCCTCCGTAAGTATTTCCTATTAATTCAGAAATATAAAATCCAAGCCCTATACTGATGAACAAAAATGCTACTATCAGGAAGAAAACAACTATTAAAGTAGTTATAATATCCGCGAAAATAGAAGTTCCCTTTTCTATCAGCACAAGTTTCGCCAGCTTAAACCTTGTTTCGATATATTCTTTGATTTTTTCTAATAGTTCTTCCATGGCACAAATTAATTCAAAAGATTTAGTGACTATCCCTCGTTAAGTATTAAACACCAGTCATATCTTCTTCCAGATCAGCTTCGGCCTGTTTTACTTTTGTCCTTATGTTGTTCACAATTTTTTCTTTCAATTCTGAAAGATTATCGATTTCTTCCGCGGCTTTTTCTCTGATACTGTCTCCAAGGTTTTTTAAAGAATCTGACAGTTTGTCTCTGGTATCAGAACCTTTTTCTGGTGCAAATAATAATCCTAATGCAGCTCCTGCTGCTAATCCCGCTAAAAGAGCGATAGCTGTTTTTGTGTTCTCGTTCATAATATTGCTATTTTAATCGTAAATATTCTTTTTCTTAATTTAAGAAAATACCTTGCCAACTTTGTAAAAACAGCATCAAAAAATAAAATTCCCTAATTTATTTTATTTTCAGCCTTTATATCATCCTCATAAATTGCTATTAAATGCATAAACCAAAGCAACAATAGAGGCCCAAAAACGATACCCACAAAACCAAATAGGGGGATACCTATAATTACTCCGATCACAGTAACAATTGGATGTGTGTCTGCAAAATGCTTATTAATCATAAATCTGATTACATTGTCTATATTGATAAGTATCAACAAAGTAAACATTACTATAAAAATCGCATTATAATGATCTCCATTTAAGTAAAGTATTACTGCAGCTGGCAAAGTAACCAATGGGGCTCCAATTACCGGCATAAATGATAAAAAAACACTTACAACTCCCCAAAATATAGCATCCTCTAAACCAGCTATAAAAAACGCCAGACTCACCAAAGACCCTTGTATTAAAGCTATAATTCCCTGGCCTATCACATTTGAATAGGTCGTGTTTTTCAATTCTTCGGCAAATTGTCTGGTATGATATTCTCTAAGTGGTGCATATTTTATTAAACCGTTCTCAAATCTTTCGGATTGAACAAACATGAAATATAGAATAAAATACATGAGCACCAAACCTAGAAAGACATCAAATGCACCGCCAAGAAAAGAAGGAAAAAGTTCCTGAACCAGATTAGTCAACTTATCCAGATATTTATCCAACAATTTAGGCTGGTTTAAATGTATACCCGCAAAATCATTGATTTTATATAAAATGGCCTTTAATTGAAAATTGTCTGTTCTAAGCGCCATAACTTTGTTCGTTATCATATAGCCTAAAACAAAAAAGGGAATGATTATTATAATAAAAGAGATTAGAATTATGAAAGCGGCCGAAATGGACTTGGATAGTTTCTGATTAAAAAGCGTATATGTTGGTTTAAAAAGCGTGTATATTACGATCGCGCCAAGAAAAGAGGTAATATATCCTTTTAAGCTAAAAAGAATAAGAATTCCCATAAGAATGAGAACTATAAGTACAAGATTGTTTCGCTGTTTGAATGAAAAAACTGACATTAATTTTCTATAAAAACAAAAGCTCCGGATTACATAATCCGGAGCTTTAATATAAACAAAGTTTCCTTTATTATTTTGCTTGAGGTACAATTAATGGACAACCTGCTCCGTCTACTTTAGTTCCAGAAGGAGTGTTTGGACATTTATCAAACTGATCAGAAACACCGTCGCCATCAGAGTCTTTTTTCAAGTTATCAACTTGACCTTCTACCGCCGAAGTACGAGATTTTAATTGCTCAACATCATTTCTCAATGCCGGATCTTTTAACTCATCATACAAAGTAGAAATAGCATTGTTCCATTGTAAGCTTGGTTTTGCTTTAGACCCTAAAGTGAACTCTAAACCTGCGTAACCATAAGACCATCTGTCTTTGTTAGCAGAACCATTTAACCATCCTTGGCCGCCTTCAATGTTATCAGCATCTAAGAAGTTAGCATCGTAACCTAGGTTTAACGCAACAACTTGACCTAATTTGATGTTAACACCAACGCCAACTGGGATAAACAACTCTGATCTTTCTCCTGCTGCATCACCTGGATCATAACCAGTTAAACCAGCACCAGCTTGTACGAAAAAGCCTAAAGAATTCTGTTTTTGAAGGAATGAAATAGAACCTACATTAACAACACCTTTTAAAGATGCTGCATAGTTCAAATCTGTAGAGAAAGATTGACCAGCTTTATTAGAAGCTGATAACTCACCTCTATGTGCATCTAATTTTAAAGCGAAATATGGAGCTAATTGTTTTTTCACAAATAATCCGTAACCTAAGTTAGCGTCCCACTCGCTGTAATCGTTAGTTCCAAAAGGAATAATCGGAGATAAAACACCTGCATTAACTCCTATTGACCACGTTCTGTACTGTTTTGCTCCACCAAAAACTTTAACAGTTTCTTGTGCTTGGGCAAACAAAGTAGCAACAGATAATGCTGAAGCTACAGCTAATGTTCTTTTTAAGTTCATTTTTATCATTTAGTTCAATTGTTAAAATACGTTTGTATTCATTTCCAATCCTACAAACGCTATACCAAAGTTCAAATCTGGCACAATGTTAATAAAATTACTTTAATTTAAATCTTATTATTTTTTTTTAGTTTTCTTTTTTACTGTTCTAATACAAAAAGGTTTCGTGTTAGCCGGCTTTTTATTGATATTATTATTCTAAACTGATGGCTTTCATTTTATTATACAGAGTTTTACGATCGATTTTTAAAATTTTTGCTGCCTTTGTTTTATTAAAATTAACTTCCTTTAATACTTTTAAAATAGTCTCGTATTCGGCCTCTAATGCAGCATTTTTTAAATCCAACTTCTTCTCTTTTACTACGGTAGTTGTAACATAATTATTATCAACTCCGCCCTCCAAAGCTGCCAACTTCATAAAGTTAGACATTTCCAAAGGCAAGGCTTTTTCCATGACCAATTCACCTTCGGTCAGCAAGACAGCTCTGCGTACTACGTTTTTTAACTCTCTTACGTTTCCTGGCCAGGTATAAGCTAAAAAACACTCTTCAACTTCATTACTAAAGCCTTTAACTTCTTTATTAAGCTCCTGATTTGCATGATCCAAAAAGTATTGTGCAAAAGTCAGGATATCTTTTCCTCTTTCCCTAAGTGGGGGAAGATATATTCCAAACTCGTTGAATCTATGGTATAAATCTTCACGAAATCTTCCCTTCGAAATAGCATCGACTAAATTTTCATTTGTCGCAACAATAAGTCTTACATCTAATTCTATTTCTTTAGTAGATCCTATTCTTTTCACTCTACGCTCCTGAACTGTTCTTAATAGCGATGCCTGAATCTCGTAAGATAAGTTTCCTACTTCATCTAAAAATAAAGTTCCTCCATTTGCCATTTCAAAATGACCTATTTTTGTAAATAAAGCTCCTGTAAATGATCCTTTTTCGTGACCAAAAAACTCAGATCCGGCCAATTCCTTCGTTAGCGAACCACAATCCATAGCTATAAAGGGCTTATCCCGCCTATTACTTTTTTGATGTATACTTTTTGCTACAGATTCTTTTCCTGTACCACTTTCGCCAATAAGGATTACACTATAATTTGTTGGCGCCACCAATTCAATTTGTCTCATCAAATCTCTTGCAGCACCACTCTGACCAACGACATAATTATCCAGAACCTGGATGTTTTTCTTTTCGTTTTTTTTCTCTCCGCCTGGTTTAGAAAGGGGCTGATCTTCCAGCTCATCAAATAAAGCCTGCTGAGTTTCTAGCGCTTTATTTACTGTATTTAAAATTTCGTCTGGATATAAAGGTTTAGTAATATAATCATAGGCTCCCATTTTTATCAGCTCTACCGCTAATTTTATATCCGAATAGCCTGTGATAATGATCACTCCCGTACGTGGGTATAAATGCTTTATTTTCTTTAAGACTTCTCGTCCGTCTGTATCCTCCAATCTAAAATCACACATCACAAGATTGAAGTACTCTTTAGATAGAATATCAAATGCAGACGCTCCGGTGGACGCGGTTTTAACTTCAAAACCATTCTTCCCTAAAAATTTAGAGAGCAAAAGTCCAATATTGACTTCGTCATCAATGATCAAGATTTTTTTCATCTGCAAGTTTTTCCGGTCATAAATATAACCAAATTTAGCTACCAGTAAAAAAAATACCTTATTATTAAGTATGTTTACAAATAGCGCCTATTGAAATTTGGATGGGCGTTTTTCTAAAAATGCAGCCACTCCTTCTCTGAAATTTTGTGTACCACAACATTTACTAAACTCATCTATCTCTATTTTAAAACCATTCTTATCTCGGCAATTACCATTGACAGCTCTTATCGCCGATTTTACCGCTTCTGGAGATTTACTGATTATTTTTTGTATAAGTTCTTTAGCCGCAGTAAGTAACTGATCCTTCAAAACCAAATCATTAATCAAACCATAATCTAATGCCTGATTTGAGGTTATTTGTTGTGTTGTCAAAATCATCTCCATAGCCCTACCTTTCCCAATTAATTCTGGTAAACGCTGAGTCCCTCCGTATCCAGGAATAATACCTAAGTTTAATTCTGGGAATCCAAATCTTGCATTTTCAGACGCAATACGTAAGTGGCAGGCTAATGCCAGCTCTAATCCACCACCTAAAGCATATCCATTAATTGCCGCTATAATTGGTTTTGGGAAATCTTCAATTGTATTAAATACGTGATGTCCTCTTTCGGATAATGCTATGGCCTGTCCTTTATCTAAATTCAAAAATTCATTAATATCTGCCCCTGCGACAAATGACTTTTCCCCAGCCCCGGTAATGATAACTCCCGAAGTAGTTTGATTTTCTTTTTCAGCTATCAAAAGCTCATATAACTCTTCAATAGTTTGTTTATTTAGAGCATTTAGCTGTTTTTCCCTTGAAATTGTAACCAAAAGAATATTATCAGCCTTTTCAATTTTAAGATTTTCATATCCCATATTCATAGTAAATAAGATACATAACTAATTTACTATTTTAGCTGATAACGAGAAAAAATTATAGGATTTAGGAAGAAAACATCAATGGTAGCATAAAGAGCTACCATTGATTGTGAAATGATTTATTAAAAACGGAAGCCCAGATTTATTCCGCCTCTCAGCCCAGCCCATGGACCTGAAAACTTAATGGTCGCTCCTGTACTTGAAGTTTCTCCCTCAATTTTAACGAAAGGTATATCAGAATCAGCTAAATCCTGAATAGCATCATCTAATGCCTTTCTTTTATCAGGATCACTTAAATCGCCTGTTCCTTTTATCGTCCCATTAGCAGAACCCGCATTTGGCCCAATAATAAACCAATCTAAATATATTCTTTTACTTAATTTCCATTGAGCGCCAAACAACAAACCTCCCGTTATTGTCTTCACGTCCCCTTTTAATAAGATATTTTCTGTATGAGTGATTCCATTTTCCTCGTAATCATATTCATAAGGCCAATCAAGTGAATAAACAGAATATCTTCCAAAAGGCGCTATATAAAAGCCTCTAAAAACATCCTTACCAAAATAGAACTTTACTTCTGGCGTAATAGCGTAACTTCCTAGTTTTAGATTTTTAAGATGATTATTAACTTCATCATCGTCTATTAAGCTTTCTAGGTTGCGTAACATAGGTAACTTTCCTTTTGGCATAAGTTTATAGCCAATACCGACTGCTATTTTTTTTCCAATAGCTCTCTCATATATCCCAGAATAAGTATTGAGAGGTAATGCGGTTAAATTCAATTTAACTAAATTTTTGCCGCTAAAATTAGATACTGAATCTTTTTTACTTCCCGCTTTGCAGAAAGAAACGATTAAAACGACTAATGCTGTTAATAGTAATTTTTTATTCATAACGTTAGGTTTAATTGTGCAAAACTAAACCTAAAATTCGTAACAAAAAATACCACTATTTGGGTATTTTACAGTATCGTTTTAATTATTGAATCTGTTTAGCCGTTAACTTTGCCAAAGTGAGGAATTTATATCTGGCTTTAAGCGCAGCAAAAAGAAAACCTGCTTTTCCATCCTTAAATCCTTGTTTGATGACATAATATTTAAAAAACCAGAAAAAAGGCGAGAAAATAAGTTTAAGCACAGTCACCTTTTTGTGTTGTCTCTTTGGTAACTCAGCAGTGGAATAAGCATTGCTCTTGTTTTCAATAGCTTCAATAGAATCGTTTGCTAAATGTTCTATTGCAAGAGATTTATTTCCAGGCTTTATTTTAAAAATGTCTCCATCAATTTTGGGGATAGAGTGAATAAATTCTGGCCAGAAGACTTTATCCTTTTTAAAAAAACGGTAAACATAATCAGGATAAGCAGAATGCATGAATTTCCCTAAAAAATAGTTTTTTCTGGGAATGGCAACGCATGTGATATTTGGTTTCTCATTTACCGTCTTTTGAAGATACTGTATAAGCTTGGAATTAACAGTTTCATCCGCATCCAAAAGTAAAACCCAATCATTTTTTGCCTGTGAAATAGCAAAATTTCTGGCGGGTTCTACAAAGCCTGTTTTCTCATGAAAAATCACTCTGGAGTTATATTCTTTAGCTATTTGCAGTGTTTGATCATCACTATACATATCACATATAATGATCTCGTCCAGTTCTTTTACCGACTCCAGCACCTCTCTCAAATGCTTCTCGGCATTATACGTATTTATTACTACGGATATATTCATTTTAGAGCGCTCATTTCAAATAGCTATTATTTCTCTGAACAGGTTATTCGGACTTTTCTTCTTTAGCTTTCTTTTTGAAATATCCTCTAAATAAGAAGTTACTTTGCAGCGCTTTCATATTCTCATCCAGTTTCTGACTACTTGCTTCCAAATTTCCCATCACATTTTTCAACTGTTCTGCAGTCTTCTTATCATTCAAAAGCAAACCCAGTGCATTATCGTTATTATTTAACTGAGCCGAAGCCTTATTCAAATTTTCCGTGGCAACTGCCGCAGATTTAGCCATACTCTGAAACTCAGCTACCGAAGTTTCCAGTTTTCTGAACATTATGGTATCTGCCATAATTCTATTTACAAAACCTTCTTCATTATTAAGCTTATTACTGAATTTATTTAACTCCACAGCCATTTTATTAGCAGACGCTGTTGTATTATTTAAATTGGCTACAATGGTTTTAAAATTCGTAGCAATCTGTTCGTCTGTCATTAATGCACCTACTGTCCCTTTTCCTTCAACCAAATTTTTGGCTAGTATTTTAAAGTCAGTTGTTATGTCAACTAAATTACGGTTATTAACCTGTAAAGTCTTCATAATATCGTCTGTAGACAAAGTCTTATTGACCTGAAGCTGGTCTCCGTCCTCTACGAATGGAAATTTAACCGATCCTCCATCAATTACAACAATTTTATTCCCTATCAATCCATCGGAACTGATGCTTGCTTTGGCATCTTTATGAATGTACTGATGGGCAGACTCATCTATACTTAATGAAACCTGTACCTGCGAAGTACCATAGAATTGTATTTTCTTAATTGTACCGATTTTAACTCCGGAAAACCAAACGTTATTACCGGTCTTTAGTCCTTGTATATCATCAAAAACAACATTCAATTCAAATGTCTTAACAAATGTTTTCTTTTGTCCACCAAGTGTAAATACTCCTAAAAGAAAAATTGCAATACCCAGAAAAATAAAAATCCCAACGGTTATTCCTCTTTTTTTATCGGTATTCTCCATATTATATTATTGTATAAAATTATAATCGTAAAATGATTTCACTCTTTCATCATCAGTGTCAAAAACTTCTTCAAAAGTTCCAGTTCTTTTAAACTGTCCATCCAATAAGATAGTAACTCTATCTCCAACTTGCTTTGCACAAGTTAAATCATGGGTAATAACAATAGAACTTGTATGGAATCTTTCTTGCACTTCATTTATCAGATGATTTATCTCATCACAAGTTATTGGATCCAGCCCTGCTGTCGGCTCGTCATAAAGCATAATTTGAGGTTGCAGTATCAAAGTTCTGGCTATACCGATTCTCTTTCTTTGCCCACCCGATAGTTCTGATGGCATCTGATTAATTGTCTGACTTAAACTTACTGCATCTAAAACACTTTCCACCGCATGATCTACTTCTGCTTTCGTCAAGTTTTTTTTATTTCTCACCAAAGGAAATTCCAGATTTTGACGTACAGTCATACTATCATAAAGCGCACTATTTTGGAAAGAAAAACCTATATGCAATCTTAAATCCCTTAGTTCTTTTTGTGATATTTCGCTCATCTCATGCCCCAGAACATTTACTGTACCGGAATCCTGCTCTAGCAAACCGGAGATAATTTTTATCAGAACAGATTTTCCAGTTCCGGACTTACCCAATACAACCAGATTTTCTCCATCATACAGGTCAAGATTAACACCTTTTAAAACCTGATAATCGCCAAAAGATTTATGTAAATCCCTAATGGTTATCACAGGTGAATTATGATCTATATTTTTTACTGCTTTTCTCATTAGGTTCTAAACATAAATGTAATTTGCGTACCAATAATTTCCTCCAAAAACACCAGAAACATTCCTATTACCACAGAAGCGTTTGCAGCTCTACCAACGCCTTCGGTTCCTTTTGAAGAATTATATCCCTGATAACAACCTACAATACCAATTGTAAAGCCAAAAACTATAGCTTTAATTGTTGAAGCGAATATATCCAAGAAACTTATAGACTCAAATGCAGATTGCATAAATGCCTGGTAACTTGTATTTTCAAAAGTAGTTACATTTAAAAATGCGCCTAAAAGACCTACCAAACCCGTATAAAAAGTTAAAATAGGAATAGTAATAGTTGTTGCCAGAGTTCTGGTCACAACCAAAAATTTAAATGGATTTGTTCCCGAAACTTCCATGGCATCTATCTGTTCGGTTACTTTCATAGATCCCAGCTCCGCACCAATATTTGAACCTACTTTGCCCGCAGTTATTAAAGCGGTTAACAAAGGTGCCAGAGATCTGATAATAGCAATAGCCACTAAGGATGGCAACCAGGAAGTTGCTCCAAATTCCGCTAGCGAAGGCCGAGACTGTTTTGTAAAAACTATCCCGGTAATAAATCCCGTTAATGTTATTAAACTAAGAGATTTAAACCCCAGCAAATAACACTGTTTCATGATCTCTTTCCATTCGACTGGAGCAGAAAAAAGTTCTTTAAAAAAACGTACTATAAACTTGTGTACGAGATATAATTCGTAAAATATATTGTTGAGCTTTTTCCTGAAGCCTGATTGAGGTTTTTCCAAATTAAATTGTTTAAATTTTTAAAAATCCTATTGCAAAAGAAAGGAATCTCGGGCAAAAGATTAAAATCTAATCTGCACAAAAATATCAATTTAATAATACTTCGGCTGTTTGTTAAGAACTTTAACAAAAAAATAACAATCTTGTTTGAAATAAACCATGGCAAAAAACCTATTACAAAACATATCTAAGCTTTTGTTATTTTTGTAGGATATTTTGTAGAAATGTCTGAAGAAAGATCACTTAATTTCATAGAAGAAATTGTAGAAGAGGATATCCGTACAGGGAAACATGGTGGCAGGGTTTTAACACGTTTCCCGCCTGAACCAAATGGCTATTTACACATTGGCCATGCAAAATCTATTTGCCTTAATTTTGGTTTGGCAAAAAAATATAGTGGAAATACTAACTTAAGATTCGACGATACTAATCCGGTAACCGAAGACACGGAATATGTAGACAGCATTAAAGAAGATGTGAATTGGTTGGGTTTTCAATGGGCGCAAGAACTTTATACTTCCGATTATTTTGATCAGTTATATGATTTTGCTGTTTTATTGATCAAGAAAGATTTGGCTTACGTAGACGATTCTTCTGCCGAAGATATCGCAAAAGGGAAAGGTACACCTACACAACCAGGCACACCCAATGAATATAGAAACCGAACCGTTGAAGAAAACCTTCAACTTTTCGAAGAGATGAAAGCCGGTAAATATGCAGATGGCGAGAAGGTGTTAAGAGCAAAAATTGATCTGGCGAGTCCAAATATGCATATGAGAGATCCGATTATTTATCGTATCAAACATGCACATCATCATAGAACTGGTGACAAATGGTGTATCTATCCAATGTACGATTTTGCACATGGCCAGTCTGATGCAATAGAAAGAATAACACATTCTATTTGTACTCTCGAATTCATTCCGCACAGAGAGCTATACAATTGGCTAATTGAAATGTTGGAAATTTTCCCTTCTAAACAGTATGAATTTGCTCGTTTAAACATGAGCTATACTGTTATGAGTAAGCGAAAATTGATGCAATTAGTTAACAACAATTATGTGGCTGGCTGGGACGATCCAAGAATGCCTACAATTAGTGGATTAAGAAGAAGAGGATTTACTCCTGCTTCAATAAGGAATTTTTGCGACCGTATCGGTGTAGCAAAAAGAGAAAACATCATCGACTTCAGTTTATTGGAGTTTTTTATTAGAGAGGATTTAAATAAAACTTCATGGAGAAGAATGGCGGTTTTAGATCCAATAAAATTGGTTATCACCAATTTCCCGGAAAATGAAACAGAATGGCTGGATGGCGAAAATAATCCGGAAGTAGAAGGGGGAGATGATTCCAGACAAGTTCCTTTTAGCAGAGAACTTTGGATTGAAAGGGAAGACTTTATGGAAGAGCCTCCAAAGAAATTCTTCAGACTTGGCCCAGGCTTAATGTGCCGCTTAAAATTTGCTTATATTGTAAGATGTGATGATTTCGTAAAAGATGGAAACGGAAATGTAACAGAAATACACTGCACTTATTTCCCTGACTCTAAATCTGGCCACGACACGTCAGGCTTAAAAGCTAAAGGTACAATGCATTGGGTAAGTGTTAAACATGCTAAAACTGCCGAAGTTAGGCTATACGACAGATTATTTAAAGTTGAACAGCCCGACTCTGAAGAAGGAGATTTTAAAGATTATATTAATCCCGAAAGCCTTATTGTAATTAAGGATGCTTACATAGAACCTGATTTAGCCAATGCTATTCAGCAACTAACAGATTTCCCGGATAGGCGTTACCAATTTATTAGAAAAGGTTATTTCTGTGTAGATAAAGATTCTTCAACAGAAAATCTGATTTTCAATAGAACGGTTACATTAAAAGACGGATGGTCTAAATAAGACCAGAATCTGAGATTCACAGTTCGAAAAATCTAATCATCTCCTCTCTAGTCGAGTTGATTAGATTTTTTGCTTTTAAACAACTCATTATTCAATTATCTGTCTTAAGATATTTTATCAAGAGTAATTCCTGTATTGTGCTTGTGGAAAAAGTTTCCCAATATTTGATGTTCAGCATTTTGTAATTCAGGATCTGCTTCCATAATCTCCAATACCGTTTTCCTGGCTTCGTGTAAGATATTTTGATCTTGTGTTAAATCAGCAAGTTTGAGATCCAAAATACCGCTTTGCTGTGTCCCTTCTATATCTCCCGGCCCCCTTAATTGTAAATCTACTTCAGATATTTCGAAACCATCGTTCGTTTTAACCATGGTTTCCAATCTCACTTTACCTTCCTTGCTAAGTTTATCTTTAGACATCAAAATACAAAAAGACTGTTCCGAACCTCTTCCTACTCTACCTCTCAACTGATGCAACTGAGATAAACCGAAACGTTCAGCATTTTCAATGATCATCACAGAAGCATTAGGAACATTTACACCTACTTCTATAACAGTGGTTGCAACCATGATCTGAGTCTGTCCCTTTATAAACCTTTGCATTTCGAATTCTTTCTCATCTGGCTTCAATTGCCCATGCACAATACTTATTTTATATTGAGGAAGAGGAAACTCCCTGGACAGCACTTCGATGCCATCCTGTAAATTTTTTAAATCCAATTTTGCACTTTCTTGGATTAAAGGATAAACAACATATACTTGCCTTCCTTTTGCGATCTCCCGACGCATATATCCAAACATTCGCAATCTCTGATTCTCATAAAGATGAATTGTCTGAATTGGCTTACGACCGGCAGGCAGCTCATTTATCACAGAGACATCCAGGTCCCCATATAGAGACATTGCTAATGTTCGGGGTATAGGAGTAGCTGTCATAACCAGAACATGAGGTGGTATTAGGTTTTTCTTCCATAACTTAGCTCGCTGTTCTACACCAAAACGGTGTTGTTCGTCAATCACTGCTAAACCCAGATGTTTAAAAACAACTGTCTCTTCAATTAAAGCATGTGTTCCTACCAATATATTAAGGGTTCCGATCACCAGATCTTCTAAAATTTTCTTCCGATCTTTCTTTTTTGTAGAACCTGTTAAGAGCGCTATATTAACAAAATCATCCGGAAGCATACTCTTTATTGAAGCATAGTGTTGAGTGGCCAGAATTTCGGTTGGAGCCATCATACACGCCTGAAAACCATTATCAATAGCTAAAAGCATACTCATTAAGGCAACTACAGTTTTACCTGACCCAACATCGCCCTGAACTAACCTGTTCATTTGAATTCCTTTTTGGCTATCAAACCGAATTTCCTTTAACACGCGCTTTTGCGCACCGGTTAGCTGAAAAGGTAATAGATTTTCATAAAAATAATTGAATTTATTGCCAACGGTAGCAAACACATTTCCTTTGAATTTAAGAGTCCGCAGGTGTTTTATCTTCAACAGCTTAAGTTGAATAAAAAACAACTCTTCAAATTTCAATGTAGCTTGAGCGCGTGATAATACCGTCGAATTTGTGGGAAAATGTATTTGAAGTAATGCATCTCTTCTGGATAGAAGTTTATATTTTTCGAGGATATAAGAGGGAAGTACTTCTTCAATTTCCGAGAAAACAGTATCCAACAGATTAGACATAAGCTTCTGAATCCCTTTTGAATCCAGTGAAAACTGCTTTAATTTTTCTGTTGAAGAGTATACCGGTTGCAACGAAAGATTTCCTCTCTCTTTAGACTCCTTAGAAAACAATTCCATTTCTGGATGCGCCATTTGCGGCTTTCCATTGAAGAAAGTAGGTTTTCCAAAAACCACGTATAAATGATTAATTTTTAAAGTCTTCTCAATCCATTTTAGACCTTTAAACCAAACAAGCTCCAGCTCCCCCGTTTCGTCGACGACTCTTGCAACTAGTCTTTTACTTTGCTTTTCTCCAATAACTTCAAAAGACTTTAACCTCACCAGTATCTGAACTAAAGGAAAATCAAAGCCTATTTCATTAATTTTATAATAACGGGTTTTATCAATATACCTGAAGGGATAATAATGCAGAAGATCCTGATAAGTAAAAACGCCAATCTCTTTTTTTAATACTTCTGCCCGTTGTGGGCCAACACCTTTAAGATATTCTATAGGGGTATTAAAAATCTGCACATCAATATCTTTAACTTATTTTACAGCAACCAGCGAAATTTCTACATTTACGTTTTTCGGTAAAGCCCTTACAGCAACAGTTTCCCTCGCAGGAAAATCCCTGGTAAAACGTTTTCCATAAAGCTCATTCACTTTAGCGAAGTGGTCCATATCACTTAAGAAGATGGATGTTTTAACAACGTTGGAAAAGTTCATATCCGCAGCCTCTAAAACTGCTGCGAGATTATTAAGGACCTGTTCCGTTTCGGCCTCTAAATTATGGTCAATAACTTTATTAGTTTCTGGATTTATTGCTATTTGGCCTGACACATACAACGTACCATTTATAAGAATTGCCTGGCTATAAGGTCCGATTGGCTCTGGGGCGTTTGATGTATAAATAACTTTTTTCATAAGATATTTTTTGTTAATGATGCAGAACAAACTTCTCCACTAATTTATATAGGACACCTAAAATGAATATAATGATGGCTATCCTATTTATCCAGTGCATTACTTTCAAATTAAAGCTGGTTGGTCTGTTCGGGTCTTTTTTCCTAAAAAAGTACATATAACAAATTTACAAAATAAAAAACGGAGTTCCGACTTATCGAAACTCCGTTTTCATTATAATATTCTTTCTAAGAAAGATTATTTGTTTCTGAACTCAACACGACGGTTTTTGATACGTCCTTCTTCTGTTGCGTTAGAAGCGATTGGACGGCTTTCACCGTAACCTTTAACCGCAATTCTTTTAGCATCTACTCCAGAATTCACTAAGTAAGTTTTTACAGAGTTAGCTCTATCGATAGATAATTGCATGTTGTAAGCTTCAGTACCTTCTGCTGATGCGTGACCATCTAATTGGATTGATTTAGATTTGTCTGCTCTCAATGATGAAGAAACTCTATCTAAAGTTGGGTAAGCTGAAGTTCTTAATACTGATGAGTTAAACTCGAATTGAATGTTGTCAGCAATTGTATTAGTATCAGAAGCTGGACATCCGTTTAATTCTGGAGTACCTTTTTCTGTTGGACAATCATCTTTCCAATCTGGCACACCGTCACCGTCAGTATCTAACTCACAACCAGCACCGTCAACTTTAGCACCTGCTGGTGTATTTGGACATTTGTCTAAGTGATCCGCAACACCATCACCGTCAGAATCTTTTTTCAAGTTTTCTACAGAAGACTCTACATTAGTTAAACGACCTTTTAAAGCTTCAACTTCTTGACGTAAAGCTGGATCTTTTAACTCATCATATAACAAAGCAACTGGGTTAGACCATTGTAAGCTCGGTTTTGATTTTGAACCTAAAGTAAACTCTAAACCAGCATAAGCATAAGACCATTTATCTTTGTTAGAAGAACCATTAGCCCATCTTCCGTCTAAGTTATCAGCATCTAAGAAGTTTGCATCATAACCTATGTTTAAAGCTACAACTTCACCTAATTTAACGTTAGCACCAACACCTACAGGAATGTACAATTCTTTTCTTTTTCCAAGATTGTTATTAGCATTGCTTTTCAAGTTGAAACCTGTTAAACCAGCACCTGCTTGTGCATAGAAACCTAAAGAGCTTTGTCTTTTTAGGAAAGAAATAGTACCGATGTTAACAACACCTTTTAATGCAGCAGCATAGTCTAAGTCTGTTGTAAAGCTTCCCGCGTTTGGAGCATCACTTAATTTACCAGATAATTTTCCTCTGTGAGCATCTAATTTCAAACCAAAGTATGGTCCTAATTGTTTTTTAACGAATAAACCATATCCTAGGTTTGTTTCCCATTCTGGGTAATCGTTCGTTCCGAAAGGAATAATTGGAGATAGAGCACCTGCGTTAACGCCTACAGACCATGTTCTATATTGCTTTGCTCCCCCAAAAACTTTTGCAGAAGAGGACGACTCTTGCGCATTAGCTGCTACAGCGAAAGCAGTCGCTAGCGATAAAGCTACTGTTTTCTTCATTGTAGAATAATTCATAATCATTTTTTAAAGGTTAAACAATTTTAATTGTAAATTTTGTCAAAAATATATTTTAAGTTTGACATGAGCAAATAATCAAATTTCATTCCAAAAATTTATTTATACATTTTTTTTAAAAAAGTTTTTTGAGCAGGGTTTTGTAAATTAGTACCATGAAATATGAAACACTAAATTCAGAACTATTCATTATAAACCGACAGAAGTTTGCTAAAAAACTAAAAGCCAATAGCATAGCAATATTTAACTCAAATGATGAGTTCCCTAGAAGTGGTGATCAAAACTTCAATTTTAAGCAAAATCCAGATTTTTTTTATTTATCAGGAATCGATCAGGAGCAGTCAATTCTAATTATTTTCCCAGATTCCCCAAATCCATTGTATAAAGAAGTCCTGTTTTTAAGACAGACGAATGAACATATTGCGATTTGGGAAGGACATAAATACACAAAAGAGGAAGCAAAAAAGGTCTCCGGGATACACAATATTTATTGGTTGGAAGATTTTTGGAATATTTTACCTTCTTTAATGAATTATGCAGACTATGTATATCTTAACACAAATGAAAATGATAGGTATGCGCATACAGTTCCATATAAGGATATCCGATTCATAGAAGAAATCCGATCGAAATATCCTTTGCACAAATTAGAAAGGTCTTCTTTAATTATGCGGGAGCTGAGACCTGTAAAATCTGTCCTGGAAGTTGAATACACAAAAAAAGCCTGTCAAATAACACGTGACGCGTTTATCAGAGTTTTAAAATTTGTAAAGCCTGATGTAGCTGAGTATGAAATTGAGGCAGAAATTATACATGAATTTATTCGCCAAAGAGCAACAGGGCATGCTTATCCTCCCATTATTGCATCCGGTCGAAATGCGTGTGTATTGCATTACAATGACAATAACCAAATTTGTAAAGATGGCGATGTTATACTTTTCGATTTTGGTGCAGAATACGCTAATTACAATGCTGACCTAAGCAGGTCCATTCCTGCAAATGGTCGTTTTACACAACGTCAAAAAGATGTTTATAATTCAGTACTCCACGTTATGAAAGAAGCGAAAAAGATGCTTGTTTCCAGCACCATTTGGAACGAATACCATGAAGAAGTGGGAAAAATCATGACGGCAGAACTCATAAAACTTGGCTTACTGGACAAGCATGATGTTGCGAAACAAAACCCGGCCGTTCCCGCTTATAAAAAATATTTTATGCATGGAAACTCTCATCATTTAGGTTTGGATGTACACGATATCAGTAACCGATACGAACCTTTCAGAGAAGGGAATATTTTAACCAATGAACCTGGAATTTATATTCTGGAGGAAAATCTTGGTATCAGACTGGAAAACAACATCCTAATTACGCGAGATGGCAATATTGACTTAATGGCTGATATCCCGTTAGAAGCCGAAGAGATTGAGGAAATAATGAACTCTTAAATAAATTTTGACTTAAACCTGTAAAATAACATGGATAATTTTGCAGGTTTTACTTTCGTTTAGAATTGTATATTTGCAGCGGCAAAAAACATTAACCATTGGCTGTAGCGTTATCTTAATTTTTCCCGAATATATGTTAGTATATAGGTTAAAAATTTAGAAATATCAAAACCATTAATGAAGAGCATTTCGGTAATCATTCCCAACTATAACGGCAGAGAATTACTTTCGGAAATACTTCCGTATACAGAGAAAGCTTTGGAAACAATACCTGAACACGAGATTATAATCGTTGATGACTGTTCTTCTGATGACTCGGTTACTTTTATACAGCAAAATCACCCGCATATCCTTTTATTACAAAACGAAAAAAACAGCGGATTCTCTTCCACTGTGAATAGGGGACTAAAAGCCGCTAGTAAAGATTTAGTTTTTATTCTGAATAGCGACGCTAAAATCTTTCCAGATTATTTCATTCATCAGCTGCCTTATTTTGATTCCGATGAAACATTTGGTGTGAATGGTATGATTATTAACTGGGATAACGATGAAAAACAATCCGGCGGAAAACTTCTTCGTTTTAACGCTCTCAAAATAATTAGCAATATAAATTACTATTTAACCGCTGCCGATGAACACGTTTGGTATAAGACAATGTTTTTATCGGGAACAAATATATTATTAGACAGAAAAAAAGCATTACAAATAAACGGACTCGATGAGTTATTCGATCCATTTTACGTAGAAGATATAGAACTTTCGCTTCGGGCGTTAAGAATGGGCTGGAAACTTTATTATGAGCCAAAGTCTATTTGCAGGCATCATATTTCCAAAACCATTCAATCTTATCACAAACGAAACTTTATCCAGTATCTGAATATCAGAAACAAATTCTTTATGCATTGCATACATTTATCTGTTCCTCAGTTAATCGGATGGTTCTTTTTAACGATTACAACTTCATTTCTACGTATTTTTATAGGCAATGTAAACTATTTAAAGGCATTTTTTGCTTTTATGAAAAATTACAAAGGGGTTATCAAATCTCGTAACTCTTTTCATAATATTGCGAACAGTTTTCTGGGTAAAAACAATTTAAGGCCGACTAAAGCTGTTTTAAAAGAGCTTTCAGAAGAAATTGCTCAATATCCTATAAAAAAAGAATTTTATTAGGATAATCTTGTTATTATTTTGGTTCGTAATTTAAAACGACAGGGTATTTATCTCAAATAACATTCAAAACTGACTACATTTCGCAATGGAAATCAGCTAATTAGTAACAAGCAGATCAACAAATTAGATATATCAAAGAGAGTAAAGAAAAACAGATGTTAAACAATTCTTTCAGATCAAACGAGTACGCAGTTTTATTTTATAGGATTTTCCTTGTTTTTCTTTTTTATCAGATAAGCAGGATACTGTTCTATAGCTTCAACTCCTCGATCATCCAGCTTGAAGGCATAGGAGAATTACTTAAATTATGTTGGTACGGAACGGCTTTTGATACAACGGCCATTTTATACATTAATAGCCTATTTATCTTATTAAGTATCTTACCTTTTACTATTAATACAAAGCCTGGTTATCAAAAGGGTATAAGAACGTTTTATTTTATAACAAACCTGTTTTTCCTGGCAACGAATTTTGTTGATTTCGCTTATTATAAATTTAGCCAAACCAGATCAAATAAATCTACCCTGGATTTATTAAAAAACGAATCTAATGGTTTCTCGCTCCTTTCTCATTTTTTAACGGAATATTGGTTAATACTCGCCATTTTTATTGTTCTGACCTTTGCATGGGTTTATCTGTATAATTTAATTAAGGTAAAACCTAAAGCCTCATTTAAGCCGGTTATTTATTTTACATCGTCTGTAGCGGGATTATTGATTATTGCTACATTGGCCGTAGGAGGGATTAGAGGCGATTTCAAACACAGCACCAGACCAATCAATATGGTTGATGCTTATAGACATGTAACAATCCCTAATCATGGCGATGTTGTATTAAACACACCTTTTTCGATTTTCAGGACCTGGAACATTAGAAAATATGAGATAAAAAATTGGGTTTCCGATGAGTATATCACCAAGCGTATTAAGCCGATAAAATTTTACGAAAACAATTCCGTTCAGGAAAAGCCTAATATTGTTATTTTCATTCTCGAAAGCTTTGGCAGAGAATATTGGGGGTGTATGAATGAAAACGCCAACATTCCAAATTATCAATCTTATACACCTTTTTTAGATTCTTTAAGTCAATCCAGCCTGATTTTCACCAACGCATACGCCAATGGCAGACAATCTATCCATGGTATGTCTTCGGTCCTGGCTGGTATTCCGTCTTTTCAAGACGCTTTTACTTCATCTCCTTACGCAAAACAAGAAATTCAATCAATTGTATCCATATGTGATTCTTTAGGATATAATACTTCTTTTTTTCATGGAGCTGCAAACGGATCAATGGGTTTTTTGGGCTTTTCTAATATCCTGGGCTATAAAAATTATTTAGGAAAAACAGAATACAATAACGACACAGATTATGATGGAATTTGGGGTATCTGGGACGAACCATTTTTTCAATTTATGGGTAAAACCTTA
Organism: Pseudopedobacter saltans DSM 12145; assembly: GCF_000190735.1. Lineage (GTDB taxonomy): Bacteria > Bacteroidota > Bacteroidia > Sphingobacteriales > Sphingobacteriaceae > Pseudopedobacter > Pseudopedobacter saltans. Next base: position 3,332,386 of record NC_015177.1, read on the forward strand.
TCAGCAGAAAAAGCACCTTTTATGGCAACAGTTTTTTCCGTTTCATCTCATGACCCTTTTAAGATTCCTTCACAGTATAAGGATAAATTTAAAGAAGGAGCCATTCCTATTCATAAATGTGTCAAATACTCGGACTATTCTATTAAGCGATTTATGGAATATGCTAAAATGCAGCCGTGGTATAACAACACCATTTTTGTTTTTACTGCGGATCACACCAACCAAAATTATTACGAAGAATACAACAATACCATAAACAGATTCGCTGTACCTATTATGTTCTTTAGTCCGAATGAAAAATATGGATTAAAGGGCGTTCGGGAAGATTTAGCACAACAGATAGATATCTATCCGACGTTAATTGATCTAATTGGATACAATAAACCTATTAGATCGTGGGGAAGAAGTCTTACTGCAAACCTGCCTGATGAAACGCCCCGGGCAATTAATTCTCCAGGAAATGTTTATCAATTTATTCAGGACAATTATATTTACATTTTTGATGGGACCAATTTTACAGGTGTCTATGATATTAAAGACAAAATTTTGGAACATAATCTCATCAAAGAAAGCAACGAAACTATTTCTGCCGGAATGAAAGATTGTAAAGCTTTCATTCAAGATTATATGTATAGAATAACGCAAAGAAAACTGAACTGACATGATATTTGTAACCGGATATGGCCAGATGTGTAACAACATCCTTCAATTTGGGCATTTCTTTGCTTATGCAAAAAGAAATGGTTTAAAAACGGTTGGCTTACGTTTTTGCTACAAATACACTTTTTTCAAGATTAGTAACGAAAAAGGCTATAATTGGCCGACCTATCTTTATGCAAAATATGGGGCAAAAATAGGACTTATAAAGTCTGTTGATTTTGACGAATCATTCGAAGGTACAAATGTAGATTCTCTTCAATTAGACAAACAAACCGTGTTAGCCAAAGGCTGGTATTTTAGAGACTACCAGGGATTTCTTAATTACCGTAATGAGCTTAAAGCACTTTTCGACTTTAAAGAGCATATTAAGAAACCGGTAGAACAGTTTTTTTCAACGTTATCAAAAGACACCATCAAAGTAGGCCTGCATATAAGACGTGGTGATTATAAGACCTGGCACCAGGGTAAATACTTTTTTAGCGACGAAGAATACGGTCAAATCGTAAATTCTTTTGCTAAAAGTTTAGATAAACCGGTAGAATTAATTATTGTTAGCAATGATCCCAAACTAAACAGCAAAAGTTTTGAAAATTTAACATCCTGTAAAGTATCAATGTTAAATGGCAATCCTGCCGAAGATCTTTACCTTCTTTCTAAATGTGATTATATTATTGGCCCTCCCAGCACTTTTTCTTTAATGGCAGCTTTTTACGAAGACCGCCCTTTATATTGGATATTTGATAAAGAAAAACAGCTTTTAGCAGAAAACTTTGACAAGTTCGAGAATCTGTTTCGACACATTATTTAACCCTCTATCTTAAAATCTTATCTTTGTGAGATTATTCAGTTTTAATGAAAACATACTTTAGATTACTAGCATTTGCAAAACCTATAGAGAAATTCGCAATACCATATGTAATATGCACTCTTTTCGCAGTTGTATTTGGAACGTTAAATTTTGCATTGATTATCCCTCTTTTAAATACCCTATTTGATGAAAGTAAGATTATTGAGAAAGCTGTGATGCCCGAGTTCTCACTCTCTTTCAATTATTTCAAAGACTTATTTTTCTATTATTTTGATAAGGCAATTCTTGAACAAGGAAGATTAGGCGCATTACAATTTGTATGTATCGTTATTATTGCTTCCAATTTATTGGCAAACTTCTTTAAGTATTTTTCTCAACGCATTATGGAAAACCTACGCATCCATACACTTTTAAAGCTGAGAAAAAATGTTTTTGATAATGTCATGAATTTACACGTTGGCTATTTTAGTAACGAGCGTAAAGGGGATATTATCTCTAAAATTGCATCAGACGTACAGGTAGTCCAATTCTCAGTTACTGCGACATTACAGGTAGTATTTAAAGAACCTTTGCAACTGATTGCTTTTATCGTGGCTCTTTTGATGATATCAGTTAAACTCACCTTGTTTTCTTTGCTGGTTATTCCCGTATCCGGTCTTGTTATAGCTAGAATTGTAAAGTCATTAAAAAAACAAGCAAAAGACTCTGCAGAAACTTACGGCATGATGATTTCTTACTTAGACGAAGCGTTGTCAAGTATAAAGATCATCAAAGCCTTTAATGCAATTCCGTTTGTAATAGGACGATTTGATCAGCAAAATGAAAAATACAGCGCCATTGGCCGATCCATGTCAAGAAGGCAACAAATGTCTTCCCCTGTATCTGAATTCCTGGGAATTTGTACAGTATCAGGCATCTTATTGTATGGAGGTAACTTAATTTTTAATCAAAATTCCGAACTGGCTCCTGCTGACTTTATTGCCTATATAGCTATATTCTCTCAAGTAATGCGTCCAGCCAAAGCTTTAACAGACTCTTTTAGCAACATACACTCTGGGTTGGCGGCAGGCGAACGTGTGCTTGAATTGATAGACACTAAACCGGAGGTTGTAAACAGGTCGGATGCTAAGGAAGCTCAACCATTTGAAAAAAATATCTCTTTCAAAAATGTATCCTTTGGTTATAGCGACAGAAAAGTTCTCGACAACCTCACTTTTGAAATTGAAAAGGGAAAAACCGTTGCTTTAGTAGGCCCATCAGGAGGGGGTAAGAGTACAATTTCTGATTTAATTCCCAGATTCTATGATGTAAATGAAGGAGCAATCTTATTTGACGGAGTAGATATAAGAGATTTAAAAATGGAATCTTTCCGTTCTCAAATGGGAATTGTTAGTCAGGAATCTATTTTATTTAACGATACTATTTTCAATAATATAGCATTTGGCGTAGAGAATGTTACGCTTGAACAAGTGGAAGCTGCAGCGAAAATAGCGAATGCCCATAATTTTATTATGGCTACCGAAAAGGGTTATGAAACCAATATCGGCGATAGAGGAATGAAACTTTCTGGAGGACAAAAGCAGCGTTTGAATATTGCCAGGGCGGTTTTAAGAAATCCAGCCATACTAATCCTGGATGAGGCAACTTCTGCGTTGGACACAGAATCTGAAAAACTGGTTCAGGAAGCTATTAATAATTTAATGAAAAACAGAACTTCATTAATTATCGCTCATAGATTGAGTACGATTCAAAATGCCGATAAAATTTTAGTTTTAGAAGCCGGGAAAATCGTGGAGGAAGGATCACACTCTGAATTGACTGAACGTAACGGGCTTTACAAAAAGCTGATTGATATGCAGACTTTTAATGATTAAATTAACTCATTTCATCTAAAATCGATTCTAACAATTTTGTTTGAGTTTTCGCATTGAAAAGATTTGCATAGGACTGAATATAAGCTCTGTCTATTGAGACATACTCTTCTTCAATCCTATGCATGTTTTTTGCCAAATCTTCAAAATCGTTTATATAACTTAAGTATCCCAGTTTTGGAGACGAAACAAACTCATTAATCCCTCCCGATCTAAAACCTACCATTGGCATTCCCAAATGAGCTGCTTCTATCATAACTAATGGATATGAATCTTCTCTTGATAAAGAAAGAAAACCTTTCCCAATATTGAAATAATTATAATAATCATCTGACTGATTACCAACAAAAAAGATCCTGTCTTTAAAATTCTTCTTTACAGCTCTTTGCGCATAATAAGCCGTCCCATTATTATTGATTCCTCCAACCCATATAATCTTGTGGTTCTTTTTTAACTTCTTTATCAACGGAATTACTAAATCTATTCCTTTTACCAAACTTCCAGCACCAGAAATTATCCATACAAAATCTTCGTCAGAAATGCCTAGATTCTTCTTTAAATCCAAGGTTTTATTCTGATCAATGTTTATCAAGCTTTTGTCTACAAAACCATTTAAAAGACGAACTTTTTCATGTCCCATATCTCTTAGTTTTTCGCAAACCATTTCAGAACAACCGACACAAATTTCCGCTCTATCTATAATAGTTTCTAATGTTCTTTTTTTTATAAAACTATACGAAAAGGTCATTTCATGAATATGAGCTATAAATCTCACTCCCAATTTTTGGGCTATGTTATAAGCGTCTCTATTTACAACAGTATTAATGTACCACAAATCCGGCTTTATTCTCTTATTAAGTCTTTTTAATTGATATTCGGTTGGGTTGATTCCTATACAATAAAGCAATAATCTAAATATTCTTAATAAAAAATTATTGTGTTTTTTGTAACCTACAAATCTTTTTATATGAGGAGGCAAAAGAGATAATAACTCTCCATTATCACGTGTATAGAGGAATATTTGATACTTTTTTACATCTAGATTTTTAAGAAGATATAACAACTGCATTTCTGAACCACTTCTTCCAAAATAAGGTGTAACAAAAAGAATTTTTTTAGTCATTTTTGAGTTCGATAATATTTGACAAATAATCTTCTATATTTAGAGTTTAACATCTTCTCAAACGTTGGTTTTATATATTCTTTCAATACTCCACTATTTTCTAATTCATCCATGGCTAGTATCTCTAAATTTCTAGATATTTTATTGAATAACCTTTTATCTATCTTACTTTCCCATTTGTTCAATATATGAAACCTTGTTCGTGTCATATCTTCTAACCTCACTAAGGATATGTTTGAACCATGTTTTCTATAACAAGCTAAAACATCACTTATTCCAGCAATTAAATAACTGTTAGAGATTCTTAACCACATGTCCCAATCTTCTATTATCAGATTTTCATCAAACCCCCCTATATTGAGAAACACTTCTCTATCCACCATAACCGTCAACGCAGGTATCGTCTTTTTACCTAATGCTATCTCTTTAAAGCTAACAGCTTTTTGTATTGGAAAACTATTTTGGAATTCCCCTATAATATTAGATTCATCATCTACAATATAAGCATTAGAGAAAATCATTTTAAACTCAGGATGGTCTTTAAAGAAAGCTATTTGGATCGAGACTTTATTTGGCAACCAATAATCATCAGAAGCAAGAAAAGATATATATTCTCCTTTAGCAATAGAAATCCCTTTATTCAACACATTCGATATCCCTCTATTTTTTTGGGATATAAATGTAAAGTCTCTCTCTTTTTTAAGTTTTTCAATTAAATCGACACTTTGATCACTAGACCCATCATCAATTACAATTAGCTCTATGCTTCTATACTCCTGATTAAGTACACTAAGTATACTTTCCCTGATAAACCTTTCATGATTAAAGCATGGGATTATAACAGAAACTAATGGGTTTTCTTTCATTATTTACTACCTATAATATACTGTAAAGCCTCTTTTAGTTTATTTGTGTCGATTTGAAAAGCCGAATGCAAATCTGAATCTCCTTTCAAAACCAACTTTTTATCATAAAGGTAAACCAACTCTATATTAAAAAGCTTTGCTATTGTGCAAAATATCGAGATATTAACGTTAAAATTAGTCAAGCAAATCACTTTACAGCTGTTACTACAGAATATTAGGTTTGTGAAAGCGGCACCCGTTGCTCCAACAATTAGCTCTGCATTTTTAAATATCGATACCTGCTCCACTATAGAGTACTCTTCAGGGTAAATTATAGAAAAATCGTATTTTCTAAGAACTGTATACACCGCTTCTTCATTATACACCCGTCGTCCACTTGCGTTCTTTCTGGAAAGAAATACTCTTTTAGGTGTGTTTTTTATCTCAGGTAATTTCAGCAGGGTGCCTCGAATATAATTTAATGAATGTGCACTAAACAGATTGTGTTTTATTTGTATATCTTTTATATTTTTATAGTTGGGTGGAATGATATTTGGACGAGATATTTGATATAGAAAAGAAACCTTGTATATAACCTCTTTGTCTATCGAAATTATTGCCCGATTGTCTCTATTGAAATAAGAAAGGAGTTCTCGATATTGTGGTATTTCAAGACAAGCTTTATCTACAATAATCGGTATAGACTTATCTATATTCATTTTAGAAATCATTTCAAATTTTGCAATGATTTCTAATAAAAAATGATAGTAATTAATGGAATAATTAGCAGTCAATAATATTCCTTCATTGATAGAAAATTCAGCCCAATTAGCCTCAAGCACACATACGTCATTTTTTAAAAGTTTTATTGCATAATCTGTATAATCAAATGCTCCATCATCATCTAAAAATTTCAAATCATATAAAGCATATTGTTCGTCCAATAAAATTAGGTCTGAACAGCCTATAACCATTACATTCTTTAATATAACTCCATATACATAATGGTTTTTAAGTTCATAAATGTAATTATCTACAGATTCTTCAAAAAAATTTACTGACGAGAACTTTAAATTGATTTCATCTTCATATAAAATTTCAACATTATCTGAACCTCTTTTTCTGTAAGACTGAAAATCAATAAGCTCTCGTTTAATAAACCAGTTTGATGTAATCGCTTTCACTAATGGCTTCAATAATTCAAATTTGTCTCTCCGATACATTCTCCTCATTTTTGCCATAAAGTATCTTTTTATCGCTCCTGAATAGTTCATCAGAGGATTTGGAGGTACATCTATGAACTTTTTATCCTTCATACTTATTCACGATATCAATAATTGTATCTACCTCTTCATTTGTTAAAACTGGACTGATGGGCAAGCTAACAACTTGCTGATGAATTTTTTCCGTTATCGGAAGATTCAAGGTATTAAGCGAAGAATATGCCTTTTGCTTATGGGGGGGAATTGGATAATGGACAACCGTCTGTATTTTATTAGTACTTAAATATCGTTGAAAATTCAATCTTTCATTGACACGTACAACAAACAAATGCCATACATGATGTTCATCTTTATCTAATTTTGGAAGAATTATTTCAGGATTATTTATCCGCATTAAATACTGATTAGCAACATTACGTCTTGCAGCTATTTCCTGATCTAAGAATTTTAACTTAACACTTAATAAAGCGGCCTGTAATTCATCTAACCTACTATTTATGCCCTGAAAATCATTATGGTACTTCTGATGAGAACCATAATTTCCCAAAGAACGGATAACGGAATTTAATTCGTCATCATCTGTGGTAACAGCTCCTCCATCTCCCAGTGCGCCTAAATTTTTCCCCGGATAAAAACTAAAGCCTGAAGCAGAACTCCAACTTCCTGCTTTTTTACCTCCTATTTCTGCACCATGTGCCTGGGCTGCATCTTCTATCACTTTCAAATTATATTTTGATGCAATGCTGTTAATAGATAACATATCAGCCATGTTACCATAAAGATGAACAGCCATAATAGCCCTTGTTTTAGGCGTTATTTTTTTTTCTATTAATGAAGGATCTATATTATAAGAAGACAAGTCTGGTTCTACCAACACAGGAATTAAACCATTAGCAGAAATAGCCAATATACTGGCAATATAAGTGTTTGCAGGGACAATAATTTCGTCTCCATCAGTCATTACACCTAATTCTTTATATGCTCTTATTATTAAAATAAGGGCATCTAATCCATTAGCCACACCTATACAATGCTTTGTGCCACAATAATGTGCAAATTTTTGTTCAAATTGGAACACCTCTTCCCCTTGAATATACCACCCGGAATTTAAAACCCTCGAAAAAGCATTTTGTAATTCGATAGTATACTGCGCATTTATTTTTTGTAAGTCTAGAAACTTAATCATCAAATTTTTACTAGTTCTTTATTAATAAGGCGATATCTCTCGCCTGTTTTAGTGCTTTTTAAATCCATGGTCAAAATTTCACCCTCTTTGGTAACATAGCCTTTTTGAACCGCTGGATTTCCATACCAAAGTGTGTATGGAGGTATATTTTTTGTAACGACACTTCCTGCTCCTATCATACTGTATTCTCCGATTTCCACACCAGCCAATATTGTTGCATTCGCTCCAATTGAAGCATTTTTTTTAATTAATGTTCTTACTTCTATCCAATCCAAATTTTTTGAACGAGGGTATAAATCATTGGTAAATGTCACATTTGGACCTATAAAAACCTTATTTTCTATAATTATACCGTCCCAAATCTGAACACCTGATTTTACAGTTACATCGTTACCAATTACCACGTTATTTTCTACAAAACAATGTGAACAAATATTAACATTCTTTCCAATTTTTGCACCGGCCAAAACCACACAAAATTGCCATATAGATGATCCTTCTCCTATATCAACTGTATTTACCTGTGCCAATTGGTGTATTTTATAGTCCATTTACAAATTCTAAAAAGCTTTTATATTCTCTCAAATAATCATTTTCATCGTATTTTGCAGATGCCAATACCAACAAAACTGCTCCAGATGAAAAATTACTCAAATCTCTCCAAATGCCCGGGCAAACATATAGTCCATAATTAGGACGATTTAATGTGACGGTTTTTTTATTCTTCCCATCATCCAAAGTAACATCAAAGCTGCCACTAGCTGCTACAATCAATTGATGTAACTTTTTGTGCGCATGACCTCCTCTCGTTTCTCCCCCGGGAACATCATATAAATAATAAACGCGCTCGACAGGAAAGGGAATATCGTTATTTCCATGTACTGGCGTTATGTTTCCTGCCCTATTGTGAATTTTAGGCAACTCCAATACATTACAATTAAATATGGATGATTTCATTTTTTGACAATAAAAATTGATCGATATCTCTTTCATAATCCTTTTCGTCATATTCTGTTGATGAAAGAATCAAGGCAAATGCATTAGTAGAAAAATTTTCCATATGCCTCCAGATACCTTTGGGGATATATAACCCACTGTATGATCTATTTAGTAAGAACTCCTCTGTATGAAAACCGTCATTTACAACAACAGCAAAACTACCTGAAAGAGCTATAATCAATTCCTGATTTTCCTTATAACTGTGTCCTCCTCTAATTTCTCCACCGGGAACATCATAAATCCAGTATGTTCGTTTAATATCAAAAGGTACATGAGTTAACGTTTCAACAAAAGAGAGATTACCTCTGTCATCTAAAATTTTAGGAAGTGATATAACTACAGGCTTTTCATACATGAAACAAAAATAACTAATTTATTTATTGTTTTTGACCGGAACAAATGTTCAATAATCCCATTAAACTTTAGTTTTAAGAACAAAATACACTCCAGGCAAAGAACTTAATGCAGATATTACGAAAAAAAGTATGCTAACCGATACAGCCAACTGCTGATCCAATACAAAATATTCAGAGCCATACAAAAAAATCAATTCCCGCGCGCCTAAACCGCCAATGGTAAACGGGAACACGGCCATAAATCCAGAGGCCAAAAATAAGATCAGGTAAGGGACAAAAGCACCTCCAAATCCAAAAGATTTAAGAATCAACGATACTACAACCAATTGCGTAAGCTGCAGTCCCAATGCCTTAAGGTGTACCGGTATAAAAAGTTTAAAATACGGTTGCAATAAATATTTATATAAAAAAAAATAAATTACAGTTCCTATAAACCAAGCCCCTAATAAATAATAAGCGATACTTATCTTGATAAAAAACAGAAACATTAAAATGATAAGTGTACACAAAGACCAGGCACCACTTAACTTATCCAGAAAAACTGCAGTCAGCAATTTTCGTTTTTCTACTCCAAATTCTTTATTGAGATAGAAAATCTTATATCCATCCCCTCCAACTCCTCCGGGAAGGAACATATTATAAAATACTCCCAATAAATACAGTTTATAATTGTACAAAGCGGATAGCTTTAAACCTGCACCAGAGAAAAAGGTATGCATTCGCGACGACGCAAATAATTGCGAAACCATATAGGTTAAAAGCGACAACAAAAGATAATATGGATTACTCCGTGTAATTCTTTCCGAGATTGCTTGAATATCTATATTAGAAAAAACCCAATATAAGGCAAAAGCTGTTATTCCTAATTTTAAAAAAGTCTTCAAATAATGCCCCATTCTATATGGTTTGTATAAATTCCGAAAAGGTTCCAAATGAATATCCTTGTCCTTTTAAAAAGGAGATATACCTATCAAAACGCTTTATCATTTCAATTCCTGTATTTCTTCTTACATACCCGGGAAAACCAAATCTGTCCTGATCCAAGTCAGTAAACTCCCACGGATGAAAATAGGTATTCAAATATCCATCTTTTTGTATCGTTGTCTTACACATCCAGGTATATAAGCCTAAAGGTAAATTATGAAAAGACAGCCAAAAAAGAGGGAACCTTATAAGAGGGCTTACTGAAGCTGGAATTTGCCATACATTTTCTTCTCTATAATATCTTCTCGGCTTACTGAGATTATTGTATCTGCCAGGCAGAAACGTAGGATTGATAGAACTGTTATAATCATATCCTGCTTTAGTTACCTCTCTTTCATCTACAGGTTGCATCCTCGCCATCCTGAACCCTCTCACAGGTACTCCGGAAAGCTCTTCCAAACATTTTTTAGATAATGCAAGATGCTCTGCTTTAAAATCAGAGTGATAATAACCATGTGAAGCCAGCTCATGCCCGCTATCAATAATTCTCCGAATAGTATTTTTAGCATGTTCAGCAAACACAACGGTACTAAAAAATGTCGCCTTCACTTGTTTCTTTTCCAGAATATCCAAAATAGCTTCTGTGCCTTGCACAGATATAGCTATTTGATCCTCAAAAGAGATATCCCTACCATATTCAAAAGGCATATCGAATTCCTCGATATCAAAACTCAACAGTATCAATTCTACTCGGCTTTAAATTAGTTGTACGCACAATATAGTTAGGTCTTTTCTTATTTTGTAAGAACATTTTTCCAATATATATACCTATAATTCCCAAAATAATCAGCTGTAGTCCTCCAAAGAAAACAATAGTCATAATTATAGAAGCCCATCCGGAAACTTCACGACCAAAATAAACCGCATATAAGACATAAGGGATATACAAAATAGATAATATCGAAAAGCAAAACCCAAGGTACACAGCTGTATATAAAGGCTTTATACTAAAAGAAGTAACTCCCTGCAAAGCCAGTCGCATCATTTTCTTTACAGTATACTTGCTGTCTCCAGAAAATCTCTGAGCTGGATCATAATTTAATCCGTACTGTTTAAATCCAACCCATTTTATCAATCCCCTTAAAAAAGGTTCGCTTTCACTGAATCTCTTAAAGACATCCACAACCTGTCTGTCCATCAAACGGAAATCTGCGGTACCAGGCTCCAAACCTATTCCAGAAAGCCAATTCAAAGTACGATAAAAAAGCCTGGAAGATTTACGTTTCTGTTTGGATAATGTTTTACATTCTGCCCTTATAGTGTACACCACATCATAGCCCTCTTCCCATTTTTTCAATAATTCTGGAATCAACTCAGGTGGATGTTGAAGATCACAGTCCATGGATATAATACAATTTCCGCGAGCGTAGTCCATACCCGCTTTAACAGCTAATTGATGTCCAAAATTCCTGGAAAACTCTAGAAAATAAACATGAGAAAAAACTTCCGATTGGATTTTTATCGCCTTCAAAGTATCATCACTACTCCCATCATCAACGATAATTATTTCATGCTTATACGCTAAGCCTTCGAAAACCCGGTTAATCTTGTCTACTATAACCGAAATATTGCCCGTTTCATTGAAAGCCGGCAATACAAGTGACACTAGCTTTTCCATCAGCTGAAAGAGTATTTTTTAAAGTCCTTTACTGCCATTTGATACACTATATCTATCCATATCAGTACACATGGTAATGCCTTTAGAGAATAGGGTTGAACAAAGTTCTGTCGGATATATCGGGGAAATAAATCCGATGGGGATAAAGACGTTAAAACAATTGCAAACGCAAATAAAAATATACGCCAACCTGTAAAGCTATCTTCTTTATTTAAAAACCAGATAGCCACCCCGGCAAACGCGATAATATAGGTTGGTGATTCTGAGCCGCTACTAAATATTACTGTAAAAATCAAAGTGGAAGCCATCATCATCATCTGAAATGAAAGATATTTAAACTGATTTACACGCATGTAAGGAATCGCAAACAACACAAGTCCAAATAATAAAAATGGCGTATTAGAAATTGTTGGATTCTGAGTTATTCTTCTAAATAGCCCCATTATACTAATATCCTGACCTGATGTTAAACTAGCGTTAACAGCATTTTTCTCAACTAATGAATGATACCAATCAACATAAGATTGGAGAACAAAGGAAGGGGAGGACAGAAGCATAGGCAATGCAAAAAGCATCACAGCGCACAGCATTCCATAAAGTATAAACCTCACCTTATGCTTGCTAAAAAAGAAAAAGGCTAGGCCTACAATACCATATAACTTCACAAAAGTGCCAAGAACTATAAAGAAGGCAGATCTGAATTCCCTTTGTTTATAGATATATGAAAAAGTTAATAAAATAAATCCTGTAAGAGCGATATTAAACTGAAAACTAAAAAGGGCCGTTAATGTCTCATGGGCGCATATCCATGCTACAATAATCCGATTTTGTAAACTCAGGGGAAGACTAAATATACCCCAAAGTAATATAGATACATTGGCAATATTCCATAAAATAGTGCCAACTCCATCTGGTAATAAAGCAAAAGGTGCAATCAGTAACGAAAATATCGGGCCATAGTGGTTTGTATCTCCATATTCAGGGTAGGGAATATAAAGATTTTGGAAATTTATGGAATGCCAATAAACATGTTTAAAAATAAGATAGTTATTAAAACTTCCCTTAAGATATTGTTTTAATGAAGCTATAACAGCTAAAAGAATATAAATAATAATCACATTTCTCTTACTCTGAAAGAATGTAAGAGCTAGTTTAGGAATAATCGGCTTCATTTATGCACTCGAAACAAAAATTTTCACCAAAGGTATTACTAACCGTAAACAAAAGCAAATTAAAATTTCTCAATTCAAAATTTTATTAATGACTAATAAAATTGATTAATTCATATAAAGCAAAATTAATCACAATTGGTTTAATTATTTTTAAAAAAATCAAGACAATGTATTTAAAATAACTAAAAGGTCAGTTTATTAGTTATTTATAAAAGAGGAAAGCGCGCTTTTTAAATTACAAACGGATCCGTAATATACTTTATCAAATTTCACTAAAAGAACAAGAAAGCTACATCTTTCAAGAGACTTTCCAAGTTATCTAAAAGCTGTTTAAATTTTAATCGGAATAATTTGTACAACAGAGATTGATTTACCGAAAACAAAAAAAATTCGAAATAGGCTCTCACAAAGACACGAATAGAAGCTTCACTGCGAGTTCGAGAAGCAATCTCTATTACTACCTGTATTTAAACAAGTAAAAACATTTCCGGGGAAATAAATTATAGGCAAATACTGTTAAGGTACGCAATACACAGCCTTTCCTTCCACCACAATTGTTTATAAAATGCTACATGATCGGCAGCTTCGTTTGAAGATTGCATCTTGAACTTGTACTGTCCAAACGATATGACGCATAGGACAATATAAACAAAAAACCGCTTAGAAAATTTTCATTTCCCAAGCGGCTTCTTCTTTTATGCTTTTCGCTTTCGGCTTTAAGCCTTCAGCATTTTACAGCTTTCTCTTAATCTCTACTTGTTCAAAGGCCTCCACAATGTCGCCAACCTGAATATCGTTGAATCCTTTAATATTCAAACCACACTCATAACCACGATTAACTTCTTTCACATCATCTTTAAAACGTTTCAAAGACTCTAAAGTTCCTGTATGAATAACTACACCATCACGAACTATGCGAATCTCGTTGTTTCTATGGATAGTTCCTTCAAGAACCATACAGCCTGCAATTGTACCCACCTTCGAAATTTTGAATGTTTCACGGATTTCCACGTTAGCCACAATTTTCTCTTCGAATTCTGGAGCCAACATACCTTCCATTGCCGCCTTAATCTCTTCTATCGCTTTATAGATTACCGAATATAATCTGATATCGATTTGCTCATTTTCAGCAAGTTTTCTCGCACTTGCAGATGGTCTAACTTGGAAACCTATAATAATTGCATCAGAAGCTGTTGCTAATAATACATCGGATTCCGAAATCTGTCCAACACCTTTATGAACAATTTTAACAACAATTTCTTCTGTTGATAGTTTTTGTAATGAGTCTGAAAGCGCCTCTACAGAACCATCCACGTCACCTTTGATAATGATATTCAGCTCTTTGAAATTTCCAATCGCTAAACGACGACCAATTTCATCAAGCGTAATATGTTTCTGAGTACGCAAACCTTGTTCGCGTTGTAATTGCAAACGTTTATTCGCAATATTGCGCGCTTCTGCTTCACCTTCTACAGCATTAAATCTGTCCCCTGCCTGAGGAGCTCCCTGGAAACCAAGCACCTGTACAGGAGTGGACGGACCTGCTTTTTCTACTTTTCCACCTCTCTCGTTGAATAATGCTTTAACACGCCCACTATAAGAACCCGCTAAAATAGGGTCTCCTACACGTAAAGTTCCTTCTTCTACCAATACAGTAGCCACATATCCGCGTCCTTTATCCAATTGAGCTTCGATAACCGTACCAACAGCTCTCTTATTTGGATTGGCTTTTAAATCAAGAAGCTCTGCTTCAAGCAATACCTTTTCTAAAAGCTTGTCTATATTTAAACCGCTTTTTGCTGCAATTTCCTGAGTTTGGTATTTACCACCCCATTCCTCAACAAGGATATTCATTGCGGCCAATTGCTCTCTGATTCTATCAGTATTAGCACCCGGTTTATCAATTTTATTGAATGCAAAAACAATAGGTAAATTTGCTGCTTGTGCGTGGTTAATCGCCTCTACTGTCTGAGGCATCACACTATCATCTGCCGCAATTACGATAATTGCAACGTCTGTAACCTTAGCCCCCCTTGCCCTCATTGCAGTAAACGCCTCGTGGCCCGGTGTATCTAAGAAAGTTATTTTCTTTCCGCCCTGTACAACCACTTCATATGCACCGATGTGCTGTGTAATACCACCGGCCTCACCAGAAGTTACATTAGCCTTTCTTACAAAGTCTAATAAAGAGGTTTTACCATGGTCAACGTGACCCATTACGGTTACAATAGGAGATCTTGGCTGTAAATCTTCTTCTTTATCTTCCTCAACAAGGTTATATTGCTCTTCCTCTTCTGTACCAACAAACTGAATTTCGTAACCAAACTCATCAGCTACAATCGTTAATGTCTCTGCATCCAACCTTTGGTTGATAGACACAAACATTCCAAGGCTCATACAAGTAGATATAACATCAGTAACAGAAACATCCATCATGTTAGCCAATTCGTTTGCCGTAACAAACTCCGTTACTTTTAATATTTTGGATTGTAATTCTTGTTCTAATGCAGCCTCCTCCGCGTGTGCATGCGCTCTGTCTCTGTTTTGTCTTCTCAACTTAGATCTTTGAGCAAATTTACCTGACTTCCCTGCTCCACTTAATCTGGCTAGAGTAGCTTTAATTTGATCCTGTATCTCTTTTTCCGTAGGTTCTGCCTTTGGTGCTGCCGGTTGGTGATGTCCACCTTTTTTATGTTGATGATGAGGCCTGTTTCCTCCTCTGTCGTTATTTCTGTTACCAATATTTTGATGATGTTGGCCACCACCTTGCCCTTGTGGCCTACCTCCGCCACCCTGACCTTGTTGCGGATTTTGTCCACCGGCTCCGGCAGGTCTGTTCCCACCCTGTTGAGGGTGATTATGATGAGGATTACCATCTGAAGGTTTACGCTTACGTTTGCGTTTATTATCTCCAGCAGCATTAGGATTAGATGACGAAGCAACAGGTTGATCCTTTTTCTTATTTACCGGTAATTGAATTTTACCAATAATTTTTGGGCCACTTAATTGCTGCGCTCTGGCTCTGATTACTTCATCTTCGCCTTTATCCTCCTCAGTTGAAGGACTCACTGGCTTTTCAGCTTTACTTACTTCTGGTGAAGCAGGTATGCTCTTTTCCTCCTTTTTTTCTTGAACAGGAGGCTTTTCCGCTATAGGATTCACAGGTTCTTGTTTTTGAGATTGTGGTTTCTCTTCTACCTCTACAGCTTTTACCGGAGCTTTAACTTCTTCAGGAGCTTTAGCAACTGGTGCCTTTTCCTCAACCTTCTTCGGTTCTTCTACCCGAGGCTTTTCTATTTCTTTTTTTTCTTCTTCTTTATGCTGCTTTTTGTCAGGACGAGTTTTGGAATTAAGACTATCCAAGTCGATTTTTCCTACAATTTTCACACCTGTATGAGGTGCTGTAGGCTCATCCTTTTTAATCTCTGGCTCAGCAACTTCTTTAACAGACACTTCCTCTTTAGGCAAATCCTCTGCAGTCGCATTTTTAATAAGAATTTCCTTATCTTCCTTCTCCGCTTCTTTCTTTTCAGACTGAGCAGGTTGTTGTGTTTGATGATGAGGGGCGTCATCACGACGGATCTTACCAATAACAATGTTTTTGGCCTCCTCTTTAAGGATTTTATCTCCCTGATATTCTTTTAAAAGAGCACTATACATCTCATCCGTAAGCTTAGTATTTGGCTTAGCCTCTATTTTGAAGCCTTTTGTATCCAAAAACTCAGCTATAGTACCGATACCAATGTTTAGTTCTTTAGCTACTTTTAATATTCCTAACTTTTTGTCTTCTGACATCTAATAAATCTTCTTTCTATTCTATATTATAAAACAAATGTACGTTAACTAAATGCAATTCTAAAATTATTCGAACTCAGCCCTTAAAATTCCTAAGATTTCCTCTATAGTTTCCTCTTCAAGGTCTGTACGTTTCACTAATTCGTTTACATTAAGCGCAAGCACACTCTTTGCTGTATCTAAACCAACTTTCTTAAGTTCGTCGATAATCCAGCTATCGATTTCGTCTGAGAATTCGTCTAAATCTACGTCTTCGTCTTCTTCAGAAGCTTCTCTGTATACGTCGATCTCATAACCCGTCAATTTACCTGCCAATTTAATATTGTGCCCACCTCTACCAATCGCTAAAGAAACCTGATCCGGTTTTAAATAAACTGCAGCTCTTTTAGTTTCATCATCTAATTTGATAGAAGATATCTTTGCAGGTGACAAAGCTCTTTGTATATATAATGAAATATTGTTTGTAAAATTGATTACATCGATATTTTCATTTTTCAATTCTCTTACGATTCCGTGAATACGGGATCCTTTCATACCTACGCAGGCACCAACCGGATCGATACGATCGTCATAAGATTCTACAGCAACCTTAGCTCTTTCTCCCGGTTCCCTTACAATATTCTTAATAGTAATTAAACCGTCAAAAACTTCAGGCACTTCAAGCTCAAACAAACGTTGCAAGAATGCCGGAGCCGTTCTGGAGATGATAATTTTTGGATTTGCATTCATCATATCCACTTTTAACACTACTGCTCTTACAGAATCACCTTTTTTGAAATAATCTGCCGGGATTTGTTCAGTTTTTGGAAGAATCAACTCATTACCTTCATCATCTAATACTAAAGTTTCTTTTTTCCAAACCTGATAAACTTCACCAGTAACAATTTCTCCAATTCTATCTTTATAGTTTTTGAAGATCTCATCTTTCTCCAGTTCCAAAATTTTAGACACCAAAGTCTGACGAGCGGCAAGAATAGCCCTGCGGCCAAAACTTTCTAAAGTAATTTGCTCAATAAAATCATCGCCAACTTCCAGATCCGGGTCGATTTTATGAGCGTCTGCTAACTCTATTTCCAAATCATCATCTTCTGAAAAACCATCTTCCATTACTGTTCTGGTTCTCCAGATCTCAAGGTCACCATTATCTGGGTTTACAATAACGTCACAGTTTTCATCAGTACCGAAACGTTTGCGCAACATACTGCGAAACACCTCTTCCAACACGCTAATTACCGTTGGCCTGTCAATATTCTTGAAGTCTTTAAACTCTTGAAATGAATCTATTAAATTAATGCTACTCATCTTTTCCTAAGCATTTAATATTTATTATTTAAATGATATGCTAACTTTTGCGCTAGCTATATTTTCTTTTTCTATTACTGTCTCTACCGTTTGTGCTTTTTTTCCTTTTTCCTTAACTTCATGAGAAATCACCAGATTAGTAGGATTCGCACCGATTAGTTTACCTTCAATTTTAGAACCGTCTACTTTTTTAACCAGCAAGTTTCGTCCAATATTCTTTTGATATTGTCTGTCCAATACCAGAGCAGCATCCAAACCTGCAGAACCTACTTCCAGCTGGTAAGCTTCAGTCATTAAATTTTCTTCTTCTAAATGATAGCCTACATGGCGACTAACTTTAGCACAATCCTCTATCGTTATCCCATTATCCCCATCTAATAGAAGCGTTATTTTCTTGTTCTGAACTTTTACAGAAACTATAAACAAGTCTTCTCTGTCCTGTAACTTTTCTTCGGCCAGTTCCCTAACTCTTTGCTCTACACTCATCTTTTTTTGAAAATAAAAAGAGGGGACTACCGCCCCCTCTCCATTTATTGCTCACAAATGTAGGAAAATATTCTGATTTTTCAAATGAAAAATTCACAAGCATTTCGATATCAGAAACTAACGGAAATCAAACCATTATTAAAATTGTTTGTATTTTCATATATCAATATATTTTCAATATGGGATTAATTATAGAAATTTTGTTAATGGGTCTGGCTGTTGCTTTGGCAGCTTTTATAGTTCCGGGCACTCAGGTAGACGGTTTTTTATCTGCAATTATTGCAGGTTTGCTTATTGGCCTGGCAAACGCCACAGTAGGTTTTATTTTAAGGATATTAACATTTCCTTTAAACATTCTGACATTAGGCCTAATGTCTTTTATAATAACTATACTTATGGTGTTATTGGTTAGCAATATCATGTCCGGCTTTCATGTATCTGGCTTCTTTAGTGCAGCCGCTTTCGCTATAGTACTCGCTATTATCAAAATGATATTCAGTGGAGCAAACTCCAATTCATAAATTAAAAAGACCGGAAGAAGCTTATAATTCCGAGTGAAATCAAAGAGAATCATTAAAAACAACCTCCTGATCTCGCTAAAAAAGAGATCAGGAAAAAACTGTGTTAAGCAGAACCTTTTTTACCAGTCCGTTACATTGGCATTTTTATCGTATTTAATGCTCGTCCTGAAGAGACTTTATTAATGTTTCGAATTCCAATACGTATTCCTCATAATACCGTCCACTACCAGGCCCACTAAAGCCCGTATGTATTTTTCGGACCTTACCTTTTTTATCAAGGATAATTGTTGTTGGAAAAGCCATTATATGATTCAACATGGGAAGGCTTTTACTAGGCTCATCCCCGTTTGGAGTGTAACCTGTTATCAAGACAGGATATTGCACATGAAATCTATCGAGGAATCTTTCCAAACTTGCTTTGGATTTCTCAAAGTCCTTGCTTCTCTCATATGCCAATCCAACTATCTCTAATCCTCCTTTTTGTTGATTGTAAAAATCGCTCAGAAAAGCCGTTTCATCCATGCAATTTGGGCACCATGAGCCTAAAATCTGCACAACAACAACCTTATTCTTAAATCGCTTATCTCTTAAAGAAACCTCTTCTCCATTTAAATCTGGGAACGAGAAATCAATTCTGTCATATCCGGGCTTTAAGTAAGTTAAACTATAAGCATCATCTAGTTGAGCTTTATCATTTCTTTTAGCTACAAAAGAACGCTTGGATGAAAAACCTGAGTAATGCCTCCCGTCAACCATGGTACTATCATTAAGAATTTTAGCAGAAAAGTACATCGCAAAGCCTCCGTCAAAAGTCGATATTTTCATTTCATCGCCATCTACAACGCCGTCTAAAAAGCGGTAATCTCCGGTCCTTGTAAGAAATGTACCTGTTACTTTACTTCCTTCCTGCTTAAATTCACCAATAGCCTTTACAGAATCTCCATTTTCTTTAATAAAATAGGTTTCCCATATTCCTGTTATATTAAATCGGGCTTTTTCCAACTTTTCTTTAATCCGCCAGTTGACACCAGATTGCGCATAAAACCCCATCACTACATCTTTATTATTTGGTAAATGTTTAATGTAAGCACCTTCTATTCTTCCATCAAGCAAAGCTCCTTTTAACTCGGCATCAAAAAACGGAAGCCTAATAAAAACAGAATCTTTGGAAACCGACACGTCATCCACTAATAACCTTTCTTTCCCATTGATAATATTCAATACATATTTTCCCAATGAATCTTTTTCAACCTCAAAATTGAACGGAATTTCAACATCTGACTGAGTTAAAACTGTCCCTCTCCATATACCTTCCTGTAAAGAATATGACGGCTTATCGCAAGCCTGAAGCAGCAACGCGAATATTATCAATAGAATTTGATTCTTGTATTTCATGGGAACTTCTTTAGTTAAGAAAATCAAAGTCAATTTGTAGTAAATTTACGACTTTAACAAATCTCTTGATATTACTATTTTTTGTATCTCGGAAGTTCCTTCGTATATCTGAGTAATCTTTGCGTCACGCATTAGGCGCTCTACGTGATACTCTTTTACATATCCGTAGCCTCCATGTACCTGTACAGCCTCAATTGTTGTTTGCATAGCCACTTCCGAAGCATAAAGCTTCGCTATCGCACTCGATTTTCCATAAGGCATTTTTTGATCTTTTAACCATGCGGATTTATAAACCAGTAGCCTGGCTGCCTCTATCTGAGTTTCCATATCTGCCAGCTTAAATGCTATCGCCTGATGTTCGCAGATTGGTTTACCAAAGGATTTTCTTTCTTTTGAGTAATTTCGAGCCAATTCATAGGCCCCAGCGGCTATTCCTAAAGCTTGGGCTGCGATACCAATGCGCCCTCCATCTAATGTCTCCATAGCCAATCTAAAGCCAAAACCGTCTTCACCCAAGCGATTTTCTTTTGGAACTTTTACATCCGTAAACATTAGCGAATGTGTATCAGAACTTCTGATTCCTAATTTATTTTCTTTTGGCCCTATAGAAAAACCTTCCATGCCTTTTTCTATTATCAAAGCATTTATTCCGTGATACCCCTTTGCTACATCTGTCTGGGCAAAAACAATATAGATAGATGCAGTTCCTCCGTTTGTTATCCAGTTTTTTGTTCCGTTTAAAAGATAGTGATCACCCATATCTATTGCAGTAGTATGTTGTGAAGTAGCATCCGAACCAGCTTCGGGTTCCGAAAGGGCAAATGCCCCCAGTTGTTGACCAGAAGCCAAAGGAAACAGATATTTCCTTTTCTGCGCTTCGGTGCCATATTTCTCTAAACCGAAACAAACCAAGGAATTATTTGCAGACATTATAACTGCTGCAGAGGCATCTATTTTTGCCAGCTCTTCTAAAGCCAGAACATACGAAACAGCATCTAAACCTGCACCTCCATAAATGGGATCAACCATCATCCCCATAAAACCCAATTCGCCCATTTTCTTAACAAACTCTGTAGGAAAATATTGCTTTTCATCTCTTTCTATCACGCCTGGCTTTAATTCCGTTTGTGCGAAATCACGAGCAGCTTGTACGATCATTTGGTGTTCTTCCGATAAATTGAAATCCATAATACATAGATATTTATAGCATTAAGATACGAAAAAATACTATGCAAGCATAATTTATACAACATCTCAACTTGAAAAAATATACGGTTCCGCTACAAACTACCTTAGTTCGTTTCCAAAGCACGAGCTGGGCGTCGCTTTACCTGTATTCGCCCTGTATTTCTCTTATGACTTCCTTTGTACTGCGAGAGAAACGTATAAGATAGTAATAGATCAAGCGGAAAATATGAAGATTTTAATTAAGTATTAGTTTTATTGTTTATGGAATCAAGTGAAAATTACAAGCTTTTTAATTGGACCGGACAATCCCTGACGCCATGTTAAAATACACTAAGCTCTCCGGACTATAACTACACTATAGCTATATTGGAGCTATACTATAGCCAAGCTCCTAAAATTAAAAATATAAAACCTCGTTTAAAGCTAGTACAGAGCGGTGCGAAAGTATGTGTTTTTAAATAAAACACACTAAGTCGGACAAATAATCAAACGTTTTCAGCAAGCCAACACGCAGAGCTAACCAGCCTGTCTCTAACAACGGCAGAAGACGAAAAGAACTTAAACCTTATAATTTTGCTTGCCCCCTAAGATTGACAATATGATTAAACGCTGCACAGATTAAAGTCCAATAATAAAGCCAAAATCTATAGAGATTTTGGCTTTATTTTCTTTCTATCAATTCCTTTATTTTATCAACATATTATTATCATCGGGGAAAACCAGTAAGGGCGCGTAAGTTTTTGCTTCTTCTTTTTCCATATGCGCATAAGACATGACGATCAGGATATCGCCCACCTGAGCCAAACGAGCGCATGAACCATTTAAACAAACAATACCCGACCCACGCTCGCCTTTAATCACATAAGTTTCAAAACGGGCTCCATTGTTGTTATTCACCACCTGAACTTTTTCGTTTGGAATTATGTCTGCCGCCTCTATCAAATCTTCATCAATAGTAATACTGCCTACATAATTCAGTTCGGCCTGCGTTACTTTAACCCTGTGAATTTTTGATTTCAACACTTCTATTACCATAGTGCAAAGTTACGCAATACAATTAAAAATAAAGCTATGCTATTATTATATTATCAATAAGGCGAACTTTGCCTACATAACAGGCAACCAATACAATTGCGCCGCCGGCCTGTTTTTTATTAAGCTCATTCAAGGTTGTTTTATCACAAATTCGAATATATTCCAACTTTAAAAGCGCATTACCATCAAAAAACTTTTCTGCATTGTTTTTTAGTTCAACTAGAGAAAGATTCAAATAGTTCTGTTCTATATAAAGTAATGCCTTATGTAAAATAATTGATGCATGTCTTTCTTCTTCGTTCAATCTTACATTTCTCGAACTCATAGCTAAACCATCGGGCTCTCTAACTATCTCGCAAAGTTGAAGCTTTATGTTCAAGTCGAAATCCTTTACCATTTTGCTGATTACGAGAAATTGCTGATAATCCTTTTGTCCAAAAAAGGCAATATCCGGCTTAATTATATCAAACAGCTTATAAACTATCTGTGTTACTCCTTTATAATGCCCCGGTCTTAATTCCCCTTCAAGTTTAGTATCCAAATCACCAACTTCATAATTCCATATTTCATTATCTGCATACATTTCAGAAGCTTCAGGATTGAACAGAACATCACAGCCAATTGATTCTAATTTCTGGATATCTTTCTCGATAGGTTTGGGATAATTCAACAGGTCGTCTTTGTTGTCAAATTGGGTTGGATTAACAAAAATACTGGCAACTGTTATATTGGCATTTTGTTTCGATTGGCTAATCAGCGACAGATGCCCCTGGTGCAAAGCTCCCATTGTAGGAACCAGACCTACGCTTAACCCTTTGCTTTTAAGTCTATTTATTTCTTCGCCAATCTCGGCTTTAGTATGAAGTATTTTCAAAAAAACTTTTTTAAGGGGCTAAGTTGTAAATTTTAGCACACAATACAAAGGCATTTATGTAAATGATTGATTATATTCAATATAATGCTTATCTTTGCACTAGAAATTTATTTTTTTCGACAAAAACTTTAGAAGATTAGGAGATGGGAAAAACCAAGCTTTTGTTCATAACTCATGAAATGTCACCATTTCTAGAATTAACGAAAATCTCAGAAATTACCAGACAACTACCACAAGCTATGCAAGAAAAAGGATTAGAAATCAGAATCCTTATGCCTCGCTTTGGTAACATTAATGAAAGAAGGAACAGATTGCATGAAGTAATAAGATTATCGGGGATGAATATTGTGATTGCGGATAATGATAATCCATTAATTATTAAAGTGGCCTCTATCCCTGCTGCAAGAATGCAGGTGTACTTTTTAGATAACGAAGATTATTTTCAACGCAAACACGTTTTTAACGACGCCAAAGGCAAGTTTTACGAAGACAATGACGAAAGATCTATTTTCTTCTGTAAAGGGGCGTTAGAAACCGTAAAAAAATTAGGATGGTCCCCAGATGTGGTACATTGCCACGGTTGGATGACCTCTCTGGTACCTGCTTACTTAAAAACAATCTATAAAGAAGATCCGACTTTTAAGGATGCTAAAATTGTTTGGTCTGTTTATGAAGATTCTTTTAGCGAGTCTTTAGGTAAAGACTTTGCGTCCAAGGCTGTAATGAAAGGAATGCAGCACAATGATGTTGTTTCGTATACAGATGGTACAATTACTGCTGTAAACAAAGCTGCTATCGAATACGCTGATGCGGTTGTTTATGGCGCTGAAAATTTAAATGAGGACGTGTTAAATTTTGTTAAAAAATCAGAAAAAGCAGTTTTAGATTATAATTCCTCTTTAGATTACGAAAATTATTACAATTTTTATCAAGAAATTACGTCAGATGATTTAGTATCTGAAACTGTTTAAAATTTAAGATCGTTCTGTTAATGAAATTGAGAAATATAGACTTATTGACCTTGTTAATAAGTCTTTTTACTTTAGGAAGCTGTAATAATCCAGATGGTGTAGGTTTAGATATTGACCCGGACATCTTATTGAATTCCAGTGTGGATTCCAGTACAACTGTCTTAACCAAGTTAATCAAAGAAGATAGTGTAGTAAGTAATTATACTGAAAGAAGTATACTTGGTTATATGAACGATAACGAGTTTGGAAAAACGACTTCAAATATTGTTGTTGCTTTAACATTACCTTCAAGTAATGTTTCGTTTGGTATAAATCCTATATTGGATTCGGCCGTTTTGGTGATGACCTATTCTAATTCTGCGCCATTATATGGAGACAGCATAAAATATAAAGTAAATATCAATCAACTTAACGAAACATTATACAGCTCAACAAAACAAAAGGTTTATTACACCAATAAAGAGTGGAATGCCAATACTACAGTTGTGGGTTCTAAAGAATTTTTTCCGGCTTATAAAGATAGCTTGAATATCAAATTATACAAATATAAAGACTCTACGATTAAAGTTGTTCCTCAGTTGAGAATACCTCTAAATAATCAGTTTGTAATAGACAACATTATCCATTTAGACTCTGCAACTCTATCTACCAGTCAGGCGTTTGCAGATCATTTTAAAGGCCTTCGTCTTTCTATAGACAAAAATGCTTTAGGCAGCCAGGATGGTGGAGCAATATCATTTGACACTTATACTGATGGCGCTTCGCGTCTGGAAATTTATTACAGATATACCAATTCTGAAAACAAACAAGACACTACCTCTATCTCACTTCCAATCGCGGGAAGTTTAGGTACTGCTGTTACCGAAGTAAAATGGGATAATGCTGGAACTCCTGCACTTGCTGCATTGCAAAGCCCGGCCAACAATCAGGAAAAACTTTATATTAAGGGATTGGCAGGAACTAAAATTAAAGTTGATTTCCCTAATTTAAGTGATTTGAAAAAATTAGGTTCGAACATTGCTATAAACAGAGCTGAATTAATTTTCACTGCCGAAGAACCTCAGCAAACATCTTTAAAACCGCTTAGTCAGTTAAGAATATATCGTTGGGATTTGGCTCATCAACCCGCATTAATTCCTGATGAAAATTCTTCTGATCCAAGATACTTGGGAACAGGCTTCGTTGGAGGCATCTATAATTCACCTAAAAAAATTTATGTTATTAATGTTACGGGATATATACAGGATCTTTTCAGAAATAAATATCCTAATGACGGAACTTATATAACTACCTACGATTTTTATGGAAAAACCGGCAGATTAAATGCTCCGGGCAGATCTGTACTTTTTGGCGGAGCAAGCAACTCGGTTTCACAAAAAGTTAAGCTTAAAATATATTATTCCGACTTAAAATAATTAAACACATTTAAAGACAATATTTTGTAGTTTAGTCCCACCAAACTACAAAATATTAATCTATGTGTGGAATAGTCGGATATATAGGTAGCCGAGAGGCTTATCCTATTGTAATCAAAGGACTACACAGGCTGGAATATCGTGGATATGATAGTGCTGGAGTAGCATTAATGAACAATCAAAACTCGCTGAACATCTACAAAAAAGCGGGAAAGGTAAAAGATCTTGAAGACTTTGTTAGCGGAAAAGATATTTCTGGTACAGTTGGAATGGGGCACACCAGATGGGCTACCCATGGCGAACCAAGCGACAGAAATTCTCACCCTCACCAATCCGGAAACGACCGGTTAGCTATAATTCATAATGGAATTATTGAAAACTACGGCCCTCTTAAAGAAGAGTTGATTGCCAGAGGCCATATTTTCAAAAGCGATACGGATACTGAAGTTCTTATCCATTTAATCGAAAACATTCAGGAGGAAGAAAATATATCGCTTCAGGAGGCTGTCAGAGTGGCTCTGCATCAGGTTATTGGTGCTTTCGCTATTGTAATTATGGACAAAGATGACCCTACAGAGCTTATTGCTGCCAGAAAAGGAAGTCCTATGGTTATAGGCGTCGGAAAAGGCGAATATTTCGTTGCTTCGGATGCGACTCCAATTGTAGAATATACAAAAAACGTAATATATCTAAATGATAACGAGATCGCTTATTTGAAAAGAGATGAGCTTCTGATAAAAAGCATTGATAACATCGTCCAAACACCTTACATACAGGAACTTGAACTAAAGCTCGAAATGCTTGAAAAAGGAGGCTATGACCATTTCATGTTAAAAGAGATATACGAACAACCCCGTTCTATATATGACAGCATGAGAGGCCGTATTTATCCCCTTGATGGTAAAGTTCAATTAGGCGGTCTGGTTGAATATTCCGAAAAGCTTAGAAATGCGAACAGGATTATTATTGTTGCATGTGGCACATCCTGGCATGCAGGCTTAGTTGGCGAATACCTTATTGAAGAATTTGCCAGACTTCCGGTAGAAGTTGAATATGCTTCTGAGTTTAGATATAGAAATCCTATCATCAATGAAAACGATATTGTAATAGCTATATCTCAATCCGGTGAAACTGCGGATACAATGGCGGCAATTCAATTAGCGAAAGAGAAAGGTGCTACTTTATTGGGAATATGTAATGTTGTTGGTTCTTCTATTCCAAGATTAACGCATGGTGGAGCTTATACACATGCTGGTCCGGAAATAGGTGTTGCTTCTACAAAAGCATTTACAGCACAGGTAACTGTACTTACTTTAATGGCCTTATATATCGCCCAAATTAAGGGTACCATTTCTCAAAGCAAGCTCATTTCATTATTAACAGAACTAGAAACAATTCCTTCTTTAGTTGAAGAAACGTTAAAAACCAACGATCAGATTATCCAAATCGCTTCGGAACTACAGGATTCCCGAAATTGCATTTTCTTAGGAAGAGGAACTGGTTTTCCTGTCGCTTTAGAAGGAGCGCTGAAATTGAAAGAGATTTCGTATATCCATGCAGAGGGATACCCGGCTGCAGAAATGAAACACGGCCCAATTGCACTTATCGATGAAGAAATGCCTGTTATCGTAATTGCAACGAAAAACTCTTCTTACGAAAAAGTTATCTCCAATATACAAGAGGTTAAAGCGAGAAAAGGCAAAGTGGTAGCTATTGTAACAGAAGGCGATGTTGATGTAAAAGACATGGCCGATTATTCGATCGAAATTCCACATGCTGATGAAGCATTTTTACCACTATTGGCAACTATTCCACTTCAATTAATTTCATATCATATAGCGGTAATGAGAGGATGTAATGTGGATCAGCCAAGAAACCTGGCAAAATCGGTGACGGTAGAATAAATCCAAAAATTGTCAAATTTATCAGAAAAGGGCATATATCATTGTGCTCTTTTCTATTTTGTATAGATTTTATCGATATTTATAGCCATGACAATAGTTCAGCTTGAATATATCGTTGCTGTAGATACTTACAAAAGCTTTGTTAAGGCGGCCGAAAAATGTTTTGTAACGCAACCTACGCTTAGTATGCAGGTTCAAAAACTGGAAGAAACATTAGATATAAAGATTTTCGATCGAACAAAACAACCTATTATACCAACTGAAATTGGTGCAGAGGTAATTGCTCAGGCTCGAAAAACCTTACAGGAATCTTATAAAATCAACGAAATAATAAACGAACGTAAGGGCGAAATCAGCGGAGAGCTAAGAATAGGAGTAATACCAACTATTGCACCATTCCTGCTTCCGAAACTTTTGGGAAAATTCATGGAAAAATACCCAAAAGTAAAGCTCTTTGTTTCGGAACTTACAACAGAAAATATTATCAACAAACTAAAAAACGGGCTTTTGGATTGCGGTATCCTGGCGACCCCTTTGGACGAGCCTTCGATTGTTGAAAGACCGGTTTATTATGAAAATTTCGTTTCTTATATTTCTGAAGAAAGCCCTTTATTCAAAAAAAGCACACTGGATTTTAGCGACCTGAATATTGATGAATTATGGCTTCTTAACGAAGGACATTGTCTTAGAAATCAGGTATTAAATATTTGCAAGCACAAAAAAGCTGAAGGGCAAAATCTGGAATATAATACGGGAAGTATCGAAACATTAATCCGAATGGTGGATTTAAACAACGGCATGACTATTCTACCGGAACTTAGCATTCAGGATTTTCCGGTTGAACAGCTGGACAAAGTAAGGTATTTTAAAACGCCACAACCAAGCAGAGAGATTAGCATTGTAACACATGCTAGCTTTATCAAAAAAAGGACTATTGACGCTTTAGAAACAGAAATTTTAGAAAGTGTTCCAAACAGTATGCGTTCGAAAAATAAGAAATCTGTTATTGCTATTTAAAATTCTGTCAACTTTTGTTACAAGCAGAGAAATTGAAAAAATTGGGAGATAGCTACTAAAAAACAAGCACCTTAAAGGCAACGAAATCGTTTACGTAAAAAACACAACCGCTGCTTTTGCTTTAGCTAACCTAATTGAATACCTTTAAGGTTTAAACAATTAACTAAAAATAATATCATAAAAATGAAGCGACCACTTATCTCCATTCTAAATTCAAGTACTTTCGGAAAACATTTTTCGGAGCATATTGCAACCTTGGAATCATTCGCTGATCTAAAACATATTACTGTTCCGGCAGACATAAATGCAGATGATTTAGCAGAGCAAATTAAAGACTCTGATGGAATTATTGCCAGTGTTACACCCAAAATCCCAAGAAGAACATTGGAACAGTGTAAAAACCTGGTACTTTTAGTGCGTCATGGCATCGGCTGCGATAACGTAGATACGGAAGCGGCTACAGAATTGGGCATCATGGTATCCAGAGTAGAAGGAATTGTAGAAAAAGAAGCTGTAGCAGAATACGCAATATCTTTATTGTTAGCTGGTGGAAGAAAATTAGTGCAAGGAGCTATAGCAGTAAAAAACAGTGCCTGGGCTACACGTTCTGGAATGGTGGGAATAGAACTGAAAGGAAAAACAATTGGTATCATTGGTTTAGGTAATATCGGCTCTCGCAGCTCAGAAATATTATCTAAAGGGTTTGGTGCAAATGTAGTGGCATCTGATCCTTATATTGCTAAAGAAAAATTTGCCGAATTTGGCGCTAAGGAAGTTCCTTTAGACGAATTGATAAGAGAGTCTAGTGCAATATTATTCCATTGTCCGGCTACAGATGAAACCAAAAGAATGTTAGGTGAAGCACAATTTGCTAGCATGAAAAAAGGTGTTGTATTAGTGAATACCTGCCGTGGAGAATTGGTAGACGAGGATGCTTTATGCAAAGCTTTGGAAAACGGAACATTAGGTGCCTATGCAACAGATGTTGTAGAAGGAGAGCCTATTGACGGTAACCACAGACTTACAAAATTAGATAATGCAATCATTACACCTCACTTAGGTGGATATAGCTGGGAATCTCTACATGGTATGGGGCAAACTTGCGTTGACGATTCGGTTTCCGTATTCCAAAAAAATGGCATACCGGGTACAATGGCCAATCCAGAAGTCTTGCAAAAAGAAAATAGAAGAGTATGGCAATAGCATTAACCATTGATTTGGGTACTACCAACGTTAAAGTTGGATTAGTAAACGAAAGTGGTGAAATACTTAATTTACGCTCAGTAGCTGTACCGGTTATAAACAGTACAAGCGGTGGGGCTGAACATAATCCTGAAGAGTTGAAAAAGCTTATCATCGGATTATGTAAGGATATGTTTTCGGAAGGTCTTGCTGATCAGGTATCCTATATTGTCAGCTCTACATACCAGTTTGGTCTGATGTTACTTGACGAACAGAAAAAACCCGTTACAGGTCTTACCCTGCTTACAGATATCCGTTCGCAAAGAACATTTGATGCCTTCTTAGATTCATACTCCAATGTAGACTTGTATGCCCAGACAGGCTGTCCTTTAATGAGTCCGTATCTTTTGGCCAGGTTATTCTATTTCTCAACGAAAGAAAAAGAAGTATTTGAACAAGCCAGATATTTTACGGATAGTAAAGCCTTTTTATTTGAATGGCTAACAGGAGAGTTTGTTACTGATGTTAGTACAGCCGCAGCAACGCAAATCTACAATATCCATCAGGAAGCATGGGACGACTCACTTTTGGAGCACATAGGTTTGTCTGCAAATCAATTCCCCGAAATAAAAGATGGAACG
The DNA here is from genome assembly GCF_000190735.1 of Pseudopedobacter saltans DSM 12145. Classification (GTDB taxonomy): domain Bacteria; phylum Bacteroidota; class Bacteroidia; order Sphingobacteriales; family Sphingobacteriaceae; genus Pseudopedobacter; species Pseudopedobacter saltans. The sequence goes on from NC_015177.1 coordinate 3,362,957, forward strand.
ACTTATCTAAGTCCGCTAAAAGAAAGCTTAAGACAAGAATTAGGCCTCAAGCAAGGCGTAAAAGTTCTTTTGGGTGTTTACGATGGCGCAGCGTTAGGCGTTGGTCTAGGTTGTTTAAAACCTGGTATTGGGATTATTAACGTGGGTACATCTGCAATGTTAAGAGTACCGGATAATACTCCAGCTTTTGACAAAAGTGACAATAAGCGCATTCAACCATATGCATTAAATAAAAGCCTTTTCTTAAACGGTGGCGCGCTAAACAATGCTGCTCTTCCTGTAAACTGGCTTCGCAACAGCCTTTTTAATGTGGATATACAGGATCCCGCAATGCTGGATATCGGTAATGAAGCACCTTTACTTTGTTTTCCTTATTTAACTAGTGAAAGAGACTCAAAAACTGGTCCTTATGCTTCTGGAGTATTCTTTGGGTTACGTCAATATCATACTAAAGTAGATATGGCTCGTTCGGTTCTTGAAGGCGTAGCCTATTCTATGCGTTATCTTTATGATGCACTTACAGAAAACAATTTACAAATTACCGAACTGCGTATGGGAGGCGGTGGCGCACAAATAAAGCCCTGGCCGCAAATATTTGCTAATGTGTTAGGCCTGCCGATAAATATTCCATCAGAAGACCAAATCGCTTTGATTGGTAGTGCGATGCTTGCTTTCGTAGCAGACGGACGATATCAGGACGTAGCAACATTGGGTGAACAAATAGTTAAGAGCACTATCAGTATATATCCTGATGAAAACGCGGTTGCTGTTCATAACGAACGATACCAGTTTTTCAAGAAGGTGCGTGAAACACTAGCTCCTTTGTACAAGGAACACTCACTACTTTCAAACTAATTTAAGTACTGAAATACTTAAAAAGAATATTATAAAAAGGCTGTTTTCTATTTTGCCAAAGACAAATAGAAAACAGCCTTTTTCTTTACCTACTATCTAAGAAGACTTATCTTTACTTAATTCGACACGAATTTGAGCCCTATTATTGAGACTATAAGTGTGCTTATAAAGAGGATTCTCCAAAAACTAGCAGGTTCATTAAAGAAAAATATTCCAACTAAAACCGTTCCGACAGCGCCAATACCTGTCCAAACGGCGTAAGCGGTTCCTATTGGTAATGTTTTGGTGGCAAGATAAAGCAAAAACATACTTGCCGAAAGGCAGATAAAAAATCCTACAAGCCAGGCGATAGACTCTGTTCCACTTGTCTCTTTTGCTTTTCCCAAACACGATGCGAACCCCACCTCAAATAATCCTCCTATAACCAAGAATATCCAATTCATATAACAATCTAATTTTTACAAAAAAAACGAATTCTATGCATAAATAAAAAAGGCTTTGAATTTCATTTTCAAAGCCTTTTGATATTAAATATCCCGTGATTTATTTTTTCAAAAGAATATAATCCGTCATTATTTTAATAGCCTCAGACTGAATAAAGTCGAATTTATCCTCTTTAGTTTTTTCTGCTTTAACCACAACACCCTCATCTTCAGATTTAGAAACATCTTTTTTCTTCAACGGCTCTAAACCTCTGTAAACTCTTCTTTCATTTTCTTTTGCCAGGTTTTTTGCTTCCTGATCTTCACGTAGCTTTTTTAACTCAACTTCATTTAAGGGAAGTGGCTTTTCTTTATCCAAATCTTTAAAGTCTTCTATATCCTGAAGCAGGAATTGATATTCCTTGCTACTTTTCATTCGAGCATCATGCATAGCCTTTAGCTTTTGAATAACAGTAGTTAAATCAGCTACTTTGGTATAATTACTACTTTTTATTTCATCCCATGGCAAAGCAGAAGGCTCAGAACTTTCGCCATATTTGTCTGCTGGAAAAATAGTTGGAAACTCAATATCCGGTGTAACACCTTTGTGCTGAGTAGAACTTCCGCTAATACGATAGAATTTACCCGTGGTTAAATTAATCTGTCCACCCTTATCTCCCAAAGTTGGATTAATTCTGGACATTGGTAAAGCAGACTGTACAGTTCCTTTTCCGTAAGTTGTATTTCCTATAATGATTCCTCTTCCATAATCCTGAATAGCACCAGCAAAAATCTCTGAAGCTGATGCGCTGAACCGATCAACAAGAACTTCCAGAGGTCCGCTCCAGGCGATAGTTTCATCTTCATCTCTATTTACTTCAACACGGTTTCTAAGATCTCTAACCTGAACAACAGGGCCAGATTTTATAAATAAACCAGTTAGCTCGATGGCTTCCAATAAGGATCCGCCACCATTTGTTCTTAAGTCTATAATAACACCGTCTACATTTTCTTTTTTCAACGAATCCAGAATAATCCTAACATCTCTTGTTGTTGACTTATAGTTTTTATCTCCCGCCTGCATGGCTTTCCAATCAGCATAAAACGCAGGTACTTCGATAATACCATATTTAAACGTTCTACCGTTTCTAACCTCAGTTTTAATGATTTTTTTCGCAGATTGATCTTCAAGGATAATTTTCTCGCGTACCATAGAAACGATTTTTGGTGTCGCAGAAATATCCTGATCTTTTGATAAAATCTTTAGTCTTACAATCGTTCCTTTGTTACCTCTTATCAGGGAGATTGCATTGTCTAATCTCCAGCCAATCACATCGACAAACTCCCCATCTTTTCCTTGTGCAACAGCCAGAATCTTATCATCTATTTTAATTTGCTTACTCTTGTCTGCTGGACCGCCAGTTACCACACTTTTAATGGTAACAAACTCATTTTCCATAGTCAGCGTCGCTCCAATACCTTCCAAAGATCTGGACATATCTATATTGAAGTTTGCTGCGTTACTAGGGTTATAATAGTTTGTATGTGGATCTACTGAATCGGTAAACGCAGCCATAATTAGCTGAAACACGTCCTGACTATTGATTTTATTGGATTGAGACACCAAATTTTCATAGCGCTTTTTCAGGATTTCCTTAATTTCAGTTGGCTCTTTTTTTGCTAATTTCAGGTTAAGGAAATCATATCGTACCTTTTTCGCCCAATAAGCATCACTTTCTTTAAGATCTTTAAAATAATTCTGTTTCTCACGGCTAAAAACGTATTGCTCTTTTTTCGTAAAATCGAAGTCTCCTTTTGTCAGGTAATTAATAGAAAAGGCTTGTCTTTCACTATAACGTTTTTGATAAACGTTGAAAATATAGAAAGGAGCAGACAAATCTCCTGATTTAAAATCGTTATCCAATTGATACCTGAACGCCTCGAACTCCTTAATATCTTCATCTAAAAAATAGATTCTATTAGGATCGAGATTTTTAATATACCGATCAAAAATTAAATTCGATATCGAATCATTCAAATCTACCTTTTTATACGTATAAGATGTAAGTAGTTCAGAAATATCTTTCACTATCACTCCCTGCTGAGGGTCTGCTTTCAAATTATTCGAACCGGCAACTTCTTTATTAACGCGAGGAGTAGCCGTACATGAAATTGCCAAGGCAATTAAAACCCCCGAAAATATTTTCTTTAACATATATTTAACTTTTCCGAACCTTGTGTGAGCGGTATCCATCTATTAACGTGAAATATCAAAAATTAATGCCTAAAACTAAACAAAAATTAGCTAACAATAAGTTTAAAGGACAACAGTTTGATAATAATTTTCGTTTTTTTTATGTAAAAAAAATCGAAGGCCGGATTTAATTCTTAAAAGTCATTAAGCCTTCTTGAAATACTAAATAATTTAGCTTTTTTATTTAACTTTATCCAGTCAGCTAATTTTGAAGATTTGATAACTAGAGAACCTTTAGCGGAAAGAATGCGTCCAAAAAATCTGGACGAATACACTGGACAAAAACATTTGGTGGGGCCAGGTGCTGTTTTAAGGAAAGCCATTGATAAAGGCAATATTCCAAGCATGATTTTCTGGGGGCCTCCCGGAGTTGGAAAAACTACGCTCTCTTTTATTATTGCCCAATCGCAGGACAGACCTTTTTTCTCTTTAAGCGCTATTAATTCCGGAGTAAAAGATGTTCGGGACGTTATCGATAAAGCCAAAATGTATAAAAAAGCCGGACATCCTATCCCGGTTCTTTTTATAGATGAGATTCATCGTTTTTCTAAATCTCAACAAGATTCCTTACTTGGAGCCGTAGAACGTGGTTATGTTACATTAATTGGAGCTACTACAGAAAACCCCTCTTTTGAAGTTATATCGGCATTGCTATCCAGATGCCAGGTTTATATTTTAGAAAATTTAAGTGAAGAAGATCTGTTAGGATTATTAAATCGGGCAATGATTTTAGATCCGATTCTTCAGGAAAAAGAAATTACGTTAAAAGAAACGGAAGCTCTTCTTCGCTTATCAGGCGGGGATGGAAGAAAATTGCTAAATATTTTCGAACTTCTGGTGAATGCAGCGCCAACCGATAAGGTTGAAATTACCAACGAATTTGTTTTAGCCAATGTGCAACAACAGATGGCTTTATATGATAAAGCAGGTGAACAACATTATGATATTATATCTGCTTTTATTAAGTCTATACGCGGTAGTGATCCTAACGCCGCTGTTTATTGGCTGGCAAGAATGATTGAAGGCGGCGAAGACCCTTCTTTTATTGCCAGAAGGTTACTGATTTTAGCTTCCGAAGATATTGGAAATGCAAATCCTAATGCTTTGCTTTTAGCCAACAACTGCTTTCAGGCAGTAAATATCATTGGTTTCCCTGAATCGAGAATTATATTATCGCAAACGGTAACTTATTTAGCAAGCTCTGCTAAAAGTAATGCCGCTTACGAAGCCATTAACCAGGCGCAGAGTTTAGTTAAACAAACCGGAGACTTACCTGTTCCTTTACATTTAAGAAACGCTCCAACCAAGCTAATGAAAGAAATTGGTTATGGCGAAGAATATAAATACGCTCACGCCTATGAAGGAAACTTTGTCGATCAGGAATTTTTTCCTCAGAAACTAAGTGGAACTACATTATATAAGCCACAGAAAAATCCGGCTGAACTAAAGATTTTGGAAAGATTGAAAAATTTATGGAGAGGAAGATATAAATATTGAGTTTTCTTAAGTGTCTTTGAACCGCAAAGGGCACACAGATAAGGACACAATTCACCAAGAGAGTTTTTTGGACTTGACTAACTCAAAATGAAAAGACCACAAAGCATAATTAAAACTTTGTGGCCTTTGTAATTTCTTAGCGCCCTTTGCGGTAAAAACCAGATTATTGAAATAAAGGCAATGCCGTCTGAATTCTCCTGATTGTTTCTTCTTTTCCTAATGCCAGTGCTATATCAAAAACCTGAGGGCCAAATTTCCCGCCCACCAGCATAATTCTGAAAGGCAACATGACTTCCCCAATTTTCAATCCTTTATCAGCGGCCAACTGTTTAAATTCTGTTTCTAAAACGGCGGCATCTATAAATTCTCCGGCTTCAATGTGTTTAATATAGGCGTCAAAGAAAGCCGCTTTGTCTGCATTCCATTTCGGCTTAACAGCATCAATATCATATTGCTGTGGTGCTTCAAAAAAGAATGATGCTTGCTGATAGAAATCCGGCAATAAGATGCAACGTTCTTTAACCATATCTATAACCTTAACCAACTGTTCTTCCGTTACCGAAATTCCTTTTTCTTTAAAAACCTCCTTCACATAAGGATATAAACGCTGTGCAGACGATTTTTTAATCCACTCGCCGTTAAACCACTTTGCCTTCTCATAATCGAATTTTGCACCCGATTTATTTACTCTTTCTAAAGAGAATTTCTCACATAATTCTTCTAAAGAAAATAGCTCCTGATCCGTTCCGTCGTTCCAACCCAGCATTGCCAGCATATTAAGGAAAGCTTCTGGAAGGAAACCTACTTCTTTAAAGCCTGCAGCCAGTTCCTTCGTAACGGGGTCTGTCCAGTTCATCGCATAAACCGGAAATCCTAAACGTTGGCCATCACGTTTACTTAACTTTCCATGTCCATCCGGTTTTAGAATCAATGGTAAGTGAGCCCATTCCGGCATATCTTTTTCCCAGCCAAGATATTTCCAAAGCAAAATATGGATAGGGGATGAAGGCAACCATTCTTCTCCACGGAAAGCATGTGTAATCTTCATCAGATAGTCATCAACAACCACGGCTAAATGATAAGTTGGCATTCCGTCAGCTTTCAACAACACTTTATCATCTACTTCATTACTATCAAAACTTACATGGCCACGAATTAGATCTACGAAATGTATATTCTGATCTTCGGGAACTTTAATTCGCACTACATATGGTACACCTTGAGTCAACAATTGCTCAACTTCCACCGCAGAAAGTGTTAAAGAATTTCTTAATGTCATTCTGGTAGATTTGTCGTATCTAAAATTCTCTATCGTATTTCTTGCATTTTCTAATTCTTCAGGAGTATCAAAAGCATAATATGCGTAGCCATTCTTAATTAGCTCATCCGCATACTTTTTATAGATCGGTTTTCTTTCGCTTTGGCGATAAGGAGCGTATTCTCCACCTACATTTGGGCCTTCACCTGGATTTAATCCACACCATTTTAAACAGTTAATAATGTATTCTTCTGCGCCGGGAACATAGCGGGTTTGATCCGTATCCTCAATTCTTAATACAAATTCTCCGTTATTCTTCTTCGCAAATATATAGTTGAATAAAATGGTTCTGACTCCTCCGATATGAAGTCCGCCAGTTGGACTTGGCGCAAACCTGACTCTTACTTTTTTGTCCATTATTGTCGTTCTAAAAGATTAAAAGCCTTATGACTTTGGGACTGCAAAGTTACATTTATTAAAGTTTAAAGTAAAGTACATTAGATAGGAGATTTAAGACAAGAGAGGTGAAAATGTATGTAACTTGAGTTCTGAAACTCCAATTGTCAGAATTGAATTTAAAAGATTCAATGCTCAACTTCAACTCCCAATCCCGGTTTCTTGCTCAAAATATATTTCCCTTCCTGAAAATCAGGTTGCTTAAAAGGATTGTTAGACGTCAGAAACGGGCCGTCCAAATCCGCAAAATCACAAAGCGGAGCCAAATTCGCTCCCGCCAGTGTAGCAACACTGGTTTCACTCATGCAGCCTATCAAAATACGCATATCCAATCCTTTGGCTTTTTTTATCATTCTAAAAGCCTCATGCATACCGGCAGACTTCATCAATTTCACATTAATTCCATGATAAACCCCATAAGCCTTCTCAACATCGATAAAACGCTGAACAGCTTCGTCTCCAATAATAGGAATTGGGCTATGTTCTGTGATATAAGCATTTCCCTCAATATCCAATTTATCCATTGGTTGCTCTATCAGTAAAACACCTTGTTCCTGTAACCAATAGGTCATTTCAACGCCTTTAATTTTATCTTCCCAACCCTGATTGGCATCCACATATAAAGGCAATTCAGTTACAGACCTGATGGTGTCGATTAATAATCTATCATTATCCCTCCCCAACTTTATTTTTAGTAATTTAAAATTATAAGCCAAAGCATCTTCAACTTTTTTGACAATAACTTCAGGAGTATCTATCCCAATGGTATAAGTTGTTAATGGCATATTATCTGGATTTGCTCCAAACAATTCATAACACGGCTTATTTTCTATCTTACCCGTTAAATCATGCAAAGCCGTATCTATAGCTGCTTTTATTGCCGGTTGACCGGGCGCAATTTCATCCAGATAAGCAATTACATTATCCATATTAAAAGGATAAGAAAATCTTGAAAAATCCACCTTATTTAGGAAATCCGTGGCAGTATCAAAACTTTCTCCCATGTAAGGAACCATAGAAGCTTCTCCAAAGCCGACAAACCCTTCAAAATGAACCTCCAATAACAAAACAGGGGTACTTGTTCTGGAAAACTTCGCTATAGTGAAAGGAAATTTTAATTCAAGATTTAGTAATTTGTAACTTATCTTCATGTAAATTCGTCCAAACAAATATATAAAAACAACCTCTATATGATAAAAAAGGCTTTGTTCTATTTTATAGCCCTGAGTTTAGTTCTTCAATCATGCAGTAGCGGCACGAAACTGCTGGAAAAAGGAAATTATGATAATGCTGTATTTACTGCTGTAAAACGCCTAAAAAGCAACGGAGCTCATGCAAAATCAGGTCAAACACTTGCTGAAGCATATGATTTAGCTGTAAAAAATCATTTGAGAAAAATTGAGCAGGCGAAATATTCCAACAATGGGTTTAAATGGGATGAAGTTGTTTATAATTATGAAGATTTAAACGCACTGGCCGAAGCAATAGAGGGTTGTCCAAGTTGTCAAAAAATTATTCCTCGTACTACATTCTACACGTCCGAATTAAGTTTCGCCCGTTCGCAGGCGGCAGAAGAACGTTATCTTGCTGCAAATAAACTGTTAAAGGAAAATAAAAGAGAGTCTGCAAAAGTTGCTTACAGATATTTTGAACTTGCAGATTACTTTATTCCCAATTATAAGGACGTTAAAGCAAAATTAAACGAAGCGTATTATGCAGCAGCATTAAAAGTGGTTGTTGAACCTATTAGAGTAAATTCTAATTTATATAAATTGTCTAACGATTATTTTCAGTCGAAACTGGATGAGTTTATGTCAAGCTATGAGACTAAAAATTTTGTCATGTTTTTTAGACCCGAAGACTTACGAAGACAAAAGCTACAGGCAGATCACGTGATGATCTTTAGTTTTGATGATTTTGTAGTAGGGCAAACTTATGTAAAGGAACGTGTAGAAGAGGTCAAGAAAGAAAATGTTTTAGTTGGGTACACTGATCAGAAAAGACCCGTTTATTCTACTGTAAAAGCAACTTTATCTGTTTTTGACAAAACGATTAGTTCGGGAGGACAATTAGACCTGACGATCTTAGATGCCAGGACTAATAGGCTTATTAATCAGCAAAAAATGCCGGGAACTTTTGTTTGGAAAGATTCATGGGCGTCTTACCGTGGTGATGACAGAGCTTTGAGCAATGAACAATTGCAACTTTGTAGAAAAAAAGAAGGAATGCCCCCGCCACCACAAACCTTATTTCTCGAATTTACAAAACCTATTTATAGTCAGGCGACATCCGCAATTACTAGATTTTATAGTCAATATTAAATAAGGTTAAGGCTAGACTCTTTGTCCCGCCTTAATTTTTTATTTTTGAAGTTCATCACCATTTTTGGTGTTTAACGAAAACAACAACAAATGAAAAAACTCTTTCTTTTAGACGGAATGGCTTTAATTTACAGAGCTCATTTCGCATTAAGCAAAAATCCCAGATTTACATCTACAGGAATAAACACTTCTGCAGTAATGGGTTTTACCAATACCTTATTGGAAGTTTTAAAGAAAGAGCAACCAACACATATGGCTGTTGTTTTCGATACTGAGGCTCCTACCGAAAGACATACCGGTTTTGAAGCTTACAAAGCAAACAGACAGGCTATGCCCGAAGACCTCGCAGTTGCATTACCATATGTTAAAAAGCTAATAGAAGGCTTCAATATTCCCGTAATTACTTCTGATGGCTATGAAGCCGACGATGTTATTGGAACGCTGGCTAAACAAGCTGAAAAGGTTGGCTATACGGTGTATTGTATGACACCGGATAAGGATTTCGCACAACTGGTCTCTGAAAATATTTTCATTTATAAACCAGCGCGAATGGGCAACGACATGGAGATTTTGGGTGTTAAAGAGGTTCTGGAGAAATGGGAAATAGAACATGTACATCAGGTAATAGATATCCTTGGACTTTGGGGTGATGCTGTAGATAATATTCCAGGTATACCGGGAATTGGTGAAAAAACTGCAAAAGCTTTGGTAAAGCAGTTTGGATCTGTCGAGCAAATCATTGCCAATAGCGACCAGCTGAAAGGCAAACAAAGGGAAAACGTGGAGAACTTTGCTGACCAGGGAATTCTATCTAAACGTTTGGCCACCATTTTACTGGATGCTCCTGTCGAGTTCCATGAAGAGGACTTCTTAATTAAAGACCCTTCAAAAGAAGTTCTTGAGCCTTTATTTGCGGAATTGGAATTTCGTACACTTGGAAAGCGCGTTTTTGGAGAATCGTTTAGTGTAGCCGAAGCCAGACCGAGCAGCGGACAAATGGACCTTTTCGGAAGCATTTCGGAAAATAATCTGCCGGTACAAAAACCATCTGTTATAGATGAAATTATTCCTGGTAAAAATATAAGTAATACCCAACACAACTATATTTTAATAGATAAGCTTGAGGAGCTGCAGAAACTTACCGAAACCTTACTTCAGCAAAAAGAGGTTTCCATGGATACGGAAACTACGGGTTTGGATGCCAACGATGCCGAACTGGTAGGTTTATCCTTCGCTTATAAAGCCCGAGAAGCATACTATATTGCTGTTCCAAAACACGAAAAAGGGATTTTAGAATTTCTGGAGGTTCTTCGCCCACTATTGGAAAATGAAAATATCAGAAAAATCGGCCAAAATTTAAAATATGATTATATCATCCTTAAATGGTACGGTATTGAGCTGAAAGGCGAGTTCTTCGACACCATGTTAGCCCATTATCTTCTGGATCCTGATACCAGACATAATATGGATGTCTTATCAGAAAATTATTTAGGGTATACACCGATCTCTATTACAGAGTTAATAGGAAAGGGCAAAAATCAGTTAAATATGCGCGATATTGACGTCGCCAAAGTCACTGATTATGCAGCCGAAGATGCCGACGTTACCCTACAGCTTCAACAAGTTTTTGAACCTATGCTGATTGAGGCACAAGCGGAAAAATTGGCTAAAGAGGTAGAGAATCCTTTGATTAACGTGTTGGGAGATATGGAGAAAGAGGGTGTAAAAATTGATGTTGAACAATTGATAAGATTTTCCAGAGACCTGCAAGATGATATCGGTAAACTGGAAAACACCATTTATCATAAAGCAGGCCATCGTTTTAATATTGCTTCGCCAAAACAACTTGGCGAAATATTATTCGACAAACTTCAATTGGACCCGAAAGCTAAAAAAACCAAAACGGGCCAGTACCAAACAGGCGAGGACGTTTTACTGGCTTTAGCTAATAAGTCGGATATTGTAAAGGACATTTTAGATTTCAGGCAACTGCAAAAACTAAAATCTACTTATGTTGACGCACTTCCGCTAATGATAAATAAAAAAACCGGCAGGGTACATACATCTTACAATCAAGCCGTTGCAGCGACCGGAAGATTAAGTTCAAATAACCCAAACCTGCAAAATATTCCAATTCGCACCGAGAAAGGAAGAGAAGTGAGAAAAGCTTTTATCCCACGAGATGAGAACCATATTTTGCTATCTGCCGATTATTCTCAGATTGAATTAAGGATAATCGCCGAAATCAGCAAAGATGAAAATATGATGGATGCTTTCTCTAAAGGATTAGATATCCATACCGCAACCGCAGCAAAAGTTTACGGTGTTGCCAATTTAGAAGATGTAACGTCTGATCAGAGAAGAAATGCCAAGGCTGTTAATTTCGGTATCATATACGGACAGTCGGCTTTTGGTTTATCGCAAAACCTGGGAATTCCAAGAAAAGAAGCTGCCGAGATTATTGAAAACTATTTCGAGCAGTATAAGGGCATCAAAAATTATATGTCTGATACTATGAACTTTGCTCGTGAAAATGGTTACGTGGAAACTATTATGGGACGCAGAAGGTATTTGAGAGATATCAATTCTGCCAATGCCACAGTTAGAGGTTTTGCTGAACGAAATGCTATTAATGCTCCTATCCAAGGTTCGGCGGCCGATATGATTAAAATTGCGATGCTAAATATCCATAAAGATCTTATCGACAGAAAGCTGCAATCTAAAATGACGATGCAGGTGCATGATGAGTTGGTTTTTGATGTACTGGTTACGGAAAAAGACATTGTAAAAGAGATAATTATGGACAGAATGAAAAATGCTATCAAAACCACTGTCCCTATTGTTGTTGAAATTGGCGAAGGATTAAATTGGTTAGAAGCTCATTAAAATTAATATTATGCTTTCGATATTGAATACGGCTCCGGTCGCAGCGTTTATTTTTGCTATTACAGTAATTCTTAGCATTTATACTTTTAACAAACCCGGTTTGTTTTCCAAATTGATGTTGCATCCTTATGATGTATCACGTGGAAAAAATATTTATCAGGTTTTGACAAGCGGTTTCATTCACAAAGACTGGAGCCACTTGCTTTTCAATATGCTTTCATTTTATTTTTTTGCCTTTAATTTGGAAAGAGTTATTGGTCACTGGCAATTTGGTTTGCTTTACCTGGGAAGCCTTATTCTTTGTGATATTCCTTCTATACAAAAACATAAAAATCACAGCTGGTATGCAAGTTTAGGAGCATCAGGAGCCGTTTGCGCCGTAGTATTCAGTTCAATTTTATTTTTTCCGTTTAGCTCATTGATTATTTTCCCTATCCCGTTACCCATTCCAGCTATTCTTTATGGGATTATATTTTTAGCATATACCAGTTATGCAGGAAAAAGGTCAAGCGATGGCATTAACCATGATGCCCATTTTTTTGGAGCAATAGCCGGAATTATAATTACTATTTTATTGTATCCGCAGGTGATTTCACATTTCCTTGGAGAGATTAGGAGTGTGTTTTAAAAGATATTATTTAGTTTGGTCGGCATCTACCTCTCCAAGGCAATCGAATCAGCATTTACAAAATCTCCTTTATCATCAAACAGATAACTTACGGGCTTTTCCGGATTTTTGATAATCTCCAGCAACAGAAAACCCCATTTCTTCCAGAAGTTCTCCAAAACCTGTCCATACGTTTTGTTCTGCCAATCGTCAAACAAAGGTTTAGAACTCATACCTCGCAAAGGAGAAGCATCTAAATATATTCCATCCGGTGTTGGCATAATATGATATTCGGGCAAACGATTAAAAAGATATGCCGAGTAATAAATCTTCCCACAAAGTTCTTCAAACTGAATTGGATGTAGTTTTCTCCCTTCTATTTTATTCCAAACGTCCTGATGATAGATTTTATTTACACCATTATCTTGTAAGCTAAGGATGATTCCGAAATCGTTCATCCTTAAAGAGAAAGTTAAGGTGTTAATTTCATCACGATAAGAAAATTCATTTTCCAAATTATCTACCGGGCAGATAAAAATACTCCATGGCTTAAACCCGTCGAAATGAATCCGTTTAATCACCGACTGTAACATGGTATGCAATGTTCCGAATTTGTGAATTAATCCCTGAGACATATAAAAACCTTCGCCACTTCTGCTTTGCGAGACAATTGCAGCTTGTATCTCTCTAAAAATAATTCCGTATACTGTCTTCGCTACCCACTGAAAAAGCTGTAATTCATCCAGTTTACACACCTTCTCATATCCACCTAAAAATGCATTCTGAATAGTTTTTTCTAAAGTTTCAAAACTGACTTTTACAGAATCAGAACAGGGAATCGAAATATCAGCATAACTTAGCATACTTTCATCCAGCATTTTAAAAGGACGTTCATTCAATTGATACTTCTCAATCAACCAGTCGCCAAAAACATTCATTTTGTCAGATGCCGATTCCAGTTTTTTGCCACTTAAAAAGCAATGACTATTATCAAAAGACATCGACGCAAAGGGTTGATAGAGATTCTGTTCCATGGCAGCAAAAATACATAAGCATTTTAACAATCTGCGAAAAGTAAAAATCATGCTTTTGTAATACCTGGATATGGCGGAATGCTTACCTTTGTAAAAATAGTTTAAGGCATTGGATTACAGCGAGCAGAGATCTATCTACACATTACAATTTTCTTTACTTTGTTTAAGTTCTTTCTTGTTCTCAGCAAGTTTCAATATGCTTATTCCAGAACTTCCGGCTTATTTAAGCAGTTTGGGCGGAGCGGAACACAAAGGCTTAATTATTGCACTTTTTACACTTACTGCCGGTATTTCCAGGCCTTTTAGTGGGAAGCTTACCGATAAAATCGGCCGGGTTCCTGTTATGGCCGTTGGCTCTTTGGTTTGTTTTGTATGTGGATTTCTATATCCTGTATTGGCGAGTGTAGCAGGATTTCTTTTCTTAAGGCTGATCCACGGTTTTTCTACAGGATTTAAACCTACTGCAACCGCAGCTTATATTGCAGATATTATCCCCAAAAACAGATGGGGAGAAGCAATGGGTTTTCATGGCTTATGCTTCTCGACAGGTATGGCTATTGGTCCGGCTATTGGAAGCGGAATTACCTTATTTTTTTCCATCAACACGCTTTTTTACGTTTCATCGTTATTCGCATTTCTTTCAATTGCCATAATTTTTAATATGAAGGAAACGTTAAAAGATAAACAGAAATTTAGCCCGGCTGTATTGAAGATCGGAAAACATGAAATTATAAATAAACAAGTGCTTCCTGTTTTTTGGGTAACAATTTTCAGCTACGTTAGCTATGGTGCACTTATTACTTTAATTCCAGATTGGAGCGAATCAATTGGAATCAAAAACAAAGGACTCTTCTTTATGGTATTTACTATAGCTTCCATATGTGTAAGACTAATCGCTGGAAAAGTAGCCGACAAATACGGACGTATTCCGGTATTAAAAATTTCTTTGGTACTGCTTTGTATTTCCCTTGCATGGATGGCTACCTGGCAAACTGCAATAGGATTACTATCGGGGTCTGTAATTTATGGATTTGCCACGGGAACTTTTTCGCCGGCAATTTCTGCCTGGGCAGTAGATCTAAGTGATGAAGACAAACGTGGAAAGTCGGTAGCTACAATGTACATTGCTTTGGAAGCGGGCATTGGTTTAGGTGCTTTTTTCGCAGGATATTTCTTTCAGGATGTTCTGCAGCGAATTCCATACATTTTTTATGGCGCTGGCGTCGCAAATCTTGTAGCCTTATTTTATATTTTAAATTATCAAAAGAGAAAAAGACAGACACTTATTAATAAAAATGCTTTTATCTAAAATGAAGAAAACAGCTTTAGTATTATTTTTATCATATATTTCTATCTGTGGATATGCACAAAAAAAGCAATCCTTTATAGATCAATTAAACAAGAGTAACCCCTGGGTTGACTCTGTATATAATTCCCTATCCAACAAAGAGAAATTAGGACAACTTTTTATGCTAAGAGCGCATTCTGACAAAGGAAAGGAATATGCTGATAAAGTTGCCAAGCAAATTAAAGACAATCAGGTTGGCGGTTTGGTGTTCTTTCAGGGCGGACCAGTCAGACAAGCGATCTTAACAAATCAATATCAAAAACTGGTACCTGTTCCATTAATGATTGCCATGGATGCGGAGTGGGGGTTAGGAATGCGTTTAGATAGTACTATTTCCTATCCATATCAGATGACATTGGGTGCAATTCAGAATAATCAATTGCTATACAAAATGGGTGAGCAGGTTGCAAAAGATTTCAAACGTATAGGTATGCAAATGAACTTTGCTCCCGTTGTGGATATTAATAATAATCCCAATAATCCAGTTATTAATTATCGTTCTTTTGGTGAGAATAAATACAATGTGGCCGATAAAGGGGTCGCTTACATGAAAGGTATGCAGGATAATGGCATTTTTACAACAGCGAAACACTTTCCAGGTCATGGTGATACAGATGTAGACTCACATTACGATTTACCACAGATTCCTTTCTCAAAAGCAAGATTAGATACTTTGGAAATGTTTCCTTTCAAAAAATTAATGGCTAATGGTGCTACTGGAGTTATGGTTGGACATATGAATATTCCCGCTCTAGATCCTACCCCAAACCTTTCGTCCTCTCTTTCTAGACCAATAGTAACGGGAATTCTTAAAAATGACTTCGGTTTCAAGGGTTTGGTTGTATCTGATGCCATGGAAATGAAAGGGGCAATAAAATATTTCCCCAATGGACAAGCAGATGTCAAAGCTTTATTTGCAGGATTGGATGTTATAGAACTTTCGGAAGACACAGAAAGAGCCATAAAAATGCTCAAAAAAGCAATTAGGCATAAGGAGATACCGGCAAAAGAAGTAGAGGCAAAAATCAAAAAAGTTCTTGCAGCTAAATACTGGATGGGATTGAATAATTTAGAAGAAGTCAATCTGGCTAATCTTTACCAGGATCTGAATAGGGCAGAATCAAAAAACCTCATTCAACAATTGGCCGACGCTTCTGTTACTGTGCTAAAAAGTACCAGCGCATTCCCTCTAAGGAATGATTTTGTCAGGAAAACAGTGATTTTAAATATCGGCTCTGGCTCTAATACCACTTTTTCAAATACCTTAAAGAAGATTAAACCGGGCGCAACAGTTATTAATATCCCCAAAAATATTAATGAGGTTGAGCTAGGTATTATCAGGAACAACATGAAACCGTACGATCAGATAATTATGGCCATTATTGACAACAGGTTAAGACCCGCGGGCAAACTGGATTTTAGTTCACATCTGCTTCAATTTGTTTCCGAATTCTCAACTAAGAATACTATTACTGCTCTATTTGCAAATCCTTATACTATTACGGAAATCCCTGGATTTGAAAGATCTGCATCTGTTATTATCGGTTATCAAAATTTACCCGAAATACAACTTTCTGCTGCAAAAGTGATCTTAGGAGCACATAAAGCCAGCGGAAAACTTCCGGTTAGCATTAATGCTTTCTTTAAATATGGAGATGGAATTCAGATGAAATAAAGATATAAAGACATATTTATTATGTGGAATTATGTTTTACCACATAGAAACATAGTTTTTGTATTATTCGGGCAAAAGACTAAAATGTTCATTAACAATTTTTTTTGCCAACATAATCCATGTCCCTATGTGGCTCATTTAACATCTTAAAAGTATACTCTAAAGAATGTTGATCTATTTTCTTGCAATACCCGTCTTTTCTCCCAGCCTCACAATGGTTTCAATACCCTTTTGAGTCTGTTCCAGGATATCTGCGTCCGGCGCAATAGCATCTTTCCTGAACAGTTGGATCACTGTCGAGCCACCAAATTCAAACCAGCCTTTTTCTTCTCCCCGTTTGAATTTGTATTTTCCATATTCCCGGTTTACTATCTTTCCAACGAATAAAGCGCCAACTTCTATATGTGCAACCGGCCCGAAATTATCAGTATATAAAATAGTCAGCTCTCTATAGTTTTTAGCCATTACGCTCGGTGTTTCCTTCAAAGCAATAGGATTCACACTATGCAAAATACCATTGATCTTGATCACATTTTCCTGATAGCCACTATCTAAATAAGCATAGCGGTGGTAATCATTTGGCGCCAACCTATAGATAAAGCACCATCCGTCTTTATATTGATCGGCTATGGCCTTATCTTTTACCAGATCTTCTACCTGATACCAATATCCTTTTATCGGCAATTGAGGTTTTCCTGCCAAATCGAATACAAACAATCTGGAATCCGCGGGGGAAACCAAATGTTCAGGTGTATCGTCAATAGGCCTGGCATCTTCTTTTAGCTCTCTAATGAAAAAGTCATTAAAAGACTTAAAACTATCCAAAGGACGTTTAATCTCAGAAACATCAATGTTATAATGTCTTATAAATTCATTGATTTTCTTAGTGCTTTTCGGACTATTCATATAATTTCCGTAAAGCCTGGAAATGCGTCTTTTTATTAAAACCGATTTGGTTACTGCCCTTCCCAGAACTGTGCGATATAAAATTTTCAACCCTCCGGATTTATATGCATCTTCCACTTCTACATTTCCTGTACTTCTGTTATATAATTGAGGATTAGATTTTGATTTCATGTCTGCGTATGGATGTTTCGAGCCCGAAATTAATATAAATTTTCAATCGTCTATTTATTATTTACTCATTAAGGTCGTATATCTCAATTATTGATATTTAAGGATAGTCTTTACGACACAAAAATGATACGCATAAAATTAATTTATGCGTATATTTATATTATGAAAACGCGAGTAAATTTAACAATAGAGCAGGATACACTTGATAAAGCTAAAAATTATGCTTCGAAAATCGGAGTTAGTATATCAGGATTGGTTGAAGACTACCTCAATAAAATTACTGCGGCTGAACAATCAAAAGAGATAAAAACCAAGCTTTTTGAAATAGTAAATGAACTCCCTAAAACAAGCTATCCAGAAAATTACGATTTTCAAAAGCAGTATTTCGAGGATAATAAGGAAAAGTATGGATTCTAAAGTCTTTCTAGATGCCAATTTCCTACTTGATTTCTTGCTGAAACGTAAGGGATATGATATTGCCTTTCAGTTATTATCTCTCGCCCAAAAAAGAAAAATAAAGGCATTTACAAATCCTTCGATAATTCAAACCATTTCTTTTTATCTTCAGAAAAATTTCGACCCTACAATTTCGAAAGTACTTCTACTTGAATTGCTAAAAATACTAACGATTGTAGAAACAGATCAGGAAACAATCCTAAATGCTCTCAATTCGCCCATTAAAGACATAGAAGACGCCATCCATTATTACACCGTCTTAAAACACCAACTGGATTACCTGATTACCAATGACATTGATTTTTTAAAGCTGGACAGTTCTCTTATAAGTATCAAAACTCCGACAGATTTTTTGAAATTGTTCCAAGATTAAACAATAGAAAAGGAGGCTACAAACTTAAAATTCCTTATCACAGATTCGGCCTACCTCACCATTAAGGTCGTATACCTTGAATATTGATAATTTAACGGATTTTCACTAACCCGAAATGGTACATTTTTATCAAAAAGCTCCGCTAGCTTTTTATTCAGTTCATTCAAGAAAATTTCCTTTTCCTCCATCAGGAACTCATTACTTAAATTTAACTTCATGCGCTTTGTACCTCCTTTCCCATCATCTACTTTCCGATAAGATTGGAATAGTACACCTTCCTTATTCATAATCTTTAGCACATAAAGATTTGGTTCTACAAATTTCAGATTCTTGGCTTGTTCAAAAACATAAGTGTAGAAAAGCGTTTGTACCAAAGCTTTGTTCAGGCTTTTACCATGAGTATTGAAACTTTCTTCAATACTGTGATAAGACAGCTTATCCGAACCCGTTTTATAATCAACAATTCTGGTTATTCCATCACCGGTTAAATCTACGCGGTCTATAATTCCTTTGATATGAATTGTTCTTTCATTTCCATTCGCATCGGTAAATGTGTAAGGAACCACCATAGCCTCTTCCATATGAATAATTGTAAAAGGAGTGCATTTTTCATCATAATTAAGGATAATATTGCAATACTCTTCAACTATCGCCAAAACCACCAGTTGCATACCGGAAAAATTAGTTTGTCTTTCCGCATTATCATACATTACCTTATTAAAATTGGCTTTTATCAAAGTCAAAATATCTTTTCGCTTCTCTGCGATACGTTCCCTGGTAATATTGGGATTTTCGAATTTTAAAATATTGTAAAAATCCTCCATAGTCCCATGAAGAATAGATCCAAGATCATTTGCTTCTACAACTTCATGCACCTCCTCCGGTTCTTTAATACCGGCAATGTAATTGAAGAAAAAGTCTATTGGATTTGCGATATAGGTTGTTAACGCCGAGGCAGAAAGTGTTCTCCTTCCGGTAGAAAAATCATTCAGCACTTTTATAATTTCATCAGTCTTTTCAATTTCCGTTGCTTCGCTTTTTTCTACTTCCACATTCATTTCCTGATGGAAATAGTTAAAATCCCAGCCACTTTCGTATTCTAACTGCTTTAAGAAACGACTGGGTTCTCCCGAATTGCTTTCATCTGTGAGGCTGTTATATACCACGCTTACTTTTTCGGCCCGCTGAATTAACCTATAAAACATGTAAGCAGAAATAGCATCCTGATTTTCCAAAACTGGCAATCCGTAAACTCGTCGGAGACTATCGGGAATAAAACTATTTCCAATCGTTGTTTTTGGGACAATACCATCGTTTAAACCCAAAAGTACTACATGCTTAAAATTAAGATTACGACTTTCAAGCAACCCCATAACCTGTAAACCATTTAACGGACTTCCACTTAAAGGCACAGCGATACTTTGTAAGGTTTTCTGTATTAACGAAATCACAAAACCAACTTCTAAAATCTGTTTTCCCTCATTTACGTGTTTGAAAAGCGTATCGTAGAGTCGATTAAGTTCCTGTATGGTTTTAATAAATAATTCTGAATCAATCTTTTTAAGGTGCTTTCCATAAAGCTGTCTTTTTAGAACAGCTTCTAAAGTTTCTTTTAACCCTTTTACAATTTCAACAGGTTTGTCTATCTTTTGGAAGAAATCCACAAATATTCCTTTTTGAGGAAGTAATCTGCTTTGTGGAACCTGAACTATTTGCTCTGTCACAAATGCTTTTAATATTTTCTCCCGCATTTTCTCGCTCAAACCAACCAATGGATGGGATAAAAATGCCTCCACATTCTTGAAAGAAAATGTTATTTCATCTTCTGGTTTAAACTGATGAATACTTTTCTGGATACTCAGCCATAAATCTGCCAAACCAAATAAAGTTGACGAAATGAAAGAAACCCCCATCGTCACATTTAAATTCACCTCCAGTCCGGTTTCATTACCAAAAGTGTCCTTCAACCGGGAAGGAATAGTTTGCAAAGTCGGCAGCAATAAAGATTCATCCGCAAGAACAATAGCAGTATCGCCGTAATTCTTATTCGCAGCTAATTGCGCATATTCATCCCGAACAATATCATTCAGGATTTTTGCCTGAACATTATGACCCTGCACTTTATAAACATCCACCTGCTTCGGTCTTTCTTTAATGAAGGTCCTTTGACTATCAAGTGCATTTATCAAACCTATTTGGTCTATATTTTTTCGAAGGAATAAGCCTGCTTCCTGTAGAGGATCATTCAAATAATAGGCATCAGTGTCAAAATAAAACTTTGCGAGATCTTGTTCCTGCCAACGTTTAAAAACTTTAGATTCCGCCTTGGTTAATGCGTTAAACCCAACAAATATCAATTTACCTTCCTGAAATTCCTGAAGAAAATCCGGATTATCCTGTTTTCCCTCAGCCAGATTGCGATAAGCTCTTCCCATCGTCTGTAATTTCTGCTTAGCCAAATCTTCATGGAAAGCGTGATACAGAACAGGCATCCTCCGCCACATCTTAATAAAATTCTCCTGTTGTCGCTTATGCTTTCCTTCTGAATAGGAGGTCCAAAACTGTGAAAGGAATTGATGTTGTTCGGGTGATAAGAAATCGAATTGCTGGTTAATTAAGGCGATATCCTCCAGTTCATGATACAGTTTATTGGCATCAACCAAATCATTATCTATCTGCGAAAAATCACTTAAAATAATTTTAGCTATCGGAAAAAATTGCGCCATATCCAACAAACCCAAATTCTCTTTAATCAACAACTGATTATATAACCTATAAAGCGTAAAAAATTGGGAATAGAAATCTGCTATTTTATAATGTGTAGATTTAGCGAAAAGTTCCTGAATAGTAAAAAACGTTGGGCTCCAGAATGGCTTCTGATAAATCTCTGCCAAATACTTCTGTAAATATGCTGATGGTCTTTTATTATTGAATACAATTGCGCAATGCTGCAATTTATCTCCAAATTGGGCTACTAAATCTTCTGCAACTTCTTTTAAAAATGGTTTCATGTGGAACTTAAATAGCTTTCAATTTTTTAGTTAATGCATAAAACAGATAAGCGCTTACTGTAGGATATCCCATAGCTAACAATAACTGCTTATATTCAGACAGTTGGGTAATATGGGTATCATGCTCTTTATTGGTAAACTTATAATCGAGAATAATCAACTCATCTTTACAGACCAAAATTTTATCCGGACGATGCTGCCTCCCTAATTCATCCACAATTCCTTTTTCTTCTATGGTTCGCTCGGCCCTGGACAGAAGATACTGCAACTCCGGATGTAATAAAACTTCTTTTGCCGACTGAATAAACTCTTCCTTTTCATCCGCAGAAACAATCCCTTGGATATTTAAATCATCAACATAAGAGCTTATATCTTCCTGCCTGTTTACGCTGGCTAAAATATCATGCAAAATACTCCCTTTTCGGCCCGATTGTTCGATATTCAATAAATGATTTACATGTCGGTCTTCAACTGTTTCATAAATTTCCGAAATCCTGTCTGAAGTAGGATAGGACTTTAAAGGAATGATATTCTTCTCGGATTCTTTTACCTGTTTATGGATATAATTCCCCTGAGTCATTAACCCCTCTTCATCAAACTGATCTTGATAAATGAGGCAGAACAAATCGCCAATAGATTTACCCTCATTTTTCTCGCTTCCCTTTATCCCAATAAATAAATAATCTTTTGCTCTGGTTGTTGCCACATAAATCATATTCAAACTGTCCATATGACTGTACAATTCTTCTTCGAAATAATATTTAGCTACCGAAGAATTGGCCAATTCTTTCGAATATTTTAATGGGATACTTCCCAAAAGTGCATAAGGCGTTTCCTGCGCAGGCACCCAAAATACGCTATTGCTTTTCCCGCTCAATCCCAAATCGCAAAAAGGAATAAAAACAGCTCTAAACGCCAATCCTTTAGATTTATGTATCGTCAAGACTTGTACAGCATTGGCCTCTTCCGGCGAAGGCAGAGTTTTAGAAACACCATCTTCATCCCACCAGTTTAAAAAACTATGGATCCCTTTTTCCCCTTGTCGTGTTGCATTCCCTACAATATCTCTAAAAGCCAACAGATAGGGGAGATAACTTTCCTTTTTGTCTAAATCGTAAGCTCTTATAATTTTTTCAACCAATTCTGGTAAGGGGAATTGAATCCAAAGATTAGCTTGTTCGCATAATTCTTTTGGCAACAGATGTCCTAATTGCTCCAGCGATTTAAAGCGCAATCCCAAGTAACTATTTGGGTGAACAGGCTGTCCACTTATTTTATGATAAAGCGCAATACAATTGGCCTTATATAAAGACGTATTCTCTTCATAGCCAACCAGAGCACACAATGTATTAATAATTAATTTAATCGCGGTATTGTTTCCAATGAGTAATGCTTCTCCCGAAACCACAGGAATTTGGGCCTGCATCAATGCGTCCACAACAGCTACTGCTTCTTTGTTAGAGCGCACCAAAACACTGATATCCTTATATTGATAGGCTTGGTTGGCTTTCAGCTCAATGATTTCATCGACTAAATATGCTAATGCATACTCTCTGAAAACAGCTTCTGAAAATATTCCTTCCTGCTCTTCTTTTTTAACAAATCTTTTGACTTTTACAACTCCGCCTTCTGGCGTAAAAGGAGTTATTTTCTGAGCGGATTGACTATAAATCTTCTCGATGACTTCCTGATAATCATTTCCCAACCACCAACTATTCAGATTTTCATCTTCAACATCAGAGACTTCAGTATTGATTTTATGCTGAATCAACCCTGGTAATTTGTGATAAAGTTCATTATTGAAACGAATGATTTCAGTAGAACTTCTATAATTTTCTTCGAGATTATCGTCCTCGACATAGTGTTCGCCCAAATCTTTCTTTACACCAGAATGCAAAATATTCCAGTCGCCATTCCGCCAACGATAGATTGATTGTTTCGTATCACCAACAATCAAATTATCTATTAACTCTCCGCTTGGTTCTGCAATTGCATTTTGTACTAGAGACCGGAAACTCCCCCATTGGCTAACCGATGTATCCTGAAACTCATCGAAAAGAAAGTTCCTATATTTATTACCTATCTTCTCCCAAATAAAAGAGGGATTATCTCCGGCATCATCCGTAATTCCTGTCAACAGGTTTTGAGCATCGCTAATCAAAAGGTTGCCGCTTTCTTCTCGGTAGTCCTTTAATAATCCCACCAATTCGACCATTAACCGTAAGAAATAGACATTTTTATTAAACTGTTGATGAAGAATATAATCAGAATAATAATCAGCAAAGTGTTTTTTCAATTTTTCCAACAGAGCATTAACTTCCGGATATGAGTCTGTTGGAGCATTTTTTTGGAACCACTCATCTTCAGGTATATCAACCAACTCAAATAACTTCGAATAGTCTTTAAAATCCTTTTCCACCATTTTCTTCAGGCGCAGAAGCGGACTTCTGCTTTTCCCTTTTAAAAATTCCGGGGTAACACCAAAGCGTTCTAATACGGCTAAGGCTTGACTTGAAAATTCAATAGCTTGATTTTCGAAAATCCGCACACTTTCTTTAGAAACTTTGGCAAAATCCAGAAAAACCTGATTGGCATTTTCTAAACCTATTTGTTGCAAAGCTTGTTCAAAAACAGCGAAACGCTCTTTAAAAATCTCTCCTGTAAGACTTAATAATTCACTTTTATAATTCCAGCTCTTATTATCTTCAATCCGTTCCTTTGCTAATCTGATAACCCATTGCACCAGTTCCGGCTGGCGATCCAGTTCTTTATCCAAACGTTCTACTAAATTCTCTTTTACCTTATCGATATTCATCTCTAAGGAATAAGAAGCATCCAAGCCCAATTCGAAAGCAAAACCACGAATTACCTTTTGTACAAAACCGTCGATGGTATTTACAGAAAACCGGCTATAATCATGTAAGATTCTGCGATAGATTTTATCTGCCTTTTCACTCAATTTTTCTCTGGTAAATGCAGGATAGGCCTCTAGTATCAGCTTACGGTAGCTTTCAATTCCAGTATCACCGTTATTTTCCGCCAGGCTTTTCAGCACCTCTAAAATCCTGCTCTTCATTTCCTCTGTAGCTTTATTCGTAAAAGTTACGGCCAATATCTCACGGTATTTGCTTTCGTTACTAAACAATAAAGTAAGATAGTGAACAGCCAAACTAAATGTCTTTCCTGAGCCTGCCGATGCCTGAAGTCTTTTAAGCGGTTTTTGCATTTTATAAGTCCGAAATCAAAATTAAAAATTAAAAAGACTCTTATTGAAGATTAGAGTAAAGTTACGTTAAACTATATTTACATTAAAGACAACGTTTGTTTAGGGACAATATTTTTCTATATTTATTTGATTATTATTTCTATGGATAACCAATTACAATCACTTATTCCAACGAAGCTGTTGTTGACAAAATTCACCACATTAGAGAGCAGAAAGTAATGCTAGATAGTGACTTAGCTTTATTGTATGGTATAGATACAAAAAGAATTAATGAGCAGGTAAAACGAAATATAGACCGTTTCCCAGAGGATTTTATTTTTCAGCTTACTGAATATGAGTTTCAAAATTTGAAGTCGCAATTTGCGACCTCAAGTTAGGGAGGAAGAAGACCCCTTCCTTATGCTTTTACCGAACATGGAGTTTTAATGCTGTCCAGCGTTCTAAATAGCAAAAAGGCCATACAAATTATGCGAATCTTCAATTATTTCAGAAAAATGCTTTCTGACAATGCGAATATTATTATGGAACTTGAGAAACTTAAAAAAAGTATTAGAAATCAAGACCAGAATATCGAGATCATTTTTAAATATCTTGATGATTTAAGCGAAAAGGAAAACACTTCAAAAAAACAGAAAAAGAATAGGTTATATGCAGGATGATTTATAAAATTACAACAACAAGTTTAGTTAAATAAAAAAGCAGTTCTTTAAAACTGCTTTTGAAATTATTCCTTAATCTCTTCTTTCTTCTCAGCTTTTTTCTTTTTCTTCTTAGCCTTTTTCTTAGATATAAAATCCGGACGTTTTTCAATGTCAATTGGCAGTCCAAGTAAATCTCTGATAACGATAGAGGCTATCCCGCCACCAAAAGCCGCTGGCAGATATGAGATAGTCCCGTATGCCGAAAGCTTAAAATTGCTGCCATCGGTCATTACCAAAGATTCTTTCATTACTTTCTCGATAGAAAACACTGCTTTTATAGTAGAAGCGTTTGTCATTTTTTTCAATCGCTTACGAACATATTGTGCAAAAACGCACTCCCAGGTATCTGTCAAATAAGTTGTCCTCAGTTTGGTCGGATCAACCTTTCCTCCGGCTCCCATAGAACTTGCAATAGGCAAACCGCACTCAAGTGCTGTAGTGAGCAACAACAATTTAGGGGTAATACTATCTATACACTCTGCAACATAATCGAATTTCTGGGTACTTAAAAGTTCCTTACATTTTTGGGGAGACAGAAACTCTTTAATAACATGCAACTTCAGCTCCGGATTAATAGCCAATAAGCGTTCTTCCATAATTTCTGCCTTACTAACACCATGGTTAGTCGCTAAAGCAGGCAATTGTCTGTTTCTATTAGAGGGATCAACAACATCACCATCTACAATGGTCATTTCTCCCACTCCGGCTCTGCAAATAAATTCTGCCGCAAAAGAGCCTACACCACCTAATCCAACAACTAAAACATGTTTCTTTTGAAGTGTCTCTATTCCATCGTTCCCAACCAAAAGGGCAGAACGTGATAACCAACTTAAATCTGACATGAAAGGTATTTTTGAATACAAAAAAACCCTTTTGAATACCAAAAGGGTCTTAATATCTTAATAGAAGTAAAATTATCTTTTCGCTTTGATACGAGCAGCTTTACCAGTAAGGTTACGTAAGTAGAATAATTTAGCTCTACGTACTTTACCAATGCTGTGTACTTCTACTTTTTCTATATTAGGAGAATTTACAGGGAAGATACGTTCTACACCTACACCGTTAGAAATTTTACGAACAGTGAAAGTTTCAGTAGAACCAGCACTGTTTCTCTGGATAACTACCCCTTGATAAACCTGAACACGCTCTTTGTTTCCTTCACGAATTTTATAGTGAACGCTGATTGTATCTCCTGATTTAAATGCAGGTAATTCCTTTTTTGCTACAACCTGCTCTTCTACAAATTTTACTAAATCCATGACTATATGCTGATTAAATACGATTCTCAAATTAATAACCGTACCGAATTTTCGGAGTGCAATATTAGGTCTTTTTTTTCGAAAATAAAAACTATTATGAAATTTTTACCTTATTTATTTTGATTTACCTTTTTGGACAAGAATTACTTAGCCCAAAAAGGGCTTCTAAAATCAACCAAAATAAAGCTTGAATTTACTTTCACCAGAATCGTTCTGTTCATAAAAAAGATTACCATTAGAAATTTGCAGTAAATGTAGACTCAATAAAATACCAATATCCTTTCCTGAAACGTTTTTATACTCCTGCAAATTAAACATATACTCCATTTTTTCATTGGGAATAAACATATCAATAGACTTCAATTCGAGATATTTTCCATCCTCAGACAATTCGATATAAACAGCATTACCCTTATTGCTGTAACAAAGAATCGTATAAATCACATTCTTAAAAACAAATTTAAAGAGATCCCTATCGGTATTAAGAAGCTGATTTTTGTCAAAGTTAAAACTCAGATGTACTTGCTTATCGAAAAGATGATGCAGAAATTCAACTCTTATTTCATTTGCTATCTGCGACAGTTTAGACATCCTATTGTTATTACCTAATCTCTTTTCCATGATCCTCTGGAAAAGAATATGATTTTCCATTAAGAAAGACGACGAGCTAAAAAAGATCCCCAATAACTCCGTCAAATCGAATCGGTTTGTATCAATCTCCTTCTTTTCAAACAAAGAAAGATAATAGGCAAAATTCTTCATTGGAGCCCTTACATCATGGTCAATCAAATCAATTAGGTACTTACTTAGGCAAGTCTCGATATTCAACTCTTTTGTTTCCATTTAAACCTCCTGTTCTTCTAATAATTCATAAATAGTCTTTTGTGTTGTATCCAAATTAATCAATGATCCTGCTTCCAAACCAAACATTTTCTCTAACGAAACAACTTTCTGATAAGGTATATCCCTATCCTCATCAATCAATATATTCCGATAATTCAGAAAAGTATTTACTGAAACCCCCAATATTTTGGGAATCAGTTTCATCGCCTTTTTATAATCTTTCATAGGGAGATTGGCAAGTAACTCGTTTATCTTGTACTTGTACATAAAGCATTTTTTTGTGAAAAAAATCCAAAATTTTGTGTAGTTTGCTCAATAATTTTAGACGAACTAATTTTATTTAGCAAATATTACAAATAAAAATAAGCAACAATAAATAATATTCAAAACAGTTACATAATTTTTTATGAAATTAAAAGATATTGTTGACGAACTGCTACGAGAAAGAGAGCGTTCTTTGAGCTGGTTAGCCCAACAAGTTGGAAAGACTTTCGACGGTTTTAGGCTTAGTTTAATTAAAGAATCAATAAAATATACCGATTTACGTAGGATGGCAGAGGTGCTTGAAGTTCCGCCAAGTGTACTGTTTATTTCCGATATAAAATACCTAAAGAAAAAAGAGGATTTAAAAATTCTGGAAGACCAGGAAACTTCATACACCAGACTTTCTGCCGATGAAGAGATGCAGAAAGAATTTATCGAGAGCCTGAAAAATCAAATCAAAGACAAAAACCGGATTATTGAGTTGCTTAGTAAAAAGAATAGTTAGTCTAACAGATCCGGGCGGCGTTCCTGAGTTCTCTTTAATGACTGCTCATAACGCCACTGTTCTATCTTTGCCTGATTGCCGCTTAATAAAACATCCGGAACCTTATGGCCGCGCCAGTCAGCTGGCCGCGAATAAACGGGGGCATCCAGCAATTCCCCCTGAAAAGAATCCGAAAGAGCAGAAGTCTCATCAGACAAGACTCCGGGCAAAAGCCTGACTACGGCATCCACCACAATAGCCGCAGGAAGTTCACCTCCAGACAATACATAATCTCCTATAGAAATCTCTTTGGTTACGTAAATATCCCGTATTCGTTGATCTATTCCTTTATAATGCCCGGCAAGAATAATAATGTTTTTTTGCAGAGATAAACCATTAGCAATATCCTGATTTAGCGTTATGCCATCAGGTGTCATGAAAATAATTTCATCATATTCCCGCTCCGATTGCAATTTTTCTATACAATTGGCAAAAGGCTCAATTTGCATCACCATTCCGCTACCACCTCCATAAGGATAATCATCAACACTCTTATGCTTGTTCTCTGAGTAATCCCTTAAATCGTGAACGTGAATTTCTGCCAATCCTTTTTTTTGGGCTCTTTGTAAAATAGAATGAGCAAAGGGACTTTCCAAAAGGCCCGGTAAAACAGTAATAATATCGAAACGCATCCCCATTTAACTCAAATAAACATCTAATAAGCCCTCTGGCAGCTCTATTTTCAATATCCTATTGGCAATATCAATATCTTCAATAAAATCCTCTGACAAGGGAAAAAGCACCTCCTTCTCTTGATAATTTACAGTAGCCAGAAACTGTTGCGGGTATTCTCTTACACTTTCTATTTGTCCCAATTCCCCATGCTGCAAATCTACGACTACAAAGCCTTGCAGGTCTTTAAAAGTAAACTCTTCTTTCTTTTTCTTTGGCATAGTCTTCTGCTGAAGAAAAATTCGTTTTTTAACTAAAGCTTTAGCTTTGTCTATATGATCGATATCTTCAAACAAAAAGTATCCGGTTGTCTGTTGAGATAATTTAAAACTGGAAACAAAGTAAGGAACCATTTTCCCTCCAATTTCCAGAAATACCGCATTCATTTTCAATTTCTCAGGTTCGTGGTAAGAAAATGCCACCTGAACATCTCCTTTTAAACCATGCGTTTTGGTAATGTAACCAATCTCAACAAATTCTTCTGATTTCATCGGCGCAAAGGTATAAAATTTACTCTTTTAATGGGAGCCTGGTCTTAAGCTTGAATTTTTCGAAGCGTGGATCAGACACGCCACGTACATAAGGTTGAAACGGATTACGTTTTACAAAGTTCTGATGCTCTTCTTCGGCCCTATAGAAAACTATCAGCGGAGCCAACTCAGTAACTATCGGTTTGGGAAATACTTTATTTTTAATGAGATCTTTGATTACATCTTGCGCTATTTCCTTTTCCTCAGGTGTTTGATAAAATAAAACCGAGCGATAAGACGAGCCTACATCCGGTCCCTGGCGGTTCTTGGTCGTTGGATCGTGTGAGTCGAAAAATACCTGAACAAGATCTTTGTAACTTACTTTTTTTGGATCGTAATAAATCAAAGTGGCTTCTGCATGTCCGGTTGTCTCTTTGGAAACTTGTTCATATGTTGGATTTTTGGTGTGTCCTCCGGCATAACCCGAAACAGCAGAGTCGACTCCAAAAACAGATTCGAAAACATGCTCTGTACACCAGAAACACCCCTCTGCAAAGGCGGCAATAGCTTTTCCTTTTGGTGGTGTTAAATTTATAGCAGTTGATCTCTCTTTTTGAGTTTTGTTTTTACTTTGCCCGTTGCATGATTGCAAAGTAAAAATCATGATCAATAATAAAAACACATTTTTGTAGGGCTTCATTTTTACTAAACGTTAAAACCAACGAAATAGTTCTGGCTCATTAACCCATTATTCCTTTTCTTAACCATATTCTGCAAGGTGATCGCAAAATGCGACCACCTTGAAATCATTCAATTTACCCCGCCCAATTCTCCCGATCCAAACTTCTGAAATTAATAGCCTCTGCCAAATGTCCTGTCTCTATAGCTTCACTTGTATCTAAATCCGCAATGGTTCTGGCCACTTTTAAAATTCTATCATAAGCCCTTGCAGAAAGCCCCAGCTTTTCCATTGCATTTTTTAACAATGATTGCCCAATGTCGTCAATTACGCAAATCTCTCTAACCATTTGCGAACTCATTTGGGCGTTGCAGTTAATCTGTGGGTGATCCTTAAACCTCTCTTCCTGAATTAGCCGGGATTTCACCACCCTTTCTCTGATCACATCACTACTTTCCGATTTTCTCTGTGAAGACAACTCTTCGAAATTAACAGGAGTCACCTCGACATGAAGATCAATCCTGTCTAACAAAGGTCCGCTCACCTTACTTAAATATTTCTGCACAACACCGGGGGCACACATACATTCCTTTTCAGGATGATTATAAAAACCACAGGGACAAGGATTCATTGCTGCAATCAACATAAAACTTGAAGGATAGTCTACAGACATCTTTGCTCTGGCAATAGTAACTCTGCGCTCTTCCAAAGGTTGACGCATAACTTCCAGCACCGTCCGTTTAAATTCGGGGAGTTCATCCAAAAACAACACTCCATTATGTGCCAGAGAAATTTCACCGGGTTGCGGGTTTCCACCTCCACCAACCAAAGCAACATCCGAAACAGTATGATGTGGTGAGCGAAATGGACGGGTGGTTACTAAGGCATCCGCTGCAGACAATTTGCCTGCCACAGAATGTATTTTTGTAGTCTCCAACGCTTCGTACAAATTTAAGGGTGGCAAGATCGTTGGCAAACGCTTAGCTAACATGGTTTTACCAGCTCCAGGCGGACCTATTAAAATAGCGTTATGTCCTCCTGCTGCAGCTATTTCCAAAGAACGCTTGATATTTTCCTGCCCACGGACATCCGCAAAATCCGAATCGTAATTACTAATCGCGTTAAAGAATTCCTGGCGGGTATCTACCTTCACCGGATCTGGCTTTTGTCCTTCCGTAAAGAATTTAACCAAATCTTGTATATGGGCTATTCCAAAAACATCAACATCATTCACAATAGCCGCTTCTCTTGCATTTTCCTCCGGAAGAATAAAGCCTCTTATATTTTCCTTTTTTGCTTGAATAGCTATAGGTAAGGCCCCTTTTATGGGTTGCACTTTTCCATCCAGAGAAAGCTCTCCCATGATGACATAATCACCAATTCCTTCTGGTAAAATCTGCCCGGATGCGGCTAAAATTCCGGTAGCAATGGTTAAATCATAAGCAGAACCCTCTTTTCTAATATCGGCTGGAGCCATATTCACCACAATCTTTTGTCGTGGCATGCGATATCCGCTAGTACTTAGCGCACTTTCGATACGAAGCATACTTTCTTTTACCGCATTATCAGGCAGTCCTACTATAAAATAGTTCGGCTTTCCCGAAGAAATATTTACTTCAATAGTTATGGTTTGTGCTTCCACACCATAAACCGCACTTCCAAATATTTTTACAGGCATAATTTTTTAGAGAAAGTTAGCAAATTTTCTCTAAAAACCCACCCTTTATAAATACGCTATAACTTGTTCCAATTTCATCCCTCTGGATCCTTTTAAAAGAATCAAAGCTTGATGCACAGGATTTTCATGAAGATATGTTCTTAGTTCCTCTACATTCTTCAGGAAAACAGATTTTTGATTGCTATTTTTAAAGAACTCTTGCCCTACAAACAAGACTTTTGCAATACCCAGCTTTTCAGCCTTTTCTATAACGGCCCTATGCTCAGCCCCAGATTCTTCTCCTAGTTCGAACATATCTCCAAGAATGAGAACTTTATTATCAGCTTCTAACCTCGCAATGTTTTCAATTGCAACTGCCATACTGCTTGGGTTGGCATTATAAAAATCGCCTATAACTGTGTTTCTCTCGGTCTTTATAATCTGTGAACGATTATTCTGTGGTTTATAAGAGTTTATACCTTCGTGAATTTGCTGCGTGGTCAGCCCCAATTTCTTTCCGATAGCTATTGCAGCAAGTATATTTTCGAAATTATAAATTCCCGTTAATTGCGACTGTACCTCATCTTTATTTTCTCCATCCGACCATTCAACAGTTAAATACGGATCATTCGCAATCAGTTTACCGAAAACATAATTATCAGACGATGTTCCATAATAAATAACCTCCTTAAAACTTCTGCTTCTGGCCATTTCCTGTAAATGTAAATTATCCCGATTAATAAAAACCGTTCCACCGTTCTTCGAAAGGAAATCATATAATTCACCTTTCCCTTTCTTTACGCCTTCAAATCCTCCGAAACCTTCTAGATGAGCCTTTCCTACATTGGTAATCAACCCGTAATCCGGGACTGCAATAGCGCATAGCAGTTCAATTTCTTTCTGATGGTTTGCACCCATTTCCACAATAGCGACCTCTGTATCCGGTGTAATAGCCAGTAAGGTCAAAGGAACTCCGATATGATTATTCAGGTTACCCAATGTTGCCGCTGTCTTGAATTTTTGACTTAGAACAGCGTTAATTAATTCCTTTGTTGTTGTTTTTCCATTTGTTCCGGTTAAACCGATAACGGGCAACCCAAGTTGCCTGCGATGATAGTGGGCCAAATCCTGTAAAGTCTTCAACACGTCATCTACAAATATAAACTGTGGATGTTTAGGTAAATCCTGCTTATCTACGATAGCAAAAGCGGCTCCCAGAGCAATTGCCTGCTCTGCAAAAGTATTGGCATCGAAGTTCTCTCCCTTTAAGGCAAAGAACAAACAAGATTCGGTTACTTTACGCGTATCGGTTGATACTGAAGGATGTTTTCTAAAAATAGGATAGAGCTCTTCTATTCGCATAACAAGAATAATTTCCGTAAAGTTAGGGGATAGAAATCGCTTTCAAAAAAAAGAGGCTGTTTTTAGCAGCCTCTTCTTATTTTATTTCGACAGTTTGGAAACCGCCGCTTCATCAACAAACCACTGAACTTCTCCATTCATAGGCTTTATTAACTGAGCAGGATATTTAGTAATATCCTTTTCGCCTTCCAAAACATGTTTAATAGCATCTGCTTTTCCTTCTCCGAAAGTTAAAAAAGCTATATTTTTTGCTTTATTGATCAATGGAGCAGTCATCGTTATTCTATAGACTTGTTTATCTTCCAGATAAACTTCCTTTATTAGGTTTTCATCATTGAATAATACACTTGTTCCCGGGAATAATGACGCCGTGTGCGCATCATCACCCAAACCCAAAAGAACTAAATCAAAAGCCACGTCCTGTCCGAAATGTCTTTTCAAACATCTTTCATATTCCAAAGCAGCACTTTCCGGATCAAGGCTTGTATCTACCTTAAAAATCTGTTCGTCACTCAGATTTAAAGGTGCAAGCGCAGTTGTTGCCATCAGGTAGTTACTATCCGGATGGTCATGTGCTACATAACGTTCATCGCCAAAAAACAGGTACACTTTTGTCCAGTCAATAGCTCCGCTATAGTTTTGAGCTAAAAGTTCGTACAATTTCTTTGGAGAGCTTCCTCCAGATAAAGAAACATCAAATCTTCCTTTTTCAGAGATCGATTTCTTTGCTTCTTCGATAAAATAAGCAGCAATAGAATCTATTGCCGCCTTCGGATCTTTAAAAATATTCAGTTTCATTATTTCTTCTTCGATTTCGATTTTACTGGCATTGTAAACCAATGAAAACCATCTTTCGCTATAAGTGCTTCCGCAATTTCCGGGCCCCAACTGTCGGCAGGGTAATTAGGAAAGTTTAAACTTTTTCTTCCTTCCCAATTATCAATAACCGGCATCAATAATTCCCATGCTGCTTCTACCTGGTCACCACGCATAAATAAGGTTTGGTCACCTTCCATCGCATCTAACAATAATGTTTCGTATGCTTCCGGAGACTCCTTTGGATATGTTCCATCATAATCGAAAACCATATCTACCGGATTTAATATCATATCCAGTCCCGGACGTTTTGCCTGAACTTGTAATCTGATACTCATTTCTGGTTGGATGCTAATGATCAATCTGTTTTGTTGCCAGTTTTCCGATGCATGAGAAGGGAAAATTGGATGTGGAACATCTTTAAACTGTATACTGATAACAGAAGATTTTTGGTGCATACGTTTACCCGTTCTTACATAGAAAGGAACATTTTGCCATCTCCAGTTATCTATAAAGAATTTAAAAGCACAAAAAGTTTCGGTATTCGAATTTGGATCTACTCCTTTTTCCTCTCTATAACCATTCACTTCTTTTCCGCCAACCCATCCGCCAGCATACTGCCCTCTAACGGCATTGTGCTTAACTTCTTCAGGACCAAAACGTCTGATTGCTTTTAACACGTCAACTCTTCTGTTCCTAACTTCATCCGCATTGAAACTTACAGGCGGCTCCATTGCTACCAGACAAAGAACCTGTAAGATATGATTTTGTAGCATATCCCTTAAAGCGCCTGATCCG
Source organism: Pseudopedobacter saltans DSM 12145 (assembly GCF_000190735.1). Classification (GTDB taxonomy): domain Bacteria; phylum Bacteroidota; class Bacteroidia; order Sphingobacteriales; family Sphingobacteriaceae; genus Pseudopedobacter; species Pseudopedobacter saltans. The sequence continues at coordinate 3,397,778 of NC_015177.1, forward strand.
TCATAATAGCCACCACGATCTTCAATACCAATATCCTCAGTTACAGAAATCTGTACATGCTCTATGAAGTTACGGTTCCAGATTGGTTCGAACAATGCATTCGCGAATCTGAAAGCCATCATATTTTGTACAGTTTCTTTTCCTAGATAATGGTCTATACGATAAATCTGACTTTCGTCAAATAAAGATTGCAATAACTCGTTAAGCTCTTTGGCTGTTTCCAAATCGCGACCAAATGGCTTTTCGATAACGATTCTGCATTTCTCTTTACCGCCAGCCATTTTGATTTTAGAAATATATTCTGAAATTACAGGGAAGAACTGAGGTGCTACTGATAAATAATGGATTACAGTTGCTGCCTCTGCCCACTGCTCGTCTCTATCTGCAATAATTTGCTCTAAATCTTTGTAAGTTTTTTCTTTACTTGCATCAGACTGCAAGTAGATAATGTTTGAAGAAAACTCTCCCCACTTCGCAGGATCAGCTACACCACTTCTGGAATACTTATTCAATCCATCTAAAAGTACCTCTTTATAGCTTTCATCATTGTACTCTGTTCTTCCTAAACCCACTATTGTGAATTCCTTCGGCATGTATCCATCCAAAAATAGATTATACAAGGCAGGAATTAACTTTCTAGCAGCTAAGTCTCCGGTTCCACCAAAAATGGTGAAAATCGTTGGTTTTTGCTCGTTGGCTTTTTTTTTCATTGTGAATCTCACATTTGATTGTGTGAACTACTTATTATGTTGTGTGTTTGGTTTGACTGTCTTTAGTGAAAAATTTTCCTCTGCTTTCCATACAAAAGCTCCTCCTTTTATCCCTTCCCTGTTTCCACATATCTTGATATTGTGATCAAGCTTCAGTTCTACCTTTTTGGCATTGCCGCCGCTAAGATAAAGTTTATTATAATTAACTACTAGACTAAAAAGCGCAATTACCTCCTTCAGCTTTTTATTCCATTTTTCTGTACCATCCTTATCCAGGGCCTTGTCGCCTATATAGGCGTCAAAGTCTTTATCGTCTTTTGCTATAAAATGCGATAATTCAAGGTGAGGCAATAGAGATCCGTCCATAAATAGTGCCGTTCCCAAGCCCGTTCCTAAAGTAAGAACCAGCTCAAGGCCTTTACCCTCTATCAGCCCAAAACCCTGTAAATCCGCATCGTTTAAAAGGCGTACTGGCTGGCCAAATTCATCTGCAAGCGACTGTGCCAGAGGATAACCTTCCCAGTATTTGGTACCGAGATTTGGTGCAGTCTGCACTATACCGGCTCTAACATATCCGGGAAAACCTACTGTTACCTGGTTAAACTCTGGAAATCCAACAACTAAGTTTTTGATACTCTGTAAAACAGCCTCTGGTTTTGGAACCTTCGGCGTTGGCGTTTTCTGATATTCTGCTAACATCTCTCCCTGCTCATCCAAAACCGTTGCTTTAATGCTTGAACCACCGATATCTATTGCCAAAGTTTGTTGTTTGTCCATAAATTTTCCGTTTTACAAGTGACCCTGCAAATGTAACAAACATATTAGGCAATAAGCGCTTGAAAATTAAATTAGAGCGACAAAGTCTCTCATGGCCTGAGCCGGATCTGAGGTCTTCATAAAATTTTCCCCAATTAAAAATCCGTCAAATCCTGCTTTTTTAAGCATTTTTACCGTTTCCGGATTGCTTATTGCGCTTTCCGAAATCTTTAAAAATTCAGTCGGTATAGTTTCGGCCAATTGTAAGGATGTTTCTACTGACACTGAAAAATCTTTGAGATTCCTGTTATTTACACCAACGACATCAATATATTGGTTTAAACTATAATCCAATTCGTCCTGACCGTGTACTTCCAGCAAAGTACTTAATCCCAAAGATTTCGCTAATTCGGCAAAACGCTTAGTCTCCTCTGCTGTTAAACAAGCTGCTATTAACAAAATAATATCTGCACCAATAGCCTTCGCCTCGATTATCTGAAACTCATCTACCATAAAATCTTTTCGTAGAATGGGAATACCATTCACTTTTCTCGCTGCTATCAAATCATCTTCATGCCCCATGAAGAAATCCTTATCCGTTAAAACTGATAAAGCCGATGCGCCTGCCGATGCATATCCGGTGGTAACTTGCTCTACAGAAACCTTATCATTGATAATTCCTTTCGATGGAGATTTTCTTTTAAACTCCGCAATTATACCAGTTTTACTAGGATCTTTCAGGAAATCTGTCAGCTTATAGGTTTCCCTGTGGAACGAAAAGCTTTTTTCCAGATCCTGAATAGTATATTTCTTCTTTGCCTCAACAACTTCCTCCTTTTTCCTGGCTACAATTTTATCAAGAATATTCATTTTTTGATTTTAGATTTTAGAACTTCGATTTTAGATTTACCCACAGCGGGCATAAATCACCTAAATACTACACTTGCTACTCACCATTATTCAGCCAATTGGCAATCATCTCCTTACCATATTCTGTCAGAACAGATTCTGGATGGAACTGCACTCCCCGTACATCAAATTTTTTGTGTCGGAGAGCCATAATAACTCCGTTTGCATCTACAGCAGTTACTTCCAGATCAGCTGGCAAATTCTCTGCTTCAACAGCCCATGAATGATATCTCCCAACTTTAAACTGTTTAGGAAGATCATTAAACACCACATCGCTATCGCTAACTACGTTTATGTCTGTGGCAGTTCCGTGTACAGGACGGTTTAAATTATATAACTTTCCTCCAAAAACTTCCGCTATAGCCTGTTGTCCTAAACAAACCCCCAAAATACTTTTGGTTGCTGCGTATTTTTCTATTACAGCTAAGAGTAAACCTGCTTCCGAGGGTATCCCCGGACCCGGAGAAAGTAGAATCTTATCATATTGTTCCACATCTTCCAGAGTAAATTTATCATTTCTGATAACGGTTGGCTCGTGGCCCAATTCGTTTAAGAGATGTACCAGATTATAGGTAAACGAATCGTAATTATCTACGACTAATATCTTTGTGCTCATAATCTTTCTTTCCAATTATGTAATTCTTCGGCGACGAAGTAAGCCACCAAATCTCTATATATTTTTTCAATAATTTCCGGGCTTATATTTTCTTCCGCCGCCCATATTTTGCGGATCTTTAACATAGTCTCTACACGATCAGCTGCTCTTACATCCCGCTCACTGCTTTTAAATTCAGCTGCCTTTTTCACATATTCTGCCCTTCTGCCAATCAACCCGATAAGTTCACGATCTATAAAATCTATGCTATCCCTCACGTCCCGAATATTTTTACAGTCTGCCGTACTTTTCATTATATGCTTTCCGCCATAATAATGGCATTTCTAAGCGCTGCAATTTTGTTATTAACCTCATTCAGCTCGCTTTCAGGATCAGAGTCTGCAACAATTCCTGCTCCGGCCTGATAGTGAAGAATATTTTCCTTACTTAAAAAAGAACGGATCATGATTGCATGGTTAAAATCTCCATTGAATCCCGAAAAACCTATGGCTCCACTGTAAAAACTTCTTTTGATGTTTTCATTTTCATCGATAATTTCCATCGCCCTGTATTTAGGCGCACCACTTAACGTTCCGGCTGGAAAAGTATCTGCAACAACTTTAAAAGAGTTGATACCACTTTTCAAATGACCGCTCACTTTCGAAACCAAATGGATAAGATGTGAATAGAACTGAACCTCTTTATAGGCTTTTACCTGTACGTTTTCACAATGGCGGCTTAAGTCATTTCTAGCCAGATCCACCAGCATTACATGTTCGGCAGATTCTTTGGGGTCATTCTCTAAACGTTCTGCAATGGCTTTATCTTCGTTGTCATTGCCAGAACGCTTAAAAGTCCCTGCAATAGGGAATATACTAGCTACATTATTTTTAATGGTTAACTGCGCTTCCGGCGATGACCCGAAAATTTTATAGCTTCCATAATCAAAATAGAACAGATACGGAGACGGGTTGATTGATCTAAGCGCTCGGTATACGTTAAACTCATCTCCAAGGAAAGGTGTCTTAAACGCTCTCGACGGAACTATCTGAAAAACATCTCCTCTATAAATATGTTCCTTCATTTTTAAGACCAAAGCCTTAAACTCCTCGTCTGTAAAGTTTGAAGTTTCCTGACCATTCACAGAGAAATTATATTCTGGGAAGTTTTTATTTTGTATAAGGTACTCTACTTTGTCTACGTTATTCGTTTCTGTATCAAATTCACTTTCATTTTTTACGATATACAGCTCGTTTTTAAAGTGATTTATAGCAATAATATAACGATAAACATGATACTGCATTGTTGGTATCTTACGTTCATCATTCTCATCTGCTTTCAGTGTGATATCTTCAAAATGCTCGATCGCTTCGTGGGTAAAATAACCAAAAAGGCCATCTGTTATAAATTTATGATTTACATCTGCATCACTTTCAAAACTTTGTCTGAAATTACTGATTTCATCTACCAGATTAAAAGTTCCGGGTTCCTGTATTTCACTATTTCCGTCCGGATATACTTTGGTTAATATCCCGTCCTCCAGTTTTATACCGGCAATTGGCTCGCAACAAACAAAGCTCATACTATTTTCGCGGCTGTGATAATCCGAGCTTTCCAGCAGGATAGTATTTGCAAAAATATCTCGCAGGCGCAAGTATATGGCAACTGGTGTTGTTGTGTCTGCCAACAATCTTTTATGTATAACGTTGATCTTATATTTTTTCATTTTACTTCTTTTATTTAAATTTTGTAATGAACAAAAAAACCCGACTTTTTACGCCGGGTTATATTTGCTTTTAGGTTTAAGTTGATAATTTCTTTTCAAAACATACAAATACATTATCCGGGTTGGCATATTTTATGCCACCACCACTTTTTAGATATATTTGTTTTTTTGTTCATTACAATAGCAAAATTATAAAGAAATTTGAATTTCAAAATTTTTTCTTCAACTTTTAAATCCTCACTACCAAGGATTACGGTCTTTTATCATTAAAATACCCACCAGAATCACAATTAATCCCAAAGAATAGAATAAAGAGATTGCTTTATGTTTTGCATGAGAATCTTTTGCTTTTTTAGATTTAGAGTGACCTATAGTTATTAAAACCAGCGCAACTACCATTATACTAACGTGTTCTACATTCCAATAACGATAAACGGCATTGCTCATTTGAGAAAAATTAACCATTGGACTAACAAAATATAAAATTAAACCTACCAATAACTGTACGTGAGCAGAAATCATGGTAAACAAATTCAATTTTCTGTCGCCTTCTGTATATACTCTCGCTCCGGCGGTTAATGCTTTGAAAATAGCGATAAGCAACAATATTAAGACAACATATCTTAACATCGAGTGTGTGTGCAATAATCCTGTGTACATGTTTTTATGTGTTTTTGATTCCGAATATACGCTAAAAAGGTCTTCATTAAAAGCGTCCGATCTCTTTTTAGAATTATTATAAAATACATCCATATTTGCATCTCTCTTCAGACAAAGCCTTTTTAACTTTACTTTTGATTTCAGCCTTTTAAATATGTCTAAAGAAAACCCATGGAAAAAAACAGGAAGCAGGCCAATCTTTGAGAACCCCTGGATTAGCCTGACCGAGTTTCAAATAATAAATCCTGTAGGAAATCCCGGAACTTATAGTACCATACATTTCAAAAATCTTGCTGTCGGTATTATTGCTATTGACGATGCGGACAATATTGCTTTAATAGGGCAGTATCGATTTCCAATCGAGCAATACAGCTGGGAGGTTCCAGCAGGCGGCTGCCCTGTTGGAACGGATCCTTTAGAATCTGCTAAAAGAGAACTTTTGGAAGAAACAGGACTATTAGCCGAAAACTGGGCTGAAATACAAAGATTACATCTTTCAAACTCTGTAAGCGACGAATTAGCTATTATCTATCTTGCCGAAGGCCTTACGCAAAAAGAGGCTCAGCCCGAAGAGACAGAATTGCTGGAATATAAAAAGGTCCCTTTTGAAGAAGCATTAAAACTGGTTTTAAATGGCGAGATCACCGATTCAATCAGCGTAGCTGCTATTTTAAAAGTAAAATGCCTTAGAACTCTGCCTAGTTTAAATGTCGAAGCTACTGATAGATAAGCCTTGATAAATTTCAACAATTATCGGGTAGCAAATCTTTTATTGATTGGATTTATGCAGCCAAGACAGAGGAAACAAAAATTATCAGAATAATAGCAACGCTAGATAAAATCCTGAATGGGAAGAAGTAAATGAAAGACAAGCGGTCAGGTTTCCCGGATTATTTGCTCCAGGAAACCTGACCGGCGAGTATTATTTAAAAACGGAATTAACCTCGGTTATTTTCCAGGAACCGTCAGTATTGGCCAGCGTTATGATATTCTCTCTTGTAAAATGCTCGTATTTCATACTTACATTCACAATGGCATAAGAGTCACTTTGAGTAAGTACGTTTTGAGTAATCTGACAATTCTGAATGATATTTGCATTCTTATTGTATTTTAAAGCATCAGATTTACCATAAGTAAGTAATTTCCCGTTTCTGTTGATATTAATCTTAACGTTATCCGCTAAGATCTCGGATAAATTATCCGAATAACCCGTTTTTAAAGATTGCACATAATTTTCAACGCTGAAAGAAAGTGTTCTTTGTGCTTTGCTTTTATCTTTCGCAAAGGTTGCCAGACTCATTACCATTAAAGCCATTAGCAGATAGATGTTTTTTAAAGTTTTCATATCGATTCTTTATGATTAGTTTATTCTTGCTTTTTTATATTAAGATATCACCAACCTATACTTCGTTACAAAAAATATTATTTTTTTTAAAAACCCCTCTTATCTGTCTATTTAGCGCGGATTTAAGATCTTATCTATTCTAAGCAGCGACTCGTTTAAATGTGCCCGCAACAAACTATCGTTATATCTCGGAATCGCTCTTTTTATATCGCCTTGCAAGATCCTCAATTGCTCAAGCGCCATTGGTCTTATATCAGAATTAGCAGAAACTGCCGGGTTTGATAAAAATTCAAGCCTTCCGATATAAGCTCTTTGCAAAGCCCTTCTATAACTGTCGATATTTCCCCCTGTGCTCAATTCAGTCCAAACAGAGTTTTTTAAATCAAGAAACAATTCCTGAATAGAATAAGCTTTGCTTCCGTTTTTACGCATGTTATCCAAAACCCTCGACAATCTGCCTTGTTCTAAAATACCAGCTAAAATACTTGCCTGAGTTGATGTTGTAAACGCGAACATATTACCATTATCTATTTTAGAAAGTTGCTTTTCATCAATCAGCCATTTTGGAGTTTTAAAAGCCTCCTCCGCTATAAATCTCATTGAATTCTTTTGCTTTTCCTTCTCCACATGCGTAAAAACACTTCCTTCCTGATCATAGGTTTTTGGATTCTCGTAAATACCTCCAATGCTTGTTCTCACATGCCCCATGTAGCGGTTAAACTGAACAATGAGTTCCTGATACAACTCAACCAGATCGTTATATGGCTGCCCTTCCTGATAAGTCCATTTTTCGATATTTGGAAGAATACGTTTTAAATTGGCAATCCCATATTTGGACGCCTTTATAGCATCATTACCCAGATCCTCCGCCTGTGATCTTGGATCTATGATAACGCCCTGTCTGCCATAAAAATAAATAGGATCTTTAACCTTTTCTATGGTCCACTTATTCAATCTTTTGGCAATTTCGTCTGCAGATTCGTTTTCATCAAACCAGGTATAGCCCCATTTAATCGCCCATTTGTCATAAGGGCCAATTCCGGGATACAACAATACGCCTTTATCCCCCGGCTGGGCAACATAGTTAAATCTTGCATAATCCATTATCGAAGGTGCGGTTCCTCCCATTTTATGGGTAAAACTTGCAGAACGTAGCGAATCAACAGGATACGCATAACTGGAACCAAAATTATGAGCCAGCCCTAGTGTATGCCCCACTTCATGAGAAGACACAAAACGTATAAGCTGCCCCATAACCTCATCTTTAAATTTTGGGGACCGTGCTTCAGGATTTACCGCAGCAGTTTGTACAAAAAACCAATTGCGTAATAGGTTCATTACATTGTGGTACCAACCAATGTCCGACTCTATAATTTCTCCTGATCTCGGATCTGCGATATGCGGACCGTAGGCGTTAGGTATGTTTGATGCGAAATACCGGATTACAGAATATCTGGAGTCTTCCGGTGACCAATCCGGGTCATCAGTAGGGGCTTCTAAACACGTAATAGCATTTTTAAAACCCGCCGCTTCAAAAGCCACATTCCAATCTTTTACTCCCTGTATCAGATAAGGCCTCCATTTTTTGGGTGTTGCAGGGTCAAGATAAAACACAATTTGTCGCTTAGGCTCTACCAGCTCACCTCTTTTATAAGCTTCCGGATCTTTGGGCTCCAACTTCCATCTTCTGACATATCTCGTCTGTGTGGCCTTTTGCGCATCTAAACCATAATCCATTTGTCTTTGTGAAAAAAAGCCGACTCTTTGATCGTATAATCTCGGTTTCATCGGTTTTTTTGGTAAAATCACCATCGAGGTATTAAACTCAATGGTAGTCGAGCCTAAAGAGGCATCTCCCGGAGGAGCTGTTGCAATATATGTTTTAACCGTTCTTGTTTCTATATTTAAAGGGAAAGACTTAATTGTATCAATAAAAGACCGGGATTCGTCCATACGCTGAACTTTATATTCCAGTTTATCAGACTGCGGTAAGCCTAATGCGCTTACATCCTTGGCAAAAAGATCGTTTATATCTATAAGCCAACTTGTAGAATCCTTTCCATAGGCCTTGATATCGAAAGAAGCCAGAATAGGAGCCAGATTAGAGTTTCTTACAGACTCGTACATATCCGATTCTTTATCTGCCACGTTGGTGTAAGAAGGTACTTTTACAAGTATTTTCTTACCCACTTTTTCCCAGATCCAAACTTGCGAATTAACTTCTTCACCGCCGTAGGTCCCATCTTTTGGTGGTGTTTTTGCATAGCGGGTAACGCTTAGCATTTCTCTTCCTAAAAGAGAATCCGGAATCTCATAATAATATTTATCATCCAGATAATAGACATTAAATAAACCGCTATCGCGTTTGGTGTTAGACTTTATTAATTCCGAAAAAGATTTAAACGCACCCGGCTTAGGTTGCGGTTTAGGAATTACAATAGGAGATACGTTCTTTGCCGCTGTTTTTTTCTTAGACTTACATGAAGATATGGCCAATACAGAAATAAGACAGGCCAGTGCTATTTTAGGAAAATGCTTACTCATAACTACAATAAAGTCCCAATATAATTAATCCAAAGCAATTATATCTTTTTCTTTAACCGTAGTTCGGTACTATATATACGATTGTTACGTCTCACAGAAATTGGGATAAGTTTTCCATCCCCCGAACGCAGGATTTGATAAATTTCATCTAACCTTAAAAAAGAAACCGGCTTAGAGTCAATGCTTACCAAAACATCGCCCTCTTTCAAATCTTTAGCACTGTCTCCGCTAACTTTATAAACCCTGTATTGATTGAACCTCTTTCCATCAGCTACAATTTCAAGATCACTCATATTATATTCAATCGCTGGTAATACCTTTTGGTAAGGAGCAAGCGCGATATAGCCTCTATGATAGTCAAAAACTACATTGTAATATTGCAACAGCTGACTTCCTAAACTGCCATTTCTGGCTACAGCCTGGTTAACCTTTTTCCCTACATCTTCATAAATAGGGAATGAAGTTAATAAATCAGGAATCTTTAACCTTCTAATGCTCAATTCTTTTATTCTCCCAAAATACCCCCTCACACGACCTTCCAATCCCATGCCCAACGATCCGTTGATAATGGAATCCGGCAGGGGAAAACTTCTACCCTGCCATGTCTCTAAAGCAAGCGTATGTTCACCGCCAGAGTCTATTAATAATTTAAGCGCATATTTCTTTCCATCCTTAGCTGTTACCTCCGCTTTACAATAGGGCTTTTTTCGCTCCAAAGAAATAGGGATTCGAATATCTCTTCTTTTCGCTTGCTCTATAGATTTATCGCTGCAAATGATGTACCCGTCCTGAATGGAAGTCTTCACAGTGAAACTGTTAAAAAAATCATAACCAATTAAACCATGAATAGGAATACCAGCGTAAGTAGATAAATTAGTGTACTGTTGTTGAAGAATTACAGCCCCCAATCTTTTAGCTTCCACCGGACCAATATCTACATGAATACCGGGTGTAATAAATGCAACTAGATCTTGCTGTTCGCCCAATCCGCCAATTTCAACCTTTCGCACATAATCCAGATTCAAAGAATCTTTTATAGTTGGATCAACAATCACCATTGGGTCTACTCCCGAATCCAGTACAAAATTGAAAGGACCTTTTTTATTTAAATAGGTTTTTAAGATTATCAAACTTCCGGCCTTAACTATGGGAATACGCATCTTCTTCTTGCCTTCAGGCAACGCAAATGCGGCCTGAGTCTGAGCAATCCCTTTCAAACTACTTAAAAGAAGCAAAAGCAAAAACGATATTCTCCAGAGAAAGTCCATAGCTATTAACACAACAATTTATCAACTTCTGTGTTGATTTAAAAATTAATTGTTTTTGACTAATATTTAGTTGAATTTTGCGTTATTGAGATACATTATTTCCCTATGAACAGATATCTAAGCCTCATTTTTCTGGCTTTATTCCTAACAAATCCAAGTTTTTCGCAGAAAAAGAAAAAAGCATCTGAAGTAAACCTGCTGGCACAAAAAATTGAAGAAACGGAAGGAGAGTTTTTAAGCGGCTTCATTCTTAAAGATCTGGAAAGTAACAACACGGTTTACGAACGCAACGCGAATAAAAAATTTGTGTTAGGCTCCAATACCAAAGTCCTTACCCTACTGGGCGGACTTTACAACCTAAAAGATTCCATCGCTTCTTTTAGATATACAGTAAATGGAGATTCGCTTATTTTATGGCCAACCGGAGATCCCACCTTTCTGCATGCTGATTTTAAAAAACAACCAGCTTTTGATTTTTTAAAGCGTTCAAATAAAAACATCTATCTGGTATCAGGCCTATACAAAGGAGAGAAGTTTGGAAAAAACTGGCCATGGGATAACTACGATTCTGCAGTGCAAACCGAAATAACCGAGTTTCCAATATATGGTAATGTTGCCGTCTTTAAAGTGCTGTCTAATGGAAAATCCAATATCTGCCCGGATTTAGCTTCATTGTATTTTTCGGAAAACTCTTCTTCCAGCGAAGTAAATAAGGTAATTAGACAGGCAGACAATAATAATCTAAAAGTACCGGCAAATCTCCCGAAAGGGTATTCGCAAAAAATTCCGCTTTTATTAGATGCTGCTTTACAGGCTGGCCTGCTAACCGATACACTTTTAGCTTCGGGCCACTCCACAACCTCGGTTGTCTCTATCCCGCTAAATAATCATCCTGTAAGTCCTGGAACTTTAAGCAATGCTAAATCGCTGGATGTTTATAAAGCATTGTTAAAACACAACGAAAGCTTGTTTGGCGAGCAATTATTATTAAACTACTGCGTTGGCCTAAATAAACCCATGACTATTGAAAATGGTATTCAGGAATGCCTGAAGCATTTTCGTTTCGCCAAGGAAGGTCTTTTCTGGCAAGACGGCAGTGGTTTATCTTATCAAAACATAGGAACACCAGCAATGTTGGTATCTGCTTTGCAGGAGATAAAAACAAAAGTTCCAGATTCCAATATGCTATTCGAGCTGTTTGGACAGCATATACCTCAGGTGTATGCACAACAGGGCAATTTAGCCAATACTTATAATACAAGTGGCTATATTGTTGGAAATTCGGGCAAGAAATACGTTTTTTCATTTCTTCACAATAACGTTAAGGAGGTTAGCGAAGCCAAACAACGTGTAGAAGATATTTTAAAACTTATTCAGGAGAATTATTAATTATCCGGAGCGTAATTTACGTATTGTAGTCAAAATCATATGGTATGAGTTTAGAAAATAAAGTAGCCTATATCACCGGAGGTACCAAAGGAATTGGCTTTGGTATTGCTAAATCATTGATAAGCGCAGGCCTAAAAGTAGCTATATCCGGTAGAAAAGCAACAGATCTTGAAAAAGCAAAGACCGAATTGGCAAGTGACAATCTATTAGCTATTGTTTCTGACGTAAGAAATTTTGCCGATGAACAAAACGCCGTAAACCAAATTGTAAACAAGTTTGGCAAACTGGATATTGTAATTGCCAATGCCGGAATCGGCAAATTTGCACCAATAGACCAATTAAGTCTCGAAGATTGGAACGACATGATTGATACTAATCTGACAGGAGTTTTCCATACTTTAAAAGCGAGTGTAGAACAACTAAAAGCAAACAAAGGCCATTATATTTCCATATCTAGTCTGGCAGGGACTAACTTTTTTGCAGGTGGCGCCGGCTACAATGCATCTAAATTTGGGGTTGTTGGCTTCACGCAGGCCGCCATGTTGGATTTACGTGAATACGACGTTAAAACAACTACCATCATGCCTGGCTCGGTAACTTCCCATTTTAACGACCATGTTCCCAATGACGCAGATGGCTGGAAGATAAAACCAGAAGATATTGGACAAATAGTGGTTGATTTATTGAAGCTAAATCCAAATGTGCTACCTTCTAAAATTGAAGTTCGCCCAACTAAAACAAAATAGCGTTTGGTATAAATGATTCCACTAATTATCAACCCCAGAAGTCCATTTGATATTTATCAATACTACTGGGATTGATTCCCTATTTTATTATTGTGTATTTAGTTAAACATAAAGTTCCTCAAACATACTACCAGAATTGACCCGTCGCTACAAACACTGATTTAATATTTCTTCCGCCTTCTGAATATTAGCTTTGGTAAATCCTGTCGTCCCATATTTCACAACACCCTTGTCTATAATTAAATTAGTTGGATATCCAGCAATATTAAATTTCCTTGCTATCTCAATCCCTGAAGGGACTTGTTTATAAACAAAAGGGGTTGTTTTCATAAATTCACTGATCATCCCTCCATTATCTAAGCATACCGCAAGAAAAACAACATTTTCACGTTCACTATATTTCCAATACAATTCGTTTAGAAGAGGTATTTCTGCTTTACAAGGCGCACACTTTACAAACCAAAAGTTCAGTACAACAACTTTATCTTTCAGGATGTCGTTCCAATAATCCCTACCCTGCAAATCAGTCATATAAGGAAATTTTATTTTCTTTCCCACAAAGTTTGCCGAATTACCGCGGTAAATTTGTTTGTTTTCATTGTCATTTACGTTTTCCCTACCTATTATTAAATATTCGTCGTTTCCCATTTTGCTTTTTACCAACTTATATTCTCCGGTCTTGATTAATGACGACCAGTTTTCGTAAGTATAAACAAGACCTGTGGAATCCTTTACCACCGATTTCTCCGACAAAGGGATTCTGGTTGTTTGACTAAACCCATTAAAACTTAAAAATACATATATGGCTATTAAAAAGATCTGCAGTTTTTTCATTTTACCTTATTAGTGTTATTGTTTGTGTCTCCGATCCATTATAAGAAAGTTTTAAAGAACTTTTTTTAATGTTCGGTGTATATTGAAATGTGACGTCAGTAACAAACATATCCATCCATTTAAACTCCCGCTTTTCCACTTTTTTTAATGACCAATACTTCTGATCTACAGGCTTTTCACGTTCATAAAGACTAATTTTACTGGCATCTACTTCTCCCTCAGAAATTATGCGAATTTTAAAATCGAAATCCTTCTTCCCATCTGTAAAAAAACCTGATTTACTATCGTTTACATCATTAAATGGTAAGAAAAACTGAATATGTGTGTAGCTTTTTACGGGCTGGTTACTTTCCTTGTTCAGGTATCTAAAAATAGGTTGATAATTCTCTTCCAGCTCCATTGCATATAAAAAGTCCTTCATTGCCTCCTCAGTTTTTCCCATTTTATAATATGCAAATCCTCGCGTATTATATGCCTCTGATGAGGGAATATTCTGTCGCTCAATATAATCAGTTACAAAATCTACCGCTCTCGCATATTCTCCTTTATAGATATAAACTTTAGTTAGGGCAGGGTAGGCATACTTCACGTGTTGAGGATCACTGAGAACTTGTTTATAATCAGATTCTGCAGCTATTAAATCTCCCTCCTGAGCACTTATGCTGCCTCTTGCCAAAGCAGCAATTTTTATTTTAGTATCAAAAAGCAAAGCGGCATCTATTATACTAAAAGCTTTATCAACATCGCCCTGCATATAAGCCAGAAGAGTTTGCCCCACTAGAGGATAAACATTCTTTGGGCTTACATCTATGGCCTTCTTAAAATAAACCTCAGCATCTTGAAATTTGCCTATTTTCCGTAATTCATACCCAACATTGTTTAATGCAGTAGAAGAATTAGGATTGAGGGTAAGATACTCCTTATAATATTCTAGTGTTTTTTTATAATTACCCACTTGGGACGCACATTGCGCAGCTGACATATAATAGCTTGATGATTTTCGTAATGCTATCAATGTTTCATAATCTGCGAGTGCTTTTTCGTATTTTCCCTGCCTTCTATATTCCCCAGCCCTAGCCTGAAGTGCTATTGGAGAGTCATGCTTTGTGTATGCATCCGTAAGAATTTTCAAAGCCACGTCATTTTGCTTTTTTAAAGCAGCTATTGCAGCCGCAGAAACGACCGTAGGAATATGATCTGGATAACGCTCAAGGTTAAGCGCTATCATACGATTTGATTCGGCAGTATCTCTAACAATCTGATAGGCAAAGGCCAAAGATAATCTTGCATCAGCAGTATCTTCTAGCTCCAAAGCCTTTTTCAAATCAGCTATTTCGCGTTTATATTCCTTAATTTGATGATAAGCGCTTGCTCTTAAAATATAAGCCTCCTTATTTTCTCCTGAACCTAATATTTCATTAGCCTTGGCAATTGCATCATTAAAGTTTTTGTTTGCAATAAGCCGTTTAACAACGACCAAACTTTCGACAGAACCTTGAGCCCAAGTTATCGCGGGCAATAAGATGCCTAAGAAAAGTATTATTTTGAATTTCATTATTTTGATTGGTTAGTCTAAGCCTGGCTATGTTTATAATCCTAAAAGAAAAAAGGTAACGATACCATAAATATAAAACAAAACTTACAAACAACAATATTTAATTATAAAATTTAATATTTTCAAATAAAACAATCCAAACGTAGTCTAACTAAAGGTTATGACTAAACCTCAATAACCAGCATGAGCAAGACCTGGTCGCTTCAGTCTTCCAAAGGAGCTGAAATGCGCCGCGGGAAAACTAAGCCTCCGCAATAGCTTTAATGCAATTAGCTGCTTAACTCTTAAACCAGGCCATTCTCTTTGTTTAAAAACACACCGTATAAGACAGGATAAGACAACCAGACAGATCAGAGACAAATTCGAGACAGCTTCGGACTAGTCTAGGGTTTCTTCGGGATTCCTTTGACTGCGCTTCGGCAGCCGCCGAATGTCCCTCGAAGAATTATTGAAGAATTATCGAAGATTAGTGCAATCGTTGTCGAAGCAGGTATTGAGCAGGTACGAAGCAGGTACGGAGCGGAGTGCTAACGAACTCGAAGCATGAATGGACTTTCACGGACTTTAGCGGAGTTTCACAGAGTTTTACGGACTTTTGGCTGATTCTATCGGAAGGATTTAAAAGAAATAATTTTTATATTCATCAGCAGTACCAATTTAACTATTAATAGACTGAAATAAAAATGAAAAACAAAAACACCCAAAATAAACCGACTTCATACGCATTATCCGAAAATAGCATTAAAACAAAAAATGAATTTGGCGAAGCTAATGCTGTGTATTCTTTACTATATAATCGCTTTAAGCAGGTAACTTCTCTTAATTGGAACGCTAAAAAGCTGAACCAATTCAGGAGATTGATTCTTGAAATCATACGATCGGCCCCGGCTGAACAAACTGGTAACCGAAAGCTTTGGGATGGAGATTTCAAGAAACTGGAAGGTATTCAGCTAAATATTAAAAATTCAGCAGACAACCTCTTTAAAGGCAGCGTTATTACTGATATAGATCCTATAAAGGGGTTCAATCTGAGCATTCATCCTTTTAAATACCACACGGCGTTTCCAAAGGCTCATCCTAAAACAACTTTTGCAGAGGTACGACTCTATATCTTCGCTTTTGATATTGTAAAAAAGACCTCTCATGGCAGGAGTATTATTTTGTTAAGCCAGCGCCATGGCATGGATATGGACCAGACATTTAATTTCAACTATCCACTGGAGGATAACAAGTTAACTTTGATAGTCCGCAAGGTATCTTTTAAATCAGGTTCGGACAATTCGTATTCTGCAGATAGAATGTATATTGGCGCTACGTTAACAAATGCCATCTACATTAAAAATGGTGAGTTAGTAAACTTTATTCCAGAAAAAAAAGAAGAACCCTTTAAAAAAACTGAATTACAGGTAGGAGAATGGGAGGATCTTGGTTAAAGTATATTAAGAAATATTAACCTGAGTTCGATTATAAAAAGGCTATGAGAGTAATGCCAAAAGAGATTGCTTCGTTCCTCGCAATGACAAAAATAGTGGCGTCATTGCGAGGAACGAAGCAATCTAAACATGAAATAATGTCCAAATCACTCAAAAACAATGAAATATTAATCGAAGGTTATTAGCTTATTTAATCCCACACTGTCTTTAGAGTTAAACAAAGTGTCTCTACAGATTCATCAATAATGAGGAGTTTTCAAACTCCTGTTCCTAAAAAAGAAAGGAATTGTTAATTACGAGTCTGAAGACTCTTTTTGATTTAACTGTCCGCAGAGACGCTACCGCTTAACTCTACGGACAGTGTATGCAAGCTAACTCTTCAAAAACAGGTCTTGTCTCACTCAAAAATAGTCCATAAAAAATTTCACAATATAAATTAAACAGGCTCTAAGGCCAGAAATATAAATTTAGAAACTGTTTAAATTTCAGTTAGAAATATTTACATACCAAGAGATTGCTTCGTCGTTCCTCCTCGCAAAGACGAAAATAGGAGCGTCACTGCGAGGTACGAAGCAGTCTCTAACACTACTGTATTTTAGAATATTCATTTTTAAACAGCTTCTTAAAAATTTACTTTTTGATCTTATCTTTCTCTTTAGGGATATCCGGATTTCCTTTTAATACATCGCCCCCGTCTATATAAATGGCATGTTTAGATGGCCTGATATTTTCCCCCTTATACCCTGCGTAGACTTTAGTAAATTCTGCTCCAAAAAATAAAATAGCAGCAGAGTAATACACCCAAACGGCGATAACAACAACCGTTCCTGCCGCTCCATAAACGGAGCCTACAGAAGCATAACCAATGTAAAGTCCAATTAAATATTTGCCCAGCATAAATAGTAATGAGGTAAATATAGCTCCCGATCTCACGCTTCTCCACCTGATGGTGGCATCTGGTAATACTTTATAGATTATACCAAAAAGGATTACAAGCACTATAAAAGTTATCCCTATGTTTGTGTAGTCGAATAAGAAAAGTGTTTGCTCTGGCACAAAGCGACTTAAGATATCATTAAATGCGGTAACCAGACTATTAATAATCAGAGTTACTATCAGTAAAAATCCAAGTGCCCCGACCATAGACAGCGAAAGCGCTCTATTGATGATTAACTTGATCCAGCCTTTTTTAGGGATTGCCTTTACCCGCCAAATTAAATTAATAGAATCCTGAATTTCGATAAACACTCCTGTTGCTCCCAATATTAAAGTTACAACCCCGGTAATGATCGTGAAGGTACTTTTCCCGGAAAGGGCCAGATTTTTAAGAACCGACTGAATCAAAATAGCAGCATCCGCACCAACAAAACCCACTATTTCATCAAATACTTTTCCTTCTATGGCTTCTTCTTCGTAGAAAATTCCGGCAAGTGAAAGCAACACCAATAACATGGGGCCTAAAGAGAAAATAGTATAGTAAGATAAGGCCGCGCTTAGCTTAAGCCCTTTGTCATTATTAAATGAATTAAAGCTTTCAATAATAAGCTTGAATATGGTTTTGATATAAGAAAATAGTCGCTTCATTAAATTATTTATCTGTTGGCTATAGCCAGAAGATTCAGGTCTTTGTAAGTTAAACCAAATCTATCTGCCAAATACTTATTAGTAATTGCTCCCTGATAAATATAAACAGCATTCCTAACTCCTTGTTTTTGCCAAATCAGACTATTTAAACCACCAAGTTCTCCAATGTCAATTAAAATGGGGGTAAAAATATTGGTTAATGCATAAGTTGCGGTACGGCTTACCCTTGATGCGATGTTAGGTACGCAATAGTGTATAACATCATATTTTCGAAAAACTGGATTTTTATGGTTGGTGACTTCGGATGTTTCGAAACAACCTCCCTGATCTATACTTACGTCTATTACTACTGAATTGGGTTTCATTTTAGAAACCATTTCTTCGGTTACCACACAGGGACTACGTCCTTCCACCGCTCTAAGTGCGCCGATAGCCACGTCGCAATTTCTTAATGCTTTTTCCAGCACAATAGGTTGCAGAACGGATGTAAATACATGGCTCCCGATATTGTTTTGCAAACGCCTTAACCGGTATAAAGAAGAATCAAAAACTTTAACGCCAGCTCCAAGCCCCAAAGCAGTACGGGTAGCATATTCACCAACTGTTCCGGCGCCAATAATAACGATTTCTGTAGGGGGTACCCCAGTAACGCCGCCTAACATCAGACCCTTTCCGCCAAAAATGTTACTTAAATATTCCGCAGCTATAAGTATAGATGTCGCGCCAACAATTTCGCTCATCGCCCGTACAACACTTAATACGTTTCCGTCATCTCGCAAATATTCAAATGCTATTGCCGTCACTTTCTTTTCTATCATCGCTTTCACATCTTCTTCTCTTAATGTAGAAGAATGCAATGCAGAAAAAATAATCTGACAGGGTTTCATAAGTTCGATATCTTCTTTCACAGGTGGCGCAACTTTTAGAATGATATCTGCCTTATAGATTTCCTTTTTGCCGGGAACGATAAGAGCACCCTGTTCAGAGTAATCATTATCAGTAAAATTTGCGGCTAACCCGGCGCCGGTTTCAATCATCACCCGGTGTCCGTTATTAACCAATAAAGCTACAGACAAAGGTGTTAAGGCTATTCTTTTTTCCTGAAAAGCCGTTTCTTTAGGTATTCCTATGAATAAACTTTTAGATGATTTCCCTATCCGCTCCAGTTCCTCCTGAGGTTGGTACATTGCCTGTCTGGCAATCTCCGCAAAACCACTTATAATTTTTGAGCCCATGCAATAAATTCCTTACAACATCATATTTTGGTATATAAATATACACAATCAGCAGTAAAAACTTTAACCCTGCACATATTCTGTTTGTTTTGTTTTAATTCAATTTTGACGAAGCTTTTAGGTTCTTCGGGCATATAGTTATCTCCAAATATACTTGCTTATTTGCGCATTGATAAAGAACTATACTCTGCCTTTGGATTTTTTCTCTAAAATAGAAGGAAAGCAGCTATAAAAAGAAACCTTTCTATTTAAGAAAGCCTATCCGCTTCACATTGGCGTCATTTAACGCAGAAGCCCTCACAATTTTGTCTTGCTGAGTTACGAAGCCTACTTTGCCGCCCCGGCAGGCATCCCGTCATAACGATAGCACACCCTGGCTCAAAATATCTCTGTCTCCACTACAGTAATTGACAGCAGAAAATAAAAGATAAAAATATTTTTTAGATTAGCATTTCAAAAGACCCCTAAAAAAATATGTTTAGAAAACACATGAGCTACTGTGGATTGGCATGTATGTTAGCTTTGCATTTGATATCTTGTAATAGCTCTTCCAATTCGGAAAAACAAAAAGAAGAAACTCACAATCCGGCGACACAAACGATTCCGGAAGAAGCAAAAGGATTAATTGGCCGTTGGGACCTTACGGTCGACAACCAAGGTAAACAGACACCATCATGGCTGGAAGTAAAGCTTTCTGGTTTTAATACATTAGTAGGCTATTTTGTAGGTAGTTCTGGCAGCAGCCGCCCCGTTTCGCATATTAAACTGGATCAGGGGAAATTTTCTTTCGAAATCCCCCCGCAGTGGGAAGGAGGAGATGGCATGTTCACCATTCACGGGGAATTGACAGGGGAAAACATCAAAGGTGCTATAATTTCAAATAAAGGGAACACACTCAACTTTACCGGAGTCAAAGCGCCTTATCTGGTAAGAACCGGAGATGCACAATGGGGAGAGCCAATAGAACTTTTTAATGGTAAAGACCTTTCGGGATGGAATACCTCTTCAGATAATAGCCAATGGGAGGTCATTAATGGTATCCTGACTAATAAAAAGACAGGAGCGAACTTGATCAGCCAACAAAAGTTTGATGATTTTAAACTGATTGCCGAGTTTCGTTATGCAGAAGGTGGAAATTCCGGAATTTATTTAAGAGGGCGTTATGAAGTACAGATAGAAGATTCACCAAAAGACAGGCATCCAGGTTCTTTATACTTTGGTGGTGTCTATGGATTCTTAGCCCCTAGCGAAATCGTAACACTTGGCCCCAATGGGTGGAATAAATTTGAGATTACACTTCGCGGACGCATGGTAACTATTGTAGCAAATGGCAAAGAAATTATCTGCAATCAGGAAATCCCAGGTATAACAGGAGGAGCTCTGGACAGTAAAGAGGGAGAATCCGGACCAATCTACCTACAGGGCGATCATTCTGCCATTGAATTCAGAAAAATAACTATTATTCCCGCTAAATAGCACAAAGAAGAGGTGAGTACACTATTACGAGATTCAAAAAGGGTACTCACCTCCTGAAATCCGCATAGTAGCGCAAGCATCCGCTTGTGCTGATTAAAGGTACAAGCGGGGACGCTTGCACCAAACAAATTTTACAGATTTACTTAATGAGGGTATCCAAAAAATGCTGACTTTGTCAGGAGCGGAGTCGAAGCCTCTTCAGTCTTATTTACAGACACATTTCGACTTTTTACACTCCCTCTAATAACAGTTCCTAATTAAGCAAAACTACGCCCCGAGATGTTTCCGAAGAGTAATTTCTCTTGAATTTTCGTCTATTGCCTTAATATCAATAGCGATATAACTATCAGGCAACAGATCAGGTATTTTCTCTGGCCATTCGATCATACAATACTCTCCCGAATAGAAATATTCCTCATATCCTAAATCGAAAGCTTCTCCCTGATTTTTTATCCGGTAAAAATCAAAATGATATATCTTCCCCTTCGCCTTTGTTTCGTATTCGTTTACAATAGAGAAAGTGGGACTCGAGGTATGATCTTCTGTCCCCAATAGATAGCACAACTTACTTATAAGAGTTGTTTTTCCGGCTCCCATTTCGCCATAAAAAACAAAAATCCTTTCTTCCTTTGCGAAAGAAAGAACCTGTTTAGCTGCATTATCTAAGTCGTTTAAGCTTTTTGTACTTATTTGCATGATGCAAAAATAACGCTCTATTTATTTTTATAAGTTACAAAAGGAATAATCATTTCCTCCATAGAAATTCCACCGTGTTGAAAGGTTTCGTTGTAATAGTTTACAAACTGATTGTAATTATTTTGATAAACGAAGTAACTGTCTTCTTTCGCAAAGATGAAACTGGAGCTAACATGCAATTTGGGTAACATAATATCATGTGGATTTTTCACATGGAACACCTCTTTCGCCGTAAACGCCAGGTTTTTCCCCTGTTTGTACCTTAAATTTGTGTTTGTATTTCTATCTCCTATAACCTTACTTGGCTTTTTTACACGGATAGTCCCATGATCCGTAGTCAGCATAATTTTCACACGCTTTTGCGACAGCTTTTTGATCAGATCCAGCAAGGGTGAATGTTCAAACCAACTTAAGGTAATAGAACGGTAGGCTGCGTCATCATTCGCCAATTCCTTAATCATTTGCATATCTGTTCTTGCATGAGACAGCATGTCCACAAAATTATACACTATTACATTTAGCGTATTATCCATCAGGTTAGGCAACATGTCGTTCAGGTCTTTTCCCTGCTCCTGACTTAACACTTTTGTGTAAGAATACTTAATATCCTTTCTGAGGATACGCTTGATCTGATCTGCTAAAAACTCGTTTTCGTAAAGGTTTTTACCTCCTTCATCTTCATCATTTTGCCACATGGTAGGAAATCTTTTCTCCATATCCAAAGGCATTAATCCAGAAAATATTGCATTTCTGGCATATTGTGTGGCTGTCGGCAAAATGCTACAATAAATGTCTTCTTCCTCCATTCTAAAATATTCGCTGATGATAGGATGGATGATTCGCCATTGATCATAACGCAGGTTATCGATCAGGATAAAGAAAGTAGGTGTGTTATCTGTCAATGCAGGAAAAACTTTCTTTTTAAACAATTGATGAGAGAATACCGGTACGCCCTCCTGATCCTGATTGTTTATCCATTTTACATAGTTTTTTTCTATAAATTTCGAGAACTGTGCATTTGCCTCGGCTTTTTGCATAGTTAGAATTTCATGCATTCCCTCATCTTCAAGTTTCCCAAGTTTTAGTTCCCAAAAAATAAGCTTTTTATAAACTTCTATCCATTCTTCATAGCTGAGATTATCATTCAATGTCATGCCTAAAGCCCTAAAATCCTGTTGATAGGCCATAGAAGTCTTTTCACTAATCAATCTTTTATTATCGATCAGCTTTTTTATAGTAGACAGAATTTGTTTTGGATTTACCGGTTTAATCAAATAGTCGTTTATAGTAGCTCCAATCGCATCTTCCATCAGATATTCCTCTTCGCTTTTCGTTATCATCACCACTGGAATATTAGGATTTGACTGCTTTATCGCCATTAGCGTTTCCAGGCCGGTCATTCCCGGCATATTTTCGTCCAGAAAAACTATATCGAAATCTTTAGAGTTAAAAATGTCTAAAGCATCGTTTCCATTTGTTGCCGTTTCTACATGGTATCCTTTTTCGTTTAGAAAAATGATATGGGGTTTCAATAGGTCTATCTCATCATCGGCCCACAAAATATTCGCTGCTTGCATATATGTTTATTAAAAAGTCTATGTTAAAATTCAAAAGTTAAAAATGTACCCGCAATAAAGGTGGGCAATAAAATAGAACGCCAATTGTAATGCTCAAAGTATTTCTTACATAAATTCCGACGGGAACCATTATTTAAATGGCGCCAGATTTTACTGCGTCAATAAATTTAACAAAATTTGTGCCTTATAAAATAAATGCATTGAATAAGCTCAAAATAATTAACGATCCTGTTTATGGTTTTATCAGTATCAAGACTTCTTTAATTTTTGACCTGATAGAACACCCCTATTTTCAGAGGCTCAGATACATCAAACAAGTTGGAATGGCCCATCTGGTCTACCCGGGTGCACTGCATACCAGATTCCACCACGCTTTGGGTGTTATGCATCTGATGCAGTTGGCTATTGAACATTTACAGTCTAAGGGTCAGGAAATAACATCTGAAGAAGCCGAGGCTTCATGCATTGCTATTCTATTACACGACATCGGCCACGGTCCGTTTTCTCATGCACTGGAACACAGCCTGGTTAAAGGGTTGGCTCATGAAAAAATCAGCAGATTGTTTATTGATCGTTTGAATCAGGATTTTGGCGGAAAATTGGATCTAGCTTTACAAATATTCAACAATCAATATCATAAAAAATTCTTTTTTCAACTTATTTGCGGTCAGCTTGATTTGGACAGGTTGGATTATCTTAACAGAGACAGCTTTTTTAGCGGGGTTACTGAAGGCACCGTAAGTTCGGACAGAATTATCAAATTATTGAATGTAAAGGACGGTAACCTTGTAGTAGAAGAGAAAGGAATATATTCGGTAGAAAAATTCCTTATCGCCAGAAGGCTGATGTACTGGCAGGTTTATCTGCATAAGACTGCCTTGGCCGGTGAACAGCTTTTGGTAAAAATCCTGAAAAGAGCAAGGGAACTTGCAGAGCGAGGGACAGAGCTTTTTGCTTCTCCTGCGCTAAAACATTTCTTATATCAGGACATACACGGGGACGAGTTTACTGTAGACAGTGAACATTTATCTTTTTTCTCCCAACTGGACGACCATGATATTATGGGCACCATTAAGGTTTGGCAGCAACATAATGACTTTGTTCTTCGCACACTTTGTACTTTTTTAATTACAAGGAAGTTATATAAAGTTGAGATTAGCAATGAGGCGCCGGATCAGACAAAAATAGAAGAGCTGAAAGCCCATATTATCTCTTCTTTAAAGATTAGTGAGAAGGAGGCTTCTTATTTTATTTTTACAGATTCGGTAAATAATCGGGCGTATAACAATACGGGTAGTGGAAGCATCAATATATTGCGTAAAAATGGTGATATTGAAGATATTACGATAGTTTCTGATACATCAAGTTTAGAAGCTTTGTCTATTGACGTAACAAAATATTTCTTGTGCTATACTAAAATATAGACCTTATTCGCTATTTTAATTTAAACAATTTGTTCATTTAATATTATCACTTAATTTTGCCAGATGCAGTTTACCGCAAAAGAGATTTGTACGCTACTTAATGGAACCCTCGAGGGGAAGCCGGATGTAGTGGTTAATAAATTAGCCAAAATAGAAGAAGCGGGAGAAGGTTCTTTAGCCTTTTTATCGAATCCTAAATATGAGTCTTTTCTATACACTACTAATGCATCTGTAGTGATAGTTAATGATGATCTGACTTTAGACAAACCTATACAATCGACTTTAATACGTGTTCCGAGTGCATACTCCAGTTTTTCTGTATTACTGGAGATGTACAATACACTTAAACTTAATAAATCAGGAATAGAACAACCTTCATTTATTCATCCAGACGCAAAAATTGGAAAGAATGTTTACATAGGTGCATTTGCCTATATAGGTGCCGGCGCTTCTGTTGCTGATAATTCTAAAATATATCCGCATACTTTTGTGGGCGATAATGCCCATGTTGGCGAAAATAGCACTTTATTCTCCGGTGTAAAGATTTATCACGACTGCATTGTTGGAAACAATGTTATTATCCATTCCAATACAGTTATTGGTAGTGACGGCTTTGGCTTCGCTCCGCAAGCGGATGGCTCGTACAGCAAAATCAGTCAGATCGGGAATGTTATTATAGAGGATGATGTAGAGATAGGCGCAAACACCTGTATTGACCGGGCTACAATGGGCTCTACCATTATTAAAAAAGGAGTGAAGCTGGACAATCTTATCCAGATTGCTCACAATGCAGAAATCGGGTCGAACACCGTTGTTGCGTCGCAATCCGGTATATCTGGTAGTACTAAAATAGGCGAAAACTGTATTATCGGCGGACAGGTGGGAATAGTTGGCCATATCTCCGTTGCAAAGGGTTCGCAGGTACAAGCACAATCGGGAATTAACAGACCGATTGCAGATGAAGGGAAAAAATGGGGTGGCTCACCTGCCATCAGCTATCAAAATTATATGAGGTCTCAAGTGGTAATTCAAAGATTACCAGAATTAGAGAGAAAAGTTGACGAATTACAAAGAGCTTTAGAGGCGCTCAAATAAAAATATCAAAACTTATGAATCCAAAACAGAGAACGATTAAATCGGAAGTTAGTTTTTCGGGGGTTGGCCTACACACTGGAGCAAAAGTTACTTTAACATTTAAGCCTGCACCAGAAAACCATGGGTATAAATTCCAGAGAATTGATTTACCTGGACAACCGATTATTGATGCCGATGTAGACAATGTTACCGATACCGCCCGAAGCACTACGATTTCGCAAAATGGCGCAAGCGTAAGTACTACTGAACACGTATTAGCCGCTTTAGTAGGCTGTGAAGTTGACAACGTTTTAATTGAACTTGATGGCATTGAAGTTCCTATTTTAGACGGAAGTGCAATTGAATTTGTTAACGGCTTAGAATCTGTTGGATATAAAGAGCAGAACGCAGAAAGGGATTATTATTACATTCCGCATAACATAAGTTATTCTGAAGAAGACAGAAATGTTGAAATGATTGCAATGCCATATCAGGACGATTATCGTTTCACCTGTATGGTAGATTATAATTCTCCGGTCTTAGGCAGTCAGCATGCTACAATTTCTTCTATTGGGGATTTTAAAACGGAGATTGCATCATGCAGGACCTTTGTTTTTCTGCATGAGCTGGAAATGCTACTGAAACATAACCTGATTAAAGGTGGTGATATTAACAATGCGATTGTAATTGTTGACCACGAACTTGCTCCGGAAGAACTTTCTGAACTGGCCAAGGCTTTTAACAGAGAAGAGATAAAAGTAGCAAAGGAAGGTGTATTGAACAATATACAACTGCGCCATCAAAATGAGCCTGCCCGTCATAAATTGCTGGACATGATCGGCGACCTGGCTTTAATAGGCGTTCCTTTAAAAGGCCATATTATGGCTGCCAGACCCGGCCACGCCGCAAACGTTGCCTTTGCTAAAAAAATAAAGGCAATGATTAAAAAAGAACGTAAGAAAAAATCTGTGAATGTTTATGATCCGGCTTCTAAAGCTGTTTTGGACATCAGACAGATTATGAATATATTGCCGCACAGGCAACCTTTTTTATTTATTGATAAGGTTATTGAATTAACTAAAAACTACGTTGTTGGGGTAAAAAATGTTACTATGAACGAAGAGTTCTTTAAAGGGCATTTCCCTGGCGCTCCTGTTTTCCCAGGTGTTATCCAGATTGAGGCGATGGCGCAAACAGGCGGAATTTTGGTTTTAAGCACTGTCCCTGATCCTGAAAACTACCTGACTTATTTTCTGAAAATAGACAAGGTACGCTTTAGAGCTCAGGTAAACCCAGGAGATTCTATTGTTTTCAGATGTGAGCTGATGGAGCCAATAAGAAGAGGTATCGCACAAATGAAAGGTGTTGGAATGGTGGGTGAAACCGTTGTGGTTGAAGCCGAAATGATGGCACAAATAACTAAAGTTAAAGAAAACTAAATTCCGAAATGATACAACCACTAGCATATATACATCCACAGGCAAAAATTGCCGATAGTGTTGTCATTGATCCTTTTGCTGTTATTCACAAAGATGTTGAAATTGGTGAAGGAACCTGGATCGGCTCTAATGTAACCATTATGGATGGTGCAAGAATTGGAAAAAACTGTCGTATTTTCCCTGGCGCGGTAATTTCCGGAATTCCACAAGACTTAAAATTCGAAGGGGAGGAGACGACAGCAGAAATAGGCGACAATACAACCATCCGCGAATGTGTGACGGTAAACAGAGGCACTAAAGACAGATACAAAACCGTTATTGGGAAGAATTGTCTGATTCAGGCTTATTCGCATATTGCGCATGATTGCTTTGTTGGTGACCATTGTATATTCAGCAACTCGACAACACTTGCCGGCCATGTAACTGTTGGTGACTATGTTGTTCTTGCTGGTCTGGTTGCTATCCATCAATTTGTTAAAGTGGGTTCACACGCTTTTGTAACTGGCGGATCTTTGG
Organism: Pseudopedobacter saltans DSM 12145; assembly: GCF_000190735.1. Lineage (GTDB taxonomy): Bacteria > Bacteroidota > Bacteroidia > Sphingobacteriales > Sphingobacteriaceae > Pseudopedobacter > Pseudopedobacter saltans. The sequence goes on from NC_015177.1 coordinate 3,425,269, forward strand.
TTCGTAAAGACGTTCCTCCTTATATCAAAGCAGCTCGCGAGCCTTTATCCTATACGGGTATAAATTCAGTAGGAATGCGCAGAAGAGGTTATACTTCTGAGCAGATTAACGAAATACAAGATATATATCGAATTTTATTCGTTAAAAATAACAATGTTACCAAAGCGTTAGACATTATCGAAGCCGAATTTAACCCTACGGAAGAGAGAGATGAAATTATAAATTTCATTAGAAACTCTAACAGAGGCGTTCTTAAAGGATTTGGCCAATCTTAAGATATCAATGGAAATTACCCTGGAAAATGTTGGCAGAAGATTTAACAGAGAATGGATTTTTAAGCATATTAATTACACATTCAGTTCTGGGAAATCTTATGCCATTCTAGGCATTAACGGATCAGGAAAATCTACCTTATTGCAAATTCTTTCTGGTTCTTTGTCTCCCTCTCAGGGAAAAATCACTTTTCAGAACGGTTCCAAACACATTGAAATTGACAATGTTTTTCAGAAAGTAAGCATAGCTGCACCTTATCTCGAACTGATTGAAGATTTCACTTTATCCGAAGCAATAGACTTTCACTTCCGTTTTAAAACCTCTTTAAACAACATTACCGCAAAAGAGGTTATTGCGCTTCTTGGGATGGAGAAAAGTAAAAACAAACAGATAAAATATTTTTCATCTGGCATGAAACAACGGGTAAAACTCGCCCTGGCCTTTTTGTCTGATACTGAACTGTTATTTTTAGACGAGCCTTGTTCTAATCTGGATAGTCAGGGAATTGACTGGTATCTCGAATTGGTACGGTCTTACGCTAAAGATAGGCTGACTATTGTTTGCTCTAATCAGGAAGTGGAATATAGTTTCTGTGAGAATCAGCTTCGAATTATCGACTACAAGTAATTCCTCGTTTTAGTTAAGAAAAGAACTGCTGTTTGTCTATTTGGCAACAAAACACTATATTTGCGCTCCCAAATATAAAGTATCTTTTATGGCTAAGGCATCGGAAATAAAAAACGGTAACGTACTAAGATTCAACGGAGAGTTAGTTTCTGTAGAAGAGTTTATTCACCGTACACCTGGTAACTTAAGAGCGTTTTACCAGGCTAGAATGAGAAACGTAAAAACTGGTAAATTAGTTGAGTACCGTTTCAGAACAGATGAAGAGGTAGAAATTTGCCGTGTAGAAACAAACGATTATCAATATCTATATGACGATGGTGATTTCTTCGTGGTTATGGATAATAATACTTACGATCAGTTTAATATTCCGAAACACCTTTTTGGGACGACTGCAAGATTCTTGAAAGAAGGAATGAACGTAATTGTTGCTTTTGAAAGCGAAGAACCAATTATGGCTCAGGCTCCTCATTCTGTAGAATTAGAAGTGACGTATACAGAGCCTGCGGTAAAAGGCGATACTTCTACAAATGCTACAAAAACAGCTACTGTAGAAACTGGTGTTGAAATCAAAGTTCCTTTGTTTATTAACCAGGGAGACAAAATAAAAATTGATACCTCAAACGGTGCATACATCGAGAGGGTAAAGAATTAAATTTTTCATATTTAAGTTTTAGGTTTAGGTTGATAACGGCTTCATACTGCAAAGTAGAAGCCGTTTTTTATTTTTCCATTAGTACCTAGCTGGCGTTAGTTTCTAGCGAGTGAAGAGATTGAATGTAATTGAAAAGAGGTTTTTACAATAAACGTCCTCGTATTTACTTTTTTAATTTTTACCTTTAACCCTATCTTAAACAGTGCTCAATTAAAAAGTGAAGAAAGTACTTCGGAAAGATTATCTGCTAAAAAGGGAGGCTTTATCTAATAGCGAGTTTTGGAAATTGAACTCCAAAATTATTGAACAGATTTCTAAAATTGACTGGAGCAGATATCACTTTGTTCATATCTTTCTACCTATACGCGAAAGAAAAGAAATAGACACTTTCGAAATTATATCTTTTTTCAAAGAGAACTGTCCTCACTTGAAACTGGTTATTCCTAGAACTGACTTTGTAAAAAAAACAATGGAAAACATAATCTTCGATTATGAACTCACCATTCTACAAAAGAACAAATTCCATATTCCCGAGCCGGTTTTTGGGGAAGTTCTACCAGTAGAAAAAATAGATGCTGTCTTTATTCCTTTACTGACTTTTGATTTGAAAGGCAATCGAATTGGATATGGTGGAGGTTTTTACGATCGATTTCTGGCAAATTGCCAGACGGATACCTTCAAAATAGGCCTTTCTCTTTTCCCTCCAACAAAAGAGTCATTTGAAAATGAAAGTTTTGATATAAAGATGGATGCCTGTATTACTCCTGAGCGGACTTTTTATTTTTAAAAGTTTAAAGAGGCACCTGATGTTTCCGAACACACGAGACTTAACAAAAAAATAACTCGTTTTTTTTAATTTAATCACTTGCAATATTTATAAATAGTTGTAAATTAGTATTGAAACTAACCAACTATGAATTATAAAAGCCCTTGAATCCTATTTCAGGGGCTTTTTAAAGACTCTCTTTCATAAAGTAATTTCAGGATAAACTTTCATTAAAATGTTAAAAAGTGTTAAGACTCTTTGTGAGGTCGGGTTTTCACTTTATATTTGTCTTAGGTTTATAATTGGTTAGTAAAAGGCCTTCATCCTCCCCGTTTGAAGGCTTTTTCATTTTTAAAAATATGCTCTAACCTGAACTCCGCCGGTATGTATAGTTTTAACTTTTTCTGATTTCCTTCCTTCATAATTAAAGTTAAGCTGAATTCCATTTGATATTATTCTCTGAAATCCCAATTGCCAGGTCATATTATTACCACTTTGCAAACCATCTAATAGTTCATAAGCTATTGGCGTGTTATTTTTGCCAGAAAAATTATTACCTATAAAATTTAGTTTAGATGTAAGTGTACCTTTTTTTAGTACATTGTATCTGGCTTCTGACCCTAAACTTAGATTATCTACTGTTTCTCCTCCTAAATTTCCGGCATTCGCCTGATGTCTGTATGTCCCATTAAACGTAAGTTTAAAATCAGCAGAAAACTGGTAACCCAGTTCTGGTCTTACCTCTCTATAATCCACATCATAATTTTTATCTGCAAAAAGCTCGGATCGGTAATTTTTGGATCCGCTTTTTAGTTCGATCAGAAAATTAGTTTTCCGAACGAAGTTCCATCTAAACCTTATACTTTGTTCATTTAAATCTCGGCTATCGAAACCGCCGGTTAATAAAGATTTTGATCCGTTATTCTGTAAATTGAAGTCTATTCCCCAATTTGGATTCATTCGATTAAAAAAAATCGAGTTACGCAAGAAGGATGTTAGCGAGACTAAACTGACAGCATCGATACTGGTTTTATAGGGATTTAATACCAGACCTCCTTCGCTTGCCAATATCTTTTTTTCTATACGTAAAACAGAGATCGAAGAAAATTTGGCTACAAATGCGCCAAAACCTCTATTATGCTTTAATAAGATAGCAGGAGTTAGTTTTAATGTTTGATTGATATTACTAAAATTAGACCGGATGAATTCGTTGGTTGATCTGAAGATTCGGATGTATTTCGCTTCGTCAGAAAATCTGGCGATCTCGAATTCGTTCAACTCTTTAATACCATTTCCATTATAGTCATTCCAGGTATATGCGCCCTGCCCTGCGGGTACTTCCAAATAAATATATTCTCGTTTGGGTTCCTGTCCCGTTCCCAATTCATAAAAAGAATTCAGGTTCAAGAATCCTTTAAATGTATTTAGATTATAATCTATTCGTGAAAGCAGCGTTTCTGCATTTTTGTTCAAACTATCCGCTTGTTCGTAATCTATGGTTCGGTAAGTAGCCGTTATAGAAAAAGGCGATTTCCCCTGCTTGTTGAGCTCCAGTTTTGCATTGTAAGTTTTTGCTTTACTAAATTCCTGTAAACGATCTTCGAAAGGCACCCTGTCTGTCCTGGTAATATAGTTGAATTGAAAAGCGGTTTTCTGATGTGATGGTAATGATTTGAGAAAATAATCTACCTGATTGAAAGAAAAAGATTGTAGGCTGAGCTTATCCGTTGTTATATCTAAAGTTTTATTAATCTCCTGTTGGTAGTTTACTCCTATTTCAAATGGTTTAAACAATTTACTGAAAAGGATATCTTGTTTTAGAAAATCCCCGGATAAAGAATCTATATCAGACTTCAATAAGCTACCTCGATAGTTTAAACCAAATCCTTTATATCTGTATTTACCGTTTACCGATTGCTGTATGCCTTTATAGTCTTCGGGACGCACAAATGAACTTACCCGATACGCGACCTGCTTAAAGTCGTCCTTAAATAGCTGTAAAGACAAAGTTGTCCAATGCTCATCACTTTCTCCCAGTTTCAGTCCGTTTATATTGAAATCTCTATCAAATTCTACCGGCCTGAATCTCTCTATCGGTTTAAATTTCGCGTCAGCAAACTCATAGCTGATTTGGGTATTTAATTTCAAACCTGTCGAGTCAGTTCCCTGCAACCTATTTTGCTGATTATAAATAAGCTTATAACCTATTCCTTGATTTTGATTATTATCTATGTCTGAATATAAATTGACATCGTTATTACTAATTCCCAATTCGGTAAAAAGTCTGGATTTTTTAGAGATTTTATATTCCGCATTTACCATTGCCAATTGTTGCTTTTTAGGTGTAATCAACAAGGTTACCGGTTCATAATCTCCCTGCTTCTGACCGGATAATGAAGCTACAAAACGATAAACCCGTCCGTTCGCCACACTATTTACATCCAGCACATAACTTCCGTTATTTTTACCAACATAAGAAAAGCCAACCCGATACTTAGCCTGCTTTGGATCCGTGGAATAAACATATATCTGATTGCCAAGACTGTCCACTTTTTTATAAAGAATTTCATTTTCATTAAATGCTACCGAATCTGCATTAGGATATAATGCCTGATCGATGTTATTTCCAATTCCTTTTAAAAAATTATGTTGCTCGGCAGTAAGATTCTGAAGAATAGGCCGGTTGGGGTTATCCTGCTCGGTGTATAAATTAAAACCGACCTTCAGTTTCTCTGATTTAAAATCCTGATTGATAAAATAGAGACTTCTTCCATAAATTTTATCTGAATATTCAAACTCGACGGAAATTCTGGAATTCCTGGTGATTAGCCTTTTTGTCGTAAACGTAATCTCGGCAGTATTGTAATCCATCACATAATCGTTATCCTGACCTCTGATCAACAATTCACCATCTATAAAGACTCTTTCTGTTCCCGACAGGACAATGATATATTGTTCTCCATTATTTCCGATTAAGCGATAGGATCCCTGATTCCCTTCTTCGCCAATAAATTGGTTTCTTGCAGAACGTCCTTTTGAAACCGCAGCTGCGGCCTGAGTATGATAAGTGAGATTATTTTTGTCTTTAAATGTATTGGAGATATAAGCTCCCTGAGTTCTTTTGAAATAGTTCATAAAATAGCTATCCGGACGATTTAGTTCATAATCTCCCGCTATCAGCTTCGCTCCATCTCGTTTTAGCTGAATAAACACTTTATCAAAATCGTTAATCTGCTGTGTGTTGCCATCGGGTTGTATAGGAATATTATCGTCGGAAATTACAGCAGATATTTCTATGTCTTGCCCTATCTTCCCCGCAAACTGTAACGCCATATTGGAGTTTACCGATAAATCCTGATTATTTCCGAAACCAATACTACGGGATATGGATCCGCTTTTCTCGATTCCCTGAAAATTAAACAATGTATTTTCCTGGGCAGGTGGCTGGTAGACAAAACTTTTTCCCATTGCTTCCAGACCAATCAATGAGCGATCCTTATGAAAGGATTTTTCGGTTAACAGTACAGGAAAAGTGCGGTAAGAAAGCTGTACAAAATCTGCCAGCGGCTTCTTTTTCCATGTTAATAATGAATTGGCAAAATCTATCTTATAAGTACTGGTATCTAAAAGCTCATCACCCAGATAAATCTTAAAAGTTTGCGGAAGTATACTGAGAGAGTCTACTAAAATAGAATCTTTAACTGCAACGATTTTGGTATTAAGCCGGCTCTTGATTTGGGCTTTTGCCGAAGTCAAAAACAAGACTAATAAGAAAAAACCAAAAAACTTCCTTTCCATTTAATTGGCAACCGGCAAAGAAATATGGAACGTTGTTCCCTTGCCTTCTGTAGTAGTAAAATATATATTTCCTCCGATATTTACTATAGCTTGCTTTACAAAAGCTAATCCTAACCCAGTCCCCGAACTTTTGGTAGTAAAATTAGGCGTAAATATCTTAACCCTCAAATCGTTAGGAATTCCCATTCCATTATCTTCAAAATTTATTTCTACTACCGCGTCATTTACATCGCAATGAATTGTAATTACACCTTCTTTATCTTCTGGCATAGCCTCTATCGCATTTTTCAGAAGATTATTGAAAGATCTTAGAAGCTGATCTCTATCGGCTCGTATAAACACGCCTTTAATCTGCTCTTCGTTACAGAAAATCTGGATATTGTCCATTTGTTTATAGACCTGAATAGCCTGATTTAATACTTCTACCAGCTCAAGCTTTTCAAGTTTTAAATCAGGCATTTTAGCGAAGTTAGAGAATTCGGATGCAATACGACTTAAACTGTCTATCTGCTCAATAAAAGATGTGGAGAACTTCTTAAACTTCAGATCAAAATTAGGATCCTTTTCTTTCCATGCTCTTTCCAGCATCTGTATTCCCAGGCGTAAGGGTGTCAGCGGATTCTTGATTTCATGAGCTACCTGTTTGGCCATTTCTCTCCATGCCGTCTCTCTTTCCGATTTAGCCAATTTATTTGCACTTTCTTCCAGTGCCAGCAACATCTTATTATATTCATTAATCAGGTTTCCTATCTCGTCATTCCTTGCCCAATATATTGGTTTATTTTTCTTACCTATTTTCATTTTGGACATATTTTCCTGAATTAAGGTAAGCGGACTCGTTATCTGATTTGCAACTACAAAGGCAAAGAAACCTATCGCCACAAAAACCAGTACATAAATATTAATCAGCAAATTAAGGAAACTGGATATTTTTTGATTAAAATCGTTTTCGTTAGAGAAATAAGGTAATTGCAGATAACCAATCACATTGTTGAAGACGTTGAAAACCGGTATATAGGCAGACACATACATTAGATTTCCTATATTTTCTTCTTGTAAAAATTCCGACTTCTGCCGCATGCTCATATTGATAAGGGCAATTGGATTCATTCTATTCGTCACAATCCCCAAATCATAAATTTTAGGTTGTGTGGACGAAATAAGTATTCCGTGGGAATCGTAAAGATTGAGATCTGTATTATACATTTTAGAAAGTTCTTTAAAACTTTCTGTATCGGTATCCGCCCCCAGTCGATTAATATGACCATCGTTAATTTTACTCTCGTATGCTTTGGCTATCGACCGAACTCGTTCTCTTATAACGGTTTCCTGTTGTTCTTTGTATTGTATTGATATGTAAGAAAAGGTTATCAGACCAACAATGATTAACGACGTAACAACCGCCAATACAAGTGCTATTTGTATTCGCGTTTTATAAAGCATTTTGTTACTTGTTAGCTGCAAGCGTAATTTAAAATTGCTAAAACTAAATCTATAAGACGATATTAAATTCCACGCCCATTTATAGGAAACGACAATTATTCCAAATATCAGGATGACAATAAAGAAAAATGATAATGTTGCCAGCTCTTTCCAAAAGGTATCTACTTCTTTACTTACGATTATAACCCTGTTTACAGACGGCTGATATACCAAGTGGCTGAATTTATCCTTTGTATATGCAGAAAATTCGGTAGAACCTGGTCGCTCGTATATAAGACTATAAACATAAGAACCTGCCTGATAAATAAGCTTGTTATTCCGATAAAACGCATAAGAATACCCTTCGTAATCCTGATTGGATAGCAATTTACCATCTTGTAACAGAAGCGGAAAATTCCCCAGATTTTTCACCTGTTTATATTTCAGTTCTATGATAAGATACCCTACATTTTTATTTTGATCTTTTATCGGAAGAATGGCAAAATAATTTTGAGTACCGAAAGTATTTGAAACCCTATAAAAATAATTTGTCACTTTTAAAGACCCGTTTTCAACCAGATCTCGGTAATTGTCGAGTTGTTCTTTTATAGTCTCATCAAAACTTTCCCCTCTCTCATCAAAAGGCAATATTTTAATTTCAAAGCTTCTTAGTTCGCCTTTAAGATATTCATCTAAAAAATATCGCTTTAATTCTTTCGAATTTTTGCTGTCTGTAAAAAATCTTGATAGGTAACGGTCTTTTTCTACCTTACGCTCTATAATTTTAAATAAGAACAGGTTTTTGGAATCATCTGCGGACTCCAATTTTAAAGCAAGAAATTTACGGAATTCTCTTTCTTTATATCCCTTATAAGTATTCAGTTTTAACGAAACTATAATCGAAAAGATTAGTGTTATAAGAACCAATGCAGGGAATATCACAACGCCCTTATAGTGATAAACAATAAGGGCAACTATCAGAACAAAAATATATAACAACAAGGCATAGGCACTAAATCCTTCTGTCGCCATTTGCCATGTGCTAATTACTATCAAAAACAAAAATGAAAAAGCTAGCTTTTTTCTGGTACTTATATTTATATATTGCGTAAACCCAACTAAAAACTCGACTACCAAATAAAATAGTAGCAGCGCCATTAGCAAAATAAATATCCAAATGGCATTCCATATGTCTAGATTGATAAGATTGGAGACCTTAAAGTTTATTACAGAATTGTAAACCAAGCCCCAGAATACAGAGGAAAGCACATAGGCAATGTAGGTTATAATCAGGGAGAAAATCAGCAAAGCGAGATATCCCCGAAGTTCGCCTTTTATTGGTCTGTAAATTTGCTCTTTATAACTATATAGGAAAACAATACACCAATTGGCTACAAAAAAATTAAGAACGAGATCGCCCAGGGACGGCGCAATGCTGCTGGAAGCATAAATTAATGGACTAAAAATTCTTAAACTATTAAATGCGTCCGGAAAGTCATAATGGAGACAAAAAGTACGTATGGCTATAAAGAAAATTATTAGGGTAACTGTAGCTCCTAAGGGATGTCCTTTATCGGCATAATATTTACACAAGCTATTTATTAGTATGCTTAAAGTTAAAAACCCCAGCATCCAAAAGAAGACTTCAACGTCAGAAGTTGGCCTTTCGTTTATTTCATCGACTTTTTTTATAGAAAACAGATATTTTCCGTTTAGTGCTGTCACGTTAGCAATATCATAATCTGATGCGTCTGCTATATCAATACCGGCATCGCCAATTATATCTCCTCCTGATGTTTTATTAAGAAATTGATTGTGAAATGGATAATTGGCCTTTACCAGAACATAAAAAACGACGGAGAAATTTGCATCACCCTTTTTTACAACCTGATACCATCCATTTTTATAACCGATGAAACCTATCCCTTCTTTCAGGTTATTGGCATATTTATCGCTAATCCGGGTGTCGGACCAAAAAATAAGCTCATTGTTTTTAAATATCTGGAAATAGATTTTTCGGGAAGCAAAGTAATCTATGGTTTTTAAGGCCAGATCGGCATCTATGCTTAGCGTCTTTAATTTATCGAAATTGGCTGGGTTGCCGACATACTCGTCAATTATCCGTTCTTTACGATTTAAAACCGATGTAAGATGATCAGCAAATTGTTCAAGTTTTAACGAACGGGAAGAAGCCCATTGCGCTGTAAGCGCAGTGGCAAAGAGACCTATTGTAACTAAAAGTAATAGCCAACGTATTTTAGTAGTAGTTTTCAATGAGGATTTTCTTTGTTTTACTATTTTACTTGCGCTTTAAATTTAATAAAAAATGAACCAAAAAAAATCGGGATGATTTTTATGTCATCCCGAACTCTTCTATTTAGAATATTTACACTATGCAATAGAAGCTGAGGATGTTTCTATCGCTCTATTAACTTTCTTTACCAAGCCCTGTAAGACGTTTCCGGGACCAACTTCAATAAAGGATGTAGCGCCGTCCTCTAACATTTTCTGTACAGTTTGTGTCCATTTTACCGAACCGGTTAATTGTGCTATCAAATTATCTTTTATAGACTGAACATCGGTATACGGCTTCGCGTCTATATTTTGATAAATTGGACATATTGGCTCTTTAATTTCTGTAGCTACAATAGCCGCTTCAAGCTCAACTTTTGCACTTTCCATTAAGGGGGAGTGAAAAGCTCCGCCTACATTAAGTTTTAATGCTCTCTTTGCACCGGCTGCCAATAATAGCTCACATGCTTTATCTATACCTGCAATAGTTCCGGAAATTACCAACTGCCCAGGACAGTTATAGTTAGCAGGAACTACAACATCACTAACACGCTGACAAATATCTTCTACAGTAAAGTCATCCAGGCCTAAAACCGCTGCCATTGTGGAAGGTTGTATTTCGCAAGCTTTTTGCATTGCATTGGCTCTTTTTGCAACGAGCTTTAATCCGTCTTCAAAAGATAAAGCTCCCGCCGCAACTAAAGCGGAAAATTCGCCAAGCGAATGGCCGGCAACCATATCTGGTTTAAAATCACTACCTAAAACTTTAGCTAAGATTACCGAATGTAAAAATATAGCTGGTTGCGTTACTTTAGTTTGTTTAAGCTCTTCATCTGTTCCAGAGAACATGATATCTGTAATTCTGAAACCTAAAATTTCGTTTGCTTTTTCAAATAAAGCTTTTGCCTCGTCAGATGATTCGTACAAATCTTTACCCATTCCAATAAATTGGGCTCCTTGCCCGGGAAATACGTATGCTTTCATTTTTATCTTTTTATTTTTTCGATGCAATCATTATCCGGATACAAACTGCACATATTATTTATACAGATCAGCAGCTATTAATCTTAAAAATTCCGATCTGGTTCTGTCATTTGCAAATTCACCGGTAAAAGCAGAAGTTGTTGTTACCGAATTTTGTTTTTGAATGCCCCGCATGCTCATACACATATGTTTGCATTCCAAAACAACTGCAACACCCGCTGGGTTCAAAGTATTTTGTATGCAATCTCTGATTTCGTTTGTCAGTCTTTCCTGAACCTGAAGTCTGCGAGCAAAGACATCTACAATTCTTGGAATTTTACTCAGTCCTACAATATGCCCATTAGGTATATAAGCTATATGTGCTTTTCCAAAAAAAGGAATGATATGATGTTCGCAAAGCGAGTATACTTCGATATCTTTTACGATAACCATTTGACTATATTCTTCTTCGAACATAGCTGAACGTAAGATTTCCTCGGCATTTAAATCATACCCATGCGTTAAGAATTGTAAAGCTTTAGCATATCTTTCGGGGGTTTTTAGCAGGCCGTCACGGCTGGTATCTTCTCCGATTTCGTTTAGTATTTCCTTGTAGTGCGACGCGATTTTTGTAGTTCTTTCCTGATTATATCTATCTATTTTAATATAACCTGAATCCTCAAAAAAATCATCGTTATCAGAATGAATCATAATTTTGTTTGTTATTCGCCAAAATACTCTACGTAATTATTGACTGTTTCATAAAGTTTAATTGAATGCAGTTGGGCGCCTCTTTCTTTGATTGGACCATCTAATTGCTTCCAGAATTCTACTGCAAGTATTTCTGTAGAAGCCATTTTTCCACGCATAAAATCAACATCCAAATTCAGGTTTCTGTGATCTACTTTATCAATTACATGCGTAATGATAATGTCTTTCAGATCCTTTAAGTCAATTACAAAACCGGTTTCTTCGTTAATTTCGCCCTTTACCGTTACATACAAATCATAGTTGTGACCATGCCAGTTAGCATTTGCGCATATTCCAAAAACTTCTTCATTCTTCTCTTTACTCCAGTCTTCACGGTAAAGTTTATGTGCCGCATTAAAATGCTCTTTCCTTGTGATGTAAATCATTTTTGATTAAATAAAGCGCAAATATAAGCAAAGGCATTTACAAGAGAATAAACAGTTTAAATCATTGTATGTAAATTTGCAGCATGAAGATTCTAATCGCCGCTGCTACTTATGCAGAAATTGCTCCTTTTCTTAACGCTTTGGCTGTAACAGGCATTCCTGATGAGCCTATTATTTTTGATAAACATGAGCTTACTTTTGTTGTTTCCGGTGTTGGAATGGTGAGCATGGCCTACGCACTGGGAAAAGCTTTTACAAAAAGGAAATATGATCTTGCTATCAATGTAGGTATAGCCGGTAGTTTTTCAAAAAAAATCAAAATAGGACAATTGGTTGAAGTTAGAGAAGACATTTTTTCTGAACTTGGCGCTGAAGACGATGAAGAATTTATAACATTGGAAGAAATGCAACTTGGCGATATTTTTTATTCGGGCAGTTTTAGGGATCCGTCTACTACAGATCTGCAAAAAGTAAAAGGAATTACCGTAAACAGGGTTCACGGAAACGAAGAAAGCATAGAAAATGTGTTAGAAATGTTTACTCCGAAAGTTGAAAGTATGGAAGGAGCGGCCTTTTTTTATGCTTGTGAAGAAGCTGAAATTCCATCTTTACAGGTTAGGACAATCTCTAATTATGTAGAAAAAAGAGATCGGAACAATTGGGATATTCCTTTGGCTGTAAAAAACATTAATATTTGGCTTCATGGCTTCTTAAAGAATTTGAATTAAAAAAATTGACAACATGAAACTTACACTTGGTTTTTCTCCTTGTCCAAACGACACCTTCATATTCGATGCCTTAATACACAAAAAGATAGACACCGGAAATTTGGACTTTGAAGTAAGCTTTGAAGATGTGGAAACTTTAAATCAACAGGCTTTTAACAATCAACTTGACATTACAAAGCTAAGCTATCACGCCTTCGCCTATGCCAACGAAAATTACCAGTTGCTGGATTCGGGAAGTGCTTTGGGTTTCGGTGTAGGCCCTTTATTAATCAGCCATAAAGATTTTGATTTAGAAAGATTAAAAACCTCTCAAGCTGAACTTAAGATCGGTATTCCCGGAAAATATACAACAGCCAACTTTCTTTTATCTATTGCTTATCCAGAATTGGCAAACAAGGAAGAAATGTTATTTTCTGATATCGAGCAAAAGCTGATCAACAAGGAAATAGATCTGGGTTTAATTATCCACGAGAATCGCTTTACCTATCAGGACAAAGGTTTGGTTAAAATAATGGATTTGGGAGATTTCTGGGAACAACATACAGGCTGCGCCATTCCTTTAGGCGGGATTGTTATTAAGCGCGACCTACCCGAAAACATCAAGCAGGAAGTAAACAGGTTAATAAAGGAATCGATAGAATTTGCATTTACCAATCCGGATTCGGGCATCGAATTTATTAAAAAACACGCCCAGGCAATGGACGAAGAGGTAATGTTTAAACACATCGAGCTTTATGTTAATGAATACTCCAAAAATTTGGGTCCGGAAGGACGGAAGGCTATAGACAATATGTTCAATATGGCTTTAGAGAAAAATGTTATCCCTAAAATTTCTAAGAATATTTATTTAAATCCTTAAACATTCGGGCTATCATTTGAAAAAGAGCAGAGAATCTTCAACATTTCTGCTCTTTTGTTTTTTTACAACACTTCAAATTGTTTCTTTTTATTTCTTTTTATTTTTTATCATTGTAATAGGAAATTTTAAACTAACCTTATATGTATAATAAATTTAGCTGTTTACTATTTACATGCGTGTTGGCTTTAAGCGCAAGTCAATCTTTTTCGCAAAATAAAATAGACCTTCAAGGTCACAGGGGAGCGAGAGGACTAATGCCTGAAAACACAATACCTGCGATGAAAAAAGCTATAGATTTAGGCGTTAACCTGGAAATGGATATAAATTTCAGCAAAGATCAAAAGCCGATTGTATCTCACGATCATTGGTTAAATGCAGCCTTTGTATTAACTCCCGATGGGAAAGAAATACCGGCTGAAACACAAAAAGAAAAAAGACTTTATGACCTTAAATATAAGGAGATAAGAAAATATGATGTGGGCTCTAAGTTTTACAGCACATTTCCTGAACAAAAGAAAATGAAAGCATATATTCCGTTGCTTTCAGAACTAATCGATTCTGTCGAACTTTATGCGAAACAAAAGAATTATCCACTTCCACACTACAACATTGAAACAAAAATTTCTGAAACCGGAGACAATATCAATCATCCAACTCCCAAGGTTTTTGTTAAAAAATTAATGAAAGTCATCAATTCCAAGAAAATCGCAGATAGGGTGATGATCCAGTCATTCGATCCAAGGACACTGGAAATTATTAATAAACAACATAAAAACGTTCAAACATCTTATTTGGTAAGTAAAGGAAAGCTGGAGGACAATTTAAAAAAACTAACTTTCAAACCAGACATATACAGCCCGAATTACAAAATGGTAAACAAATCATTAGTAGAAAAATGCCATCAAATGGGAATAAAAGTAATCCCATGGACTGTTAACACAAAAGAAGAAATCGAGGCAATAAAAGCAACCGGAGTAGACGGTATTATTTCTGATTATCCTAATTTATACTAAGCAAAGAACCACAAAACAATGAAATTTTCGTTTTTGAATCCTGCTCCACATAAGCCTTTACTCGAGGCAGAAAAAATTGATCCAACATACAAGAAATTACGATTTCAGGTTTTTTTAGGAATATTTTTAGGCTATGCAGGGTATTATCTGGTGCGTAAGAATTTCACGCTTGCCATGCCAGATTTATTGGAACAAGGATATTCTAAAGCTGATTTAGGATGGGCACTTTCCGGCGTTTCCATAGCTTACGGGTTAAGCAAATTTTTAATGGGAAATGTTTCCGACCGAAGCGATGCCAGAAAGTTCCTAACAATAGGGCTGGTACTTTCTGCTTTAACGATGATAGTTATGGGAACAGTGCCATTTGCCACATCTTCCATTTTAATGATGTTCATTTTACTTTTCATAAATGGATGGTTTCAGGGAATGGGATGGCCTCCTTGTGGTCGTGTTGTTGTCCACTGGTTCTCGGTAAAAGAACGCGGAACAAGAATGTCTATCTGGAATGTGGCCCATAATGTAGGTGGAGGATTAGTAGGCCCACTCGCCATTTTTGGCGTAGAGATTTTCGCAAGCTGGCACAGTAAATTTTATTTTCCCGGAATGGTTGCGCTTATTTTTGCGATTATCGCCTATGCGTTAGTCAGGGACACACCGCAATCCTGTGGCTTACCTCCGATAGAGAAATACAAAAACGATTATCCTAAAAACTATTCTGAAAAACAGGAAGAGGAACTTAGCGCGAAAGAGATATTTTTCAAATATGTTTTCAACAATAAAATGCTCTGGTACATCGCCTTTGCAAATGCATTTGTTTATCTGGTAAGGTATGGCATATTGGATTGGTCGCCAACCTATTTAGAGGAAGCTAAGGGATTTTCGGTAAAACAAACCGGATGGGCTTATTTTCTCTATGAATATGCTGGTATACCAGGCACATTATTATGCGGGTGGATTAGTGACAAGATTTTTAAAGGAAGAAGAGCTCCTGCTACCATCATATACATGATTTTAGTATTAGTTGCTGTAGTTGTATACTGGAAAAATCCTGCTGGAAATATCTGGATAGACAACATTGCTCTGGTAGCGATAGGATTTCTGATTTATGGCCCTGTTATGTTAATAGGTGTACAAGCGCTGGATTTAGCTCCTAAAAAAGCCGCCGGAACCGCAGCTGGCTTAACAGGTTTATTTGGATATATGGGCGGAGCACTATTTGCTAATATAGCTATGGGATATGTTGTAGACCACTTTAGCTGGGATGGCGGATTTATAGTAATGATTGCCGCATGTATCCTATCAATATTTTTTACAGCACTTACCTGGAAAACGGAAGTTAAAAATCTCTTATTAAAATAGAATTAAATAAAAAAGGGCCATTTCACTTTTATGGCCCTTTTTCCTTATTTAATTTGTATATCACTATACGATTGTAACTTTTACTCCCATACTTTGTAAAGCTTTTACTGTGGCTTCGGAGACCCCACTGTCTGTAATAATCTGATCCACATCTTCGAAACCACAGATTCTACCAAAACCCCTTCTTCCAAACTTAGTGGAATCCGCCAGCACAATTGTTTTTTGAGAAACCTTAATCATTTCCCTATTTAACTGTGCTTCCATCGAGTTGGTAGTGGTTAAACCAAATTCCAAATCTATTCCGTCGACACCTAAAAACAATTTTGAGCAAAAGAAATCGCCTAATGCACTTTCTGCATAGTTACCCGTAACAGAAGTCGAGCTTTTTCGCAAAACTCCACCCAATTGTATGATTTCCACATTGCTATCTAGCTTTAACAATTCCATAGCTACGTTTAAAGCACCTGTAACTACCATCAAATTCCCCTTTATATGAATGGCGCGAGCCAAAGCCTGTACTGTAGTACCCGAAGCAATAACTATCGAATCATTATCCGAAATTAATTTCGCAGCCTCTGTTCCTATTTTTAATTTTTCTACAGACTGAATTTTTTCTTTTTCATTTACCGGACGGTCTACTGTGTATGGATTCTGTTGAGTAGCGCCTCCGTGTGTTTTAAAAAGGAGGCCTTTTTCTTCTAATAGTTTCAGATCCTTCCTTATAGTAACAGGAGAAACATTTAATTCTTTACATAAGTCAACTACGGCAACATACCCTTCCTGATGCAATTTATTAATGATAACCTGATGTCTTTCGGCAATATTCAGCATATTTTTAATTAGCATTTAACATTCTAAAATACCCTTTTTATCAAACACAAAAGAATAAAAAGCATAATTAAGCTTAATTATTATTTTTTGTTTCTTTTTAAGTTTCGTATAATTGCTATATATTTCTTTTTTGAATAAAACATAATTCAATGAAACTTAAAACAAGAGAAGAGCAGCTTTCTAACCTACAAGAGAACATTATTTGGGATATTGTAATTATTGGCGGAGGCGCAACAGGCTTGGGCTGCGCGGTAGATTCTGCCTCCCGAGGATTTAAGACTTTATTACTGGAGCAATATGATTTTGCAAAAGGTACGTCCAGTAGAAGCACAAAGCTTGTTCATGGAGGAGTGAGGTACCTGGCTCAGGGAGATGTCAGTCTGGTTCGGGAGGCGCTAAAGGAGAGAGGACTTCTTTTTCAGAATGCCCCTCATCTCGTTAACAAGCAATCCTTCGTAATCCCTTGTTTTGGACTATTTTCTAAAATTAAATACCTGGTAGGTTTAAAACTATACGATTGGCTATCTGGAAAATATAGTTTCGGAAGCTCTATTTATCTAAATAAAAACAAGGTTTTAGACAGATTAAAAGGTATTTCTGAAAAGCATGTGTCTGGAGGTATAGAATATTACGATGGGCAATTTGACGACGCGCGTCTTGCAATAAATCTGGCACAGACAGCTATCGATCATGGTGCTACGGTGCTTAACTATGCAAAGGTTACATCACTAAGCAAAGGCAATAACAGCAAATTAAATGGCCTTACTTTCATTGATGCAGAAAATCAAAAAGAATATAATATCCAAACAAAATCAATCATCAATGCCACTGGTGTATTTGTTGATGATATATTAAACATGGACACCCCGGGAAGAAATCATTTGGTTAGACCAAGCCAGGGCGTTCACCTTGTTTTGGACAGGTCTTTTATGAAGGGTGATTCTGCATTAATGATTCCGGAAACTTCTGATGGCAGAGTTTTGTTTGCAGTGCCTTGGCATGAACATTTAGTTGTGGGAACTACGGATACACCTTTAGACAGTCACAGCTTAGAACCAGTTGCTCTTCAAAAAGAAATAAATTTTATTCTGGAAACTGCGGGTGCATATTTAGAAAAAAGACCGACAGAAAGTGACGTATTAAGTGTTTTCGCAGGTTTAAGGCCGCTAGCTGCGCCAGATAAATCGACCAACAAAACAAAGGAGATTTCAAGGAGCCATAAATTAATAGTAAGTCCTAGCGGATTGGTAACAATCACCGGCGGTAAATGGACGACTTACAGAAAAATGGCCGAAGACACAATTAATGAAACCATAAAAGTTTGCGGTCTGGAAGAAAAATCCTGTGCTACAGAACAATTAAAAATACATGGTTATAAAGCCCAAAAAGAAGGCTCGTATCTTGATATTTATGGTAGCGATGCTTTAAGTATAAAAAATATTATCATACAGCAACCGGAATTTGGAAACAAATTAATCGATTCTTTCCCTTATACAGCAGCCGAGGTAATTTGGTTTGTAAGAAACGAAATGGCTAGAAGCATAGAAGATGTATTGGCAAGAAGATTACGTTTATTATTTTTAGATGCCAAAGCAGCGGTTGAAATTGCTCCGAAAGTTGCACAGTTAATGGCTTCAGAAATGGGTTATGGAAAAGAGTGGGAGACTCAACAGGTTAACAACTTTAATGCAATTGCTAGCAATTATATTCTAAAAAAGAAATAAAATGTACAGAACGCAACTTATTCTGATCTTACTGTCTATCTTCTTAAGCTTCCAAACTTTAGCACAAACGTCATTGAAAAAGTACGTGTCCTTAACAGTTTTGGGAAAAGCGAAAGAAACAGAAAACATGTTTCATCGGGTGGATACTACTAAATATCCATTGATTCCAAAAAGCGTAAAATATTTATTAACAAACTCTGCCGGACTTTTCGTCAGCTTTAAGACAAACAGTACTTCAATAGCAGCAAAATGGTGTACAAGCGACAAAAAAAGTTCGAGTAATATGACAGCTATTGCTTATGAAGGCCTGGATATTTACATCAAAAAAGATGGGAAATGGCAATTTGCCGGAGTTGGAAGACCAGGAACCAAATCTTGTTCGGAGAGTGTATTGGTAAGTAATATGGATAGTTCTGAAAAAGAGTGCCTTGTCTATCTTCCTTTATATGACGAAACCAAAAGCCTCGAAATTGGGGTGGATGAAAATGCTAAAATATCAGAAAATACAAACCCTTTTCAAAAGCAAATTATTGTTTATGGCTCCAGTATTGTTCAGGGAGCTTCAGCAAGCAGGCCAGGTCTCGCTTATCCTTCGCGACTAAGTAGGAATACTGGTTTAAATTTTGTAAATATTGGCGTAAGTGGCAGCGCAAAAATGGAGAAGGAAGTCGCAGATATGGTTTCTGAAATGCCAGGGGATGTTTATGTTTTAGACTGTGTTCCAAACTCGTCGCCCGCAGAAATTAAAGAAAGAACAAAATATCTTGTTAAGAAAATACGTAGCTCAAACCCGATAGCACCTATAATTATTATACAAACCATTGTTAGAGAACATGGGTATTTCGATAAATCTGTGGGTCTTAGAGTCCAACAGCAAAACGAAGAGATAAAAAGGCAATTGGAAGAACTTGTTAAAGAAAGTGTAAAAGACCTTTATTTTATTTCAGCAGATAATTTACTGGGTAACGACCATGAAGCCACTACAGATGGTACTCATCCGAACGATCTTGGTTTTGACAGAATGATACAGAAATTTCAGCCAGAGATTTTAAATGTGTTAAAAAAGCATAAAATCATTTAGTTCGTATAGTTTGGCAAGGTATTCGCTTTTATTCGGATATCTATAATAGAAACAAACACTTACGAATATGGAAAACTCAAAGTTAACGACAGCAATATTGGCTGGAGCCGCAATTGGCGGCGCAATTTGGTACTTAACCAAAACGTCTCATGGAAAAGAATGCTTAAATGCTGTACTTGATACAGCTAAAACTTATGGAGACAAAATGAAGTCTACCTTAAATGAAAAAGCAAGAGAAGTTGAACATTTGTCTAAAAAAGCTTCTGAATATATGGCTGATAAAGCCTCGGAAGCTACAAAATATGCAAAAAGCAAACTAGACGATGCTAACGGCAAAATACAGGAAGCAAAAGCTTAATGATAAAAGGGTCGGTTTTTTATGCTGGCCCTTTTTATTTAAATTATATATTTTTTTAAGCGAACTGTATCAAAAAAAAGTAACCTTACGTCTAGGCTTTTAATTCAACGAAATTGATTAAAATAGAAAGTTATGAATTATTTAAAAGCATTTACGAAAGGAGCACTATTAGTTGCGGCAACTATAAGTTTAAGCTCTTGTTTGAAAAATAAAGGTAATGACTATGTTCAGCCTGATATTTCCTTAGTCTCTATTTACCATGCCTCCCCAGGAACTTCAACATTTGATTTTGGTATTGACGGCTACAAAGTAGACTATGGTTTTAAATATAAAGACAGAGCTGGCTATTATCAGTTATATACCGGAACAAGAAATATCGCTTTTATAAAAGAAAACGGGACTTCGCTTGCGGATTCTATTCGTACAACAAGTATTGCAGTAAAAAAAGACAGTATATACTCTTTATTCCTGATAGGGCCGTCTACAGCGCCTGAAACATTATTAATTAGTGACAGATTGGCGAATCCTGCCAGCGGAAAAGCAAACATCAGATTTATCAATTTAAGCCCCGATGGCGGAAACTTTACACTCAAAGCTGTAGCTGGTACAACAGACACCACTTTGGTAGAAAATGTAGCGTATAAAAAGGCAACAGCATTTTCTTCGGTTTTTCCAAAAACCTATAAATTTAGCATTTATAAAGGCGGGAATCTAATAACTAATACCTTAGATATTTCTATAACAGCAGGAAAAAACTACACTATTTGGGCTTCAGGACTTACTAATGCAACTGGTAGTCAGGTCATTACTTTAAATGTAGATGAGAATAATAGTATACTTCAGAAAAAAGAATAAGAACCTATTTTTCTGCTAATAAAAAAGGGAGGAATTTGCTTATAAAATTTCTCCCTTTTTATCTTTATGCAATATTTATTCGCCCCAAAAAGTAATCACACACTTTCTATTACCTCCATGATTTCTGTGTTCGCAAAGATAAATTCCCTGCCATGTACCTAGCGATAATCTCCCGTTAGAAATTGGAATATTTACCGAAGTGCCCAGAATTGAGGATTTTATATGAGCAGGCATATCATCGTCTCCTTCGTAATCGTGTAAATAATAGGGTGCTCTTTCAGGAACCATTTTGTTAAAGTGAGATTCAAAATCCTTTCTTACAGTATAATCCGCGTTTTCGTTTATTGTCAGCGAAGCGGAAGTATGTTGAATAAAAACCTGGCACATTCCTACATTGATTTGCCTTAATTGGGGCATTGCAGCTAAAATCTCATCTGTAACTAAATGAAAACCTCGTTCTCTCGCTTTTAATGTGACATGATGCTGAAATATTTTCATAACTAATCTTGGTTTTTAATATTCAATGTTAATACAAAAATCATAAGCCCCAAAAAACTTAGGATTCCAAACGCCCATCTTAAGCTCGTTGCCTGTGCCAGATAGCCAACAAAAGGCGGTACAATTAAAAAGCCCAGATAACCAATAGTAGATATTGAAGCAACTCTGGTCCCACTATTTACTGTCTTATCTCTTCCTGCCAAGCTAAATATCAACGGCACAATACACGATACTCCCAGTCCCACACATGCAAAAGCAGGAAATATAACGGCTTTGTATGGAAATAACGCTGCCAAGAATAATCCTGCGAAAATTAATAATCCGCTAAATTTGATGATGTTCACAATTCCCACTCTATGTACAATTTTGTCACCTCCAAAACGCCCGGTTGTCATAAATACCATATATACTACAAACCCAATTATAGCTGTAGAAGCGGGAGCTAATCCAATCTTTTCGAAATAAATAATAGCCCAGTCATACATAACATTTTCAGTCGCCATACAAGCGAAACAAATAACTGCAAAACCCAAAACAGATTTATCGGGTAAAGAGAAAACGGGCTTTGGCTCTTCCTGAATTGGTTTCTGATAAAGTGTTTGTGGATAAGCGATTATGGACAATAATGCCATTAAAACGCCAACAATAGGCAAGTGATATTCTGTACCAATATTATTTGCCACCATCAGGTAGCCCAAACCTGCTCCGGCAAAACCAGCCATACTCCATACGCCGTGGAAAGTTGTGATGATAGATTTTGCATAATATGATTGCACTGCCACCGATTGTCCATTCATGGAGATATTCATGATATTTCTTGCAGAACCAAAAACAAACAATACAGCCATTAGCTGTACTGTAGAATTAGTAAAACCCGGTAAACATAAAGTGATATTAAACAACAACGCTCCAAATAACATAATAAGGTTACTACTATATTTCCGTAACAAATATTTGGTAAGCGGTAAAGTTAGAAGGAGACCTACGGGCATAGCAAATAAGACAGTGCCTAACTGGGCTTCGTTTAAATTAAGTTGCTGTTGTATGGTTGGAATTCGCGACGCCCAACTAGCATATCCAAAACCTGATATAAAGAAAAATATACTACAAGCTGTTCTAATGTGCTTTTGCTCTCTCTGGGACATGATTTTAATAATTGTGCAAAGCTACCAAGAGATTTAGCGTTGTAAAAATTTTAAGAGTTTATTTTTTAAATCGGATTATTTTGGCTCTGTTATTTCCACCAACAGAGCCAAAACCGACGTTTTTCAAAATGATATAGGGCCATCGACACCCTTCATAAACAAGTATGATACCAAAAATCGCAATCCAGTAAAATTTTTCCAAAAAAAACTTGCAAACATCTGCCATCTTGGCACTTAAAACAGATTGGTATAACACTTGATAAATCTTCTGCAACTAGTATTAAATCAATAAATTTTAAGAAAATGCAGGAAAAAGGAACAATTTCTATTCATACCGAGAACATCTTCCCGATTATTAAAAAGTTCTTATACTCTGACAATGAAATTTTCTTACGTGAGTTAGTGTCTAACGCCGCGGATGCGACGCAGAAGATTAAAAGACTAGCTTCTTTAGGACAATACAATGGAGAATTAGGAGATTTAAGAGTTGATGTTTCTTTCGATGAGAAAGCAAAAACCATTACCATTAGTGATAAAGGTATTGGTATGACAGCCGAGGAAATCAAAAAATACATTAATCAGATAGCATTTTCCGGCGCAACAGAATTTGTAGAGAAATTTAAAGATGCTAAAGATGCCAACGAAATCATTGGTAAATTTGGTTTAGGATTCTATTCTGCGTTTATGGTTGCCAGCCAGGTAGAAATTCAATCCTTATCTTATCAGGATGGTGCAGAGCCGGCTCGCTGGATCTGCGACGGCAGTACAGAATTTGAAATCGGTCCTGGAAACAGAACAGAACGCGGTACAGATATTATCCTTCACATCAATTCAGAATCTGAAGAATTTTTAAGCCAGCATAAACTTCAGGAAATCCTTGATAAGTACTTCAAGTTCTTACCTACAAAATTAGTTTTTGGAAAAAGATCGGAAAGTGTTGAAGACGGAACTGACAAAGACGGAAAACCACAATACAAATCTGTAGAAGTTGATAATGTGATCAACTATGCGAAACCAATCTGGACAATCGCACCTTCTGAACTGAAAGAAGAAAATTATAAAGAATTCTATCGTCAGCTTTATCCATTTGCGGATGATCCTTTATTCTGGATTCATCTAAATGTTGATTATCCATTCAATTTAACCGGAGTACTTTATTTTCCGAAAGTAAAAACGGATATGGATTTCCAACGCAACAAAATCAAATTGTTCAGCAGGCAGGTTTTCATTACCGATGAGGTAAAAGACATCGTTCCCGAATTCCTGATGTTATTACATGGTGTTATCGATTCACCGGATATCCCACTGAACGTTTCAAGAAGTTTCTTACAGGCAGATTCTAACGTTAAAAAAATCAATAGCTACATCACTAAAAAAGTAGCTGAGAAATTAGGAGAGTTGTTCAAAAAAGATCGTACAGGTTACGAGGAAAAATGGAGCGACATTGGGCTGTTTGTTAAATACGGAATGATTAGCGATGAGAAATTCTATGAAAAAGCCAAAGATTTCGGATTGCTAACAAGTACCGATAATAAAAACTATACGCTGGAAGAATACAAAGAAAAAGTTAAAATAAATCAAACCGACAAAGACGGAAATGTGGTTTATTTATACACTAATGATCCAGATAAACAAGACGCCTTTATTCAATCTGCTCAGAAAAAAGGATACGACGTATTGTTGATGAACACACCTATCGATGGGCACTTTGTAACCAACATCGAGCATAAATTGGAAAAAGTAAGTATAAAGCGTGTTGATGCGGATGTTGTTGATAAGTTGATTGATAAAGACGAGAAATTAGAGCATATTCTTTCTGAAGAGCAATCTAATAAAGTGAAAGAAGTGTTTGAAAAAGCGATTAACAAACCAACTTATAAGGTTTCTGTTGTTGCTATGAGTCCGGAAGAGCTTCCCGTAACTGTTACAATGGACGAATTTATGCGTCGTATGAAAGAAATGGCTGCAATGGGTGGCGGTGGAATGCAATTTTACGGAAGCATGCCAGACAGCTATAATGTGGCAATTAACGGAAATCATAAATTGGTTAGCAAAATTTTGGAAAGCGCTGACGAAAAAGCTCAGTCTGAATTGGCTAAACAAGCTTTTGATCTTGCTTTATTATCACAAGGTTTATTAACCGGAGCAGATCTTACTGCTTTCGTGAATAGAAGCGTTTCGTTAATCTAAGCGAATCGATAAGATATTATATAAGTATCCCAATGGAGCAATCTGTTGGGATTTTCTTTTTAAGACAAAAACCGACGCCGCAATTCTGGAGACGGCATCATGCAAGAATCTTTCTTACCAAACCACTTATACCTATTTTTAGCAATCAGATTATAAACGGCATCTCTTATAAAAGTTGGAAGAATAATAAAAACATATAACAATGGCCATAAACCATTTAGTTTCTTTAACACACGTAACGCAGCAGTAGATTTAGAATAAGTTTTGCGGTCCTCTAAGAGAACGACTGTACTCAATTTCTGACTGGCAACAAAGGAATTTACTAATGTTTTTTGCGCAAAGTCGGACTGTAACGAGGCAAACATGAATCTTTCTTTCTTGTCGTGTTTGATTACGAATTGTACAAAACTATTGCATAGGTTACAAACACCGTCAAAAAGGATTACAGAATGCATCTACAATGTTAACAAAAATTCCGTCTATTGTGAATAACATTAAAATAAAGAAATCAAAGTCTTAATGCTCACCTTCTCAATCACCGGTGCGACAATATTTATAGACGATAGATCATTTCCTTTGTCTTCTTCTGTAACATTAAAAGCTAAGGAAAGTCCAATAAAGAAGATTACCGGGATAATCAACATAATGAACGGCGAAACGGATGTTTTTAAGTTTTTCATAACCTTTTGTTTTTGTTTGATGATCAAAGATTCATCTAATTTTTTGGTCTGGAAAAAGTATTAGACTAACGCCAAAAAGTATTAGACAAATCGGCTTTTTAGCATCTTTTACTGGTAGGTAGATATTTTGGCAGTTCGTCGATAAAATTAGCCTGTTCATCGAAAAAGTCATTATAATTTTGTAGGGATTTTTTTCTCATCTTTAAGCTGAAATTATGAATTGGAAAAAGAAAGCATCATTACATGCATTAATCTGGCTGTTTTTAGTCGCAATTTTTACGTTAGTTGCCACCGGCGGACTAAACTCAAGTCAGGGGTTTCTGATTCATTTTTTAATTATGTCTGTGTGGAATATTATTATATTCTATACTAATCTCTACCTGATTATTCCCGTTACGCTCAATAAAAGGAAGTTCTTTTTATGGATTGCTGCCTGTACTTTACTTGTTATAGTCTTTGGTTTTCTTAAGTATTTCGAAAGCTTTTACATGTTCAACCTTAGCGACATGGAAATTAGTATCAAAGGAAAAAAGATTGTCAGCAACGAGTTTTGGACAGATATGATTTCTTCCCTAATGGTTAATGGCTTTTTTATTTTCCTAAGTACTGTTTATAAATTCACGGTAGATTGGTTCTTCAATGAAAAGGAAAAAAACGATCTGGAAAAGCAGAGCCTGACTGCCGAACTTTCATTTTTAAGATCTCAAATCAACCCACATTTTTTATTCAATTCTTTAAATAATATATATTCTCTCGCTTATCAAAAGTCGGATGACGCACCAACAGCAATTCTGAAACTTTCGGAAATTATGCGCTATATGCTTTATGAAAGTAATGATGAGAGTGTACTTTTAAGTAAGGAAATCAATTATTTACAAAGTTATATCGACTTGCAAAAACTCAGGTTTAAAGGTGAAGGCCAAATCGAATTGCTAGTTGAAGGAAATATAGACAGTCAGGTTATTGTTCCTTTGATGCTTATTTCATTCGTTGAAAATGCCTTTAAACATGGTATAGCGACAGACCCTGCGCATCCGATAAAAATTAATATCTCCGTTTTCGAAAATAATCTGTTATTTACTTTATCAAATCTTAAAAACAAGCAGTTAAATAAAGATAAAACCGGCGGAATCGGTATGTCTAACGTAAAAAGACGTTTGGATTTAACTTATCCCAACCGATATAAGTTAAATGTAGAGAATAATGCAGACGATTATTTCTGCGAATTATATCTAAATTTATAGCATGACAAATATTCGCTGTATTGTTGTAGACGATGAGCCACTTGCTATAGATATTTTGAATGATTACATTTCAAAAATCCCTTTTTTGGAACTGATAAAAAGCTTCCGGAATCCAATAGAAGCTTTACAGGCCGTACAAAATGACGAAGCAGATTTGGTTTTTCTAGATGTTCAGATGCCGGAACTCACCGGAATTCAATTTTTAAAAATCGCAAACAACAAATGCAAGGTTATTTTAACTACTGCCTATCCGGAATACGCTTTAGAAGGTTATGAACTTAATGTTGTCGATTACTTACTAAAACCCATTGCTTTTGACCGTTTTTATAAGGCCGCTGAAAAAGCTAAGGCTTTGCTTTCTTTGAGTCAAACTAACGGAAATGCTCCTTTACCGTCAGCAACAAATTCGGCAGAGCAAACTACCCCAAAGCCAGCTATTGGCAACGATTTCATATTTGTTAAAACAGAGCATAAAATCCAGAAAATCTATTTAAATGATATTTTATACATAGAAGGTCTTAAGGATTATATTTCCATTTTTACTAAAACAGAAAGGATCATCACCTTGCAAAGCATGAAAAAAATGGAAGAGACCTTGCCCTCATATCATTTTGTAAGGGTTCATAAATCTTACATTATTGCTTTGGATAAAATAGAAAGTATAGAACGTAGCCGGATTTTCATCACTGACAAAATTATTCCAGTTGGAGATACTTACCGGGATGAATTCTTTAAAATTATCGAAAACAAAAATATCACCTAAACCTTCTTATATAAGAATAAATTCCAAGGAAATACAAAAATACTGGAGTTCAATATAAAATGTTTAGATCTTTTTGTACTTTATTATTGATATTACTGACGAAAATCAGTTTCTCGCAGTTTAACGATAGCACAAAGTATTATATCAACTTTGCGTCTTCCGGTTCTATCAATAAAACTCAGGATGGCAGCTCATATCTGCTAAACAACGGCTTTCAATTTCAGGTAAGAAAAGAAGTTATCGAATCAAATTTTTACAGTAATTGGATTTATGGCAAGCAAAATCAAAAACTAAGTAATAACGACTTTTCAACAACGTTAGATTTCAATATCTACAATAGAAAGGCTCCTAATTTATATTATTGGGGACTCGCAAATTACAACACCAGTTACTCCTTAAAAATCAACAATCAATTATTAACAGGAGCGGGGCTTGCCTACAACATCATCAACAAAAACAATCAAAAACTAAATGTCAGCGATGGTATTCTCTTTGACAGAAGTGACATTATGCTTGCAGATAGCACTCAGGAAATTTATAGCACATGGAGGAATTCATTCCGGCTGTCCTTTAAATTCGTTATCAATGAGATTTTTACACTACAAAGTACCAGTTTTATTCAAAATTCCCTGGATAAAAAAGACGATTATATCATCAAATCCAATAATGGTTTAATTATTAAATTGACAAATTGGCTTTCCTTCGAAACGAAATACACATTTAACAAGATTTCCCGGACAAAAAGGGAAAATCAATTATTTAGTTACGGATTAAAGCTGGAGAAGTATTTTTAGATATGATGTGTACGCTGTCCTTAATGATTTTATTTTAAATTTGTGCCCATTGTAAACATATGAATAAGTTTTTCGGATATTTTTTAAGCATTTTACACTACCTGTATTTCCTTTTGGTGTTGATTGTTTTTCAACCAATCCAATGGCTTTCGCTGAAGCTGGGTGGCTACACAGCACATAAACATTCTGTAGACATTTTAAATGCTTTTCTAATCAGTACTTATTATGTATTAGGTTGTCGTGTTTCATTTACAGATGAACAACATCTACCTACCGGTCGTCCGATTATCTTTGTTGCCAACCATCAAAGTATGTATGATATTCCGCCTTTGATCTGGTTTCTAAGAAAATATCATGCAAAATTTATTTCGAAGATAGAATTAACAAAAGGTATTCCTTCCATATCCTTTAATTTAAAACACGGGGGCGGCGCAAACATAGATCGCAAAGATTCTAAACAAAGTATTGTAGAAATTGCAGGTTTGGGGACAAGGATGAAAAAAAACAATTGGAGCGCAGTAATTTTCCCGGAGGGTACTCGATCAAAAACAGGCGCAGTAAAAACCTTTCATATTGGCGGAATTGCAACTTTATTGAAAAAAGCTCCAAATGCTTTAATCGTGCCAATTGCAATAGAGAACTCGTGGAAGATGAATAAATATGGTAAGTTTCCTTTAAGTCCTTTTCATCATCTTAAATTCACCGTTTTGCCATCGATAGAACCGGCAGAGAAGCCCATCGAAGAAGTTGTTCTGGCTGCAGAAAACGAAATCAGAACTTTTGTAGAGAAGTACTAATATTTATAGTTTTTAGGATCCAATGCTGCAGGCGCCCACGCTTTCAAAAAATCGGACACTTTTTCTGCATCATGCCCATCACCAGATTCTAAATAAACCGAATTTTGTGTATGTATTCGCTTTCCGTTCTGATCAAGGATTACAAAAACAGGAAAACCAAAACGTTGGGGAAACTCCAATTGCTTTAATATGACTTCATTTTTATTTTCCTTACTATAATTCAGGTGTACAACAACAAAATTGTTGTTAAGTAAACTATTCAGATTTTTATCCGCATTCACCAATTCGTTAAACCGTAAACACCAAACGCACCAATTTCCTCCAATTTGTATAAAAACGTTTTTGTTTTCCACTTTGGCTTTTGCGATTGCATCTTCTAGCTGCTCCTGCGCATTAGCATTCGGATTATAAATTTTAGGCGCTGCATTTTGTGCTTCTACAGAAAAGAAAACGCCCATTAACGCTATAAAAATAAATACCTTTTTCATTAGCTCTTATTTAAAGGGATACTTTCTGAAACTAACCTGACTCATCCCGTCTTTTTCATAAACAGCCAGACAAGCAGATTGAAATTCCTGCGGAACCTGTGGTTCCAGCAAGTTTAATGTTGTTGGCAAAGCCTCGCTATTTTTAAAGAAATAGACTTTTGTATTCCCATATTTTGTGTGTGGCATAAAATCTCCATACTGATGCATTTCATTCCAATATTCTCCAGATACAGATACCGCATATACCCGAATAACCGGGCCATCATTTTGTTCGTTCCTAACAAAAGAAATCTCTTTAAAATCTCCTTTAAGGTCCTTCACTCCTGGTTGACTTAGAAAGTTCCAAACAATAATTGCAACCACTCCTAAAAGAACGAATAATAAAAATCTATTTCTTTTCATATTTAACAAAAATAAAAAGAGTCGGAGAATATTCCCCGACTCTTCATAAACGATATCGTTACATAAATAATTATTCTGTCACGAATCTCTTAGCGTTGATTTTACGCTCGTTCTCCGTAAGATATATTTTTCTTAAACGAATATTTTGTGGAGTTACCTCGATATACTCATCTGCCTGGATATATTCCATACATTCTTCCAAAGAAAATTTAATAGCCGGGGCTATTCTAACGTTATCATCAGAACCAGAAGCCCTCATATTAGTTAATTGCTTTCCTTTTACAAGGTTTACAACTAAATCATTATCGCGGATATGCTCACCAACTATTTGCCCTTCATAAACATCAACTCCCGGCTCTACAAAGAAACGGCCTCTGTCCTGTAATTTATCAATCGAATAAGCTGTCGTTTGGCCTTTATCCATAGAGATCAATACACCGGCAGAACGTCCTGGGATTGATCCTTTCCAAGGCTCATAATCTTTAAAACGGTGAGCCATAATTGCCTCTCCGCCTGTCGCTGTCAAGACATTATTACGTAAGCCGATAATACCACGAGAAGGAATTTCGAATTCCAAATGCTGTAAATCTCCTTTTGGTTCCATTACCAATAACTCCCCTTTACGTTGAGTTACCAACTCAATAACTTTACCAGAAACATCTCCTGGAACATCCACCGTTAAAACTTCTATAGGCTCACATTTCCTGCCATCAATTTCTTTAACGATTACCTGTGGTTGTCCAACCTGAAGCTCATAACCTTCGCGACGCATTGTTTCAATCAATACAGACAAATGCAGAATACCTCTTCCGTAAACCAAATAAGCATCCGGCTGATCAGTTTCAACAACTCTTAATGCCAGGTTTTTCTCCAACTCCTTATAAAGACGCTCTCTCAATTTCTGAGAAGTAACGAATTTACCTTCCTTTCCAAAGAAAGGAGAGTTGTTAATGGTGAACAACATGTTCATTGTTGGTTCATCAATAGAAATAACTTCCAATTGCTCTGGATTTTCAAAATCTGCAATTGTGTCACCGATATCAAATCCATCAATTCCAACAACCGCACAAATATCTCCTGCTTTTACTTCAGAAACTTTAATTTTACCTAAACCTTCGAAAGTATAAAGCTCTTTAACTCTTGATTTTACAACAGATCCATCTCTTTTAACCAAAGAAACCGGTTGGTTTTCTTTTATTGTACCTCTTGCAACTCTACCAATCGCAATACGGCCAACGAAAGAAGAATAATCTAAAGAAGTAATTTGCATTTGCAATGTTCCCTCTTTAAATGGAGCCGGTTGAATATGTTCTAAAATTGTGTCTAACAACGGGAAGAAGTTATCAGTTGGTTTTTGCCAGTCTGTACTCATCCATCCATTTTTAGAAGAACCGTAAATAACTGGAAATTCCAATTGTTCTTCCGTTGCACCTAAGTTGAAGAATAGATCGAATATTTGTTCGTAAACCTCTTCAGGGCGACAGTTTTCCTTATCAACTTTATTTACAACAACAATAGGCTTCAAACCTAAGGCCAAAGCTTTTTGCGTCACGAAACGAGTTTGAGGCATGGCACCTTCAAAAGCGTCACAAAGCAATAAAACACCGTCTGCCATTTTCAATACACGTTCTACTTCTCCACCAAAATCCGCGTGGCCCGGAGTATCGATGATATTGATTTTTACATCTTTGTATCTAACAGAAACGTTTTTAGAAACGATTGTAATCCCTCTTTCACGCTCTAAGTCGTTATTATCTAGAATTAATTCTCCTGTTTCCTGATTGTCTCTGAATGTTTCGCAAGTGTGTAAGATTTTGTCAACCGTTGTGGTTTTACCGTGGTCAACGTGAGCGATAATCGCTATATTTCTAATGTTTTGCATGCAAGAACTGCTTAAAAAATTTTGCGCAAAGATACGAAGAAATTTGGAAAAATAATATTTGCCTTTTTAAATTTTTATGACATAACATTATAAACAAAGACCTAATTTTGAACTTATTATGGATACGCAAACTATTTTGGTCTTCGCTATTTTTGCACTGGCTGTATTCTATGTCTCGAGGTTGGTATACAGATCTATTTTTGCAAAAAAAGGGTGTGCAAGCAATTGCGGCAAATGCAGTGCTGACTTTTCTCACATCCCCACCGACAAGAAATAACAACGTTGAATATAAAAAAGTCCGGATTCTGATGAAAACCGGACTTTTTATTTTAGTCTTTTTGTATTAAACAAGTTGCATAAGCTACAACTCCTTCTTCCCGTCCAACGAACCCCATTGTTTCTCCGGTTGTCGCTTTTATAGAAATATCCTCTACATCGCATCTCATTGCTTTTGCGATATTCACTTTCATTTCTTCTATATAAGGCTTTATTTTCGGCGCTTCCAAACAAAGCATAGCGTCTACATTCCCAACCTTAAATCCCTTTTCTCCAATTAACTCCACACACTTTGTTAGAAGAATAAGACTACTGATTCCCCTCCACCTTTCATCCGTATTTTTAAAATGATGACCTATATCTCCTAAGTTTGCAGCGCCTAAAAGTGCATCACAAATAGCATGAGCCAATACATCTGCATCGGAATGTCCGAAAGCTCCCCGATGGTGTTCTAATTTAACACCCCCAACAATAAACGGATGATCATCTTTTAATTGATGTACGTCAAATCCAAAACCAACTTTAATCTTCATTTTATTGATTATAAATACTTATTACCTTCAGCATTTTCTTCTTTTTAGAACCTATAGTAAAAGAAGGAACAACTATAGCTCCTAATCCCGCAAATAGTAATGGCGAAAACCTTATTTTTTTATCCGGATAAGGTGGTGGGCCCGAATTTTCGTTCAAGTTTACCGTGTGGATGATGCCTGAAAGAATTAATGCCCCGCCTGCGCTATAGGAAATAGTGCTAAAAGTTCTCAGGTTCTTAATCTTTCTTAACAGTTCAACACATTCCACATTATTATTCGCTGCGGCGTAAAGATTATTATAGTTTAATTTTTCTAACCCTCCTCTGTCTCCCTTTTGTATAAACTCGACTTTATTGGTAGTTGTTACTCCACCTACATACATCATCCCTCCGGTATTCCCTCCAAATCCTCCCATTCCCAATCCGGACTGATTATAAGATGAATATGTTTTCGAATATAGGCTTATCTTTCCTTTAAATTCCCTTTTATAAAAACGTTCATTACTATTATCCACCGAGGCATTAATAAAATATCCCTCTAAGTCTCTATAAAATTTAACGGTATTCGTCTTATACTTTTCTGTTTCATTAACCAGTAGATAAGACTCCGCTAACAAAGGAGATTTTAGTTCAAGCGTTTTCGCTTTGATGATTCTTCCGTTTTTTAAACCAACATATAAACTATCATCAGCACTTTGTGCCCTTGAAACCGAGCAAATAAAAAGGAAAGTAAATAAAGTAAGTAAAATTCTATTCATTACTATTAGATAAAAAATAAGAGGAGCTGACGAATATCAGCTCCTCTTTTATATTTACATTCCTATTTTTTAACAGCCTCGGCAACCTCAGCAAAGTTAAGAGACAGGGAAAATCTTAAAGTTTGGGCTAAAGGAGATTTTTGGGTGTTTGCAGCTATGTAAGCCATATCTATATTTACGATATTATACTTGAAACCCGCACCTAAAGTTAGGTAGTTACGGTTTCCTTTATTAGGATTTTCATAAAAATAACCAGCTCTTAAAGCAAACTGCTTATTAAAAAGATACTCCGCCCCGAAACCAAAATTAATCTCTTTCATCTCTTCTGAAAAACCTCCCGGAGCATCGCCAAAAGAACTAAAAATTCCAGCAGGAACAGATTTAGTACTGTTAGGATCTGAAGGAACTAATAATTTATTAGCATCAACAGTTAACATAAAATCATTATCGTCATCAATATGATAAGTAATACCTCCACCAAGTCTCAGATTGGTTGGTAAAAAATATTTTGGCCCAGCGTCTGTATAAGAAATCTTTGTTCCAATATTAGAAATATTTACACCAAAAGTATAAGTCGCCTCATTATCTAAAAATGATTTTCTATCACTTTTATAATAACCGGACACATCGGCTGCCAAAGCTACACCTGCTTTATTTTGGTTTGCAGAGTTAACCATACCGCTGGTTAAGTTCGAATAAATAAAGCGTACTGCTGTTCCTAATGAAAAATTCTGCCCAAAACTTCTCGCTAATGATGCATCAACAGAAAGTTCGTTAGGATTATATGTTCCTTGTGGGTTTCCGGCATCATCAGTCATTTGTATATCTCCATAAGAAAAATATCTCAATGATCCTCCTAAAACATTCCTTTCATCCAATCTATAATACCCACTTAAATAAGCAATATTAATATCGGGCACAAATTTTTGCATCCAGGGGCTATAACTTACAGAAACGCCATAAGAATCTTTTAAAAAAGCAAGTTTAGAGGGATTCCAGTGAATCGAGTTTCCATCCGGGGCGGTCGCTACGCCAACTTCTCCCATTGCTCCGGCTTTTGCATCAGGAGCAACTAACAAAAAAGGCACTCCTGTTGAAATAATATTGCCAGATCTCCCATCAGAGCTCACATCACCCGAGGATTGTGAATATGCATTATAAAAACAAAGAGTGGTTATTGCGAACAGAGCGTAAACTTTCTTTTTCATCATGCTATAAAGCTATAATTTTTTTATTCCTTTTTTAAAACTTTCTCTCCGTTTTTATGTTTAAACACAAAAAACAATCCCTTATTCAAGCCACAGGAATTTCTAAATAAGGGTTTAGGCTTCAATAAAATATAAATTCCTCTTCTATTTTCCAATATTTTGTAACCTAATTACCTGAATTTTCGTAATCTAAACCTATCTTAAAAGAGATTTGAGAATGTAAAGATTAAAGTTTAAAATTAATGTCCAATTGATATAATTTATTAATTTTAGGCTTTCAAATTGGAAAATAGAAATGAAGAAAAATATCATTGCTTATTTTATAGCATGTATTACCGTTTCCTGCGTGGCCACGTCATGTAATAAAAAGTCCTCTTCGGGATCCAAAGTATCTGGAAAAACCGGAGCTTTATACAATGACAAGAGACCTGGTTCACTGCAAGTTATGCCAAAAACTAAACCTACACCTGGCCCTGGATTAGTGCACATTGAAGGGGGTACTTTTGTAATGGGAGGTTCAACAATAGATGATATCGGATTTGATCATACCTCTCCTAAGAAGAGAGTTACAGTTCCAACGTTTTATATGGATGAAACCGAAGTTGCAAATGTGGATTGGTTGGAATACCTGAATTGGATTAGAGAAGTAGCGGAAGATCCGAGATGGTATTACGAAGCTCTCCCTGATACATTGGTTTGGAGAAGCCCTTTAGCTTATAACGAACCGTATGTAACTAACTATTTAAGACATCCTGCATATCAGGATTACCCTGTAGTTGGTGTAACCTGGGAGCAAGCTGTAGCTTACTGCGATTGGAGAACCAATGTTGTAAATGAGAATATCTTGCGTTCAAAAGGTATTATGAACGATTGGAAAGCTTATGCAACAACAAAAAGCGGAGGAGCAAAAGGTGGAGCAGCAAACAATACTGTAAACACTCAACCGTTTGATCTGGATTTATACCTTAACGGACAATATGATGATTTAGGAAAAAAACCAATCAAGGTTAATAATCCCGCCGCGGCAGCAAACGCAAATGCTGGGGGAGGAAAAAATGCTCCTAAAGGCCGTGGTGCTAAAATTGAAGACGGTGTTTTTACTCCAGGTCGATACAGATTGCCTACCGAAGCTGAATGGGAATATGCGGCTCTTGCTCTAATCGTATCTCCTGATAACAATGTAATTGCTAATAACAAAATTTACCCTTGGCATGGCTTAGGCGTTCGTTCTCCTAAAAAAGACACAAGAGGTATGGTTTATGCCAACTTTAAACAAGGCAAGGGAGACAACATGGGGGTTGCAGGATATTTAAATGACGGCGCAGATATAACTGCCCCTGTAAGAGCTTATGTTCCAAACGACTTCGGTTTATTTAATATGGCAGGAAACGTTAGCGAGTGGGTTTACGATACCTACAGACAGCATTCTTTTGATAAAGTTGAAGACTTTAGCCCATTCCGTGGTAACGAATTCTTAAACAATGAATATGACAACAATGGAAAAATTGTAACCATTGGAAAAACAAATATTCCAAAAAAGACTGCTGCAACAAGTGGACGAAAAGACGCTTATGATCTGCATAAAGAAAAATATGGAAATGTAACGGAAGAAAGCCCTTCTACTCCTGATGCAAAAGATCCTAAAATGACAACAGCATCTCCTTCGTTCAGCTCAGACCAAAGAGGATATTTAGATAAAGAAAACTTAGATCTTTATGGAAAAATCACACTTGTAAGCGATAGATCAAAAGTTTATAAAGGTGGCTCATGGAATGACAGAGCGTACTGGTTAAATCCCGGTACAAGAAGATTTCTCGATCAGGGCGAGTCTAGTGCAGAGATTGGTTTCAGATGTGCAATGAGCAGTGTTGGAAATCCACAGATAAATCCGAAGAGTACTCCTCAATTCAAACAGCCAAAATCTCGTGTTGGTTTCAAATCAAAATAGTACAAAATAGTATAAGAACTATATCAAAAGGGTCGTTAACGACCCTTTGCTAATAAAAAGTTAACGAAAAAGGCCAACTAAATAAATGTTTAGCTGGCCTTTTTCGTTAACAATTAAAACCTATGACTACTAGACCGCGAACTTAAACAGCCTAATAAAATGATTAACCCAAGACTAATTTAACGAAAAACATTTTAAATTGATCAAATACAGTTTGATATCAATAATAAAGTTTTCCACAATTTAATCTTTTAAACAATCGTTCACAGGTAGTAATTAGTAAATTACTTTCCCTGTTGCAGTTACGATAGATGCTATTCTAACAGCATCGAAAATCCTTTCTTCGCTGCTACCTAATTTAATTAAAGAATCTTCATGCGCGTTCACACATAATTCGCAGCCATTAACCGCTGAAATAGCCAAACTCAACAATTCAAAAAACTCTTTACCTGTAATTGGCTTCATCATTAATTGCATTCTGATACGGGCCGGTATCTGTCCATATCTCTCTTTTTGAGTAAAATGGCGAAAACGGTAAAACACATTGTTTGAAGCTAACAAAGAGGCACAAGAAACTGCTTCCGAAATCTCTTCCTCAGTCGCTCCGCTTTCTAATGAATATTTTGTGTAATACTTTATTAATATGGCATTTTGGTTATTTGCAGCAACGCTTAAACCAATTAACCCACATTCTTTTTCCGATAAATGTTCGGAAGTTAATGTACTATTGAAATTTAATTTTAAATCTCTTAAATATTTAAAATCTGTTTGATTAAGAAGACTCAACGCTTCATTGGTAATTTCAGTTAATCCAAACAAATCTAAAATATCTTTTACTGTATCTTTTATTTGTGACATTTTATTGATAATCAAATAGTTATAAAAAAGTAAAATTATAAAAAAACCCTTTGCGGATTAAGCAAAGGGAAATTCTTTTGATATGCTTAAACGGTTAAGGTTTCTTGACCTTTTTCCCAGTTACAAGGACACAACTCATCTGTTTGTAATCCGTCTAATACACGTAATACCTCTTTAACATTACGGCCTACGCTTAAATCATTAACGCTTACCCAACGAATAATACCTTGAGGATCTATGATAAAAGTTGCCCTGTAAGCTACTTTTTGATCATCATTTGTTAAAATACCCAAGTCTTCAGCTAAAGATTTAGAAGTATCTGCTAACATAGGGAATTTTAAACCTCTTAAATCATCATGGTTATTTCTCCATGCCAGGTGAACGAATTCTGAATCTGTAGAAGCACCAATTAAACGAGTGTTACGGTCAGAAAACTCACCAAAATTTTTGTTGAACTCAGCAATTTCCGTTGGACATACGAAAGTGAAATCTTTCGGCCACCAGAAAATAGTAGTCCACACATCATCCTCATTTGTTAAATAATCTGAAGTGATTGTTTCGAACTCTTTGCCTTTTTCCAGGCTAACTACGGCTAATTTTGAAAATTCAGGAAATTTTTGTCCTACACTGATCATATTCTTATAAGTTTTAATTCTTTTAATGTGGCACAAATATAAGGCTAAAAGCGTGTTTTTTCAATCATTTGAGCATCACAATTACCAATACACAGATAGACAAAAACTATAAATATCAAAAATAAATAAACCTACTTTATAAACAATCCTTCCATGTTAACTCTTACTGAAAAAGGAGCGAGATATAAATCCATCAAAATTGCATACTCCTTTTTTGTAATAAACTTATCCAAAGAATAATCAGAATTTAGTTTAAACTTATCCTTCCAGCTTCGTTTTAGCTCATCTTCGATAGAATAAGATTCTTTTCCCCCGATAAAGCTTATTAAAGATATTGTTTCTTTCAATGTCAAATCAGAAACACTTGGATTTTCTATAAACCAAATACGTGATCTTGGGTGCAGCTCGGATAAAATGTCTTTAATATCATTCTTATTAACAAGTCCTTCTGGATTAAATTTCCCGGTAACAAAATCATGCCTTAATATTTGCGAACCAATAATTCGCTGCACCGGAAAAAAAGCGAAGTCATTTTCTGGAATATCTACAACCGGGTAAATAAAGCTTTTATAAGTAAACACTTCCCCTTGTATCATTCTTACATTGGCTTTATCGCTCGTTGTATTAAAAAACGGTCCGTAAGCTGCCAGCGCACCAACAGATTGCCCTATATTGGTCCATAACGCAATGTTTTGCAGATGCTCTAAACCTTTCATATTGGCAGAAATATTAGCGACCATTATACTTGGTTTATCTTTTGAAACAAAAGAACCTAAAGGAAAATAATAGGTCGAATCCTTAGATACACCGTAACCCGCAGCAATACTTGTTCTGTAAAACTTAGTATACTCGTTATACGGTTGCTGTTTCTGACTTTCCGAATAATTGATAATAGATTTTATTTTTTCTCCCACAAAAGAAACCAAATTAAAGCGTTTTAAAATTGCTTCATCACCAAATCCCGCATCGACGAGGGCTTTACATTTTATTTCTTCCTTTTTTCCATTTCTTTCTATCTCAACCGACCAACTCTTTCCGTTTTCTCTAACTTTAAGGACCTTGATTGAACTAAGGTATTGAAGACCCTTTACTTTTTTCAGAAACTTCTGCTCTAAAATTGCCCTGGGATCCTTAATTACTGAATCCTTTTTACAGCTATCTTGCCACTCCTTCCAAAAGCCTAATTCAAATGCAGGAACATCCATTTTAGGCAAGGCATTTCCAACAACTGTAGCACCTTCATTTAGTAAAATAACCTTAACGCCACTTCTTGCGGCCTGAATTGCCGCCGACGCTCCGCTAGCCGAAGCACCAAATACCAAAACATCCGTCTTATGCTGGGAGAAAGAGTGGTTAGCTATTAACAAAAACAATATGGGTAAGAGCTTCCTCATAAAATGATTTTTTTGAGTGTAAATTACCTAAAATTACATCTAATATCTTGTTAAAAGGATGTTAATTTATAAAAACAAAAAAAGCATCCTGAATTTAGGATGCTTTTATCTCAATGTTGTATTTAATCTTAATTTGCTTGTGCCTTTGCTTGTGCTTTCATTGCCTCGTTTGCTACAATAACAATTTCTACACGTCTGTTTTGTGCTCTGCCTGCATCAGTGTCGTTAGAAGCAATCGGCTCTGTTTTCCCTTTACCGCTTGATTTTAAGCGACCACTAGAAACCCCTTTTGAAATAGCATAAGATACTACAGAATTAGCTCTTTCTAAAGACAATTTATTGTTTACGGCATCTGTACCGATAGCGTCAGTGTGACCAACAACTAAAATATCTGTATCAGGGTATTTATTTAGCGAAGCAGCCAAATTGTCAATATTTTGTTTAGCTGTAGCTGATAATGTAGCTTTATTAAAGTCGAATAAAAGACCTGAATCAAACTTCACAATAATCCCTTCGCCTGCAGGAATCACTTCAGCTCCTGGAATTGCAGCCTCAATTTCCTTGGCTTGCTTATCCATTTTTTTACCGATTAAAGCACCGGCTGTACCTCCTAAAGCGCCACCGATAATAGCACCTACAGCTGTATTTCCAGCCTTGCTACCTATTAATGCTCCAATACCGGCACCAGCAGCTGTACCTATACCTGCACCTTTAGCGGTATTGCTCATGTTTTTCACAGATTCACAAGATGAGAAGATTGCAGTTGCACCTATTGCAAATGCCAAACTCAATGCCGATATTCTTAATCTCAAAGTTTTCATAATCTAATTTTAAATTTTATTATTGGATATTTAATCAAACTGAATGCCAAAGATAAAATGAAGAAACAAACAAAACAATGATAAGTATATTAGGATGTGGTTGGCTGGGCCTGCCTTTAGCGACAAAATTAAATTCAAACTATAAAATCAAAGGATCGACAACATCGGAAGAGAAAATTAATCTACTGAAAGACAACAAAATAGAAGCCTTTAACATTAATATTGCAAGTCCTCGAAGTAATTTGAATGAGTTTCTAAACACAGACATTTTAATTATTAACATTCCGATTTCAAGTAAAACAAACCTCATTGAGAACTTCAATAATTTAAAAAATTCTATAATAGAAAGCCCAATAAGAAAAATCATATTTATCTCATCTACATCTGTTTACACTGATGGTAACAAAAATGTAAACGAAAGCGACAATGTGGATAAGAACAATGCAAATTTTAAAATTGAAGAAATTCTCCGGTCTCTCCCGTCTCACTTTAAGGTTACCATTTTAAGATTGGCCGGACTAATAGGCCCTAACAGACACCCGGGTAAATTTTTTGCAGGTAAAACAGAAGCCATTCCAAATGGCCTTAATCCAGTGAATTTGATTCACTTAGACGACTGTATTAATATCATATCCCTGATTATCGAAAAGAAAATATGGAATGAAACTTTTAATATTTGTACTCCGCACCATCCCAACAGATCCGAATTTTACAGGAAAGCTACTGAACAATACTGTGGAAAAACTCCGATATTTGTAGAGAAAAAAGGACAGTGGAAAACCGTCGACTCTTCAAAAGTAGTCAAGGCCCTCAATTATAACTTTAAATACGATAATTTGTTTGAAGCAATGAAAAATTGTTAATAAACTCTACACAATAATCCTTTTAGATATTCCCCTTCAGGAAAGGAGATTCTTACAGGGTGATCTTCGGGTTGACAAAACTGATATATGATCTGAACTTCTTTCCCTGCATCTAATGCAGCCCAGGCAATTACCTGTTTAAAAGTTTCTATATCCATCGCTCCCGAACAACTAAAAGTTGCCAGTAATCCTCCTCTCTCCAGAATCTGCATGCCTAATCTATTCAAGTCTTTATAAGCCCTTGCAGCCCGGTCTAAAGCGGATCTAGATGGTGCATATTTCGGAGGATCTAAAATAACTACATCAAATTTATCTCCGTTTTCCTTAAATACCCGCAGTTGCTTATTAACATCAGACTGAATTGCTATATGAGATATCCCTTCAAATCCGTTAATTACAATATTTTTTTCCAAGGTTTCAATTGCTAAAGCAGAACTATCCACAGAAACAACTTTCTCAGCTCCGTTCAACAAACTATTTAACGAGAAGCCTCCGCTATAACAAAAAGAATCCAGTACCGTTTTTCCTTTTACGTAAGAGGCCAATATTCGTCTATTATCTCGTTGATCACAATAAAAACCCGATTTCTGTCCTTCTACAATATTAATATGATATTTCACACCATTCTCTTTTACCTCTAGAAACTGTGGGGGTAATTCTCCTGCCAATAATAATCCATTAGTTGGTTCCAAACCGTCGTGAGCTCTGGAAGTATTATCGCTCTTATCAACAATCCCCTTGGCTTTTGTGATCTCCTGTAAAACACCGATAATCAAATCCTTTTGCTTCTCAATTCCAGCTGTTAATATTTGAACAGCTAAATAGTCTGCATAACAGTCAACAATTAAACCTGGCAAATAATCCGCTTCACTAAAAATCAATCTGCAAGTATTGGTATGTTCATTTAAAAGAGATTTCCTGTTTTCGATGGCACTTTTAATTTTCGAGAACCACCAATTTTTATCTATAGTCTCATTTTCGCTCCATTCTAAAAGCCTGATAGCAACTCTGGATTGATCATTATAATATCCATAAGCCAAAAACTCGTTGTCATAACTAAAAACCTTTACTATTTCTCCGTTTTCTGGTTTACCTTTAACTTTATCCAAAGCTCCGGAAAACACCCACGGATGTCTTTGAAGCGCTGCTTTCTCCTTAGATTTCTTTAGAACGATTTCTATCATATGACACAAAAGTAACCATTTAGCAACAAAACCTTATTGTATTGGTCTCGCTTTTGTAATAACTTTGATCTATACCAGACATTCCTCACTATGTTAAATTTCGAGTTTAAAAACCCAACAAAAATTATATTTGGAAAGGGAGAAATCAAAAAACTTTCCTCCGAGATCCCCGAGAATTCCAAAGTATTAATGGTCTACGGCGGAGGCAGTATTAAGAAAAACGGCATCTACGATCAGGTAAAAACAGCTCTATCTGGCTTTGATATCATCGAATTTGGCGGGATTCCTGCCAATCCTGAATACAGTATTTTATTACAGGCTCTGGAAATCATCAAGAAAGAAAACATTTCTTTCATCCTTGCTGTGGGCGGCGGATCAGTTATTGATGGTGTGAAATTTTTGTCCTCCGCAGCTCTTTTCGAAGGAGAAGATCCATGGGATATCCTCGCGAAATCAATACGAACAACTAAAGGGCTGCCATTTGGCACTGTACTTACTTTGCCAGCAACAGGGTCTGAGATGAACTCCAGCTCTGTAATTAGCAGAAAGGAGACTAGACAAAAATTGGGAATGGGTGGGCCCGGACTTTTCCCAGTATTCTCTATCTTAGATCCGGAAGTAGTAAAATCTATTCCACAAAGGCAAATAGCAAACGGGATTACAGATGCTTTCACTCATGTTTTGGAACAATACATGACTTATCCAATTGGTGCTCTACTGCAAGACAGATTCGCCGAGAGTATTATGCAAACTTTAGTTGAAATTGCACCAAAGATTATTTCCGATCCTTCAGATTACGATATCGCTTCAGAATTTATGTGGTGCTGTACGATGGCTCTCAACGGACTGATCCAAAAAGGTGTTCCCGGAGACTGGGCCGTCCATGCAATGGGGCACGAACTTACTGCTTTGTACGGAATAGACCACGCCAGAACTTTAGCTATTATCGCTCCCAGACACTATGAGTATAACATAGAAACGAAAAAAGAAAAACTTGCGCAATATGCAGAACGCATTTGGGGAATTCAAAACGGCTCGGTGATAGAAAAAGCCAAGCAGGCTATCGAAAAAACCGAGGACTTTTTCAATTCTCTTGATATTAAAACCAGACTTTCAGAATATACAGACGATTATAAAGACTCGGGAAAATTTATAGAAGATTCCTTTACAAAACGAGGCTTGACCGGTATTGGAGAACATAGATCTCTAAAACCTTCCGATGCGCGTAAAATCGTAGAAATGAGTTATTAAGGATGAACAATATTCAAAAGCTTTATCAAATAGCTCAGAAACAGGAAAGGCTGATAATAGGTTTAATGTCCGGAACATCTTTGGATGGGTTAGATATCGCTTTATGCAAATTTTCGGGTAAGGGGCTGCAAACTCAGGTAAATTTAATCCATTACGAAACCGTTCCTTATCAGGCGGACTTTAAAGAAGACATCAAGAAAATCTTTTCTAAACAAAATGTTGACCTTGAATTACTTTGCCTTCTTAACGAGAAGATCGGATTGGTTCACGCCGAACTCATAAATACGACGCTAAAGAAATGGAATATCCAAAATGAATTGATTGATGCCATTGCCAGTCATGGACAAACAATTTTCCACTCTCCGTTTACCAGACATCGAAACCCAAATTATCCCAACAGCACTCTTCAAATAGGGGATGGGGATCATATAGCTGTTAAAACCGGAATCATA
Organism: Pseudopedobacter saltans DSM 12145; assembly: GCF_000190735.1. Lineage (GTDB taxonomy): Bacteria > Bacteroidota > Bacteroidia > Sphingobacteriales > Sphingobacteriaceae > Pseudopedobacter > Pseudopedobacter saltans. The sequence goes on from NC_015177.1 coordinate 3,469,069, forward strand.
ACAGTGAGCGATTTTAGGCAGAAAAACATTGCTGCCGGAGCAGAAGGGGCTCCTTTGGCCGTTTATGGAGATTTTCTGTTATTTGGCAAAAACAACAAAAACACTGTTCTCTTAAACATCGGCGGAATATCCAATATCACATACCTTCCCAAAAACAGCGAAATGTATTCTACTGATTTAGGTCCGGGGAATACTTTAATTGACCAGTACATGCAGCGTGAGTTTGGGTTATATTTTGACAAAGATGCGGCCTATGCAAAAAGAGGCTCCATAAATAACGCCTTATTATCTTTCCTACTTGATGATACTTTCTTTTCTACCGCAGTGCCCAAAAGTACAGGCCCCGAATTATTCAACCTCGAATATCTGGACAATTGCATAGCAAAAACAAACACTAAAATATCCTCGTATGACGTTTTAGCTACGCTATGTGAATTTACTGCGATTACTATTTCCAAAGCTTTAGAAGACAAGGAACCAGATTTTGATTTGATTGTAAGTGGAGGAGGAATACACAATCCATTGATAATGGAAAGACTAAAATATCACCTCCCTTTGGCGAATTTTAAAGACATAGAAGAGTTTGGAATAAGTGCTGACGCAAAAGAAGCTGTACTCTTTGCTTTACTGGCCAATGAAACACTCTCCGGAGAAAGCGCCGATTTTAAAACTAAAACAGTTCCAAATATATGTATGGGGAAAATATGCCTCCCTAATTAAGGAGATAAAAAACCAGGCCGATACAGCCTGGTTTTTTTACTTTACAACGAATTCTTGTTTCTCATTTAAAGTATTTTCCAGCCCAAACTTAGATGAATCAGATTTTGCTTCTGTCCATCATTTTTATTGATATCCTGTAATCCAGCTTCGTATCTTAAATCAACCGATAAATTTCCTACATCAACTCCGGCTCCGGCCTGCAGATTAGTCACAAAATTGCGGTATTTATAAAAATTTATATCTGTAGCCTGCTTAAAGGCACTTTCGTCAGTATCCAGATTAAACTGGAAAGAAGGTCCGGCCATTAATCTCAAGTTGAAATTAGTTAAACCGAATTTAGTTCCCAATAAAACGGGCACATCTAATGTGGTGAATTTCACTTTTCCGGTCTGCTCTACAGATGATCCGTTTTCCTGAAATTTCAATTCAGCTCCCTTAGAACCCAAATAAATTTCGGGTTGTACGTAAAAAGAATTTCCTACCCTGGTCCAGACCCCAAGATTATAGCCCAAAATACCAGACTTATCAATCTCGCGATCTTTTGCTTTAATTGTAGAATAATTAAGCCCCCCCTTTATTCCGACGTTAAACTGTGCGTATGCACTAATGTGTGACAATCCAATTATCACAAGCATAAAAAAAATACTTCTTTTCAGGTTTTTCATAATTTTAACATAGATTGCTGATAAAAACTATTAACGCTTCTTATTTAACAGTATTGTTTTATTTTTGTATATCAAGTTATCACAATTATATGGCCGAAATTACAATAGACATAAAAGATTGGGAAAAATTAAGCACTAAGCTTAAAAGAAAATATAATCATCTTACAGATGAGGATCTAGTTTTTGAACCCGGCAAAGAAGACCAATTAATAGGTCATTTGGCCACCAGATTACATCGAAACCGTGATTATGTAATTTTCACGCTGAAGAAGGGTTTAATAAATATTGATAATAATCGCTTATAGTTAAGCTAAACTCTCTCTTACTTTTTTAGGCAAACTACCTACCACGAGCCAGTAGGAGTTTTCAATCATTTTTTCGAGCTGTTGATTATTAAGTCTACCGTTCAGGGAGACGGTATTCCAATGTTTTTTGTTCATATGGTAACCGGGAACAACTTCAGAATATTCCTCCCTTAGTCTAACAGCTTCTTCAGGGTCACATTTCACGTTGAAACTGTCAGGATTATTAAGACCTATCAAAAGAAATACCTTGCCATGGACTTTAAAGACCAGCGTATCCGGGCCGAAGGGGAGTTCCTCTGTTACGGCTTTAAAAGTTAGGCAATAATCTCTTAGTTCTTCGATGTTCATTACTTAGTAATAAAGAGATCTTGGACCAAACATATATTTAATAGAGATTCCAAAAACGTTATAAAGGTCTTTTGCTTTATTGTTGAATATTTTTGGATCATCATTAAACCCATCAATATCGTCTGATGTAGTAAATACCGTTTTAAAATTAACTCCTAATAAGATTTTCTGTTCGTCATACTGATTATAGATTACATGATTATAACCTATGGTAATAGGGAACATACTTACATTATTGAATTTAGATTTTCCTATATCCCCCGCATGTTGTCTGTAACCAGCAGGATTAACACCTAGCGACGGATTATAATCTTCTACACTATTTGTTCCTGATAAGACTCCATATCCTAGACTCATATTGAGGCCACGCAAAAGATACAGGATATCATTGTAGGTGTAATCTACAAATTGCCCCAAAGCCGCCCCTGCTCTTAGCTCTATCGTACTAAAATTTGATGTAAACTGTCTGTTGTGCTTATCCGGGCCATCTTTCAACTGATTGATATTATACTCTATACCTGCATTCAAAAACGGCGTGAAATAATAATCTAAAGAAACGCCGAAAGACGGGGCTTTATTGATCATCAGATCTTTTTTATTGCCTTTAAACGCTTCCAATCCTTTGTCATAATTCATTCCTGTAAATGCTGTTGTCATTCCGGCATTTACACCAATAGCGATATTATAAAACTGCGACTGAGCAAAAGCTCCCGTTAAACTGATAACAAACGTAACAAAGAGAGTAAGTGTTCTTTTCAAATCACAAAACTTAATAAGTAAATAGCCATCTTTGCAGTCGAGATATTTACTACCAGAAAGCTGGCTAAAATTATCTCAAAATTTTCTTTTATCAAAATGTAATTTCTTCAAAATGAACATAAAACACACTGTAACTCAGCGCTTTTTAAAATATGTACAAATAGACACCCAGTCGGACCCTTTATCGCCATCTACACCATCTACGAATAAACAAAAAAACTTAGGGAACATTCTGGTTAAAGAGCTTAAAGAAATAGGAGCAGACGCTGTTGAAATTGACGAAAATGGATATGTTTATGCAACCATTCCATCCAACACAGACAAAGAAGTTCCGGCTATTTGTTTTTGTTCCCATATGGATACCTCGCCAGATTGTAGTGGACAAAATGTAAAACCAATCATTCATAAAAACTATCAGGGACAAGATATCGTACTGCCAGACGACAAATCCATTGTAATAAAGCTAACAGAACACCCGGATTTAAAAGATCAGATTGGAAATGACATTATTACTGCAAGCGGAACAACACTTTTAGGCGCGGATAATAAAGCTGGTATTGCAGCTATTATGGATGCAACAAATTATCTTATCAATACACCGGAAATAAAACATGGTGATATCAAGATATTATTTACTCCCGATGAAGAAATTGGACGAGGTGTAGATAAAGTAAATTTACAAAAGTTAAATGCAAAATTTGGCTATACGATAGATGGAGAAACGCTTGGCTCATTTGAGGATGAAACTTTCTCCGCCGATGGCATGGAAGTAATTATACATGGTGTAAGCGCACATCCTGGATTTGCAAAGGGAAAAATGGTTAATGCGATTAAGATAGCAAGTGAAGTTATAGCTGCTTTACCCAAAGATAGACTTTCTCCAGAATCAACAGATAAAAAGTTGGGCTTTGTACATCCAACAAGAATTGAAGGCGAGGTGGAAAAAGCAACAATAAGTTTTATTATTAGGGACTTTGAAGATGAACTACTGGAACAACATGAAAATGAGATAAGGACGGTAACAGAAAAAATCTTACAAAATTATCCTGAAGCCAAAGCAAAATTTGTAGTTAAAGAACAATACCGAAACATGAAAAAAGTTATTGCTCAATATCCCCAAGTCAGCGAATACGCCTTAGAAGCCATAAAAAGATCAGGGCTAACACCTAAACCACAAAGTATAAGAGGAGGGACAGACGGCTCAAGATTATCATTTATGGGCTTACCATGCCCAAATATCTTTGCAGGAGAACATGCCTTCCATAGTAAACAAGAATGGGTAAGCGTTCAGGATATGGAAGCTGCAGTTCGAACAATTGTCAATCTCGCTTCTATTTGGGAAGAACGAGCCTAAAGCTCTTTCTGTATAAGACAGGGCAATACCAGCTAGGAGACTCTTTCGGGAATTGTTCGACAATCGTTCGATTCCGCTTCGACAGCCATCGAAGCGTAGCTGAACAATTTTCGAAGTGTTGTCGAAGAATAGTGAAGTTTTTCTCGAAGCAGGTACGGGCCAGAGTGCTACCGGATCCGAAGCATAAACGGAGTTTAGCGGACTTTCATGGACTTTCGTGGAGTTTTACGGACTTTTTGTTCGGTTAATTGAGAAGAGGGAAGGGAAAACCTCTTCTAGGTATAAGAAAAATCAATTTAAGCACAAATGCCCTTTATTAAAAATTATTTTACAATAAATACCATTCTAAGATTTGCTGTAAAGAAAGATAGGCGTCTCTGACTAATTATTTTCCATTTTTGGAACAATAGCCACCGTTAAGCGGCTTACACATGTCATTTTACCCTGATCGTTAAATAACCTGATATCCCAGACATGTGTTTTATTTCCAATATGCATTGGTGTACACATTGCGGTTACATTGCCAGACGTTACCGGTCTTAAATGATTAGCGTTGATTTCTAAGCCTACACCCATGAATTTCTGCGAATCGACGATCAAGTTGCTGGCAATGCTGCCTATACTTTCTGCTAAAACAACCGATGCTCCGCCGTGTAAAATTCCTGCCGGTTGCTTTGTCCTTTCGTCAACCGGCATAGTGGCTTTTAAGTAGTTTTCTCCGATTTCTGTATAAGTTATTCCTAATAACTTTGCTAAATAAATGGATCGTTCGTTGATCTCCTCAACAGTATAATCTTTAAACCAGATCATAAGCTATTTATTTAAATATCTTTCTTTTAAAACATTAAAATGATGCTGAACATGGCCCGCTATAATGAACAACAATGCGCCTACAGAAATTGTGTAATCTGAAGCTGTTCCCTTCTTGTAATAATCTTCCTCGGATAACGATTTATAGAAATACAAATTCGCTTGTCTCATCAATAAAAATTCATCAACCAGGTCCGTGTAAGAGCGTTTGGACAGATCCAGGCTATCAGCATAGAGATTTTCATCAAAACCCGGTAAAGGAGTTTTATCGTTTCTGGCTATTCGCATCGCCCGATAAGCCATTACCCGCTCGGTATCTATTAAATGTCCGACAAGCTGCTTTACTGTCCATTTTCCTTCGGCATAGGCGTAGTCGTACTTATTTTCTGGTATCTCTGCTAAAAAATCATCTATTTCATTTAACTGATTTTTTAATGTTTTTATAATGTCTCTGTTGATTACATTATTTATATACTCTTTATAGTAAGGAGCATATTCATCAGTCGTTGGTTGATACATGTTTTGTATTGCTTTTTAATATTATTCTAAATGTTGTTCCTTTTCCTATTTCGGATTCTTTAACGAAAACAGATCCTTTGTGATAGTTTTCAACCATTCTTTTTGTTAATGACAAACCCAATCCCCAACCTCTTTTACGGGTCGTATAGCCGGGTTGAAATACGGTTTCAAATTTATATTTTGATATCCCTTTTCCTGTATCTGTAATATCTATAATAACCTGCTTTTTGGAAGGGTTGCCTTTTATTTCTATTATAATATCTCCATGCCCCCCTTCTATAGCATTTACGGCATTTTTCAGGATATTCTCAATCACCCAATCAAACAATGGAACGTTTAAAAACGCTTCAATTTCTTTATCTCCCTTTATGGTGAAGGTAATTTTATCTGAAATTCTAACTCTAAAATAATCTACAAAGTCTTTTACAACCTGATAAACTTTATGGCTACTAAGCACCGGTCTGGAACCGATTTTTGAAAATCTGTCGGCAACTACTTCCAGCCGCTGAATATCATTTTCCATTTGTTCAACCAGATGTTGCTCGGTATCAGGCAGTTTATCTTTTAATAACTCCAACCATGCCATTAAGGAAGAAACAGGCGTTCCCAATTGATGAGCCGTCTCTTTCGCCATCCCTACCCATACCTGGTCTTGTTCGGATTTTCTGGAAGAATTAAATACGACATAGGCCAACAACAAGAAAACAGCAATAAGCGATAACTGAATATAGGGAAATACACGTAATTGGGTCAGCAGGTTACTGTCCTTATAATAAACCAGATTTTTTTGACCGTAAAATTCTAAAGGGATTGGTTTGTGCTGCGATTTCATTTTTCGCAACTCTTTATTGAAATATGCCGGATCATATTTTTTATGTCCCTCTATCTTGAAATAGGTTTTGGCAGTATCCAGCCCTTGATAGGTTATAATGGAATCTTTCTCATTTGTAACAATTGCAGGAACAGGCAAACTGTCGCGAATGACAAAAAGAAAATTCATCATTTCATCATTATCGGTCTCGAACATTGTCTTCAAGCTTTTTGCCCAAAGCTCCGCCCTGGTCCTTTCTGACTTTGCAATGTTATTTACCAGAAAGTCGGTGTAAGCCAAAGACGAAACAGCTATCACGATTGCGAATGACAGTAAAAAATATTTCCAGCGACGATTATTCTGATAAGGATTCATAAACCAATAACACTAAAAGAGCGTGAAAATTACGTTTATAAACAAATAAAGTAATCTCGTCAAAAGATTACTTTATTTTTCTTACTTCTTTTGCGAAGTGTTATTCTTGTTTTTGAGATTCGAATCTGCCTTTTCCTTCATTTCTTTTCTAACGTCCTTCATAAGCTTAAGCTTATAATACAAACACATAGAGAAAGAGGCCGCACATAGAATAGGAACAAAATAATTTCCCAACTGATATGCTTTTACTCCAACTATTACAGAAAAGATAATTAAGAGATTTAGAATAACATTAAAAGCTACTTTTTTACCCATAGCCTGTTAATATACGCTTAATTCCGGATCAATTTCAGCGGCCCAAGCTAATATTCCGCCTTTTAAGTTGTACACATTGGTATAACCATTTTGTTCTAACTGGTTTAAGGCAGCTGCACTTCTGGCTCCACTACGGCATTGCATTACTACCGGAATATCTTTTGATATTTTATCTTTTTCAAGAAGTACATTTGCCAAAGGAATATTCTGGCCACCTAAATTAGACATTTCATACTCGAAAGGCTCGCGAACATCAATTAACTGAAATTCTTTTCCCTCGTCTTGCCATTGCTTTAATTCGCTTACTGATATTTCTTTCATAATAGGATTCTTTCTTATTCACTCAAAATTATAAAAATATAATGCAGTTTTTCTAATAATCAGCATCTTTTACAAAAAAAATGGAATTTTCAAACAAGGTTCTTGTGTTGTTGTTCTAGCTATAATCCTATAGTTCAGAGAATATGCTTTAGATGTTAAAAAGGAAGCTTCTTAGAACGTTTCTAAATTAGAAATAGTCTTTTACATAGCCCGAAGCATTTGCCTAGTTTTGTCATTTGAAATTAAATTTTTAAGCAGTAAAAGTATCTTAAATACAAACAAATGAGCAATTTTTCAAAAACGTTTTCTTCCACACTAGGGAGAAAGCTGATTATGTGTTTAACAGGCTTATTTTTATGCGCTTTTCTTGTCGTACATTTAATTGGTAACTTACAATTATTTGCTAATGACGGAGGATACGCGTTTAATAAATATGCTTATTTCATGACCCACTTTACACCTATTAAGGTGATTTCTTACTTGCTCTATATTTCCATTATAGTGCATACTGTTTGGGCTATTATTATTACTTCTAAAAATAAGGCAGCCCGTCCTGTATCTTACGCAGTAAAAGGAGCTAACGGAAGTATCTGGTCTTCAAGAAATATGGGCATATTAGGAACCATTATTTTCCTTTTTGTTGTTATTCACATGAGCAATTTTTGGTACAAATACCACTGGGGTGCAACTCCATATGTAGAGTACTCAACTAATTTATCTACCGGGGAGACCCAGGCCAGAGAAATTACAGAAGCGGAATACGGCAAGCAGTATGTAACGTATGTAGATAATGGGATAGAGGTAGTTAAATCTAAAGATTTATATAAAGAAGTAGCTTTTGCTTTTTCTAACCCTATTTATTCATTATTCTATGTTTTAGCAATGGCGGCATTGGCATTCCACTTATTACATGGATTCCAAAGTGCATTTCAAACATTAGGCTGGGATAATAGCAAATACAAACCTTTGGTTAACTTCTTAGGTATTTGGATTTTTTCAATTGCTATTCCTATTGGGTTTGCACTTATGCCAATCTATTTCTTTTTATTTAAATAACAGGATTCGTTCATAAGCCATATATAAGAGCTTATTAAAAATATAAACAAATGAAGTTAGATGCTAACATTCCATCAGGCCCATTAGCGGAAAAATGGAATAAACATAAATTCGACCTTAAACTTGTAAATCCTGCCAACAAAAGAAAATATACTATTATTGTTGTAGGTACTGGTCTTGCAGGGGCATCTGCTGCTGCATCTTTGGGAGAATTGGGATATAATGTGAAAGCGTTTTGCTTTCAGGATAGCGCGAGGAGAGCACACTCTATTGCAGCACAAGGTGGTATAAATGCTGCTAAAAATTACCAAAACGATGGTGACTCGACTTACCGCTTATTTTATGATACTATTAAAGGAGGTGACTACAGAGCAAGGGAGGCAAACGTTTACCGTTTAGCTGAAGTATCTGCAAACATTATCGACCAATGTGTTGCACAAGGTGTTCCTTTCGCCCGCGAATATGGAGGTTTGTTAGACAACCGTTCTTTTGGTGGAGCACAGGTTTCCAGAACCTTTTATGCTAAAGGGCAAACTGGGCAACAACTTCTTTTAGGTGCATATTCTGCATTAAACCGTCAAATAAAAGCTGGAAAAGTACAAATGTACACGCGTACAGAGATGCTTGACGTAGTAAAAATTGACGGAGAAGCCAAAGGTATTGTTACCAGGAACCTTGTAACTGGAGCAATTGAAACACATGCCGGACACGCTGTATTACTTTGTACTGGCGGTTACGGAAACGTATTCTACCTTTCTACCAATGCAATGGGTTCTAACGTAACCGCAGCATGGAGAGCACACAAACAAGGCGCCTTCTTTGCAAACCCTTGTTATACGCAAATTCACCCTACTTGTATTCCGGTAACAGGAGATCATCAATCTAAATTGACTTTAATGTCTGAGTCTTTAAGAAATGATGGTAGAGTTTGGGTTCCTAAAACAAGAGAGTTGGCAGAAAAAGTTAGAAAAGGAGAATTAAAAGCTAAAGATATCAAAGAAGACGATAGAGATTACTTCTTAGAAAGGAAATATCCTTCTTTTGGTAACCTTGTTCCTCGTGACGTTGCTTCCAGAAATGCGAAACAAATGTGTGATGACAAACGCGGGGTAGGTAAAACAGGCTTAGCTGTTTACTTAGACTTCGCAGACGCTATCAAACGTTTAGGAAAGGAAACAGTGGAAGAAAAATACGGAAACTTATTCGATATGTATTTACAGATTACAGACGAAAATCCGTATGAACAACCAATGAGAATCTATCCTGCTGTTCACTATACAATGGGTGGGCTTTGGGTTGATTATAATTTAATGACTACTGTTCCTGGACTATATGCTTTAGGAGAATGTAATTTCTCTGACCATGGTGCTAACCGCTTAGGTGCTTCTGCATTAATGCAAGGTTTAGCCGATGGTTACTTTGTAATCCCTTATACTATTGGAGATTATTTAGCTAAAATTGGCCCTGCGAAGGTTGATGAATCTCATCCGGCTTTTGCAAAAGCTAAACAAGACGTCATCGATTTAACGAATAAACTTTTATCTCTTAAAGGAACTAAAACTGTTGACGAATATCACCGTGATTTAGGGCACATCATGTGGGAATATTGTGGTATGGCCCGTACAGCAGAAGGTTTACAAAAAGCTAAGAAATTAATTGCTGAACTGAGAGCTGACTTCTGGAAAAACGTTATTGTTCTTGGTGAGAACGAAGAAGTTAACCAATCTTTAGAAAAGGCAGGCAGAGTGGCAGATTTCTTAGAACTTGGGGAGCTAATGGTTGATGATGCCTATAACAGGGCAGAATCTTGTGGTGGTCACTTCAGAGAGGAAAGCCAAACACCGGAAGGAGAAGCTTTAAGGGATGACGAAAACTTCGCTTATGTTGCTGCCTGGGAATACACTGGTGATAACCAACCGGAGGTTTTACATAAGGAAGAACTTGTTTTTGAAAATGTTAAATTAACACAACGTAGTTATAAATAGATATGAGGTTTTAGATATGAGAATTGAGAGCTTATAGGAGTTCAATTCTCATATTTCAAATCTAATGTCTCTAGTCATATAAAGATATGAGTGCACATATGAATCTGACGCTAAAAGTTTGGCGCCAAAAAAATAGTCAGACTCCGGGTAAATTCGTTACTTACCCAGCTAACAATATAGCAGACGATATGTCTTTCTTAGAAATGTTAGACGTCGTTAACGAAGATCTTGTAAAAAAGAAAGAAGATCCTATCCAATTCGATCACGATTGTCGTGAAGGTATTTGTGGGATGTGTTCTTTGATGATAAACGGATCTCCTCACGGACCAAAACAAGGAATTACTACTTGCCAGCTTCACATGAGAAGCTTTAAAGATGGTGATACTATCGTTATTGAACCTTGGAGAGCTGCTGCATTCCCTGTTTTAAAAGACTTAACTGTAGATAGAGGATCTTTTGAAAGAATTCAACAAGCTGGTGGTTATGTTTCTGTAAACACTGGTGGTGTTCCCGATGCTAACACTATTCCAATTCCCAAGAGAATTGCAGACGAGGCTTTCAGCTCGGCAGAATGTATTGGTTGCGGAGCTTGTGTTGCTGCATGTAAAAATGCTTCTGCCATGTTATTTGTTTCTGCAAAAGTTTCTCAGTACGCTTTGTTACCACAAGGACAAACTGAGCGTTATGAAAGAGCTATTGCAATGGTGAACCAAATGGACGAAGAAGGATTTGGCGGATGTACAAATACTTATGCTTGTGAGGCCGAATGTCCAAAAGGTATCAAAGTAACAAATATCGCCCGCATGAACAGAGAATACTTCAACGCGAAGTTTATTAAGGGATAATATATTCTTAAATAGATAACAAAGCCTGAAAGGAAGTCTCTTTTCAGGCTTTGTTATTTACCGACATTTTCCTGTCATTCACCGATTATTTCATGATTTCTCCCAAAAAGAAATAATCATCCTAAAAAGATTAATCTACCTTCGTATTATCAATATCAAGATTATGGAGAATCAAGAAAACGATATTAATTATCACAAACCATATAGAAGCAGCGGTAAAATTTTCTTTGGTTTTATGCTGGCAGCAGTTGGAACATTACTCTTATCCAAAAAATTCGGTTACGAATATCCCGATTGGCTGATCAGCTGGCCAATGTTGCTTATTGTTTTGGGTTTCGGGAAGATTATAAAAAGCGGATTATCTAATTTATCGTGGGTTCCGTTTATGGCGATTGGAGGAATTTTTCTCGCAGGAAAAATAGATCCTACTTTAGACATTAGTAATTATATTTTACCTGTGATTCTTATCTCGCTTGGCCTTTTTGTAATGTTTGGCAAAAGCAAAAACACGGAAAAATGTTTGAGAAGGAGAGATAGGTTTAAAAAAAAATATCGTTCGAAAACTAGCACAGGGGAACGTGTAAACGATGATACAATAGAAAGTATTGCTATTTTCGGCGAAGTCAAAAAGACCGTTTACTCTCAGGATTTTAAAGGCGGCGAGGTTATCACCATTATGGGTGGTGCACAAATAAACTTAAGCCAGGCAGATATACAAGATGTCGTTATTATCGAAGCAATACAGGTTTTCGGAGGGACCAAACTGATTATCCCACAGAACTGGCAGGTTGTAACTGAAATGGCAGCTATTTTTGGAGGCATACAAGACAAAAGAGACTTTTATGCTTCTGAGCCCAATACTAACAAGAAAATAATTATAAAAGGTGTTTCAATTTTTGGAGGAATTGACATAAAAAACTACTAAACATTTATCTATGGAATGGTACTCAGCAAAATTAGTTTATCAAATTAGCAATACAGAAAATGATACTGTTCAGTTTGATGAACAGTTAAGAATTATAAACGCTATCAGCAAGGAACTTGCTTATGAAATAGCAAACCAACTGGGGTATATCAATCAGGAGAAAGTTGTTACAGATTCGGGAGCCACATTAAACTGGAATTTTATTGCGGTTACCGAAGTTAAGTATATCGGGGAAGTTAAACACGGTGCTGAAATTTATTCTTCGATCAAAGACACCCCTAAGGAGCTATTTCTGGAGGAAACAAGCAAGAAGGCTGCTTATTTAAAAGATTCTTACTCAACTTCCTTGGAAAAAGCTTTTTAAGAATATAATGAGTCTTTCGCAGTTTAAAAATATCGGATTCAAACCATCATTTACTCTTTTATGGGTAATGTGTGTTTCTCTGCATATTTTTACTGTAAGGATGTTAGGCTTTAGCCTTGAAATAAGCGTTATTGACGCATTGATATTCTACTGCATTATTTCCGGAGATTGCTGGCTAATTTCTCGCTCTCTTAATTATTATCTACCAGAAGGCGGTAAGTTTTATGTGATTATCGGCTGGAGCTTTACATTAGCTGTAATTAGCAACATTTTTATCTATTTTATTTCTCCGTTGCTAAACATTGGAGACGGGGATGCGTACCGGCAATATCTGGCTTCCTCTTTTTTTATAAAGCTGGCATTTTCATTCCTTTTAATTGGCTGGGTATCTTTAATATGCGCTTTCTGGTATAATAAACAGGAAGAAGAAAGGCTGGAGGAACGCAGAAGGGAATCGGAAAAGTTGAATAAAGAAGCCGAGCTTGCTTCTCTGAGAGAGAAACTTCAACCTCATTTTTTATTTAATAGCCTAAATTCTATCAGTTCGCTTACTTTTTCACAACCTGAACAAGCAAGAAAAATGATTCAGCAGTTATCTGACTTTTTGAGGGGTACTATTAAAAAAGACGATCAGCTGACTTCTCTTTCGCAGGAAATACAACATCTGCAGCTGTATTTAGATATAGAAAAAGTACGCTTTGGATCCCGGTTGAATACAAGTATAAACTGTCCCTGCGAGGTGGAAGAACTCTATGTTCCTAATATGATTTTACAACCTATCGTTGAAAATGCTATTAAGTTTGGCTTATACAATACTTTAGGTGAAATAGAAATTTCTGTTCGTTGTGTTCTGGAAAACGACCTTTTGGTAATTGAGACCAGAAACCCTTTTGATCCGGAAAATTGTCCTCCCAAAAAAGGATTGGGTTTTGGATTAGAAAACGTTAAGAGAAGGCTTTCTCTATTGTACAACAGAAACAATCTACTAAAAACAGATACTGATAACAATATATTTATAACGCGTATATTTATACCTCTATAGCATGACGAAAGCGATTATCATAGATGACGAATATTTAGCAAGAAACATCATTCGGGAGTATCTTAAAGCATATCCGAATATTGAAATCGTTATGGAATGTGAAAATGGTTTTGACGCGTTAAAAGCAATTAAAGAGCACCAGCCTCAACTTATTTTTCTTGATATACAAATGCCTAAAATAACTGGTTTTGAGATGTTGGAACTATGCGAAAATAAACCGGAAGTTGTTTTTACCACTGCTTTTGAGGAGTATGCGATTAAAGCTTTCGAAGCGAATGCGGTAGATTATTTGCTTAAGCCCTTTAGCCAGGAGCGTTTTAATAAAGCTGTCGATAAATTTGTTGATGGTTATACCAATCATCAAAAAATAAAAGAGCTTATGGAAGAATCTTCTCCTGCTACACAAACAGAAAGAGTTGTTGTAAAAATTGGGAATCAGATTAAGATCATCCCTTTCTTTGATATTCTTTTTATAGAAGCCTCGGATGATTATGTAAATATCTACACTCAAACTGAGTTTTTTTTAAAGAACAAAACGATGGCCTTTTTCGAAAAGTCTTTAGATCAAAGAGATTTTGTGCGAGTGCACCGGTCTTACATCGTAAGAGTTAGCGAAATACAAAAAATTGAACCTTATGAGAAAGATGGTCATATTGTTCTGCTTAAAACCGGGCATAAAATTCCCGTAAGCCGAACGGGCTATCCAAAGTTGAGGGCTGCTTTGGGTTGGTAGTATATTAAGTCTAAAGTGAAAAGTTCAAAGTAAAAATACACATCAAGCATTTAACGCGAACGTATTCATTGGCTTTTATAGTGAATAAACATTAGTATAAACCTGGGCCTTTGTAATTTACGCAAGGCCACAAGTTAAATTTCAGTTCCCAGTTTCTTGGCTAACAATAAGCTCAGTTCAATTTGAAAGGAGCTATCAGATCAAATTTTGGAATGTTTACCCTGATGTATTCTTCATTAACCAGACGTTTCATTTCATAAGCACCTTCCATCGTTCCCATATCTGTTTGAAGGTTACATCCCGAAATATATTCATGTACTTCTCCCGGAGCAATAATTGGTTGTTGACCAACTACACCTTCACCTTCCACCTCTCTTCTACTTCCGTTCGAATCAAAAATATGCCAATGTCTTCTCATCAACTGAATAGAATAAGGCCCTAGATTTTCTATCTGGATTCTGTATGCGAACATAAAATGTTCATTAGACGGATTCGAATATTCCGGCTGATAGATGGTTTCAACAGAAACTTTCACTCCCTCTGTAATTTGTGCCACCATATTTTTTGATATTTAATGCAAGTGAAAATTAGTATAAATATCTAAAAATCAAAAACTAAACCAGAACTGTATCAAATTTGTTTCGAATATCGTTTAATACATCCTCGATAGTTTCGATACTATCCAAAGAAACCAGTTTCATTCTATACTCCTTAAAATTGGGAACTCCTTTAAAATAGTTAGCATAATGTCTCCGCATTTCAAATATTCCGGTTTTAGGCCCTTTCCATTCTACTGACTTCCTTAAATGAGTCAAACATACGTCTACTCGCTCGTCAATAGTTGGGCCTTCTAAATGTTGTCCTGTTTTAAAGAAATGTTTAACTTCTCTAAATATCCAGGGATAACCAATTGCCGCTCTCCCTATCATAATGCCATCTATCTCGTATTCCAACCTCCAATTAGCCGCTTTAATAGCAGAATCCACATCGCCATTTCCAAAAATAGGGATTTTAATACGTGGGTTCTTTTTTACTTCTTTTATCAAAGTCCAATCGGCTTCTCCTTTATACATTTGTGCTCTGGTGCGCCCATGTATTGATAATGCCTGGATTCCCACATCCTGTAGCCTTTCCGCTACTTCGTAGATATTCTTGGTATTATCATCCCAACCTAACCTGGTTTTTACTGTAACGGGTAAATGAGTTGCCTTAACAACAGCCGCTGTCATCGCCACCATTTTATCAATATCTTGCAATAAAGCCGACCCGGCTCCTCTGCAAGCTACATTTTTAACAGGGCAGCCGTAATTGATATCTATTAAATCAGGATTGGCTTGTGTTGCTATTTCCGTTGCTTCGAACATATGATCGATATCGCTTCCAAAGATCTGGATACCAATGGGTCTTTCATATTCAAAGACATCCAGTTTCTGACGGCTTTTTGCTGCATCTCTGATTAATCCTTCGGAAGAGATAAACTCTGTATACATCAGATCTACTCCGTTTTGTTTACAAACATACCTGAATGGAGGGTCGCTTACATCTTCCATAGGAGCCAACAATAAGGGAAACTCACCTAAATCTATAGTCCCGATTTTTACAGACATCTTAATCCTTTTGATTATATTGAGTGCAAAATTACGAAATATGAACGATAGTCTTCATTATCAAGACAAACATCCATTGTATGAACTTCTAATCCTTACATTTTTCTGTTTTTTGGGTGGTATTGTATTTTCATTTTTTGGGAGCATAACTTATCTTATCTTTTTTGGCAGTCATCTTTCTTTAACATCTCTTTCCGGAGAAGGGCTTTACCAAAATGTCAATTTCTTGAGATGTATACAAATATTTAGCTCGCTTGGGATTTTTATCGTTGGACCGCTATCTTTTTCGAAATTCAGAAAATATAAGTTTGCTACATACTTTCAGTTCACGAAACAAACAGAACTAATTTTAATCCTTCTGAGTATTGCAATTCTTTTTGCTTCCCTTCCACTGATTGAATATCTGGGCAATTTAAACAGTAAAATGTCTTTTCCGGAATCTTTAAAGGCTCTTGAGTATTGGATGCGACAGAAAGAGGATGAAGCCATGATGTTGACCAAACAGCTTTTGATAATGAAAGACTATAAGGATTTGGTGATAAACCTGTTAATGATTGCTATCATACCTGCTATTGGTGAAGAATTACTTTTCAGAGGAGCTGTTCAAACAATTTTTATCAAATGGTTTTCCAATCCACATATTGCTATCTGGCTTGCAGCAATAATTTTCAGCGCGATACACGTACAATTTTATGGGTTTATTCCAAGAATGTTTTTAGGCGCTCTATTTGGATATCTTTTGTTTTGGGGTAAAAGTCTTTGGTATCCAATCATTGGGCATTTTATCAATAACGGATCCGCTGTGATTATTGCTTATTTATATCAATTAGACGGAAAAAGTGTAGAGGAAATTGAAAAAACCGACAACTTTCCAGCTTACGGATATATTTTTAGTGCATTATTTACCTTAGTTTTGCTTTACAACTTTTATCAACGAAGCAAAAACCGTGTATGAGTAACACTTGGGTAAAGATTTACACCTCTCAACAGTTCATCAAATCAGAAATTGTAAGACAGGTTCTGGTAGATTACGAAATAGATGCTGTATTAATGAACAAGCAAGACTCCTCTTATAAATTCGGGAATGTTGAGGTCTATGTCCATCCTGATAATTTTGATAAAGCGGTAGAAATTATCATTCAAAACGAACTTTAATGAAGACCAGAGCAATTACAGGTTTCTTTTTTATTATAGTAATGCTGGCCTCGTTGCTAAGCGGACCTTATGTCTTTTCTTTTTTTTATGTTGTCCTGGGTTTTCTATGCTTAATGGAATTTTATAAATTGGTCGATAAGGCAGGATTTAAACCGAATATTGCTGTCGGAGGTTTTACTGGCGGATTAACTCTCTGCTATTATGCTTATCACTGTATCTACGGTTTTGATCGATTAAGCTTTGGCTTTATAATCCTTTTAACCTGTCTGGTTTTCATTCTCCAACTCTATAAAAAAAGCGAGTTTCCATTCACTGCTATTGCCTATACTTTTTTAGGAATAATATACACCATACTTCCTTTTATCTGTTACTTCTCCATCGCTTTTATTTCCGGAGAATATAACTGGCATCTCGCTTTAGGCTTCTTTCTACTTTTATGGGGAAGTGATACAGGAGCTTATTTATTTGGAGTGAAATTTGGAAAAACTAAACTTTTCGAACGTCATTCCCCTAAGAAATCCTGGGAAGGATTTTTAGGAGGAGTATTTACTTCCATTGTTATTGCTTACGCTATAAGCCATTTCTACGCGGAGTATAACGTCATTAACTGGATTGTGATGGCTTTGATAATTTCCTGCTTTGGTACCATGGGAGATTTGGTCGAATCAATGTTTAAAAGAAGTATTAATGTAAAAGACTCGGGAAATATGTTACCTGGCCATGGCGGGGTGCTGGACCGATTTGATGGTTTATTAATAAGCGCACCGCTTGTTTATGCTTACTTACATTTGATTACTTATTAATATCTTGGATTAAAATTAAAAACATGACAATACATAAAGAAGGTTACACCTCAATTGCGCTGATTATCTTGTTTATTTTTATTACAAATGCGCTAATCAGTTATTATATCCCACAAGTAACCTGGTTTATTTGGTTATGGTATCTTATTTCTGTATTCCTTTTTATTACCGTTTTACAATTTTTCAGACACCCAAAAAGGAATTGGACAGTAAGTAACGGCGATGTGATCTGCCCTGCAGATGGAAAAATTGTTGTAATAGAAGAAACGGAAGAAACGGAATTTTTAAAGGATAGAAGAATACAGGTTTCGGTATTTATGTCACCAATAAATGTACATGTTAATAGAAATCCAATAAGCGGAATTGTCAAATATTTTAAATACCATCCTGGTAAATATCTGGTTGCCTGGGATCCCAAATCTTCTACAGACAATGAAAGAACAACCATTGTTGTCGAAAATGAAAATGGCACCCCTATTTTATTCAGGCAAATAGCCGGTGCTTTGGCTCGAAGAATTGTATGGTATGTAAAAGAAGGAGATAAAGTGGAACAGAGCAAAGAATTTGGTTTTATCAAATTTGGATCGAGAGTAGATTTATTTCTTCCTTTAGATGCCAAGATCAACGTAAACCTTGGTGATGTGGTAAAAGGAGGGATTACAAAAGTTGCAAGTTTGAAGTAGTGTTATCTGGCTTAACTTACAAAATAATCTAGATCTGTTATCACAAAGCAAGCTACCTCGAACCAAAAGCATAAGACAACATATTGGCACCCATTTTAAGTGCCTTTTCGCGAGTTTCCTGAGTATCTTCCTTATAGGTCCCCAAGTCTTCCCACCCATTTCCCAAGTCGGATTCGTACGAATAAAAGCAGATTAAACGTCCTTTATAAATTAATCCAAATCCTTGTGGCCGCTTATTATCATGTTCGTGAATTTTGGGCAAGCCATTTGGAAACTTAAACTTTTGATTATAGATAGGATGAGATACAGGTAATTCCTGAAATTCGAGTTCAGGAAAGACCTTTTTCATCTGTGGCCGAATGAATTTATCCAAACCGTAATTATCGTCTATATGCAGAAAGCCTCCTGCTATTAAATAGCTCCTTAAGTTTTTCGCCTCAGGATCGGAAAATTGCACATTCCCATGCCCTGTAAGGTAAACAAATGGATAGTTGAATATTTCTGAACTGCCAACTTCAACAACAGCTTCCTGAGGCTCTATATTGCCTCCTAAATTATTATTAAAATACTGGATTAGATTTGGCAGCGCCGTACGATTGGCATACCAGTCCCCTCCGCCATTATATTTAAGTTTGGCAATTTTGAAGGAAGCCTTATTGGCTACCGCTGACATTAATATCAGCGAGCTTAGCAAAATTATCTGTTTAAATAGTTTATCTCGAAGCATGCTTGTAAAGCGGCAGTCTCTGTTCTCAACCTGCTCTTCCCTAAAGTTATCGGAACAAATCCATTTTCCAAAGCTATTTGAACTTCCTTTTCGGAAAAATCTCCTTCGGGACCAATTAAAATAAGATATTTTTCTTCTCTTTTAAAAGAATCTGCTATTTCCCTTTTTTCTGTTGGAATACAATGAGCGATATATTTATGGACATCACTGCCAACACTGCTTATTAAACTTTTAAATGTTTGGGGTTTATTCAATTTAGGTAAATATGCTTTGAGAGATTGCTTCATGGCAGACACCATGATTTTTTCTAAACGCTCTGTCTTAACGTCTTTCCTTTCGGAATGCTCACAAATAACGGGAGTTACCTCCTGAATACCGATTTCGGTAGCTTTTTCTAAAAACCATTCTATGCGATCTATATTTTTTGTTGGTGCGATTGCTATATGCAGATGAAAAGCTACTTTATTGAAATCTTTCTCTTTAGAAACAATAGTCAGTTTGGTTCTTTTGGGGTGATCTTCAATAATTTCCCCCAGATAGAATCCACCTATTCCATCTACCAGATGGATACGATCTCCAATCTTTAATCTTAAAACTTTTGAACAATGTCTACTCTCTTCTTCGTTAAGAACGTAAACATTCTCTTCAAAATTTAAATCAGGCGTATAGAAAACATGCATATTATCAAAATAACAACTGCTTCACTTCTTGCTTCAGAGGAGGTAAATACTTTTGCAAAACAGCCCAGACTATTACTAATGATTGTCTACCGTTTCGTCTTCGGAAATTACTAGTTCCAGTTTTACAGTTTCTATATTTTGTCCAACCTTCTTAAGGATAGTAAAATTATATCCATTGAAGATCTGTGTTTCGCCAACGTCTGGTATTTTCCCAAATATTTCGCTCACCAAACCTGCTATGGTATCATAATCTTCATCTTCTGGAAGATCGTGCGGCAGAAACTCGTTTGCATCATATACTGTTGCCGATGCAGAAACAATATATTCTGAAGAAGAAACTTTTTCAACAATAGGCTTTTCCTCATCGTACTCATCCTGGATCTCTCCAACCAATTCCTCCACTATATCCTCAAGTGTTACCATCCCTGCTGTTCCTCCAAACTCATCCAAAACAATAGCAATCTGCATTTTTTTCAGTTTAAGTTCTGTCAAAAGATTATTTATCTTCTTTGATTCAGGAACAAAAAATGGCTTTCTTATAATATTTTCTAGAATGAAATTAGTTTTGGATGCCAATAAGCTTAAAATATCTTTAGCATGAACGATCCCCACTATTTGGTCTATACTTTCTGCGTAAACAGGAATACGGGAGTACCCCTCTTCTACAATCAGATTAAGCAATTCTTCCTGTGTAGCACTTTGCTCTATGGCTACAATTTTCGTACGGGGAACCATGATATTTTTCACTACCCGTTCATTGAATTCAAAAACATTCTGAATCAACTCATGCTCAGCATTATCTAAAGCTCCGGATTCCCTGCCTTGTTCAAGGATATACTGCAGCTCTTCAGACGAGTGTCCAGATTCTCCTCCCTCAACATGATGTATTCCGAAAAGCTTTAAAATCACATTTGCGAAACCATTTAATACATAAATAAATGGTCTAAAAAGCAAATAGAAAAATTGGAGAGGCAATGCAATTACCATTGTGGTGTTTACCGGCCTTTGAATAGCAATTGACTTCGGCGCCAGCTCCCCAAACACAATATGTAAAAATGTGATAATAAGGAAAGCAGTTACGTGTCCTGTACTAGTAGCTACAGCTTCTGAAATTGGAATATTAAAGAATGAGAAGAACTTGAATACCATATTGGACATTACCGATTCTCCGACCCAACCAAGACCAAGAGAGGCTAACGTAATACCCAATTGGGTGGCTGCCAGGTAGCCGTCTAGATGGGAAGTCATGTGCTTTGCTATTTTTGCAACACGACTTCCTGATTTTACTTTTATTTCTATTTGTGAGCCCCTTACCTTAACTATTGCAAACTCCGCTGCAACGAAAAATCCATTAAGGATTACTAAAAAAAGGGTTAAAAAAATCTGAAATCCGCTAATTTCAATACTGGGGTCCATATAGAGATAATTTATTTAAACGTTTTCTTATAAAGTTCAACACTTTCTTCAATAACTTTATAAGCATATCTTTTTCCTAACAAATGTTCAATAGTAACATTTTTTCCTTCCAAAGCTTTATAATCCTGGAAGAATCTTACTACTTCTTTCATTGTATGTGGAGGCAAATCTGCCAAATCTTCAATGTAATTCACAGACATATCATGAGCTGCTACCGCGATAATCTTATCGTCTTGTTCGCCATTGTCTACCATATGCATTACGCCTACAACTTTCGCTTCGATAATTGACATCGGGTAAACGTCTACAGAGCAAAGAACTAAAATATCTAATGGGTCTTTGTCGTCACAATATGTTTGAGGAATAAATCCGTAATTAGCAGGATACATTACAGAAGAAAAAAGAACTCTGTCTAATTTCAACAATCCTGAATCTTTGTCTATTTCGTATTTTGCTTTTGATCCTTTTGGAATTTCAATAATTGCTGTTACAACTTCAGGTGCATCTTCTCCTGGTGAGATAGAATGCCACGGGTGATTATCGGCCATTTAATTATTCAGTATTTATTTTATTGTTATTGATATTTTTCTTTAAAACAGTTACAACCAAAGGAATTGTTGTAATCAATATAAAACCTATAATGATATACAACAGATACTCATTAATCTCTTTCTCGAATCTTCTACCAAGAAAGAATCCTAAAAGAGTCAATGAGGTTATCCAAAAGATAGCTCCTATAATATTGTAGAAAGCAAACTTTTTGACATCCAACTTTACAACTCCTGCAAATATAGGAGCAAAAGTTCGTACTATGGGAACAAATCGACCAATAATTAATGTAAAGGCACCTTGTTTTTTATAATAATCTTCAGCAGCTATCAAATATTTCTTCTTAAAAAAAAGGGAATCTTTTCGATTGTACAGGACTGGCCCCGTTCGATACCCGAACCAATAGCCAACAAAATTGCCTGCTATGGCCGCGATAACGAGCCCTAAAATCATGGTTACGATACTTACATCCAGTTTTTCTGTAGCAACGAACATGCCCGCTAAGAAGAGAAGGTAATCTCCCGGGAGGAAGAATCCAAAAAATAGTCCTGTCTCTGCAAAAATCACAAATAAGATCAGATAGAACCCTCCCTTACTTATAATATGCTGAGCATCGGCCAGATTAACTATATGATGCCAAATCTCCTCCATAGTAATGCCATAAAACTACAAATATTTATTGTAATGAAATATGGCTAATTTTTTAAAATAATGTTGTCAAACAAGAAGGATATATCCCCAGCAATATAGTTAAAACAAGGCCTAAACCCAAAACAATGCGGTAAAAAGTAGAAACTTTAACTTCCGCTACGCCGTCTGCTTCTTTAAAGTACATTGCAATTATTACTTTAAAATAATAATACATTGCAACAATTGCATTAAGTACGGCTATTGCCACTAACCAGATATGTGATTGTGATAATGCTGTACTGAACATATAAAATTTACCTATAAAACCGGCAGTTAGAGGTATTCCCGCAAAAGAAAGCATGGCAACAGTTAACGCCAATGCCAAAAAAGGATTAGTTTTAGACAAGCCATTGAAACTCTCGATCGCATCCGATCCCTTTTTTGTTTCCACTAAAATAAGTACTCCGAATGCAACGACAGACGCTAATGCATAAGCCAGAGCGTAAATAAATATAGCGTTTGAAGAAGCCGGTCCTAATGCCACTATTGCAAAAAGCATATAGCCCGCATGTGAAATACTCGAATAAGCGAGCAACCTTTTAAAATGGTTTTGATATAGTGCTGTTAGATTTCCGACGAATAATGTCAACACTGTTATTGTGGTTAAAACAGGTATCCAAAAAGTGCTTAAATGAGCAAATGACGTTTGGAATATTCTTAAAAAAGCTGCAAACCCGGCAATCTTAACTACTGTCGACATAAAAGCAGTAATCAATGTTGGTGCTCCCTCGTAAACATCCGGCGTCCAGAAATGAAATGGTGCTGCGCCAACTTTAAATACAAGTCCGACAATCATCAATGTTAAACCTGCATAAAAAATAGGGTCAATTATATTTTCCGGATCCGAAACATAATTTGCAATTTCCTGAAGATTGAAAGTTCCCGATGCTCCATATATCAATGCTATACCAAAAAGTAAAAATCCTGTAGAAAAAGCTCCCATTAGGAAATATTTCAACGCAGCTTCATTGGATCCGAAATCTTTCTTCTTGATTCCCGCCAAAATATACAAGCTCACAGACATGATTTCTAAGCCCACAAAAAGCATCGCCAAATTATTATAGGAAACCATCATTATACATCCCGCAAGGGAGAACAACATGATGGTATAATATTCTGCTAAATGTTGGCTAATCTTTTCGAAATAACCTCTTGACAATAAGAAAATCAGGGCGGTTATCCCTATACAAAGCGAAGAAAATGCCACTGCAAAATTATCGAAAAGCATCATTCCACTAAAAATAGGAGAGACCCCTTTATTCCATTCCGCAACAGAAAAACCTAATGCCAGCAACAATCCTAAAACCGCAACAGGCATCAAACCGGACTTTACCTTAAATAAGCCCAAATAAAGAATTACTATTGCTAATACTGATATAACGATTAAAGAACTCATTCTTAATTAAAATGCTAATTTGTTATTCACTTTTGTGATTAATCCTTCTACCGACGCTTCTGAAATATGCAATAATGCATTCGGGTAAACCCCGATAGCTATTATTAATAAACAAACAATAGCCAAAACCAAAACTTCTGATCCCGATATATCTTTGAAGGAACTGGTTAAGCTATTCAGTTCGCCCTGCATGACCGCTTTGTAAGTTCTAAGCATATAAACTGCTCCGAAGATTATAGTTAAACCTCCGAATACTGCATACCATAAATTAAACTTAAATAATCCGTTTAAGAGCAGGAATTCGCCAATAAAGCCATTGGTAATAGGAAGTCCAATTGCCCCTAACACAATTATCAGAAAAGCTATTGCAAACTTAGGTGCAATCTTAGCAATTCCCCCCATTTCCGATAATTCTCTCGTTTTCAATCTATCGATTAAAATATCCACCACAAAGAATAATCCTATTACACTTATCCCATGGTTCAACATTTGTATAATGGCTCCCTGTAAACCTTGTACGTTCCACGTGAAAACACCCGCAGAAATTAATCCAACGTGTGCTATAGAGGAGTAAGCGATTAATCTTTTTATGTCTTTTTGAGTGAAAGCGATAATAGAACCATATATAATTCCGATTACGGAAAGCGTTAATGCAATTTTACCCCATAATAAAAAACCATGCGTAAGTACCGGTACCAGCCAGACTATCACTCCGTAAACACCCATTTTTAACATAATGCCAGCTAAAAGCATTGTTCCTGCTGTTGGTGCCGAAACATAAGTATCCGGTTGCCAGGTATGGAAAGGAAATACGGGCATTTTAATAGCAAAAGCGAGGAAGAAACACCAAAATAACCATGATTGAGTTTCTTTAGGAAGATTTAAAGCATAAAATGCATCTATAGAAAATGTTCTGCTTGGCGTTTGAAGGTATAAATAAATAATTCCTAATAGCATGAACAAAGATCCTGCAACTGTGTATATGAAAAATTTCATATTTACTTTAATCCTATCTTCACCGCCCCACAATGCACAAATAAAATAAATTGGTATTAAAGCCAATTCCCATCCCGCGTAAAATAAAAACGCATCCATTGCCGTAAATACGATCAGCAAACCGAACTGCATAAACAACATTAACGCATAAAAAACTGGCTTTTCTATATTCCTTTTAAATGTTGACAAAATAATCAAGGGAAGTAATCCTGCTGTAAGCAACAACATAGACATACTGATTCCGTCAACGCCAGCAGTAAAGTAAATCCCAAATTTGGTCATCCATGGATAATTGACAGTAAACTGTCTTCCTGCCTCCGGATTAAAACTACACAGTAAACCCAAAGTTGTAGCAAGCGTAATAAGCGAACTGACTAAAGCTATTTGCTTCGCATATTTCCCCGAAAACAGGGTTGCAATTGCTCCTATGATGGGAAAGAATAGTAAACTTAATAAATTCATCTTCTCCTTATTCGCTAAACTTAAATGTGAATAAAACTATATATCAAAACTGCTATTACACCTATCACCATAGCAAAAATGTAAAAGCCAACGTTTCCGCTTTGTAATAAACGCAGTGTTTTCCCTGCTTCAAGAGATCCCTTTCCAAGTCCATTAACAATGGCATCTATTCCGGATTTATCTATTATCTTATATAAAAAGCCCGATAGCAGATCCAAAGGTTTTTGAATAATGGCAGCATATATTTCATCAAAATAAAACTTATTGTAAGATAATCTTGTTAAAGCAGGCCTTTCCTCCGTATCATCCAGGGGAATATGTTTTCCTGAAACATATCTTACATAAGCATAGATAATAGAAATAATAACACCAACAACGGAAATCCCTATTAACATAAACTCTGTTGAATGGTCTAATGTCAGGACAGGAATTAAATCTTTTGAAAATGCGTAAATAGGAGTTAAGTACTCATTTAACCAATGGTGTCCTCCCAAAGCATGTGGAATACCAATAAAACCTCCAACTATTGATAAAATAGCCAAAATAATTAAAGGAAACGTCATTGAGGCTGGAGATTCATGCAAGTGATGTTTTTGCTCTTCTGTTCCTCTAAAACTTCCCCAAAAAGTTAAAAACATCATCCTGAACATATAAAAAGCGGTGAATAATGCGCCGATAACACCTATTGCCCACATTAATTTATTGTGCTGATATACATGAGCCAATATTTCGTCTTTTGAGAAGAAACCTGCAAACGGCGGAAGCCCTGCAATCGCGATAGTCCCGATTAACATCGTAAAAAATGTAACTGGTAATAATTTTTTAAGTCCTCCCATTTTTCTCATATCCTGCTCCTCACTCATTGCGTGGATTACGGAACCTGCTCCTAAAAACAATAAAGCTTTAAAGAATGCATGGGTTATTACGTGGAAAAAAGCACCCGTAAAAGCTCCCACTCCTAATCCTAAAAACATATATCCAAGTTGTGAAACTGTTGAATAGGCAAGAACTTTCTTAATATCCGTTTGTGTTAATGCTATAAGTGCAGCTATAAATGCCGTCGCCAAACCTATTATTGCAACAATTTCCATTGTTATTGGAGCTAACGCAAATAAAATGTTAGAACGGACTATCATATAAACGCCTGCGGTTACCATTGTTGCGGCATGGATTAATGCAGAGACCGGTGTTGGACCAGCCATAGCGTCTGGTAACCAGGTAAACAATGGTAATTGTGCCGATTTACCGGTTGCAGCGATAAATAACAACATGGTTATCAAAGTGATTAAAACTCCGTTGCTTTCGATAGTCATGGTTTTTGGAAAAATCTCTACGAAAGAAACCGATCCGAATGCATGAATAATTAGAAAAACTGCCAATAAAAAGCCTAAATCACCAATACGGTTCATGATAAACGCTTTCTTGGCTGCGTCTGCATAAGCTCCATTTGTATACCAGAAGCCAATTAAAAGGTAAGAACATAATCCTACTCCTTCCCACCCGATAAACATGATGACATAGTTTGACCCCATTACCAAAAGCAGCATGAAGAAAATGAAGAGATTCAGGTAAGAGAAAAATTTCCCAAATCCCTTATCGAGTTTCATATATCCTGCAGAGTAAATGTGAATCAAAGAGCCAATTCCTGTAATAATTAATAGCATCAAAATGCTTAACTGATCTATCTGAAACGCAAAAGGAATATCTAAAGAGCCAACTTTTATCCAGTCGAACAGTGTAACAATTTGTGGATTTACACTATTGAAATTCAAAAATATCGATAAACTTATTGCAAAAGGAGCAATAACCGCCAGGCTTGCTATTGTTGCAATAACAGCCTTTGGTAATACGTTTCTTCCGATTCCATTTATCAGAAAACCAACCAAAGGCAGTAAAGGGATTAACCAAACTAAATCTATCATCCTTTATAAAAATAAACTTACCACTTTAATCTGTTCAAAATATTAATATCTGTTGAGCTTGTATTACGATATACCATTACAATAATCGCCAAGCCAACCGCAACTTCTGCTGCTGCCAGCGCCATAATGAAAAAGACAAATACCTGTCCTGACGCATCACCCTTATACGCCGAAAATGCCGTTAGTAATAAATTTACTGCGTTTAACATTAGCTCCACAGACATAAAAATGATGATAGCATTTCTTCTAACCAAAACACCTATTACGCCAATGCAAAAGATAATAGCGCTTAACAAAATGTAATGATTTAAAGGAACCGACTGAATGGTTGTTGTAATATTATCCATTATGTGTTCTTTTTTCTTGTTTTGCCAATAATACTGCTCCCACCATTGCTGATAACAACAACAATGAGCTTAACTCGAAAGGAAGAAGGAATTCGCTAAAAAGTACCTTTCCCAAATTTTTAACCAAACCAATTTCGGGGTTCTGCAAAACTGACGGGCTGTCGGTATACATTGTTTTCATGGCAGCAACTAGTGTCACCAACAATCCTCCACCGGCGATAACACCAACAATCTTCAGTAAATTGGATTTCATAGGTTCCGTATCCTTATTTAAGTTCATTAACATCAACACAAACAGGAAAAGAACCATGATTGCTCCCATATATACAATAAAATTTACCACTGCCAGAAATTGCGCATTCAATAAAATGTAATGTATTGTGAACGTAAAAAATGTTGCAATAAGATACAATACGCTATGCACTGGATTTTTGGTAAAAATTACCAGTAGTGAAAAGAATATCGACAAAAATGCAACAAAATAAAATAAACTCATTGTTTTAGGTCTATTAAAGCTAAGCTTTCTATTTTCAATTTTTTATTTGGTTTCGGCTTGTTTTAAAGCAATTAGTTCAGATAAAGGCTTTTCTACCAGCTTATCTTTGCCGTAAATAAAATCCTTTCTCAAATAATCAGATGGAACTATTGGCCCATCCAGATAAATTGCTTCTTTAGGGCAGGCCTCTTCGCATAACCCGCAGAAAATACACCGCAACATATTAATTTCATAAACTGCCGCATATTTTTCTTCTCTATATAAATTTTCTTCTCCTTTTTTGCGTTCCGCAGAGATCATGGTTATGGCCTCTGCCGGACAGGATAAAGCACAAAGGCCACATGCTGTACAACGCTCTCTTCCTTGCTCATCTCTCTTTAAAGAGTGCATTCCCCTCCAATTATTAGAAAATTCTCTTTCTTCAAATGGATACTGAATAGTCACCTTCTTTTTGAAAAGATGTTTAAAAGTAATACTCAAACCCTGTGCAATTGCCGGCAGATACATCCTCTCCCAGAAATTCATTGGTTTTTGTTCTAAAACTTTCTTTCTCCCGCTTAATGATTCCATTGAACCCTCCGTTTAAAATCTTTAAAAGCTATTTCTTAAAATTTGTCGTAAACTGTAATCACAATCGCCGTAATAACAATGTTGGCAATTGCTAAAGGAATCAAAATCTTCCATCCCAAATGCATCAATTGATCATAACGGAAACGTGGTATTGTCCATCTCACCCACATAAAAAAGAAGATGAATGCTATAATTTTAAGGAACAGCACCGCAACGCCAACCAATGGTCCCCACGTAGGGCCAAGAAGTTCATTAACGGCGTCCATTCCAGGATAATTGTATCCACCAAAATATAAACTTGCCATAACAACTGAAGACACAAACATGTTGATATATTCCGCAAACATATAAGCCCCCATTTTAAAAGCTGAATATTCAGTTTGATAACCTCCAATTAATTCAGTTTCACACTCCGGCAAGTCAAAAGGGACACGGTTTGTCTCTGCAAAGGCACAAACCAAAAATATTAAAAAGCCCAGTGGCTGATATAATACATTCCACTGCCAACCGTGTTGCTGAGCAACGATTTCTTTAAAACTTAATGAATTGGTAACTAATAATAATCCGATAATTGAAAGGCCCATTGCAATTTCATAACTGATATTCTGAGATGCTCCACGAATAGCTCCCATAAGTGAATATTTGTTATTTGATGCCCAACCTCCGATCATAATACCATAAACGCCTAAAGCAACAACTCCAAAAATATAAAGAAGGCCGACGTTTACATCGGTAACTTGTAGCGGAATTAATCTACCACCTATTTGTATATTTTCTCCAAACGGTATAACAGCTGTTCCCAAAAAAGAGACCAATAATGCCAAAGAGGGACCTCCGATAAAAAGTGCTTTACTTGCTCCACTCGGAATAATCTCCTCTTTAAAGAACATTTTACCTCCATCTGCCAAAGGCTGAAACAATCCAAATGGCCCAGCTCTGTTAGGGCCTATGCGATCCTGAATCCACGCAGCTACTTTTCTTTCTGCCCATGTAGAATAGGCCGCTATAGTTAGGGTGATTACGAACAGAATCGTAACCAAAATCAATTTCTCTATGAAAAAACTTAACTCCATTACAGTTTAGTTGCTCTTTCTAATTGTTGTTTATTAGCCTCCATCAACTCAGGGTTTTTCTTGATCACCGGAAGAGGAGTAAGTGTTTCGTAATGATTAGCGCTGATCACAGATTTATGGCTTACGTTTCTTGGTCCTTCGATTACCCAATCATTGGTATGCTTTTTATCGAAACGACAAGTATTACAGATAAATTCCTCTACTTCTCCAAACTCATCCTTTCTGGCTGTAACCCTTAAAACTTCTTCGCCTTTATACCATAAAGTAACTTTTCCGGAACATGTTGGACAGTCTCTATGTGCTTCAACTGGCTTTGTGAACCAAACTCTGTTTTTAAATCTGAACGTTTTATCTGTTAAAGCTCCAACTGGACAAACGTCAATTACATTCCCCGAAAAATCGTTATCTATTGCTTTTTCTATATAAGTAGAAATCTCTGCATGATCGCCACGTCCTAAAATACCGTGTACACGCTGATTGGTAATTTGATCTGCAGTAAAAACACAACGGTAACAAAGGATACAGCGATTCATATGTAATTGAATCTTATCACCAATGTCCTGCCTTTCGAAGGTTCTACGGTCAAACTCATAGCGCGTAGTTGCTACGCCATGTTCATAGCTCAAATCTTGTAAATGACATTCTCCCGCCTGATCACATATAGGACAATCCAAAGGATGATTTATTAACAACATTTCTACTACGCCCTTTCTCGCTTCGATAACTTCCGGTGAAGTAATATTCTGAACTTCCATTCCGTCCATTACCGTTGTTCTGCAAGATGCAACCAGTTTCGGCATAGGTCTAGGGTCTTTCTCGGATCCCTTAGTAACCTTAACAATACAGGTTCTGCATTTTCCTCCGCTTCCTTCCAGTTTTGAATAATAGCACATTGCCGGAGGCACTATATCTCCACCAATCTGTCTTGCGGCATTTAGTATAGTTGTTCCCGGTGCTACTTCAACAGGAATTCCGTCTATCGTTACTTTTAATTTATCAGACATTTTCTTTGATTAAAAATGTTCTATCCAGTTTTCTTTTTTAAGCTTCCGCTTTTTCTATTGGCGGAAGTGGATCGGCATAATGAGCTAATCCGTAATTTCTTTCCTGCGAAAGTCTTGGCTCATTGATATGCCATTCAAACTCATCTCTAAAATGGCGTACGGCACTCGCTACCGGCCACGCTGCAGCATCTCCTAAAGGACAAATTGTATTTCCCTCTATTTGCTTAGAGACGTCTACTAATAAGTCTATATCAGAATAAGAACCTTTCCCAGTTTCAATTTTGTGAAGGATTTTAGTCATCCAGCCGGTTCCCTCTCTGCAAGGGGAGCATTGTCCGCAAGATTCATGATTATAGAATCTCGAAAAGTTCCAGGTATTCCGAACAACACATTGATCTTCATCCATAACAATGAAACCTCCAGAACCCAACATTGTGCCTGTAGCGAATCCTCCATCAGACAGGGACTCATAAGTCATTAATCTTTTATCTCCGTTTACCAGATTCAAAATCAGATTTGCAGGAAGGATAGGCACAGACGATCCACCAGCAACCACTGCTTTTAGTCGTTTACCGTTGGCTATACCTCCGCAATACTCATCAGAATAAATAAAATCTTCAACAGAAACTCCTAACTCGATTTCATAAACTCCAGGTTTATTGATATTTCCTGATGCTGAAATCAGTTTTGTCCCAGTGGATCTTCCTATTCCAATTTTGGCATATTCCTCGCCCCCGTCATTAATTATCGGAACGGTTGCTGCTATAGATTCGACATTGTTAACTACTGTCGGACAATTATATAATCCGGCTATAGCAGGAAATGGGGGTTTAATTCTTGGATTGCCCCTTTTTCCCTCTAAAGATTCCAGTAATGCAGTTTCTTCTCCACAGATATATGCGCCCCCACCTGGTTGCACATAAAGTTCCAGATCAAAATCTGAGCCTAATATATTTTTACCTAAATATCCTGCCTCTTTCGCTTCTGCGATAGCTTTCTCCAGAATACGAATTTGCGGCATCATTTCGCCACGAACGTATATGTAACTCGTATTAGCTCCTAAAGCAAAACTCGACACAATCATTCCTTCGATTAGTGCATGAGGAATGTGTGTCATTAAGAATCTGTCTTTAAATGTACCTGGTTCTGATTCGTCTCCATTACAAACCAAATAACGAGGCACCCCTTCTGGTTTAGCCAAAAAACTCCATTTCATTCCCGTAGGAAATCCGGCGCCACCACGACCTCTTAGCCCTGATTTCTTAACTTCTTCTACAACATCGTCCGGAGACATTGTTTTTAAAGCCTTTTCTACCGCGCGGTATCCACCCTTTTCCTTATAAACAGCAAAAGTGTTTATTCCCGGTACATTAATATGTTCTAATAATAACTTACGTCCCATAGCTTTAAGATTTACCGGCTTTCGCTTTTAAGTCATCAATTAGCTTATCTACAGATTCTATTGTCAGGTTTTCATAGAATGTGTATTCTGGACCTATTTGTAAAACAGGACCAAAGCCACATGCAGCTAAACATTCTACTCCTCTGTAACTAAA
Source organism: Pseudopedobacter saltans DSM 12145 (assembly GCF_000190735.1). Lineage (GTDB taxonomy): Bacteria > Bacteroidota > Bacteroidia > Sphingobacteriales > Sphingobacteriaceae > Pseudopedobacter > Pseudopedobacter saltans. The sequence continues at coordinate 3,501,453 of NC_015177.1, forward strand.
TAATCCGTCGGGAGTTATTTCGCCTTCTTCGACACCTAGTTTTTCACCTATATAGTTCAATAATTTTTCTGCTCCAACCAAGCAACAAGGTCCAGTTCTGCAAACCTCTAAAGTGAATTTTCCCTGAGGTTTCAAGAAGTACATTGTATAAAATGTTGCTACTTCGTATACTTCTATTGGAGATATTTTTAAATATTCGGCAACCCTATCCATAGCGGAAGAACTCAACCACCCGTAAACTGCCTGGACCTCATGAAGGACAGGTAATAAAGCGGACTTTTGTTTCCCTTCCGGATAGCGCCTTACAATTTCATCAAATTTTGATACCAGTTCGCTAGAAAACTCCACTGGTTGTGTTTCTTCAACTTTAAGCATCTAATTCTCCTGCGATAACATTTAAGCTAGACATATTTATAATTGCGTCTGCCAGTTGCATTCCCCGACTCATTGGGGCATACATCTGATAGTTTATGAAGCTTGGTCGTCTAAAGTGTAAACGATAGGGGGTTCTTCCTCCATCGTTAATTAAATAGAATCCCAGCTCTCCGTTACCACCCTCTACAGCGTGATAAACTTCTGTTTTTGGCGTCTCAACTTCTCCCATCACAATTTTAAAGTGATAGATTAGCGCCTCCATATTATTATAAACCTGTTCTTTTGGCGGTAAATAGAAGTCCGGAACATCAGCATGGAAAATATCTTTAGGTTCTTTTGCAATTTTCTCCAAGGCTTGTTCGATGATTCGGATACTCTGCTTCATTTCTTCGTTACGAACCAAAAATCGATCGTAAACATCGCCCGTAGTTCCTACCGGTATTTCAAAGTCAAAATCTTCGTATGACGAATAAGGTTCATTTGCTCTCACATCATAATCGACTCCTGTCGCTCTTAATATAGGCCCGCTCCAGCTATAACTTAAAGCCGTTTCGGGATCAACTGCCGCAACTCCGGAGGTTCTTTCAATAAAAATTCTATTTCTATTAAATAAAGTCTCGAATTCTTCTAGAACAGGAGGGAAGGATTTAACAAATTTTCTAATTTTATCGAACGCGATATCATTAAAATTTCTTTCAAACCCACCAATTCTGCCAATATTTGTCGTCAACCTGGCACCGCAAATTTCTTCGTAGATTTCATAAATTTCCTCCCTCTTTTCCATCAAATATAAAAATCCCGAAAAAGCACCTGTATCTACTCCCAAGATTCCATTGCATATAATATGATCTGAAATTCTACTTAATTCCATCACAATCACACGCATATAATCTACACGTTTAGGCATCTTTATATCTAACAGTTTTTCAACCGTCATGTGCCATCCCATATTGTTAATAGGAGATGAACAGTAATTCAATCTATCTGTAAGTGGTGTTATCTGATAAAAAGGACGATGTTCCGCAATCTTTTCAAAAGCCCTATGTATATAACCTATAGTTGATACGCCACTGACAATCCGCTCGCCATCCATTTGCAATACGTTTTGAAAAACACCGTGTGTTGCAGGATGCGTGGGCCCTAGGTTTAATGTATGCAACTCAATCTGAGGATCATCATCTGTAAATACCGGACGGTTTGGAGTAATCTCTGTAATAAACTTTCCCATGAAAATAGCTTAACGTCCAAAAAAATAGTCTTTCTTATCAACTCTGTTCGGATCTTCCAACGGATATTCCTTCCTCATTGGAAAAACCGTCATATCATCTACGTTTAATATTCTTCTCAAATCAGGATGGCCAATAAATTGGATTCCAAAAAAATCAAACGTTTCCCGCTCCATCCAGTTCGCTCCATTCCATAAATCTGTCACCGTTGGAATAGTTGGATCAGAGACAGGTAAAAACGTCTTAATTCTTACCCTAACGTTATTTTTAAAACTATGTAAATGATATACTACACCCAATGCTAAGTTTCGCTCTGGATAATGAACAGCGGTAAGATCTGTTAAGTAATTAAAGCTTAATTCTTCGTCGTTCTTAAGAAAGGAAAGAAGCTCCAAAATTGTACTTCTCTCGGTTTCGAAAGTTAACAAGCCATAAGGCTCTTCAATATTCGAAATTTCAGAAGCAAATCGACTTTCCAAACGCGCTATTACTTGTTGATTTGAGATTTTTGCCATTATTGAATTCCGTAACTTTCTAACAATTGCTGGTATTCCGGAGAATTCCTTCTTCTAGAAGACTCATTTTTAACTAATTCCTGAATTTTATTAAATCCATCTATAATTCCTTCTGGTCTCGGAGGACATCCAGGCACATAAACATCGACGGGAATAATTTCGTCTATACCCTGCAACACAGAATAAGTATCGAATATTCCTCCACTAGAAGCACAAGCCCCAACAGCGATAACCCAACGGGGTTCCGCCATTTGTGTATAAACCTGTTTCAATACCGGAGCCATTTTCTTTGCAATAGTTCCCATAACCATTAGCAAATCAGCTTGCCTTGGCGAAAACGAAGGTCTTTCTGAACCAAATCGTGAAAAGTCGTAATGCGCTCCCATTGTTGCCATGAACTCTATTCCACAACAAGAAGTTGCAAAAGGTAAGGGCCACAAAGAGTGTGATCGCGCCAATCCAATTACCTGATCTAATGTTGTGGCAAAAAAACCAGATCCCTCTACTCCAGCAGGCGCATTAGCCATTTTTATATCGCTCATAAAAAAGTCTTCTTCTTTTAGTCTACAGGGTTTATATCGTTTTTATGTAAGCTGTAAATTTATAACTTTTACACGTAAATACTAACATTACAGCTATTTAGAATAATTCTAGAATTAATCGTTCCACTCCAGAACTTTCTTTTTAAGGATATAGATAAACCCAAGTAATAATGTTCCCATAAAGATGAACATTTCTATTAAACCATTTATTCCGAATTCTCTAAAGTTTACCGCCCAAGGGTACATGAATATTACTTCAATATCGAAAATAACAAACATAATAGCTACGATAAAATATTTAATTGAGAATGGTTGTCTTGCATTCCCTATCGATTCAATTCCTGATTCGAAAGGAGTTAATTTTACGTCGGTTGTTTTTCTTTTAGGTCCTATTAAGTGGGTTATTGTCATCGTCAAAATGACAAAGCCTAAAGCAACGGCAAGTTGGATTACAATCGGCAAATAATCTACTGGTGTACTTAGATTTTCCATCAATTTAAGTTTATGACACAAATATATAAGTTTGTCTCAAAAAACAAAGGGACGGCATAAATCCGTCCCTTTGTTAACATTAAATATCTAAATATTTTTTATCCTTTTATAGCTCTTAAAGCCTCTTTAATTTGTGCGTTATTTGGATCCAATTCTAAAGCTTTATCAAAATATTCTTTTGCTTTCACTTTATCCTTTGCTGCAAAATAACCACCATTATAAGAATAGGCCTCCACCAAGTTTGTTTTGTCTCTATCTGTCAATGGCGTTGTTTTAGCCAAAGTCAACTCAATAAACTTATCGTATGCTTTTACAGCTTTTTGTTCCGGATCCTTTTCATCCAAATAGTACTCTACCCTTGCTACATATAAATATGCATCGGCATTATTTGCCTTTTCTGCAACATAAGTAAATGCGCTATCTGCTTCTAAAAGTGTTTTCTTTATCAACTCTTCATTTCTTGGTTTTTGGTTATTCAACTCAATAGCAAAATAAAAATATTTAGAATAACCTAAGTAAAACCAGTCTGTGAAAGAGGCTTTTGGCTGACGAGTCAATTTCTGATAATAATCAGCTGCTTTTCCGTATTTCTTTGAAGCAAAATATGTCTTAGCTATATTCCCTAAAATTTCTACATTAGAAGTATCCAAATCGTATCCTTTAACATAGTTTTCTATTGCTAAAGAGTCCTCTTTATTGGACTGATAAGCTTTTGCCAAGTTTAAATAATCGTTGGCAATAAGACGTTTCTTGTCTACAGAAGAAATGAAATTCTTCATTGCTGAAATACCCTCTTGATTATGTCCGTTTTCGATGGCGGCATAGCCTAAGAAACGTTCAGCTAATTTATAGTCTCCTTTTGAAGAATATTTAGAAATAAAGTCTTTAGCTTCTGTTTCTAACGTAGCAAAGTCTCCTGCATTTAATAAGAAAATCAAATATCTGTATCTCGAATCTGCAGAACGGTCTGTCAAATCCAGATATTTAGAGTACTGCTCCTTAGCTTTTGGGAGTAATTCAGATCTTTTAGCCGGGAACTGAGATGCCCAACGATAAGAATTCTCAGCCAGAGCTCTGTAAGCAGGACCGAAATTCGGATTTTTAGCAACAACTTCGTTTAAAGTCGATTCAGCTAACTCGAAGTTATAAGCTGCTGTCCAAATCTCGCCTATATTAACATCTACAGAAGGTAAGTTACTGTTGTATGTTAAAGCTCTTTGATATTCGGCAACTGCTTCACTATTTTTCTTTTGCGCTTTATAAGCATTTCCTAAAGCAACATAAAGTTCAGGATCTTTAGATCCGTTTGCTTTTGCTTTTTCAAACCATGGGAATGCTTTATCGAGATTTAAAGATCGCTCATATGTATAAGCATTTCCTATATATATGTATTCTTTGTAATCTCTTTTTTTCATCGAAGCTGTCGCCTTATCAAAATTAGCCTGGGCGGCAGTTTCATTTTTATTAAAAAGGTCTACTGTACCTAATCCAATATAGTTAAAGCTATACCCTGGATCGGCCGCTATGCCTTTTTGAAATAATACCTTTGCAGAGTCTGCATTTTCTAACCTAAGATACAAATCTCCAAAGTAAAAATAATTTGCTCCTACATTAGCTTGTGTAGTTACTAAGTTATTAAACATGGATTTCGCTTTCTGATACTGCTCTGCAGTAACAGCATTTCTTGCATCTTCTAAGCTCTGCGCTATTGTCACCGTTCCCATGGAAACAAAGCCTATTGCTGCTATTGCTATTTTCTTAGTTATATTCATATTTCAATTTTAAACAAAAAAAAATAAAAAATCTACTTCCTTATAATAATTTGCCTCGAAGGAAGTGAATCTGGAGCTATTCCAGACTTGAGAATAATTCGTTGACCGATATCGGAAGCTAGAAAAGCCGCAAAACCTGTTCCCAATCCTGCCTTTCCCTGGCAGTCAATCAAATATAAATCTCTTGTCAACGGATATTTCTGTGTTTTTAACGATGATTGTGTTGGCTCAACATAACTTCCCTCCTTATTCTTTACCGCCAGACACTTAATATCATTAACAGCTTCTTCTATATCTTTAGTCGGTCTTTTAATCCAACTAACACTAATTATGCCATAAGCTTTAGGATGATCTTTTACATATCGAATCACCTCTTCGCTGGTTTTTAGGGCATAAATATTTTTAGCATTTAATTCCTTAACGTTCAGATTTTCCATTAAGTATTCCACAGTGCTCGATTGTGCATTATCAAAAACTACAACGGGGGCATTGTCGGGGGTTGTACCATTCAAATAGGCTTTAATTTCATCTATGGTTATTTTTTCGGTTGGATTTGATTTGGATGTAATAACAGCTATACCGTCTATGGCAAACTTAATGGTACGAACCTTAACATTCTTCTTTGCAAAAACAGCTTTTTCCTCCTCTGTTAATTGCCTTGGAAGGACAGCAACATCAATACTATCATTCAGGAACAAAGAAAGGGCTTCCTTCAACGGCTTGTAGACCATTTCTATGCTTGCTTTCTTATACCTTGTCTGAAAAACAAGATGCTCATCGTCCACTATAGGAAATAAAGATTCGTCCGAAACAATCTTAGCATTTCCGAAAGTGTAGTTCTCTCCCCTCTCTTTTTTCTGATTACAAGAAAGTAAGGCTGAAACCAAAGCGAAAAAAACGAGAAACTGATATTTATTCATCTCTTTTATCTTGTAAAACCCTTACCAACCTAAATAGCGAATAGATTATTAAGAATGCGGCAAATACATTCTTCCACATTGGCTCTACACCTACCAATAACGGAAAAGTATCCCAAAATATAATAACCATTCCTAAAGCAAAATATACTATAGAAACGGTTAGTCCTAAAATGAGCAGAAATCGCTTTTGGGGCGATTTCTGACTTCTTCTTGTTCTTTTATACTCCATTATTGTTGTAAAGCAAACATTACTGGTACTGAGTAAGAAACCCTAACTGGTCTACCATTTTGAACTCCTGGTTTCCATTTCGGGGATTTTTTCAATACTCTGATAGCTTCCTGACCTAAGTCATCTCCACCAGGGACACCTCTTAAAACCTTAATATCAGTTAAAGATCCGTCTTTTTCAACAACAAAGTTAACTGTTACCCTTCCTTGGATGTTGTTTTCTTTTGACATTGGAGGATAAACTAACGTTTTGTTTAGAAACTTGTAGAAAGCTTCAATACCTCCTGGGAATTCAGGAAAAACTTCCACGTTAGTAAACACTTCATTTGTATCTTCTGTTACCACCTGATTAACCGGACCTTCTCCATAATGAGGGTTCTCAATTTGAATTTGTGCATTCGGATCTCCTTTTAATGTTTTTTGACCAGGGTCCGCTTTTTCCAAATCTTTAATTGTTGGCGGTTCTTCTTCCACAACCTGTTCATCCGGTTTTACTACCGGAGGTGGGAACCTCACTTGATCCACGCGTGGTGGAGGTGGCTCCACCGGCGGAGGTGGAGGAGGAAGCTCCTTATCTACAGGAGGAGGTGTTGCTAAAACGACCTCTGTCTCCTTTATTTTTTGTTGCTGATCTGCTTCACTATCTGTGCCCTTAAGAAGTTTACTTATCATAGGAGCAGCAAAAGCAGCTATAAACAATAACCCGCCAATTAAAATAGCTTTGTTGGTGTTCTTAGCATTGTTCTTACGCAATTCGTAAGCACCGTACTCTTTATTACGACCTTCAAAGACTATGTCTATCCAATTGCGAGTTAAAATATCCAGCTTTGGCATATTCTTTAAATTTTTTTGTTAACTATTTAACGTTTCTTTATACTGAAATAGTATTAATAAACTCCCTGATCCTTAAGGAGATTGATTTCCGCTGGTTCGATTTTATTTACGATACCATAGGAAGGAACTCCTGCTATCTTGATTTCATCTAAAATATCAACGAAGTTCTTATAGTTTGATTTATCTGTTGGCTTTACAATAACCATTAATCCTTTTGCAGGATCTCCAGTAGTAGCAACAATTTTATCATTATTCTCTATAAGAGCTTTACGGATACCATTTTTCCCATAGTTGTCTACCGTTGGAGGATTATCTCCGGCAACACCCATATACCAAACAATCTTATCGTTTTCAGCTAAAAGAATAGTCATTGTTCTAGAAGCTTTAACATCTAGAGTTTCATCAGGATTTTTTTCATCTTTATCTGGCATGAACATATCCATGGCTTGCGGTTTAGCAAGCGTGGTAGTCAACATAAAGAAAGTAATTAACAAGAACATTAAGTCAACCATCGCGGTTAAATCCACGTTAGTAGACTTCTTCTTGGTCCTTACCTTTCCGCCGTCTTTTTTACCACCACCCGAGGTATCTAATTGTGCCATTTTTATCTATCTAAGCCTTCTAAAGAAGTGATTAAACTAAACTTATTAATTTTCTGACTTTGCAAGATGTCGATTACGTCTCTAATCACAGGATACTCTTCTTTCGAATCTCCTTTGATTGAGAATCTCAAATCTTGATTGTGCAACTCTTTTGTAGCATATCTTGCTTGAAGAATCCATTGATCCAACTCGTTATTTGTCGAATCTCTAGGAATACCAGGCTGTTGTACCTTATTTCTATCATTTCCTGACATTGCTATAAACTCTTTTAGGTTGGCAACAGGAACTCCAAAAGATTCAATCAAAGAAAAACGTAATTTTTCTTGCTCGGTGAATTCAATTCCGTATTTCTCACCGATTCTTTGTAGCATATTGATTCTCACATCCTGACCTACAACACCGAAGAAAACTTTTCCTTGACCTACAGTAAGTGTAGAAATGTCTGTATCGGGTAATTTAATAGTAACAGTAGAAGAAGGAATATCTACAGGCAGCGGTTCTGGCTGTCTGGCAGTAGCCGTCAATATAAAGAAAGTAAGCAACAACGATGCCACGTCACACATTGCGGTCATGTCAATCAGAGTGCTTTTTCTTTTAATTTTTACTTTTGGCATCTTCTTATTTTTTAATTATTAGTGTCCTGTTAATTACTTTAAAAAGTGCTCTGACACATTTATCAGGTCAGAACACCCAAAAACTATTCACTAATATTTTATCTATGTGTAGAAGCGTAAGTTTGTACGATTGAGAAACCAGCTTCGTCAATAGAATATGTCAAAGAGTCAATTTTAGAGGTAAAGAAGTTGTAAGAGATGATCGCTAAAGTTGAAGTACCGATACCTGTAGCGGTATTGATAAGAGCCTCAGAGATACCGTTTGCTAATGCAGCCTGGTCAGGAGCACCTGCCGTTGCTAACGCCGCAAACGCTTTAATCATACCTACGACCGTTCCTAGTAGACCTACTAACGTACCGATAGAAACTAATGTTGAAACAACTGTTAAGTTTTGCTCTAACATCGGCATTTCTAATGCTGTGGCTTCTTCGATATCTTTTTGAATAGCTAAACATTTCTGCTCTGTATTCATTACTGTATCAGACTCAACTTCTTTATATTTCAAAAGGCCTGATTTAATAACTGCTGCTACCGATCCTTTTTGTTTATCACACTCAGAAATAGCGCTATCGATATTGCCAGAAGATAAGAAACTTTGTACTTTTTTCACGAATGCATCTACATTTCCTTTACCAGCAGCTTTGCTAATAACAAAGAAACGCTCGATTGAGAAAACAATAACCATTAAAAACATGCCTATCAAGAAAGGTACAACGATACCCCCTTTATAGATCATACCTAAATAGTTACCTTCTAACGGGTGATTTGCGTTATCTCCACCCTCAAAGTTTGCTGGGTTACCCATAACGAATAAGAATATACCCCATGCGATAGCGATACAAATTACAATAGCTAATCCTGCAAAAATACTAGAACCTCCAGAGGTCTCTTTCTTAGCTGTAGTTGGTTTTGGTGCGTTTGACATTGCTTGTTGTTAATTTAATTTTTAGTTTTTGATTAATTGATAATTTATTTAAAGTTCTTTAAGAATTCGTTTATTATATATTCGATTTTTAAACAAGGCCATAACAAATTTATGATTTAATGTTTAAAATCAAACTTTTTTACTTTTTTACGAAAATTTTGCTGAAACTCTATTTACTTCGACAGCAGTTCCACTTCCTAATTTCATAAGCTAATTTAAAAAAACTTTCTTTTTATTTTTCAATTAGCTTTTACAATAAAAACTATTTTTTGTGTAAAAAACAAAATTTAGGTGAATTTTCTATTATATGCAATCGATTTAAAACATCGTTTCCTAGGTTATCAAACTATGTAGTAGGGTTTTAGGTCATCCTCCTACTTGCTTAACTTTATAACCTTCTTTTTGCAACAATTCAATTACTTTTTTTCTAAAATCCCCTTGTATAAGAATTTCACCATCTTTCACACTTCCTCCTACACCACATTTAGTTTTTAACATCTTACCTAAATATGCAAGATCATCTTCTGTGCCAACATAATTTGTTATTAACGTAACAGCTTTTCCTCCTCTTTGTTTCTTATCTAACTGTACTTTCAAATTTTGTTGATTATTTGGCAAGGTTTCTACGTTATCTCTATGCTCTTCATATACATAATCCGGGTCTGTCGAAAACACTATTCCTTCAAAACTGTTGAATTTCTTAGATTTTTTATCGCTCATATGCTTTAATGCTTAAACCAGAATATTTAAAGAGAGGTGTTCAACCTCTATTTCGATTGTTTTCGTTCCAACTAATGGCTCTCCGTCAATATGGATCGGGTCATCTCCCAATTGTTCGATTTTTATTTGTTTACCTTTAATAATTTCTAAATATTTCGAAGAATCGACATTCTTCAATAACATTCTCGTTATTAAAATTGGCAACCAATACAATGGAAAAGGTTTAATAATGCACACATCCAGCAGCCCATCATCTATAGTTGCAGTAGGGGAAATATGCGCGTTATTCCCGTACTGAGAAGAATTTGCGATACTCACCATAAAGGCCTCTCTTTTTAACGATTTTCCATCTACTTCTATTGTATACAAATTAGGTTTGTAGTTTTTTATTTCTTTTAATACACTTACCACATATCCTTTTAAGCCTCTTCCTTTATTATCTGCAAAAAGGGCACTTATTCTTGCATCAAAACCTAAACCCGCTATATTAAAAAACCTTCTATTATTAAGTGTTCCCGAATCGATTACTCTAACTTTATTTCTGTTAAGTCTGCGAACAGCCTTGCCTCTTTCTAGTGGTATTCCCAATGTTCTGGCTAAACCATTACCCGATCCACACGGGATTACTCCCATTTTCTTCCCTGAAAAAACTAATATCGATGCAACCTCGTTAATTGTACCATCCCCCCCAACTGCCACCACACAGTCATATTCCTGATCAATTCCTTCTTTCGCCAAAATAGAGGCGTGGCCTCCGTACTCGGAAAAAACAATATTTGCTTCAAAAATATTCCTGTCTAAATATTTGTCTACGAGTTCAGGAAAGCGGATTTTATCTTTTCCGCCGGAAATTGGATTAACAATAAAAAGTATCCGTTCTCTTCTCAAAATCATGTATTAAAACAGCGACAAAGTAATTCTATTTTTTAACAAAAATAAAATTTGTTATATCTTTGTCGCAAACAAGTGGAATGATTTGAGTGCTTTATCTAAAAGCCAGGATTGCAACCACATAAAAAAGTGCTAAAGCCAAACATGCTTTTATTACCGCAGTCAAAAATTCCTCTTTACATATTTTTTATTTAAATAATTTATTATGTCTTATTTATTTACATCTGAGTCTGTATCAGAGGGGCATCCGGATAAAGTAGCAGATCAAATTTCTGATGCTTTAATTGATAATTTTCTGGCTTTCGATCAATCCTCTAAAGTTGCTTGTGAAACATTAGTTACCACGGGTCAGGTGGTTTTAGCAGGAGAGGTTAAATCTTCAACATATTTAGATGTACAAAGGATTACCAGAGATGTAATTAAAAAAATCGGTTATACAAAATCTGAGTATATGTTCGAGGCAAACTCTTGTGGTATTCTTTCTGCTATACACGAGCAGTCTCAGGATATTAACCAGGGTGTGGACAGAGCGAAACCAGAAGAACAAGGAGCAGGAGATCAGGGAATGATGTTCGGTTACGCAACAAACGAAACTGAAAATTTCATGCCTTTGGCTTTGGATCTTTCTCATAAATTATTAATCGAGCTTGCTGCTTTAAGAAGAGAAAACAAGGAAATAACTTATTTAAGGCCTGATGCAAAATCGCAGGTGACTATCGAATATAATGATGATCACCAACCTATAAGAATTGATAGTATTGTGATTTCCACTCAACATGATGATTTTCATGAAAATGACGAAGAAATGCTGTCAACCATAAAAAGAGATATTATAAATATCCTTATCCCACGGGTGAAAGCTTTGTTGAAACCAGAACTTCAGAAACTTTTCGATGGAGACATCAAATACCACATTAATCCCACAGGAAAATTTGTTATTGGAGGTCCTCATGGGGATACTGGTCTTACTGGAAGGAAAATTATTGTTGATACTTATGGAGGTAAAGGAGCACATGGGGGAGGTGCTTTTTCTGGAAAAGATCCATCAAAAGTAGACCGTTCTGCTGCCTACGCAACAAGACACATTGCCAAAAATCTAGTAGCTGCAGGTGTCGCAGAGGAGGTTCTTGTACAGGTTTCTTATGCAATAGGTGTGGCAGAACCTTGTGGTGTTTTTGTAGATACTAAAGGTACATCAAAAGTAAATCTTACTGATGGGGAAATTGCGAATAAAGTAGCTCAGATTTTTGACTTACGTCCATATTTTATCGAGCAAAGACTTAAACTTAGAAATCCTATTTATTCGGAAACCGCAGCTTATGGACATATGGGCCGCAAAAATGAAATAGTAACGAAAAAGTTTTTGGGAGCAAATGGTGAAGAAAAAATTGTTGAGGTAGAACTTTTTACCTGGGAAAAGCTGGATTACCTCGATCAAATAAAACAGGCTTTTGGATTGTAAGCGAATAATAACTTAACAAGAAAGGGATTTCATTTTGAAATCCCTTTCTTGTTAGTCTTAAAACCCCGGTCCTCCACCATATCCTCCGGGACCTCTGTCACCCCCTCTATAACGTTCTCTATTTTCTCCTCCCATACTGGAATTTCCTGCAAACTTGTTAATCCTCATACTAAAAGTCAACATAAAGTAACGTGACAATCTGTTACTTCTGCTATCCAAAATATAAGCCGGATCAACAGTTCTCGAAATAGCAGTACTTTCATCCAAAAGGTCGAAAGCAGTTAAACGTAATGCTCCGGTATTTCCTTTAAAGAATTGCTTTTCCAAATATGTATTTATAATAAATGGATTTGCTCCTATACTTCCATAGCCTCTATTGAAACTTTTATCCGCCTGAGTGCCCCATAGAAAAGTTTTAGTAAAATAGATCTTGCTATCAAAAGCTGTTGCCCAAGTATGTACTTGTCTATTCGCATTTTTACTAATTGTATTGTCGTTGGTATTATATGTATAGTTTATGGACGGAACTATCTCTAACCATTCTTTAGGTTGTATTTGTATCTGCAGTCGTTGACTTAACACCAGGTTTCTGCCTATATTTTTCTCATTATTAATAAAGGAAATGTTGTTATTATAGTTTGCCATTCCTCTTAATCCAAATACGTACTTTTTATCTTTCAATTGTCGGTTGTAGGCATAGAATCCGTTTAAACTGTAATATCCGTTTGCATTAGTATATCCTCTTTCTTGAATCGCATTCGTAGCCGAACCGGCCGAAGGAGTATTGGTTGTACTCACAATTTTATCTTTGGTTAGATTAAAATTGAAGTTTGTAAAAAATGTATTCCCTGTTGTTATATTAGAATTATTATAGCGAATATTAACGCTATTATTGAACTCAGCTCCCAGGTTTGGATTCCCTACAACCGGGAACTGCGGATTAGAATTATCCGTTACAGGCTGTAATTGATTATAACTTGGTAAGTTACTCCTTCCATTGTAGTTTATATTAAATTCTTTTGATCTGGAAAATTTATACTGAAACCTTGCAGAAGGATAAATATTTAATGCTGTTGTTCTTGTTGATGTGTTCCTGGTTATTGACTCTCCCTTTAAAACACTTGGTTGTAATCCCAATCCTAAAGTGTAGTTATATTTCTCTTCTCTAGCTCTATAATTAAGCCCAAATCTATTTGTTGTAAAGCTAAAATTATAGTTATTACTCAAGTTTGGATCATAAATAGGCGCATCCGTTTCTACATCGGTATTCATAACGGTTCTGTTGTTATCTATTTTATTAAATCCATATTCATAATTAAATTCTAAGCTTTTTGTTTTTGAAAGGGGCTCAATATAGGATGTATTGATATTAATGTTATTAGTGGAATTATCGTTATCTATTAATTGTCTTTGATATAGACTTGTTGCTGCACTAATTGGATCATTGTATTCCAAGGATTTATTTAAATAATCCTGACCTGAATTAGAACTGGATGTGTTTAAGTATGCACTTAGTGATAAGTTTCTTGTTGTCCCAGCAAAACGGTGGTTGAATAAAAAGTCCGCTCCGAGATTTGGCGTCCGAGAATCGGTAATATCAACATAATTACCCTCCGAAGATAAAACATCGTTTCTTAAAATATTAAAATTAGAATTTTCAGTTTTATCTGTTGTCGAAAAAGTTACTCTGGGCGTGAATTTCAGATAATTTAGTGTATCTATCTTATATTCAATATTGAAATCAAAACGGTGATTAATATTCTCAGTTTTTGAATTTACTTCTTTATTATTATCTACAGTAGTAAAATTGTTATTTGCCGTCGCAAGATTTTCCTGCAAGGTCGTACTCTCAACAGCATTATTTCTTCCAAAAATAGAATAGCTCCCGTAAGCCGTAACCTTTTCACTCCATTGATCTCTATAATTTAACCCAAAAGATTTGACATCAGTTAGTCCGGAAGAACTATTAAAATTACCTCCGCCAGATCTGCCTCCTCTTCTTCCGCCCCCTTGTTGCGTGAGATTGAAGATATTGGCGTTGGTATTATTAAGATTCGCAAGAACAGATATTTGTTGGTTATTGTTGAATTTTGCAGCAAAGACAGACGCTTGATACCTTTCTTTATCTCCCACGCCTACTGTTCCGCGGGTTAAGTATCCCTTATTTCTATCTGGCCTGATGGTGAAATTCAAAATCTTTTCCGGCTCTCCATCTTTAACTCCCGTTATATTCGCCTGATCGCCATAATCATCTATAATCTGAACATTTTGAAGGACATCCGCTGGTAAATTTTGAGTTGCTGTCTTCACATCCCCCCCAAAAAAATCCTTGCCATTTACCCTTACTCTGGTTACCTGTTTTCCTTGCGTAGTTACATTACCATCTCTATCCACTTCTACACCAGGCAATTTCTTTAAAAGATCTTCTGCCAAAGCATTATCTTTTAATTTGTACTGATCTGCCCGAAATTGCAATGTATCTTCTTTAACAACTACATCCGGGGTACCGTCAACCGTTACCTGACTTAGAAGCCTAACATCACTACTCAGGGTTATCGAACCCAAGTGTATTGTATTAGTATTCGATGAAGAATAATTATATGCTTTAGCAAAAGGTTTAAATCCTAAAGCTGTAATGTTTAGCGTAAAATTCTTGTTCTTCACGTTTCTAATGGTGAACTTTCCATCAACATCGGAAACAGCACTTAATGTATCTTGCCTGGAATAGAGCTTAATTGCAGCGCTTATAACTGTAAGTCCTGTTGAATCTTTTAAAATTCCGGAGACTTCAATGGGCGTTTGTGCTAAGGAAATATTAGCTAATAAAATTAAAACGAGGGATTTAACAAAAATTTTCATCAATAAAAATAAAATACAATATAGCTGTAGACTACATTATTGAAGAAAAGTTTAATCAATGTAATTTTTTTGATTCATTAATTCTGTTAAGTACTTCCAGGCAAGCTCTGGTATTATGATATGGGCATTTCCACAAACCCAATTTATCTTCATCCATAAGATTTCCAAAACCGTCTATTCCCCAAAACCATTCGCCATTCTTACGATCAAGTATTTTCTCATCAATAAATTCCCATAATTTTTCAACCGCATTCAGATATATTTCATCCCCTGTAATTTGATAAACATTATAAAACCCGACCATGGCTTCTGCCTGAACCCACCAATGCTTCTCTCTATTTACATGCTTTTTGTCTAAATCCTTTTCATAAATAAGTGCTCCGTCTTCATCCAAGCCTTCTAAAGTCATCTTTGCTATTTCTACAGCTTTCTGTTTAAAAAGATTAATCCAATTATCATCTCCCAAGACCTCGCTAGCTTCCTTTAATAACCATGCTGCTTCTATATCATGACCATAGGAAATTAAATGCTGAGTAAATTCCCAATTTTCATTCATGAAGAGATTTAGATGGTTAGATTCTTTGTTGATAATGAAATCATTAAAAACGGCCAATAATCGCTCTAACTGATTTTTTAATTCTTTATCGGGCCAATACTTGTACAGACTTGCATACGCTTCCAGAATGTGCAAATGCGTATTCATCGTTTTTTTCTCATTAGCATCCTTCTCACTCAATCTCAAGTCCGAGATTTCCTGCCATGTTTGGTCAAAAGCTTCCAGATAACCTAACTTTTCTTTATCAAAACAATGCCTTTCGACAGAAGCAAATATGGAAATAGCCAAATTTAAAGCTTCTTGATTTTTGGAAATACCATAATATTCTGATAATCCATAAATAGCAAATGCCTGCGCATAAGTCTGCTTTTTTTTATCCAAAGGGATTCCCTTATAATCAACCGTCCAGTAAACCCCTCCGTTTAAAGTATCTATAAAATAATCTTTAATATATGTAAAAGCTCTTTTTGCCAGATCAAAGTGTTTGTCAGCTCTCGTATATCGAAAAGCAGCCGAAAAAGTCCATAATATACGACTATTTAAAACAGCCCCTTTAGGCGATTTTTCTATCACTTTATTATTGATATTCCGACGGCCTAAAAAGCCTCCAAACTCAACGTCTGGGCTATTTTCTTCCCAATAATCTAATATATCGAACAGCTCCGATTCTAAAGAAGAGTAGAGTTTTTCCTTTTCCAATTTAATTGTATCCTTGTTTTTTATTTCTCTCAATAAGTTCCAAAATTGATTTTACAGACTCCTCTGATTTGAAACCATCTTCGGGGGTGTTTAGCACATAGTCCAAAAGCTGATCTATTGTTGACGTAGCAACATGCATTCTTGTATCGGAAGAAGCATAATAGACAAAGACTTTATTATCATCCAAAATCCATCCGTTGGCAAAAACAACATTAGAAACATCACCGATTCTCTCTTCTCCTTCCGGTGCTATAAAATATCCGGCGGGTTTTCGAATCACTTTGGTAATATCATTTAAATCCGTTAGAAACATATATAAAACATAACGTAGCCCGGCAGCCGTATTTCTTACGCCATGAGCTAAATGGAGCCATCCTCTTTCTGTTTTTATTGGTGCAGGCCCCTGGCCATTTTTAGATTCGTAAACGGTATGATAACGTTTTTCGTCAATAATATACTCTTTTTCTATTTCAGCATGCTGGATATCATCACAATAGCCGATTCCAATTCCTCCTCCTTTTCCCGCTTCGATAAAAGAATCCTGCGGTCTCGTGTAAAAAGCGTACTTACCGTTTACAAATTCGGGATGCAAGACTACATTTCTTTGCTGAGCTGATTTCGTCTTTAGGTCGGGAAGACGCTCCCAGTTTTTTAAATCTTTGGTTCTTGCAATACCGCACTGTGCAATTGCTGCACTTTGATCTCCCTCTGATGCCGCCGGATCTCTTCGCTCTGTACAAAATAACCCATAAATCCAGCCGTCTTCATGCTGAACCAGTCTCATATCATAAACATTTACATCCGGCTCATTTACGGGAGGTAGGAGTATAGGTTCTCCCCAAAAGCGAAAGCCATCTATTCCGTTTTGACTTTCAGCCACAGCAAAAAAAGATTTTCTGTCTGCTCCTTCAATTCTGGCGACCAAACAGTATTTATTTTCAAATTTTATCGCTCCGGCATTAAACACCGCATTTACACCTATTCTTTCCATAAAATATGGATTGGTACGCTCATCAAAATCATATCTCCAGTTTAGCGGCACATGTGCAGCTTCTAAAACGGGAAATTTATATCTGGAATAAATTCCATTTCCGGGCTCGATCTTTATATTTTGCTGTTCCAAAAGCTCGCTATATTGCTTTTTAAGGAGCGTTTGTCTTTCTTCAAATAGTTTCATAAATATGTTTGACTAATTTTAAAAACTGTTCCTTACCAGTTTTTCCTTTTCTCTTCTATTATTAAGTTCTTCTGTTATCTCGACCATTTTTTTATCGGAAAGCGAGTAATAAAAAATAAATACCATTGAAATAATTGCTCCAAGAGCTGGAATGATACTCATCATTAATCGCAATCCTGTCTGAGTGCCTTCCGATTGAACCGCATTCGCTTCAAAACCAAATATGGCAAGCATCCATCCGGTAAAAGCTCCGCCTAAAGTCCAGCCTAATTTCTGAGACATTGATGATGATGAAAAAATCAATCCGGTGGCTCTGCGTCCTGTCCGCCATTCAGAATAATCGGCTATATCTGCATACATAGACCATAAGAGAGGGAATATAGATCCTGCACAAATACTTATCAGAAACTGAAAAAGGAAAATCAATATCAAATGGCGCTCTTGAAAAAAGAAAAATCCAGTACTTAAAATAGCCGCCATTAGCATCGCATAAGCAAATGTGCTTTTCTTTCCAATTTTATCAGATATCGGCTTGGCTAATATCACACCCACAATATTAGCGGCCTGCCCAAGAACCAAATACAGGCTACTGTAATTAATTGTTGTATTTATAATCGGTAGTCGAAATGCCTCCTGATTTATAAAGTAATATTTAAAATAAAATATTGCCGAGCCATCTCTAAGCGAATTGAAAATCAAAGTAAAAACGCCTGCTCCTAATAAGATAAACCATGGCTTATTAGTCCCCAGATCCGTCAAATCTTGTTTTAAAGAAGTTTTTTGTTCTTTAGGGGGGCGTATTCTCTCCTTTGTCCAAAAGAAAGTAAAAAGAAAAAGGAGAGAAGCTATTACTGCAAAAAAGGTCATTGTCAGTCTCCAGCCGTACTTTATACTATTTTGGGAAGAAAAATCACTAAAAAAATTAACCAGAGGCTCGGCTAAAGCCAGTACTAAAATACTTCCCGCAAAAGCGAAAACAAATCTATAAGTAGAGAGCGTTGTTCTTTCTTTGCTATCCGCCGTCATAACCCCCATCAATGATGCATAAGGGACATTAATTGCGGAATAAACCATCATCATCAATGTATATGTTATGTAAGCATAAATAATTTTTCCATTCGGCGTTAAGTCGGGAGAGGCAAAAGTCAGCACCCCAACTAATCCAAAAGGTATAGCTACCCATAAAATATATGGTCTAAACTTTCCCCATTTTGTTTCGGTTCGATCTGCCAGTATTCCTATAATGGGATCGAAAGCTGTATCCCAAATTCGAGTAACAAGAAACATTGTTCCCACAACAGCGGCTGATATACCAAATACATCTGTATAATAATAAAGCAGATAAACCGAAAATATCTTCCAGAACATAGAGGAAGAGAAATCTCCAAATCCATATCCTACCTTTTCCTTTAAACTTAATTTTTGGTGCATAGTGTTATTGATATATTTTCTGTTTGCCCAGGTCTTTTAGAAACATCATTTTCTTCAACGTATAGAATTTTTTGAAATCAATTGCGGAGAGTTGCCCCTTATAGGGAGCGTAATAATGCATTTTTCCTTCATCGTTTAACCCGTGATTTCTCCAGACAAGCACATAAGAAATTGGAAAATCTTTGATAACCGGATAAAGCGTTTTAGTCCACCAATCTGGATCAGGAACGGATTCAAATCCAGTTTCTGCCAATGCGGATGGTTTATCCAACTTTTTAGCTACAGATGTAAGAATTTGCAGATTATTTCTTAGTTTCTCCTGATAAATATGTTTAGACTCCTTTAATTGGCTTGCAGTTGGGTTTTCTGGTGCAAATTGATAAATATCAAAACTAACCATATCTGCATAGCTATTTCCCGGATATCTCTCTAAGAACTCGTCTTCGCCATTGAAACTATTTGTATTAAACACATATATCAAATGGTGAAGGTGTTTCTTGTTTTTCAAATAGTCGACGGTAAAGCGCCAGAGTGTTATAAACTCATCTTTTGAACAGTGGGGTCTTCCCCACCAGAACCATGCACCATTTAATTCGTGAAATGGGCGAAACAAAACAGGAATTTTTGTTCCGTCTGCCGTTTCAAAACGATTCAAAAATCCGGCAACTCTATCTAACCATAAAATATAATCGTTATGTAGCTTTCCTTTTGGAAGAATATCAACAACTGCTTTTGTAGTATCCCAGGCACTTCCTCCTGATACTGGATTCGCCAAATGCCAGCTTATTGTGTTTATTCCTCCCTTTTTGTATACTTCCTTTGCAAAGGAAATTATCTTTTCAAAAGGAACCTTATCTAAGTTTTCAGGTTTCTCGAATTCAACTCCTCCAATATCCCATCCGAAAACAGCGGGGTAGTCATTAACAATATCGTTTATATCACTTCTGTTTTTTTCGTATTTCCATCTTACCCCATATGCCAAATCGTCCTGATGACCAAACAATATCTTCTTTCCCAAAAGCCCCTTAACACTTTTATATACTGCCAGAGTCTCCTTAGTCGCATTTGGATCTATTAACTGTGCCAGAGCCGTATGTTGTAAAAAATAACTCACTAAAAACAGTGTAAAGATTTTATAGATTCTGATTGCCATTTATCCGGTTTATAATATTCAATTATAGCAACTAATATGCTTTTATATATAATACTTTTTTAACATTTATTCTCCTTTTTTTGACCTAACTAATTTTAAACAATGCGTTCAATTACACTTTGAGCTTAATTCCAAAGATTTATTGCATTTTTCCTCCGCATATTTATTTGTCTTATCCCTGTTAAAACGTATATTTCAACAAGTAAATGCTTTTTGATTATGAACCAATCTACGATAACGAAAGAGATCACGCCTCTAACACAAAACGATTGCTTTACACTGTTTTCCCGGGTGAAGAAGAACTTCAATTTTCCTTTGCATTACCATGATGAGTTTGAACTCAATCTTATCTTAAATGCAAAAGGAGCTAAAAGAATAGTCGGCGATCACATTCATGTTATTGAGGACACAGAATTGGTTCTTGTTGGCCCAAACCTTCCCCATGCGTGGTTTACACATGAATGCAAAAGTGAGAGCATCAAAGAGATTACTATCCAATGGCATAATAATTTATTGGACGATGTTTTTTTAAAAAGAAATCAACTCCATTTTATAAAAAAAATGTTTGAAAGAAGCTCTAAAGGACTTTCTTTTTCACGTGAAACTATCGAAGGGATATTACCTCGAATACTTTCTTTGGAAAAAAAGTCGGGTTTTGATTCGGTAATGTCCCTTTTTTTTATCCTTCACGACCTTTCCACCGGCAAAGGGATGACCACACTGTCGGACTCTGGCTTTAGAGACAACGGTAAGATCTCTTTTAATAGCAGAAGAATTGACAAAGCTTTTGATTATATGAACAATAATTATGGCAAACCAATTGTATTAAAAGATGTGGCCACACTTGTCAACATGACGGAAGCCTCCTTTTCCAGATTTATAAAGAAAAGAACAGGTGTTACATTCATAGATAGTCTCAACGAAATACGCTTAGGTCACGCGACAAGAATGCTTATAGAAACCACACATTCTGTAGCAGAGATTTCTTACAACTGTGGATTTAATAATATTTCCAATTTTAACAGAATTTTTAAGAAGAAAAAGGGCTGTACACCTACTGATTTCAGACAGGATTATAGTGGAACTAGAATTTTTATTTAAAAAATTAATCCACAAAAAATCCCGTTCAACCAAATATGAACGGGATTTTTTGTGACTCCTCTTACATTAACACCATATCATCTATATAAATAACCGTTGTTATTACATTCGAAAACTCTTTTACTTCTATATAGTTTAACGTTGCAAGAGTGCCAAATTGAGACAACGGAATTTCATAAGTAACCCATTTATTTGCTTCTGAAATAGTAATATCTTTGTATCCGGTAGTAGAACTATTATTCAGGAATATCCTTATCTTTTTTCCTACCGATGCACTTTCTGCATACAGAGAAAATTTAAGTGAACTATACCCTGTTAAGCTCATTGCTGTATTTTTCTTTATCCTGAAACCTCCATATCCAGCGGAATAAGTTGCTTTTACTGAGGAATTTCCTCGTAATACCGGAGAAGGCGCCTGTACTACAGTATAATTGGCGCTATATGGTGAATAAATCCAATCCGTAGCAAGAGCGTCGGTGAATATCATATATTTAAAGCCAAATATCCCTGCTGATTGCATTTCTCCACTGCTGGTCTTAACAGTTATATAACCGTAGGGAACTGCAGGTACTTTTACCTTTATTTCTGTTGGTGTAGAAGAGACTATTTCTGCCTCCTGGTCTCCAAACTTAACGCTCTTCAAATTAATAAAGTTCAATCCGGTTACGGTAATTATATCTCCGGGATCGCCTACGGATGGTGTAATATTTTGCACCAAAGGTAGCGGTTGTTTAATCTGGAAATCATATTTTACCGAACCATATTTGGTAAAAACCGTTATCGGGTTATTTAGCACATCTGGTAAAATAGATGGAATTTTCACAGTAACAGTAGTATCATCAGCGTAGAGAAGAGAATCTGAGGCCAGAACAGTATTGAAGTCTATTTTATAAGTAGAAGCCAACCCTTTTCCTCTAATGATAATCCAGTCTCCAAAATCACAAAATGAAAGAGCGTCTGTTCTGTTGCTGAGATTTGTTACAGATGTAATTTGAGGAGGAGTAGTATCTTCCTTTTCCTCATTATTTTTTTTACAGGCAGCGAGTAAGACAAGAGTCGACATGCCCAAGAGTATTTTTTTAAGATTTTTCATTTTCACGATTTTAAAAATTACCAAAACTTATTATTTTCTTTGATGGCTTTGTTGGAAAGCATTTCTCCATTTGGTATAGGAAATAGCAAATGTTTTTCGGTCCTCACTTTTGAAATATTATCTTGTCCGGTACTTATTTTATTCATTACCTGCAAATAAATCCCCCAGCGTAACAAATCAAATCTTCTTACGCCTTCAAACACAAATTCTCTAGCCCTTTCTGCTATTACAAAACTGCGAAACTCATCTTGAGTTAGTCCCGAAACCATAGTTGCATGAGCCCGGTCTCTTATCATTTTTAAATACTCATAAGCTTTCAGCGAAGGGGTCGTACTCAATTCGTTTTCCGCTTCGGCGGCAATCAAATAAACTTCTGCATATCGTAACAGGGGAAAAAAAGCATCGCTATTAGCAATAGTTTGATTTTCCACACTTTCATACTTTATCACATACGCTCTATCGTCCGTTGTACCATTGTTTGCATAAGTAACTCCTCCGATCATTTTATAAGTCGCTGCCTCCCAAGAAGGATAGAAATATTTAGTTTTATTTGCATTATTCATTTCATAGTTATGCTTTACACCTTCCAGTACACGAAGATCATTAACCTCATAGTCCTTGTAATGATTATTTGTAAACCAAACAGCCCCACGGCCGAATGTAGAAAATGCAGAAAAATAAGCATTTAAGTTATTGGTAAAAAGATCTGTTCCGGCTAAAGACTGTAGTTCCCACATATGCTCCTTCTTATTTCTATTGTCCTTATTCCATAAGTCTTTCCAGGAAGTAAATAAAGAATATTCATTGTCTCCCAATAACTCGACGGCTTTGTCTCTTGCCAATTTAAAATACTCTTTACTATCCAACCCCTCCAAACCGGCAACAACAGTCTTTTGATAAGTATAAAGATTGTTATTCTGCCCTCCGCGCACACTAATCTGTACATTTGCCAAGGAACCAGACGCCATTGTAAGGTAAACTTTCGCTAAAAAAGCTTTTGCTACACCTCTTTTTACTCTGCCGGGTTCTCCAGATTTAGGGTTCCCCTCTGGCAATAGCATTTGTTCTGCTTTTTTAAAATCTTCTATTATAAATGCGTATACATCTTTCACAGATGATTTTGGAACATTTGGATTTGGATCAACAGACAGAGACTTATCTCTTATGGGTATCTGTCCGTATAACTGAACCAGTTGAAAATAAGCCCACCCTCTAAGACAATAAGCTTCGCCAATAATTCGGGTTTTAATCTCAGGATCAATATTTTCATTTATCTCGCTAACATTTTCAATAACCGTATTGGCTCTTGAAATTAAAGAGTAAAATCCAACCCAAGGTCCATCAACTCCCCAATATCCCTGAAAGTTACCTGCTCCTGATGTTCCCAAAAACCAATCCGCGCCAGAAACATGGTCATCATCCAGCATTGTCATGTTCCAAATAGGTTGTTTATACAAATCCCAGGAATATAAAGTATTATACACCCCATTTATAGCAATTTTTGCGTCGCTTTCGTTTTTATAGAAATTATTAGGCGACAAAAATGAATATGGTTTTTCTTCTAATGCTTTTTTACAAGAGGAGACCATTGTTATTGCCAACGTTGCAAACACAAAAGTCCTTTTAGTATTTTTAAACAAATTTTTCATGATTAAATTATTTTAAAAACCACAACGTAAAGACAAATTATAAGTCCTTGAATTAGGATAACCGCCTAAATCGACACCAAAGAGAGCCGGATTACTTCCATAACTATTCATCTCAGGATCGTATCCCGTATATTTTGTAAATGTGTAAAGATTATTTACTCCAAAAGTTATTTTTGCCGAAGCAACTCCTTTTATTAAGTTCTTAGGTAATGTATAACCTAATGCCAGGTTTTTAATCCTCACAAAACTTCCGTCCTCTACAAACCTTCTTGAAAAATACATTATCCTCCAGAACTGACGCATAACCTTTGGCCCTGTTGCATGAGAATTATCAGCCCCCTCCGTCCACGCCCCATCATACATCTCTTTGGTAATATTCTTTTGGATTCCCAAATTGGCATTAAACCTGGTATTCATATTAATGATATCATTTCCCTGAACGCCATTTATGAATACTGATAAATCGAAGTCCTTATACCGGAAGTTATTTGTAAAACCAAAAGTATAATTGGGGTTTACATTTCCTATAAAAGTTCTGTCACTCAGAGATATAGATGTAGGATCGTTATCAAGGTTTTTATATTTGATTTCTCCAATCATTCTCCTTATAATTTCATCTCCCTGATTATAATAAAGTAATGAATTACGAACCTCAGCTTCATTATCAAAATATCCATCTTCAACATATCCATATAGTGCTCCGATAGGATGCCCTATAGCCTGGATAAATGGTTGATCACTTGTAGAGATATTATCTGCATATTGCTCTAAAGGACCTCCTAAATCAAGAATTTTGTTTCTGTTAAACGAGATATTAAAGCTCGTTTTCCATTCGAAATCTTTTCTGTTTACAACTCTTCCATCCACAGAAATCTCCAAGCCTTTGTTCTCTATCGATCCAGAATTACGTAACTGACGTTCGAAACCTGTTGATGATGGCGTTGTCACATACTGCAACAAATCATCTGTTTGTTTCTTATATAAATCTACATGAAGATTTAATCTGCTTTTTAAGATTCCCAAATCCAAACCAAGATTATAGGCAGTTGTTGTTTCCCATTTTAAAGAGGGATTCGCCGGTCCAGAGTAAAAATCGTCTGCCAGACCACTCTGTAACCCTCCATTAAAAGGATAATTATAAACCGTTAGTTTCGAGAGAGATGAATAAGCTCCAATTCCCTGATTTCCTGTTTGTCCGTAGCTAACTCTTAAAGCCAGATCATCTATTGATTTTGATTCCTGCAGAAATAATTCTTTGTTTATTTTCCAGGAAAATGCGGCAGATGGAAATCCAGCCCATTTGTTGTCCTCACCGAATTTACTGGATCCGTCCGCTCTGTAAGAGAAGGTAAAAAGATAACGATCATCAAAAGCATAATTAATCCTACCCAAAAAGGAAATTAGTGTTGATTGTGATTTGGCTCCCTTTATGGGACTTATTTGCTCCGCCGATTCTAAATTTTCATTTTGCAGAAAATCATTTGGAAATGTTTTCCCTTCCGCTCGCTTCCATTGTGAATGAGAAGATTCATAAGTAGACGCCCCAACTATATTAAAAGTATGTTTTTCTATAGATTTATTAAATGTAAGTATACTTTCAGACACTACACTTGAATACTGATTATCGGCTTTCAACCCCCATCCTTTTACAGCATATCCCTCATATACTGATCTTGGATAATATTGGTCTCTATTACTGGAGCCATAATTAAGTCCGATATTCTGTTTGAATTTCAGCTCTTTCAGTAAGGCTATCTCAACATAATTTGACGAAAAGATATTATATGTATTTACCCGGTTTAATACATCATTCGTATAAATTACCGGGTTTGTAATAAAGTAGGAATCCCCAACTTCGCTATATTCCTCGATGGTTTTAATAGTTGCAGGGAAGGATATCGCAGACCTGATTACACCAGCGCTTGCGGCGTCCGATTTGTCTGTCCCTGTTTTTACACCATTATTTGAATTGTTTGATACAGACGTACTGGTACCTACTTTAAATATCTTGCCCAGATTTCTATTTAGATTAAGGCTTAATCCCAAACGTTTAAAGTCAGAATTACTGATAACCCCATCCTGAGTAAGGTAGTTAAAGGAAATACGGTGATTACCAGCATCCGTCGCTCCAGAAATATTTATATTGTACTGTTGATTAAATCCTGTTTTAAATATCGAATCCTGCCAATTGGTATGCAAATTTTCATAAACAGATAAATCGGGATATTTGGGATTATAATTAGTCCCGTCAAATTTATTCGCATTTATATAAGCTAAATTTTGATAACCGGCATACTCGTACGGCGTTAGCACTCTAATCTTTCTTGAGATATTAGACATGCCAACGTTTATTGCAAACTCAACTTTGTCTCTCCCCAGCTTGCCTTTTCTTGTCGTAATCAATACCACGCCATTTGCCCCTCTAGATCCGTATATAGCAGTAGCAGACGCATCTTTTAAAATATCTATACTTTCAATATCATTGGGATCAAGAAACGAAAGAACATTATTTGTCTGTTTCTCATCCTCACCAATAGATTGTGGGGTAGCATCTCCGTTATTAGCATTAAAAGGGACTCCATCAATAACATATAAAGGTTCTGTTCCTCCAAGAAACGAGTTCGCTCCTCTGATTTTGATACTCAAACCCGCTCCTGGAGCCCCATCGTTTTGAGTAACATTAACCCCAGCCAATTTTCCTTGCATTGCAGACAAAACATTCCCCGGATTTTCCCTTACTAAATCGTTATGCGATAAACTCTCGATGGCACCCGTTAAGTCAGATTTCCGCACTGTTCCATATCCAATAACAACTATATCTTCTAATTTCTGGTCTACTTCTTTTAATTCAACATTTATCGTAAGATGCTCGCCCACAACTCTCTCCTGTGCTTGCATTCCCAAAAATGAAAAAACTAAAATTTCAGTATTACGAGAAACATTTAGGGAATAATGTCCCTGGGAGTCTGTTAACGTCCCTAAGGAACTACCTTTTATAGACACGGAAGCTCCTGCCAAAGGGACACCGTCCTTATCTGTCACCGCTCCTTTAATCTGTCTATTGGAAGGCCCTTGCCCGAATACCTGAGTTACTCCTGTCAGCAGTCCCACCGAAAGCAGGAAAATCTGTAGAATTTTTCGCATAATTTATAACTTGGTTAGTAAACCAAATATGGTAAGTATTCAAACACATTTATAATATTTTTTTGCCCGAACCTTGTCAATTTATGACACATATCATAAGGTCGAAAATGAAGATTTATACTTAGGCAGTATTAAAGTGCGTTTTTTGAAAAATTAGCGCTAATACTATTTTAACAGTTTAATTGCCGAAATGGAGGATAAACAAGCAATTACCTTTGAAAGGTTAAAACAAAAGGTCCTAAAAAGCTAATCCTCTAAGATTCTATGGTTATTATAATATAGAATCTTAGAGGATTAATCAGGAACAGTTCCAATTTTAATCGTTTTTTACATCTATTATCTTGAACTTCTTAACACCATCAGGCATTTCCCATTCTACAATTGTCCCTGTCTGATATCCCAATAAAGCAATTCCGATAGGAGCAAAAACAGAAAGCTTTTGTTTTTTCATGTTAGCCTCCTGTGGCATAACTAACTGAAACGTAAATGTTTTATTGTTATCAACACTTTCTATTTTTACTACAGACTCTAGCCTCACAACGTCGCCTGGTAGCTCTGCATCAGCAAGTACTTTTGCTTCGTTTAACTCCTTTTCTAGTTTTTGTTTATTAAAGTCAGATAGATTGGTACTTAACTTTAAATGTTCCTTCAGGATATCAAAATCTTTTTTTGAAATTATTAATTGTAATGTTTCCATAACTATTTGATATATTTTGTTTGCTAAATATTTTGAATAATACTATCCTAAGGCTTTGAAATATCCCCCAAAACCTTAGATTAAAAACAGATATGTTTTGGGGCTAGCTAATAAAGTCTTTAGAACTTGTTTTAGAAAGGTAATTAAGCGGAATACCTGTGGGAGACATGACAATAACCTGCTTGTCATAATACTGCTGGACAGTAGAATAACTAGCTATCAAATGATTATATGTTTGCCTTTGTATTTTCATGTGCTTCTTTACAATTTTAACATTTTTAGTTTTGTAATCAAAATTTTCCAGTCTGCTATTTTATCATATTATAAAACTCTGACGTTATACGTTTGTTTTTAAGACTTTATTATTAAGAAATGTTTTAATAATATTGCATTCACTAATTTTCGAAAATGGGATTTACGTTATTGCAACTTTCGCAAACAGGACACTTTATGGTTACAGCGGGACTTTTTTTCTTCCCATTAATTGTTGCTGTTATTACTTGTAAAGATATTTTCTATAACAAAAACATTAAGGAATCGGTTAAAATATTTTGGTTTGCCCTGGTTATTTTAATACCTCTTTTTGGGCCAATAATATATTATTTCTGGGGAAAACCTTCTGCGGAACGGAAGAACTTAAAACCTTAATTCAGGCGATGTTTGTCGATTTTATTTAAAGATGATTTCTTTTTTGAAAACAGCGCGAAAATAAAAACCCCTATTAATGTCGCTAAAATAAGCTGTACAACATTTAATATATTACTTATAGAAGTGATTTTTGCATGTTCTGCCAAAGTTTCTTCTCCAATCTTGCTCTGAATTTTAATTAATTCTCCCAAATCATCATTAATCGCATCTATTTTGGGCTTCAACTCTTCTTGCTGCTGCAAATTATAACCGCTTTTTTCCTCTAATATCCCAATGTCTCTCTTTAACTTTTTCAGGAAAACTTCTTCTTCTGAAACGATATAGGTTTTTTCGTATTTCTCCAGAAGTATGCTCAACTTATTATCTATTTCCTGTAAATCCTTTTTAAAAGAATAAACAGAATAGGCGGAATCATTTTCTTTTCTTTCCAATAAAAATACCCGATCTGCGATAAGTTGCCTCATCTGGAAAAGATAGGTAGAAGGCTGAAGCCTATCCAGATATATTGATTCTGTTGCCTTTTTACTTTTCTCCAGTATTTTCTTTTCAAAAATATTACTTACTATAATTCCCGCCATTAGCAGAAACAGTACTAGCGCCACCTTAAGGTTATTAGAAAATATTGAATCCAAGTCTTATTTTATCGATATAAAACTAAAATACAATTCGATAGCCTTATATTATAATAATATTGAAGAAAACTAGTATTTACGATATAGATTATATAAAACGCAAAGGTCCCAGGTTCCCATCAGAGGGATTAAATCTTTTTGTACAAAATGCCTTTTAAATGCAATTATTGCGGCTGGTAAATCCGAAACATCATACCCAATTCTTCTTAATGCAGCTTCTACGTCAAAATTCGATGGGGGCAACTGATCAGGTAAATCGTACCATAATCCAAATCCGGCCCTTGCCAGTTTTTCCCATGGAAACAGGATACTTGGATCGGATTTTCGCCTTGGCGCGATATCCGAATGCCCGATAAAGTTTGCTGCAGGAATATTATAATCTCTTTTTAGTTTTTCTAAAAGTAACAGTAAAGTATTAATTTGAGCATCAGAAAAAGGTTCAAATCCATTATTGTCCAGTTCTATTCCTATAGAACACGAATTCATATCAGTCATATTTCCCCACTTTCCAGCTCCCGCATGCCAGGCTCTCAACTCGTCGCTCAACATCTGTACTAAAAAACCATCTCGCCCAATTACATAATGAGCACTAACTTGCGTTCTTTCTAATGTAAACGTTTTTATGGTTTGTTGTATCGAGTCTTGTGCGGTATGATGTATGATAACAAAAGAGGGCTTTCTCGCGCCAAAGTTTACCGTAGGAACAAAACTGGAAGGCACTTGGTTTCCCAGAGAATCCACCAGGACTGGAGCAACATTTACGGAAAGCTTTTCTGTAACCTCACTAACAATAGTTTCTTGCTTCTTCTGCGCTTCACTATATTTATTTTTAACCTTTGGAGAACATGAGCTAAGCAGGAATGAACAACCGCTAATTATTATAACTGACTTTAAGAATAAATTCATACAAAAAATATCTGCAAAATAACGCAAAAAATAAGGGCTTAAAAAGTTTAAACCCTTTTAAGCCCTCAAATGTTTTTATTTTGTTTTTTATCCAAAAATGTAATGGATTACAGCGTATAAAATCCCTGCAAATGTTGCAGAAACCGGAATTGTTAAAACCCAAGCCCAAATTAAGCTATAGGTAACACCCCATTTTACGGCTGAAAAGCTTTTTGTAATACCCACACCTATAATCGATCCTGTGATTGTATGCGTTGTAGAAACTGGAATTCCGAAATGTTCTGTAATACCTAGAGTAACAGCACCTGCCGTTTCAGCACTTACGCCTTCCAAAGCTGTAACTTTAGTGATTTTTGTTCCCATTGTTTTAACGATTTTCCAACCGCCACTCATCGTTCCAAAAGCTATCGCAGCATAACACACTAAAGGAATCCATTCTGGCATATGATCGCCATTTACCAATACCCCACCTGCTACCAACGAAACGTAGATAATTCCCATAACTTTCTGAGCATCGTTACCTCCATGAGCAAAACTTAATGCTGCAGAAGATACCAATTGTAGTCTTTTGAACCACTTCTCGGCTGTTGATGGTCTGGCGTATCTCGCGATATTAATAATTATTAAAGTAATGATTACCGATATCAAAGCACCAATAACAGGGGCCAAAACGATAAATGAAACTGTTTTTAGGATAGGGGATAGGTTGATTGCCTCTAAAACATTATCTCCTAATACCAGAGCATGCGCTATACCTGCACCGGCAAAACCACCAATAAGCGTATGAGACGAGCTGGAAGGAATACCATAATACCAGGTAAATAAGTTCCAGCCAATAGCTGCGCTTAAACCTGCTAAAATTACTTCTAAGTTGATATAGTCTTCTACAACCGTTTTCGCTATTGTATTGGCAACCTTATGATCTGTGAAATAAAAATATGCAGCAAAGTTGAAAAGTGCTGCCCATAATACTGCCTGAAAAGGAGTTAATACCTTTGTAGAAACAATTGTCGCAATTGAATTAGCTGCATCATGGAAACCGTTAATGTAATCAAAAGCAATAGCCATTATGATTACAATTACAAGAAGTGTTGTTACCATTTTTTTCTTTGTTTAGAACTTTAGATTATGCATTCTTTACAAGAATGGACTCCATCACATTTGCCACGTCCTCGCACATATCAGTTGCTGTTTCTAACGCAGAAAGTACTTCTTTATATTTTATAATGTTTTTAGCATCTTCTTCGTAATCGAACAATTCGCCTACAGCTTTGTCAAAAACGTAATCGGCCTGGTTTTCTATACTATTTATTCTAACACAAGAATCGGTAATTACACGAATATTTTTAAGATCTTTTAGTTCGCTTACTGCTTTATAAACTTCTTTACATCCTTCTTTAACAAGTTCACCTAACTTCTTAACGGGTTCTGTCATCAAATGAACGTTATATAATAACATTCTGTTCGAAGAGCCATGTATATAGTCAGCGATATCATCTAAAGCGGCTGCTAATTGGTGAATATCTTCTCTATCAAATGGAGTAATAAACGTTTTGCTTAATTCCAAATAGATAGCGTGTGTTATTTCATCTCCCTTTTGCTCCAGGCGCTCAATTTCTTTGTGTAGTTTCTCTCTGTCTGAAGAAGGATCGCTGTTTACAAGAGCTTCCAGCTTGTCAGCCATATCCATTAAATTTGAGCTTGCTTTTTCAAAGAGAGGGAAAAACTTTTTGTCTTTCGGTATGAAATAAGAAAATATACTATTCATTTCTTTATGTATTTGCCCCAAAAATAAAGCGCCAATGTTAAGTTAATGTTAACTTTTCGGACACATCCATCACACACTCTAAAAGCTTACATTTATTTGAAGATTTACAAATCTTTAATTAATGGTATTGTCGATAAAGGAGTTTTCGCTTTTTGTAAAGTAAATCCAAACGTTGAACCGATTCCTGGCGTACTTCTCACATTAATGGCTTGATCATGTGCTTCTACAATATGCTTTACAATAGCAAGCCCCAAACCTGAACCTCCTATATTTCTTGACCTGCTAAAATCTGTTCTGAAAAATCTTTCGAAAAGTCTTTTTAAATTTTTTTCCTCTATCCCAATACCATTATCTGTCACCTCCACAAGAATTTGATCATGCATTTCGAAAACGGTGACAAATGTTGTTCCATTCTCTTTTCCATATTTTATAGAGTTTCCAATAAGATTTACCAATACCTGCCTTATTTTATCCCTATCCGCCATTACAAATGTCGGCACATCGTATTTTTGCTTAAAGAGCAACTCAATATGATGCTTCTCCGCTTCAAGCTCCATCAACTCCAACACTTCTTTTATTAATACAGTGATATCAAATTTCTTGATATTTAAAGGAATCTCCCCGCTTTCGAGTTTAGAAATTTCATCAAGATCCTTTATCAAAATACTAAGCCGGTCTACATTATTAGAAATCTTTTTCAAAAATCTTTGAGTTTCTTCCACATCAGTCAAGTCGCTATCTTCTAATACCTCCAAGTATCCGCCAATAGAAAACAGGGGCGTTTTCAACTCATGAGATAAGTTAGTAAGAAATTCCTTCCTAAAAATTGCCTCTCTTTTAAGCTCATCAATCTCTATTTTCTTTTCTTTAGCCCACTCCTTCACTTCCTGTTCTACATCGTTAATAGGATCGGGAGAAACATACTCTCCCAAAGCATCTTTTAGATCTTTACCCAATTTTAAACTATGGATTAGCTTGTATATGATTTTAATTTTAGAATAAACGTACTTTTCCATCAATATGTAAAACACAATGAAACTTACAAACAGGGAGATAAAAGACGTAATCGCAAAATAAAACCAACTGTGCTGAAAATAGTAATTGACAATTCCGATAGACAGGGATACCGCCAATGCATTTAAAAAAACAAGCGTCCGAAGCTTCATATTGAAAAATTTAAATCAATCTAATATACCACTTAAAAAAGGGAGCAAATATCTGTATAAGACCGTTAAAAAATCGTTATCAAAACATTATCCTTATGTTTACTTTTATTCTTCAGGAACATTTATAGAATTCCAAATCAATCTTAATTCGTAAAACCTTTTTTCTATGCCTCCCCCTGTTAAAAGTCCCCTGCATAAAAAAACTATGTTCTCTTCATAAATCCAACCCAGGCAAATAATAAGCAATTGTCTAGCCACTTATAAGACTTATAAATCAAAAACTATTTATTGCCTTCCCATTCGTCAAAAAACTGATCGAGAAAGTTTTGCATAAAGCGATGTCTTTCTTCCGCCATACGTTTTCCTGCTAGCGTATTCATCTTCTCTTTTAACAATAATAATTTCTCGTAAAAATGATTTATTGTAGGAGCTGAAGAATTCTTGTATTCTTCTTTATTTTGGTTCGGATTCGGTTTTATTTCCGGATCATAAATTAACCGGTTTTTAAAGCCTCCATAATTAAATGTCCTCGCTATACCAATTGCTCCAATTGCATCCAGTCTGTCTGCATCCTGTACCACATTCATCTCTGGCGATGAAAATGGGACTGAGCCTATTTGAGCTTTAAAAGACATATATCGAATAATATTGGTAACATGAATGGCAATATCTTCATTCACTCCTATAGTTTTAATAAATGTATATGCTTTCTGAGGGCCTATATCTTCATTTCCGTCATGGAACTTAGCATCTGCAATATCATGAAGTAAAGCGGCAAGCTCGACTACCAGGAGGTTAACTTTTTCCTCTTTTGCAATATGCTTCGCCATCTTCCAAACACGTTCCACATGAAACCAATCATGACCGGATTCTGCTTTCGTTAGTTCCTTCTTGACAAAATTTATGGTGGCGGTGATTTTTTTCTCCATTTATAACAAAGAAAGAGATTGTTTCCGAAATTTAATAGCCCCACCAAGATTAAGATTGAGAAATACAGTTTTTAGTGCTTGACGAAATGAGGAGTACCGCTGTGTTTACTAAAATGCATCCTTCGTTTAAAGAAGCTTTAAAGCTCCTTTGGAGATGCTTCAAACAAATGAGTAGGATTTTCGTCCATCGTTTTTCGTTTATTATCAATTGTCAATTCTTTACGGGTCAACAAATTATACTTAAAATTTTAGGCAACGATAAAGCTACCAAACTGCTTAGGGATTCCTTTTAGATTTTGAATAGTTTTCTCGAATCAGTTCCGAAAAAGACTCGACCAAAATTCAATCGTTTTTGAATGTTTTTCTTAATGGGAACTTCTTAGCTTTCTATTTATTCTTTCAGGCTGAAACTTTTAAATATCTAATAGCTTTTATGATTAAGTACGTCTTATTAGATTCAAATAGAAATCTGCAAAACTATTTTTCGTAATTTTGCAAAATGAAATTACCAATAGTTGCGTACGGTGACCCAGTTTTAAAGAAAGTCGCTGTTGATATAGAAAAAGACTATCCAGAGCTTCCTGCTCTTATAGAAAATATGTTTGAAACCATGGATAACGCAAATGGTGTGGGTTTGGCTGCCCCTCAGATTGGGTTATCTATTAGATTATTTGTAATTGACGCGACTCCTTTTGCAGATGAGGATGCTTCTTTGGCCAGTTTTAAAAAGATATTTATCAATCCAATAATTACCGACGAAAGTGGTAAGGAGTGGAAGTTTAACGAAGGTTGTTTAAGTATTCCGGATATTAGAGAAGATGTTTCTAGAAAAGAGCAAATTACCATTTCTTATTTTGATGAAAACTGGATTCATCATGAAGATACATTTAACGGATTGGCAGCGAGAGTTATCCAACACGAATACGACCACATCCAGGGTAAGTTATTTACAGACAGAATAAGCCCTTTAAAGAAAGCTATGTTAAAAGGGAAATTAGATGCTATTGTTAAAGGAAATGTAAATCCTGGCTACCGCATGAAGTTTGCCAAAGCCAAAAGAAAATAAGTTTTTTGGATAAAGAGAGTTTGATGCTAATATTTTCAACATCAAGCTTTCTTAAATATTGACATGCATGTATCTGTTAATTACAGTACTCAATCTTATTTAGATTTATTACTTTTTCCTTCGGAAATTTGCTTTAAGAATGCCGCCCAGGCTAAAGGGTTCAGCAAAGGATTCGTTTGTACCATATTTTTATTGGACAATGCTATATGTTGATTTTTAAAACTTAGGCCCTGAATTTCTGCTCCGTCCATAGGAACTCCAAACGTCATAGCATCGGACATTGTTTTCTTCACATTCTTTTTGGCTATTTCCAAATCATCATCGGCGAATTTCATTGTCATGAAATCATGCTTAAACTCGTCTGTACTTGCCCATGGAAAAACGCGAACTACAGGCAATTCAATATTGTCAGATTTCATCTTAACAATAGCTGTAAATTTGTTATCCTTGATATTATACGGGATAACAACAACTGCTTTTTTATAACCAATAGACGTAAAAATAATGCTATCACCTTCGTGAGCGACAAAAGAATAATAGCCCTTATAATTCGCTGCATAGGTTTTCCCCGCAGTAGTATTATTAAGTGTTACGTATGGAATTACCGAGTTGCTATCAACATCGTAAATCACTCCAGAAAACTGCACTATTTTTTTATCTACACTATTCTGGGCCGCAGCAACGTAGGTTATCAAGGTAAAAAACAATATGTACAGTATCCTAATCATTTTATTTTTCAGAAAACTAAAATAACAAAAGAAGCGCCTATCTCCTGTTAAATATTGTTAAAGCAAAAAGCCTCAGCACATAGCATAAGGCTCTTAATGTGTATCTCTAATAAAGATTAGCAATAATTATACCGCTGATGTACCTGCTTCTTCCAGATTAATCGCTTCAACAGCGGTAATAGAGGGAACAGCTTTTTTTACGGCCTGTTCTATACCTGCTTTTAAAGTCATAAAGCTCATTGGGCAAGAGCCACATGCTCCCAATAGTTTAAGCTTCACAACATTATCGTTGGTGATTTCTTCTACTGAAACATTTCCTCCATCGGCAACTAAATATGGTCTTATGGTATCTAACGCTCTTTCAACCTCATTAAATAAATTATCTCTTGATTCCATATGCATTCCTTTTTATAAAAATAGTGAATTTGGGCCTATTTTGCAATTCCGTTATTAATAGCTATTTGCTGTGCTACTTTTTGCGCCAGATCAACAAATATTTTGGACATGATACTGTTTTTGTCCAATGCAATTGGTTGGCCTCCATCACCAGCTTCGCTGACACTCTGTACCAATGGTATCTCTCCTAAAAATGGTACTTTAAATTTTTCTGCCATTTTTTTTCCTCCCTCTTTACCAAAGATATAATATTTATTATCAGGCAATTCCGTAGGGGTGAAATATGACATATTCTCTACTATACCCAAGATTGGAACATTGATAGCGTTCATCATAAACATTCCCAAACCTTTAGTAGTATCAGCCACAGCAACCTGCTGAGGGGTGGTAACAATAATAGCTCCCGAAATTGGATAGCCCTGTGTGATAGTGATATGAATATCCCCAGTTCCCGGAGGTAGATCTACTACAAGATAATCCAATTCGCCCCAGTCTGCATCGTTAAATAATTGCTTAACTGCGTTTGAAGCCATTGGACCTCTCCAAGGTACAGGCTGATCTGGGTCTGTAAAGAATCCTAATGAAAGTATTTTAACTCCATATTTCTCAATAGGTTCTATTAAAGTTTTTCCGTTAACTTCAGAAGCAAGAGGCTTAGCATCTTGTACACCAAACATAATCGGAACAGACGGTCCGTAAATATCCGCATCAATTAAACCCACTTTTGCTCCATTTAAGCTTAAGCCAATCGCCAAGTTTGCGGCTACTGTAGATTTTCCTACTCCGCCCTTACCTGATGAGACCGCTATGATATTCTTTATATTTGGAGAGAACTGTTTTACCGGAGACGTAACCCGGCTTGTCATATGTATACTGATTTCTGCATCCTGACTTACAAAATGCTTTACTGCATTTCGACAAGCATTCTCTAGCATTTCCTTTAATGGACATGCAGGTGTAGTAAGCACAACAGAAAAACTAACCTTATTTCCTTCTATTACAAGGTTTTCTATCATATTTAAAGTCACCAAATCTTTTTTCAGATCCGGATCCTCAACATTTCTTAAAGCATCTAATACCTTTTCTCTCGTAATCATTGTATAAAAGTTTATACAAAGCTACTAAAACACAATTCATAAATTTGCGTTTAGGTCTTGTTTTTGAGATATATTGGTTGATTTAGAAAGTTTTTTAATACTTTTCGGCATTATTTTATGAGCAGTTTTTTTAGCAGATCAGGATTGAGAAAATTTAAGAAGCCTCTTATAATCGGCCTTTCTATAGTCGTAGGTCTATTTCTTTGTGTGGGCACTTATGCTTATTTGAAAAGAGAAACTTTGTTAAATAAGGCTGTTTCAAAAGCCATTGTTCTTGCGAAATCACAATATAATTTAAATGTCAATTTTGGACATTATGGATTTAGCGGCTTTTCCGCAGTGAATTTTAAACAGATTACTGTAGTTCCCGAGGACAGAGATTCTCTTGCTAAAATTGATGATCTGACCGTGGACGTAAAGCTTTTCCCTCTGATATTTGGAAAAATAAAAATAGCTGAACTGTATCTTAACAATGGAAATATAAATCTTGTAAAGAAAGACAGTATCAGCAATTATGACTTTCTTTTCAGAAAAGATTCATCAAAAAAATCAGATAATAAAGAAGTCGATTTTGCTGGCTTTGTCAACAAACTGGTACATCAGGTATTAGATAAAATACCGGAAGACATGGCTGTTAGAAACTTTAATATTTCTTATAAAAGCGACACCTCATCGGTGACTATTTTCACTCCCGAAGCTAAAATTATAAATAAGGAGTTGTTTTCTAAGATAGAAATCAATGGCAAAGCCGCTGTTTGGCATGTAAATGGATTCGTCGATCCGTCCGATGAGAGGATAGACTTGAAGCTTTTTGCAGAAAATAACAAAGTTGAACTTCCGATTTTGGAACAAAAATACGGTCTTAAACTTAACTTCGACACCGTGGAAACGGTTTTAAAAAGTGTAAGAAAACATGGCAAAACACTGGATATTGAAGGGAATTGGTCTATAAAGAATCTTTTAATTAACCATCCAAAAATTTCATCTGATAATGTTATTGTTCCCAACGCTAGCGTCGACGCGAAGTTTATCATCGGAAAAGATTTCTTTTCTATAGACAGTTCTACAGTTGTAAAGGCCGGCTTGGCAGAGTTTAATCCTTTTGTAAAGATCACCTTGCGGCCACATAAAACCTATGCTTTAAAACTGAATATACCACAACAGAAAGCTCAAAATATATTGGATGCATTCCCTGTGGGCCTTTTCGAATCTTTGGAAGGCTTAAAAGTTGCGGGTGATATTGGTTATAATCTGGATTTCTATTTTGATACCAAACTTCCTGATAGCGTTACGTTAAACTCTACCTTAAGTCCAAGTAAAGATTTTAGAATTGTGCAGTATGGAAAAACCAATCTTCAAAAAATAAATGGAGATTTTGTATATACTCCTTACGAAAAGGGTAAGCCTGTAAGAGATATTTTGGTTTCAGATGCTAATCCTAATTTCGTTCATCTGGAAAATATATCACCAAATCTTAAAAATGCACTTTTAACCGCAGAAGATCCATCGTTTTTTTCTCACAGAGGGTTTGTTGAAAAATCAATAAAACAATCCATTACTACTAATTTTAAATCGAAATCCTTTAAAAGAGGCGGGAGTACCATATCAATGCAACTGGTAAAAAATGTTTTTCTAAACAGAAACAAGACTATTGCCAGAAAAGTTGAGGAAATGTTGATTGTTTGGCTTATCGAAAATCAAAAGCTAAGTACTAAATCAAGAATGTTCGAAGTATATCTGAATATTATTGAATGGGGAAGAAATATATACGGGATAAAGGAAGCGGCTAATTATTACTTTGGTAAGTATCCGTCTGATCTTAGCGTTGGCGAAAGTATTTATCTAGCAAGCATTGTCCCAAAACCAAAATCTTCTTTATACGCCTGGCAATCGGACGGCTCTTTGAAGCCTTATTTACATGGCTATTTTAATCTTATAGGTAAGCTTATGGCCATGAAAGGCTATGTAGAGCGAGATTCCAGCTCATATGGGTTTTATGGTGTAAGATTACGAGAAAGTTTAAGACAACAGATAGCGCCTGCCGACAGCTTAGCTACTGATAGCCTTAATGAGGATTCGGATGAAGACATTTTTAAATTCTTTAATATCAAGAAGGATTCGGTAACACAAGCCGCTTTAAAATTAAAGGAAATCTTTGGTGGGAAGAAAGATACTATCGAAAAATCTGCAAAAGAACTTCGCCAGGAAAGGCGGCAAAAACGGAGGGAGGCTAGGAATAAAGAGTAGCCCAAAGGGATAAATTCATTTTTATTAAAACTATTTCCGGTATCATGTTTTTATAATAAAGAGACTTAAGTTTATTATAAAAGTTACTTTATGGAAAGACACATCTATCGGACAGGAATAATCGGAAATTGCTCTTATATTGCTCACGTACATCAAAACACTAATATTTCCTGGCTATGCTGGCCCCAATTCGACAGTTCATTTGTTTTTGGGACATTATTGGACGATGAAAAAGGCGGTGAATTTTCTATTCTCCCACCACACAAATATGTTAGTAATCAGTATTATTTAGAAAACACCAACATCCTGTGTACAGAAATTACAACGAAGCAGGGTAAATACAGAATAACAGACTTCGCACCACGTTTCCAGCAATTTGAAAGATTTTTTAAGCCTTTGATGCTGGTTAGAAAAATAGAACCTTTAGAAGGCATACCCAGAATAAAAATTAAATGCAATCCGGTTTATGACTATGGGAAAACTAAACTGGAAAAGCAGCGAGGAAGTAATCACATAGAATATATCGGCGCAGACGAAAAAATCAGGCTCTCAAGCAACGTGTCTCTGTCTTATATTTTAGAAGAAAAACCTTTTGTTCTGGATAGTACAAAATATCTGGTATTTACTTATGGGAAACCTCTGGAAGCCCCAATAGAAACAACCTGCGAGAGTTTTTTAAGCAAAACCAAATTCTATTGGCGAACGTGGATAAAACATTCATCGATAGGGGAGTTTTATCAGGAATATGTTATCCGATCTGCTTTGGCTTTAAAAATCCATCAGTTTGAGGACACGGGAGCCATAATTGCTGCAAGTACAACAAGCTTACCCGAACATCCGGGAAGTGGCAGAAATTGGGATTACAGGTATTGCTGGTTAAGAGATACTTATTATGTCATCAGCGCACTAAATTATATAGGCCACTTTGAAGAAACCGAAAATTACTTCGATTATATAACAAATATATCTTTTGACGGTGGCTGGCGATATCAACCTTTATATAGCATAACGCGGGACGATAATTTAAAAGAAAGGATTGCCGATCATTTATCTGGGTATCTTGGAAACAGCCCTGTTAGAATTGGGAATCAGGCTTATGAGCATATTCAGAATGATATTTACGGACAAGCA
Organism: Pseudopedobacter saltans DSM 12145; assembly: GCF_000190735.1. GTDB lineage: Bacteria > Bacteroidota > Bacteroidia > Sphingobacteriales > Sphingobacteriaceae > Pseudopedobacter > Pseudopedobacter saltans. The sequence goes on from NC_015177.1 coordinate 3,541,845, forward strand.
TTAATTTCCTTACTACCCCTTTATTGCGACCATCGCTTTATTTTTTCTGAAAGAAAAGACTCTGCCCAACTCGTAGACTTCGCTTTGAAAAAAATAGAAAACACGATAGATGAAACGGATGCTGGGATTTGGGAATTTAGAAATCAAGCTTATATTCATTGTTACAGTAATCTTTTTCAGTGGGCCGGCTGTAGCGCCGCAGCTAAAATTGCGAGAACAATTAATAATTCTGAATTGGAGGAGAAAGCTATCGCATTAATGAAAAGGGCTGCTGCGCATATAGAAGCTTGTTATGATCCGGAAAGAGAAGTTTATACCCATGCTGTAGGAAGTCCTTTTCTGGATGCTAGTACTTTGCAACTTATTATGATGAATTATCTGGATCCGAATTCCGACAGAGCAAAAAAACACCTTCTCGCATTGGAAAAAGAACTTAAAACTGAAAATGGGCTTTTTTACAGGTATCTGCATGCAGATGATTTCGGAAAACCAAAATCAACATTTTTGATTTGCGCTTTTTGGTATGTGGAAGCTTTGGCCTGTGTGAACAGAATTGATGATGCAATTGAGCAGTTTGAAAAATTAATGTCTTATTGTAATCACTTGAAGCTTTTTAGTGAAGATATTGATGAAAATACGGGAAGTCAATGGGGTAATTTTCCTCAGGCCTATAGTCATGTTGGTTTAATGAATGCTGCTCATCGCATTTCTATTAAATTAAACAGGCCTTTGTATTTATAAATCAAGAAGAGGGCTAAATACCCTCTTCTTTTTTGTTATCTATTATATTTCTCAATAATGATCTTGCCTCTTCTACATTTTTTAAATAATATTTTGCAGAAGTAACTTTTGATCCTACTTTTACCGTTATTGCTGAATGGGGTAAACTAGTAAAAATATCCTCATCTGTGTTGTCATCGCCTATAGCTAAAATAAAGTCGTAATTCTTATCCGAAATATGCGATAAAACTGCCTTTCCTTTATTTACATCTGCACTTTTAACTTCCAGAACCTTATTACCCGCCAATATCTGTAAACCACTTTCCCTTGTAAGATAACTTAGATTATTTTCTAATTCGCTCGCTCTTAATTTCCCTAAATCGGAGTCTACTTTTCTATAATGCCAGGCTAAAGAAAAACTTTTCTCTTCGATAAAAGAGCCCGGTGTTCTGTCAGAATAAGATTCAAGCATTGGTCTCACAACTTCTTTCCATTGGCTGCTTAATCCCGGTGTACTTTTAGTCCATTCTTTCTCTCCTTTATCTTTCCTCCAAACGCCATGTTCCGCAATCAAATCAATAGATAGGCTACCAAACCACTTATCTAATGTCTCCTTTTTCCGCCCGCTGATAATGACAACGTCATTATTTCCTTCTGTTAGTTTAATCAATAAATCGTATAAATCCTGATCTGGAGAGGCCTTATCTATCTCTGTTTTGAATTCAACTAGGGTTCCGTCGTAATCGAGTAAGAAAAGGCTGGATTTAGCATTTTCTTTCTTTGCTATAATCTTCTGTAAAGCATTATCATTGATTACTCTTGTTTCATTTTGTTTTTGCGTTAATTTTATTTTATCAAGCTGATCCATAAATATCTTCACCCAATGGTAAATATCAAATTTTTCTACCGTGTTGGTTAATGCAGTCATCCTTTGCCTTTGCTCTTCTTCCGGCATTTCCAAAGCCTGCAAGATTGCCCTGTATATTTCTCCAATATTATTGGGATTAATTATAATTGCTTCCGCCAGCTCTTTGGATGCACCAGCCATTTCACTTAAAATGAGTACGCCCGAGCTTCTTCTTCTACTGGCTACATATTCCTTACTTACCAGATTCATCCCATCGCGCATAGGAGTAACTAAACAAATATCCGCTCTTGAATATATTGCGGAAAGATATTCTATTGGAAAGGATCGATAAAAATATTGAATAGGGTGCCAGCTGGTGGTTCTAAACCTGGCATTTATATTTCCTACCAACTTGTCTATTTCATCTCTCAGTTCTTTATATTGTGGTATACTATCTCGCGATGGAACTACAATCATATATAAAGTTATTTTATTGATGTACTCAGGATGCCGATCTAAAATCATCTCCAGAGCTTCTATCCGCTGAATAATTCCTTTACTATAATCCAATCTGTCTATAGACAAAATGACTTTCAAGCCGTTAAAAGTCTTTAAATATTCCTGATAAATTTCCTCTACCCCCGGACATTTTGTAAGCGTTTTATACTTTCCTGCATCTATTCCCATAGGAAAAGCATCCACCATAATCTCTCGTCCCTTTTTTATTAACTTATTGGCTACACCCTGTACTTGCAATAATCTGGTACACGAACTTAAAAAATGTCTTACATCGTCATAGGTATGAAAGCCCAGTAAATCTGCTCCAAGCATTCCTTTTAATATTTCCTCTCTCCAGGGAATTAATCTGAAAATTTCAAAAGAAGGAAAGGGAATATGCTGAAAAAAACCTATTGAAACATCTTGTATGCTATCACGAATTAACTTTGGTAGCAGCAACAACTGATAATCCTGAATCCATACAGTATCTCCTGGTTGTATGTTTGCCAAAATCGCATCTCTGAACTTTTCATTTACTGCTTTATAATAATCCCAATATTTCTGCTCAAATTGCGCGTAGGTAGACATGTAATGGAAGATAGGCCAAAGAACTTCATTAGAAAAGCCTTCATAGTAATTTTGAATTTCGTCCTCGTCGAGGAACACGGGGAATAGATTTTCATCCTTTAATTTAGATGTGATTTTAGCTTTTTCTTCTTCAGTTTTAATGTCCAGACCGGGCCATCCGATCCAGATGTTTTTGTTTTGCTTGTAAATTGATCCCAATCCAGTTGCTAATCCACCTTCGCTATCCTTTAAAATAAGGTTTCCATCTTCTTCTGTAATCTTAATAGGCAGTCTGTTAGAAATAATAATTGTTTTACACATAATAAATTAGATGATTTTTTGAAGTGATGTACTATTCTTTAAGCAAAAACGGCTCCAAAATCAATCTTTATTATTATCAATTCATTGTCAAGAATCAAGAATTTATAATTATTAGATGTTTAAACATCTATTTTTGTATAAAATTTTAAATTATGACACATCAAGAAATCTTAGATAAATTAAGCTGGAGATACGCAACAAAAAAATACGATGTATCTAAAAAACTATCAAAGGAAGAATTAGATAGTTTACTATCGGCCGTTCAATTGAGTCCTAGTTCCTACGGTATACAACCTTATAAAGTGTTAGTTGTTACCAATCCTGAGGTAAGAGAAAAACTTAAGGCCGTGGGTTATAATCAGTCGCAAATCACCGATGCTTCGCATCTTTTTGTTTTTGCAGTTTATGACAACTTCGACGCTTCTCATATCGACGAATATGCACATAACATTGCAGAAACCCGAGGCTTGAAAGTAGAAGATATAGATGGATTTGTAACGTTAATGAAAAGTGTTGTTAATTCGAGAAGTGAGGCTGAATTAAAAGTTTGGAACAGCAAGCAAGCATATATTGCATTGGGCGTTTTATTAGAAACGGCTGCACTTTTAGGTTTGGATGCCAGCCCAATGGAAGGCTTTGATGCCGCTAAATTTGATGAGATTTTGAATTTAAAAGAGCAAAATCTTACTTCTGTTGTAATTGCTGGAGTAGGACACAGATCATCAGAAGATGAGGTACAGCATTACAAAAAAGTAAGAAAAGCAAAAGAGAATTTATTTATAGAAATTTAATAACAATCACCTTAAAAAAGAAAGGGGAACCAAAATAGTTCCCCTTTCTTTTTTAAAACAGTAAAGATTATTCTGCAGAAGTTGCTTCTTCTTGAGAATCAGCTTCAGCTTGAACTTCTTCTGTTGCTTCCTCTGCAACTGGAGTGTTTTTCGCAGCGATAGCAGCAGCTTTAGCTTCTCTTTTCTTAGTTTCTTCAACTAAATTAGCTTTCTTAGACTCTTCTTTTTTAGAAGCTAATCCAGCTTTTTTAGCGTTGATCTGTGCATCTTTACCTTCTAGCCAAGCATTGAATTTCTCGTTAGCTTGCTCTTCTGTTAAAGCGCCTTTTCTAATACCACCGTTTAAGTGATTTTTGTAAAGAACACCTTTGTAAGAAAGGATTGCTCTCGCAGTATCAGTTGGTTGAGCTCCGTTTCCAACCCATTTTACAGCTTGCTCAAAATTGATATCAATTGTAGCTGGGTTAGTGTTTGGATTGTAAGAACCTAATCTTTCGATGAATTTACCATCTCTTGGTGCTCTTGAATCTGCTACTACGATGTAGTAAAACGGTTTTCCTTTTTTACCGTGTCTTTGTAATCTAATTTTAGTTGCCATTTTTTAAATTCATTAAAGTTTGCAATATTCCCTTACGCGTAAGGGAGCGCAAAGATATAAAAATTAGATTTAAACAACTAAAAATCAATCAACTATTTTTGATTTCTTTCCTTAACGATTTCTAAAAGTTCAGCAGCGCGGTCTGTTGTGATATAATCGATTCCCAAATCCAAAAATCTAACCATGTCTTCTTTTTTATTTACCGTCCAAACATTTGTTTTTAAGCCTAGTTTTTTCGCATCTGGTATATACGTTGGATTTTTGTCATACACAGAGAAATGGAAATCCAGGCCAGTTAAGCCATCTTCCTTTATTTTCTGTGGCGTAACAGGAGTTAAAGAATGTACTTTTGCTTGCGGATATATTGCTACCAATTCTTTAGCCGATTCGTAATCGAACAAAATAAATTCAGTCATGTCCTCCATTTTCATTTTCTTAATCAAGTCAACAGATTCTCTAACCGTTTCCTTTGTTCGCTCTCTGCCCAGAGGCGAAGTTTTAATTTCGTAAATAAGCTTAGTTTTATGCTTGTTTTTCTTTTTGGCTATTTTTATAAATTCCTCAACTGTAGGAATGGTCTCTCCATTGCTCATTTTTAACGAAAGCAATTCCTTGTACGTTGCCGAAGCGATATCCTTACCTAAAAATTCATTGTCGTGGTTTACAACCAATATATTGTCTTTAGTTAAGTGAACATCAAATTCAGATCCATAGCACTTCAATTCTATTGCTTTTTTTAATGACGCTCTTGAATTTTGAGGGATTGTTTTTTCTGCCCAAGCTCCCCGATGGGCAATAACAGGATTATTTTGAGCATTTGCTGTATAAAACATAAATAAACTTAAAACAAAACAAAGATTTCTTCTTAACATATGTATATCATAATTAATTTGTTGAAACTACGTATTTTTACATCTTATAAATTTATCTAATTATTATTAAATGATGAAATACTTACTTTCTTTACTTCTTTTATTTTGTTTTGCATTCTCCCATGCAGACATGGTTATTAAAAAAACCCGTAAAAACGGCAAAACCGAAATACTCGAAATAGGGGACAGAATAAGAGTTTCTTATCCGGGTGCAAAATTAGAAGATACTAAAAAGCTCAAAGAGATAGTAGGGATTTTCGGAAGAATAACTGAGATAAAGAAAAATTCCATAGTAGTAGAAAGCAATAAAAAAAAGGAATTAGAATTGATTTTGAATGATATCATCTCTATCGGAAGGCTCCCTATGTTTGGTTCTATAGCATCTTTCGTGGGGACTTATGCTATAATCGGTGTTGGCTCTATGTATCTGGTTGATAAAGCAGATGCTAATCCTGCCCTGGTGCCTCTTGTAGGTGCTGCAGCTTTAGTACCTACTATGGTTATATCTTCTGCTGTTTTTTATCCTTCAAAATCTAAAAATAAGGTAAACAAAGATTATAGTATAGAGATTATCAATAGATAAATAATACACTTTATGATAGTAACAACCACGCCAAATATAGAAGGTAAAAAAGTAGTAAAATATTTAGGAATCGTAACTGGAGAAGCTATTATTGGAGCAAATTTCATAAAAGATATTTTCGCAGGAATTAGAGATATTGTTGGCGGTAGAGCAGGTTCTTATGAAGAAGGGTTAAGGGAAGCAAAAGACATAGCTTTAGCAGAATTGCAGCAAAATGCTCAAAAAATGGGTGCAAACGCAGTTATTGGTGTTGATTTGGATTTTGAAACCATTGGCGGCTCGGGAAGTATGCTTATGGTTTCTGCCAGCGGGACGGCCGTAATTGTTGAATAAAAAAGGAGCTCGCCAAATTTGAGCTCCTTTTTTGTTATAGAGATAGAATCTCAACAATTTTCAATAAGCTTTCGTTAACCTCTTTGTTATGTTTAATTGCATGGTCCAGCGGTGTAAATTCTACCTTTCCGTGAATTAATCCCGCCATTACATCTCTTCTTCCTTCTAACAATCCTTCTACGGCAGCTACACCTAAACGACTAGCCAAAACTCTATCCATACAAGTAGGTTTTCCGCCTCTCTGAATATGTCCTAGCACAGACACCCTGGTATCGTAGTGTGGAAATCTCTCTTTAATAATTTCTCCCAACTTAAAAGCTCCCTCTCCACCTTCTGCAACCATAATAATTTTAGAAGATTTATCTTTACGCCCAACTTCCATTCTGTGCAACAAATGCGGAACATCAGTTTTTGTCTCAGGAATCAAAATAGCCTCGGCACCAACACCAATACCACTCCTTAACGCGATTAAACCACAGTCACGTCCCATTACCTCAATTATAAAAACCCTATCATGAGATTCGGCGGTATCCCTGATTTTATCTACAGCATCCACGGCTGTATTTATCGCTGTGTCATAACCAATTGTAAAATCTGTTCCGTACAAATCGTTATCAATTGTTCCCGGCAAACCAATAATTGGAATATCGAATTCCTCGCCAAAAACCTTTGCCCCGGTAAAAGTACCATCTCCACCTACAACAACCAAAGCGTCTATTCCCTGAGCTTTAATTTGATCGTAAGCTTTTTTTCTCCCCTCCGGCGTTTGGAACGCCTGGCTTCTTGCGGTTTTGAGTATAGTTCCTCCTCTTTGGATAATATTAGCTACAGACTTTCGGTCCATTTCAATAAATTCACCATTGATTGCTCCCTCGTATCCTCTTCTTATACCTATAACATCCAAATCATAATATAATGCTGTACGTACAACCGCCCTAATTGCCGCATTCATGCCCGGAGAGTCCCCTCCAGAAGTAAGTATCCCTATTTTATTTATTCTGCTAATCATTATTCTGTTCTAAAACTTTTAACTATTCAGCTTAAAAATTCAAAATTTTGTAAGCTAATATAAGATTTTGCCTCTACAATCTTAAAACCGGGTTTATAAAACAAAAGTAACTTCCTTGATATTAAAACTTCTCAATTCCGATTCGGTGTCAATCAACAACTTTCCATCTACGTCCACACCTATTATTTTTCCTGTAAAAATTTCCCCTTTGCTATTAAATGTACTGATCTGATTAAAAAGAAAAAGGCTATTGAAATAATCTTCATCTAAATTCTTTTGCGATTTGAGTTCAAAAAATCTACTTTCCAGATATTGGCTTAAAATCATCAGTACTTCTTCTAAATCCGTTTCTTTCTTTTTTATATTCAACAAAGAGGTGGCGTAAATAAGATCATGAAAATCGTTTTGATTGACATTTAGTCCGATACCGATAATAGAGTCTCTAAGGTGAACTCCCCTTATTCTGTTCTCTATTAAAATACCAGCAATCTTCTTGTTTTTAATATAAATGTCATTAGGCCACTTTACCTTACAATCTTCTACCGAAAAATACGTTAAACAATCCTTAACAGCCAAAGAAACAGCTTTATTAAGATTAAACTGTTCTGTAACGGTAAGAAAATCTGTTTTTAAATAGAAACTAACCGTTAAGTTTTTTCCGGGTGGAGTAGACCATTTACTTCCGTATTGACCTCTGCCCGCCGTTTGATGGTCTGCCATAATTACAGTTCCATTGGCTGGTGGCCCATAATTTGAAAGCATTGTTTTTAAATAATTATTCGTAGAATCTACTTCTGCTAATTTTTGAATGCTTCGGCCAACAAATAGTGTAGGAAAAGTGTTATTTTGCAATATGTTATAGTTAGAGTTTCAAAACTAAAATTTTTTAATGGTAAAAAACAAAAAAGCTAATAGAGGGATAGATATTTCGGCAGCTATTGTGCATGGAATACAAGAAAAAAAGGGAAACGAGATTGTTAGGCTTGATTTAAGGAATATTAACAGTTCTGTAGCTGATTATTTTATAATTTGCCATGCAGATTCTTCTACTCAGGTAAGAGCAATAGCAGATAGCATCGAAAAAGAAGTGTTTTTAGCAAGTGGGCAGGATCCGGTACATAAAGAAGGTGCTGAACATGCAGATTGGATATTATTAGATTATATTGACATAGTTGTTCATATCTTTAGGACCGAGAAAAGGTCTCATTTTGGTATAGAGGATCTTTGGGGAGATGCTACTATAGAGGAATACAAGAGTGCCTAAACGTTTAAAAAAAGAAAATGAAAGAAAATTCAGATAATAAGAAATCTATAAAAAAGGTTCCGGGTAAAAAAATTGTCCCAAAACCTCCAAAATTCAACATTATGTGGGTTTACGCATTAATTGTACTAGCCATTTTAGGCGTACAATTCTTTGCGGGAATGAATAATGCCAAGCTGATCACTTATCAAAAATTTGAAAAGGATATGCTTAAGCCAGGTGACGTTGAAAAATTGGTAGGCTATCGCCAGGACGATTTATATAACGTCGAAGTCTACATCAAAAAAGACAGACTTAGCGAAGATAAATATAAAGATGTCAGAGATTCTGGCAATTTCGGTGTAGGGGGCGGGCCTCAATATCTATTTAAAGATGGCTCTTTTGAATCTTTAGAAAAAAGATTGGATAAATCGCAGGAAGATCTTCCGGAAGATCAAAGAATTACAGTTCAGCCAGAAACGAGAACAAATCCTATTTCCGGTTGGTTCTGGACGGTTATTTTCCCTATTATTCTTTTTGCTTTATTATGGATTTTTTTGATGAGAAGAATGGGTGCTGGCGGTGCTGGTGGTGCCGGTGGTCAAATTTTTAATATCGGGAAGTCTAAAGCACAACTTTTTGATAAAGAAAGCCAGGTTTCGATTACGTTTAACGATGTAGCGGGGTTAAATGAGGCTAAGCAAGAGGTTATGGAAATTGTCGATTTCCTTAAAAATCCAAAGAAATACACCAATTTGGGAGGTAAAATTCCTAAAGGGGCGCTTTTAGTGGGCTCTCCGGGTACTGGTAAAACTTTATTAGCGAAAGCGGTTGCGGGTGAAGCTCAAGTTCCTTTTTTCTCTATGTCCGGTTCGGATTTCGTAGAAATGTTCGTAGGAGTGGGAGCTTCCAGAGTAAGGGACTTGTTTAAGCAGGCCAAAGAGAAAGCTCCTTGTATTATTTTCATTGACGAGATCGATGCAATAGGTAGGGCCAGAGGTAAAAACAGTATGATGGGAGGAAATGACGAGCGTGAAAACACCTTAAATCAATTATTGGTTGAAATGGACGGTTTCGGCACTGATTCTGGCATTATCATCATGGCAGCGACGAATAGAGCTGATGTTTTAGATAGCGCTTTATTACGACCTGGCCGTTTCGACAGACAAATCTACGTTGACATGCCGGATATCAACGAACGTAAAGAGATATTCAATGTACATCTTAAACCAATTAAATTGGAAGATGGTATTGATATTAATTTCCTTGCTAAACAAACACCTGGTTTCTCTGGTGCTGATATTGCAAACCTGTGTAACGAAGCTGCTTTAATTGCTGCCAGAAAAGGAAATCAATCTGTAACAAAACAAGATTTTCTGGATGCAGTAGACAGAATTATTGGTGGTTTAGAAAAGAAAAACAAAATCATCACTAAAGAAGAGAAGAGAGCTATCGCTTTCCATGAAGCTGGGCATGCTACAATTTCCTGGTTACTAAAACATGCTCATCCGCTAATTAAGGTAACTATTGTTCCTCGCGGCCAATCTTTAGGCGCTGCCTGGTATTTACCGGAGGAAAGAAGTATTACTACTACAGATCAGATTTTAGATGAAATGTGCTCTGCTTTAGGCGGTAGAGCTTCTGAACAACTGATGTTCGGAAAAATAAGTACTGGTGCCTTAAGCGATTTAGAGAAAGTAACTAAACAGGCTTATGCTATGGTTTCTATTTATGGTTTAAATGAAAAGTTAGGAAATATTTCTTACTACGATTCACGCGGACAGGAAACTTTTACAAAACCTTATTCTGAAACGACAGCTAGAATTATTGACGAGGAGGCAAGTAAAATAATTGAAACGCAGTATGCCAGAGCTTTAAGTATTTTAACAGAGAACAAAGAAAATCTGATAAAACTTGCTGAAAGATTACTTCAGGCTGAAGTAATTTTTAAAGAAGATCTGGAAGAAATATTCGGAAAACGTCCTTACGATTTAGAATCAACAGAGCTTCTAGCTGAAGATGAGAAAAAAGTGGCTGAAGAATCGGAAAATCAGTCAAAAGAAAATACACCAGTTAGTACTGCAGAAAACTAAACATATCCCCGGAAACGGGGATTTTTTTTGCCTAAAAACATTTCATTACATTTGCATGTATTAGTTAAAAGTCGAAAGTAAAAAGTCCTATTTGCGACGAACACTTCCTAACGACACTTTGTAAAATGAACGAGACAACAACCTCTAAAGAAAAACTACTTAAGAAAATTAGAAAAGCTCTTCTGGAAAAACGAGATAATCCTTATCCAAATTTGGAGGATGCTCCTTTGTATCCGGAGACAGATGAAATGCCAGAGGTTATTTTCGCCGAGGAGTTAATCAAAGTAAGTGGAAATTTTGTTTTCTGTGAGGATGAAATCCATCTGATAGAAAATATCATTTTACTGGCAGAAGAAAAGAAATGGAGGAAAATTTATTGTTGGGAAAAGCCATTACAAGATCTGTTGAATAAATATGAATATCCTTTTTATGAAACAGATAAAGATTTCGAACTTGCGGAAGTTGGTTTAACACTATGCGAATCGCTGATTGCCAGAAATGGCTCGGTATTGATTAGCAATGCCAATTCAGCGGGCCGCCGTTTAAGTATTTATCCTCATGTACATATTGTAATTGCATATACTTCGCAACTGGTAATGGATTTGAAAGATGCTTTCCAGTTACTGAAAGATAAATACGGCAACAATCTCCCTACAATGATCAGCAATATTACCGGGCCAAGCCGTACGGCTGATATAGAGAAAACGCTGGTTTTAGGAGCGCATGGACCTAAAGAATTTTATGTTTTTTTGCTCGAGGATAAAAACCAATTCTAATATTACCAGATCAAAAATACTAATATTTTTAGTATTTTTGATCTATGCTAAATAACAATTCTGAATTTTTAAGAGGCCGGGGAGCTCAAGGAAGTATTAATAATAAGTTTAATAAACTAAAATACAGCCTTGATCATGTAGAGGGTTTGGATGAAGAATTTATTCAGGAAATAAAAACAGAATTCATTTTAGAGCATCCAAAATCTATTATTTCTTACAATAAAAGTGAAGATCTTTCTTTTGGAAATTCTATAAATCCTTACCACGGTTGCGAACATGGTTGTATATACTGTTATGCAAGAAATTCACATGAATATTGGGGTTTTGATGCCGGGTTGGATTTTGAAAGCAAAATAATCGTAAAACCAAATGCGGCGGATTTACTGAGGAAAGAATTTGACAAAAAAACTTATAAACCAGAACCCATCTTATTGTCAGGAAATACAGATTGCTATCAACCGGCGGAAAGAAAATTTAAAATAACAAGATCACTTTTAGAGGTATTTCTTGAGTATAGACATCCTGTTCATATCATTACTAAAAATAACCTGATTTTAAGAGATATCGACTTACTAGAGGAACTTAATAAACTCCATCTGGTATCTACAAGTGTTACTATAACTTCTCTGCAAGAGGATCTGAGAAATAAATTAGAGCCAAGAACAGTCACTGGAAAGGGGAGACTAAAAGTAATTCGGGAATTAAGTAATATCGGGATTCCCGTAAATGTGATGGTTGCTCCAATAATTCCAGGACTAAATAGCGAGGAAATACCACAAATTATTAACGAAGCCTCTATTAACGGCGCTATAAGTGCTGGATTTACAATAGTGAGATTAAATGGCGCTATCGCAGAAATATTCACAGACTGGATTTATAAGACTTTCCCGGACCGGGCCGAAAAGGTAATACATCGTATACAAGCGTGTCATAATGGTAAATTAAATGATACGAGATGGGGATCCCGAATAAGCGGAGACGGAATAGAAGCAGAAGCTATTCATCAATTATTTCGACTGTCTTTAAGAAAGTATGGCTTACCCAAAGCAAAAAAAAGTTTAGATTATACTTTATTCAGGAATAAACATAACAGCCAATTATCTCTATTCTAATAAAAGTCAGAGAATCAAGAAGTAATATTAATAGTAATAACATCGAAACGAGTAATTATAACTGTCAATTTTTTTGATATTTAAATGATGCAAAACTTTTAATTTCTCGCTTTACATTTTGCAGGATATTATTTTTTATCTACCTTTAAAACTATAGACCAAAACAGTATTTGGTCTACTGTATAAAAATGAGTAATATAAAATCAATTATTGTTGGAACGGGGAGTTATGTTCCAGAGAATATCATCAAAAACGAAGCTTTTTTAAATCATAGTTTTTATGAGAAAAATGGAACTAAGATTGAAAAAGATAACCAGGAAATTATAGAAAAATTTCAGTCTATTACTGAAATCGAGGAAAGAAGATATACATCTGCAAATCAATCTACTTCAGATATTGGTTATCTTGCTGCGTTGGATGCTCTTGAAAGCTCGGGTACAAACGCCGAAGAATTGGATTACATTATCGTTGCTCACAATTTTGGCGATATCCACGAAGGCAAAAACAGAGTTGACTTATTACCAGCGATAGCAAGCAGAGTTAAGCACAAACTACAAATTCAGAATCCTGACTGCATTGCTTACGATTTACCTTTTGGTTGTCCTGGATGGGTTCAAGCGATTATCCAGGCCGATTATTTTATACGTTCTGGTGATGCCAAAAAGATTTTAGTAATAGGAGCCGATACTTTATCAAAAATTACTGACCCACACGACAGAGATTCGATGATATTTGCGGATGGAGCCGGTGCTACTATTCTTGCTGCCGAAGAAGGTTCGAATCAAGGTATTTTATCCCATAAAACGCAATCGCATACTTTTGAAGAAGCTTATTATTTAAAAATGGGGACTTCTGACAACATTGACAGCAAAAATCCTGAAGATTTATACATCAAAATGGAAGGCAGAAAGGTATATGAATATGCTTTGAAAAATGTTCCGGCGGTCATGAAAATGGCTTTAGATAAATCCGGTGCCGATGTATCGGAAATTAAAAAGGTTTTGGTTCATCAGGCCAACGGGAAGATGGACGAAGCTATCTTAAAAAGATTCTTAAGACAATATCAGATTAAAGATGTCGATCATGATATCATGCCGATGACGATATCGAAATTCGGTAACACTTCGGTTGCTTCTGTTCCAACTATGCTTGATTTTATTTTAAAAGGGAAGCTGGATTCTCATAAAATTAATAAAGGCGATGTAGTTTTATTCACATCTGTAGGTGCCGGAATGAACATTAACACTGTAGTTTATAAATTTTAGTTTCCACCACCCAACCCTTTCATTCGGAGAGGCAGCCTTGGCGGGTTGGCTCATTATTTAAAAATAAGCTGATAGGATTCCGAAACCCTGCCAGCTTATTTTTAGAGCTTTTAGCGTTTCATTACATGCGGCCGGCAGGGTATAGATTTTAAATACCTGACCTATCATTATTTTGCTGAAAATTTTTAATTTGTTGTTCCAGCTGGTCGATTCGCTCTATTTGCATTTTTTGGATTTCCAAGAGCGTTTCCATTTGTTCGGTGATTAACAAATCAATTTTCTCATGCAGCGTCTTAATTTCTATCTCTGCCTTTAAATTAACAAGATAATCTTCTTCAGCTCTGCTTCTATCTTTCTCTTCCTGACGGTTTTGACTCATCATGATAATCGGCGCCTGGAAAGCAGCCAAACATGATAATAGTAAATTTAATAGAATAAATGGGTAAGGGTCGAATCCTTTTTCCTTTAGAAAATAGACGTTTATTCCCATCCATACTAAAATGAGAAGAACGAAAATAATTATAAAATTCCAGCTCCCTCCAAAATCAGCAACTTTATCAGCCAAACGCTGTCCTATCGTCAATTCTTCCTTTGACTCAAGCTTCTTAGATATCAATTGCTCCTCTTCTATAGATTTCAGAACGATATCGTGTAACTTCTTCAAATGCTGATCACTTGTATTCAGCAATTTATTATAATCGATTTTATGCTTTTTCATAGGCAAAGATGATGTCCCAAAAGCCGTCTTATTTTGAATGAAACCAAAAAGGGCTTTTACTCATCCTAAATAATTGTTTACTTCTGAGACATCTTATAATTTATTTGATTATCTTATATGGTATATTCATATTCTGAAACATAAAAGCCCATTTATCCGCTTGTTCCTGAATAACCATTGATGTGGGTTTTCCTGCCCCATGTCCAGCATTCGTTTCTATTCTAATTAACACCGGATTATTTCCTTTATGATACTCCTGTAAACGAGCTCCAAATTTAAAAGAGTGAGCAGGAACAACTCTGTCGTCGTGATCTGCTGTAGTTACCATCGTTGCCGGATATTCAACATCTTTTTTAATAGCCTGATAAGGAGAATATCTATATAAATACTCAAACATTTCCTTAGAGTCATCTGCTGTTCCATAGTCATAAGCCCATCCTGCTCCAGCAGTAAATTTATGGTAACGCAGCATATCCAAGACTCCAACTGCCGGCAGCGCTACTTTATATAGTTCTGGCCTTTGTGTCATAACTGCCCCTACCAATAAACCTCCGTTAGATCCGCCAGAAATTGCCAAATATGGGGTAGAAGTATATTTATTGTCTATCAGATATTGTGCAGCTTCAATAAAATCATCAAAAACATTTTGTTTCTGCATTTTGGTTCCAGCGATATGCCATTTTTCTCCATATTCTCCTCCACCACGTAAATTTGGAACCGCATAAATTCCACCTTGTTCCAACAAAACAATATTAGAAGTGCTAAAATAAGGGGTTAAACTTATATTGAAACCACCGTAAGCATATAATAAGGTTGGATTTTTCCCATCAAGGTCTATTCCTTTTTTATAAGTAATAATCATTGGTACTTTTGTACCGTCCTTAGAGGTATAAAAGACCTGTTTTGATTCATACCTGGATGGATCGAATTTTACTCCTGATTTCTTATATTCTTCTGACTTTCCAGAGCTTATATCATATTTAAATATCGTGGTAGGATATACATAGGAAGTAAAAGTATAATACAATTCTTTCTCGTTCTTCTTAGCAGAAAATCCAGAAGCTGTACCTAATCCCGGCAAACTAATTTCTCTATCTTTTTTTCCGGAGTAATCAAATTGAACTATATACGATGTTGCATCTTTCAGGTAATTTGCAAAAAGTTTGTGCCCGGCACTCGAAACCTGTAGAACATGATCTGTTTCTGCAATAACATCTTTCCAATTGGAAGGGTCCGGGTTAGTAATATTTGCCCTCACCAATCTGAAATTAGGTGCATTTAAATTAGTAAAAATCAATAAATCATCACCGTCGCTATCGATTACTTCGTAGCTATTATCGTAGTTATTTATAATTTGAATGATAGGTGAATTCTCTTTACTTAAATCCTTAACATACAATTCTTTACCTGTAGTAGAAACCGCTGCTGTAATAACCAAAAATCTTTGATCTTCTGTTACTTTGGCTTCGATATATCTTCTAGGAGTTTCCTGTCCACCGAAAATTAACTTGTCTTCACTCTGTTTGGTACCAAGCTTATGGTAATATAATTTATGATGTTGGGTTAAACCAGATAGTTGACTTCCTTCTTTGGGTTTATCGTAACTACTGTAATAAAAACCATCATTTCCTTTCCATGCCAATTCAGAAAACTTAATATCTATCAAAGTTTCTCCTATCTGTTCTTTGTTTTCTGTATTTAAAACAATTACCCTTCGCCAATCAGAACCTCCATCAGAAATTTGATAGCCCACTAAAGTTCCGTCATTTGAAAAACTGATTTCTGCCAGTGAACTTGTTCCATCTTTCGAAAACTGATTGGGATCTAAAAAGACCTCTGGGCTTGCATCTCCAATTTGTCTATATAGAACAGCCTGATTTTGCAGCCCATCATTTTTATAAAAATAGGTGTATTTACCCTCTTTAAACGGAGCAGAATATTTCTCGTAGTTCCAAAGATCTGTTAATCTCTCTTCAATAGCTTTTCTAAAAGGAATTTGCGATAAATAATCTTGCGTTACCTTATTTTCTTCTATCACCCATTGTTTGGTTTCTGGAGATAAATCGTCTTCTAACCATCTATAAGGATCTTCTACTTTTGTACCAAAGAAGTTATCTTTTACATCTATTTTCTTGGTTTTAGGATAAGGTAAAATGGTCATTTTCTCTTTTGGATAAATCATGTTTTGTTTCTGTGGACTATTACATGAAACCATTGCTATAGTCGCTAATAGAAATGTAGCTGTTCTTTTCATATTATTAAAAGATTCTAAAATAAATACAGCTTACAGCTAAATAAAGTTTTACAAGTAACAATTTAAATATATCAATCTTTATCTATGCCTTAGTTAATAATCTAAATAAAATTCAGATTATTAGATAACAAAAAAGCGAGCTTTCCAGCTCGCTTCAATTATTTTTCTTCTCCATTCTCATTCGCCATTTTTCCTTCAGGGAGTTTTTCATCCGTTCCCTTCAAATAACTTGGCAATTCCATTCCTGCCATATTAAACAAATCATTTAATGGCGGTACAGACTGCATCATTCCTGAAATAAAATTTGCAGTTGATGTTTTTCCGTTACCATTTCCGTTTTGCCCATCCCAAACAGTAATCTTATCTATTTTAATATTTTTCACCGCTTCTACCTGAGTCTTTACCAATTCGGGCAATTTATCCGCTATCAGGAAGGTAATAGCCTGTTTAGGATCTCCTCCTGCAGATTCCACAATTCTTTGATAACCTTCTGCCTGTTTAGTTAAAATTTCGTAAATACCTCTTGCTTCGGCATCCATTTTTGCAAAAATAGCATCTGCTTGTCCTTTCGCTTCCCTTCTTACTTTTTCTGCTTCTGCCTCGGCCTCTATAATTAATTTTTGCTTTTCAATTTCCGCTGGGACAACAATGTTCGCATTCTGAGAAGCTCTTTCTTTCTGTGCCCTTGCAATCTCCGCCTGTTGTTCTGCCAAATAAGCTTCTTCTAAAGCCTTTGCCTGTTGAACTTTCTCTGCGGCCACAGCAACTCTGTTAGCTTCCGCCTCTTTTTCTCTTCTTAATGCGTCTGAAGCAGCAATAGTAATTTTTGAATTGTTTTCCCCTTCAACTGCAGAAGCATTATTAGATGCTATTTTTATACGCGTATCTCTATTTGTTTCTGCTACTTTAATATTCGTATCTCTTTCCGCTTCTGCTTTTCCTATGGCTTCCTCTTTTTTTGCCGATGCAATCAATACTTCTCTATCTTTTACGGCGCTTGCAATTTGAGTATCTCTATCTCTCTGTGTTTCTGCGATTCTAATATCTTTATCTCTATCTGCTTCAGCTTTACCAATCTCTCCGTATCTTTCTTGCTCAGCAACACTTTTCTTAGCGTCATTTATCGCCTTCGCTGCTGCCTCTTTCCCTAAAGCTTCAATATATCCAGATTCATCTCTTAAATCCGTAACATTTACATTAATAAGTTTTAGCCCTATTTTCTTAATCTCGTTATCGACGTTATTAGCAACGTTAGTTAAGAATTTATCTCTATCTGCGTTGATTTCCTCGATATCCATTGTAGCAATAACCAACCTCAATTGTCCGAAAAGCAAATCTTTAACCAATTCCTGGATATTTTGCATAGGTAATCCTAATAGCCTTTCCGCTGCATTACTCATTACTTCGGGATCTGTTGAGATCCCCACTGTAAAACGACATGGGACATCTACACGAATATTTTGTTTGGACAAAGCATTTGTCAAATTGGCCTCGATAGACATAGGCTTTAAATCCAGAAATGCAAAATCCTGAAAAACTGGCCAAATAAAAGCAGCTCCACCATGTATACAGCGAGCGGTGGAAATACCACCTTCTTTATTTTTTCCGGTGCGACCATAGATAACAAGAATTTTGTCGGAAGGACATCTTTTGTATCGTGACAAAATAGCTGCCACAGTTACAAATAAAACTACAGCAAGGACAACAATAAGTATTAATGGATTCATATAAAAAAATGGTTTAGTTTATAATTAAGCTGAAATTACCAGTAATATATTATTCTGACTAACATCTACTACTTTTACGTAATTTCCTGATGGAATACTTTCTCCTAAGGTTATGGCGTCTAGCTCACGCAACGTTCCCTGAATATTTATGTGGACTTTTCCGGTACCGGATTTCTTTGCGGGAATAGTTAAATAAACTTGTGCTGTTCGGTTAATAGAATTTCTAATATCCATATTACCTGACTGAGCGAATTTATTCATAGATATAAAAATGTACATTACCGCTGCAACCAATAAACAACCAACTGCAATCCCCAGAAGTATTAATATACCCTGGTTTTCTATAATGCTTTTAAACGATATTATCGCCCAACCAAAGCCCAATAAAAAATTAATAAAATTTCTAAATGTAAATAACTGAAAGGGAACATGTCCAACATCAGAATCCAAATCTCCATCGAAATCTACATTCAAATCATCATTAGAATCCATACCCAAAAAGGTAAACACCATTTGGATAATAAACACCACAGACACAGGTACAGTAATTATCCAGATAACTTTATCAAATACTTCTAAAGCATTCCACCATTCATTCATGATAGTTAGATTAACTTTTTTCGATTAAGTTACATAAAAAAATATTTTTATTTATTCTTACAATTAATCTTCTAACAATTTATCGTCGATCATTTTTGAGGTTTTAGCACCCAATTTTCTTATATTTTCAGCTCTTGAAACCAGATTTCCTGTACCAGAGGTTAACTTATTCATGGCATCACTATATGCTTTTTGCGATTTATCTATACTATCGCCTATCTTATTCATATCATTTACAAAGCCAACAAACTTATCATATAGTGCTCCAGCTTTAGTAGCAATTTCTATAGCATTTTTTGTTTGTTGTTCTTGTTTCCAAATAGAAGCAACCGTTTTTAAAGTAGCCAATAGGGTGGATGGTGTTACGATGACCACTTTTCTGTTCCAGGCAAAATCAAATAAATCTCTATCTGCCTGCACTGCTATAGCAAAAGAAGATTCTATTGGAACAAATAACAATACAAATTCAGGAGAATTTATTTGATATAAATCATGATAATTTTTAGCACCCAAACCCTGTATATGATTTTTTATTGAAGATATATGCTGCTTCAAATATCCTTCTCTTTCTTCTTCCTCAGCATTTATTAAACGTTCGTAAGCTATTAATGAAACTTTAGAATCTATAACAATGTGTTTGCTTTCGGGTAGATTCAAAATTACGTCTGGTAATAATCTGGTACCCTCTTCAGTTGCAAAGCTACTTTGTTTATTATAGTTTATGCCTTCTAATAGTCCAGATCCTTCCAGAAGTCTATCCAACACCATTTCACCCCAATTACCTTGTCTTTTATTATCTCCTTTTAATGCTTTTGTTAAATTATTGGCATCATCCTGAATTAATTTGGTTTGTTTAACCAGTTCATCAATAGCGCCTTTTAAGGTAAAACGTTCCGCAGATTCTATTTTATAACTTTGCTCTATTTTTTGTTCGAAAGCCTTGATATTCTCTTTTAAAGGATTTAATAGGATATCGAGATTAGTTTTATTGACTTCGGTAAATTCGCTGGTTTTCTGTTTGAGAATCTGATTGGCAATATTTTCAAATTCGACCTTAAATTTCTGCTGAAGGTTATCTATATATTGTTTCTGTTCCTCTATTTTCTGTTTCTCTGCAATAAGATTAGCAGTAACAGTACTATTTTTTTGTTTCTCCTGATTAAGAGATTCCAGTATTTCAAGTTTCTCTTCTTCTAATCTGTTAATCCTTCCCAAAAGTTTAAATTCGCTATCCTGCTTTTCCTCTCTTATCAAATCGTTAATTCTGGCAGCTTCGGATTGTGCATTTTTTAAATTTTGTTCGGCTACTGCAAGAGCTATTTTTAACCTTTCATTATCTATTAAAAGTTCATTCTTACCCGAAGCATTTTTTGGTCTTTTTATAAAAAGAAAAACAGATAGACATAAAATACAAAGCGAGACAATTAGTAGAAGTTCCATATTTGCAAATTAACGATTTGCAAATGTCTTATAAAAACAAAACCGAGCCCTGTTAGGAAACCCGGCTATTTTCTATCTATTAGGGTATTTTTAAAATGCAAATCCGAATGTTATTCCTGTGCGAATACCGAATCCATCTATCGCGTTATTTATCTCAGGTTCATTACTTCCATCATCGGCTTTCACTTTTCCAGAATTGAAACTTGGACCAAAGAAAATATCCAATGTAAATGCACTGCTGTAAACCCATTGTCTTCCTATCAATACACCACCACCAAAAGAAGAATAAGAACCTTTTGCTGCACTTTCTTCATCCTTTAGTCTATAATCCTGATATCTTACGAAAGCAGCAGTATAAAGCCCATTTATAGCATTTTGTTTTGGATAGAATCGAAATTCCGGAGTTAATGCAAGTCCGGTAAATTTAGTATCTGAAATTTTCATTCCTGTATAAGCTGCGCCTAACTGTACCGAAGTTTTTTCGGATAATTTATGCTCATAAAAGATAGACCCGGTCCTTAATAATGCACTTAACGGATTGATTTTAATCGTGTTATTTTCGATTTGAGCAAAGCCTTTAAAATAAGAAGCTGTAATTAATACAGCAATAAGTAATAGTTTTCTCATTGTTTAAGTTTAATAATTTATTACCATTACGAAAGGCTGTCGTAATGTGATACAAAAAGAGCACTTCTTATCAATGCTCTTTTTATTATCTTTTAAATTATTAAACCGTTGTCTTTATACTCAATTCTTCTTTTTGCTTTTCATCTATAGTCGAAGGTGCATCTATCATCACATCTCTTCCGGAATTATTTTTAGGAAAAGCGATAACATCACGGATTGTATCTAAACCTGCAAAAATAGATACCAATCTGTCAAAACCGAAAGCGATACCACCATGCGGAGGAGCACCATATTCAAATGCATCCATCAAGAATCCAAATTGCTTTTGTGCTTCTTCAGGTGTAAATCCTAAATGTTTAAACATTAAAGATTGCAGTTCTCTGTTGTGAATACGGATAGATCCACCACCTATTTCAGTTCCGTTAATTACCAAATCATAAGCATTTGCTCTAACTGCGCCGGGATCTGTATCTAATTTTGCAATATCTTCGGGTTTAGGAGATGTAAAAGGATGGTGCATTGCATGATAGCGCGCTGTTTCTTCGTCCCATTCCAGCAAAGGAAAATCCACAACCCAAAGTGGAGCAAATTTATTTCTATCTCTTAAACCTAAACGGTTGCCCATTTCTAAGCGTAACTCGTTCAGTTGCTTGCGAACTTTGTCTTTATTTTGACCTGCTAATACCAAAACTAAATCTCCAGGTTCAGTTTGGAAAGCTTCAGACCATTTTTTCAATTCATCCTCATTAAAGAATTTGTCTACAGAAGATTTTAATGATCCGTCATCGTTATGACGCATATAAATCATTCCAGTAGCCCCAATTTGAGGTCTTTTTATGAAATCAGTTAATTCATCTAATTGTTTACGTGTATAAGAAGCACTGGCTTTAGCATTGATACCTATTGCAATATCCGCATTATCAAAAACGGGGAAACCTTTTCCTTTACCAATTTCTGTGATATCTACAAACTCCATCCCAAAACGCGTGTCTGGTTTATCAGAACCGTATAAACGCATTGCTTCGTCATAAGACATTCTTGGAAATTCGGCTATATCTAACCCTTTTACCGTTTTGAACATGTGACGAGTCAAACCTTCAAATAGATTTAAAATATCCTCTTGTTCTATAAAAGACATTTCACAGTCTATTTGCGTAAATTCAGGTTGACGATCTGCTCTTAGATCTTCATCCCTAAAACATTTTACAATTTGAAAATATCTGTCAAAACCAGATACCATTAATAATTGCTTAAATGTTTGCGGAGACTGAGGCAATGCATAAAATTCTCCCGGATTCATACGACTTGGCACCACAAAATCTCTGGCACCTTCTGGTGTAGATTTTATTAAATAAGGGGTTTCAACTTCAATAAAATCTTGTGAATCTAAATATTTTCTAATTTCCTGAGCCATTTTATGGCGCAAAACCAAATTGCTACGTACTGGATTTCTTCTTAAATCCAGATAACGGTATTTCATCCTTAAATCATCACCGCCATCTGTTTCATCTTCGATTAAAAATGGAGGTAATTTGGCTGCATTTAAAACTTCAAGCCTAGAAACTTTTATTTCAATATCGCCCGTGGGCATTTTAGGGTTTTTATTTGTTCTTTCTATTACAGTTCCTATAACTTTAATTACGAATTCTCTTCCTAAATCCCTAGCTGTGGCTCTTAACTCTGCATCATCATCTGCATTGAAAACCAATTGTGTGATTCCATATCTGTCCCTAACATCTATGAAAGTCATTCCTCCCAGATCCCGGGATTTTTGTACCCAACCACTTAATATTACTTCCTTACCTAAATCAGCTATGGTTAATTCGCCACAAGTATGAGTTCTATGCATTATTTTTTGCTATTTTTTACGGATACGAAGATAAAAAATCTTCTTTTTTATTATTCTATTTGCTTACTTAAAATCGGGGGTTAAACCTTTATTCTATAGATATTTTTAGTATTTCTACCTATACCGTTATAATCTAGACCATAACCGACTACAAAATCATTTGTTATTTCAAAACCTATATAAGCGATTTCATCTATTTTCTTCTGCAAGGCATCTGGTTTTAATAGTAAAGAAGCTACTTTTATAGATGCGGGACTTTTTGTTTTCAACTTATTGATAAGATATTCTAATGTATTTCCGGTATCTACTATATCTTCGATAAGGATAATATCTCTATTTTCGATATCAATACTTAATCCCAGTTCTTCCTTTACTTCTCCAGTACTTTGCATATCCCGATAAGAAGATACTTTAATAAAATCCGCTTCACATGATATTTCTATCTGCTTCATCAAATCTGCCATGAACATGAAACTTCCGTTTAAAACACCAATAATGATTGGAACCTTATTTTCGTAATCTACATTAATCTGTATGGCCAACACCCTGATTCTTTTTTCTATCAAATCATAATCTATAAAAGACTCGAATGTTTTGTCGTCTATCGTAAGTTCCATTATTCTATAATATTTACCGGTTTGCCACAGTTTCTACAATAATTATCCATAGCATCTATTACGTGTTTACAGTGTTTGCAAGTTATGTTATGTTTTCTGTTTTTTGCCAATTCTACCGTAACAATGCCAGTAGGAACCGCAATTATTGCATAACCGCTTAGCATAATTATCGAAGCTAAAAATTTCCCAAAGTAGGTCATCGGCACAATATCACCAAAGCCAACTGTTGTGATAGTTACAATTCCCCAATAAATACTTGCAGGAATACTACTAAAACCGGGATTATCGTGTTCTATTACATACATCACGGTACCAATAATCACCACAAAAATAAATATGAAAGTAATGAAAACCAGTATTTTGTATATACTTTTACGTAAGGCTATCAATAAAACTTTTCCTTCTCTTGTAAAATTAAATAGCCTTAATATTCTGAAAACTCTGAGTAGACGAAGTACCCTGATGACTAAAAGATAATGATAACTTAAAACAAATAAACTCAGATAGGTAGGGAGGATAGACAGCAAATCTATAATTCCCCAAAAACTAAATATGTACTTGCGTCTTTTCTTGGACGAATAGATTCTAAGTATATACTCAAAAGTAAATAGTAATGTAAAAACCCAATCTATTACATAAAAGAGATTTGGATGATGATGTCCGATTTCTGGCATACTCTCCAAAATCACCAGAATTACACTCAACAATATCGCCCACAGCAGTATAATATCAAATTTCTTACCTGCCGGAGTATCAGAATTGAATATGACAGTATGTAACCGCTTTTTGTCTAAATAATAGTTGATAAGATGCTTTATTCCCGAAATAATCCTTTTCATAAGTCGATACGGTGGTCAAATATAAAACTAATGAAATTGTCACTTATAAAAGATTAAAAAAGATAATACTGTTTAATTGATATCTTTGCAACAGAGATGGATCACGAAATATACACCTTAAAAAATGGTATCAGAATACTATTTAAATATGCAAATTCTCCCATATCTCATTGTTGCCTGATTATTAACTCGGGGTCAAGAGACGAGAAAGAAAATCAGGTTGGTTTAGCTCATTTCATAGAACATTTATTTTTCAAGGGGACAGAAACAAGAAATACTACCAAAATTTTAAACCGACTGGAACTTGTTGGTGCCGATCTGAACGCTTATACTACTAAAGAATACACTTGCATACATAGTTCTTTTTTAAATGAATATTTAAACCGAACAATAGATCTATTATGTGATATTACTTTTCATTCAATTTTCCCTGAAGAAGAAATAAAAAAGGAAAAAAACGTAATTATAGACGAGATTCTGAGTTATGAAGATCAGCCGGAAGAAGCTATAGCCGATGATTTTGAGGCTTTGCTTTTTAAAGGAAATGCACTAGGCGAAAATATTTTAGGAACTAAAGAATCTGTAGAAGTTTTTTTGAAGAAAGATGTTCTGGACTTTATCTCAAGCAATTACAATACACATGAAATTGTTTTTGCGGTAACCGGAAACTACAGAACTTCTAAGGTATTTAAGTTAGCAGAGAAGTACTTAACAGATATTCCTGAAAATACTACTGCTAAAAATAGAAAAACACCAATCAGAAAAACAAGAGAGGAGATTATAAGCATAAAACCAATTAGTCAAACACATACTATAATTGGAGGAAATGCATACTCTTTTTTTGATAATAAAAAATATGGCCTTTCTCTTTTAAATAATCTTTTAGGTGGAAGTTGTATGAGCTCCAGGCTAAATATGGAAATAAGAGAAAAATATGGAATTGCTTATACGGTTGAATCCAGTTATACTCCTTTGTCTGACACCGGCATTTTCTCCATATATTTTGGTACAGACGAAGAAAAAGCAGTTAAGGCTACCAAATTAGTACACAAAGAACTTAAAAAATTACGAGACCATAAATTAGGTTCTTTACAACTCCAACAGGCAAAAAAACGATTTATTGGACAAATAGCACTGGGAGAGGAAAACCGAATGTCTGTTCTTATTTCTATGGCAAAAAGTCTTTTAGATTTTAATCATATTGATTCATTGGAGGATCTTTTCCGAAATATAAATGCAGTTACTGAAACAGAACTTTTAGAGATATCGAATGAAATATTCGATACAGATTATTTGAGTAGTTTAAACTTTGTTCCAGAAAACGAGTAAATACTTTTGCAATAATTTAAGTTATTCCATCCTTCGTTCATCTTTCGTTATGAGCTTAGTCCTAGATGCTTTGGAGATATGTGAGGTTTTGGTGTATTTAGCATAGAACTTAAATAATTAAGACCGCTACCTGTAGATCACGATCTTAATTATTCCCTTAAATTCTAAATACTAGTTGCTAGCTTTCTTAAAGGCATTCCATCCCTGAGCTTTCAGTTCATGCGCATTACCAGATTTACTGATCAAATAATTTCCTGCTCCTGGTTCTGTAATATAACCGATAACGGAAATATCGACATCATGTTTTATCTTATCATAATCAGCCTGTTTAATTGTAAATAGCAATTCATAATCTTCCCCGCCACTTAAAGCACAAACGGTTGGATCCAGACCAAATTCCCTTGCCATTTCTACAGTCTGTGGATCTAATGGAATTTTCTCTTCATAAACCTTGCAACCTTTATTTGATTGTTTGGTAATATGTAAGATTTCAGAAGCCAAACCATCGGAAACATCAATCATAGCTGTTGGCTTTATCTTAGATTTTTTTAAAAGATCGATAATATCTAAACGGGCTTCCGGCTTCAATTGTCTTTCTATAATATAATCTTTTCCCTCCAAATCAGGCTGTATTTTCGGATTAGCTAAAAAAACCTGCTTTTCCCTTTCAAGCAATTGCAAACCTAAATAAGCACCGCCTAAATCGCCGGAAACACAAATTAAGTCGCCTTCTTCAGCGCCATTTCTGTAAACAATATCCTTTTCATCTGCATACCCAATACTTGTAATACTGATTACCAAACCTTGTTTTGAGGCGCAGGTATCGCCTCCAATCAAATCTATATTGTATTTTTTACAGGCCAAAAGCATTCCGGAATAGAGTTCCTCTACAGCCTCAATTGAAAATTTGCTGGAAAACCCAAAAGAAACAGTTACATGAGATGCCATTCCGTTCATCGCATAAATATCACTCAGATTAACCTGTATAGCTTTGTATCCTAAGTGTTTCAGAGGAGTAAAAGCCAAGTCAAAATGAACTCCCTCAAAAAGCATATCGGTAGATATTAAAGTTTTTTTTCCTTTAAAATCTAACACGGCAGCATCATCTCCGGCTCCCTTTATAGTTGTTTTATGGTTAAGTTGGATGTTTTTGGTTAAATGATCTATCAAACCAAATTCTCCTAAATTACCTATTTCTGTTCGTTCTGTATTTTCAAACATTAGAAAGATTTATTAAATAAAACTTCAAAACCTACAATCCCAACTTCGCTGAAATATCCAACATTCTTTCAATTGGTAATCTTGCTTTCTCTATTATTTCACGTGGAACATCAACTTCTGGAAGTTCATTTTTCAAACATAAGTATAACTTTTCCAGCGTATTACGTTTCATATGAGGGCAATCGTTACAAGCGCATGAATTATTTGGCGGAGCCGGAATAAAAGTCTTTCCTGGATTTTCTTTCTCCATTTGATGAATAATCCCCGTTTCGGTTGCAACAATAAATTCAGTAGCAGAGTCCTTAATTGTATAATTCAACAATCCGGTAGTAGAACCGATGTAATCTGCCATTTTTAAAATAGCGTCTTCACATTCAGGGTGAGCAATGAATTTTGCATTTGGATGGCGCTCTTTCAGTTTGGTAATCTTTTCCTGCGAAAAAATTTCATGTACCATGCAAGCTCCATTCCAAAGAACCATATCCCGGCCAGTTTTCTTCATCACGTAAGCACCTAAATTTCTATCAGGACCGAAAATAATCTTCTGATCTTTAGGTAAGCTTTCTACAATTTGGACCGCATTACTGGAAGTACAAACAATATCGCTTAAAGCTTTTAATTCTGCAGTGCAGTTTACATAGGTAATAACAAGATGGTCTGGATATTTCTCCTTAAATTTCCTGAATAAATGCGGAGGACAGCTGTCAGATAAGGAACAGCCAGCTTTCACATCAGGTAAAAGTACTTTTTTATCGGGCGAAAGAATCTTAGCCGTTTCTGCCATAAAATGCACACCGGCAAAAACGATTATATTAGCATCTGTTTTAGCAGCTTGTTGAGAAAGCCCTAAACTATCACCTATATAATCTGCTATATCCTGAATATCAGGGTCTTGATAATAATGAGCGAGAATAACAGCATTCTTCTCTTTTTTTAACTTTTCAATCTCCTCAAACAGATCTAAAGTTGGGTCTATATATTCGTCAACAAACCCTTTTAAATTAATTTCTTCAAGTGCATTCATCGTTTCAATTCCAAAGGTAGGAAATTTAAAAATTATCCGTTTTCAACTTTTCAATAACAAACAAAATTTAATATAAAAAAGACTTATTGTTTATTGGTATGTTGATAAGGTGTAAATCTTTTTGTTTTTATTTTTTGAAAATAGACTTCTTTTGAATAATTAACAAGTTATTAACATTTATCTAGATTTATAGTGCTGATTTTCAGAAAAATGAGAAAATCAAGGAAAAATCACTTTAGTTATTCTGTTTATTAATACCTAATTTCGAAATGTTGATATTGTAGTCGATTTGTTGGTAAAGCGCTTGAATAAATTTATTTGTTTCATCGAAAAAGGAGAGTAATTAACATATTCATGATTTTTTCATTTATTACTTACATGAAATTAACATGTTTTAGAGCTTTATCAACATATGTCTTTATACATCTTGAGATTTTTAATTTTTGCGAATGAAAAATGTGGATTACTTAGTCATAGGTTCAGGCATAGCTGGGCTTAGTTTTGCCCTTAAGGCTGCGAAACATGGTAAAGTTCTTATAGTTACGAAGTCAAATGAAGATGAGTCTAACACTAAGTATGCTCAGGGTGGTGTAGCTGTAGTTGTGGATAAAGTTGGGGATTCCTTTGAAAAACATATAAGAGATACATTAATTGCTGGCGACGGATTGTGCGATCCGCGGGCGGTAGAAATTGTAGTGAAGGAAGGACCGGATAGAATTAATGAAATTATTGAATACGGAACTAACTTTGATAAGGATAAATCGGGATTTTATGATTTAGCCAAAGAAGGTGGACATTCGGAACATCGGGTATTACATTATAAAGATATCACAGGTTATGAGATAGAGAGAGCTTTATTAGAAGAAGTTCATCAAAATCCTAATATTGAACTACTTACGCATTATTTTGCAGTAGATTTAATTACTCAACATCATTTGGGTGAATTTGTTAATAGGAATTCAGATAATATTCAATGTTATGGAATCTACGCTTTGGATACCAATAGCGCTAAAGTAGAGAAGATTTTATCTAAAATTACCATATTGGCAGCCGGTGGAGCGGGGCATATTTATAGTTCGACTACGAATCCCACCATCGCAACCGGCGACGGTATTGCTATGGCATATAGGGCAAAAGCTAAGATTAGAAACATGGAGTTTATGCAGTTTCATCCTACAGCTTTATACAATCCTGGTGAGTATCCGTCATTTTTGATTTCTGAAGCTGTCCGTGGCTTTGGAGGCGTTTTAAAAAGGAAGAGCGGAGAAGAATTTATGTACGAGTACGATGAAAGGGGTTCCCTTGCACCTCGGGATATTGTTGCCAGGGCTATAGATGCGGAGATGAAGAAATCTGGTGAGGATTTCGTTTACCTCGATGTCCGCGATAGGAATAAGGCAGATATTTTAAATCATTTTCCAAATATTTATGCGAAGTGTTTGTCAATAGGTATAGATATGACCAAGGATATGATTCCGGTAACTCCTGCCTGTCATTATATGTGTGGGGGAATTATGGTTGACGAGCATGGAAGATCTTCTATAAAGGCTTTATACGCATGTGGAGAGGTATCTTCTACAGGATTACACGGAGCAAACAGATTGGCTTCAAACTCCTTGCTTGAGGCTTTGGTATATTCGCACAGGGCGTATTTGGATTCAATCAGCAGATTATCGGAGTTTAGAATTCCTGATAATGTACCGGATTGGAATGACAAGAATACTTCTTTGTCAAACGAGGATATTTTAGTAACACATAATATCCGTGAGATGCAGAAGATGATGAGCGATTATGTAGGAATAGTGAGATCTGACTTCAGATTGGAGCGAGCTCTAAGACGTTTGAGGCTCTTGTATGATGAGACTGAAGATTTTTATAAAAAAACTAGGCTGTCCGTAAAATTATGCGAATTGCGAAATTTGATTCAGGCCGCTTACATAGTTATCAAATCCGCTCAGGAAAGAAAAGAAAGTAGGGGATTGCATTATACAACTGATTATCCTTATCATTCTGATATTTTAAAAGATACTATTTTGTAAAATATGGAACCGTTAATATTACCTGTAAAGGGTATAATACCACAAATAGAAGAGGATTGCTTTATTGCTCCAAATGCGACAATTGTAGGCGATGTTAAAATTGGTAAAGATTGTTCAGTTTGGTTTAATGCAGTCGTAAGAGGTGATGTAAATAGTATTAGAATAGGAAATAAAACCAACATTCAGGATGGTGTTGTAATACATGCAACATATCAAAAGGCGTCTACAACTATTGGTAATAATGTAAATATTGGGCATAATGCGCTAGTACATGGCTGCATACTGAAAGATAACGTTTTGGTGGGAATGGGAGCTATTGTAATGGATAATGCAATTGTAGAGGAGTATGTGATAATAGGAGCGGGTTCGGTTGTTTTGGAAAATACAATATGTGAAAGTGGTTATTTATATGCTGGAACCCCCGCCAAAAAGATAAAGCCCCTTACTGAAGAACAGAAGGAGCTATTAAATCGTTTGCCAGACAATTATGTGTTATATTCCAGTTGGTTTCAATAATTAATTGAAACTCGCTGGGATTGTTATTTTTTCTTCCCGATCCCAATTTGGACGGATAACTATTTCCTTATCATAAAACCATGAGTTTTCTGGTTGCTCTCTTCGCTTTACGTTTCCGGTGTCGAAAATCCCATTTTTGTTAGTGTCTTCTATTATTCTGATTAGGTATTTACTATTTGGCAACATATTGTACATTAACAACTGATCTTGGCTAAGAACACTTTCTTTAATCAAACTGTATTTTTCGGTTAAAAGCTGTATAATGTATTGTTTGGTAGTATCTGATCTATTGATATTTAGGCTTAAATTTCCATAGTTTTCTACTTCATCAAGTTCGAAATTCGTTTTTAGTGCTTTATTTTTTGTTCCGTAAATATCTGTAATGGCATCATCTTGTATATCCAGATTGTAAATCTTTTTTAGTTTCCACGGATAGGTTATTCTAAACACTTTTTTATTTTTATCTATATTTTCTATTTGAAAATTAGGAAGTTGAGTAGAATCCTGTAACAATCTAATTTTATTTTTATCTACAGTTTCTATCGGTACGTTAAAAGTGAGCGTCAGTTGTGTATTTGGTACAATTTTGCCAGATACCAAATTGGTATTAAATAAAATGTTTCTAGTATAAGTATCTTTTTTATTGCGTTTTATGGTTAGAGTATCTAATATTTTATCGTTGTTATTGGTTACAACTTTAATACTGTCGAAACTCATATCCTTTACCCACATAACTGTAGTATCCGCATTGTTAGAATATTCTATAATCGGATTCGTAATATTCGGCTCAATGATCTTAAAGTTTGGTTTTTCAATAGGCTTATTGTAGATAATTGTAATTCTACCATCTTTTTCTATACGTCTATCTACGTTTCTAAATTCATCGGGATATTGTCTAAATAGCTTTATTTTTATTCCTGATGTATCCTTATGAAGATTGATATCTTCCGTTACAAAACCAATGGATTCTTTGGGATTATTATAGATCCTATCACCTCCATTTTCCTCTTTCAAAGCGTATAGACGATACTTATTTTCCTTTAAATTCTTTAATCTGAAATTGCCGGAAGAGTCTGTTACGGTAAAGATGGATGCCCTTTTCTTACCAAAAAGTGTATCTCTTTCTACAGGTAAAACAAAGATTGTCGCATCAAGTAAAGGTTTGTTATCCAGATAATTGACTACTTGTCCGGCAATTTGTAAGGAGTCTATTTCATTTCCCGTTGAAAAAACATAAGTATAATCTTTGAATTTATTTCCTTCGTTCACATCTGATATAGCCTTTCCAAAGTTTATGGTATAAGTTGTGTTTTTTTCTAAAGTATCTTTAAGCTCTATTTCCAAACTCTTTTTTTTCACTTTATAGAGCGGTGGTATTTCTTGAGTAGGAGAGATACTTATTTCCGTGAATTCATTGTTCAACTTAAAATATTCGTCGAACTCTAAAGTGATTTTTTTAGAATTGAAATTCCTCGTATAGTTTTTCGGATTTTCATTTAAAAGAACCGGTGCTTCTGTATCTTTTGGTCCACCTTCCGGTTGTTGAATGCTCGCACATCCAAAAAGTAGAAAAATAGCTAAAATTATAGCATTAAAATTTGTGTTTTTAGCTGGTTTTTGATTTAAGACCATTTTTAAGCGATTTAAGCTATTTTTTGTATTTTATGAATATTATGTTAAAAAAGTAAAAATAATTGATTTGAAACTATCTAGTGAAAATTACTTATTTTTATTTTAAAACACTGATTATCAGATATTTATATCTATTTAGACATATGTACCATTAAAATAGTGATATCAGATGGTTTAACTCCCGAAATTCTGGAAGCTTGACCTAACGTTCTCGGTTTTATTTTTATTAATTTTTCTCTTGATTCTTTTGATAAAGAAGTAAGTGTATTGTAATCGAAATTTGGATTAATTTCTTTATCTTCCATTTTCTTCATTTTTTCTACTATCTCTAATTCTTTATCAAAATAGCTTTCATATTTAATTTTTATCTCTGCTTGTTCAATTGTTTCATTGTCAAACTGAGTTAGGTAAGTATCAAATGTGGATGACATAACTCTCAAATCTTTTACTTCTATTTGAGGACGAGTAAGCAGATTATATAATTTAGTTCCATGTGTAATCGTCGAAGTATTAAGCTTCTCTAAGAATGGATTTGCTTCCGTAGTAGATAATTTAATTTCCTTTGCTTTTTCTATAATGGCATTCGCGTTTGAAATTTTATCTTTTACTTTTTGTAATCTTTCTTCGCTAACTAATCCTAAATCGTATCCGATAGGAGATAGCCTTTCATCTGCATTGTCTTGTCTTAATAGTAACCTGTGCTCTGCCCTTGAAGTAAACATTCTATAAGGTTCTTCAGTTCCTTTGGTGACCAAATCGTCAATCAATACACCTATGTAGGATTCACTTCTTTTCAATATTAACTCATGTTTATCATTAACTTTTTGATGAGCATTTACACCCGCTACAAAGCCTTGTGCAGCGGCTTCTTCATATCCAGTCGTTCCATTTATCTGGCCAGCAAAGAATAGATTTTTGATTAATAGTGTCTCTAATGTTAAATCTAATTGTTGCGGTGGAAAATAATCGTATTCAATGGCATACCCCGGTCTGTAAAGTTTAGCATTTTCAAAACCAGGTATAAGTCTTATTGCCTTAAATTGTACATCTTCAGGCAGGGAAGTAGAGAATCCGTTAACGTATATTTCTACGGTTTTTTCTCCCTCTGGCTCTACGAATATTTGGTGTCTCTCGCGTTCTGCAAAGCGGTTGATTTTATCCTCGATAGAAGGGCAATAGCGTGGACCTAAGCCTTTAATTCTTCCAGTGAACATCGGAGATTTTTCAAAGCCCTCTTTCAAAGTTTCATGTACTTTGTCATTAGTATATGTTATCCAGCAACATCTTTGTTGGAGGGTAGTTTTTGTGTCTGTATAAGAAAATTTACCGCCATCTGTATCTCCCCATTGTTCTTCCATTACTGAATAATTTAATGATCTCCCGTCTACACGTGGGGGAGTACCCGTTTTCATTCGTCCGGCTTCAAAACCTAATTCTACAAGATGTTCGGTAATACCAGTAGCTGACTTTTCTCCGGTACGGCCTCCCCCCATCTGCTTCTCGCCTATATGAATGATTCCGTTTAGAAAGGTACCATTTGTTAATACAACTGATTCAGATTCTATTTTAACACCCAAAGAGGTCTGGACACCACAAACTTTATTATCTTTTATGATCAGCCGGTTTACCATATCCTGCCAGATGTCTAGATTTGGAGTCTGTTCCAAAGTCAATCGCCATTCTTCCGCAAACCTCATTCTGTCGTTTTGAGTTCTTGGAGACCACATAGCCGGTCCTTTGGATCTATTTAACATTCTGAATTGAATGGTGGATACATCTGCTATTATCCCAGACTTACCACCCATCGCATCTATTTCTCTCAAGATTTGTCCTTTTGCTACACCACCCATGGCAGGATTACAGCTCATTTGAGCTATTGTTCCCATGTTCATGGTTATCAAGAGTGTTTTTGAACCTAAATTTGCTGCTGCTGTAGCTGCCTCGCATCCAGCGTGACCTCCTCCAACTACTATAACGTCGTATTTATTGAACATTTTTATTTGATATGTTCCACGTGGAACATGTGCTTTATTGATTTGTTTATATAAAAGATGAAATTAATTTAGATGTTTCACGTGGAACATCTAAATTAATTCTGATAGTTCAAGCCATCTATTACTTTTTTCTTCTAGTTTTTTCTTTGTGTCTTCTAAAACTTTTATGATTTCGTTTATTTTTTCTAAATCTGCTTGATTGTTTAATTCCTGCTCTAATCTTTTTATTTTTTCTTCTATTGCAGGAATCTCGTTATTAAGGTTGTCTAATTCTATTTTCTCTTTATAAGATATTTTATTCTTTTTATCAGTAATAGGAGTAGGAGCTGCGATTTGTTTTTCTTTTCTCTTTTGCTCTTCCTTTTCTAAAATTTTGATTTCTTCTTGTTCTGCTCTATAAAAACTATAATTACCATTGAATATTTTGATACTGCCATTGCCTTCTAAAATAAATAATTGATCGGTTAATTTATCAACCAAGTATCTATCGTGGGATACTAATACTAATACACCTGGGAATTTTTCTAGAAACTCTTCTAAAACATTAAGTGTATCTATATCTAAATCGTTAGTAGGCTCATCCAGTATAAGAAAGTTTGGATTCTTAATTAATACTTTCATTAAATGAAGCCTTTTCTTTTCTCCACCGCTCAGTAAGCTTACAAAACCATGTTGCTTTTTTGGAGGAAATAGAAATAATGTTAATAGTTGAGAAGCACTTATCGTGCTTCCATCAGCTAAGGTTATGTATTCTGCAATGTTTTTTACAACGTCAATAACCCGTTCTGATTCGTTGAAGCTCAATCCAGACTGATGGTAATACCCGAATACAGTGGTTTCCCCTTTTTCTACTTTTCCGCTATCAGGATTTAATTCTCCCGTGATTATGTTTAAAAAAGTAGATTTTCCTGTTCCATTTTTTCCGGTTAAACCAATTTTATCTCCTTTTTTAAAGGTGTAGGAGAAATCTTTTATTATCTCCTGCTCGTTAAAGGTTTTAGAAATATGCTCTACTTCAAGTATTTTATTGCCTTGTCTGCTAACTTTAACATCTAATGCTATGGTTTCCTTTTTGTTTTTACCTTTTGTTTTATCTTCTAACTCATAGAATGCATCTTTTCTTGCTTTTGATTTAGTTGCCCTTGCTTGAGGCATTCTACGCATCCATTCTAATTCTTTTTTTAGTAGGTTTTTGTTTTTTGCCAACGTAGCTTCATCTATAGCATCTTTTTCTGCTTTCTTTTCCAGGTAATAAGCGTATTTGCCTTTATAGGTAAATACGTTTCCGTTATCTAATTCTATTATTTCATTACATATGTTGTCGAGAAAGTATCTATCATGAGTAACCATTAATATGGTTTTTCCACCTGTCGTCAAAAATTTTTCAAGCCACTCTATAGTATCTATATCTAAATGGTTAGTTGGCTCATCCAATACATATACATCAGGTTCGTCTATAAGTAATTTGGCTAAGCTTAATCTCTTCTTTTGTCCCCCCGATAGGGTAGATATATTTTGATGTAAGTTTGAAATACCTAGTCTTCCTAAAATAGTTTTTATATTATGTTCGTATTCCCAGGCATCTAAACTGCTGATTTCTTCTGTGAGCTTATTAACTAAATCTATATCTGGATTGTCTTGCTCAAGAAGCTCTTCATATTCTCTAATAACCTGTTGCTGTCTGTTGTTTAGGCTAAAAATGAAATCACTTATAGTTGCTGCTCCATCAAATTGAGGATCCTGTTCCAGATAACCGAATTTGATATCTTTTGCTTTTACAACTTTTCCTTCGGTTGGTTTGAAGCGTTCGGCTAATAATTTTAAAAGTGTAGATTTTCCTGCACCATTTACGCCAACCAAAGCTACTCTTTGTCCCTGTTGTATTCCAAAAGTAAGATTTTTGAACAACCACTGATCATTGTATGCATGACCCAATTGTTCTGCTGATATAATACTCACGCTAGTTCCTTTATTTTATCTGATGTATATGTATAAACGCCGTTTTTGTATTCTAATGATACATTGTACATCGCTTTAGCAATATCTAAAGCTTTTGTACTTCTGTACTTTTTGAAAGATCCTACCAAGAGTGGATCAATAACTTTAATAAGGAAGGAAGTTATTTTTTCTCCTAATCTAAATTCGTTTCTGTTTCCTAATATTAATGAAGGCTGATAGATATTAATAGAAGGAATTTCTGTTTCTTTAATAAAATCTTCCAATTGTCCTTTTATCTTATTGTAGAATAGGGGAGAAGCAGAACTCGCTCCAACTGCCGATACTAAGTGAATTTGTTTTAATCCTTTTCTGGATGCCATATCTGCAAAGAATGAGGGTATAGTTATATCTACAAAAATATAATCTTCTTTATTGGGCGTTTTTTTCTGTGTGCTCCCTAAACAAGAGAATAATATATCCCCGTGTATGTGTTCCCGTAAAGACTCTAAATCTTTAAAATCGGTTATGATTTGATTTAGTTTTTGGTGTTCAATTTCTAACTGCTTTCTTACAAAAACAGTGATGTAGGAATATTGGTGACTTTTCAATAAAATATCGAGAAGTAAACTACCTACCAATCCATTTGAGCCTAAAACAATTACGTTAGAATCCAATTACCCTAAATTTAGGATACAAAGGTAAACATTTGGAATTTGGTAGTAAATAACAAGCTTTAAACTTATCTAATTATTATTTTGAGATGATTATGTGTATTGTTAGATATATTTTTAGGGTATTATAATACTTAGTAATCTTAGCCAGGAAGATATAACTAAGTTTGTCCTATTTTATACGTTTATCTGTTTATATAAAGATCTGCTTGAAAGGGTTTCAATGAAATTGTCTGATAGCTTCTTACTGTTACAGATCCTACCTGTGCCGGGATCCAATTTGGAGTATCCTTTATTATTTTTAGAAGTTGTTTCTTTTGATTTTTCGACAATTCAGGAATACTGGTTAATGTTATTTCTGATAAACTTCCATCCTTCTCGACTATGAATTTGCCTTTAACTAATTTAAAATCGTTTATTAGCCAATCCAGATCCTTTGTTTTATTTCTAATATAAGCCTCCTGTGCTTTAGTTCCTCCAGAGAAAGATGCAACTTTATCTACTGTATTGAAAATATAGTCAGGATTTTCTTTAAGTAGTCTTTCAGCATCGGCTTTTTCATAGGAAAATATAATAGGTATGGAATAAGAAACCCTTACAATACTGTCGTTCTTTTTCCCAGGAATCCATTTTGGCATATTTTTTACCAATCTAATCGCTTCTGCATCCATATTTTTGGAGTTAGGGACGGAACGTAGTATTTTTACATTGCTTATTGTACCGTCTTTTTCTACAATGAAATTGGTAGTGATTCTCCCTTGTATCTTATTCTCTTTTTCCCAATCGGGATATTTAAGGTTTTTATTAATGTATTCATATAATGCAGTTATTCCACCGGGATAAGAAGGATCCTGCCTTCCTGAGCCAAATACTGCATTTTTTTCTAAAGACGTATTTATTTTATTCTCCTGACTAATGGAATTAGAAAAGATACAGCTTAAAAAAATACTACTGATAATATGCTTTAGATTCATAACGTAAAATGGTTATAAATCTAATTTATAAAATAAAACAGAAAATAACTTTTAAATCAATGTGTTCATGTTTAACTAGAAAAAACTCTTTTACTTAAATAAAAGTTCTCCTTTTCAGTCATCAATGCTTTTTCCTGCTTTTTCTTATCTGGGTACCCCAATAAATGTAAGGTTCCATGAATAATAACTCGGTGTAACTCATCCGCAGTTTTTACCCCAAATATTCTGGCATTTTCCTTTACCCGTTCAATACTGATGAAAACATCTCCATAAATCATTCCTTCGTCTTCCGAATTATCAAAAGTGATGATGTCTGTATAAGTATCATGATTTAAATATTCCTGATTTATTTTTAAAAGATATTCATCAGAACAGAGGATGAAATTAAGCTCCTGTAGCTCTTTTTTTTCTGTAACTATAGTTTGGTTTATCCAGCTTCGAAGATTGTTTATATCGCTTATTTTGTAGCTTATATCTTCTTTGTAAAAGTTTATGGGTAACCTTTTCATTAAATAATTGTTTTCAACGCAAAGATTGCAATAATATTTAAGTTCTCAGTTCAGATTTACAATTGCTGATTTAAACTTTTTTGATAGGAAGTCTCTATAGAAAATTTTAATTAATAAAATATCAATTATCTCTGTTCTACCTGATTAAGGTCGACCTTCCTCTTATTATAATGCACTGAAATCACAGTTTAAAATGCAATTCTACCTCATTTCCTTTGGTATTGAATATGCATTGATCGGCAAGTTTTTTCATGATGAAAATCCCTCTTCCACTTAGTTTTTCCAGATTTTCCGGCGAAGTTGGATCGGGTAAATTATTAAAATCAAAACCCTCTCCCTCATCTGCGATAGAAAAGATGATCCTTCTGTTATCAATATTTTCAACGTTAATGTATACTATCTTCGTTGGATTTTCTTTATTCCCGTGTACTATGGCGTTTGATACTGCTTCGTTTACACAAGTCATCATATTCGCATAGACATCATCATTTAAATTTAATGTGGGAACAAGGTTATCTATAAAATTTTCTACCAGAGCAATGCTTGCACTCGTAGAAGGAAGTTGAAGCGAGTAAAGTCCCTTATCTAATATCTGTGTAATATTCGCCATAGCTATTCCTCTGATTTTAACTTTTCAAGATACTGATTGCTTTTCGTTTTATAAAAATTATTTAACGAAGGTGGCACTGTCTTTAAAAGCTCAGAATCTTTCCTCTTAAGTTCGTTATATTCTTTCAATATTAAGTTGTAATTAGGAGCAAAATCTTTACCACTTTTACTTTCTCTGTCTTTGTCTTGTTCTCTTTCCCTTTCTGCTTTTTCTGCCTCTAATAATTTTATCTGGATGTCTTGTTGTCTAAGCAGAGACTGTTCCGTAATACGTTTGTTTACGAGTTCCGTTTCTGTTTGTTCCATTTCTTTCATTATTTTTTCCAGATTTCCAGATTTTCCCGTTCCATCTTTGTTCATTTTTTGGTTAAGCTCTTGCAGAGTTTGCCTGATCATTTGTTGCTGTTTAGCCATTTCAGAAAACTGACGACTTATATTGCTTTTGCCTGGTTTTCCGGGCTCAGAGCCTTCTTTTTGCATTTGCTCTTTGGCTTTCTGCATGTTTTTATTGAGCTCTTCCTGCATTTTGGAAAGTTCGGACATACCAGGTTGGGGCTTTCCTTTACCTCCCGATTTTGCATTCTTCATGGCATTTTGTAATTGCTGCAAAGCTTCGCTCAACATAAGAGCCAGGTTATTGATCGAGGTGAGCGCATACTGCTGATTTTTATTTATCTGCGCTATATTTCTGTCTGGTATATTTTCTAATGTACTATTTAAGTTTTCTCTGATTTGTGTTACTTCCTGATTTACTGCTGTAGATATTTGAGGAACTTTTTTACTTAAACTGAACAAACTATCCTCAACCATTTTTAAATTATCTGAGATTTCCCGCTGTTTTTTTCCAAGCTCTGTAAACTTAGGACTCGATCCGTCGGTAGATTTCATTTCCAGCATTACACTTTCCTGATTAAAGGATGATCTAAGCAAGTTTTGCAACAACTGTCTCAGAGATTTCATATCTACAGAAATCTGCTCTTCCGAAGATTCCTGCTGCATCTCTTTTAGCTGCTGAGCCAGGTCCTGCATTTTCTTTCCCGCATCTTTTTGGCTACCGCTTGCCTGCTGTTTGTTGTTCTGTTGCAGCTGCTTTAAAGCATCGTTTATTTTTTTGTCGATATCCTGTTGCTGTTGTTCCTTTAAATCATAGTTATCGGGCCGGTCCAGTGCATCGTTTTTTTGTTTAGCTTCCTGTAAGCCCTTCTTTATTTCTTCGAATTGCTTTTGGATTTCGGCCTGTTTCCGAATGTCATTTTCTTTACTGTTTTGCAATTGTTTATCGGCAAGATCTTCCAGTTTCTGGATTTGCTCGTTCAGTTTTTGCTCCGATTCTAATTTCTTATACAATTCTAAAATCCTATCCAGCTCTTTTTGTAAAGATTTATTGTCGCTTTGCATTTGCTTCATATCATTTTGCTGAGGAAGATCCTTGTTTTTTTCGTCCATCAGTTTTTGAAGGTTTTTAAGCAATTCTTTGGTCTTTTCGTCCAGCACATTATCAAACAGTTCCTGAATCTGCTTTTGCTTCTCCAGCAATTCCTTATCTTTTTCTATTTGGCTCCTTTCGAGGATATTTTTCTTATTCTCATCACTAATCTCTTTCAATAATTTCTCCAGTTTCTCCTGTTTATCCAACAGTTCTTCAATTTGTTTTTTCTGCTCAAAATCAAGAGATTTTGTGTTTAACAATTCCTGGTTTAGCTTCTGTGCATCCTGTTGTATTTTTTGAGACTGTCTTATTGCAGACTGCATCTTTTGTTTCACCTGTGCAGTGCTTTGATTCGCCTTTTCGAAACTTTCGCTTACAGTAGGGGATTTATATATCTTTTGCGGGCTTTTTGTTATTTTGGATCCATTTACGCCATCATTATCACTAATCTGAAAATAATAGCTCAATTCATCCCCTTCTTGTAAATTAAGTGTATTTAAAGGCCAGAAATAAAAGAAATTACTGCTGGTTTTCCCTGTGAATTTAATAGGAACTTTATAGTTTTTGCCATTTCCGGATTTATTACTGGGATTTTTAATTTGATAGTGAAAGCTAAGCTGATTTAATCCGTAATCATCACTTATTCTTCCCATAAAATAAATCACCCGGGAATTTAAAGAATCCGGACGTTCTTCGATTTCTATTTGAGGATACTGATCAGGGATTACGTTTATCTGATGTTTTATTGCTTCGTCTTCATTGTCAATATTATTCAGTCGGATAGCAAATGAAGAGGATTCTTTTGCAATATGAGATATAGTGAAGGAATTATTTTTATCAGTCAGAACAATGTTTTTATTATCGATATTAAAACCTATTCTTTCTGTATTTTCTGTTTTCAGATTCCAGATAATTCTGGTTCCCTCCGGAATGATCAAATCTCCTAAATTCACATTTTTATCATTCCCTCTTTGAAGATAAGCTGGATATAATAAAGAAATAGATGATCCGATTAATAAGGGCTTTTTGTGAACAATTAAGTTATAGCTTTCGGAATAATAATCTCCCGCTTTAAATTGGAAAGTTTTACTCTGCTGAATATTTTTAAAAATGTAGCTGAAATTAAGAATATCTTCTTTTTTCAGTTTAAAGCTGTTTTGTCCATCAATCAAATAAATATCCTGAGGGATTTTATCTCCGCTAAGTTTCAATTCCAGCTTAAAATCTTCGCCTTGAACTGCTTCTAATTTTTTGTTTTGTATTCGAAACTTAAAAGGAGCTTGTCTTACATAAGTTTTATTATGATTAATAATTCTTGTTGTTCCTTCTTTTAAAATAGCAGGAGCTATAATAGCCAATATAATGATGATAAACAGGGGGATAACCGCATAGGGGAGATACTTTTTATTTTCGCTTATTTTGATTGCAGAAACAAAGGGTATTGGCTGCATCTGATTAGATTTTTGCTCGATAGCAGCTAATATTAAGTCTTTATGTTGTGGGTTTTCCGTTGCAGACTTGTGCAATTGCAACGTGTTGATTAGTTTATCCTGTATATCTGAAAAATGCTCGCCAATAATTTCCGACGCTCTTTCATAGCTAATAACCTTACCAAGCTTGAAATATTTGAGCAGAGGCTTTATTACTAAAAAATACGCTATCAGTAACTGTCCCAGACAAAAAATATAGAATAATCCGGTTTTAAGTTTAGGTGGAAAATAGCCATAATACTCGGCGATGATTATGATGAGGTAAGGTATAAGAAAAGCAAAAACCAGCCAAATACTGCCCCTTAGTACTTTGTTTAAATAGTACTTTCTGATAAAATCATCAATTTTAGCTATTAGCGAGTTGTAACTCATATTTTGTAACCAATAAAAATCAGAATAATGAATATAAATACCATGCAAATGCATGACATTTTTTACACATTATCACACGTTAGTATAACTGTAAAGGTTATTTTATAGTTATACATGTTTTTATGTGATTTCATTCTCTGCCAGATATAATAATAATGATAGAAATGAAGCTTTATTATAAATCAGTACGTAATTGTTCGAATCTTTTCGTACTCAATCTGGAACTTATATATGATGCAATAAAAGAAATGAAGAAAACGGTTATAAAAACCAATAAATAGTCTAGTAATCTGATTTTTATTGGATAGGCACTTATTAATAAATTTCCGTCACCCATAGAGATCAACCCAAAATGTTGTTGCAATAGACAAAAAATAGTTCCTATAATCAATCCGCCCAAACAGCCGAACAGAGAAATCATTAATCCTTCCAGAAGGAAAATCCTATTGATAAGCTTTTTAGGGGCTCCAAGGCTGTTTAATATGGCTATATCCTTACGTTTGTCGATAACAAGCATGGTAAGAGAACCAATAATATTAAAAATAGCAATAATAAGAACAAAAGTAAGAATGAAATAGATTGCCCATTTTTCAGAATTAAGCACTTTGTAAAGAAGTTCGTTCTGTTGTATTCTATTTTTTACAAGAAACTTGTTTCCTAAAATTTGCTCTATCTTTTTCTTTATGGCATCAGATTGCTCTGGGTCTTTTAAGAAAATCTCTATATAACTTACATTTTTATCTTCCCCAACCAATATCCTGGCGGTATTTAAGGGAATTATCGCCATGTTGTTTTCTTCCTGTTGCACCTGAAAGACTCCAACAGGTTGCAATTGTTCCGAAACAAATTCTTCGGCAGCGGAAAAACTACTTTTTCTTCCTTTTATCGGAGAATATATTTCCAGTTTACGTATCTGGTCGTTAATATTTACACCTAAAACATATTGTACTGTAGAACCTATCACCGCATAATTTGCGTAGTCGTCTTTTAAAATAAATTCACCATTCACCAAAGAACTGTCAACATAGGGATCTTTAAGATAATCATCGCTTACGCCTTTTATCTGACCAATAAACTGGTAATTTCCATAGCGCAAAAGCGCTTTCTCCTGTAAGACTTGGGTATAGGAAACGTAATTGTTCAGCGATTTAACTTTTTCAAAATCAGAGGTTGTTGGGTCAAATACCTTACCGGTTTTGGGTTCTATTTTAAGATCCGGAGAATGGTAATTATACATTGATAAAACCAGGTCTTCGAAACCATTAAAAACAGAAAGTATGATGATTAAAGCGGCGCTTCCTACAAAAACGCCAAGCATAGAAATACCAGAAATGATATTAATGGCATTTGTAGACTTCTTTGAGAATAAATATCTCTTGGCTATGTAAAAAGCAATATTCAATTATCGTAAAAATGGATTGTTAGCTTTTTCGAAACCTATTGTTGTTGCAGGTCCATGTCCCGGATATACTTTTGTGTCGTCTGGTAGTATAAAAAGGTTGTTCTTAATACTGCTGATTAATGTTTCGAAGTTTCCTCCCGGTAAGTCAGTTCTGCCGATGCTGCCATAAAAAAGCACATCTCCACCAATTAAAGTTTTCGACTCTTCGTGGTAAAAACACAAATGAGCAGGAGAGTGGCCCGGCGCAAAAATGATCTTTAAAATACTATTTCCAAATTTTACGGTATCTTCTTCAGTTAAGAAAGCTTCAGGTTCAGGAGATATTTCG
The DNA here is from genome assembly GCF_000190735.1 of Pseudopedobacter saltans DSM 12145. Lineage (GTDB taxonomy): Bacteria > Bacteroidota > Bacteroidia > Sphingobacteriales > Sphingobacteriaceae > Pseudopedobacter > Pseudopedobacter saltans. The sequence continues at coordinate 3,585,618 of NC_015177.1, forward strand.
TAATTAAAACCTTGTTGAGGGGCATAAGATGGAACAGCGTGAAGCAATTGCAGCTCACCTTTATGAATTTGTGGTCTCAGCCCATAAATGTCGAAAACAAACTTATTTCCCAGCACATGGTCGATATGACAATGTGTATTAAGTAAGATTTCGGGTTTAAGATTATTTTCTTTTATATAATTTACAACAGCGTTTTGTTCTGTTGCATTGTACATTCCCGGATCTATAATAACACAAGAGCCTGTTTCGTCAGAAAGGACATAAGTATTTTCCTGATATGGGTTATTTACAAATTGCTGCAGCTTCAACATAAAATTAATTTTTTATTACTTTTCTTCTAAAATCCAATTTGCCAGATCAGTTACCAGAACAGCTTCTACATTCCCCGGTTCCTGATATTGTGCGCCGGTACCTTTTTCGCTAACAAAGCTAAATAAATGATTTAGCATTGGATAAAGCTTAAATGTTACGTTTTTGCCTTTCAAAGCCGATTTCCAAAGATTATAATCTGTTAAAGTAACCTGATAATCATTTCCTCCCTGAATAACCAAAATTCGGTTTTTTAGTTTTTTTGCTGTAGCAACCTGATTTAGAGAATTTAAATCTAACCAATAAGAAATTGGCAGCCCCATAGCTAAAGTATCTTTAGGAAGTGCATTGGTTTTTATTGAAGCTCCTTTTTTCGCCTCCTGAATGGCTTCTGCAAATATTTTTTTAGTTTGAGCGCTTGTATCCTGCGAAGCTTTTTCTAAATATTGATATTGCTCTACTGCTATATCTCCAAATGCTCTCGCGGGAGCAGCAGCTAAAATTATTCCTTTTAATTCCGGATGCTGGCTGGCAAAGCGCGGAGCAACCATTCCGCCTAAACTATGTCCAAAAATATATATTTTGCTTTTATCAATTTCCGGAAGACTTTGTGCATATTCTAATGCTTTTTGCAAGTCATCCTCTACCTCTTCCTTTAAAGTGTAGGATTTATTGACAAAAGATTGGCCATAGAGCATAGTTCTTTTTACGTATCTGATAGACGCGATTCCTTGCATAGCCAGGCCTTCTGCCAAATCTTTAAAAGGTTTATGTTGCCCAACGGTTTCATCCATATCAGAAGGCCCTGAACCGTGAACAAAGATAACCAGCGGAAATTTTTCTCCGCTTTTAGGTAAGGTAAGCATACCCGGCAAATCAAAATTGCCGGACTTTATGTTGATGAAACTTGCCTTGTATTTTGAAGAATCTGAATAAGTTGCTGGTTTATATTGCGGAACCTGTTTAACAGGAACAATGAAAAAACCGATCATTTTTGCATTGTTGTTATAAACAAACTGAAATGGCTGCGAACCATAGGCGAATTTGCAATCTAAAATGACAGATTGTAGACTATCCTGGCTCTTGTTCTGAGCGCCTTCCACCGACTCAAATTTTCCCAATCCCGCCGTAATTTGTTTCCACATAGCTTCCAAAGATTCCGGTTTGATTTTGTTATACAAACTGGGATCGAAAAACAATTGAGCTTCTTTAAACTTGTTTTCGTTTAATGTTTCAAAAAATTGGGTAGAACGATCTATGTAGGTGAAAAACCCTTGCGAAAAAGCAAAGCTGCTACACAATAAAAAACACAAAATTGAAAGCGTTTTCTTCATTTTATTTGAAATTACTGCTAAACTTTAAAAATAATAATGCCTAATAATAAACATTTGTGACCAGATTATAAGAGTACTGTTTTAGAAATAATATTTGACTATGTAAAAGGATAGGCTCGTAACCTGAATTTTTGCCTTTTTACTTTATACTTTTGACTTATGATTATCCTATTTCCACTTAAAAGTTGAAATCATTTTGTCCAAATCCTTTCTTATAAAAGTCTCCACTGGCTGGATAGAGTCGAATTTAGGTTTTTCATTGAAATAAAGTGCTCCCCTAAGGTAATTTTTTATGCTATCTGTCAGATAAAACTGTAACAATGAAGCGGTATTGCCTTCAATAGTATAATAAACCCCGTAAACCTTCTTTTCCTTATTCTTTATTAAAGCCTCGTCTATTCCTGTAGCTTTAACTGTATGTTTAAAGGCAAGCTTTCTGGAATCTTCAGTAAGTTCTTCCAGTTCTTTTTCGTTGTTGAAACTGTAGTAACTTATATGTAGGCGGGCGTTAAAACCAGGGAAAGCTAGATTATACCAATTCTTTCTCGAATCTTTTGAACTGTCAGGATACATCTCTGCATAAACCGGATATTCGAAAGTATAAGGAGCGTCAGATGAAAATTCTCTATATGATTTTTCTGGGAAATCGATTCTAAAATATCCTCTTGGTTTTGGGGCATAATTTCCGTTATCGGAACAAGAAACAAGGCCTAAAAAGACACAGATAATGTATATACCGAATTTCATTCAAATGCTTGTTTGGAGCGCAAATTAAAGAAACATTTTTGTAAATAATATAAGATTTTGTTAAAACCAATCGTTGCTATTCTGGCTTGTATGGAATACGTAAAGTATGAATATCGTTTTATTCTAGTGAATACCAAATGTGAAATTTTCCAGGAACTTTATTCGTACAGATTTATAGCGTATTTGGTATTTAAAGAGGATTGTTTTTGATATATCTTATTGATTTATCTAAAACCAATAAAAATTTGGTTTCTAGTCCCGGATTTTGCTCAAAGAACCACTGAGCAGCTTTACTAATTTGAATACCTGCATTTTCAAATACAACAATATTCATTTAATATTATATTTTTCAAATATTTTTTTTCTGATCTCATTCCAATCAGAATAATTCGTAGTGTCATTCTCGTGTTCTTTAAGAGCTATATCTAATTGATCTTTTTGTCAATCAGGTAAAACTGAGCTCCCTTCACTAATTTCAAAACCCAGTTGATCTACCAATTCCATAAAGAAATTGAATTTGTTTTCGGGAATTTTTAATGTTACTTCTTTCATAAAATGGTAATAACAAATCTATATAAAGATAAAGAAATACCCAAGATAGTCCAAGTCTCACACCTCCAAGTTTTTGAAAAGATGATTTCCTTCCTCCACAAATTACATAATCAGCAATTCCTGAACCAAATGATAAAAGTCATAACTCCTAGAAATTAAAACTGAGGGAGATTTACTCGTTCCAAATTTCCCAGGATTTTTCAGCCTGCAACTCCAGCATTTCGTAGCCATTTTTTGTTTTGGCTCCCTTTTCCCGACCTTTCGCAAGAAATACAGTTTCTGCCGGATTGTAGATCAGGTCGTAAAACAAATGTTTATCAGAGATAAATTCGTAAGGTAATTCCGGTTTCTCGGTAACATTGGGATAAGTTCCGACCGGACTGGAGTTTATAATTATATGGTAGTCTTCCAGAATCTCCTTTGTTAGGTCGGCATAAGAAAGCATACCTTCTTTTGGATTTCTTGATACAAACTTATACTCAATTCCCAATTTTCCCAAAACATATTTTACCGCTTTTGCAGCACCGCCGTTACCTAATATCAAAGCTTTTTTATGGTGTGGCTCTAAAAAAGGTTTAATGGAAGATTCAAAACCATAGGCATCAGTATTGTAGCCCTTTAGATTTTTTTTATTGTCTGCAGTTCTGGTGATTTTAATGCAATTAACGGCGCCAATAGCAGCGGCAGCTTCGTCTATTTCATCTAGAAATCCCATCACCTCAATTTTATGCGGTATAGTGACGTTTATACCGCAAAGAAGAGGATTCTCTTCTAATAATTTAGGGAAACCATTGGCCATAACTTCAATAGGATAAAGTTTATAGCAATGGTCAATCAAGCCCAGATTGTTAAATTTTTCTGTAAAATATTTCTCAGAGAATGAATGTCCTAAAGGATATCCAATTAATCCAAACTTTTTCATTAAATATAAGTGCGATAAAATCGCTTATTATTTCTGATTTAGGAAGTGATTGAAAGTATCTCCTCTTAACCCTAAACGGATAGTTTCTAATGGAATTACTTCTGCCGGGGCTATATTTCCTAAATTAACGTTAGTACCTATTAATTCGATAAACCAAACCTGTTGCGCTTTTTGCGGAGCCTCCCAGATGATTTTCTCTTCCGGGATTTGCGTTAAGATTTCGTCTACCAAACCCTGCCTAACCTCTCCAGAGTCGCGGTAAATTCCAACATTTCCTCCTTCTCTGGCTTCGGCGATTACTTTCCAGGAACCGGCATTTATTTCTGCCTGCATCAACTGAATCCATTTATACGGAGCAAAAATTTTGGTAGCGTCTTTAGAGCCAACCTCAGAAATTACAGTTACCTGTTCGCTTAGTTTCGAAATAAACTGACATTTTTCCTCGTGATTGATATCTATCGAGCCGTCTGAAACTTCGGCATACTCCATTCCAAATTTATCTAAAGTTCGTCTATAATCATCAAATTGATCTCTTACGATAAAAGCTTCGAATAAAGTTCCTCCAAAATATACCGGGATATTGGCTTCTTTATAGAGTTTTAATTTTTCTTCGAGGTTTGGTGTAACGAAAGAAGTCGCCCAACCTAATTTAATAATGTCTGTATGAATTCCAGCGACCTCTAAGAAATCCTCGGCCTGACGTAGGCTTAGGCCTTTGTCCATCACCATTGTGATTCCTTTGTCCCTTGGTTTGATTGTGCGCTCAGGAATATTATTTAGTGTGTAATTCAAACTCATAACTAATTGCAAAAGTTCAAAAAAAAAACCAAAAGTCAATCATGACTAGGCCTTTGATTTTTTTTTATTGAATCCTTAGCGCCTAAAACTATTAATGATATCTATTATAACCTTATTGTTTTGTAACATGGGTAAATACTCGAAAAGCAAATAATGTTTCTCGGGATCAATACTTAATGCCTTATGTAATTGAGTCAAAGCTTCTTTTGCCTGTCCGTCTGCAAAAAGATAGGCAACCAGTCTGTAATGCAATTCGGGGGCTTCCGGATTGTTCTTAATTCCCTCTGCAATAATTTCGATACACTTTTTAAGATCCTTTTGCTCAAAAGAAACAGAAGAATAATCTAACCAGGCATCAACATCTAAAGGATTTAGTTCAACAACCTTTTCATAAGCCTTCTCAGATTCGTCCAGATTTTTCAATTTATAGTAAGCATCTGCAATAGCAAACCAGTAATCAGGATTGCTTTCGTCTATTTTTAATGCTTTCTTATAATAATGAAGCGATTCAAAATAACGTTGCTCAAAATCAAGAGTTACGCCTATGCCGTACCAAGCATCAGCCAAAGCGCTGCTTATTTTAACAGCTTTTTTATAGTAATTACGGGCCTCTTCCATTTTTTCGAGTTTCTCGTAACACTCGCCAATCGCACAATAAGTGTGCGCATCAGGCATTTCGTAATCAAAAGTCTGTTTAAAAACTTCTATAGCTTCTTCAAACTTATTTAACTGGATCAGCGTATTACCCTTGTTGAAATAAGCAGAAGAAAAATCTTCTTTTATTAGCAAGGCATAATCATAAGCATCAATGGCTTTTTCAAACATTTCATACTTGTGATAGGCATTCCCCAGGTTATACCAGGCCGCATATGAGTAGGGCTCATTATCAATATATTGCTGATAAAACTGTATACTTTCATCCTGTTTATCTAAAACATCATAACAAAATGCAAGTTCGTAGAGAGCGTCCTGATTTTCCATGTTTTTTTGCAGACATCTTTTTAAATATTCTATCGCCTGCTCATAGTCGCCAAGATTTTGATATACATATGCAATCTGCATAAGCACCTCTTCCTGCATGTCTGTATGTTCTAAAGCTTTAAACAGTGCTTCCAAAGCTTCGTCGTAACGACCGAGGTTTTCGTATATATTGCCTCTTAATAGGAAGATATCAGAATCCGATGGTTCTAAAAGCTCTGCTTTATTTAGCGACTCAAATGCTTTCGGCAGATTATTCATGATTAGATAAAGCTGTGCCTGCTTTGTTAAGAAAGTTACAACAAATGGATGCTGAGAGACGGCATATTCTATTACCCGTAAAGCCTTTGATGGTTCATTTTTTTCGATATAATAATCTATGATATTGTCAAAAACATGGGAATCAAAGAAATAATGGTCGTCGTTGCGCACCATTTCCTCAAATCTCTCTACCGAATGCTTAGGGTCTTCAGAAAACTCAAACTCAAATTCTTCTTCTTCCATATTCTACCTTTCTTATGAGAACGTATTTCTTCCTAAAAAAATTTACTATATCACCTTTTACGGAAAATTATTACCCTCAAATTATAATTTTATTCGATTAATCCAAAAATCAAGTTTTCAACAACTATGCCCTTTTTAGAGTAAATTAAAAAAAACATCTACAAAGGTACCTAAAAACAATTGATTTTAGACTTAATAAAGTGCTTCAGAGCATATGTGATCGTTTTTTGACGGAATATCGATTTTAATAAAATTAAAACTTTATAGAATAGGCTATGTTAAAAACTATGTTGTAACTAAAAAATCACACCATGAAAAAGCAAACAAAATCAGCTGTAGTTTTAATCGGAGTAGCTGCGTTTTCGCTCCTGCTGTCTTGTAATAATAATAGGCAAGCTTCAAGCGAGCAACATTCAGACTCTACAAAGAGAGAACAGGCACATCTTTCAATAGAACCGATGACAGAGACCAATGATTTTCAAAATGCTAAGTTGGAAATCAAAGGCGTGAAATCAGAAGTAGTTGGTGATTCTGTCAAATTAACATTCGATTTCAATGTGCAGAATTATGAATTGTCTAAACAAACCGAAGACGGGCATCACGAGCACACAGCTAATTCTAAAGACGGACAACATATTCATTTTATTTTAGATAATAAACCTTACGTGGCTTTATACAAGCCAACCAATACGGTAACATTAGCTAAAAATTCCGAACATGTGTTATTGTGCTTCCTTTCCAGATCCTATCATCTATCACTGAAAACACCCGACGCAAATGTTTTAACCAAGTTCAAAATTGACGCAAATGGAAAGTATGTAAAAGAAGATACCCCAATGGATCCGATGTTGTTCTATAGCAGACCAAAAGGAGATTATAAAGGAGCGGATACTGAAAATGTGCTGTTGGATTTTTATATAAAAAACCTGAATCTTTCTCCTAATGATTATAAAGTAAAGGTAGAGGTTCAGGATACTACTTTCACAGTGGATTCATGGAAACCTTACATTATAAAAGGTGCAAAACCGGGAGATTTGGAAGTAAAAATTTCTTTGATAGATCCTAAAGGAAATGAAGTAAAGGGGACCTATGGAGAAATAGAAAGAACCTCTAAAATAGAGCCGTAATAATTTTTAATGTTGGATGCTTAATTCTTAATGAGAAATACCGTTAAGAAAGCATCCAACTTTTTTTGTATACACATTTATAAATTTTAAAGTTAAAAATCAAAAAAACTTAAGGCGCTCATTTATGAATGTATAAAAAATATTTGTTTATTGCGTTCCAAGTTGTAATTAAACATTAAACATTCATTTATCCAAATAGCAATTCAAATACCTCTTCAACCTTAGCTACAGTTTGTATCCCTATTTTATACTTGCTTAAATCCAGACCTTTTTTGTTGTATTTAGAAATAAAAATCTGTTCGAAACCCAGTTTCTCTGCCTCGGCTATCCTTTGTTCAATACGGGTAACCGCTCTTATTTCTCCAGAAAGGCCAACCTCCGCGGCAAAGCAAATTTTGTGAGAAATTGGTATATCCTCATGAGAAGAAATAATTGCTGCAATCAGCCCAAGATCAATACTTGGATCCTCTATTTTTATACCGCCGGCTATATTCAGGAAAACATCTTTGGCACCAAGTTTAAAGCCACAGCGCTTTTCTAAAACAGCTAGCAGCATGTTCATCCTCTTTGTATCAAATCCGGTAGAAGACCGCTGTGGAGTCCCGTATGGAGAGTTGCTTACCAGTGCCTGAGTTTCAATCAGCATTGGGCGCATGCCTTCCATAGTAGCAGATACCGTTACGCCACTTAAAGCCTCTTCTCTTAAAGAAAGTAATATTTCAGAGGGGTTAGACACTTCTCTAAGTCCGCTTCCCTGCATTTCGTAGATACCTAGTTCAGCTGCAGAGCCAAACCTGTTTTTAATAGCTCTTAAAATTCTATAAACATGATGCCTGTCTCCTTCGAACTGCAAAACAGTGTCGACCATGTGTTCCAATATTTTTGGACCGGCAATCATACCGTCTTTCGTTATATGACCGATTAAAAATACAGGCGTATTGGATTCCTTAGCGAAACGCAGCAGCTCTGCGGTACATTCGCGAACTTGGGAAACGCTTCCGGGAGTAGACTCCATGTGAGCTGAATGTAATGTCTGAATAGAATCTATAACCACAATGTTTGGTTCCAGTATTTCTATTTGCTTGAAAATATTCTGGGTAGAAGTTTCAGTTAAGATATAACAATCGGAGAAAGGATTATTTAAAATCCTTTCTGCCCTAAGTTTAATCTGTTGCTCGCTTTCCTCTCCCGATACATAAAGAACCTTAATGTTAGGCAGTGTTAAAGCCAATTGTAACATCAGGGTCGATTTTCCGATTCCGGGCTCCCCACCGATAAGAACCAAAGAGCCACCAACAATGCCTCCTCCTAAAACACGATTAAGCTCTTTATCAGGCGTTATTAAACGATGTTCTTCTGTATAGGCTATTTCCTGAATCTTATGCGGTTGATTTGCCCGTGATACAGTTGAATGTGTTGTATTTCTCCAATCTGGAATGCCGGCAGATTTCTTTTCTACAACTTCTTCTACAAAAGTATTCCATTGCTGGCAAGAAGGGCATTTGCCTAACCATTTGGGAGACTCGTATCCGCAACTCTGACAGAAATAGGATGATTTTACTTTGGCCAATTGATGTTAGATTTTAGACTACGAAGTACGAGGTTTCTTTTTCGGATTGCAAAAAAAATGTGGATTTAACCGGGATTTTGCTTAGAGAATCTTTTATTGTTTTATGTCTAAAACGGTTAGTTCAGTTTAAAAGAAATAGGTACAGAATAAGAAACACGAACGGGTTTACCTTTTTGCATTCCCGGTATCCATTTTGGAGACATTCTGATAACTCTCATGGCTTCTTCTTCTAGCTCTTCTCCTCCTGGTATTCCCCTTAATATTTTAACTTCACTCAAAGAGCCGTCTTTTTCAATTATAAAGTTTACTGTAACCCGACCTTCAATTCTTTGTTTTTTCATATCAGGAGGGTATTTTAAATTTCTGTTGATAAAGGCATAGAAGCTCGTCATACCCCCATCAAATTCTGGAAATACTTCATTCCGATATTCTGTCTTTTTTCCCGAACCGTCTATGCGTTGTCCTTTTAAAAACTTCCCATTTTGATAATTTTCTATGTAGGTTTCTTTGTCTTTAGCCAAAAACTCCTTGCGTTGCCCATGCTTTAATCCATTTATATATTCTCCTTCAAGAATATTGCCATTTGCATAGGTAATATTTACTTTTCCGTTGCCCAGCGAATCTAGAAATATATTCCCTAAGGAATCGGCAATTTGAATAGCGGCATAATTAGGGTAATCAAACCTAGTATGAGTAAAATTATTCGTTGGTTGTAAAAATTTTCCTTCTTCTTTTAGTTTACCGTTCTCATAAAACCTTTGAATCTTACCGATACTGTTGTAGTTTTTTATATATTGAATCTGACTAACCTTTCCATTCTTATAGTAAGTAATTTCTTTCCCAATTTGCTTAAACTTTGGCTTATATTCGGAAAGAAAGCCATTTCTCTTTATACTACCGTCTTTCCATGTTTCCTCAAAAGAATAAATTCCCTCTTGAGGAGTTTTCTTTATAATTCTGGTATAATCGCTTTTCCTTTCTGAAATTTCTGTTCCGTCTTCCTTGTGAAAAGTTTTAAGTATTTCCTGTGCATTTGAAAAATTCGCACTAATTAGAAAACAAAATAAAAGGGTGAAATTCCGCATAGTGTTTTTTAATTATGGTTTTCTTAAACTAAAAGCAATAGGAAGAGAGTATGAAACGTTTACATTTTTGCCTCTCTGAAAACCAGGAGTCCATTTTTCGGTCATTTTTAAAACTCTAATAGCCTCTTCTTCGAGTTCCCCTCCATTAGGAATGCTTTTTATTACTTTAATTTTATCAAGAGAACCGTCTTTTTTTACAATAAAATTTAATAAGACTTTACCTTCAATGCCTTGTATTTTTGACATCGGAGGATATTTAAGGTTCGTCGAAATAAATGAATACAGTTCCTTCATTCCGTATTTGTATTCCGGGAAAATATGTGCTGTAGTATAGATATTCACTTTTCCTGTAGAGTCCGTGTAAATTCCTTTTATCAAAAGACCATTTTTGAAAGACTCTTCATAAGATTCATTTGTTTTAGAGATATGTTCATGCCATTCCCCGTCTTTTTTCCCTTTAAGATATTTTCCTTCTAGTTTATCTCCATTATTATAAGTCATTTTCACAGGCCCAGAACCATCTTTATCAAGAAAATTTGTTCCAGTCGAGTCTAAGAATTGTTTTACTATAAATTTAGGAAATTCAAAGCTCTCCGGTCGGTTTAAAACACAAGGCTCTTGAAACTCGCCTATTAATTTTAGATTTCCATTTTCATAGAATGACGAATACTCCCCTACAGCAGTATTTTTAGGGGTATTAAAATGTATACTTTTTATCTGCCCATTTTTATAGAAAAGAGTTTCCTTTCCTGTTTTTGTAAAAGGTTCATATGATGAAGCATAACCTCGGCTTTTCATCCGGCCGTCACTATATTTTTCAATAAATTCATAAATTCCTTTAGTATTCGTCGATATAATAGTTCTGGAATATGGTAATTCCTGTGGCGAAACAGATTTATGCTGCGTTACTTTAATTGTGTCTTGAGAAAAAGATTTCGTTGTAAATAGGACAGACAATACCCAGAGGACTTTAATTTTCATAACTATTTAAATAAATTAAACAAAACTAATGTAATAGTTGATAAAACAAAACGCAAAAAGTTACATTATTTAATTATTCATAATATTTTTTATGGAATTATATTATTCATTTTCGGTACTCATAGTTCTCGCTTCGATATTTTCATATCTAAACATTAGATATTTAAAACTGCCATCAACAATAGGAGTGATGTTAATTGCCATGTTTGTGTCCACTGCTTTGGTAATTTTAGGTAACATCTATCCTGCATTACTTCGCGATTTTTCCGAAATACTAAAAGATGTAAACTTTACCGAAGTAGTGATGGGAGCCATGCTTAATTTTTTGCTTTTTGCAGGAGCAATTCATGTCAACCTCGGCGACCTGCGGGAACAAAAACTACCGGTTATTATTTTCTCATCTGTTAGTGTTGTGATTTCTACTTTTGCAATAGGCAGTATTTTCTTTTACGTATTGCCTTATCTGTCTATCAATTTACCTTTAATTTACTGTCTCCTTTTTGGAGCTCTTATTTCTCCAACAGATCCTATTGCTGTATTAGGGATATTAAAGGATGCAAAAGTTCCGAAATCTTTAGAAACTAAAGTGGCGGGAGAGTCTTTGTTTAATGATGGTGTTGCGGTAGTTGTTTTCGCCGTTATTTTAAAGCTTACGCAGGGTGCTGATATTGATATAACATTTCAATATGTAGCTTGGTTATTCATTAAAGAAGCTTTTGGGGGCTTGCTTTTAGGAGCATTTCTGGGAGTAAGCGCTGCTAAATTTATGCGTAAAGTTGATGATTATAAAGTTTCGGTTTTAATTACTCTATCGGTAGTAATGGGCGGTTACCTGGTTGCCCGGGGACTGCATATCTCGGGACCGCTAACTATGGTTTCTGCTGGACTAGTATTGGGTAATTATGGCGACCGTATCCACGCCATGACGCCTACAACATCGGATTATCTGAATAAATTTTGGGAACTAATTGATGAAATTCTTAATGCGATATTGTTCCTATTTATCGGATTCGAATTGCTATTGATTCCAAAAGTGATAGATTATTGGGCAGTAGGAGTGGTTGCAATCATGGTAGTATTGATGGGTAGGTTTCTATCTATTTTTATTCCTGCTAAGATGATCCCTTTCAACGAAAAATTTGATATGCCAACAATAAGAATCCTTGTTTGGGGAGGGTTAAGAGGAGGAGTTTCTATCGCTCTGGCTTTATCTATCGGAGGCGGGCCTTATAAAGAGTTAATTATAGCCATAACCTATTTCGTTGTTGTTTTCTCTATAGTAGTACAGGGCTTAACGATTGGGAATTTAGCAAACAGGACGTTACCAAAAGAAATGCAGTAGAATGTATCAATTATGTTAAAGTGTATCACAAAGCGAGTTTAAGAGGTAAAGGGATAACAGTAACGTCGGACAAGGTGTCTGGCACATTATATAACAAAAATGAATTTTCTTATGAGAAATCAAACTTTTAAAAAACTAACATTAGTATTGTCTTTGGTTGGTTTAACAACGGCAATTATGGCACAAAATACCATTCTTAAACAAGATTTGTCAATTTATCCCAAACCAGAAAAAGGATACAAACAAATGGTGATTGAGGTTCCATATTCAAAAGCTGATAACAATAAGCGAATAGAGTTTACCATAGGAAAATGGATGGAAGTAGACGGCTGTAATAGTTTTGGCTTACAGGGAGAATTGGAAAAGAAAGATTTACAAGGATGGGGATACAACTACTATGTATTCAAAACCAAGGGAAATGTTATCTCTACACAAATGGCATGTCCAGGCCAACCGAGAAGACATTTATTTGTTTCTGGTCAGCGCGAATTCGTAAACTATAATGGGCAACTTCCTATTGTAATTTATGTTCCGGAAGAATACGAAGTTCAATTCAAAATATTTAAAGCCGAAGAAGACATTTATCAGGCGGCAGAGGTGAGACAGAAAAAATAAGTTTCGTAAGCTTTATTGGCAAGGGTATCAAAGAGTTTAGTTCTCGTCCTATCGGCTTTTTGGAGTTAGCTAGAAACGAAAAAGAGCCTTTCTATACCCTTCTTTTTAACGCCACCTTAAAACAATTTACCAGAATCAAGTAATAACCCGGTGTCCAAAAAGGGATGTTAGCGTTATTCCATACTTGATAAATTATCCGTAACATCTCGCTAACTGGCCCTTCTTCTAACAAATTTTTATATGGTCTTATCATGCATAATATATGGAAAATAGAGAATCAATAACGGCGCTGGCTAGGAGAAAAATTAGGTAATACTTGCTAGAGGATATTATATACTCAAAATGAGTTAATTTTTACGCTTTTAGATATTTTAAATATTCTTCCATGCTTATCATTTCTGCACCCATACTTTCCAGGTGATTGGTGTGTACCTGGCAATCGATAAGTTTTAAGTCGATATTTTCAGCTAGCCAAATCAAAGCCAGTTTAGAGCTGTTACTTGTTTTGGAAAACATAGATTCCCCGCAGAAAATCTTATTGATAAGTACTCCGTAAAGCCCGCCAACTAGGCTTCCTTCCTCCCAAACCTCTACAGAATGTGCAAAGCCCAGGCGGAACAGCTTAATATAAGCTTTTTGCATATCGTTTGTTATCCAGGTTCCGTCCTGGTCTTTTCTTGTTATTTTGGCGCAGGTTTTTATTACCTCGGGAAAGGCTTCGTCAATGGTGACTTCGAATTTCCCAGATCTTATAACCTGTTTCATGCTTTTGCTGATCTTTAGTTTTTCTGGGAAAAGCACAAAACGCTCGTGAGGTGCATACCATAAAATTGGCGTGTCATCGCTATACCATGGAAAAATTCCATTGGTGTAAGCCAGTAAAAGTCTTTCGGGGGATAAATCTCCTCCAACAGCGAGCAGACCGTCTTCTTCTGCTAAATGGCATGGAGGAAAAATGAGTTCTTCTTCTAATTTAAAAATCACATTTGCTTAATAAGATGGTTAAAAATAAAAAGAAAATTGCATTTAAATTTTTAATGATTAAACCTTAAATTTATATATACGTCTAACGTCGTAGCAACACACCGTTATGAATCAACAAGATAAAGTAAAGCATCTCTATTCCAGAGCGGGATTTGGGATCCATTATTCTGAATATCAAAAGCTGAAAAATCAGCGGATAGAGAAACTTGTAGACAGAATGTTTTCTGAATCTGCAAAGTATCGGCCATTATCAGTCGTTGAGGAACCAAAGCAGGATGTTCCTTACGGGACGTTAACAGCGGAGGAAAGACGACAGCGGCAAAGAGAGTATTCCGAACAGACCAGAACGCTGAATGTCGCGTTTTTAGATAAGTTGGCCTCGGATGATGCTTTTTTACGTGAAAAAATGACTTTGTTTTTTCATGGCCATTTTGCCTGTAGACAACAAAATGCGCCTTTTTATATTCAGGAGCTTAATAACATCCACCGCGATTATGCCTTAGGGAACTTTAAAGCGCTAACTGTAGCTGTCTCT